>NZ_AUBW01000013.1 GCF_000429445.1 Algoriphagus terrigena DSM 22685
ATCTGGGTGATGCGCAGATTCAGCCGGCGGTCTCCGATCTTGGAGATCACCGGACGCAGCGCATCCCGCAGCAGTTTGGAGGAGTTGGCATTGTCGGTAAACTCGCGGATATTCTCCCGGGTGCGGGCATACCGGGGATCGTTCATGATCCGGGATTTGTCCACGCCGCCCTTTTCGCGGGCCAGGTAGCCGTTTCTGGTTTTATAAAAGGACAGTCTCCCGACCGGCCCTTTGAGTGTGATCACTCCTGTCTGTTTTGCCATATGTATATGGGGTTTAGGTTAAACATGGAGCTAAGGTGCAGGCTAGTGAATTGACTATCAATTGAATGTGCGGTCTGTGCGGTTTTCGCCAATTGGTTGAGAATTGCCGGTTTTTCTCAAAAAATACTCGATCCGAAGTTTTCAGCAGGAATGGGATGAATGGGTTGCTATCTGAATAATTGTCCAGCACCGATAGGTATCGGTGGAGAAGCGGGACAATGGATAAATGACCCTTAAAGGGTCAAACTTTTCAATAACCCCGGGTAAGGAGGCACGACGCAACCCGGGGAAAAAATGTCAAAAAAACCCAGCGATGGCCCGAAATCATCGTTTGGAAACGAAAATCTGATGCCAGCGCAATGGAAACTGGTTGGTGTTTGGGATTACAAATCCCCAAAAATAATTGGGCAAAAAAATTAATTCAATTGGATATCAATCCTTTGCAAAAGGACCCTTAAAAACAATCAACTGATAAATTATTATTATAAAAATAATTCATTTTTGGGTTTAAGAAAAGGATATTAACTATGAAGCTTAACTTTTTACTATTGGCCATTTTGGCACTTTTGTTTTCCTGTGAAGGACTTTCTGAAGATGGTCAAAATCCGGATTTGCCAGATGATGGAAGTGAAAAAAATCTGCCTCCTGAGAAATTTACCGTTTCTGTGGATAGCGTCTCCTACGACAAAGCTTTTTTAAGTTGGGAAAAGTCCAAAGACCCTGAGGGCTTTAAAAATAAATATACTATCCTTTTGGGAGATAGTACATTAGCAGAAAACCACGCTGAAACAAACCTGGTCATAAATGGACTCAAGGGATTGACAGATTACAAAGGTAAAGTGGTGGCCAAAGATCCTCAGGGGAATGCGTACTCGGTGGACTTTGAGTTTACCACAAAAAGAGATTACCAAACTTTCCTGAAATATCTGAATTTCAGCATGAATCAGGAGTGTATTTCCGGCTTCATCCAAAAACTTTTTAAGGCACCGGATGGAAATTACCTGGCAATAGGAAAGTCGTCTGAGAACGGCTCCAACTATTTCAACTTTGTTGCCAAAATAGATCCATTGGGGAATCCCATTTGGATGAAATCCTATCCCTATGAGAATGGAGATTATTGGGAAATCCAGGCTACCTTAACTAAAACAGGCCTTTTGATCATGAGTAATCACCATGTAATCAAGCTAGACGCCGACGGAAATGAGATTTGGGTAAAAGCTATTGAACTGTTTAATCGGGGTATAGGCGGAGTCGAAATTCAAGATATCGTAGAAGATCAGAATGAAGAAATCTTCCTTATTGGTGATCTTAATCGGGGAGTATTGATGAAATTAAGTCCTGAAGGAGAAATTCTATGGGAAAAATTCTTTGACCAATACCCGCGAAGTACCTTTAAGAGAATAGTGATTTCCCGCGAAAATGATTTGGTAATTCTTGGAAGAAAAGACACCACTGGATGTCCCCAACAGGGATCTAATATAGGCTATTGTGATCAATATGATTTTTGGCTTTTGAGACTTTCATTTTCAGGAGAGGTCAAATGGGAAAAAACATACGGTGATTCTAACTTCGATATTCCAGAAACGCTTATCGAGCTTGAAAACGGAAATATTGTTTTTGGAGGAGTCAGTGTCGGTAATTCCCAATCGTACAGTGCCCGAATTTTTGAAGTTCGTTCAACCGGTGAAAAACTTTGGGACCATATAGATTCTTACCATTTTTTCCATTCAGTCAAAGAGACTCATGAGCATGGTTTAGTTGCAATTGGAATGGAAGATGCCTATTCTTATCAGAGTCATATAGGAATTGTCAAATTTGGCGCTGACAGGTCTGTACAGTGGAGAAAATCCTATGGAGAAACCATGACGAATGTGTCTGCCAAAGACATTCTGGTGGATAGTGATCATGGATTTCGAATTGCAGGCAGCAGAGAAAACATGAATTTTTTCGACTGTGACGAAAAGCTGCTCTTTATTAAAACTGATCCTTTAGGATTTTTTGAAGTTCCCAGTCAGAATTAACCATTTCCTTTCAAGACAATTCACTTTCCCACCTCATGAAAAGGACGTTCCTATTACCAATCTTCTTCCTCTTTATTGCATCACTCTATTCATGTCAGGAGATAGAAGAAAAACCAAATGACATCAAATTGCCACCTCCCAGCCATGGAGGGAAAGATGTCTTGGATGTGGAAGACTTTAGTGTAAGGCTTACCGCGGACTCTCTTAAACCGAATGAGCAGGGAAAATGGACCATATTAAGCGGACTGATAGAAGATAAAGTTTACTTTTCTGATGAAAGTGATCCAAAAACCTTTTTCCACGGCATGCCTGGAGAAGAGTACCTATTACTTTGGGAACTTTGGAAAAACAGCAAGAAAATTGAGGATACGGTCAAAGTTTCATTTACTCCTTTAGAAACTGAAATCACCGAATCCAAAGCTGATTTTCACCAAACAAGAATTGAACTCCACGGGAAAGAATATGATCGGGGAAAGTGGACCATTCTGGGTGATTACAAAAATCTGGTCGGAATGAGTACAGGAACCTACAAGCCTGAGGACGAATATCCCAATATCAAAGTTTACGGATTAGAAAATGCCACCATCAAAATCATTTGGACTACTTGGTACGGAAGCAAATCTGCATCTGACACGCTCGAATTTACCAGTGGAGAATACCAACAACGAGAGGCACTGGAATCACTGGGGATTTTGGATGATCACTATTATTACAAGGAAAATGAAAATGGAGACGTGATAGAGATAACTATGTTAGGTGTTGGAAGAGCTTGGATATTTGAGGATTTAGAGAGGTTTCCCGAATTACAGGCTCTAAAGCATCTTAAAAGGCTCATTCTTCCCGGCAATCCCTTATACAAATTTCCTGAAGTAATCACCAAAAGTTATCACAAACTCACCTATCTGAATTTGTCACACAACAAAATTCAAAACCTTCCTGATGACATTGGAAATCTAAAAGAACTGGATACGCTTGTCATCAATACTGTTCCGAATCTAGGGAAAATACCTGAAAGCTTTGGAAACTTGAAGAAGTTGAAGTATTTGGATTTAGTCGATGCAGGCATAACTCATTTACCTGAAAGTTTCAGTGAATTAACCAGTTTGGATTACGTTGACTTGAATCTCAACACTATTGAAAAGCTTCCTGAGAACATTGGAAATCTTAAGAATCTCAGAACCTTCAGAGGACCTTACCTGTCTAAAAGCATACCCAATTCTTTTTCCGATTTGTCAGCTTTGGAATTTTGCTTTTTCAGGGTCAACGGCCCTAATGCAATTTTACCGGAGGATTTCGGCAAACTCACCCAACTCCACACTCTCTGGCTCACCGGAGACTATCAGAGACTCCCGGAGAGCTTTTCTAACCTCAGTAATTTAAAAGATTTTTCGGTGGGAAATACTTCTGGGTTAAGGGAGGTCCCTCAAAATTTCGGGAACCTTAAACAGCTCGAAAGACTCAATTTGACCGTAAAGCTCACCACACTTCCCGAAAGCTTCGGAAACCTCAGTAACTTAAAGTTCTTCATCTTGTCCGGAGAAATTCATTACTTACCCCAAAGCTTCGGAGGCCTTAAAAATCTGGAAGGCTTCGGTGCAAACGGATGTAAACTAAAAGAACTCCCTGAAAGTATTGGCCAACTCAGCAAACTGAAAGAAATCATGATGGTGTATAATCACCTCACTGAAATCCCTGCCTCTATCGGCAACCTAACCCAATTGCACACCTTAGTATTAGGCCGAAATAGAATTACAAAATTTCCTGACTCCATGGCCAATCTTGCCAATACGCTAAAATTTCTAGCCATCAATGGAAATAATTATCCCCCTAGCGAAGTTGAAAAAGTAAGAGCATTGCTCCCAAATACTGAGATCATCACTTATTTGGAAGGGGATTAAATCATGTTAGCTCGCCAGAATTAACGGCATTCAAAAGTTTGCTTATTCACCAATTTATCGAAAGGAGTTGCTTAGCCGAATCCAAGTGTTGTAAGCACTCTTGTGATAGGTTTGAAGCAGCGACCCAGAATGGGTCAAACTTTTCAATAGCCGTGGGTGAGACCTGAGGCACGAAGGCTGTAACCCATGGTAAAAAAGGAAAAATGCCGTCGACCTCGGCGCAGAAATCTGGTGAGGAAATGAATGTGGATGCCGAGGTACGGAGAAGGTGGTTGTGAAGATGTAAAACGTTCAGTATTGAAGCAAGACAAGGCTTGGTGAGGCTTCCAGAACCTCCATCGTTGATTTCCTTATGTTCTTTTTTCTTGATAAAAAAGAACGAAAAAATCAAGACGCAAAAAAGCTTCAGCCGCACGACGCCGGACGCCGGCCCGCTTTTGCGTCGGCCCACGCGCCTATCCTTTCAGGCTTTAGGCAAAACACAGGTTGTATAGAGGGCGGTCGATTTTGCACCTTCAAATGCTGTGAAGCGGCTGGCGGAAAAATGCTTTCTATCACCATTGTAATTCCCCAGCTAGGCGACGGAACGCGTGCCGTAGGTACGGCAGATGGGTAGCCTGGGGTTTGAAGTCACGACCCAGAATGGGTCAAACTTTTCAATAGCCGTGGGTGAGGCCTGAGGCACGAAGGCTGTAACCCACGGCAAAAAAGGAAAAATGCCGTCGACCTCGGCGCAGGAATAAGGATTGGAAAAAAGTGGTCGATGCCGCGGTACGGAGAAGGTGGTATGTGGGAATAGAGTCCAGACCCGATAGTTTGGAGAGAAGCAGGGCTAAGGGAAACAACGGATCTGCAGAGGGATTAATAAATTCCAACTTACAAATTCTCTTCTTTTTTGGTTGTGACCTTCTCCCCTTCTTTAGCATTGGTTACAACCTGAGATAGGTAGCTGCTCAAAATACCATTAACTGATCCACCTACCAAACCCAAGTCTTTTGCGTAGTACATCTGGTAATTGTTGCTTTTATTTTTGTCGCGATTGTTCAACTGAACACAATCAATTACTATAAGACCTTTGTATTTCTTGGCAGGTGTATCCAGGACTTCATCAATGCCGATAACCTCGTAGGACCAACTTCTGTCAGATTCATACCAAATCTGTCCCATTTCCAACTGCTTGGGAAGTACAATAGATTCTGAATTATTTCTCGGGTCAAAATGGTAGTAATTGGAATCATCCTCTCTAAAATAGGCTGTATCCAATTTATTTAGGTAGTCATAGTTTCTTATTCTGACATGGTAGTCATTGCCATTAAAATTCTTTTTTTCCTCCAGGAAATAATCCAGGTATGAAGCGGAGGATGCCACCATTTCGAATAGTTTGGCATTATTGGCGTGATCAAAAAACCTGAAATACCCTTCTCCATTTTTAGTCTGGGAATATCCCAAATGAGAGATGAGCGCGAAGATTAACAGGGAAAGGGTTTTTTTCATCTTCAAATATCTAAAACCTTACCTAAAAACCGATGCCTGTACCTTAAATTATCATTCTATTTTTCAAATTTTCAACCTCATACTAGAGAAGTGAAGGAGTGGAATGTGGATGTCGGGTTGCAAGTACTATTGCAGACAATGAAAGCGTCGAGGAGGCAAAAGCCCAGCCCTGCAAATCACCGAAAAGGCAAGCCATCGCAAACTGTGACACAGACCACGGCCACAGAAAGGACCCTGAAAGGGTCAAACTTTTCAATAACCCCGGGTAAGGAGGCACGACGCAACCCGGGGAAAAAACGTCAAAAAAAAACCGGCGATGGCCTGATACATTGATTTGGAAATTAAGGTCAATTGCCAGCGCAATGGAAAAGCAGTCAACAGAATAACACTCGCGGTTATCTGTTCCTATTTCAGTCCGGCCCTGCAGCCTGGCCCCTTCGCTAAATCTTTCCACAGGAAAGATTTTTAACGCTTGGTCCTCCCCCTGCCCCCTTTGACAAGATTTTGGTGTCCTTTTGAGAATTGCAATACAAGGGGGAGTTGCCGCAGGATGCTTTGGAAATTTGCCTCCAAAATCCAGCCCTGCAAATCACCGAAAAGGCAGGCCATCGCAGTCTGTGAGGACACATTCACGGCCACAGATTATCATAAAAAAAAGACCACCTATTTCCAGGTGATCTTTGAATGTGGTATTCAATCAGTTTACTTCTATTGGAAATGTTTTTCTGGAAATGTTTCCGGCTTCATCTTCAGCCCAAACTACCAATATCAGATTGTTTTGGCTTTCAGGAAGTAGAATCGGATCAGATTCCAATAGCTCATTAAATGACAGCTCTGCCTCCGAAGTCAATTGTTCACCTGATTTTTCGAACGTGATGGATTCACCCCAAACCCTTTCTTCAAATACAGTCTGATCAACATCTTCCTTGTAGTCATCAATTACATCTTTGTCTACTAGCTTAATCCACACAAATTTTAATGGCGAAGAAAACGCATCGTCAGTTTTTAAAATACCTCCTTCTAGAGCAAGTATCTCTCCGGATGTACCGGAAACAACTGAAGGAAGACCATCTGGCCGGTAAATCAACGGTGCATACCATCTTTCAACAAAGATGGTCGTTTGATAGCCGGTGCTATCCAGTGCGCTCGTTTTATTCCCGTTTACATCCTTAGCATTGACCTGTACTTCATACGGCCCAGCTAAAATCGGCAATTCTGCAACTGAGTAAATACCTGTCCATTCAATTGAATAGGCGACAAAATTCAATTCTTCTCTCCCAAAGGTTAAATTTATTTTTGGGTCGACACGATCCTCATTAAATATTTCATTGGCATTTAACAGCTCAAATTGATCTGCATATTGACTTTGAAGCTGGTTTTCAAATACAGGCTTCACGTTAATTTCGACCTCTTGAATTCCTTCAGGATCACCCGTGTTAAAAGAAAACCGAACGCTATTCCAATCCGAAGGAATTGCCTGCCCATTATAGGGTTCGATTTGAGAGGTGCTTTCTAAATTTGAAATCACTGGAGTCGATAGATCAACTATCACGGGTGGTTCATCATTACATGAGGCAAGTCCAAATGCAGCAATCGAAAAGAAGAAAAGATGACAGTTTTTCATTAATGGTGTTTTGAAAATAGCGGGATTTAAAGTTGAAATTTAGAGGACATCGCCTAAAACTAAGTTGCCAATTATAACCTTTATATTATAAACAAGAAAATAATTTTCATCTTTTTTCATTGCATTCTGGCAAGCAAAGCCTGTCTGATGGCATACAGGTCGAATGGCCGCCACCAGTGGAAGCCAATAATGCTCTAAACCTTCCCCAAACAAACCGAATCCGAAAACTCCATCCCTTTTTTCCTCTTGGAATAAAAGGATATAAAATGATAAAATCTGCCTTCCAACGGACCTGACCATGGAAACTCAATAGTCATCGATCCGTTTTTTCGATATTCTCCCTCTCTGACACTCCACTTTTGTTTAGTGACTGGATCAAAGGCGAGATAAAACAACCTGTCGCTTTCTTTTCCATTCCCCTCAAACTGATTGGGTCGCCAGGTCAACCGCAGACTACTCGGACTCTGCCAATCCAAGGTAGCATCTACCACACCTAAAAGATCACCCGTTGAGGTCCTGATCCGCTCAGGATAGATGATCGGAACTCCATTTTCAGAAATGGTGGCTGTCTTAACTGCCAGCGACAGGGCCTTGCCAAAACGTTTAGAATTCTCCGCTAAAATGCCGGAAAATCCAAATTCCAGTTCGGACCTGATGGGAACCAGAAATGAGCTGGCCTGAGCAAAGGCTTTCCGCTGATAAATTTGCCGCTCCGAAGGGGGAACGGAAATTTTTTCAGGTTTGGATCGAACACATACCTTTCCATTGCGCTCATAGACAATCAAATTGCCCAACTTTCCTGATACTTTGTCTATGATACTTCCTTTTGAAATAGCCATTGGTTTAGGGTTTAGGTTTTGAATTCAAGGTATACTCCGACTGAATGCTGTCTCATCTAGGTGTGTTCTCTCGGCAAAACCCGAAGATGAGTCGAAGTTGAGTCGAAGATGAGTCGAAGATGATACGGAGAAGAACTAGCTTATCTGGCTGAAGAAACTCTTACCGACACTTGATTCAATTGATTAGATAGTTGCTGAAGTACTGGTTGATTCTACTCAAATTCGGGTGGGAAGCTCAGTAGATATACTGCAAAACTTGCTCTACCGGAATACCCGAGAAATGCGAGAATTCCTCCTGTGTAATGAACTGATGGTCTGCCTTGCCGTAGAATTCTCTGATTTTCTTGATCAGCGAATGACAATACCGTTCGCTTCTTCCGGTGATGACCTGAATGTCCTTGGGGTAGATGACGCATCGTTTTCTGAGCATGGTGTCCCTCCTTCTATTGAATCAGCCTGGATTTACCATTGACCTTGTTCTGATATCTCAGGTTGCCGGAGGCCCAGGCCATGCATCCCCCAACCAGATGAAGGAGACTGGATACCCACTTGCCACAGCTCTCCGAGTTTTGGGAAAGCATCGCCGCCAACTCAAAGATTTTAAGCCGGAGCGAATTGAGCTCTTCGGCTACCCAGGGCAAGACATCCTTCTCCGTAGTAAGCTGTAGAAGGCGCACCTCATTGTGAAAGTCATTCAGATCATGTTCCTTTTCCAGGGAGTCCAGATCATTGGACAGGCAGATAAACCGCGCAATATCCATCTCCAGATAGAGGGTCATGCAGGATTCATCAAACTGAGCCGGACGCAATAACTGTATTGCCAGATAGACGCCAGATGAATAGGGCCTGGAAATCCGGTATTCCGAAAGACTGGGAATCTTGCCTTCCGACTTGTTCTTCACTTCCCACTGCAATCCGCTGATATAGACCTCCCAAGCCTCCTCCCACTCAGATTCATCGAGTGTATCAATGATCCGATTTCCAATATCCTGATGAAGGGAAGACAGCTGCTTCCCAAGCCGCTCTGTCCGGGTGAGTTCTCCAAACTCAGCGTCTGTAGGACAGGATAGTTTCTCCAGATAGGAGATCTTATCAACGTCCAGCTCTACATCCAGCAGGTCGTCCAATAAGAAGAGGCAGAGAAAAAACTTCATGACCGGTGCCAGCTTGTCAGATGGAAGGCTGGGGAAAAGAAATCCGGGAAAGCTGTTGATCCGCTGCAGTCTGCACCGCTCCAGTTCGGCCACTTCTTCAAAGAGCCCGGCATTCCATGCCCAGCGCAAGATCTCTGGTTCGAGGGCAAGGCAATGGGGGTTAAAGGCGGAAGGAAACTGATTATTCATCACTCAAGTTTTTAAAGATTTGACTTTTGTGCCGTTCTACAGAACTGAGACTGATGCTGAAAAAATCAGCCAGTTCCTGATTTTTGATGTGCTGCTGAATTCTCGGGAATATTTCGATCAGCTTCGGATAGCCTTCGGTGAACTTTAGATTCTTAATCTTCAACTGATGGATGTGGCGCTCTCTGATCCTTATGTTTACCTCATGTGCCAACTCGATGAATCCTGGACTTTGCGTCAATAGCAGTTGCTCTGATTCCTCCGTGAATTCAAAGAGGTAGGTGGGCGATAGGGTTTTGATGATTGCCCCACTTGCCTGTTCTTTCTTAAATGACTCGGGATCAAATGCCGTGTCCGTTGGCCCGAAGATCAGATGCAACTTGTCGCGGGTATCCTCCACCTCATACAAACCGACAAATCCCTCACAGATGTACCTGCTTCGGTCGTCTATCTTATCGCGCTGCTTTAAGATGTGATTTCGGGGTAGTTTTCGAAAGATCAGTTTCCGAAAAACCGGGAGATAATCCTCTTCCGGGATTCTCTTAATGGTGTTGTAGTCCTCCATTAATTTTTTCTGGTACAGTTTTTCCATAGGGTAAAATTTGAATAGGTTCCAATTAAAATGACTCGAAAAAGTAGGAATCTATGGATCGAATAGCGGGTAGTTCAACTAAACACCCAATGTTAAATTATTTGAGTTTTTTAAAAAAACAAAAACTCAAGTAGGTATTTTCCAAGACATTAGGAAAAAACCTTCATTTGAAGGTGTTTTTAAGCGTCTTTAGTTAACGAAGAGGACGAAAAACTTCTCCCGCAGGAAAAAATGCAACTATAAAAAATGGCGTGTTAATCAATGTTTTAGCTACCGGGCTGATAGGGTGACAGTGCAGTGCTTCGGTGCATGAAATCCGTCTGTCAGGTTTCTTACCGGTAGCCAAATTGTATGGTAGTTCACCTCGACTTTCCAAGCGGACAAGCTGCCCGGGATCCGCTGGTTTATTTTAGGGGAAGGTAGGTCAAGGCCTTAGATCCGAAGGGTCAAAACAATTCATACCCCCCGGTAGAGCCGGGGTAAAGTCATCGCAGTATAAATGGGATCCACGAAGGGGCGATAGGTTGGAGTTTCACCCTTTCAGGGCTCAAAGGAAGGATATTCAACGGCTACCTGCACTTCGTACAGGGTCATGAATGGTTGGGCTCCTTCGCAGCTGCAAAGAAGACAATTGGCGGTTCGATGGAATTTTTTGAATTGAAAATCCCGCAAAAGACGGTTCGCCCTGGAAATGCCCCTAAATGAGGGGATGCTTTTTATTCTACTGTGCTACATTTCAACATGTTAACTCCCAAACACATGGAACAGCACCTTGAAACCCCACTCAAAAAGTCGGTCGCAAGCGGGATCACAGAGGTGTGCGCTTTACTTCTCGCATTTCTATTTGCCTACACGGGGATTGTCAAGCTATACGATTGGCAGGAAACGAGGCTGGCGATGTACAACCAGGTGATCCCGGATTGGTCGCAGGAGCTGTTGCTTTATGGAATTCCGGTGATGGAGCTGCTGCTGGCGGTCTTGCTCTTGGTGCCCAGGTTTCGGAGGATGGGTTTTGTCATCAGCGTGATTCTTATGGGATCATTTACGGCCTATGTGGCTTGGGTATGGCTAGGCTTGGCAGGACGGACACCCTGCTCCTGTGGGGGAATAATTTCTTCCCTGACTTGGGGACAGCACCTGATTTTCAATCTGGTGTTTTTGGGAATTTCGATTGTGGGGGTATGGATGGAGAGGAAAGAGCGAATGCTGGATGACCGGTGACGGGTGCGGGAGATTAAAGTTTAAAGTTTAAAATGAAGAGTTTAAAAAGGAGGAGTTCCAGCGCTGTTCCCAAGTTGTCGCGTTGTCCGCGGTGCTGTCGGAGCACTTCACAACTATTGAAGAACGGACTCTGAAGCGACAGTCCCGATGAACAGAGTGATTTCGGGAGAGTCCAACTGTGAATAGCAGTGGGTAGGGCCGAACATTGATAGCTATAGGTGAGGTAGAAGAGCAACGAAAAGTGCCATAGGCACGGCCGATATCATAGCCTGGGGTTTTTAACCTTGGGATTTGAAAAGCTGGCTATTTCCCAGCGATGGCCCAGAATGTTCGGTTAGAAAATGGTGCCAATTGCCAGCGCAATGGAAATGATAAGTTAAAATGAATACCCGGCGGGTGGTTGACAAAAAAGCTCAAGGGATATAGTGGGTAGTTGGCAGTTGATGCCGAGGGACTGAGATGGTGGTTGCTGCAAACCTCCCCTGCAGCCTGGCCCCTCGCTAAAACAGTCCACCGGACTGTTTCTTAACGCTCGGTCCTCCCCCACCCCCTTTGATAAACATTCATGTTCCTTCCGGATATGAGTATTCAAGGGGGAGTTGCGGCGGAATGAATTGATTGACGGAACGTGCCGTAGGTACGCCAGATGGGTAGCCTGGGGTTTTAACCCCAGGTAAAATGGATAAGACATCCCAACCTCGGCGCAGGGATATCGTGGGTAGCTGACGATTGATGCCGAGGAGGTGTTGAAAATTTGTCAGAAGTGAGTCCAGCACCGATACGTATCGGTGGAGAAGCAGGACAACAGAAAAAATAATGTATTGCAAACGTCATCGCCAGCAAGGTGCTGGGAGCAGGTAATCTTATTCGGAAAAAAAAGACAACACGGTCCGTGAAGCCACCAGGTGGTTGCCGGACAACAGCAGGGGGAACTAACCTGGGACGCGCAACCCGGGTTAAATCCGGCCGCCCCTCTCGGAAGGCGTGCAGGCCAAAGCGACCGGAGATCAAATGTTACATTTAACCAATTAAAATTATGCAAAAGTCAGTATTAAACCTCCTTCGCGGAGGTGTATTTGCCTTGGCTGCGGTAGCCGCATTTGCGTTTACCCAGCCTCAAAACTTCTCGACTACCTACGCTACACCCAATGGCGGAATAACCTGGGTGGAAGCGGATGATTTGGTGATCGAGGAGGACTATGATTGTGTGCCCGGAAATGAGGCCTGTACCTACAGTCAGCCTTCCATGGAGCATCCGATCGGTCCGACCAATAGGAAGTTTGTAGTCCTGTAAGACTGCAATTTGGGGTAAGGATCTCCCTTACCCCTCATTTTTTCAATAAAAGGATAATTCTCTCGCCGGAATCGGTAGCACATACTTTTCGGAGTCGGGGGTCAAGTCGTACCTGTTCCCATCAAATTCACGGGACAAAGTGACTTGAAACCGCTCGTCTTTGTTCAACCTTCTCAAGTCCGACCACCTGAGGCCTCTAAAGGGAAGTTCCTTCCTGCGCTCTTCCAAGATGAGCTGCAAAGCCTGGAATTCATCGGCAAAGTCGATTCCCTCCCAACCACTTTTCATTCTATTTCTAAGCAGAAAGTTGATCGCTTCGCTCCCTTCCTCCAGCTGCCCCGACCGAACGGATGCCTCAGCATAGATCAAATAGGCCTCATTTATTGACAATCCGCCGAATAAGGGCCTTCCACTCAGGTAGCTGCCCCTGAAATTCACAAAGCCACTGGGTCTGGTCACAAAGAACAGGGCCTTTCTAAGGTCATCCTCTGAATACAGATCCAACAATTCTGCTGCCATCTGAAATGCAGACTGAGAACTAAAGTAACTCGTTCCGCCAATTCTTGCGAGCCATATAATCTCCGAATTGAAGGAAGGAATCGGATAAGTGGCGGAAGGCTTCAATTCTTTGAAATTCATTAATTCCCCTCCCAGACGAATCGTCTCCTCAGCCGCTTCTTTAGCCGGTCCATATTCCTCCCAATCCAAGTACACCCTGGCCATCAAGGCAAATGCAGCCTGCTTGGAAGGCCTCGAAAGATAAGCCGGACGCTCAGGCAGCAATTCAGCAGCCTGGATCAGATCATTCCTGATCAGATCCCTGATTTCCTCCCGGTCCGCCAGCTCCGGCTTGAGGACCATGGCCGTCGAATTTCTGACTGGAATCCTAATATTCAGTCCGCTTTCCTCCAGATTGGGGCCTTCCAGAAACAGGGTGCTGAGATTGAAATAGGCATGCGCCCGATAAAACAGGGCCGTGCCCTCCAGCTCTTTTGATTTGGAACCTACATCCCCGATCGACTCCAAGCCCTCCAAGGCGATATTTGCGATCTGAACCTGGTTGTAGCAGTCCCTCCAGTCAAAGACCAAATCATCGGGTTGGAGTGGATTTGGACTCCACAGATAGAAGTTTTGGTGCAACAGCTCCATGGATGAGATCGCTGTTTCATCGGCAAAAAAATCGTCACCCTGCACTACAGAGAGCGTTGGGAAATAATTTAAGCTTTCGGAATTGTCCAGCAAAGCTTCAACAGATTCCAAAGATTCCGGCGTATCGATCGCTTTATTCGGCTTGACATCCAAGTAAGACTCACAGCCTGCCAGCGCAATGACGATTATGCTCACAATGAGGTATTGTTTCATTTCTTCGAGATTTAGGATTAGAAATTGACGCGGATACCGAAAGCGGCGGTCCGTAAGGGTCTCATACCGGGGTAATCCGGATCTTGGGTATCGCCTGTGGCTTTCCAGAGAATCCCCAGATTATTCAGGTAAGAAAACACCTCCATCCGCTGAAAGGGCAGCCTGGGGCTGTTGTCCTTGCTCCAGGTGTATCCCAACCGGATATCCTGAAACCGGATATGATCGCCTTTTTCTACCAGCAGGGATGACGATTGGTAAAAGTTGTGCCTGAGGGTATTCAATGCTGCAGGCTGTGACGGGATCTGGGTTATCTGCTCGTCGCCGGGGCTCAGCCAACGATCCCCATAATCCGCATGTGAGATCTCCCCTCTGGAAAGCGCGGTATAATCCACTGATCTCCGGCGGTAATAATATCCCAGCCTGAAAGAAATATTCATCGACAGATTCCATCCTTTCCACTCCAGGGTATTTCTCAGCGATCCGAAGACCGTAGGCCTTGCTGATCCATGAAACTGGATGGTGTTTGGAGTGGCAGCAGAGATGATCCCCGCATAATCCTCTGACAACTCCCCGTCCAAAAACCCAAGGGGATTCCCGGTATCAGGGTCCAAACCACCCCAAGGGTAGGAATACACCGCAAACAGGGGTCGGCCTTCCAGGGGAACCACATTTCCTGCCGCTCCCATGTACTGGCTGGCGGTCCTGGCTCCTTCAAACCGGATCACCTCATTCTTGAGCCCGCTCAGCAAGAGCTGACTGCTCCAACGGATCGGCTGGAGAATGTTGACCGAATTCAGTATCAGGTCAAATCCCCTGGTCTGTGTTTCCGAAAAATTCCCCCGGACGACGTAGATGCCATTGGAGTCAGGAACCTCAGACTCTCCGATCAGGTCTTTTCCCCGCTTGGAGTAATACTCTAGGGTCCCTCCCAACCTTCCACTCCTGTTTTCAAAATCCAACCCGACATTGAAAATCCGAATCTTCTCCCATCTGAGTAAAGGATTGGGCGGATTGGTGATGTATGCACTGCGCAGACCTGACACGTAGGGATGATAATTTTGATACAAGAGGGTAGTAAAAGCCGTGGTGGTCTTGTCCACATTCCCGTTGTATCCATAGCTCAGCCTTGCTTTGAGGTAAGGCATCCGCTCCCAGGAATAGAAATTTTCCTCGCTGATGGTCCAACCGATACCGGAGCTCCAAAGCGGAACTCCCCGCTGATTGGTCTCCACTCCAAAAAGATTGGACATGTCCTTCCTCGCACTTGCCGACACCGTGTATCTTCCCCTGTAGGTGTAAGCGGCATTGCCGAAATAGGAAACAAAGCGATCCACATTTCCCGTGTGGGAGCCCTGATATGGGATGGTCTGTAGATTGCCTGGATTTTGGTACTGGCGAAACTGGGTGATGAAGTCCACCGGTGTGCTCAGCCCCTTCTGGTCATCATAGCCATAGTAGCCCATTTGATCCGAAACGGACTGGATGTCCCTGAGCTCCCAACCCGCTAAGGCATTCAACTCATGGTCCTTTTTTGAAAGGTTGTAGGTCAGGTTTGCCCTGAGGTTGTGACTGGATGACTGTGCTGTTCGATTGGTGAATCGGCTTCCCGCCGGGATGGGCAATTGCAGACCTCCGTCCTCCCTGATCTGGGTGAAGCTGTTGATCTGGTGCCTTACCGAGAAAAGATCCATGGACTCGATGTCCCGCAGTTCGGTAGCGTTACTCCAATATTGATAGAGAACCTGCGCCTTTAACCCGCGGGCCAGTTGATACGAGATCCCAAGATTTGCCCTCCAGTCTGTTGCCTGGGTCTGGTTGTCCCCTGCACCCAGTTCATTGAGCGGGATGAACCTCCAGTCCAGAAGATCGGAATCCAGCGTACTCTCCACAAACCTGGTGTTCAGCGAAGCCACGACAGGCATCGGATTTCCCTGAGAGTCTGTCAAGGCCTCATAGGGGTACAGGTTGGGGACCTCAGTACGGGCATTCCGGCTGTATCGGGTAAGATACAGTCCGGTGGATAGATCCAGCCGGTCTTTGAGCAGCTTCCAGTCCTGTTTGGCATTCAGTGTCAGTCTGCCGTTGGAATTGGTCACCACCTCCTCCTGATTGGCATCGTAGCCTGCAGAGAAATTAAACCGGTAATCATCCCCGCCGCCGCTGACCTGCACCGCGTTTTGCAGGCGGATACTTGGCCGGTAATAGTATTGCCTCAATTCGCTTCTGGAGTCTTGGGCGGAATACTGTTGCAGTCTGCTCTCTGCCTCTTGGGCAGTAATCCTTCCTTCTCTGGCGGCAAGCAGGGTTTCTACCACTGGTGATACTGGCAACTGAGACACGTTGGTAATTCTGGCGTTGTAGTAGCCTGCTTCAAAGAGCCTTTGCTCCTGGCCCACAAAGTCGGATAGGTCCATCAGCGGCTGATAGAACAGATCCGGCTCCTCTCCTACGGTGACGTTTGACTGGAGCGAAACCTGAACCGGCTGCCGAAATCTTCCCGACTTGGTCGTGATCACAATCACTCCATTGCCTGCCTGGGCTCCCCAGATAGAGGCCGCTGCTGCGTCCTTCAATACGGTGACACTGGCCACGTCATTGGGATTGATGTTTTCGATGGGCCCCTCATAGGGGAGATTATCGATCACAATCAGGGGCTGGGTATTGGCAAACAGGGAGCTCCTCCCACGGATGCTGATCTGATCGTCAATAGCCCCCGCCCGGTTGAAGATCACGCCGGAGGTCACATCTTCCAAGCGGTCCAATACACTGGTGGAAACCCGTCTGTCGACCAACTCCTGATCGAGAAATGCGAAGGAGCCCGTGGCCCTTTCTTTGGGGATCTCCTGGTAACCGGTCGAGAGGACCACGACCTGTTCCAGTCCGATCTCTTCGGTCTGCAGCGAAATATCCAACCTGAGAATGCCTGATTGAATTTCTACCGTCTGACGGATCGTTTTAAATCCGATAAAACTGATGCTCAACTCATATTCTCCGGCTGGAAGATCAAGTGAAAATCTCCCGGCCTCGTCTGTAATCGCCGACATCTTGGGATCGGCTACCAGGATCAGGGCTCCCGGGACGGGAGTTCCCGATTTCTCTTCGAGCACAGTTCCGGAGATTCCCGAACTGCTTTGCATTGCACTGACCGGTGTCAACCGGCCTAAAAGGATGAGCAGCACCGCCATGCACCCTAATTGGGATAAACAGTATTTTACCATATCAGTTGGGTTGAGAGTGGGTTAGAGAATTGAGCGCTGTGTTTTCCCCGTTCAAATAGGCCTGAAGAAGTTGTCTCCATCCCTCAAGGGTGGCTGGGAATCCGCCTGTCTGGAGGATTTTGCCTTCTTTATCCAAGAGTAATTGCTCGGGGAAAGCCTGGATGTGGTATTGCTTCAAAGCCGGATGGCTGACTCCGCCTGCATAGAGATCCAGCGTATTGACGGTGGTTAATTGGTTTGTGGCGAGGGTAGATTTCCATAATTCCCGGTCCCTGTCGCCTGTGATGGTCACAAAGAGGATGTCCGGGTGTTGGCTAAACTCTTCTACCAACGGAAGGAATTTGTGTCTGGCAAATGCCAGACAGGAACCGCAACCGCTCAACCAGAAGTCAAGGAAGACCAGCTTACCCTTCCAGGATTCGGGATAGACCGGCTGCCCTTCTTCATCCCAAAAAGGCTGGTTTATAATCTCCCTGCCTTGCAGGTTGGCCATCAGGATCCGCTGGAGGTAACTTGCTATCCAAGGCGACTCAAGCTTCTCCATCAGGTCGGAGATCAACTGATCGGCGGCTGCCAGATCCTTGTACTGCCGGACCAGAAAAAAAGCATTGACCTGGTTTTGAAGATCTACGGGTAAGGCTTCGGTCAGATGGGTGAAGGAAACTCCCGAGTAGAGTTCCAGCAGGTAGTTTTCAACATACAGGGACTCTACAAACTCCAAAGGAAACTCCTTGATCGATCGGATACGATCCAGTTCCGCTTCCTCCAGCGGGTTTTCCAGAAGCAATTGTCCCCATTCGGGTGAGGTGGCTCTGGTGAGAACCATAAAGTCCAGCGCCTGCATCCGGAGCTTCCCTCTCCAGTAGAGCCAAAGCCAGTCGTACAATGCAGGATCGAGTTGGTCCTGATAGCGCTTCAGCTCCTGGAATACGGGATGATCCTGCCCGGCACTGTTCAGAAGAAACTCGGCGCGACCGAGCCGTTCGGAATCTTGGATCAATAGTTCCATCTTTCTGTTCCAGCCGAAGGAATGATTTTCGGCTATTTTTTGGTAGTCGGCTACTTTCTGGGGGCTGTCCAAGACCCGCTCTTTGCCCGAAGTGAGCATGACGGGGTTGATGGATTTGATCCATGCAGCCGCCAGGTCCTGAAGCTGGAGCTGGAGGCGAAACTTATCCTGTTGGGGTCCCAAAAATATCACCTTCCCGGTGCTGTGGTCGATACTTAGCCTGAGAGAGTCCTGTGGCTGAACCCAGATATCCTGAATAAGGATTCGGCTGTCCTGACTGACTTGAAGTCTGCCAAACCCGTCCTGCATAGGGATTTGGAGTTCCCCTTCCCACAGCCCCATGGTTCCTTCCAGCATTTCGCCTGGAGTGAGAGACAGCGAATCCTGAACCTGGAGGATGTAGTCATACCGGAAGTCCAACTCTTGGGAGCTTACCGTAATCCCCAAGTCTTGAGGCTTAGGTCCGGGAGGAGATTCTATCTCGATCCGGAGGTTGAGGGGTTTTTCCCCCACTTGGGCAGAAGGGATTCCTCCCTCCTGCCCTTGGGAAGTAGAGTCATCAACTAAACTAAATCCCTTTGTTGTTGGATGTGGGATGCTGGGTGCGGGATGACCGGACACGTCACTGCGAGCGGAGGCACGGAGCGAAGCAGTCTCATCAATCAGAGACGGAAGTGGGGACACGTCACTGCGAGGAGCTCCTAAGAGCGACGCGGCAGTCTCCTCCTTGGGCCCATAATGGTACTTGAGGAAAGTATCGGGAAGGGTTTCCCCTCCCCGATGGGTGTCTCCTGAATGTGGGGAGACGTGGAGGGCCGAGGGATAAAGTGGCGCCTCCGTGGGTGAATCAGCAACTCTGCTCTGGGCTGATGAGGAGCTTCCGGCAAGGCATAGGAGTGCCAGGAAGCATGTTTGTAGGAATTTTTCCATATGCTTTTAGTGTTGGAAGCTGGGTGTTGGATGCGGGATGACCGATGTCGCGGAGACGTCACTGCGAGGAGCCCGTGAGGGCGACGCGGCAGTCTCATACCTGGGTCAACAGTCCACGGACCGCGGTCGACAGCCGAGTACGATTCCCAATGCCGGAGACGTCATTTCGACGACGCAGGAGGAGAAATCTCATCCTTGGGTCAACGGTACAGCAAAGACGTAGTCCTCCCACCCGACCTACAAATGGCCAGCTTCAGGTTAAGAAATGTGTGAAATGGATAAGCGCGAATTCCTCTGCAGCGGAAGGCTTATCATTGGTCAACGGTCGACAGTCAACAGTCCACCGCAACGTACGTCACTCCCCGATTAGTAGTGATAGTCCCGCCAGAGTGTACAAAGTCCGTGCGGGAGCAATCCGGGAGAAAAAGTGTGTTAAGTAATAAATCAAATCGGGTTCTTTGGCTTCAGGGGAAAGAGGCGGTCTACCCCCGTCATCCCCAATTCCGTAAACTCGATTTTAATAGGCTGAAAACAACACATATCTGATTCAAATCCAGCATTGGACGGAGCGCATCCAAATCTTGGATACCGCTTCAGTTTCAATACTTGGAGGTTTCTGGACATTTTCTAATGAACTTTTCTTGGGATATTTGAATCAAATATTTCGATTTTATCGAATCTTGGCTATATTGAACTAAGAATCCTTACGAGCAAATTTTGGGATTTAAATTGATTCAAAACCAGTAAAAAGGGTTCTAGGCTAGTATTTCAAGTTCTAATTCAGTAAAAATCAATTCCTATGGAGCGTCCACAGAAAATCATGAGGATACTGAGAGAATCAAACGATTACTCTCAGGAATATGTGGCTAATGTTCTTGACATCACGCAAAAGACCTACTCAAACCTTGAGTCCGGGAAATCAAAGCTGACTGTCGAACGGATTCATCAACTAGCAGATCTTTACCATGTGAAACCGGATTATTTTCTGTCGGAAGAATTGCCAGTGATCAATTACAACACAGGACCAAATAGTCACGGCGGAAACTTCGAAACCTATAACAACAATATTGGACAGCTAGAATTTGTGAAATCTGTTTATGAAAAAATGCTTCAGGAGAAAAATCAGACCATATCAAATCTTGAAATTCAAATAGAAAAATTGACCTCAATAATTCAAGAATTAACAAAATCAAAATGAGCTTAACAGTTATAGGATCTTTTCGAATTAGCCACAACTATGCACCGGAACACGTTGCTGCTGAATTGGACATCTCTGTTGAGGAGTATTTAAAAATGGAAAACGGTGAGCAATTGGTAACAACTGAACAAGCCGGAAAACTTGCTTCTTTTTATAATGTTGATCCTGCACTTTTCTTCTTAAAAGGATTGTCAGTTACAAATTACAATCATGGGCCAAATTCGCATAGTGGCCCGATTACAACTTATAATAACAACTATGGATTTAAAGAGTTAGTGGAAAAATTGATGATTGAAAATGATGAGTTAAAAACAAAAATAGAACGAAACAAATAGATTAATTAGTATCAGAAGGATAATATTCTGTTTTAAAGAATAATATTTAGAAAATCAAACAAAAACTTCAATCATACAACCTTAAAAACCCGTGAAATCGTGTTCAAAAGCATTTCTAGACAGATACAACATGAATTTTTGTAACAAATCATCAGAATATGGAGATTTGTAATGCCTCACTCGTTTAATGGAAGTATCTAAAACTCTCGATTTAGGATCATAAATTTTAGTACAGTCAATCTTAAACCTACGCAAATCTTCTATACTTGATATGATCTTCTCCGTATTGCTTAAATGCTCTTTTAATATCCTAATTTCTTCTTTAATCGCAGCTTTCTGAGGCTCTTGAGTTTCTTTCAAAGTCTGTTGCTTAGCCATTATACTTGTCTCGACGGTCTTCTTGACTGCGCTAAAATCGACAAGTCTCTTTTCAAAAGGCAACAAAGATTTATAAATATATTCGTACCTTTTTAACCAAGGGAAGTGAATAAGCTCGTTAACTAGGTTAGCAACACTAAAATTTAAAGAGGCCTTGCCTTCCTCATTAAAAACTGATAAATCCAAAATATCCAGCGATACAATCTGAAAGCCGGGAAAGTACGCTACATAAAACCTATCTGAACTTTCCGCAACCTTAACTTCTTCTGTTGTGATATTTAATTTATCCTTTAAAATATGCTTCAAAGGAATAAGCATTCCTGCATCATAGCTATAATCTCGCTTACCACAGTGTTCGTCTTTTGCTCTTAGAGCCAAATTGCAGGGCTGAACTAATAATATATACTCTTTATCTTTAATCTTAAAAACATCTCCATTTGTTAACGGCAAATGTAATTTATTAACAACATCACCAGACAAATATAATTCGCTAGTTCTAAGCTCTATCAACTGTTGATTAGGGACTATTGATGTATATCCTGTTTCTTTTAAATCTATTTCCCTAATCTGCTTAATCGAGCTGTTAAACTTTTTTCTTACTTCTGGATCCGAAATCATATTATAATTTTCCTCCTTAGATAGTATACCGTACAGTCTAAAAAGAGTACTAATCTCCCAAACACCTTCTTTTAATGATGATTTTTGAATAATCTGATTAAAGGTTTTCGGAGTCATTTTCTTTATACGTTCTCCAGCTCTTTTGTTGGATTTTTCAAAAACAACTAAAGACTCTGTCTTTAATTGCTCTACATGTGGCAAAAGCAATAGATTCTTGATTCCTTCTGCAAATCCTATTATTTGAGGGTCAAAAGCAAACCTACGTTTCGAGATAGTATAAAATCGGCCTTCTTCAATACTGTAATCGACCGAATATCTATCTCGATACTCGTCCTCTTCTTCCTCCGTAAACTTATGAGAAAAAATACCACATACAACCCGCTCTGTACAATCTCGTTCATCTATAAGTAATTTAGCAAGCTCAGCACCATTTCGACCTGGTATAAGTTTGTTACCACTTT
The DNA here is from genome assembly GCF_000429445.1 of Algoriphagus terrigena DSM 22685. Classification (GTDB taxonomy): domain Bacteria; phylum Bacteroidota; class Bacteroidia; order Cytophagales; family Cyclobacteriaceae; genus Algoriphagus; species Algoriphagus terrigena. The sequence continues at coordinate 22,096 of NZ_AUBW01000013.1, forward strand.
GAAACTCAAAATCAAACAAGCACAATGCTCTCTTCCCTACTTCGAGATCTCTAATAACTTGATATTTGTTTGTAATCCATTCATCTGGAGTCATTAATTTAATTCTTTCTTGATAACAATTCTTAATTTCCAACGCAGGTATAATATTAGCGCTGTCATCATCTCTAATATATGTAACCACCTCATACAATAGTCCCGATTTATTTTCTGAAGCATCCCAAAGCCCCAAGATTAAACTTTCAAATCTCGGTAAAGGCCCTGTCCAATCTATGCCATTGAATGTATTACTCCTAATATAATTCGTATTATTTTTTAGCTCAATTAAACGAGCTTTATACACTTCTCTCTGACCTTCAATGTCAAATTTATCATCTACATATATGATGTGGGCTATGTTCTCTGTATCTAATAAATTAACTGTTGTTTGTATTGCTTTATTTCGCAAATCTTGATCTAGTAGGATAGCAAAGACTTCCCCTTGAATACTAGCTGATACATTATTCTCCATTAGCTTACAATAATATTGGAAAGGTTAATAGCAAAAATATATTTTCTATTGTGTTCGTTTCTGTTAGGTTCCAATGCGATTGTACATCCTGATGAATCTAATAATTGTTGAATGATAAATAAGCCTAAGCCTCTTCCTTCTCCTTTAGGTTTGGTAGTTACAAATGGTTCAAATATTTGATTCTCTATTGCTGGTGTCACGCCATATCCATTATCTGAAATATAAATCCACGGCGCTTCTATTTTTATGATAATGGAAGGGCCAAATTTTGGTTCATTCTTGCTCCTCTCATTGAGCCAATATTCGGAATTGATTAAAAGATTATCAATAATTTGAACAAGTTTCCCTCTATTCACTGTAACAGAAAAATCAATATCGTTTATAACACTAAACTCAATTAGTTGCTTCTCAAATCTATTATCATAATAATCCCTTTCATTTTCAAAAAAATCGGATATCTTAAAGGATGACTTTTTATCTCTATTATATTTTAAAGCAGGATCAAGATGTTTTAACTGAATTTTTAAACCATTTACAGTTGTATTAATGTACTCAATAAAAACATATACATCTGAATCAGTTAACTTTCTAGATTGCAATTTTGTAGCATAAAAAGAAGCTTTTTCTGCTAATCTATCTGCTATTGAAGCAAACTCATGGCTTACCGATTCGGCCGTCAAACCTAAGCTTGCCAACTCAGAAAAATTAGTTAATTGTTCCTCCAAAATTTGAATCTTGGGTTCTAGTATATCAATAACCTCATTAAGTCTCTCTGTTCTAGCGATGACAGTTTCAAGCCTTTCAAGGGTATTTTCAATTGCTTTTAACTCTTCTGTAAGTGAATCTATTCTATGAGCAGCTTCTTTTTCTAATTCTGTTGTAAAAAGTGGGTCATTCTTTACAATTTTACTTGTATTATCAAGAGCTCTTATTGAGTTGCTAACAAGGGCCTTAGATTTTATAAAATCATCTTTTACCTCTTCCGTTTTTGATTTAGTTTCTTTAAGTTCTTTAAAAGCCTGACTAGCTGTTTTTATACCACTATTTTCAACTTTATAAGTACTTATAAAGTCATTATAATTTCTTCTAATAGACCTCTGATATAAATTGATTTGCTCCTTAATAAAATGTATTAATGAAAAAAAATTCCTAGAATAAGGATTTGATATTAAACCAGATCTATCTGTCTTATCTTTCAATTCATAATTTCGTCCTTCATCAATAGAAACATACCCAATTACGTTATCAGGTCGTAAATCATAAAACGAAGTCTTTGTTTGTGAACTTGACAGCCCTAACCAATCTTTATTGTTGTCATCAATACCATAAGGCAATACGGCAAATCCATTTCTATAAATCTTAATTCCGATTTGGGCTTGGGCAAAATCTCTATAGCTTTCGAATTTCCCAAAAATACCTCTTATAGTATTTTCATTTTTCAATTGCTCTTCTTTATATGAGAACTCATTTATTTTACCAGAAAATTCGCCAGGATTTGCTTTTCCTCCGTTTGATATTTCCAATTTAACATCTTTATCTATATCAAAATCTCTTTTAAATTCTATAAAATAAGGACTTTCAGACTTCTTTAAATCACTTATTTTACTTTGCAAATATTCATACAGCTTTTTTCCATTATCAACTTCAACAAAATTGTGGTAGGCTTCCTTCGAATCTATATCATTTCCCAAGAATTTTGCTAGCCTTGATTTTCCCGAAATAGTCAGAATGTTTTTTTTTATTTTGAAAGTAAAATTGGAAATCGCCAAATCGGATAGTCCTTCATTGAACTTATCCAATTCAATTGATTGGCCATTTACTTTAAGATATACCTCAAAAGGTCTGTTCTCCTTGTATGGGGATATTACTTGTAGAATTTGCCCCTTAAATTTCTCTAGATTTTTTCCTTGCCAAACCTCTGAATTGTTGAGGTCGGTTAACAAAAGTGTTGTACCGTTCTTCTTTTTGCTATCAAATGAGTCGTATTTTACATTCACATCACTTAAAGCTTCTTCTTTCTCAAAATCTTTCCAGTTAAACGCAATGTGAATTCCTTGCTCGTTTAATTTAGTTGTAAAAATTTCGCAAATGTTGGCAAGTCGTTGCGTACTCAACCTTCCTAAACCTTTTTCTCCAAGAGGAGTTCGCCCGTCTGGTGTTTTTTCCTTTGGACCATTTTGGTTTCTTTTACTAGAATATGAAATCAATAACCAAGACTTCATAATAGTCTTTTCATCCATTCCAAAACCATCATCTTCTACCACAATAAATCCCCTTTGTTCAGGATAAAAAACCTTCTCTCTTGTATATTCTCCACTTGTATTAATTTCAATAGAGACATAAGATGCATCGGCATCATAAGAGTTTTTAATTAACTCTAGAAGTGCTGTAACTTCATCAGGCACCAGCTGTTCCCCCAATTGTTTAACTATATGAGGTGTTATATCAAAATGATATTTTTGTTTAGCCATTTAATACTTGTTCTTAAAAATTAAAATCTTTTCCTTTTTCATTAAATCTGAAAAATTATTTCTTCCGGGCATTCTTTTGCTTAAAATATCTCTCTCAAGATCAGTTACCAACTCAATATCCTTGGACTGAAGAATCTCGGAAAGGATTTTATCATTTTTAATCTCTGTTTTATTAACATTCCTATTTCCTATAGTCCAAACCATAAAGGCGCCAGGTTTTAGCTTAGTTACCATATTATCAATAGAAAGATCCATATCATGAAAGAAGTTCAAGACTTTCTTTGCTTTCTTCTTTTTCTCGAAATCAAACTTTTCAAACAGTCCTTTTAGCTCGCTTGATTTTTCAAAAAGCTTCTCCTCAACCTCAGAAAAGTTTTGAATCATTTTACCTCCTAAACTATTACTGTCGATTTCCATCGTGGATTTAAGGTAATCAATATAAATATTAGGATCAATATCTTCCATAGGAATCCACTGAAGTGGCAGATATGAAAATTGCCCGTAGGTTACGGTTGTTTGATTGTCACCGTAAGGAGGTGAAGTCACCAATAGATTAAATTGCTTTTTTGTGTTCAGTCCGCCAAGAGAATTCCCCCAAACCACATCTACATTATTTTTATATTGGCCATTTTCAATATGATCCCCTTCCTCTAAAATACGACAAAACTCGATGATATCCCTTGTGCTTCTTTTTACTAGGCTAGTAAATAACTCAATTGGAGATAACCTTCGATTCTGAATGTCATCTGACGTTCTGACATGTAACTTAAACGTCGATGTTCTGTCATTACTCACAAGGCGAATCACCTCAGCAAGCGCCACCCAAAAAAACTTTCTGATCAGCAAATTATCTTCCGACAAAATTCCCCTGCGTAACTTAGAAAGCTCCAATTGCACCTCGGCTTTAAACCACTTATCGATATTTTTAAAGTCAACCTCAATCCGAACTGACGTATCGGAATTAATTTTGGACATCAATACCCTTCGAGCTTCTTCTAGCTCCGTCGACAAGTAATAGGAGGTCTTTACTTGACTAACTAGAAGTGAGAGGGGATTAATATCCTGACCAAATACCTCACAACCTTGTTTCATTCCTGTAACCAAAGTGTTAGAAGCACCCATAAACGGATCAATTAGGGAAATTTTCTCGTCCAAATGCTTGGATAGACAATGAATAATCGGCTCCTGGACAGCTGGAACCATCATAGCAGGGTAATTCAAAATACTTCTGGCGAAATCACTTCTTTTGTAATTCTTACCATTAAGTTCTTGGCTGGTGATACTCTCCAAGGCTTCTTTCAAATCGTTCTCGATCATTGTGTTTTTCTAATATTTGAAACGATAAGATCCTTAGCATCAACCTCTAACACCTCTGCTACTTCAAAGAGCATTTCGAGAGATGGCTGTCTTTTATTGGTGCACCAAGTAGAGATGGTAGAAATGTTTTTCCCTAGACTCTCCGCAAGCCATTTATTTGACTTTCCTTTTTCCGCCAAAACGGCCTTAAGTCGATTAATTCGCGATTCCATTCAATTAATTTAGAGATTACGCAAATTAGCAATTTTCTTAGTACCTATCATCCCGGAGGAATATTTCCGCTTTAGATGATCTGATTGTTCATGTAGATCGGATTCTAGAAATTAAGTTTAATTCACATACCATAATCAAGAAACCAATAAAAAACTGGAACTCGTCAGTTTGAGTATCCTATTTTCTTATACATTCGACCTGCAATCCCCATTAGCTTATCTCGGTCATTTTCCCTTGTATATTTCAACAATTGGACTAAATCCCGATCTTGAACTTCCAAAATAGCTTTATCGAGTAGAGAAGCTGAAAACAAGCTAAACCACCTATTTACTGGACGGAACTCCATTAGCTTGTATAATAACCTATCATTGTACTTTAAGCATTCCTTAAAAAAATGAATCCATCTATCTTTTGATATACCCTTTAAAATCTCGTCAACCACCTCTTGAGCTGCATTAGAAACTCCGTAAGCATTGCCTAGTTTTACAGAAAGAATTGCTGTTACACAAATCGGAAAAGCGGGTATCGGAATGACACTTCCCATACTATATAAAGTACTAACAGGTTTTGGCTCGTTATAAAAATTGTTCATTCCGTCGTGTGCCGCTAAAATCTCGTTTGCAACTTTTATAAATGATGCGGATCGGAAATCTTCTGGCACAAAATCAAATCCTCTAACTTTTAGCAAAGCACGTTTTAGTCCACTAGCGGCTTTGGTTTGACCGTTTGTGAATAGTTCAGAATAGGTTCTCCCAATTTGCCATTTTTCAGCATGCTGTAAATTGCCCCATAACATTGGTATAATAAGATTTGAGTTAGCCAGGGAATTTTCAAGCTGAGCACCATTCGAAGTTTTAATCAGTGAAATTAAAATACGAACAACTGCCCTGTGAAAAAAATATGGACTTTGAACTAGTTTTAGGATATAAGGATTCTCATCCTCAAGTATATTTCCCTCCAATTCAAGTCGAAAATTTTTAAAATCTATTGGAGCTTCAATTTTACTATAACGCAGTATACCTTGAATACAAGTCCTAACTATTGTTATAGCCTCGTCTTGCGTTATTTCATTCTCTTCATCTTCATCAAGTTCGGGTTGGTTAAAATGAGTAACAGTCTCCATTGCCCTTTTTAGCCTGAAAGCAGATGTTCCACTAATAACACCAAATTCCTCAGCAAGACGAATTGCTTCAAAATCAGAGATTGCTTGTTGAATATTCGTATGTTCATTAATGTCGGGTCTATCTAACATCTCTGCGATAAATGAAATTCCCATTTTACTCAATTGGCTCTTCAGGTATATTACTGCTTTTGTCCACGTATAGGTGGAGACCATATCATATGCCTCGTTATTAAATGCGGTAATAATTTGCTTTTTGTCTTTATTGTGAAGCTGAACCCCATAGTCAACTAAGTCTTCTATTTTAGAGACGCTTTTAGGAATGGCTGGCAAATCAACATTTTGCCAAAGAACAAGTTCTTTGCTACTCATTTTCTTCTATTTCTATTTTTCCGTCTTGAGACTGAATGTACACTGATTCAATACCCTTGCCAATCAACTTACAAAGTGTTAAAAAGGTTCTACTCCTTGCACCACCTGATGTATTCGTTTTTGCAATAGATTCAGGATGTTTTACAAATACATTATAAGCGGCAACCTCACCTCTATCCGTGAAGACTGTTATGCCATCACTTTCCATCATACCAACGATTATTGTGAAAAATCCATTCAATTTTGAGTTTGCCTGCAAATCATCTTTTTCTAAAAGCTCCTTTATAATTTCAGGAATATCAATCCTCTCTCTTAAAATTATACCATCTTCCAATCTTTTAGGAACCAAACTTTTGCTACCACTGATAGTACATGCCAAAGTGCCATGGCCAATTTTCAAAATCTCATTAAACACCTTTTTGAAAAAATTTGAAGTTTGCTCTCTAATGCTAGCGTCAACGTGTCTCACAATCGTCTTAATAAATTCAGATTGGCTCTCAATTGGTGACCTACTGGTTTCTTCTCTTCCCCCAAAACTTATCATTAAAGGCTCGTTCTTAACGCCCTTTATTTCTATTAATTTATCAGATATTTGATGAAGAAGAATAACTTTAAGTTCGTCTGTTCCGTTGTTTATTAAAAAGTCTTCAATGGAGACAGACAATAACGATGTGCCGGCTCTAAAAACTCCAAAACTAAAATTATCTTCATTTCTTTGAATATATATAGCCCAATCTGCTTCCGTCAGAGGAGCGCATTTTTTTAGCGCTCTTAACATTGTCTCTTTTGTCTTATCGCCCTGGCCAATATAACAGTGCTGAGACATGGGTAGTGACTTAATAATCAAATTCATATCGTCAACTATATATACTTTTGGAAACAAATCTTTCCCTTCTTCTCTATAATTTACAAGCTGATTAACCAAAGAAACTATGCCATTTTGTGTAATCAGGCATTCCATTCCTTCAGCTTCCAAGAACGAAACAGTCTCTCCTAAAATTACCGACCTAAGTGAAATAGGTTTTCCGCTTTTCATTTATATAAAATACATTTTATCTAATTATCATTAAAACATCTCTTACACGATAAGTACCCTTTTTTGAACAAATGAAGAGAAAATTCCCTAATGAATAACAAGTTTCCTTTTTGTCTACCATCTCCGCAAAAACTTGACTGACTTTTGTCTGTTTTTCTGTGTAAGAAACTGGTCTTCATTGATTAAAAACCGCAAAGAAGGTTGACTCCAATTAATTACTCAATGAAGATTTCAAGCTTCACTCAAAGCTAATACAAGGGTTTCGCCTCTAGGAGAGGCGGCTGAATCAGTGGTATACTTGAAAAAACATCCCTAACAATGCTGTTTTTAGCTCCGGGAATTTCAAGTCTAGAAGATAACGGTTCATTTTATTTGGTTAAAGGATGGCAATGCGGTGGCAGTGTTGGTATGGCTAAGAAAAGAAAAAATTAAGAGAGAAAAAATACCCAGTACTGGGTATTTGGAGAAAAACGTCGAAAATTTGAGGATAAAAAACAGTTTTTTTTGGAACATCTGAGACCGACTAATCGTGTTCGGCATTTTCACCAGACGAGCTGAAAGGACAATGGGCGGAAAATCCTGCCGAATATCGCTTTACGGCCTGCGGTGGATCTTGTACTTAAACTGCACTGCTCGTGGCTGCCAAAGGGTCAGCGTCTGTTCCGCGAAAAGACTTCGCTCCTGACTATAGACGTGCAAGTGGTCACTGTTTTTTAACTCTATTCTGGGCATGGGGCGTTCGGTCAAACTTTTAATTTGACATCCTTCCCAAAGATAAAGAGCACCTTATCCAGCTTTTCCCTGAATTCCGTTTGTTCGTGAGGAGGTACTCGCTTGATCATGTTTTGAAACCATGTCCGATAGGAATCCAATACTTTTTTGTCTGCGCTTTTGTAGAGCTCTTTCTTTCTGAGTTTGGCTACCGCCGCTTCCGAAAACTCTTGAAGCTTAAAAAGCTCAAAGGCCCGAAGTACGTGCTGATCGACTATGGGCTGTTGGTGATCTGCGAGGCTTGCCCCGTATTGTTTAAATACCAAGGAATAGGATGTCCTATCCCCTTCCCTGCCTGTGATGCCGTCGATCAGGTGCTGTACCTTGTGGATGTCTCCGTTTTTCCAAAGGACTGCGGCGAGAAGTTTGGTCAGGGGATCTTTAGAAAATTTCTCAGGATCTAGTTTGTGGTCCGCAGTAATTAATTCGGATTTTTTCAGTTGGTCGATATCCTCTCGTGTGAGGTTAAAGTCGAAATTTGGGTATTTCTCGTAAAAGGAACTGATTCTTTCTTTGAGCCCCTTGTCATTGATGGATTTATCTAGTTTCTCCAAGCTATCCACCGTCTCGAGTTCCTGGAACCGGGATTTTATGAGCTTGTGAGCTTCGAGGTTTTCCATTTTTGTTAGCACTTAAACTTTGATGTTCGATGTGTCTCCAAATTTTCTTGACTTGGCCATTGGTACCTTTCCCGAGGAAGGAGGATATTCTTACCATCCAGAGCGGTTAATGCATACGGATGGGATTTATCTTCCGTCACCGATCTGGAGACCATTACTCTATACTCCGAATCAATGGTGATAAGTCCGGCATCGAATGCCCGATGGAGGTTAGGGCAAAGCGCGATTCCATTGGTCACCTGATCATCCTGGTCCCGGCTGAAAGGAACGATATGGCATGCATCGATCAGGTACTTTCCCTGGGATGAGCTCACCTTCATGCCGGATATTGCACAGGTGTTTTGATAGATTTCGGGCACCATCTTTTTGAAGGTCCAATTTCTCACATAGACCCATTCTTCCTCAGCTACCTGCAGACGCATTACTTTGGGGATTTCGTTGAGGACGTAATCCTCGACCGCATGGAGATAGGACCCGCGATTTCCCCTTCCTTCAAAGTATCGTTCTTTCGAAAAGGGAAAGTATGTGTGGATGAGGGACAGTCTTACGGCGTCCCTGTTTTTCTGCTGGGTCAGCAAATGAAAGACCGGCAAAGTCAGACTGGCGAATTCGACTATCTCTGCCAGGGTATGGATGCTTTTGATATGCTTGTCCAGGAGGGCACCCGGTAATGTCTGGATGTTCCAAAATGCAAACCCCTCCAGCTTATCATTCTGTAGATGATAAAACGGCAGTGTGAAGTCTTCTTTGAATCCCGTCGGAGCGAGCAAGTCCCAGTTTTCATGGAACGCGGAAACCAGCTCTGCATTGATGTAAAACCTGTCGTCGCTAATGTGACCCGACTCGATGAGGTCAAGGAGTGTGAGGATCAAGATCGGCTTGTGAGGTGCTGGACCATAGGGGGTAACGCCTCTCCTGAGTTGGGTGAGTCCTTTTAGAAAGCTATCTAGATCCATTTCGATTAAAACCTTAAGGGCAAACTAAGGAGAATTTGTGATTATTCCTTAAGGACCTTGTTGCTAAAGAATGATTGAAAGCAAAGCAATTTGTTTAAATAGAAAGAATTAGTCTATTTCAAGCTATCCAAAGAGTCGTTTCAATTATCATTAACGCATGCAGGAAGGAATTTACGAATCTCTGATATCCAAACTTGTTCAGTCCAAGCTTGATGATCTGGATCAAGCCATATTTTTCATTGATCAAAAACCCATTGACAAGGCTGAGGCAAAGGATGTGCTTTCTCAGTATTTCTCCCTGGTACTCAAAAGAGCCCTCTCCTATTTCTCAGGCGAGGATGCCCTACTGAAGCAAATAGAACTGGTCAATAAATTGATCTTCCTAATCAAAGATGAGTTGGATGAGGAAGATTTTGAGCAAGATCTATTGGCGCTTAATACTAATTTTCTGACTGCCATTTTTTCCAAGATCGATTTAGGAGTTTCGGACTTTCAGTCCTTTCTAAAAAGGATCACGCCTGAATCCCGATTGATCTTCAGTTCCCTGATCACCGGTGGTGGCGGACCGAAGAAGCTCCAGATGGACGGGGAACTCCAAAAGGAGATCAGTTCTGCGGACCGGATTGATTTCCTGGTATCCTTTATCAAATGGGAAGGACTCCGCCTTCTGATGCAACAGCTTGAGGAGTTTACCAAAAGAGGTGGAAGACTGCGCCTGATCACCACCACCTATGTGGGAGCTACGGATGCAAAAAGCGTGGAATTCCTCTCTCAACTGCCAAATACCGAGGTGAAGGTATCCTACAATACCAAGAACGAACGGGTGCATGTGAAAGCGTATCTATTCTATCGTGATACGGGTTTTAATACCGCATATATCGGTTCGTCCAACCTATCCAAATCTGCGCTGACCAAAGGTCTGGAGTGGAATGTGAAGCTGAACAATACCGAGATCCCGCATGTATTAGAGACAGCGCAGCATACCTTCGATACCTATTGGAACAGCAAGGATTTTGAAACCTACGATCCTCTAAATCATTCGGAAAAGCTGAGGATCGCCTTAAAAGAGGGTCGATTTGGTGGTGGAGAAGGGAATGAACTCAACCTGGGATATTTTGATCTCAAGCCCTATACCTTTCAGGAAGAGATACTGGAGAAACTGGAAGTGGAACGATCTATACACGGGCGATTTAGAAACCTACTTGTCGCTGCCACGGGAACTGGTAAGACGGTGATCTCTGCTTTTGATTTTCGCCGCTTTTACCAAAAAAATCCAGCGGCAAGGTTGCTCTTTGTGGCCCATCGAAAGGAGATTCTTCAGCAGGCCATGGGGACCTTCCGGGGGGTATTGAAGGATCATAATTTTGGGGAGCTCTGGGTAGATGGCGAGGAGCCCAGCCAGTACAGTCAGCTTTTTGCCTCTGTGCAGACGCTGAATAACCGACTGGAAAGCTTGAAGTTGTCGCCGGGCTATTTTGACTTCATCATAGTAGATGAGGTGCATCACATCGCCGCAGCAAGCTACCGCCCGATACTCCATCGATTTACCCCAAAGATTTTGCTGGGGCTTACCGCGACACCAGAACGAATGGATGGCGCGGATATTCTGGCCGATTTCTGTGATCATATCGCTGCTGAGATCCGACTTCCTGAAGCATTGAATCAGAAGTTGCTGTGCCCATTCAACTATTTTGGAATCTCTGATACGGTAGATCTTTCGCAGGTTGCTTGGTCTCGAGGACGGTATATTCCTTCCGAACTAAGTAATCTCTATACGAGCAATGATCAGCGTGTAAGAAATATTATCAGTTCGCTGGACAAATATGTGACAGATGTTCAAGAAGTCCGGGCTTTGGGATTTTGTGTGACCCAAGAACACGCCCAGTTTATGGCCGAGAAGTTCCAGTTGGCGAACTTAAAGGCAGACTACTTGGTCAGTGGCAGAAATGAGAATCGGAAAGAAATCAGGAAACGACTGAGGAAAAAAGAGATCAATTACCTGTTTGTCGTGGACATCTTCAACGAGGGGGTGGATATCCCTGAGATTGACACAGTGCTCTTTCTAAGACCTACAGAGAGCTTGACGGTGTTTTTGCAGCAGCTAGGTCGTGGGCTACGACTGGCTGACGGAAAGGACTGCCTGACGGTGTTGGACTTTGTCGGAAATGCGCGCTCGGAGTATGACTTTGAGGGGAAGTTTCGAGCGATGATTGGAAAGACGAATACCTCCATTGCCAGTGAACTGGAGCATAATTTCCAGCATGTCCCCTTAGGGTGTTCCATTATCCTGGAAAAGCAGGCCAGGGAGACGATCTTGAAAAACATCAAGGCCTCGATCAGTCCGAATAGAATACAGCTTATCCAGAAGATCAAAAACTTCCAGCATCAAAGTGAGTTGCCGCTGACGCTGAAAAATTTCATCACGCTGTACCAGTTCCCATTGGAGATTATCTACAAGCGTGGCACTTGGGGCCGACTGACTTTTGAAGCGGGTGTAGGACCGGAGCCCGATCTAACAAATGAAAGAGAATGGCAAAGCTGTGTGGGAAAGAAATGGCTGTCCACTGAGTCTTATTCTTATTTCAGTTTTGTCCTTGGCCTAGCTAGAAGCAGTTTTCAGGTTGAGATTGCTTTCCTGACAGAAAATGAAAAAGCCATGTGTCTGATGCTCCACTATGATTTTTGGCAGAATGCGGGTGGTTTTGATTCCTTGGAGGCAAGCATCCGAGCTATTGGAAGAAATAAGGAACTGGTGAAGGAAATGATCCAGGTGCTGGAAATACGAATGGATCAGATTGGCTTTATGGAATTGGAGATCGACCTACCCTATACTCAGCCGCTGAAGGTGCATAGCCGCTATACGAGAGACCAGATATTGGCAGCTTTTGGATTCAGCACATTTGAATCCAAGTCATCAAATCGGGAGGGAGTTGCGGAAAGAAGTGATCTGAATACGGAACTTCTATTTATTGACCTCAACAAATCAGATGAGCACTACTCCCCTACGACCATGTATGAGGATTATGCTTTGAATGAGACCTTATTCCATTGGCAGTCGCAGAACGCGGCCCGACCGGACACTGGGAAAGGGTTAAGCTATGTCAACCATAAAACGACTGGGAAACGAATCCTGCTCTTCGTCCGTGAGGAAAAACAAAACCAGTATAAGAATACGATGGGTTATGTGTTTATCGGAGAAGGGAATATCCAGGATCACTACGGTTCGAAGCCTATGAGCATCAACTGGGAGCTAAACGAACCTATTCCGCCCTTTCTTTATCAAGCATCTGCTAAGCTTTCAGCTGGCTAAGAAGTTTCATTCTCTGACGGAATTTGACAGTTTGAGATTAGGTGACCCACCCTTGGGCTGATAGGATTCCTAATTTTGAACATGAACCAAATCATCCTGCTGTCCACAGAATACATCACCCCCTCAAGAACTATTGAACTGATAAACCTGGTCAATTCAAGATCTTCGCGCTTGGTCTATGTCTACAATTTCGAAGGAATCCATCTTCGGTTTTTTGATTCCTTAATTTCAATTCTTCAGTTTTTTGAATCAGGCAATGAACCTGAGTATTCCTTTACCACAGAAGAGGATTTGGATGCTTTTTTGAAAGATTTCAGAGTTAAGGGAGAAGCAAGATGAAAAACCTCCGCCTCAACTACCGCTACCGGGATGCGCATAATTACAAGGAATTTGGGAGTGTAGTATTTGCCAATCCTACCGGAATGTCCGTCGAGGAAGCCACTGCTCTACTCCGGGGAAAGTTGATATCCGAGGAGTTTTTTGTTCCCCAGGACTGGGGATTGCCTAGACTCCATACCCGGCCCTATGATCCGGCTGTGGATCATGAGTGGCATGAGTTTGAGGAGTTTGAATTGACTGATGAGGCGGCTACGGATGGACGGGAGATTGAGGGATTTTTGGAAGGGGTGGTGAAGGGATATGAGGTCTAAAAGCATCTCAATGGTAGTGGACAGCATCCCTCGCTCTCTTCCTTTATGTCCTTTTGGCTTGATCCAAAAGGACCAAAAGATCAAGACGCAAAAAAGCTTCCCCCCGCAAGGCCGGACGCCGGCCCGCTTTTGCGTCGGCCACCGCGCCGGACACAACAAGGCTTTTGCCAATCCATCGGTTTTTACTTTTTGTTGTGGTTTTGGCTTTTAGATGCGTTATGACGTGGGTGGTTTATCGACGCTGAGGCTGGTCAGGCGTGCCACTCCACATGCTGGCCTACCGATGCACTGGTCTTCCCGATGCTCTAACATTCGGGATTATAACCTCGGGACAGGCTCTCGCTAAAAATGGTTCGCCGCGGCGAATCATTTCACGCTCGGTCTACTGTAAAGGCATTTTTTGGGGTGAAATCGAAAAATTGAAGGAAAAGGGAGGTTTCGAGATCTTAAAGAGCTAATGTGGATTTAGGGAAATTGTGCCCATCCATATTTATACTTTTTCCCACGTTTAAAATCTTTAGAATGGGCTTTTTCTTCTCCGGACATTAAAACTTCCTCGTTCTGTTCCACCCAATTTGCAGGGTTGTTTTTAACAATGTTGGTGTTTGCAAGGATTGAAGCAGCTTTTAAAAGTTTAAAATGCAAGTCGGCTTTATCCTTAGACATTACATAATTGACAACTACATCTCTTTCTGCCTCAAGCACATAAATCAGGTTGACAATCTGGTCTAATATTTCACCAACCTTTTTTGCTTGAAAATCCTGTTTTTCCTGCATGGAAAGTATAGCTGCAGTAAGAAACCCATTTTTGGTTTTGAATCCATACTTTTTAAAATTGGTGAGTTCATCAATAATCCGATTTACCTCCCAACCTTCTCTTTCTTTATCTTTTCCCATGGTTGATTTTAATAAGTTTTACATAGCTTTCAATTGGCGCTAAGCCCTTGTCAAACAACAATTTAAAACTATTTTTTATTTATTAAAATCTCTTGACAAGTCAAGAACTCACAAAGTGGAGTTGAGAAACCGTTGAGAGGGGTCTTTTGGGACTTCAAAAGTTACTTTCTCTTCGAGCTCTTGACCCGAAATAATCGGGACAGGCGTTGATCCAAAAGGACCAAAAGATTAAGATGGAACCTTGCCCTGCAAGCTGGCCCGTCGCTAAATCCCACCCTGAAACCCGGCTCTTCGCTAGATTAGTCAACAGGATTAATCCTCAACGCTCAGTCCTCCTGTACTGGGTATTTTTCAATTACCTCACCCACGCAGCCCACCCTAAAGTCTGAGCCACCCGGACAAGACAAAGTCCAACCTCTTAGGGAGATTGGACTCTGGGGAAATTCGGGCACGCTAAGTAATGCTTATGGAGTAGTCAGTTCAAACTCATTTGATCCAAGACACATGTACGGAAGTAGCTCCGGACATTCGTAAGAAAGATTGAAGTTCTTCTTAGCGTTCGACAGGACGAGGGTACCGGCTACTGGCAAAGGTTCCGAACCCAGCTGTGGGACTAGATCCTCTTTACTTGGACAAATGCTATAATTTATTAAGGGATCTGGCCCATAAGACTCATTTATGGTAAAAACAAAGTCTTCATTTACCAAACTGTAGGTACCAAGTTGATAATTTTGATGACAGCGTACTCCTGAATCGCCTAGGATCACGAATCGCTCTACCAAGAGAGACCCATCTCCTTTGAACGTCATCTTGGTACCAGCGGATCGGCCCTCACTCTGAAGTACCGCTTCATAAGTGCCGTCGAGCACGAGCGCGAAATCCTGTGCGTCATCGCCTTCACAGGAAAAAAGCGCCATAGCCAGTAAACTCAATAGTAAAAATTGCTTTTTCATAGAGATGTTAGTTAAAGTTGGAAGATACTTATCTATGACGAATTTTTCAATAAGACCGCTACAGAAGGTTCGTTTCGAAAATTAAATAATCGTGAACAAGTCCACCTGGGGGAATTCAAATTATGATTGGAACTGGGTGGGATTTGCCTGCCCTGCAAGCTGTCCCAAACCTAAAAAAGTCCGCCGCGGCGGATTGTTTCCTAACGGTTTGTCTCCGACCGCGCCGGACATAACTGGGTCGCTGTCGGTCCAGAGGCTTTTATTTTTGTTGTGGCTTTGGCACTGAGATGTGTTGTGCAGTGGGTGGTTTGTGGACGCTGAGGCAGGTCATCCGCCAGATGGGTTATATTTATCGAAATGTGGCAGCATTTTGCCTAGCCAGGTGCCAGTTGGCAGAATGCTGTCCTATCCTAAAACAAAAAAAGAGCACAAGGCTCCTTTTGGTTACAGTTTATTTCCGCTGAATCCAGTCAAACGGGCAATGATTTTATATTTGCCAATATTTCTTTGGCTCTGTCCACTTTTTGCTTGAAAAGCTCCTTCCCTTTCAGGGATGCTCCGATGTTTTGCAGCTCTTTTTTAGCTTTAACGCTGCTTTTAACTACAATGACGTTGCTACCAGTCTTTTTTTCCATGTTTCCTGTCCTTAATGATACAGACTTTCTTTAAACCACTTCTCCTCAGCAATTGTAAGTAAACTGAATCACCTTTTCCTCCGTGCTTGGCGATATGGATCGGTAAAATTCAATCGAATGCTGATCCTCTTTATTTGCCAAAACAAATACATCCTTGAATTTAAACTTGCGACAGTATTTGACTGTAAATTCCATGAGTTTCTTGCCGATCCCTTTTCCTTGATATTCCTCCAAAATGGCAATATCATGTACAAAAGCCGATGGATGATTGATCACATACTGATCAATCATAAAGATGGTCAAGCCCCCTACAATCATCCCATCCACTTTGGCAACAATGACAATGAAATTTTCACCAAGTAAAATAAACCTAGCATGTCCCAGATTTGGTTTTTTCTTCCTATTCGTTCCAAAAACGGTTTCAAAGACTGAGTTCAGTTGAAGGTAACTTTCAAGATCATCTGCAACGAGTATTTCTAATTTAGATTCCATGTCAGAGAAATTTAGGATTTGTTCAAAACAAACTAATAATCCTTGTGAAGAAATCCAAGAGATCCGGCAAGGCTTCTGAAAAAAATTGAGGAAAGAGCACCCGCTATCAGACCGAGCCTGGAGGATGAAATGGACATTGAATTCGCTTTGTTTGAAGTCAATCCGGAAACCAATCCGGCCGAGTTTCTCAACACGTTCTAAGCTTGGGGAGATTATTGTGTTTTATCCGCTGAGGAGTATGGGAGGTTGAGGGGGTTGCTTTGAATGGATAGGTTTAAGAAACTGTCGTCAAAGGTCGATTCCAGCGTTCTGAGAAGTTTGAAAACATTTGATTGAGGCCTTGGGGACCCTGACTGTGTATTTCTCTGAGACTGTTCAATTAACTCACATTTACATCGCAGAAAAGAAATTGCGGTTTGTAAGTAAATCACTTACTTTTGTATCAACAGTACACGCCACGCTACCCACATGAACAGCGTCCCAGGGCGTGTCTTTTGCTTTTTGGACCTATGCTCCAGTTGTTATTTTCCCTAAATTAAAGGCCCATAGCCGGAATTTTTACAAGGAACTTTGTTTCGTTTATTTCGTTTGATATCTTAACAGAATCAACAAACATTTCCAACATCATGATCTCAATCCTCAAGAAACCAACGGTTAACGAACAAAAAACAGCCCAACAATCTGTTTCGAGTTTAAAACAACTTATGGCTGTTTCGACTTCGGAGGGCATTGTAACTTTTCAGGTGAAGGGGGAATCGTTTGAGGTGCCTCGAAAAGCGGCATTGATTCTGGAGCGGGTTCTTGAAGAAATGGCTCTTGGGAACAGTGTTGAAGTTACTTCGATAGAGTCAGAATTAACCACCCAGCAAGCCGCTGATCTGTTAAATGTGTCCCGGCCCCACCTGATTAAGCTGCTGGAAACTGGGAAAATCCCTTTTAAGAAAGTGGGGACGCATCGCAAAGTAGCCTTGAGGGACGTGCAGAAGTATGACTTTGACCTTAGGGAAAACAGGAGTAAAATTCTCGAAGAGCTGGCAAATGAAGCCCAAGAACTAGGAATGGGGTATTGAGTTTTGTCTATGATATCAGCTGTACTTGATGCCAATGTTCTTTATCCTGCTCCCATTCGCGACCTTCTACTGTCCTTAGCGGACGACGATTTTTTCAAGCCACTTTGGAGTGCAACCATTCAAGAAGAGTGGAAAAGAAATTTATTGATTAAGCGGCATGACATCAAACCGGAGAAACTTGAACGGACAACGCTATTAATGAATCAGGCTTTTCCTGATGCTATGGTTGAAGACTATCAAAAATGGATAGATGCGATTTCCCTAAAAGATCCAGATGATAGACACGTGGTGGCTATAGCCATCCAGGCAAACGCAAACTATATTATTACGATAAACCTCAAAGATTTTATGGGCTTTGTGGTGCCTACTGGAAGATTTGAGGTAATCCATCCAGATGATTTCATAGATCGGCTGATTGCAGAGAATCCCAAAGCGGTATATCAGAGTTTCGAAAAAATGGTTTTGAGGTTGAAAAATCCCCCTCAATCCAGAGCCGAGGTTTTAACAACTTTGTCTGGTTGCGGATTGGTAATAACGGCCAAGAAATTAAAAGAGATGGAGGCTTAGGAAGCAACGGGTAAAGCTGATCTGGATAGTTTTTGGAAAAGGTTTATCAGACAAAGAACCTCCGCCTCAACTACCGCTACCGGGATGCGCATAATTATAAGGAATTTGGGAGTGTGGTGTTTGCCAATCCTACCGGAATGTCCGTCGAAACGGCCACTGCCCTACTCCGGGGAAAGCTGATCTCGGAGGAGTCCCGTTCGGGTCAATGAAAAAGAGATCGGTTCCATTTCAGTCCCACCCTGCAGGCTGGCTGCTCGCTAAAACAGCCCACCGGGCTGTTTCTTCACGCTCACCCCTCACGACTCCATACCAGGCCCTATGATCCGGCCGTGGATCATGAGTGGCATGATTTTGAGGAGTTTGAGTTGACTGATGATCCGGCTACGGAGGGTCGGGAGATTGGAGAGTTTTTGGAGTTTTTGGAAGGGACAGTGGAAGGGTTGGAAGTTTTTCATATATCCCAATCCCATTTTGATTTCTGATTTTGATAGGTCCAGGGAAGCTGCGCCAGCCACAAAAAAGCCCTTCCAAAACAAGTCTGGAAGGGCTGAAAGTTGATCCAAAAATAACTTCTAACAAACGGAAGGAGCATCCGACTCGTACTTTCTGGACTACCCATTCTTTACTACTACTATTCCCCGGCTTAATACCCATAAGAACTCTCCCGGTTTCGTGGAACCTAGCTTTCATTGTTCCTGCTACGCACGCAACGAAAACTTAGTTGTTAGCTGCCGTTTTTATATCAACGGTCGGTCGTCTTTTGCACATCCCAACGTCTGTCCGATTCATTCCAATAAATCATGTAATAATTACTTTTACTTAAAGTATAAATGACGGTTTGGTTTCCAGTTTTAACCTTTATAACTGGATTTGCATGAAAGTTAGGGCTTAGCCAAGTTTCACCTTTAGGAATTGTAATTTTTTCCAGCGGCCTCCCAGTTTCACCTAATTCTATGTTTATTACACTGGATGAACTATTATAAATGCCGACACGATTTGCAATTATTCGTTCGCCTGTAGCACATGAAACTAATAGCAATGAAAGGACGGCAATTTTAATTATTTTCTTCATCAGCTGGCTTATTTTTATTGACTTGGCTATCAAAATTCTCAAGTGGGTGTCCATTTACTTTTGCAGGCGCATTTCCGTTAGACTGTATGCGACCTAGTAGATACCCTGCTATAGTACCTAGTAAACCTACCGCAGGGGCAATCTGGTCGTTACTATACCCCGCCGTTATTAGGAACAAAGTACTTATTATTATAAGGGTTATAATAATAAACTTTATGGTATCGCTTGCATTTATCTTTTTAATTTTAATTAAAAAGAACTCAAAAAGAATAACCAATATACCAAATCCTAAAACAAGTAGCGATAAATAAAACTCATAACTGCTCATGGGAAGGATTTGTGAAACTCCATTTCCTTCTGATGGTGGTGGTGGATTATTTTGTCCAAAACTATGAATAGCTACAATTAATAAGCTTAGAGCTAAGGACATTCTAAAGATTAATTTCTTTTTCATAAATAAGAAGTTTAAATAAAATGGAAGTCAACCTGTCAATCAAAACCCATTTTCTAGTGTTTACTATTCGCTTTTAGATCACTAATCGCCATAAGTCTTGGAGTTTCACGGCGATTACTATTTTGATTATTCGAGTCCGGTTTTTCCATTTCGATGATTCTCTACTCCCCTTCACGGTCCAGTTCCTCTTATCTCTAACTAAGGCCCCGTCTGATCATATCAGCAGGCAATACGGTGGTGTTTGGCTCCGTCTTGTTGACGAAAACCTTACTCTCCAACTGCACCGAAGCGGAAGCAAGTAAAAGAACAGAAATCAGAAGAAACCGGAATGCAAGGATCATCGAGTGGATAGACGGGTCGCAAAGCGGTGGCAGAGAAGTTGGCAGGGACTAAAAAAGGGATTTTTTGGGGTGAAAGTGAGTAAGTCATCCGTCGTCTTGTCAAAAAAAGGCAGGGAACTCAAAGCCTTCTGACCAAACCTAAAAAACGTGTAAAGACGTTTAGAGGTCTATCTGACGGAGTAAGTCAAAACACTTTTGAATTATATCTTTAGCTCTTTACATCCATGTATCGAATAATCTGGAAATCAGTTAGCCATCCAACTAGATCACTATTTAAGCCAACAACAAAAACATCCTTATAACCATTAGTTTTCATGAGCTTTCTTGCGGTGTCCACGGAATCATTCTCCGAAATTGTTCCAAACTGTGCTATTGTCGGATACTTCTTTAAGAATGCCGCGAAATCAGTCAGTGGTGTAGTAGGGTTTTTTGCCAGCTCCTCTGTTAAGATACTTTTATGCACTACATATTGAACCTTGGTTCCTTTGAGAATTGGAAGTCTAGACTTATTAATTGTATCTAAGAACTGCAACAGTTGCTTACAGTCAGCCTTGGCGATTCTAGGATCGGTTTCGGGTAGACTTACCATAGTATATTTATCAATCATAATTTGTCGGGCTGGGAGGTCCGCCAACACTTCAGGAGAAAGTTTGTTTATAATCTGTTCATATTTTTTTGACGCTGATTCAAAACTCTCCCGACCAAAGTAGAACACCAAAACTGTTCCGACCCAGGTACTAAAAAGCGGGAGCAGTGCACTAAATAACCTTTCACCGGTTTCATCTCTATTAGGAGAAAGGTAAATATAAATTATAGAAATCAAAATAATTCCTGAAATTGAAAAACCAATTAAGGCATGTGCTAAGTTATCTCTTTTATTAGTTTCCATGATTTTATGATTAAATTTCAAAGTTTTGAGTTTCCATAATCCTTAACAGGTAAGATTCGCTGTGGTCTGTGACAAGTTCGGCCCACAGCGGAAGATGATCAGACATTTGAAATGTCTTCCATTCACAATTATAGTAATCATTTAACGTTTGATCATTTTTCAATTTATTCTGAATACTCAAGATTGTATTTTTCAGTTTTTTAATAAGATCGAAGTTTTTCTCAGTTTTTAACTCTTCATTTTTGAGATCAAGCTCTGCATCCATCTCTCGTCTTTCAAGAGTTCTTATAAGGCTAGGCTTAAAAAAATCAAAATCATCATTTCTGAAAACTTGCTTAAAATAATCGTAACATCCTGCGCTTTTTTCTGATTCTACAAGCTTAAAGAATTGACTTAATTTAGAATACACTGCGATTTGATCATAAAACTTATCTCGGAACATATTCGTGCCCTTAGCCATCTCGTAAATAGTCTTTGGAATCGTGAAGCCATTTTTCAGTAAGACCTCCATAGTTTCGTGCTCCTTGTTTATAATATTAAAGTCGCCAAGTAATATAACATTTTCAAGGTCATTGTCGGCACGTTTTCTCAAGAAGGCGGAAAGACTATTTATCTCATCAATTCTTCGGTTTAATGCTTGACCACTATTACTGCCAAAAAAAATATGGGCTGTACACAAACTGAACTTTGACCACCCGGATTGGAACGAAACCATAAATGGTGTTCTTGCAAACTGAGTACCCTTTAATATAGAATTATTCTGAGGCAAGACAATTTCGCCCGCAACTTTTTTAAAAGTAACCCTTCGTACATCATATATGAAGGCCATGCGTTCCATATTTCCACCGTGTCCCTCCGTAACGTCAGTACATATGTAGTCCCAGTCTTGGCCTAGTATATACATAAGTTTACTAAGACCCGACATATCCTTATTTACTTCTTGCACTGCAACAAGGTCAAATGAAGAAATTATTTCGGCTATATAGTAGAATGATTCTTGGAGACGATAGCCATGCCCATATTTATTCGAATTAAAATCTCGGATATTCCATGTTGCGATAAGAAGGTTACCATTAGTTTGCTTTTCAGGAACTTTACTTGACAAATCCTTCTTAAGATCGATGAGTTGTTTGGCAACTACCTTCCTTTTGTTCGCGTCGAAATCATTTTTTAAACCATAGTATCTCATAAACAAGATATTTAAAATGACAAGTATTTTAAAAACGAACTGTCGCAAATACTATTGAACTGTTATTATACCAGTTGGAAATATCCTCTTAATTACATCTCGTAGCTTTGATGGCGATATTTCCGATATTAACGCAACAGAAGCCCGTCATCAGAATAACTGGGTTTATTACAGTTATTGAAAAACTTCTGAACTCATTTCTAACAAACTAATTATAAATAATAGATACATCCTTTTTTAAGGTACTATCAGCGGAGATTGGCACATCTACTGTAACTTTTACTTTGCCGGGAATTTGTGTTCTATTAAGCACCTTAAACGTTGCTTTCTGATTGACTATTTTCACAAACTGTGGATGGTCCAACAGAATCCCGTCGTCAGAGGTTGTGGAGATTTCCATGTATTGATTTTCCGACATTGTCCCCTCACCGGCAAAGGCATTGACGGTGAATTCCACTTCCTCTGTTTTTAGTACAGAAGTATTTTGAGGACTTATCTGGAAATTGGTCGGATACGCAGTTCCAAATGTAAACTCCAGAACACTTGAGATTTTCCCAGATGTCGCCGAAACCAAAACGTTTTTATTTGGGATATCTAATGTGTTAAGCTGGATTATTAATTCGCGATCATCTGGTGTCAGGGTAATTGTATTCTGGGATGTGGTGGAAAATGCTTGACCAACCGTGGTGAAAACGCCTGATGTGGTTGAAAAAACAATTTCTTCCGTACCATCAGATTTGGATTCAAGCAATACCTTGATTAAGCATATAGAATTGCTATCAGCAAGTAATGTTTGTTTTCCAGATAGCGTATTAAAATTTGCGTCAACGGCAAATAAGCTAATCATGTCCTTTGATGGAACCACCAAAGTTGGATCCCTCAGCTCAGTTACCTCGCATCCAAAAAAAAGGAAAACTACGATAAATATGATTTGATTTTTCATGAAAATAGTGTGGTTTATAAAAGTTCAACTCGGCGAGTTCCGGTTATCCCAGGGCTGGTTTTATAGTAGGCCTTTATCATAACTAAACCTTTTTTACCTTCAAGAGTCGTTGATGTAGAGTTTTCCTTGTCAATAACAGTACTTTCTATTTTCCGTAAACCTTTCGCAAACCTAATGCGGGAACTTTCTGCAATTTCATAAACGACAGTACCATCGTCTTCCGTAAAGTTCGATTTTAATACCAGAATCTCACTAGTTCTGGCTTGATTGGGATCGATGTGAAAATCAATAAGAGGCATATAGCTATTGTTTTTGGATAAGATAATTGAAAAGATTAAAATCAAAACTTAACGAAACGTAGGGCCGTATCTTAGGATCCTTTTGACTATCGGCAGTCGACTCCTGAATAAACGATATCATGCCAGCCCCGATGTTGATATGTTTGAACGGTTCCCAGTTCAGACCGATCACGGGCTTTAGTCCCAACCGAGTATTTTCAAGCTGATTGCCTTTATATTGCATGTCGGATGTTGTCGAGATACCAACCATGAGAGAGATTCGTGACCAATAGGAATGGTATGCTTCCTTATTGGGAAGACGATTATCAAACCCGTCGAAACGGATGTTGATACCAAAAAAACGAACCCATTCAATCGTGTTTTTATCCAAATGAACTATGCCGATGCCATAGGTGGTACTGACCATAATCCCATCTATGTCAGTATCTCCGGTACTGACTTTATAAGTTACATTTCCGACCTGAGTGTAAAGATTTTTAATTTTGGTAAATATCTCTTCGATATCTTCATATGTTTTTATATTCGTGGTTGTAATGGTAATGTCCCTACCCTTAACACTCGTTAGAGTTTTGTAATGCGTAACAATAAGATCATTCTCAGCAGTAGTGTAGCCTGCCTGAATGAGGGCGTTTCTCAGTTCTAAGCTTTTCTCTGGTAGTTCGATAAGACGAAGGATTTCATTGTAGTGTGCGTCAGTAATACTTCTTGAATCAACTATTTCAGCGATATCATTTCGTCGGGCTTTAGCCGTTGTAGCATTTTCTTCCAAGTTTGATTTCTCAATATAATATTTCCGAATAAGGGAAGATAATATCATGATCGTTTGCTCATCAAGTCCAAAACCTTTTTTTGGAGCAAGGCTTTTGTTGGTCGGATCCAAACTATAAACATTGGCAAAAAAATCGGTTTCGATCTTCTTTATCGTCTCTGCAACACGTTGATCAATTTCGTCGACTTCATAATAGCCCAAACTGTCCAACCTTTGATTAAACTCGCTAATCAATGGGTTTAGCAGTTCGTCGATGGGAGCAGCTAATTTATTCTGCTTGTAAATAGAAAAAGCGAACTGATAGCTTTCCCCCATTTTAAGTTTCGCTGGAAGTGTAAAGCTGAAATCAACATCAGCATCTGAGGTACGAATCCACATGCCGTCAAAAAATGGCAGAGCGCTTACAGTTTTCTCGAGCTCAACGATTTCGGCCTTCAACAAGATATTTTTGTTTTCTATTTCCTCGTGTGACGCATTTTGCTTTTCAATTTCATCATTTGTGGCTTTTCTAAGTTCATCTAGTTCCAGATCACTTGGAATAGTACCAGCCTGTTCAAATTTCATTGCCAAATCGCTCAGTTTGTTTTTTGTAAGTCCATCCTTCAGGATAGTGATGTTGTTCGCAGCGATTTTTGGTAGGACTTCATTGCTCAGAAAATCCAGCTGAGCTTTAATTGCAACAAGATCTTCACTCAATTTGCGCGCTTGTTCTTTTTTTACAAGCAAGTCCTTCTCCTCGTCAGAGGTGACCTTATTTACCACCAAACGTATTGCATCGACATTTTCTCCGTCCTTCGTCGGTATACCTGTGATCGTTATGGCGTGGACATAGGGTATTTTTTCAATATTGAATTTTCCCTCTGTGAGATTAAATATCACTGATTCATTTTGCGCTGTAGCGTCAAAATATTGAAGAGATAGAAAGAAAAGCAGTAGTATTTTGGCAATTGAAGATAGGCTTACGTTTTTCATCTCGATGCAGAATTAATTTTTTTTCTCGGCGATAAGAATTTGTTGTTTTAGGAGTTTTGAAACAAACAGGAACTGCGCCTTATCTATCAGAAATCTATCAACTCAACACGCTGAAAACCAGACGAAACAAGGAGACGGTGAGGCTCAGGCAGAAGCTGGCGGAAATCAGCAGGTTTTTGGGGGATTGATTAAAAATTCGGCTGACCTAGGCGCGCGGGGATCGCGGTAACAATAGCAATCCAACCACAAAAAATCCGTATTGGATGATATTAATTATGTTTCTCGTATACCAGATCCTGTCAATAATCTGAGAATAGAGGAGCGCATCGATGAAAAAGGTGCCGAAGGAGTACAGAAATATTCCAGCCAATATCCAAAACCAGGGATAGGACAGTATATCATCGCGCTGTTCCGCCATACGCAAGAGCGAGAACCCCAGGATGAATGAGATCACAATGAGAATAAACATTTGGATGATAGAAGAATAAAGGATGTTCCCTTCAAAAAAATCAAAATAGAATTTGGTTAGAAAGAGAAGTATAAAAACAACTCCTATGCTATTTCTAATACGGGTTCGAATTCCAAGTTCAAAATTGAAACTGGCGATCCAAAGAAAAAAAAATGCCTCGTAGACAAGATAAAAGGCCAACAAGTACCCGTGTATTTTCCAAATCTCATTTGCCTTATAGGAAGCAAAACCGATTCCGTCTACCACCGCTCCAAATAGAAGAAACAGAAAAAACAGACGAAGTTTTAAATCGCCTGTTCGGAGTTTTGTTCCGGCAATAGCCAATGGAACCAGTATCGAAAAAGATGAAATCTCTTGTATACTCACCCTATAATATTCAAAGTTGTTAAGCAATCTGTTCGGTATACGGCGGCGGCGGCGGCGGCCAAGAGTTTTGTAAAAGCTGAGCCCTCTTTGTGTCAGGTTCATCGGCAGATAGGATATTCCTACCAGCTTGGTCCACACCAACGAATATAACTCGAATTCTATTCGACTCTTGGTGAGTCGCGCTATTGTCATACCCAAAATAATATCTCACCCCGTGGACATTTCTGTTGGCAAAAAAAGCATCCATATCTTGATTAACCCTGTTTTCAAAAAAGCTACAGGGAAAAACATTGTACTTCTTCTTTGCATTATCTAGAGGCAACAGATTCGTGAATTGATTCACTTGGCTTCGAGTTATTTCCTTATCTACAACTGGATTGTGAACATCCACTAACAACATTTCTTTTATAGATTCTAAGTCATGATTACGTCTATAAACAAACGTATTTTCCGGACAAGTCAACTTTTCCGTCTTTGGTGAACTGGGCACTTTTGCCACTTCGTATTCACCATCCTCAAAGGCCATAAATAACTTAGGAAAGGCCGTATCTCCCGTAAGATTGCGGCAGTACCAACCCATGCATCCTTTAAATAAAAGATAATGTTTTTCTATTGCACTTCTTGAAACAGTGCCTCCAATTGCTTCAGAGATTGCCAATTCCTTTAATGCCGGCTCTTTCAGAAACGCCAAAATAAGATTAGCTGCATCATTCAAGGAAATCTTGTAGGTATCTTCCAGAATTGATTGAGTTTCGTCTATCATTATTTCTCTATTGTTTAAGTTGAAAATTTAAATCCACCAAATTCTTTCCCCCCGTCCCCGATTACGCTGGTCAGTAGATACTGGGCCTCGCGGGGGGAGGAGACGCTGATCGAGTACGCACTGCCCGGTGTACCTTTGATCACCCAGTGCAGCAAGTAGCATTCACCTTCGCTCAGGTCAAGTTCTTTTGCAGAACTTCCGGTGGAAATCAGGGTCTCATCTAAGAAAAGCCATATCTCCCCTTTCATAGCAAATGTGGATGTCACTAACTTAATCATCGCTCAAAATCATGATCTAAACTCGGCTCAAGCTGCCCGCATTCCTATCGTCCCTAAGAATCCGGCGTCCTCCGGTTAGATTTTGGCAGTACTCCACATTTCTTTAATGCATCGACTTTAAAAACCCCTCCTTTCTCCTTCTGGAAACATCCAGGAAAGACCCATCGGTCAACTTCACCTGACCTCCCTCGCCTTTGATGTATTCGGACAGGTAATCCAGATTGATAAAATGCGAATTGTGGATGCGGTAAAACCGATAGCCTTCCAGCATTTCCTCACAATCCTTGAGCGTGCGTGAGACGATGACCTGCCGCTTGTCTTTGAGGAAAAATGTGGTGTAGGTGTTGTCAGATTCACAGCGTACAATGTCATGCACATCGACGAAGATGTATCCAGTAAAACTGGGAAGGGCGACTTTTGCTTTTTCGGGGGGCTTGTTCAGGTTTTCCAGCAGGTGTTGGAGATGGGCGAATCCGGTGCTTTTCTTTGATTTGAACCGCTCCAAAGCCGCCGCAAACTCCACGGGATCAATGGGCTTGACCAGGTAATCCACCGCCGCCATCCGAAAGGCCCTCACGGCATACTCTTCATAGGAGGTGGTAAAGATCAGTTCGAAGTCTATGCGGGTTCGGGAGGCGAGCCACTCAAAGGAGGTTCCGCTCTGGAGCATGACATCACAGAGCGCCAAGTCCGGCTTGACACTGTCGATCAGTAGCTCCGCCTCCTGTGCAGAGGCTGCTATTCCCGCGAGTTCGAATTCAGGATATTCATTCAGCAGCCGGATCATGTTTTCCTGTGCATGCTTTTCGTCCTCAATCAAAACAGTCTTGTATCCCATCTTATTAATCTTCAAAGGGTATGAGTAGGCGAACTTCGCTTCCCCTGTCATTCGCAGGGTTCTTATGGATGGAAAATTCGGCTTTGGTTTTATTCAGTTCATTGTAGAAGTCAAACCGCTCTTTCATCAGCTGGATGCCCATGGATGTCTTTTTCACCTTGTGGGCCAGGTCAAAGCTGGATTTCTCGGTCTTTTCTTTGCCATCGTCTGTGATCAGACAGCACAGATGATCCGGGTCATGGATGGCAAATGAGATGGACAGCTGGCCTCCTTCGGCGAGTCCGTGCCAGACGGCGTTTTCCAAAAAGGGCTGGATAAACATTGGTGGAATTTGGATCTCCTTTCCCAAAAGGCTGTCCTCCAGCGTGAAGTGGAAATCAAATGCGCCGTTCACCCGCATCCGCTCGAGTTCCAGGTAGATCTTGCAGTTCTCCATCTCCTCCTGCAGGTCGACCATCTTTCTCGAGGAGCTTTCGAGGACGTAGCGGACGAGTTGGGAAAATTTAATCAGGTAGGTTCCGGCGAGGTAAGAGTCTTGGGTTTGGATGTAGTGATGGATGGAGTTGAGGCAGTTGAAGATAAAGTGCGGGTTGATCTGAGCTTTCAGGGCTTTGAGTTCCCCCTGGACGACACTGAGCTTCAACTGGGTTTCCCGCTGCTTGAAAGCTGTCTCGCGTTTTGACCGGTAGATCACAAAGACGATAAAGGAGAAAGCCAAGACGACGGGCAAAAGGGCAAAGAGTACGGCGGTTCGAATCTGGCTGTCCATGGACTGTTCCGGACTTGTTGCTGCGAGGACTTGAGTCTGTCCCTGAAGAAGATTCAAAAAATGAAAAATGTAGCCCAAGATTCAGAAAGGTTTGTTTCAATAGCATTTTAAGTTACAACAAAACATCCGAATCACCTACAATCCTCTCCGCAATAAAAAAATAGCTAGTCGTGGGAGAGTAATGTTTCGACTCCGCTCAACACAAGAGTTTAAAGGGAAGAATTAAAATGTGGGATGATCGATGCTGGATGACCGATGTGTTTGTTGTCACGTTGTCTACTTCGCGTTGTCAGGTTGTCGGAGACGTCATCACGAGGAGCAATACGGCATCTATCATTTTTACGAAAAAAAGCCTGCGACGAAGTGATCTTATTCCAGTTGTCGGGTTGTCTGCTGAAGCTGTTGTCATGTTGCCTACTTCGCGTTGTCGGGTGCGGAAAAAGCGCCGTAGGTGCGGAATTTTTGTAGCCTGGGGTTTTAACCCTAGGTAAATGCAGGTGTCCGCGACCCGCCTCGGCGCAGGGATATCTTGAGGAATGGGAGGTCAATGCCGAGGAGGAGTTGTATTTTATTCGGATTAAAAATCCTATGATAGGATCTCGGAATTGCAAATTCCGACGAGCCACTTGATGCCGAGGAACGGAGAAGGCGGGTTGAAGATACCTATCCAGCTTTGAAGCAGGTCAAGGCTTGAGTGAGGCCTTAGGAAATTCCAAGGTCATTTTCTTCGTCACTTTTTGACGCAAAAAGTAACCAAAAACTTCGGGCCCCAGTCTTTACTTCCAATCGGTGGTGTTTTCTGATCCATCCTTTATTCCGTTTCGATTGGATTTTTGGTCCTGCTCCAAACCTAAAAACAGGTGGATCTCCTTCGTAACCTCAGGAGCTAACCTGTTTTTTTACGGTTTTCCGCAGACCCAAAAACCGTAAATACTGAAGGGCCCTACTTTCGCCGAATGTGCCTGGTACTTTTTTTTATTGGCTATAGGTCTGATATGGCTTAGGGACCACAACAAAGCGTGCCATCTTTGGTACCTTTGTCGGTCAGTACTGTTTTCTATGAAATACCTTCTCCGACTAGTCCCGATTATCCTTTGCATCGGCTTCTTTTTCTCTTTGCCTGCACGTGCCCAGGAGAAATTGTCTTATCACCATCTTGTGCTTCAGACCGGCGACCTATTGTTTGTCGGAGCCAAAGCAGACCAGCTCTCCGGGGCGATCAACCGGGTGACCCAGCGTGAGGAGGATGCGTCGTTTGACCATGTTGGGATCCTGGAGGTGTCTGAGTCCGGAATCTATCTCCTCCATGCAAGCCCTGAGAAGGGATCGGTCCGTGAGCCGCTGGATAGCCTCGTGAACCGGGCGACGGCCAAAGACAAGCAGCTCGCCGTCTATCGGCTCACCGGGGAGGCCCAAGCCTCCATTCCTGAAGCAATCCGCACCGCCGGGACCCTGCTGGGCAAGCCGTACAATTGGACTTATGTGCTGAATGATTCTTCGCTTTATTGCTCGGATTTTGTGGAGCGGGCATTTCGGGATGCTGCGCTTTTCAAGTTGGAGCCGATGACTTTCAAAGATCCCAAGACAGGCCAGACCGACACCTATTGGGCTGAATTTTATAGAAAGCTTGGCATGGAAGTCCCGGAAGGACAGCCGGGCTGCAATCCCAATGGATTGGCGGCAAGTGAGCACCTGAGGAAGGTGGGATACCTTGATCTTAATTATTTGAGATAAATTTTCACTGCTGTGGTTTGGCTGCTAGAAGCGTTATGACGTGGGTGCTTAATCAGGTTCTTCCGTGAAATAAAGTTCCTGTTCTTCTTCAATAGAAACCCCGAATTGACGTCCGCACCGTTCATTGGGACATTGATGTATCTGTGTTCTACTGTTGGTATGACTAAAGTCTGCAAGAATATCTGTCCTCAAGCCACAGGAGGGGCATGTTTGAGGCTGGTCAGAAGCGAGGAATTGGTGATCGTATAATGAGGTTTGCATAAGTGACAAAATTAAGAACCATGGCGAGATTGAGGCCTTAGGAACCTCAAAGGCAATTTTTTTGTCACTTTTTGTGGGGCAAAAAGTAACCCTGAAAGAGCATTTCCCTATTCATTTCCACGCCGCAGGCTGGCCCCTTGCTAAAACAGTCCACCGGACTGTTTCTTAACGCTCGGTCCCCCTTCGGGCCCCAGTCTTTACTTCCAATCGGTGGTGTTATCTGATCCATCCTTTATTCCGTTTCGATTGGATTTTTGGTCCTGCTCCAAACCCTAAACCCGCATTATGCATTAGCAATTCTATTACGGCCAGTAATTGCTTCAAAATCAGTCACTACGTTGCTATTTTCGACTTCATCATAGCGGTGCTATGATGAAGTCTCCAAACAGCCTGATTTTATTGCAATTACTGCCCTCACTACGAAACCTAATGCAAAATACGGGTTAAACAGGTGGATCTCGCCTCCCTGCAACCTGGCCCAAACCTAAAACAGCCCACCGGGCTGTTTATTAACGGTTTGTCCGCACTCGCGAGCTAACCTGTTTTTTTACGGTTTTCCGCAGACCCAAAAACTGTAAATCCTGAAGGGCCCTACTCTAGCCGGACGCGTAGTGCATTAAATGGAGCTTTTTATACGACTTCCACGGCTGGATTGAGGCCTCAACTTTTATTTTTTTGTTTTGGTTTTGGCTGCTAGAAGCGTTATGACGTGGGTGGTTTGTGAACGCTGAGGCAGGTCATCCGTCCTGTAGGTTTGACAACTCGGAAAAACCATTGAAATGGTTTTTTGAGATAAGTTTCACTACCATAAACCACGGTTTAAACCGTAGGCTATGGACAGCAAAGCAATCCTTCAATTGATCTAGAACTACCAAGACTTAGAGCTTCTTGCTTGCAATCCATTGGTCTATTTGGCTTTCTAATAGAAAAATGGGCATGGAGCCATTCTTTAACACCTGATCGTGAAAATCCCGAATATCAAATTTTTCTCCCAGTTCCTGTTTGGCTTTCTCCCGTAGTGCAATAATTTTCAATTCGCCCATCTTATAGCTTACGGCCTGTCCGGGGGTGACCATGTATCGCTCTATCCGCTGAATAGCTTCTTCCTCCGAAACCGGCTGATTCTCCAACACATAGGCAATCGCCTCTTCGCGAGTCCAGCCTTTGTGGTGAATCCCCGCATCTACCACCAAGCGAACGGCACGCTCGATTTCGTTATTTAGCCTTCCCATGTATTGATAGGGATCTGTGTACATCCCCAGCTCAGTTCCCAGGCTTTCGGCATACAAAGCCCACCCCTCACCAAATGCACTCAAAAAATATCCTTTTCTAAACTCAGGGATATCAGCCTCCTGTTGGATGGCAACCTGGTAATGATGGCCTGGGATGGCCTCATGGATATATAGGCCTTCCATCGAAAAATAATTGTAAGTCAATGGATCGCGGATCACTTCATAAAAGATACCCGGCCGCTTCCCATCGCGGGATGGTGCCATGTATTGGGCATTGGCCCCCGCTTCCCTGAATTTTTCTGTCGCCCGCACTTCAAAGGAAGCTTTGGGACGCAGATTAAACAGGCGGTTTAGCTGTGGCTCCATCAGAGACTCATAGCTCCTGAATTTATTTAAAACCTCTTCCTCTGTTTTAAATGGGAAAAATTTGGGATCTGTTTTGATATGGGAAAAGAATGCCGCCAAGTCCCCCTTAAAACCAGTAGCTACTCTGATGGAATCCATTTCTTGACGAATCCGGGCAACTTCCCTAAGGCCCAGGTCAAAGATTCCATTTCCTGAAATTTCCACCGTGGTATAATACCTTAACCAAAAAGCATATTCCACGGCTCCATTGGTTCTGTCCAGCAAACCGGAGGTATTCCGGGTGTTTGGGATATACGTGTCTGTTATAAATTCATTTAGCTTTTTATAGGCGGGTTTAATCTGAGTTTCTATTGCCTGGGTATAATCCGAAATAAGCTGGGCTTTGGCTATACTGTCCATATCTTCCGGCAATTGGTTCAATGGCTTGTAGAAAATATGGTTTTCGACGGCTTCTTCTGCTAAGGGACTTAGTTGGGCGGGTACCTTTTCCATACTTGCCCTGGGATTGGTAAACTTTAATTCCAGTCCGCTTTGCATATTGCTAATCGCCTGATCAATCCACTGGGGAAATGCTTCCATTCGGCTGATAAAGTTTCTATAATCTTTTTCATCCTTGAAAGGAACAGAACCTGCCCCTGAGGCCAAAACGGCAAATCGTTGAGGGAAACTAAATACAAATTGATCTACGGGAGTATAGAAGCCATATTGATTGGTAAGCTGCTCATTTCTTATTTTCAACTGATACGTGAGCAGATCTACGCTCAGTCTTTCCGAATCGGTGAGCAGTTCCAGATTTACCGTTTTGAGGGTATCGAGGTAGCGATTATTCAAGTCAATCACTTTCAGGATGTGATCTTTGCCGATATCCACCGGGAGTTGATCGTTGTATTGATGGATATTGTTTTGGGTGGCCAAAAGTGGATTCAAGGCATAATTTTCCTGCGCAAAATTTTCAAAAATGCCGTCGAGGTCTACCTTGGTTTCCTCTTTGGCTGGGGTACATCCCAAACCAAGATAGATAAGTGCAGATACTAGGATTAGTCTCTTCATATTTTAAAAAAGGCGTGTGATCAGAACCCTTACTAATATAAGTTTTATTAACCCAGCTTCTTGCTATAGAATAGGTCAGAACTTGACTTTAAACATACTATCGGGTAAAGAGGAAGGTATGTTTACCGGGAAGGCAATAGCCGGAATTTTTACAAGGAACGCACGCCCCGAAGGGACTTTTTGGTCGGGAGTCTGTTACGGCACAATTCAAGATGGAGTTGGCGACCGTCCTAATCTTATTACTCTCTGATCAAATCCCAAACGACACGTCTCAGGCTGGGCACCACCGTCTCTTCAAACCAGGGATTTCTCCTCATCCACAGTCTATTTCGCGGAGAGGGATGAACTAGGGGAAAAAACTTGGGTAAGTAATCCTGATAGTTCTTAACCGTCTCAGTGAGGGTGACCCGACGACCAAGTCTCAAATAATAGGCCTGTGCATAGCTTCCAATCAACAGGGTAAGTTGAAGATTCGGCATGTGCTGCATCAAGGGCTCGTGCCAGGTGGGTGCACATTCCGGCATTGGCGGAAGGTCTCCTCCCTTTCCCCTGCCTGGATAGCAAAAACCCATAGGCATGATTCCAAAGATCCGGGGATTGTAGAAGGTCTCTTTATCCACTCCCAACCAGCGTCTGAGTTCATCCCCGCTCGGGTCATTCCAGGGAACGCCAGTCGCGTGGACTTTGGTGCCGGGTGCTTGGCCCACGATGAGGATTCTACTTTCCTGATGTATAGAAAATACGGGCCTTGGCCCTAAGGGGAGCTTCTTTTCGCAAACCCTGCACTGC
This sequence comes from Algoriphagus terrigena DSM 22685, assembly GCF_000429445.1. Lineage (GTDB taxonomy): Bacteria > Bacteroidota > Bacteroidia > Cytophagales > Cyclobacteriaceae > Algoriphagus > Algoriphagus terrigena. The sequence continues at coordinate 55,897 of NZ_AUBW01000013.1, forward strand.
GCTACCCTTTGCACCAATGTTTCACAACTTTCGGGCATGGCGTGACTATCAAAATTTTGTTTCCGTTTGGTCAAAAAGAAAAGAACGATAAATCCGGGTCGGTGGATAATTCTTTTGCCCCAAAGGTGACAATCCCTCCGCAGTGGGTGAAGAGCCTAAAACTGTCCTAGCACTTTCAATTGACCTTACTACAGAAAGCTTTGAGTAATCGTGGCAGACTCTATGGCTTGTGTTTTGGGGATTTCGACGAATTTACCCCTCATTTGCTCATCATAGGAATGGCTGTGGGTGATAGTATGAATGGTTTGCAGCTTAAACTTGCCCAGATCCTGCAATTTGGGGTTGAGGGCTATCAACTCATCTGGCAGACCAAGCTTCAGTGAACCCTCAGTGCCAATGACTACCCAGCGAAGGGATTTGAACGGCTCGCCCGTCACCGGATCTGACTGATCCCATACCGCTGTCCAGTTGGTGATGCCCGCCGGCTTTGTAAAGCGGAAATCTGACAGCGTCTGGCTTTGGACTTGAACTGTGTGTTCGACAGGCAGAGTGATGGAAGCCGGAACAGGACCGAATCGTCGGTAACTAAAATTGGTTTTGGAATTAAGTGAACGCTTGCCGCTGATGGTAATATCGTAGTATTCAATACCGTTTAAAAAACCCAGTTCGTGGTCCAACAGCGGATCAAAACCATTTCCGATACGATTGCTATTGACGATGTAACCAGACTTGAACACCCCATTAACTTGCCGAACCGCTACAGACGTAAAATAGAACTGGCTGAAGTCGCTTTTCTTAAACTTGAATACTTTGTCAAAGGCGCTCAAGTCGGAAAACCTATAGGACAGCTTGGTGTCCGGCCCGGTGACCTTCAGCATCTTATAGCGAGTCTCTCCTGTTTGCTTTCTGACAACCAACAGATAGTCATCTATTCCTTCAAACCTGTTCATGGTCATCTCCAGGCGGTTTTCGAATTGATTGGCACTGAAATTTTGGCCGCCTACACTGCTCGTCAAGTAAGCTGCATAGGGCTGTTCGCTCTCTAGAACGTCTACTTGGAACGTACCGGAGAAAGCGGGATCTGGGATTAGAGATGGAAATAAGCCCAAGGTCATGTCTTCAGCTACAGCCAGATCGCTGTAGGTCTCGAGGAGATCCATTTGAAAACCGTTGTATTCACCACGCCTGTAGGTGGTGAGGTGATAGCGCTTGGAGTCGTCCAGCTCCAAAGTCATCGTCTCGCCCGGCTCCATTTGCCCATGACCTACCGGATTGCCCTCCAAGTCGTGCACCACTACCCAGTAGACGATGGCCCCGCTAGGGTAACCTGGCGCAACGGTGATGTTGAGCTTTCCGTCCAGTTGGACTGGATTGTCAGGAGTTTCATCTTCCACACAGGAAAAAAACAAAATGCCCAAAGCCAGGCATCCGAGTAGTGGTTTCATCAGGAGTTAATTTTCCGAAAGATTGGTAAAATATTTCAACTAAAACACATTGGGGTTTCCGATATATCAGAAAAAAGACTAAATCTATCACACGAGTGTCCGCCATCTTGCCATGGGAAGAAGGCTGACAGTCGAAAGAGATATGGCTGGTGGATTTTTGCGGCAAACTCGGAGTTGAGGGGAGTTTTGGCTATACTAGCTATCGTAATGCTTCTAAATTTTCCCGTGCGACATCCCAATTTAACAACATCATGAGATCAGATTTTTCCACTTTTCACAAAACAGTAGCTATTGCCATTTTAAGCATATTTTTCACCAAGCTCTGTAATGGACAGCAAGGTCTTACGGTCAGGAAAAATATCCCGCTGGACTCTATCCGTCTGAGTGATCCATATATTCTAGCCGATCAGGAGACACAGCTTTATTATATGACGGGCACGGGGGGCATGCTCTGGAAAAGTAAGGATCTGAACCGGTGGGAAGGACCGTATCGGGTAACAAAGACCGACTCTGCGTCCTGGATGGGGCCGAAACCTATGATCTGGGCTGCAGAGCTTCATGAATACCAAGGCAAGTACTATTACTTCGCGACTTTCACCAATACCCAAGTGAAGATTGATACGGTAGGTGAAAACATTATAGATCGTCGTGCCAGTCACGTACTGGTCAGCGATAAGCCGGATGGGCCCTACGTACCGATGGAGGATCCCACCTATCTGCCCGCGGACAAACCTACCCTAGACGGCACCTTCTGGATCGATGTGGATGGAAAGCCCTACATGGTCTACTGTCATGAATGGCTACAAAACCTCGACGGCACCATGGAAAAGATTGAGTTGAAACCTGATCTAAGCGGTTCGGTGGGCGAAGGAAGGTTACTCTTCAAAGCCAGTGACTCTCCCTGGAGCAGGGAAAAAGATGAGAATGGAAATGATGTTCCCAACAAGGTGACGGATGGACCTTTTTTGTTCCGCACGGGCACCGGCCGCCTGGGGATGTTGTGGACCAGTTGGATCTATGATCAGTACGTGCAAGGGGTGGCCTATTCTGAAAGCGGCACGCTGGACGGTCCATGGATTCATGAAAAAGAACCGATCACCCCTCCCAATTTTGGTCATGGCATGTTGTTCAAAACATTTGATGATAAGATGCTGATGAGTATTCACAGCCATCAGGCCCTGAATGGGAGATACCATCGGGTTCCGCATCTGTTTGAGGTTGATCTATCCGGTGACAAGCTGGTTGTGATCGGGCCCTATCAACCTTAGGAGAGGGCAGTTTGCAGTGGTTAGTTTGCAGTAGGCAGATGTCAATGCCTAAAAAACGTTGACCGATTTACCTTGCTGGTTATCGGTAGCAGGAATATAAATATCAAACGTAGCCCCCTTATTTAATTCTCCGTTTGCGGTGATCACTCCACCGTGGTTTTCCACAATCCTTTTAACTATGGAGAGTCCAATGCCTGTTCCGTTGTATTCGTTTTTACCGTGGAGACGCTGAAATACTTCAAATATCCGGTCGCTGTATTGCTGTTCGAATCCAATACCGTTATCTGAAACTATCAGATGGCAATATTTTATATCAGCAGTGAGTTTTGGATTTCCGAATACTATCCCCTCGGCTATTTCGCTCTCAATCTTGATATGCGGAGCCTCGTCGGGATTAGAAAATTTAAGCGAATTACTTATCAGGTTAAACAGCAGTTGCCTGAACTGAAAGGGAATGATATTGACTTCGGACATTTCATGAACCTCTATAGTTGCATGTTTATGTTGAAACTCCTCTTTTAGGTCTTCTTTTACTTCTTCAATAATTGTATTAAGATTTACTTTTGCAAATTTCCTCTCCTCTGTATTGGTTCGGGAGTAAGTGAGAAGATCATCAATGAGTGTCTGCATTCTCTTGGCGGCATTGTGCATTCTCCGGAATTTTTCTATCCCATTCTCAGACAAATTCTGAATTTCTTTCTCCATTATCTGTGTAGAGAATGTCTGAATTTTTCTTAATGGCTCCTGTAAATCATGGCTTGATATATAAGCAAAGGTTTGCAGCTCTTTATTCATCTTTCCAAGCTCGATGTTGGTATCTGCAAGTTCTTTGGTGCGCTCCGCTACTTGTTTTTCCAGTTCCTGGGTAAAAGTTTTTTCTGTTTGAATATCTGTAAATGCGCCTACCCATTTTACAATTTTACCTTCCTGGCCGAAGACAGGTTCGCCGATTGCCGTATGCCACCTGTAGTCGCCAGCTTTACTTTTAATGCGTACATCACATCTGTATAGTTCACCTGTTGCCAAACTGTTCATCCATGCCCTGGTGTTTCCTTCGAGGTCATCCGGATGAATGATTGCTTTCCATTCTGCTTCACCTTCGGGAGCTATTCCTGTATACTCTTCCCATCTGCCCGAAGCAAACAATGCATTGCCTTTTTCATCCGTTTCCCAAACTAATTGAGGTAAACTTTCGGCCATCAGACGAAACCGTTTCTCTCTTTCTTCCAATTCCCGCTGATGTTGTTTCTCTGCCGTGATATCCCTTACTGTACCGATCATTTTTTCGGGCAGATGTTCTGCGTCATAGAAAACTTTCCCACTACCCTCCATCCAGTGTATGGAATTATCCATCCATATCACCCGGGCTTCGTATTGCAATTTTCCTGTAGCCATCGCCTCATTGAAAGCTTCATTCCGGGTATGCATATCATCGGGATGCAGGTGATGAAGTAACTGTTCGTGAGTTAAATTCACCGCCTCTTGATACCCTCCTATAATTTGAAGATAACGCTTGGAATAGAGTGGAGTCTTTGTTTTGAGATCCAATTCCCACGTGCCCAGTTCGCTTGCTTCCAAGACAATGCTAAGCCGCGCTTCGTTTTGCTCGATATTTCTCCTCGCTTCCACTTTTTCGCTTACTTCGGTTACAGTCACTATCACACCTGTAATCTGTCCATCTTCCTCTTTCAGTGGGTGATAGAGAAAATCGAAGTAGTTTGTTTCTACCTGTCCATATCGGTTAATCGGAACAGGCACTTCATATCCGTGGTAAGGCACTCCTGTATTGAGCACGCCGTCCAGTAACGAATGAACGGATTCTGCCACTTCGGGCAATGAATCAAATAATGGCAGGCCGACAAATTCCTCTTCTTTTCTAGCCACCAATTGCAGGTAGGCCTCATTTGCCATCTCTACAACGTATTGGGGTCCGCGTAAGATGGTGATACCAACAGGAGCCTGTTTCACTGTGTTTCGGAATCGTTTATCCGCTTCTTCAATTTTACGCCTCGCAATTACCTGGGAGGTGTTGTCAAGTACCCAAACGGCCACTTTTTTTACCGTGCCTTCTATGTTTTTCAGAGGAGCATACACAAATGTGACATATACTAATTCTTCTTTGCCATGACGTATCAGCATCATTTCTACCTCATTGGCAAAAAAAGATTCACCTTTTTCAATAACCTCGTTAAGGGCGGATTCATAATAGGGTCTTGCCTCCGCAAAGGTATCCCAGTAGTGTTTTCCGGCAATTTCTTCGTAAGGCTTACCGGCGATTTCAACAAAACTATCGTTCACAATCTCGCTCACCAACGTGTCAGCATCCATTACACAAATGCCGATTGGCGACTGCAAGACCATGCTGCGAATATTCTGTTCGCTTTCTTCAATCTGCTTTCTGGCTTTAACCCGCTCGGTAATATCACGGGTGGTACCTGCAATGGCTTCCACCTTGCCATCCTGGTCAATGACAGGAACTAGAATATAGTCATAGATTCGCTTGCCAAGGATGGAATGAGGGAAGGACACTTCGCCCCGGACCGTAGTCTTCGTTGCAATAATTTGATCTATCTCCATCTCATGCTTCTCAGCGTGCCACGGCTCATACCCAAGTTCCAGCATACCTTTTCCAATAGCATTATCCCATGTGCGCCCCCACATGTGTAGCAATGCTTCGTTTGCGTAGGTGAACCGATAGTTCAGATCAAATACATAAATCAGATCTGGGGTATTTTGCGTGATGGCCTCGTAGAGTCGTTTGCTCTCTTCGATTCGCTTCTTCGCAATATTCAGGTCAGTGAGATCGACCCCCGTGTTCATCACAGCATAAATATTACCTGCCAGATCATAGAGCGGAGTAAGGCTATAATTAAAATAATAGGTTTTCGATTTGCCGTCAACGATAAGATCAAGCGGGGTGTTTTTTGTATGAAATGATACACCTGTAGTAAAAACTTTCTCTATCTGTTGAAACACCAATTGATTATCCAATTCAGGCAGCACCTCTTTAAAGGATTTACCAATCACATCATTGCCTTTCCCCCATATATTAATAATAGATTGGTTGGCCAACTCAACAATCATTTCTTTTCCAACATACACAGCGATAGGGAAAGGAGCATTCTCGACAATCGCCCGAACTTTCTGTTCACTCTCCTCTACTTTTGACCGTGCTTCTACCTGTGAGGTAACTTCTATCGCTATTGCGACGATGCCTGAAATAGTTCCATCGGGCTCTTTTAGGGCCTCATAAACAAAGTTTACGTAAGTGGTTTCCAGTTTGCCATTGCGTGGAAGATTAACTTGCCGCTCATTCGCTACAAACTTTTCGCCGGTAGTGTAGACGTTCTTGAGCAAAACCTCCAAACCCTGATCTTTTGCTTCCGGCAAGCCCTCAAAGATGGGTTTATTTAAAACCTGCTCTGGCTGCTTACCCCATATGGCAAGCATTTGTTTGTTTGCGATTTCAACCACATAATTGTCTCCACGGAAGATACACATGGCAAGCGGAGCCTGCTGGATGTTGTTAACATATCTTGCATTGCTTTCTTCAAGTTTTAGGAGCGCATTAACTTTTTCAGTCGTTTCAGTGCAGGTCACTAGGACACCCGCGACCCTGCCATCTTCATCTGGAACCGGGCTATAGCTAAAAGTCCAGTATACGTCTTCTATCTTACCATTCCGGTAGATAGGCACCAGCATGTCCTCAAACCAAATTGAATCTTCCTCATTCACCACCTTATCTATCAGTGGTTTTATGATATCCCATATCTCCGGCCATGCTTCTTTTGCAGGCATTCCAAGGATAGCGGGATGCTTGCCATCCTTACCCAAACTCGGACGATAGGCATCGTTGTAAAAACAGATCAGTTCATCCCCCCACCATAAGAACATTGGGAATTTGGTCTTTAGAAGGATACCGAGTGTGGTGCGCAAACTTTGCGGCCATTCTCCAGGATCACCCAAAGACGTATTGCTCCAGTCCTTTGCTCTTATCATTCCCCCCATTTCTCCGCCGCCCCGGAGAAAATAATGGTGCAAATTCTTAACGCTCATATTTAGTATCTTAGGAATGAAGTATAAATTGATCTCTTGTCGGTTGGGTTAATTTATTTTTTGAAGTGAGGGTTACTGCTTCTAAAATAACTTTTTTCAACTTATTGTATTCCCCGGGTTTACGAACATAATAATGGGCTCCTTGTTGGTAAAGCAAATTCACAACTTCCATATCAAGGGACGTTGAGAATATAATTACGGGAAGATCTTTCAAATTATCAGTCAATTTTATTTCCGACAAGCATTCAAATCCACTTTTACGGGGCATGTTTAAATCAAGAAAAAGAGCGTCAGGAAGACTGTCGAACTTCGCTGATAAAAAATTCATCAACTGAACTCCGTCATTTACGGTTAAAAGGGTTGCAGAGATCGGCAATTCTTCCAATGCATCTTCAAAAAAGGTGCAATCGTCCAAATCGTCATCAGCGAGTAAAAGGTGATAGTGCATGTCTTTGTGTTCTGGCATTACGAAAAATATCCAATACGGTACGAGTATCTATGTTACTTATCTCTTGTGTGAGATGAAAGCCAATACGTGGCCGACCTTCATTAAAGCTATTTCTCTGATGTCAATCTCAAGTTGCAATGTTGTTAAGGGCTTGAAGTTCATGTGAAGCATTTAAATACCATCCGTAAAAAAAGAGAGCCATTGGTGTGGAGCCCTCCGGGTAGCACTAAAACTGTATAAATGACGCAACCGTGAGATTTCGTCGTTTTTGACTTTCGGCGATTCTAAACCGTATTTCGGACTGGGGATTGACTTTTCTTTTTGCGGTTGCCATTTTTTCTCTCTGTATGGTTTCCCCCAATAAAATTTTCACCCAAGATATGCTGTTTCCATGATCCAAAGTACAGTGTATTGGTCTTTTTTAGTCTGATCCTTTTATTTTTTGCAGACTGGGATAAGTAGGCAGTTTTCTGTGGGCGGTTAGTAACTTGTACTGTCCTAAATACAGTTGACCGTTTTGGAATTTGTGTTGGTTAGAATATGGTTTCGTTCAAAGTAATCATGCGTTAAGCCTCCCCAACATTGGTGAGGCTTATCTTGGTTGTACATCTTTACTGCTTTGGCTGTTTTTCTCCCTTATCTTTCCATCTTTTCTGTGAACGATAAGTTCTGATTTGTGGCTTTTGGCAATCTCTCTGGCAACTCTTACTGCATCCCGTTGATTGTCGGTAACTATGGTCAATCTGCTGCTGCCTTCTTTCTTGACAGCCCAGCCATTTCCCAGAGGAACCACCGTTAATTTCACTTCACTATACCGGTTATTTGTATGAAATTTCTCTTTGCGGAACTGAAGTCCGAAATGCTGGAATTGGATACCCAGTCCTGCGCCCTAATAGCAATCGGGAATAGCTCCCGGAAATGTCGAAATCACTGTGAGAAAAAGGGTGAAAACAATTCGGAATTGGGATGCACGACCAACTATAAAGACTGTTAAATAACAGCATGGATCGTCAAAATATGCGGCAAGGCACCATTTAATTTCACAAGCATAATTTCTTTAAAATCGCAACATAGGCCACACAAAACATTCACAAATAATTGGATTTGAGGTGTTTATTGTTTATAATAGGTGAGATTTTGGGTTTATAGGCTAAAGAACAGGTCGTCTGAAGCAGCTTACTACTTAATATTTTTAGGAAGATTTTTTAGTCACAATTTGTTGAAAAACCTATGTTTCCACTTGTGAATAGATGGCTGTTTATTTACCTGGCGATGAATTTTTATCTCTGCCAAAATTTTCAGGCTTTTGCACAGCGCCCGCCAACCGGCGGAGCGGCGCCGATTGCAGAAGAGGATGAGAGTATAAATCCTGCCGTATTCATAGTCGGAGGGGTAGTAATAGGTGCTGCATCCTATCTTTTATTCAAGTCCCGTAGCCCAAAAATTCCAGTTGCCAACCATTTGACGGATTATCTACGATCCAATCAAATCATGCCCAATCCGGATGCCCTTGAATTGATGTATGCAATAAACCCATCCCTGAACAATATCGAAGAGATACGAACTAACAAAAAATTGAACCTGCCTAGCTTCCCGGAATTTGATCAGGATCAAGCTGGGGATCTTTTGATAGAAGATGCGTCGGATTTGCCTACCGACCTACGAGCCCAAATGAATCAATTTGAGAGTTCGAAAGCTAGTTTTGAGCAAATGAATTCCCAAAAAACAAATCTTGCCGGTGATTCGAATATGGCAAAAATACGTACTATAATTCAGGAGGTTGAAACGGATTTGAATTCCATTGGAATGCCAAATGAAATTACAAATCCTGTTACGGGCCTGTTGATCAGTGATCTCGTTTTTGCCTTTAACCGGACCCTACAGGAAATTATCTCGGTCGGAAAAGCGGATCCGGCACAAGTTGGTCTGATGCAGGGGATTGCCGACAACCTAACAGAACTACTTGCCGCAAAAACTCTGACTTCGGGAAAGGAACGGGATAAGATGTTGGCCTTGACAAATCAAGAACTGAAACCAATCCTTAGCGCTTACCTTGGCCCAACTCCGGATTCAAAGGATCTCAGCTCGGGTCTTCCACCTGCCTTTCCTGTTGAAACTATGGCAATGGCCAATACCATGAACTTCGCATTTGCTGTTTACATGTATTCAAAAGAAGGGGAATTAATCACCGAAGGGCCGAAAGTACAGGGAAGGTTTATTGTCAGGTATGTGGCGCCTGCCTTGAAGGATTTTGAAAATGCATATCACACGATAAGAACACCGGCTACCTATGCGGTTGCTGCATTTCCACCCGCCAAGATGTATTTCGTTGTAGAGGATTTGAATGGGAACCGGATGAATGTCCAATATCCAACCATTGATTTTAGGGAGGAATTTTCCAAACCCCAATTTTATAATGAAGATAAAGTGATTGTAGTCCCCTTGAGAATCAACCAATGATTTCATTACTCAAGTATAGGGCAGCGTTGATAGCAGTGATATTTGGCCTGTTTGGTGGAGCTATTTCCCACCTTCTAAAAATCGAGGAACTGACTTTCTACTATACCGCATTGGCCTCGATCATTGCGCTGGTAGTTAATCTGATGGTTTCTTTTTTGCTAAAAGGCAAATGGAACACCCATACAAAATACTCGCTGAAGGCTGTTTGCCTCTTTCTCTTTGCGGGACTGATCCTAATCTTATACACGCACACCAGGTATTTCCTGGAGGGGACATTTCCCTACAAGAATTTTGAAGGACAGGTGAGCTATTACATCAAGGGGACGGATTACACTCCTATAGCCAAAGACTTTAAAAAGGAAAACCCCTATATCCAATCTGATGAGGATCTGATGAGGGAAGGTTTTGGCTCCCCGGATGAAAAGGATAAGGTATGGACTCAGGACTCTATCAATAAGGTATGGATGAAATTAATCACTTCTTATTGTTTGGTGGTCATCTTGTTTGTGGCGTTGGTCTCCGTCCTGATAGAAATCCTGATGACCAAATATGGAAAATCCACAAAAAGATTAATAGAGGAAATTTAGACAAGTATCCGGGCTGACCTTGAATGAATTGATTCCCCAGGATGCATATTATCCATTTAAATTCAGAGGCTATGGAAACCGTATTAGAATTTTTGAACTTAAGGATCGCTCCTTTCGCGGGTATCTTTTTTCTATTCGCCTGTGATCTGAATGACGGGATCCCCTCGCCCGAACTGGGAAAGTATGATCTGCCTCAAGAAGTAGTTTCGGAGATTTTTACAGATGAAGTTCTTGCAATAACGGGGAGTTTGGAACCGTTTCTCGATGAAATAAAAAGTAAGGGTATGACCATCCACGAAGGCGACAACCCTCCAGAGATCTTCGATTATTGCCAGTCTGGCCCCTGTCCTCAAATTTACTCAGTAGATCATTCTTGTCTCTATGACAAATACTATCCCTCCTACGCAGACTCGTCATTTGGAGGATATCTGGACTCTATCTTTATCGCCAGAGACCAATTCGATACCTACAAATCTTCACTTGGCTACTATTCCGTTGCCAACCCCAACGAAAAAAACCCCGAATATGCCAGCGGACTGGATACTGGATGGGGATCTGGGATTGCGTCCGGCGATAACGGGGCTTTTACACTCTTTATCAAGATAGACAATGGCAAATACGACGATGTCAGCTACCGGGCATTGTGGATAGTTTCTGCAGTCGGAGAGTTCGATGACGGAGAACTCTATGGCTTGACCAATATCCGAAAATGCATGATCCTGCTTTCGAAACAGGGGGATCCCGCAGGTCAAATGGCAAATATCGGAACCATACGAATCTTTGAGGACGATGTCCCGACTAGGAGATAACGGTGAGCAAGTTGAAGGCAGCTTGCATTCAAGCAAGCACCACGCAAACCATTACTCACACCAGTTTCCCCGATCACGCTCTCGTACGTGGAACCGCTCAAACCACCCCCATCCATAGCCTCTTTCTTGGGAGGGATGAATGAGAGGAAAAAAATGGCTTACATAGGCTTTATGGTTTATATTGATCGAAGTGAGACAACACTTTACTTAGTTTGGAATTCCGGGTTGGGAATTTGACATCACCCGAAACTATTTGACACCTTCTTTGAAAATCAAGTCTTTTTTTTCAGCTAGCTTTACCTGCAAATATTTCCTATGAGGATTTTTGGGATCCTGTTCTTATTTCTCAATCTGATAGGTGCGGTGAGCATTTTGTCCGGGAATATTCCCGTGACCTCCTACCCTGACGCGCCTACCTCGGCGGAACTATCCTATCCCTCCCACTCCCTTCAGCAAAGTATAAGCCTGGAAGTAGGCGATGGACTGCCATTTGGGTATGTTCCCCAAAGGCCGGTAGTCCGGACACTCCAGTGTTTTTTTGAGCCTCAATCCATCCTCAATCCCTATTCCGGACTCTCGGCTTTCTGTGTTCTGAAAGGAAGCAAGACCAAAATATTGCCAGCTGCGATCTCTTCCAGCCGGCCTGATTTTTTGACAGTGAATCCCCACCACTGTTTCACTTAGTCCCCAGAAAGCCCAACAGTTCTTCTGAGTAGTCGCCCAAGTCAACTGGAAAGCCCATTTGGTGGAGCGGGAACGCACCGTCCGGGATTGAACCCGACCCTCGGCACGTCTCAGCTAGACCGTCCCTGGCAAGCGATCCAACCGGATCCAACGCTGCCTTAGAAAACGGCGGGCTTTCCCGTGTGTGACTCATCCTGTAGGGGCGTGACTCCGATAGTCCGGGTGTTTCCCTGAAAAGGGTACCGCTACCCATCCATCCCTGTGCTTCAACCCAGTTCCCTGGTCGGTTCGGGCAATGAAAACCAAACCGGCATGCACGATTAAGCCCCGCGTATCGACCTCTTTCGAACACCCCAAAAAACCTCCGATCTCCGGTCCTGAAATCAATCTGTATCGCATCCTCCTTACCATGTCACTTAAAAAATCAAACACGATCATTTATCTATCGGCGGCATTGGCCACCCAAGCTGCGCTCACCGGTGTCTTGCATCTGCTATGGCCGGAGCTCCTCTCCGACGCCGTTCTAATGGCCAGCAGGTGGCTGGGCTTGTTGGCCGTGATCGGATACTGTCTGAAAAAGGCATCGCTCACTACCTGGATATTCGGGAGCATGCTTATTGGGATCGTTATTGGCGTTGACTTTCCCGAGCTGGCAATGAACCTGAAAGTAGTCAGCCAGGTGTTTCTCAAACTGATCAAAACCGTGATTGCCCCCTTGCTCTTCGGCACCCTGGTGGTGGGGATTGCGGGTCATTCGAATCTGAAGCAGGTTGGCAGGATGGGCTGGAAGTCGCTGCTGTATTTTGAGCTGGTGACCACACTGGCTTTGATCATCGGCCTGGTGGCCATCAACATCTCCCAAGCCGGAGTCGGTATCGAACTGCCTGAAGGTGACGTACCGCTCCAGGGAACTGCACGGGGTTGGCAGGAAGTGATCCTCCATATCTTCCCGGAGAACATTGCCAAGTCCATCTACGAGGGAGAGATCTTGCAGATTGTCCTTTTCAGCATCCTCTTTGGAATCGGCCTGGCGCTGGTGAAAGACGGGGAAAAGAAGCGGGTGATGCTTTCCTTCACCGAGAGCCTCTCGGAGGTCATGTTTAACTTCACCCGCGTGATCATGTATTTTGCCCCGTTTGGTGTCGGGGCGGCCATCGCCTACACGGTGGGTGAGATGGGACTTGGGATATTGGTCAACCTGTTTCACCTGTTGGCAACCTTGTATGTGGCCCTGTTGGGCTTCTTGGTGCTGGTGTTGCTCCCCATCGCCTACCTGCTCAAGATTCCGGTAATCAAGTTTTTGAAGGCCATCTCTGAGCCTGTTTCCATTGCATTTGCGACGACCAGTTCGGAGGCAGCGCTTCCCAAGGCGATGGAAGCGATGGAGAAGTTTGGGGTTCCGCGAAAGATCGTGGCCTTTGTGATGCCCACCGGCTACAGCTTCAACTTGGACGGCACCACGCTCTACCTTGCCTTGGCGTCGATCTTTGTAGCCCAGGCTGCGGGGATCCAGATGGGGATAGAAGATCAGATTTTGATGGTGCTGACACTCATGCTGACCAGCAAAGGAGTGGCAGGCATCCCAAGAGCCTCCCTGATTATCCTGATGGGAACTGCGGCCAGTTTTAACCTGCCGATGGCTCCGATATTCCTGATCCTGGCGATCGATGAACTGATGGATATGGCGAGGACTTCGGTCAATGTGATTGGCAACTGCCTGGCAACAGTGGTTATTGCCAAATGGGAAGGGGAATTTGGTCTGGAGGCCAGTGATCCTATAGCTCAGCCTGTCACTGAACCTGAATTAATCAACGAGCTGTGAGGGCTGTCCCGGTCTTTCTGTCCCGGCCCTTCGGTCAGACTCCGCGGCAAGTTCAACTGCTCCTAGCTACAACATCCCCATGATCGAATTTATTCAGTCCATCTTAGAGTTGCTGAGTCCGGAGCTGATTATCCGCCGGGGTGGGCTCCTCCTGCTGCTGGCGGTGATATTTACCGAAAACGGGGTATTCTTCGGCTTCTTCCTGCCGGGAGATTCGCTGTTGTTTTTGGCCGGGGTGCTTTGTGGATTGCCGATCTTGGACGTAAGCATCCATTTGCTGGTACTCCTTCTTGCGATAGCCGCTTTCTTAGGGTATGCTGTATCGTACTATGTCGGGTTGAAACTTGGCAGATGGCTGCTTTCCCGGCCGGATTCATTTTTCTTCAAAGCCAGCTATCTCAATATGGCTTCGTCCTATTTTGAAAAGCGGCAGCACGGGGCAATCGTCATCGGTCGGTTTATTCCAGTCATCCGGACTTTTCTGCCGCTTTGTCTGGGGTTGATCAGGTCCGATTTTCGGGTTTTCATGGTGTATAACCTCCTTGGCGCGGTGGTTTGGACCTCCAGTCTGGTGTTGGCGGGGTATTTCCTAAAGATCATCTTTCCGGACCTGATCCACTATCTGGAATGGATCGTCGTGTTGCTGATTGTGGTCACCTCCATCCCATTGATCAGACAGTTTCGCAGGATCAAAAGAGACGGTGTATCCTGAGTCTTTTTCCCAGGGAGACAGCCACAGAAGGTTCACTAAGCTCGGGGACAGTCCCATGGGCTACGAATCCCCTCTTGCTGAATTCCGGATATCTAAGGCCTTTTGACTATTTTTCCGAATCTTAACCCACCGAAACCCACCAGGTGACTCCAGAACAACTCCTCATCGCTGTCTTGCTTTCACTCCTGACAGGAGCGGCGGTGCTGCTTTTTTTCCTTTTCAGAAAGCTGCAACAAGTCTCCCGGGAAAGCCGGAAGTCTGCTGAGCTACTGAGCCAAATGGAGCAAAAGACAGGCTCCCTGAGGCTTGAAACCCTGGAGTCCAAACTTAGCCCCCACCTCTTCAAGAATATCCTGAACTCGATCCAGTCCCATGCCTATCAGACTTACTTTGCGCTGGACAAACTGGCCAATGTCCTGGATTACATCCTCTACGAAAGCCGCCAAAAGTTTGTAAGCCCCAAGGAGGAGATCGACTTTGCCCTGAATCTGATAGAGATCAACAAGATCAAGCTCAGCCCGCTGTTTGAGTTGAGCGTGAAAACCAGAATCGAGGAAAACAGTCCATTGTATCTTTCAAAAATCCTGGCACCGATGATTTCCATCGATCTCATCGAAAATGCCTTCAAGCATGCGGATCTCCAGAGCGGGGATTCCTTTATCCGGATCATCATCGAACTGAAGGACGGATTGTTTTCCATGTTGGTTTCCAACAAAGCATCCTCGAAATCTTCCCTTTTTAAGGCCAACAGCGGGCTTGGTACGGAATCACTGACCCAACGCTTGGATATTCTCTACAAGGGACGCTACACCCTGGAGCGATTTAAGGAGGGGGAAGTTTACCTGGCTCAACTCAAGATCGATCTGAATGGAAAAGGAACTTAAATGCCTGCTTCTGGATGATGAATTGCCGGGGCTGACTTATCTCAAGATGCTATGTGAGCAGATTCCGGGACTGACTGTCGTCAAGTCCTTCAATGATCCCTCCCGTTTTTTGGAAGAATTTCCGGCTTTGGAGTTTGATCTCTGTATCCTTGACATTGAGATGCCGCAATTTGACGGGTTGAAAGTGGCAAATCTCCTTCAGGGCAAAGCTGTGATCTTTGCGACAGCCTATAAAGAATATGCCGCGGAGGCTTTTGATCTCAATGCGGTGGATTACCTCCGAAAGCCCGTTTCCCTCGACCGGCTAAAGCGTGCCATCGACAAAGCCAGGATCCAGATCGATGCCCAGCAGGAGACATCACGCTTTTTCTCCTGTAATACGGATAAAGGGAAGGCGCTGATCCCGGTGGATCAGCTGGCATGGATCGGGACATCTCCCATGGAGAGCAGGGACAAGACCGCTCACCTGAAGGACGGCACCTTGCTTTTGCTCAAGAACATCTCCTTTGAGACGCTTCAGCTTTCCCTTCCGAAAGGCACATTCGTCCGGATCAACAAGCAGGAGATGATCAATCTGGACATTGTCCGGTTCTTTTCCCATGATCAGATCACCACAGTCTTGAATCTGGAATCCGGCAAAGCTCTGACCCTTACCCTCAGCGAGCGGTTCAGGGAAGAGTTTCTTCGAAAGGTGAACTCCTGAACTTGTTACAAAAAATTCCCCGCTTGCACCATTTGACGGGGGAATGGAGACAAGCCACGGGATTCTCAAATGGATTTATCCCAACTTAGTATGGATTTGGAATGGCAGTCTTGTCATTTACACCCGGGGATGAACGCCTGATCCAAGCCAGGCCAGGTATCTTTTCTGTTCAGATAAGAAAATACGTTTGAATAAGAAAGGATACCTGCATCGCCCGGACCAAATTCATTAAACAAGGCCAATGAGAAAGCACCGAAACACTATTTTTTATCTTTCGACGATCGGGATATTTTCTGCCCTGATGTATTATATCAGTGTCAAAGGACAAAGCCTTGAGGCGGGCCGGAATGTTCAACCTTCCGAATCAAACTCCAGCCAATGGACAGAATTTGTGGAGTCGATGGGCCATAACCTTACCCACCCACTTGCCATACTTTTAGCTCAGATCGTGACCATCATCCTGGTTGCGAGGATCTTTGGATGGATCAGCAAAAAAGTGGGGCAACCCACCGTGATCGGAGAGATCATCGCCGGAATCGTGCTGGGTCCCTCTCTGTTGGGATGGATCTTCCCTGATTTCTCGCTGGCTCTTTTTCCTGTAGAGTCACTTGGCAACCTCCAGTTTCTCAGTCAGATCGGCCTGATCCTGTTCATGTTTGTGATCGGTATGGAGCTGGATCTGAAGGTATTGCGAAACAAAGCCAACGATGCCGTGGTAATCAGCCATGCGAGTATCGTGATTCCGTTTGCACTTGGGATTGGACTGGCCTATTTCATCTACACCTCATTTGCACCCGAGGGTGTTGAGTTTTTATCCTTCGGCCTGTTTTTGGGCATTGCGATGAGCATCACTGCCTTTCCGGTTTTGGCGCGGATTGTCCAGGAAAGGGGCCTGCAAAAAACCCGGCTCGGGACAGTGGTCATCACCTGCGCCGCCGCGGATGATATTACGGCCTGGTGTCTTTTGGCAGCTGTGATTGCCATTGTTAAGGCCGGTTCGTTTGTCAGTTCGCTCTATGTGATCGCATTGGCAATGGGCTATGTTTTTGTGATGATCAAGGTGATCCGTCCCTTTCTCAAGCGGATTGGCGACCTCCACACCTCACGTGAGAATCTCAGCAAGCCCATCGTGGCCATCTTTTTCCTTACCCTGATCATCTCAGCTTATGCCACTGAAGTGATTGGAATCCATGCACTTTTCGGCGCTTTTATGGCCGGAGCCATCATGCCGGAAAACACGAAGTTTCGGAACATTTTCATCGAAAAGGTGGAAGACGTCTCGCTGGTGTTGCTGCTTCCCCTTTTCTTTGTCTACACCGGTTTGAGGACCGAGATTGGGCTGTTGAATGACCCTTACCTCTGGAAAGTGACCGGGATGATCATCGTGGTCGCCGTCGTGGGCAAGTTTGTCGGAAGCGCCATCGCTGCCCGGTTCGTCGGCCAGAGTTGGAAAGACAGCCTGACCATCGGAGCACTGATGAACACCCGCGGGCTGATGGAGCTGGTAGTCCTCAACATCGGCTACGACCTAGGCGTGTTGACTCCGGAGATCTTTGCGATGATGGTCATTATGGCCTTGGTGACCACGTTTATGACCGGTCCGGCACTTGACCTGATCAACTGGTCCTTCCGCTCCAAGCCTTCCCTGATTCCCCAGGAAATCATTCAACAGAGTAACTACCGGATTTTGGTCTCCTTTGGACATCCTGAGCGGGGAAGGTCGCTGGTGAGACTGGCACACAGCATGATTCAAAAGCTGAACGGGAACGCGTCCATCACTGCCATGCACCTCAGTCCGGTGGATGAGCTGAACTATTTCAATCAGACTGCCTATGAGCGCGAAAGCTTTGGCCCGGTAATTCACGAAGCCCAGCAACTGCAGCAAAAGGTGACTACGCTCTTCAAAGCTTCATCCGACATCGAAGGAGACATCATCGAAGTGGCCAACAAGGGGAACTATGACCTGCTCCTGATGGGTGTCGGGCAGTCGATATTTGAGGGGAGTTTTTTGGGAAAAGTCCTGGGCTTCACCACCAAGATAATCAGTCCTGACCGTATCCTCAATCAAGTCACCGGAAAGGAAAACCTGTTTGAAAACCTCCCATTTGACGAACGGACCAGAAGCATCATCCGAGCCAGTCAAGTCCCGGTTGGCGTCTGGATAGACAAGGGATTCAAGCAGGCGGATCGGATCTTTATCCCAATCTTCTCCCAAAAGGACGATTTTCTGGTGCAGTTTGCACAAAAATGGATCAACAATTCCGGAGCACAGGTAACGCTGATCGATGCCGCCGGACAGGTGAAAAGCAGGCCCGAAATCAAGGAAGCGATCCGGGCCATCGAGCACGTGGCGCCGCACCATATCCAGTTGCGGCATGAAAACTACCTCAGCAAGGACTTTTTGAAAACGCAGGATTTGATGGTCATTTCCTTCAAAAGCTGGAAAAAGCTCGTGGAAAGTAAAAGTGTCTGGCTTTCAGACATTCCGTCCGTTTTGATATTGGCAGAAAAGAAAGCGAGTCAGTCTCAGTAGGCAGGTTTCAGTGGGCAGGTTTCAGTTTTGGCTTGAGCCGTTTTCCGTGACAGTTGCCTCGCTCCGGTTGACGTTAAATTTCATCCCGTTTTCGTTGCGGATGTAAAGCGTGCGCGTAGGGAAAGCTATGGAGATACCCCGATTGCCCAGCTGCTCGTATATCTGCAGGTTGATCTCTTGCTGGACGTCCATATAGGTATTGAATTCGGCATTTTCCACGAAATATACGATCTCGAAGTCCAGGCTGGAGTCTCCAAAAGCCTTGAAGTGGGCCCGATCAAAGGTGACATCCGGTTGGGACGACACGATCTCCCGCAGGAGTGAAGGGATGGCTCTGAGATCCTCGGGGGAAGTCTCGTAGGTGACCCCCACCCCAAAGACGATCCTACGCCGCTGCATCTTCTTGTAGTTGTGGATGCGGGAACCGGTCAGGTCACTGTTGGAAAAGACCAGCTGCTCCCCTGAGAGGGTGGCGATCCGGGTGGTCTTGATGCCGATCTTCTCGACGATGCCGTTTTTGTCCCCCACGACCAAAAAATCCCCTACCTCAAATGGTCGGTCAAAGAAGATCACGAAGTAATTGAACAAGTCACCTATGATGTTTTGCGCAGCCAGGGCGATGGCGATACCCCCTATCCCCATCCCGGCGATGATGGCCGTGACATCGTAGCCGAGGTTACCAAAGAGAAAGACAATTCCCGTGATCCAGATGACGATATTAACGATCAATATGACCCCTCCCATCTGCTTGATTTTCTCCTCTCCGCCTTCCTGTCGGCTGATGTAGGTGCGCAGCAGCATCAGGATCACGCTGGACACCAGCCGGATCGCGTAGTATGTCAGAACGACTACAAAGACCACTTCCAGGATATTGGCAAAGCGCTCGGGCCAGACGAGAGTTTTCAGCGCGGCGTAGACGATGACATAGTCCACCATGGGCACGAGGTACTTGCTGACCGCCTCCACTGCAAAGTCGTCATAGGCATTGTCCGTGGACGCGACCCAGGCATGGACGCGCTTGAGGATAAACCTTTTGAAAGCTGCGACCAGCAGCAGACCGATCAAGATAACGCCCAAGACGATCAGGTAGGACTGGAGACTGTTTCCAAAGTATTCTTGTTCCAATAGTGTTTCCATGAGTTTAAATAGGTTTAGTGGCCAAAGAAAACTGCTGGTGGCGCAAGGGCCAAGCCAGATAAAAAAGCCGATTTGAGGCTTGATTGGAGGCACTTTCCATGCATACCGTTGTTGGCGGGGGAAAGTGGCCAGGGTGCCGAACCTGTACGGGCAGGTCTAAACGAAACGTAGCACATAGAAATAAAGGGCTTTTCGCCGGTAATTGTTCCGCGAATCCTCAAAAAATTGAATTTATGACCGGGTTCCGGTAGGCAGGTTGAAAAGTTGGAGGTAGGAAGTCGGGAAGTATGGAGGTCTGGGGGCTGGAAGTTGGAAGATTAGAGTTTAAAATTTAAAATGAAGAGTTTAAAATGGGGGGAGTTCCAGCGGTGTTGTCGGGTTGTCACGTTGTCCGCGAACCTGTTGTCGGGTTGGAAGATTAGAGTTTAAAATTTAAAACATTAAATCATGACACAGTTAATTGAACAGTCTCAAATGAAGAGTTTAAAAAGTTTGCAGGGTGAGACTGTTCAATTCCCCCAATTATAAAACCTCTCGCCTCTGAATGTCTCGAGTCCCATTGTACTGGAAAACGGTCTGGCTCAAACCTAAAACAGTCCGCCGTGGCGGACTGTTTCTTAATGCTTGGATTGCTGCACAGCTTCCTGTCGGCACCCTTTCCGCTTAAAAATCAAACAGATCGCTTAGGAATGATTCCTTTTTCTTATGCGGATGTCTACCATAGCGGTCTTTGTCATGATGAGTTTGGTCATAGCCTTTCTGGCTAGAACCATAATTGCCTTCGTTGGAATAATGTTCTGCAGACCGCTCGATGATTTTTTCGAGTTCTCCCCGGTCCAACCATATCCCACGGCAATTGGGACAATAATCGATCTCCACACCTTTTTTATCGCTCATTAAAAGTGTTTCGTTACATGCAGGGCATTTCATACGCTAAGGGGTTTACTTTGTGAAGGACTTGAACCGTCCAATAAAACTTAATCCCTTTCCTAACGGGAGAACCCGAGGATTGTTCCCTGGCGCAGGGTATATCGGCAGCAAACGGCCTGACTCCCTATGGGCGCTGTCAATTTTGAAGGTCCCTGGATCACTGCCGCCGTGAGGAGCAGCGATACCCCGAAATGAGGGCTTACGGGCGACTTCATAGTGAGCCTTGCCCGATCTAGGTGACCAAAGTTTAGATGGATTAACTGATGCGGACTACCCCTGACTTGGATTTAACCGATTACCTCCCTGATTGTCTGGGAGGTAGAAGTGGAAAGCATTTTCCGTCCTTTGACGGGGTTTAAAACCAAACTATAGAAGCCCTAAATTTTTTAAATTGATTGTAGTTTATTGACTATATCTGGATAGAAATAAAGTTATATTACCAAGAGGTCTTATTGCTTCAACGTGATTTCCGGTTAAAAAAACTGCAATGCCAAACAGAATGTTGCTCAGTGTCTGTTGGAACAGAATACAACAATCCTGTCAATCAGGACCATTGCGCACTCAGGCTTTTTTCAAACTATCTTTTTTTCTATTATTTCAACTTGCCGTACTGTCTTCAGGTGTGCGGGAAGGAATAGCCCAATCAGGGAATTTCTTTCGTGATTCAACCGGGGTTTCTGGGGATTATGTGATGGAGATTTGGGACAACTCCAATGGCTTTCCGCAAAACTCCGTGTTTGCACTTGAAAAAGACAATTCGGGGTATCTGTGGATTGCGACAGAAGAAGGGCTGGTCAGGTTTGACGGAGGATCTCCGAAGATCTTCGACGAGGATTCTTATCCCGAAATGCTTGAGCAGACGTATTACACGTTTTTCAAAACTCCGGGAGGCATTTGGGCAACGGGTGACCGCAGCATCGCCCTGTTGGAGAAAAACATCAAAAAAGTCATCGACTGCAGACAGATCGCTGAAAATACCTGGATCAGGGCCATTGCCGAAAATGGAAACGGGGGCCTGCTGATTGGTACGCAAAAGGGAGAAATCTATTCCTGGGAGGACAACACGTTTACCCTCCTTGATTTTTGGACTCCCAACATACAGCTTGAGATCCTTGGTTTTTTCCCGCTTGAAGATTCAAGACTGTTGGTGGGGACCAATCGGGGGCTGTATGAACTGGACCAAAGATCCCGGCAGGCGCGTCTGGTTTCGCCGGAAGATTTCTCCGTTCAAAAGGTCTTTGGAACTGTCGGTTCAATCTATGTCTATTCTCCTGACTCGGGAATTTTTCGGCTTAAGGAAAACTATGAAAGGGAACAGATCATCACGTACGAGCAGGCCAAAGGCATCAATCCCAGTAGTCTTACCGTTGATTCAGAAGACAGAATCTGGGCAGGATCTCTTGAGAAAGGTTTGATACTGATCGAGGACGGGACCATCACCCGATTTACCTATCCTGAATTAAAAAACTATACAGTCCGGAAGATAATCAAGGAAGATGAAAACCTGTACTTGGGGACTCTGGGCAGAGGGCTTGCCTTGGTAAAACCGGCAAAAGTCAATCAGCTTAATTTTGAGGCTCTGAAAGAGAAAAACATCAAGCCGATCTTCCAAGGCAGTGACAGCAGTATTTGGATTGGGACCAAATCAGATGGACTCTTCCGCATCAACGACGGAAAAATCAGCAGCCTGACCACAAACGAAGGCCTGATACAAAACGGAGTAACGACCATCGGCTCGTCATCCGGTCGAATCTACGCCGGGACCACATCGGGAATTACCGTGATTGACATCCTATCAGGCAAAGTCATCGACAAGATCACCCAGGAGGATGGCCTCAAAAGCAACTATGTCAATGCGGTATACAAAGACTCCAGGGATTGGCTTTGGGTGCTGACAAGGTATGGAGGAGTCCATTATTTTGATGAAGACGGAGTTCTTCACAAGGTCGAGCTCCCAGAGGCTTACTCCAACACCAATTTTATAAGTATTCTGGAACTGAAAAACGGGCAGATTGTCCTCGGCTCGATGAATCAGGGGATATTCAGGATTGAGGATGGCGAATTTGTCGAAAACCAAACCTTGCCCCTCACACCTGGAGAGGATATCATCTATTGTATCTACGAAGACGAAAGCGCCGACCTCTGGTTTGGTACGCACGGTGGCGTGGTGCTCTTAAAGGATGGCAAGTTCAAAATCCTGAAAAAACGAAACGGCTTAAAATCCCGAAGCGTGTACAGCATCACCGATGACGGGCTGGAGGGCGTCTGGATCAGCAACAATTTTGGAGTCCAATATTTCGCAAAATCGGAACTCGAACGATTCAAAGAGACCACAGATGACGATTTTTTCATTGCAACGACCTTGTATAACAGCCGTCATGGAATGCCAAATTCTGAAGCGAACGGGTTGATCTTCCCCGCTTCACTCCGGGATTTTTCGGGAAATATCTGGATACCGACCGTGGAGGGTGTAGGCGTGATTTACCCCTTTCCCGTTTCAAAAGATGCAAATGGACGATCCGCCTTTATCTGGGACGAGCTTCAGCTGGGAGATCAAAAAATCCCCATTGAAGATGAAATCGAAATCCCGGAGGGTGTGAGGATGTTCGGGATTTCGTTTAGTCTGGTTGATTTTGAAAACCCTTCCCAATATTCCCTCTTTTATCGAATTGATGCCAAGACAGACGTATGGCACCCCATCAAAGACCAAAGACAGCTCATCTTCAACGGTCTGAAGCCCGGTAGCTACCACCTGGAGGTGAAAGTCCTCAGGCATGGGAAGTTGGAACAGATTCAGACTTTGCCGATCGTGGTTTCAGCATCCTTGGTACAAACATTGGCCTTTAAGATTCTTGTAGCTGTTGCTTTTTGTCTTTTGATATACTTCATTGTCAAATATTATTTCAACACAAGACTGAAGAACAACCTGGAATCTCTGGTAAACCAAAGGACCTCGGAACTAAGCCACGCAAACGAGCAGCTGAAGGATGCTGTCCGGGAGATCGCGGATCAAAATACGGTCTTGAAAGAAATCACCTGGCGGCAGTCACATCTGGTCAGAGCTCCTTTGACCAAAGCGATGGGCATCAACCAATTGCTGATCAAATATCCAAAGTACAGCGCTGTGGAAAAAAGCAAAGAGCAACTGGAGATAGAACTTTTGGATACCTTGAAACAACTCGATGAAATAGTAAAGGAGACTCACGCCAAATCCGAAAATTTGAGTAATGACTGACAGCAATCCTAAGATATTGATAATTGACGATGATCCCGGAGTACTGTTTCTTCATAAGATCATAGTCAAGGAAGGAAATCTTGGCAGTAAGCCAATGACTTTTCCCGATGCAGGTGAGGCTTTGGAAGCTATTCTTCCATTGGATACGCCCGACAGCCGGATTTTGATTTTTTTGGACATCAACATGCCCAAGATGGACGGATGGGAATTTTTAATTCAGTTATCCAGCCAAGTCAGACATGCCGACATCAAGGTTGTGATGGTCACCTCTTCGCTGAGCAGGACTGAACGGGAACGATCAAAAGAATTCGGAGTTGTGATTGATTTTTGGGAAAAGCCCATGGAAGACACCCAGGTGACAGTTTTAAAAGAAAAACTAGGGGGCTGGTTGTTGGATTCCAGCTCTAACGAGGTCTAATAGCTCCTTACTGCTTTCGGCAATTTTAGATTTCTTTTAGTGGTGCGGTTTACAATTCTAATTAGGTCTCTGAAAAAACCGGTGATGACTTTCTAGAAAATCAGAAGCCTTATTTGAAGCTCCTTTTTCTCAACGGCGGAGGCTGAGGATTTCAAGCGAGTGTCGTGTTGATCTCTTTGAGGTAATTGGAAAAATTGACCCCTGCATAATTCTTAAAATACTTGCTGAAATGCGCGTAATCGACAAATCCCAAGCGGTTTGCGATCTCCTTCATCCGTAGCTGGGAGTACATCGCATAGCGCTTTGCCTCCATCACCAGGTACTGCTGGATGTGGTGGCTGGCGGGAAATCCGGTGATCTTCTTGACGACCGAATTGAGGTAATTGGGAGTGACACAGAGAATCTCGGCGTATTCAGACACCATCTTCTTTTGGGAATGATGGCTTGGCAGCAAGTTCAGGAAGCGCTTCAGGAGATCCCGGTCGCCAGTGGGCGACGAATCCGCGCGGCTGACCGACATACATTGGGTCAAGTACAGCATAAAGATATTAAGCCAGGCCCGCAGAAGGTCAGATTGCATCGCGGAGCAAGCGCTGATCTCCCTGCTGATCTTGTCGATGATCTGCTCAAGTTCGCCTTCCAACCCTTCTTTGATCTCTATCTCCCTCATCTCTCCCGCAAAGTCAAAAACCGAAGCGACCTCAAACCGGTTTTGAAGCAGATTGAAGAAATCGGGGCAGATCGAAATATAGAATCCCTCGAGACCTCCATCCCACTCCAACTGCCTCACTTGACCGGGAGACAGACAATAGACTGATCCGTCTCTCAGTCCAAGGGTTACGGTGTCGATGTTGATCGGCGCGGACCCACGCCTGATCCAGTAGAGTTCGTAGCACTGGAGTCTTTTGGGCTGGTTGAATCCGACATCCACATCAAGGTAGGCAGATCCAAGAGGATGCACTGCGATGGGCTTCCTGTGGGGGAAAATTGAAAAGTGGTTTTTCGGAGAAAAATCGGTGCTGAAAAGTGTTTCCATGACAAGGAGAGTAAGATTCTCTTCCTGTTATCCAAGCTTGGTGCCATTGTTTTAAAATACTGATTATCTGTTATTTATAGCTATTCATTCAGTAAATAACTGGTGATATTTCGCTAATTATCGAATTGGCTGGTGGGATATGGATATCATTTGTCAAGAAAATAATGAGTTTGCTGCTTAAGACGCTCCAAAAACACCGAAAAAGCCACAACAATACCCCCTTGAAACGATTATCTCCTCGGGAAAAAACCACTTTCCGGCGGTTGTAATCAAAAAAAACATCCATCATCATCTTTTTCCGCTCTTGATTACGTTTCAACTGCATACTCTATCGCCTGCTTTGAACTACGAAAAACTGAAGATTTTAATCTATTTGTTGTATGATGCGATTACTTTTTCTGGCCTGCACCTGTCTTATTTGTCAGGCGCTCTCAGGTCAATCGATCTCTTTGGAAGAGTTACAAAAAACCGGTCAGGCGAGATTCGTCGGTCTCTACTCCCAAAATGACCTCTATCAGTATTCTTTCAGCGCTGACAAATACTTCACCAATGGTGCGCAGATCGTGGTTGCCCATCCGATCTTTGACAATAAAGTGGCGCGGGCTGTATTATTTAACAACAAGGGCGATTACAAAAGCGGATTTTCCCTAGCTGTCGGACAGGACATCTTTACCCCTGCCAATCTTGATTTGGCTGAAGTCGATTCCACGGACAGACCCTACTGTGGACTCCTGTATGCAACCTATACGCGTCATTCCAATAATCTTCGCGTCGCAAGGAAGGTAGTCAGCAAGCTATTCCTGGGAGTTCAGGGGCCTATCTCAGGCGGTGAATCGCTCCAAAACTGGATCCACGAGCAGACCGACAGCGAACATCCACAGGGCTGGAGCAATCAGATCGCCAACGGGTTGATGATCGACTACGAGATCAGGCAGCAAAGGATGCTGCCGATCAAAGCCCGGCACTGGGAGGTAAATATGAACGCAGTAGCACACGTCGGAACTATCTACAACTTTGCTCAGGTGGGGTTAACGACCAAGTTTGGGTGGTTCAACAATTCCTATTATCAGTTTGACGGTCTCTACAGCCGACGGTCAAAGAAGGGCACCTACATCCTAGATGATGTCCGGTGGCGGGAAAAGAAGAAGAGGGTACATCCCGAAAAAGCGAGGCGCAGGACGACTTATATCAACAGGGATTTTGAAGTCTATGTCTACGCCGACTTGAATCTGGGCTACATGTTCTATGACGGTACCAAAAGCGGGAGTCTGATCCCCTTTGGACCAAGTCCGTACACGCTGATCAACAATGAATTGGACAAAGACTACAGCAATCTGACTCAGGGGATCACATTAAACTATCGGTCTATCTATATTCAGTATGAACGTGTGCTCAAAAGGGACGTGGTAAAAGGCGAAGGCTTCTATGGTTGGGGACAAGTCCGGGTATCGATCTCGATCTGATCCCCGTCAAACACATGCAAACCGGAGGGCGTTTTCGACCGCGATTACTTCCACTGCCCGGGATCAAAGATGGTCGCCGCGATGTATCGATAGGGCTTGGCGTCCTTGTCATTAACATGGTTCCAGTAGTAGATCATCACCAGTTTCCCGTCGGCTCGCTGGATCATCCGGGGATATCCCGCGTCCCTGTTGGCCCCGTCGCCGCTGCGCAAGAGGATCTCATCGCTCCACGACAGGCCATCATCCGAGCTAAAACGGACATGAACCCTGGATCCAAAATCACTCCTGTGAATGTAGCCCAGTGCTAACCGGCCATCTTTTAGCTTGACCAAAGCTGGAGGTGATCCGCCTCTGCCCGTGTCAGGAGCGGGGTCTCTTAGTCTGCTCCAGGTACTTCCGTTGTCTTTTGAGAGGTAGCTGGAGATCAGATTTTCTCCATTTTCCAAGCGGGTTCGGATCGTCGTCAGCCAGGTGTTTTCATCCAACCGGATAGAGGAAGGCATGATATCAAAGCCTCCGTGCTCGGAGGTGACCCAAGAGACAAGGCTCCAAGTGAGTCCGCCGTCGGTCGTTCTCACAAAACCCACCTTTCCTTCTTTCGAATTGGTCTTTG
Source organism: Algoriphagus terrigena DSM 22685 (assembly GCF_000429445.1). Classification (GTDB taxonomy): domain Bacteria; phylum Bacteroidota; class Bacteroidia; order Cytophagales; family Cyclobacteriaceae; genus Algoriphagus; species Algoriphagus terrigena. The sequence continues at coordinate 83,140 of NZ_AUBW01000013.1, forward strand.
CGGAGGTGACGAACGCGCTCAGCGCCTGCTTACCCTCCACATGGTAATCCGTCCGGTTTGCAATCCCCGGCGTGCCCATGTTTCGGAATACGTACGGACCTTTCCAATGCGCTCCTTTATCCTCGGAGTAGTAAAAAAGGCTCGGGCCATTGTGGTTGTTCTGTCTCAAAAAGGTCAGGAGAAAATCCTCAGACGTGAAATCCGGCATCGGCTCACTGAGCACCGTGGGCACGTCGGCGCGATCGGGGGCGATGTTGTTGTCATTGCCCGAGGCAGTTTGCCCCAGGGAATAAGCATCCTGAATGGTCCAAGTCTCCCCTCCGTCCAGACTTCTTGCGTATTGGTTTTCGGCTGTTTTCGGGTCATAGGTATGTAGTCCCGGCTGCGCTTCTTTGAAGCTTGCTTCTACAAATCCCACTAAGATCTCATCTCCCCAAGCCCATATGCCATGGTTTGCGGGCCATCCCGCGTATTTTCCATCTTCCTGGAAGACCACCCGATGCTCGACGGATTTATCTTTTTGCTGGCCTATTGCCATCCCGGAACCCAAGGTAAAAACAAGCCCCAGGAAAAGTACTTTTATATTCATTTTCAATCCCATTGTAAATTAAGAATGCGAGGTCCCAGTTTTTGCCCAAAATGGCTTTTAACCAAATCCCAAGTACTCCAATGGGTAATATTACTCTGTTTTCCCCGACTATTAAAAAAGTCGACCGTTCAATTTTCAACAATCCGGTTGAGAAAAAACAGGGCTGACAAACCCACAGTCCTAAATGAAGTTTCGTAAAAGCACCTGGATTACCCCGTGTTCGGTACCCTGTTAGAACAAAGCTCAAATCCACCCCAATTCCTTTACCGTCAACTCACTCTCCACATTGCCGGTGTGTAGGGTTGCTTTCGGTTCAAAGAGCAGGTTAAAGACAATCTCTCCGCTAGTATGCGGTCTGTGTTCGACTCCTTTGGGGACGATTAGAATTTCCCCTTCTTTGACTTCAACGGTTCGTCCATCCCGAAAGTCCATCAGCAAAGTCCCCTTAAACACCATAAAAAGCTCGTCTTCGTTTTCGTGGCTATGCCAGACAAAGTCATCCTTCAGCTTGCACAGCTTCACATATTGCCCGTTGAGTTCCCCGATGATGTGTGGCGTCCAAAGCTTATCGAATAAGGAAAACTTCTCCAGGACGTTGATTGGCTTGATTTCTTGCATGGTGTTTTGATTTAGTGAGTTTGGCTCAGGGTTTATCACTGCTTCACCCCTGTCCAACTGTTTGTTTTACTCAATGCTGTTTACCCGCTCCAATAAATCCGTAATGGTGCTTTGCGCCGAATCAGGTGCTGCTTCCCGAAGGTAGTGGATTAAATCCGCCGTGGTCGAATAGCGCTTTGGCTTTTGGGGATTGTTGAAAGTACCCCGGTCATTCAGGAAATTCTTCAAAGCAAGATTGACATTCTCTTCGCCGATCCGCTTTTGCAGTTCGTACATGGTCAGCGCGCCTTTGTTATAGTAGAGGTGTTGTTCGTTCTCCACCATGGCTAAGGGCAACTCTTCCTTCGTTGATTTGAGTTTGGCTTCCCTGTATTCCTCCAATTGGAATGTCAGGAATTGCTGAATTTTTTCCTCGCTGTATCTTTCTTTGAACACCATCATCGCGGAGTACTGGGCCAGCGTCTCCAGGATCATCTTCTGCCCCTGTACATTGGCTGCTTCCAGTTGATTCCCCCACCACTGATGGGCCACTTCGTGAGCGGTAATGTAGAATGCCATGTCCACGTCTTCTTCATCATCAATATCCATAATGAAACCTAGCGCCTCTGAGAACGGAATGATTCCCGGCAGCGATTGGGCAAAGCTGCGATACCTGGGAAACTCCACGATGCGAAGCTGCCTGTAGGGATAGGGACTGAAATGGGTGCTGTAGTAGTCCAGGGACATCTTCATGGATTCCATCATGCGATCCAGATTGTACTCATGCCCATCCTGATAGTAGATTTCCAAGTCTACAGGTTCTCCCGTGTTATTTCCTGCCGGAAAGACACTGTCTCTGACCACCTGGTACTGTGCAGATACAATCGGGAAAAAGTGGATAATCGGCTGGTTGGTTTTGTAGTGAAAATAATTGCGCCCGTCCCTATTCCATTCTGCCACCAAATCGCCCGAGGTCAGGGCTGTTTGCGGAGCTTCAGTACTGATGACCAGGTCTAAGGTGACACCCTCCGAGTCACTTCCGCCGCGTGGATTCAGCAGCTCCCGCGCATCATCCCGGCTGGCTTTCGCCAAAAGTGGCGTCAGACCAAAATCTTCCCGATTATCCTCATCCTGCAGTTCATAGTCGTCCTGATAGCCAAAGCCAGGCAGGACGTCATTGTCAAAGAACGTCCCGTTATAGACCACCTGCGTATCGGAAGGATCCACCTCAAAACCCTCCGGACGCAATGTCTGGGTGAAGGTCATCTTCAGTGTGTCACCTGGCGACAAGGGCCGATCCAACTCGTAGATGGTGTAGTAATATTTTTCATACTTATTGTCAGTCCTCACGCTGCGATCAAAGGCTACGTCGGTGACTTCCACATGAGAGGCTATCAGCTTTTGCAGGTGAATCTCACGAATAGGCTCCTGCGAAGTGTTGGTGACCAGATAGTAGCCTGTGACGGTATAGGCCCGTTGTGACGGAGACAGATCAAGTTGGAGATTGATCTCGATTATCTTCGGTTGGGGAATATATTCCAGGTGTTTCAGTGCTTTTTCATAATCCGCTCTGAAACTCGCTTGGGCGTCCTCTGTCCAATATTCATTCAGCACATTGGTATTGTAAAAAATGTAGCTGCCGACACCGACAAAGAGCGCCGAGCATCCCAAGGTCAACACACCCAAAGCTCCTTTGATCTGCTTTCTCCCGCTTTTCCATCGCTTCCTCAATCCTGTTTCGGTACCTCTCCCCATGAGAACGCCCGCAAAAATCAAGAGCAACACACCAAACAAGGCCCAGTAGAGCTTCACCCAAAAGTAAGGCCTCAGGAAGTGCCCATATCCGTTCATATCCGAATACGAGGGCAGCTTATGTCCACCAAAGTTGAGTAAAGCATGATCCAAACCGAACGTGTTTACAGCGACATTGATGACAGCAAACGCGATGATGGCGAGCATGCCCATGAACTTATTCCCCGTGAGTGCCTGAAAGAACAAGGCAACGAAGGTGTACAAAGCCAGAAAGGGCAATAAATCCAAAAAGAATCCCATGAAATAGACGGGCAATTCGTAGCGATAGTAGCCGTGCGCTATCTGAAACAGAACGCCGGCAGCAATGAGTGAGAGCATGACGATGCTATAGATGAGCAGCAATCCCAGAAATCTGCTGGCTACATTCACCAATCTACTCAGGGGCGTGGCATCATAGATGAGGTCAAACTTGACGTCTTTCTCCTTCCACACAATCTCGCCGGAATAAAAAACCAGGATGATCATGAAGAAGTAGCCGGACATCTCCATCAACTCCTCTATCATCAGGTAGGTGGTGGGATAGCTGTCGACACCATAGGAGGTACCCAGACTCACTGAGTTGACGAGCATGACGATAAAACAACAAACGATGATCGCCCAAAATGAGGGAAGCTTGAGTATCGATAAGCTATGAAACCATGCATTGAGAAACAGCTGAGCAGCCTTTGACCGGAAGCCAAAAGTGGGATTGACAGCCGGCAGATCGGTAGGAACATGATTCGCTACGGCAGTGATTTTTCGTGCTTTCTGTTTGCTAGCCGCCTTCTCTGTGACTACAGCCAACTGAAACCGTACATACCCGATGACCAGCGCGGAAAGTCCGAGAAACATCCAGAACAATTTGTTCATCAGCATGATACCCGAGAGTGGGATCAGTTGGAGATTTCTGTCGGCTACTGTCCAGCCCTTGCTTGCCTGCGTCAGGGTGGTGAGCGAAAAGGGATCCAGCAGCGCCTGAGCCGTCTCGTTGGTAATTCCCTTGGTGATCATGAACAAGACAAAGATGACTATGCCTTGCGTGTAGACGACCATGAGTTTTTTGGTAAGCGCGCCCGTCACAAAAAATACCGAGGCACCAAAAAACAAGGTGGGCAATACCACCCAGAGAAATGGCTGCAGGTAGTGGGTAAACTGAAACGGCAAGAATTCCTTTGCATCATTCCAAGGCATAAATTCTCCCAGCACCATCCCCCAGAGCAAACTGCTGAAGATCAAGAGCAACACGAGGAAAGATCCCAGGAAGCGTCCCAATAGATAATCCCTTTTTGAGATCGGATTGACATAGATCAGCGAGGTGACATCGTATTGAAAGTCGCGCAAAACGGGCACGCCCATGATCATCGAGGCAATGACCATCGACAATCCCGTAATGGCTCCCATGGTTTTGGCGATCACATAGGGAGAGTTCTTCTTGACTAAGCCGATATCGACTCCCTGAAAGATGAATTCCACACCCACTATCGAGAACAAGAACAGCAGCAGAAAGAAAAAATAGGTTTCCGGCCGCTTCAGGCGGTATTTCAGTTCGAATATGAAAAATTCGTATAGCATAATCAGGATAGCTGGGTGTTAAGGATTTGGGACATGTAGACATCTTCCAGATTTGCATCTATGGGTTTGAAATCCGACCCTGGGTGGGTCTCACTCAATACATGGATGATTTGCTTTCCCAGATACAGCCGATCGCTGATTACGTGGTATTCCATCTTGTGGTGATCCAGTTCGCTCTTGTGTATCACCTTCTCATACAGTTTCCCCTGGAGGTCCTCCATGATTTCGATGGGATTTCCCTGGACAACCACTTTGCCCTTGTTGATGATGGCCATCCGGGTGCACAATTCCTTCACATCGTCGACGACGTGTGTAGATAGTATCACGATGGTCTGCTCCCCCACCTCGCTGAGCAGGTTGTAAAAGCGGTTCCGCTCGACAGGATCAAGTCCCGCGGTAGGTTCATCCACGATCAATAGTTTGGGGTTGTTGAGCAGTGCCTGTGCAATGCCAAAGCGCTGCTTCATCCCGCCGGAAAATTCCCCCAGTCTTTGCTTCCGCACTTCGTAGAGATTTACCCGGTGCAGAAGTGCCGCTATGATCTCTCTGCGCTCCCTACCGTCCACAATGCCCTTCATCACAGCGAGGTGGTTCAACAGCATCTCGGAAGAGAGCATTGGATATACCCCAAATTGCTGGGGCAGATAGCCCAGTACTTTTTTCAACTCATTGGGTTGTTCCCGAATATTGAGGCTTCCGAGATGAATGCTGCCCTCATCCACTTCCTGTAGCGTTGCGATGGTGCGCATGAGCGTTGATTTGCCGGCTCCATTGGGCCCCAGCAGGCCATACATGCCTTTTGGTATTTGCAAAGAGACATTCTGGAGGGCTTTTACGCCGTTGTGATAGGTCTTGGAAAGGTTGGTGATGATTAGATCGTCCATGGTCAGTTCATTTGAATGCAATACTATCAGGCAGGAACTCATCGGAAAAAAATGTGGGACAGACAGCCGTTCACCCGGTATGGACTGCTCATTTGTGCTGAAAAATCGCTTCATCCCACAAAGGCATCCATTCGTCACCGCGGGACATGCTTCTGCCACACGCGGTTTAGGCATTCTGGATTTTGGGTAACTTCGCACAATGGCGTTTCAGAACATCTTTACCAAGCGGCTTCTCCTGAAGGCTGTGCCTTACTTTTTCATAGGCACAACCATCCTAATCTTCGTTTTAAATGATGTTTTTGGAGATGATGACGGCTTCGTAGTTTTCAGCCTGCTGTTTTTTACCGCTTTGACCATCTGGATGATCCGATGGATAATCCTTCAGATCAAAGCCATTCTCCGACTGAAAAAGGAAAAGAAACAAGCCGAACTGATGCATCTAAAAAGCCAGGTAAATCCGCACTTCTTCTTCAACACCCTGAATAACCTGTACGGATTGGTAGAGAATGATCCGGCTAAGGCCCAGCAGCTGATCCTCAAACTGTCCGACATGATGCGATACAGTATCTATGAAGGGCAAAATGACTGGGTGACGCTAGACGAAGAGATCACCTATCTGGAGAACTACATGGAACTGCATCGGATGCGTTACCATAAGGAGATTGCGATCCGTTTTGAGATAGACGCTGAAGACAGGAGTGTGAAGATCATGCCCTTGCTGTTTATCATTATGGTGGAAAATGCCTTCAAGCATGGGGTGGAAAAACTGCGAAAGGATGCCTTCGTGCACATCTGCTTAAAAGCTACCCAGCAGCAGGTGGATTTTGAGATTGAAAACAATTTTGATGCGGAGGAGATGAGCGAAAAAGGAGGGATTGGCCTGAACAACCTAAAAAAGCGCTTGGATTTGGTTTATTTGAAAAGGCATGAACTTGAAATACTCCCAGCCCATGGAGACGTTTACAAGATTCGATTAAGACTTACACTATGAGCGTCCGATACATCATCGTGGATGACGAGTCCATCGCCCACGACATCATCAAAAAGTATTGCTCCCTGTTGCCAAACATGAAGTTGATGCAGGACTGCTATGATGCGATCGAAGCCATTGAATACCTGAACCGCAACACGGTTGATCTGATCTTTCTCGATCTGAACATGCCCAAATTGCATGGGTTTGAGTTTCTAAAAACCTTGCCCAACCAACCCAAGGTGATCGTAACCACTGCGTACAAAGAACACGCCTTGGAAGGCTATGAACTGAACATCTCAGATTACCTGTTAAAGCCTTTTTCATTTGAGCGCTTTTTGAAAGCGGTCAACAAGGCAATTACCACCCATTCCGAGACTCCCTCCATCGCCAAAAGTGATACGGACGAGAGCAAGTCGGAACGGATTTTCCTGCGCACGGCCAACAAGCACATCCAAGTCGCACTGGATGACATCCTGTTTGTCGAGGCTTCGGGCAACTATGTTCAGGTGGTGCTGAAAGAAGAAGTCATCACCTTGCGTGGGGTGTTGTCTTCATTGGCGGAACACATGCCGACAGCTGGCTTTGTTCAGGTACATCGCTCGTTTATGGTCGCGAAAAAGCACATCAAAAGCATCGAAGGAAACGAGATAATCATTGATAAATACAAAGTGCCTATTGGGAAGTCATTCAGGTCAGAGCTGGATAAGCTTGTAACCCGAAACATGGATTGACCTTTTTGTTATTTCACCACACTGGCAATCTTGTCTATTATCTCTGTTTTGGGTTCCAGGTTTCTATCAAAAAGCAAGGGATAGTTCGTTCTGCCTCTCACCGGAAAGTTGTTCAACCAACTCACGCCATCACCCAAGCCCCAGAACGTGACCCGGGTGATCTTGTCTTTGTGTTTCTCGTATAGCGCAAAGATCTCCGCGTAGCGTGCAGCTAGCTTGGCCTCGGCCTCCGGCGTGATCCCGTCCCTGTAGGGATTATACTCATCCGAATTGGCGAAATTCATGTTGAGATCGGCACCTTCTGCTCTCCTGGGTCTTGGCAAAACATCCACGTCCAGCTCAGTGATCATCACCTTGAATCCAGCTTCATGAATGTCGATAATCCCCTGCTCGATCTCCTCCAGCGTAGGTGAATCCAGCTGGTAGTGGCCCTGCATACCTATCGCGTCCACCCGGATTCCCTCAGCTTTCATTTCTTTGGCAAAATCAAGAATTCCCTTGCGCTTGGAAGCTCTCCATACATTGTAGTCGTTGTAATACAACTCAGCCCCCGGGTCAACCTCACTTGCCTTGCGGAATGCTGCTTTCATAAAGTCCTTTCCGGCGATCTTGTACCAGTTTGACTCCCGAAAAGTCCCGTCTTCGTTGAAAGCTTCATTGACCACATCCCAACCGTGGATCTTCCCTTTGTATCTGCCAGCGACGGACTCGATGTGGTCCTCCATCCTGGAGATCAAGGCGTCTTTGCCCAAGGGTTCATTGTTTTGATCCTGAAAAACCCACCTTGGAGTCTGCTGATGCCAGACCAGGCAATGACCTATGGTAAATGCGCCGATTTTCTGTCCCAGCGCTACATACTCATCGCCAAATTTGAAATCATACCGATCGAGTTCGGGATGTACACGCTCCCACTTGAGACCGTTTTCGGGACTCAGACTGTTGAACTGGTTTGCAATCAGGGAGGTCACCTTCTCATCAGAGCTGTTGACTTGCCGGGCGTTCACAGCGACTCCAATGTAAAAACTGTCTGCAAAGATATCCTTGAGTCGCTCGCTGTCCGGGCTTTGGGCAGAAAACAGCAGGGTTAGGGAGGCAAATGTTAAGACTTTCTTGAGTATCATGGGCGTGATAGTTAATAGGTTGGTTCCCGTGTAAGGAGCATTTTCCCTTTCCAGCAAGTGGTTGAAGGTAATTTTTATGAATTTGTTTTCAGCCTATTTATCCGAAAACAAGATTGGAGCAAGTGTATACAGGCTTCTTCTCCAGGTCTGGAATTCATGCGCGGTCCCTTCAGACACGTAAGAAACTGCATTAAACCCTGCTTCCTTCAATGCGGAAACGGCATTTTTCACCCGATCAGGATTTTCCTTGCTTCCTGCACTGATGAAGATCAACTCTGGTTTGGACGATGCCTTCAACTCCTCTGGAGTGTAGATTCCTCCACTCAGGAGTGCATATCTCGAAAAGACGTCTGGCTTATTGAGCGTGATGGAGTGAGTTTCCATACCTCCCATGGACAGTCCAGCCATCGCCCGGTGCTCCCGATCCGCCTTAGTTCTGAAATTGGCATCCACATACGGCACCAGCTCGTCTACCAACACAGTCTGAAAAGCATCTACTTTAAAGTCCCGTAATCCTCCGAATTTGATTTCATTGGTCATTCCGTAAGTCATGACGATGAGAAATGGCTCTATTTTTCCTTCCGCAATCAAGTTGTCCATGATGAGGTTGGCATGTCCCTGATTACTCCAAGCTGTCTCGTCTTCTCCCCATCCATGCTGCAGATACAGTACCGGGTAGCGCTCGGATGACTCTTTGCTGTACCCCGGCGGTGTGTAGACAAAGGCTCTTCTGGATGTGTTGGTGCTCGGTGAAGGGAAGAGGATCTGCTGGACATTGCCGTGAGGCACTTGCTTCAAAGCATAAAAATCCTGGTCGTGTGCGGGGATTTCAATCCCACTTTCCCACCGGGTGGAGCCATAGTAGTTCATTGCGCCGGGATCATTGAAGACACCTCCGTCGATGGTGAGGTGATAATAGTGAAATCCCTCGTCCATCGGCCCTTCCGTAGTGCCAGTCCAGACTCCCTCTTCGTTTTTGGTGAGTTTTGTACCTCCTCTGCCGCCAAGGCCAAGGCTTACCCTCACGCTGTCTGCTTGCGGAGCTTCTACCCGAAATCTGGCATACCCCTGCGAATTAACCTGAGGATATTCTTTGCCGGGTTGATTCTTGGAGGAAGGTTTGAAATCCTCTTTGATTTCAGAGCTTCCCGTCTGGGCATAGCCAATGGAACTACTGAAGATCCAGAGGAAGATTAGACTCAATGAAAAATTTCTCATGATTTTATAGGATTGGGATTATTGAAAATTGTACTCATCGGTTTCTTTGTTAGCTGCGTGTTGGATAGAATGTGGGATTACATTCTTTCCAATCCCTCCGCAAATCCAGCGTAAGCGGGCTTACGGTTCAGGTTGAGGTTCCAGAGCCCTTGTTTTTCTCCCGGAAGCCATGTGGCATTGTCGGCGCTGTCTTTCACACCCCAGATGGTGATGCCATACCGCTGAGGCGCTGGCACATGCTCAATATACATCTCTGCCACATATTTGTACATTTCGCGCTGCAGTTGCAGCATTTCAGGGGTCGGATTAGTGGTATTGACTCTGACATCGAGCTCAGACACTTTAATCAGTTTGCCTGTAGCGGCAAGCATTTTAAACATCGAGACGATCTTTTCCTTGTCAGAATCGATGCTGATGTGCATCTGAGTGCCAATCCCGTCTACCGTCACGCCTTTGGTTTCGATGTATTTGACATAGTCGATGAGGCCTTGGGATTTTTCGAGGCTGTACTCCAGATTGTAGTCGTTGATAAAGAGCAGATCATCGGTGTTGCCGTATTGCTCAGCGAGCTGGAAGGCTTTTACAGCATAATCTTTGCCCAAATAGTCCTGCCAGTAGAAGTGGTCAGCAGCAACGTCGGGATTGCCGATTCCGGTCTTCAACTCGGCAGGTTTGGCGTCATCCATTGGTTCGTTTACAACGTCCCAGGCTTTGATATGAGCTTTGGAATTAGTCATCATTGCGGCTATCCACTTCTCAAACTCAACGGAGACAATCGACACTTTTTCGTCGGCAGTCTTATTCACCAGCGTGGTACTGCCACCCGATAGCGAAGCGCTGCTCAGCACGACGTCATCCAAGTACACTGTTCCGGCAAACTCACCATAGCTGATGACAAACCGCTGACGGTCATCCGCTGTTGCAGTCGTCGTCAACTGTATTTGCTTCCATTCCTTGGTTACACCTATTTGTCCAAAACCGTTGGAGGAATAGTCGGGGCTTTGCAGCTCAGGTCTGATGATGCCTTCCGCATCTCCTTTTACCCAAAACGTCAACTTGTATTCTTCGCCGTTTTTTAATGCTTTGGGAAGCTCAAAAGCCGTCTGAACTTCCCAGAACCCACCGGTCTTTGAGGGGTTGGTAACGAAAAAGGCTTTGCCTGCGCCACCGAAACCCATCCCTGCTGCGGTGACACCACGGGAAGAACCATTGCCCCATCCTCCCCAGCCATTTCCATTTTCGAAGTCGCCATCAGGGATCAGATTATTGATCAAGGGAGGGCCTGCTGGATCGTAGACGTATACATTGCTGATGTCTATCAAGTAGGAGACGTTAGGGAGGTGGCCCATGTTGAAATTTATCTTGAAAGACTCTCCTTCAAAATCACTGATTCTGAAACGGATCTCCTGCCAAGAGATGCTGGTTTGAAAAGAGGCGCTTGCTGCACCGGTATCCATCCAGTCTTTCTCCGGAGTGTTGTTAGAAAGGCCTTCAAAGGTGATGCTACCCTGTCCTGCCTGGTCAGATTTGATGTAGGCGATCACCTCGTATTCTTTGCCCGGCAAGACGGAGATCTCCGGAGTAGTCAGCCGTACACTTTCGGGATCGGTGCCGGAGCCGGATTTGAGTGAAAAGGCAGCGGTACCCTCGCCCATCCCCTCTCCTTCGCTGATCGAGACATCCCCTGTATTGGCCCAGCCGGTCAGATTGCCTTGCAGAGGCGCTGACAAGTTCAGCTCATTGGTAAACGCCGGGGAATTCACTACCAGAGGTTGCAACAAACTATTCAGATACTCTGCATTTTGATTGGCATGCCACACCAGTGTATGGCCAAACACCGAAGTTCCCGCGGCGGAGGCGGCTTCCAGAGTAGCGTTTACACTGCTAAAATCCATTGTACCATCCGCTCTGACGATGGCACCGTGCTTCATCCCGTAGCCAGTGGTGATCTCATTAAAGTTGCTGTTGATCAATCGGTACATCACGCCCCTGCTCGCATATTCAGACATCGTGACAGCCCCACCGAGTTTGAAATCAGGATAAGCGACAGTGTCAATGTAATTCTTCAGTACGTCATAGCTGTTGAGAACCTCTTGTTCCGCAACGTTGAGTGGCTTCTCTACCTGATAGTCGTCAGTAGCGACGTAGTCGACACAGGAGCCCGTACCGACAGCGAGCGCCAGCAGGCTAAGACACTTGATATATAGTTTCTTCATGTTTAGGGCTATTTAGTCGTTGAGCTTCAGTACGGGAGTGAATGTCTCCATTCCTACCCCGCGATCCCGTGCCACCAGGGTGTCCGTTGCAGTAATCTGCATCTTTGGCAGGCTTATTTCATACTGTAGATAGAGCGCGTCACGGTCTTTGTCTCCCCAGCTCTTCACCTCTCCTTTGGAGACAAATTTACCTGTGCCGGTAGCACTATAGCCATCTCCGAGGGCAGAGACGGTGCAGTTTCCGTCGTCGTCAAAGGTCAACAGCAGATCTGCGGTGACATTGGTACCGTCCTCTCCCGGAAATGCCAAGGGGAATTCCACTTCATTCAGTGACCGGGTGTGTAACGCGTTTATTTGATCATTCACTACAAAGTCAGCATGTCTGACCACTGTTCGGTCGACGGCGGTGTTTCCGACGGTCCCTTTGATGACATCTTTGCCTCTTCGCAGGTAGTTGCCATGCCATGGATTGACGTATTTCAAGGCATACAGCACAAAATCCTTTGGAGCCACGGACCAATCTGAGGGATTGGTTCTACTCGGATTGTCTACCAAGCCCACGCCTGACAGTACGGAATCGGCATTGGCTATTTCGGTGATTCTGAGGGGCAGAACATAGCTTTTCTTGATTGCCTTTGGATCGTTGAAAAAACCGCTATTGAGCTGGATTTCGATCCCACCGGTGACTTCACCTTTTGGGATTACCATCGATTGGGCCGACAGCTGGTAGTATTCCGATGGCAGCACTTCAATCTCGTCTCCGTCAATACCAAACAACAGGCCTTCCACCATACTGTCGTCCACGGTTACGTTGACCAGGACATCCTGCGGTGAGGAGTACACACCGCCCGTGGTGGCGAGGATGCGAAACTTCCCTTCATTGTCCAGAGAGGTATCAAAGATATCGTCGCCTAACGTGATGGTCCTGACGGGATATTGAAACGCGAAATACACCGTCTGATAGTCAAAGTCAGGGAAATCCCAATCCTGGTTTTCACAGGAAGTGAAGACCAGAGAAAGCGCAAGCATTATATAGGCTGTATTTTTCATCTTTCTGTGATTTTAGAATCAATAGGGTTCACTTGAGCTTGGGTAAAAGCACACACTACCATCCAGTATTTTGTTTTAGCTGTGAAAACTTTAGGACTTCGCTGTATGGCACCGGCCCATAAATCATGTGATCACTGTAGACCCTGTTTTCTACATTCATGATCTCGTGATTGCCGTTTTGGATAATAATCCCTTGGGTAGTTTCGGTAAGGTTTGCATCCCACCTTCTCAGGTCCCAAAATCTGAATCCTTCGAAGCTCAGTTCCAGTCTTCGTTCATTGCGAATGAGTTGGCGCATGGCTGTCTGGTCGTTTTTGACCGATTCCAGGTAGGCATCTCCATTGCTGGATCCGATACCGGCACGCTGGCGGATCGCTTTGATCACGTCATAGGCAGAATATCCGGCTCCGCCGTTTCCCATAGGCCCGTAGGCTTCATTGGCCGCTTCGGCGTATATCAAGAAGATCTCGGTATACCTGATCCTCGGCTTCATGTGAACCTGCGAGTTGGTCGAGTTGGGGTTCAGGTTGACGTCCTGACGAAGTAGTTTTTTCAGGTAATAGCCCGTGCGGGTAGAGGTCTCCACTTTGTTCAACCCATCGTTGGTCGTACCGTCCGCAGCGGTCGTGATCGTTGTATTGCTGGGTCCGGCTGTGCTGCCGTTGACGACCACAAAGTGGCCCAATCGTGGGTCTCGGCCAGCATAGGGACTTTGGGGATTGTATCCACTTCCCTGTGCGTCGATCGGAAATCCGTTAGCCATCGGAAAGGCATCCACGAAGTTTTGCGTGGGATTGACAAGGCCGTTTCCATACAGTGTCGGAGGATAGTTGTCTTGCTCTAGGTTATTGCTCGATCCTATAGAGGTGCGCCACAGGACTTCGGCAGGGTTAATCCCCCCTCCGATTGCATTGAGTTCAGAAGCGTTTTTAAACCAGGTGACTCCGTTCGGGGCCAGTCCGCTTACTCCACCGATGGTGTTGAGAATGAAGGCTGCATCTTCAGCGGCCTCTTGCCATTTTGCCACATCCCCGCTAGGGTTGAACGCCGGGCTGGCGGCCAGGAGTGATGCCTGCGCGATGATTGCGCGGACGATTCTACCGGAAACCAGCTGCAAAGCATCGTCGCCGAACACCCGGTTATATTGGCCTGTCTCGGCCCCGGCATATTTGGCCGGAATCAGCGAAGGGTCACCAATATTGCCAAGATCCAGCGGCAGCAGCTCGAGTGCTCTCTCCGCATCAGAGCGAAGTTGCGTCATGCACTCTTCGAAGGTGTTTCGCGGCAGATTAAAGTCGGAGGAGACGTTTTGAGATTCGGTGAGAATCGGAACGCCCAGAAGCTGACCGTCGGACATGCCGCCGTGAGCCTGCAGCAGATAATACATAAACAGCGCTCTGAGTCCATAGGACTCACCCTTCAGTCGGTCGACAAACATTCGATTGACTATCTCGTCCGTTGCAAAGTCAACGCTGTCCACATCTTCCAGCATTACATTCAGGTATTGGATCGCGGATTGCGCGCCAGTCCATTGATTTACCGGATTGTTGTTGGATGCCCATTGGCCGGTTGCCATATTGAGAAATGCGTTGGAGGGCTCGTTGCTTACCGCATCGTCGGTTGCCATCTCGCTAAAGGTCCATCCGTTGGTGGGGATTCTCAGGTAGGCATTGATGAGAAGTCCCTGAGCGAGTCGGGGTCTCTCGAGCATGTCTTCCCGGCCTTGGATGTTTTCGATGGCCGGGTCTATGAAGTCCTGGCAGCCGGACAGCATTAAGAGGACACAAAAGAAGATTGATATTTTGTTATTCATGGTTTTCAGTTTTTTGGGTCTTGTTAAAACATGGCTCTGATACCGAAGTTGTAGAACCGCATCTGGGGGCCGAAGCCGATGTTCATCTCCAGAATATCCTGATTCGGACCTACCGTAAGCAGGTTTGATCCGCTGATGTAGGTACCCAATTCTTTGACGAAGCCGTCACCGATGATGCTTTTAGGGAACGTGTAAGAGACCTGAACTTTCGCCAGATCGAAGCGATTGGTGCTGTAGAGCCAATAGTCTGAGTTCCTGAAGTTATTGTCGCCGCTCAGTGTGGTCAATCTTGGAAAGGTCGCAGTGTCTTGTGTTTCTTCTGTCCATCGATCCCTCACCACAGCTGAGTATTTATCATCGGCATTAACCCAGAAATAGCTGTTGTTTTTCATGGCATAGGCACCGCTTCTCATGGTTCCCAATACGAAAAAGGTGAGATTTTTGACCTTGGCAGAGAGGTTGAAACCCATCGTCAGCGGTGCTCCTGACCAGCCACCCCTACCGAGGTAGACTTCATCCTGCGCATTGACGATACCGTCGCTGTTTTGATCTTTGTACTTGATATCGCCCGGCTTGACCTCGCCGAATGCCTGCGTTGGAGAGTTTTCAATTTCTTCGATTCCGCTAAACAACCCCAGGCTTTCCAATCCCCAGATCGCATCCAGGGGCATTCCTTGTCTGTTTTGGTAGCTATCTTCAAAGTTCTCTGATCTTTTGGACGCCTTGGTATTGTAGTAGATTCCCGATACGCCCATCGTCCAGTCGACGAGGCCGGTTCGCTTATTGAGATTCAATTGGAAGTCAGCTCCGTTTCTGATGTCGTTGTTATAGTTGACAAAAGGGATCCAGGAGGACTGCGGCCATCCGGTGACGAAGTGACTTGGGTACAGGATGCTGTTCTGTACAAACAAACCCGTCATCTTGCTGGTGAAGACTGAGCCATTGACCGACAGGAGATTATTGAAGAGTGAGGCGTCCAGCTGTAGGCTGATTTCTTCTCTTTTCGGGAAAGTCAAGTCCAGGTTTTCTCCCCGGCGAACGTCTGTGCCGGTATTGTTTAACCCGTCTTTCCACTCATACCATGATCCTTCGTCGGTGTAGATTGCTTCGTATAAGTAGAAGTTATCGATGTCGAGATCTGTGTTGAGAATACCCGCTGACACTGAGATCTTCAGATCATCCAGTACAGAGGACGAAGCAAGGAACTCCTCTCCGGTCACCCTCCATCCAAGTGACACCGTTGGAGAGAACGCGTTGCGGTTTCCCTCGGCCAGTTTGGCGGTATGAACCAGTGCTCCGGAGAATTCCGCGTAGTATTTCTGCTCGTAGTTGTAGCCGAAATACAGGCCTAAATTCGCATTGCTTACTTTGTGATAAATCGCAGATTCGGCGATTTGGTAGCCATTGGCAAGTAAGATTGCGGAGACGTTGTGTTTTTGATCGAACGTCCTGTTATAGTTCATCTGCGCAGACAAGGCCACAGTCTGACGGAACCAGTTGCCATTGATATTTTGGGTGCGGGAGCTCGCATCCTGTCCGTACTTTGTGAGCTTTTCGATCTGATCCATGCCGTTGTAGTTGGTCCAGGTGGGTTCGTAGACCGCATACTGGTTGTCAAATGACAGCGTGTAAGAAGTAGCGTAGTTGAGTCCAAACAAGGAGCTGAAGGACAGGCCTTCGGTCAAGTTTCTCAGATCCGCATCTATACCAGCGTTAAACTGAAACTGGCGGCTGGTGAATTTTTCGGAGCCCCCGGCAAAGATATCCGCGATCGGATTAGTCTGATCCAGTTGCGTACCCCCCAGCAGATATTTGCCGTCGATGACATGATCACTTGTCTCGACCATCTTCCAGGAAGCGTCGTCGTCCTCTTCGATGTATTCCAAGGGAATGAGCGGGGTAAACCGATTGGGTCTCAGGATAGACGCACCCTGAAAATACGCACCGGTGTTGACGCCGTTTTGGTTATTGAAGATAGCGGCAGCGTCGACTTTGGCAGAGATGAAGTCATTTAGATTGAGGTCAATGTTTCCGCGGACATTGAAGCGCTCATTGGCACTCTCTGCTGCCTGTCCAAAGTTGAGGATCGTGCCCTCGGTCATAAAGCCGACATTGGTGTAGTAGCGGGCAGTCTCGTTGCCACCGGAGATTTCCAGGTTGCCGTCGTATCTGGAATGGGCCTCTCTCAGATATTCTGGCGAGTAGTAGTCAACATTGGGATACCGATAGGGGTTGCTTCCTGAGGAATAGTTGTAGATGTCATTTTGAGAATACAGGGAAGAAAGGCCATCATTGGCTCTGGCTTCGTTATACAATGACATGTACTCGCCGGAACCCAGATATTCCGGATAAGCTTTGGGTGTGTTGACCCCGGCGTTGGTACGAAGGGTGATGTTTTGGGCATTGGCTACACCTCTTTTGGTAGAGACCATTATCACCCCTTTGGCCGCTTTGCTGCCGTATAGTGCTACCGCACTGACTCCTTTGAGAAATGTAATCTGGGCGATTTCGGTCGGGTGCACACTTTGTATGTCACGGGGAATCCCGTCTACCAACACCAGCAAACTTGCATTACCCCACAGGTTGCCGTTATAGCCGCCGACATAGGCTTCCATTCCGTCCAGAGGATTGGTGATGTAGTTATTCTCGAGGACATCGGGCATGTTGACATAGGAAACGCCCCCGATCAGATCCGCCTTATTTTTGGTTTGAAACGCCACGTTCACTCCCTGGCCTTCCAGAAAAGCAAACAAAGTGATCCCCTCCAGATTGGGACTGACCTGGATCAGACGGGTCTCGTAGCCGGGAGCCTCGACGGACAGGTAAGCGTTGGAGGAAACTTCCAATCTTGCAACTCCGAGACTGTCGGAGACAGCCGTGAAGTCATCTTCTTCGCTGGTGATTATAGCGCCCGGGATCGTTTTACCGAGACTGGACTTGACCACCGGATTGAGGATTAATTTTTGGCCGTTTTGTGCCATCAGCTGGTAGGGAAACACTACCGCCAGGACACACCATACCATGACTATTTTTATATATCTCATTACGAAAGTTCATTTAGATGATGAAAAGATTAACATCGCCTGCTTACCAGCCGGGATTCTGCGTCATCTCCGGATATAGCGACACATCAGATACTTTCAGGGGCAGCCAGTAGTGCCTTTCCGTAAACGGACGCTTCAGGATCACTTCCTCCCGGATGTTTGCCACGCGATTCTGGGTGGGGTCATCGTAGTTGAATTCGCCGACGCGATCCATTTCCAGTGAGGTCTTCACAGTATAGGGCTCGTCGATCAACAGCATCCAACGACGAAGGTCGGTGAAGCGATGTCTCTCGAACGCCAGCTCTACAGCGCGCTCTCTTCTCAACTCCGGTAAAAACACCTCCACTGATCCGACGAATTTGCTGTGGACGGGAGCCATTCCCGCCCGATTTCGGATGACGTTCACGGCATCCACAGCGGACTTGGCAAATGTAGCACTCGGGGTATTCGGTGAGTTGTAGCCCATCAGTGCCGCTTCGGCGTACATCAGATAGATGTCCGCCACTCTCATGTAAGGCACGTTGATGTGAAGAGAAGTCCCCCAGTCGTACGCGTTGTCATACTTATTGGCTTTGAGGGGAACAAACTTTTTGCTCATGTAGCCGGTGCGGCTTCCGTTGCTCTGGTTTCTGTAGCTGCCGCCTGTAAAAAGGTTGGCGTGCCGGTTGACTTCTTGACTTTGGTCCGGAATTGATCCCTGGATTACTTTGACTCCGTCAAACGTGATGTCGCTGTAGAATCTCGGGTCCCGACCCTTCCAAGGGTAATGTGGATCATAGCCGGACTCAGGGTCGGGCTTAGAGATGTCTTCGGGAAGTGGCAATCCATTGGCCATGCCATAGTTGTCATGCACATAGTTGGCTGTAGGCATAAACATTGTCGCATCGCCCTGACTGATCAGCAAAGGCATGAACTGCTTCGAAATCTGATAGTTACTCCCATTGGCACCGGTCGTAGGAGCACGAAACATCGCCTCCGTTCCTCCGGGCATTGCCCAGTTTTGCCCCGTGGTATAGAACAGATTGGACTTCTGTGCAAAAGGCATCAGCGAGTACAAGGTCTGACCGCTTTCGATCAATTGAAGCAGCTCGCCAAACACCTCTGCAGCCTTCTTGGCGTACTCGGTGTCGTAGGACTCGCTGCCGGTATCGGTGAAATTCATCAGCGGACTGGCTGCCCATAGGAGGTTTTTGCCGAGGTAGCCCAAAGCCATTGCTTTGTTGATACGCATGGTATTTTTGCCAATGGTGTTTTTGCCCGCCGAGGTATTGTCCCAGTTGAGGGGCAGAAGGTCCGCTGCCCGGCGAAGATCCTCTGCGACTCGATCTGCGCTTTCTCTGTAAGTGAGCCGGGGAAGCCGAAGTTTTTCGTCGCTGGGCAACACATAGTCGATGTAAGGCAGGCCGCCGAAATACTGGATCAGTTGAAAATGAAACCACCCCCTGAAAAAAAGCAGCTGGCTTTCGATGAGATCTCTTTCTTCAGCGGTAGCATCTGTGAGCCGGTTGAGATTTTCGAGTCCCAAATTTGCTTTTCGGATGCCCCGCCAAGCTAGCGGCCACAAGGCTTTTGCATGGTGTCCGTTGATGGTGGAAGCGTTGCCTTTATCAAACCATCCTACACCACCCCCTTGCTCTGCCTGCCAGGCCCAGAAGTTACCTCGATCAAAGTTGTAGGAGACGGTGAAGGTACCCGCTGTGGACTCGATCTCATCTTCGCCAAAGTTCCAGGCACTAACCCAATAGGACAGGGTGAAGTTGGGGATGCAGTGATACAGCTCCTCTGTAAAACCCTGAAAGTTGGTAAAATTCTGAAAAGCGGTCTCCTCGGAGATAATTGATTCCGGAGACCGTTCGAGGTAATCTTCGCAAGAAGTGACAGATAGAAAAAGGCCTACCAGAAAACTTCCCTTTATGATATTCTTTAGATAGTTGTTCATATGGAATACTGGTTTAGAATGTGACGTTTAGCCCTAGATTGATTCTTTTGACAGTAGGATATGCACCTGCGTAGCCAGCGGAAGAGAAGTTGGACTCCCGATCATCAGGCATGTCCGTCCATAACAGGAGGTTGTTACCATTGAGATAGAGTCTGAAAGTTTCTACTCCCATATTTCTCACCCACTCCTGGTTGAATGCGTAGGCGATCTCGGCATTCTTCAGTCTGAGGTAAGAGCCATCGTAGAGATAGCGCTGTCCATTGCTGTAGCCAGGCATCAGTGCTCCCCATCTCGGCATCGGAGAATCCGGGTCCACGTTCTCTTCAGACCAGTAGGTTCCTTCTTCATAGACTCGATTCAGACGGTTGTTGAGACTGGCCAGGGGAACATCCCGGGTGACGTTGTTGACACCATAGAATTGTACGTAGATGCTGAGACCCTTCCACTCCGCACCGAGATTCGTGCTGAAGGTGTTTTCCGGCACACCGGAGTATCCATAGGGAGCGGAGTCAAAGGAGTCGATCACTCCATCTCCGTTAAAGTCCAAGATTTGCATCCCGCCGGGGAGTTTCATCTGGTCATTTGAGTTGTGAGGCGTACTGGCGTAGAGTTCATCCCATGAGCTGTAGTAGCCATTGCTGATATGATTGCGGTATTGTCCGAGCTGATAGCCCTGGTCTTTCTGATACGCTAATTGCAGTTCAGGATCGTCGCGTTCGATTACGACGTTTTCAGCATGTGTCATGGAGAAATCGCCCCAGACACGGATTTGGTTTTCGAAGGTGTAACTGGAGCCAATTGTCAGTTCAAAACCCTTCGTCTTCACTCGCCCGAGGTTGGCTGCGGGAGCCGTAGTACCGTAGTAGCTGGGGATGGAGCGGTCGCCGGACATCAGGATGTCTTTGCGGTCGTCTTCGAAGTATTCAAAGTTGCCGTTGATGAGTCCGTTGAACAGTTCGACTTCGAGACCAATGTTGGTTTTGTACACCGTCTCCCAGTGAACTTGCGGATTGCCGACCGAGGACTGACTATACCAAGTGTAAGGGCTGTATTCGCCGCCTTCACCGATTATACCCAGCTGCGAACTGTTGCCATAGCTCCACTGATCCATAAACAGGAAACGACCCCCGATGTTGTCGTCCCCGACTTCTCCGTAACTGGCGCGCACTTTCAGGAAGTCGATCACAGAAAGTGATTTCATGAATCCTTCTTCCGAAATAACCCAGCCGATCCCTCCGGAAGAGAAGAAGGCGAAGCGGTACTCAGGCGAGAATTTTTCAGAGCCGTTGTATGCTCCGCTGTAGTCTAGCAGGTACTTGTTTTTGTAATCGTATGTTGCCCTGAAAACCCAGTCTTCCCGGTAGGAAGGGATCATGTTACCGGTTGCGTCTTCTTGACGGCTCATCAAGCCCATCACCGAATAGTTGTGCCGATCCGCGATACTGCCTGCATAGTTGAGCTGAAGCTGGTAATACAGCCTTCGTTGTGCTCCGTCGACGGTTCCGGCGGACGTGCCCCAGGTCACCGCTTCCCTGAAGTCAAATCGGCTGTTGGCATCGACCACGTCGTCATATAGATGTACGCCCGTCGTAGGATCGATCCACTTTTGAAACGGCGTGTTGTACAGGTCATTTACTCCTCTGTTTCTTTCGGTAAAGGAATTGTCCACTGCCAAGGTCCCGCGGAAATCCAGACCTTTCAAGATCATTCCGAGGTCTTGGTTCAGGACAAAGTTTGTGGACAGTTGTGTCGTAGTCAGGTATTGCACCCCGCTGACGGCGAGGATTCTGACGGAGTTTTCCGCTGCTACGTCATCCGGGGTATACACTCCCCATGCGCCATCCGCATAGACTGGTAAGAATGCATCCGGCGGGTTGCCGTAAGCGGCACTCCAGAAACTGTTAGAATCACCCCCTCCCCAGGGGGTCTTTCTCGTGCCATAAGATCCGCCGAGATTCACCTGAAGCTTGGTGGTTGGAGTCAGTTGAAAATCCAGATTGCTCCGGAAGTTGAGGCGGTTGTAGTTGTATCCGGGGTCATATCCGCGGTTGTTATCAAAATCTCTAAAAAGGTCACCCTCGTTTTGAAAATCGATGCTTGCAAAGTACTGGGTAAACTTGGTTCCTCCCTGGATTCCCACGTTGGCATTGTAGGCCATTGCGTAGTCTTTGAAGAGGGTTTCTTGCCAGTCAATGTTTGGGTAGCGCTCAGACTCCTCAAGATTGGCAGGGTTTAGATATTTGTTTTGGATAGAAAAAGGGATGTAATCGGACCATCCGGATGGATTGGCAGTGAGTTCGTTTTCGATCGCTCTGTTTCGCACCCCGATCGCGCTGAAAGCGTCGTATTTTCCAGGAAGTTTAGAGACTAACTTGACTGTAGAGCTGACGTTGGCGGTGATCTGGGCCTTCCCTTCTCGGCCCCGTTTGGTGGTCACAATGATTACTCCATTGGCACCTCGGGAACCGAATACCGCGGTTGCTGAGGCATCTTTCAAGACAGAGATGCTCTGCACGGAACCGATATCCATCGTGTTGAAAAACTCAGGACGCTCGACACCGTCCACAAGGATCAATGGTGCGTTTCCATTCCAGCTATTTTGGCCCCGAATGACGATCTGGGGACTTTCTCCACCGGGAACCCCGGTGCTTGCGGTCGTGATCACTCCTGGTAGGTTACCGGTGAGTGCTGAGCCGACGTTGGATACGCCCCCGGTTCGCTTGAGGACTTCACCACTGGTCTGAGCCACGGCTCCGACGATGGTTTCTTTTTTCTGCTCGGCATATCCGATCACAATCACTTCCTCAAGCGATTGTAGATCTTCCTCCAGCATCACATTGATAAACGCGGCATTGGTTACCAGCATTTCTTTCTCTACAAAACCGATAAAACTAAAGACGAGGATGTCGCCTTCATTAACATCGATGATGTATTCGCCGTTGAGATCAGTGGTCGTACCGCGGTTGGTATTTTTGATCCGAACCGTCACTCCCGGCAGTGCCAATCCGGTGTGATCCAAGACTTGTCCCCTGATTTCAATTTCTCTCGGCGTGATCTCCGGGGCGGGTTGCTCTCTCTTGGGTCCGGTGGTGATATGGATGTTTTCATCCAGCTGAACAAACTTCAGATTTGCCTGAGTGGCTAGTTCCAACAGCACCTCCGAGAGCGGTGCCTTGATCTTTGCCAGATCGACTCTCAATCGGTCGACGGGTACTTTCGCCTTGTTGTAGGTGAACTGAAAACCGCTTTGGGTCTCAAGCTCGGCGATAACCTTGTGTAGTGTGCTTCCTTTGCAATTGACTGTGACAGTGACATCTTCAAGTCCTTTTAATTGGGCATTGCTGGTATTTGCCAGTAGAACTACTGTGCAAAACAGCTGAAAGACGAACGCACACACAAAATATTTGGAAAGCATAATGATTTTCCTAAGTATTGATTTTTCCATACTTTTGTTTATGATTTTAAGTGTGTAAAACTTGAGATTTAGCCTTTGATTAATTTGACGATTGGACCAAGGGCTATAGGCAGGAGAGCATCGCTTTCCTGCCTATTTTCATTTTTCAGCTTGTGTTTTTTCGACGGGTGTTCATGGTTATTTTGGTCTATGGGTTTGAGATTATTACTGTTTTATCGACTATTTCATATTTGAATTCAGAGGAGATGCTTATGCCGTCCAGCACTTGATCGAGGGGTTTGTTGCGATAGCGTCCTGAGTAGGACCAGTCCTCACTTATCGTCAGGTTGCTTTGGATGGTGACACCATACCATGACTCCAACTTTGCGAGAACCTCGGAATAGGTATTGTCTTTGAATACCAGGTTTTGATCTTTCCAGCCGAAAACCACCATTGGGTCAAACGCACTCATGGATACTGCTCCGTTCTTGTCTTTGATCAGCATTTGGTTGGGTAAGAGCGTGATCACTTCGCCATCAGGATCTTCGACTTCCACTTTGCCTTCAACCAGAGCCAGTTCAAAATTTTCGCCTTCCTTGAGATTAAAAGAGGTACCCAATACCCTCACTTGATTTCGTTCCGTATGGATGACGAAAGGCCGATCTGTATTCTTGGTTACCTCAAAGTAGGCCTCTCCCGTCATGTGGACCTCTCTCTGATCCGCAGCGAAGGTCTCGGGGTATTCGATGCTGCTTTCGGCGTTGAGATGGACGACTGTGCCGTCCGGGAGTTTGAACTTGTACTTTTGGCCGGCGGGATTGTGTACACTGAGTAATGTCCTCTTGGGGGAGCTCTCCACGGGATTGTCTTTTTGACCGCCAAAAAAGTCAATGCTATACACGGCGGAAAACACCATGAGCAGGATCGCCGCTACTTTGTGCCAGCCGCTCCACTGAAAATGTCTGCCGTCGGGCCTTGTTTGATGACTTTTCTCCACGATGTTTTCATAGAGATCCATATAAGCTTGATCAGAGAGTTCATATCTGGTCTTATACTGCACCAAGCCTATAATTTCGCGGGCCTTCTGGACGGTCACCCTCCTGTCGGGGTTGTTTTCGATCCATTTCAGCCAAAAGTGATCGGTTTCTTCACCCGGATTTTTAACCCATTGGATGAAGAATTCGTCGTTTAAAAAATCGACTACTTCGAAGTCCGCATATTTCATTTTTTCATCCATGGTCGGAATAGGTACCGCGGTCAAACCCGCGAAACTTCAAATATTTCTTTTAGCTTTTCCATGGCCCGATAGACCAGTGTTCTAGCTGTCTTTACTTCATTAAAATCCATGATCTCCGCGATCTCCTGATAGGATAGTTCCTCCTGATATAGCATCACGATGGCCTGTCGCTGCCTTGGCGAGAGTTGATTGAGTGCCTTAGTGATCTCGGCTTTGGTCTCGCTGGCAAACTCCTGCATGATCAGCTTGGACTCATGGGATGTTTCGACGAGAAAGTCATTTTCGGCAGAGCCAAAGGAAGTCAGGACTTTACTGTGCTTGTTTTCTTTTTTGATCTGCTTAAAAAGTTCCCGGTGAAACACGGTAAACAGATAGCCCTTGATCCGCTGTACGTCGCCGAGTCGGCTTTGATTTTTGCGAAGGTCAATAAACATCTTTTGCAGACAATCCCTGACCATGTCGTCTCGCTGACAGACCTGCATGCCGTAGTTGTATAGATCTGCGACGTGCTTGCGGTAGATGTAGTTGAAGGCGGCTTCATCACCAGCCTTAAAGGAAGCCCAGACCTCCCGGTCTGATTTTTCGGTATATACAACCAGCACTTTACTATGCTGCATGTACAGCATAGCAGAGGCTTCAGAGGTTTCGATAGATTTATTTTGGGTCTTTTTCATTCGAACAGGAAGGTATCTCCACTCTTCACTTATAAAGAGGAGTTTGCGAGGTCGAACAACCTCAAGATTTTAAATTATTTTCATTTATATCTCAAAAAAGCTCCATTGAAGCTCACGCACATCCATATAATTGGACAAAAGCATAGCTATGCAGAATAATATTCCGCATAAAAAACCCTCAGTCTAAAGAGGTTGGTCAGATCAATTTTTCTTAGCCAAAGAATGACAGGTAGCTTTCTGCTGGAGAATTAATTAGAGGCTAAAAAACCATTTACATCCAGCCAATGGATAAAAGCATCAAACCAGCGGTTGCTGGTTCGGCCCGGATTACCCAGCCCAAAACCGTGTCCACCGTTTTGGTAAAGATGAAACTCGACAGGGATGCCAGCTTTGTACCAGGAATCGACCACACCGAACTGGCCTTTAAAAAGAAAATCGTCTGTAGCGATTACATTAAACATGGGCGGGGCGTCTTTGGGAACTTCCACAGGTCCCATCCCGCCATAGATCGGGCCAATAAAGGCCAATTTCATCGTCTTGGAGTTCAAGGTGCTGTGCATGGTCAATCCCGCACCAGCCGAAAAACCGATCATTCCCAGTCTATCCACATCCACTCCCCATTCCTCTGCACGCTCCACAATCATGGCATAGGCAGCCTCGGCATCTTCCAATTGATCCGAAAGATCAAAGGATGCCGGTCTCGGAGGGGCTTCTCCCTGGACAGCGGGTCGTGGTGATAAGGTCTGGTTCATAGATTCTTTAAAACCATCCATGGACTCGGGAGTTGGGCGCAAGCGGTACTTGAGGACAAAGGCTGCTGTTCCCTGATCGGCAAGTGCCTGCGCTACCTCCCAACCTTCATTTCCAAGAGAAAGCCATCTGAAACCTCCACCCGGAGCCACAATTACCGCTGCACCATTGGCTTTGCCCGGTTCAGGTAAAAATGGAGTAATTGTCGCGGTGGTGATATTTCTCGCCATCGGATCACCCCATTGCTTAAACCAAGTTTCGGTAGCAGGTTGATTTTCCACTCCGCCTGTATTGAGCAAGATAGCATTGGGTTCAGCTGGTCTTTCCAGGGGATAAATAGTGCCATCCTGGGCCATGGCGGAGGAGGCGATCAACAGGCAGGACGCCAGGATCGAGTGTTTAAATAGGTTCATGATAGTATTGGGTTTTGTTAATTGCTATTGTTTGGGAAATATTATTTATCCAACTGACATACTGCTACTTAGCAACTTTAAATAGAAGATTTTTTTATATCCCCGATGAAATATCCAGTGGGCTGTACAGGTCAAACTTGGATTGATCCACCGGCTTGAAAAGCAGTTGGGAGAACATGTAAAGTCCGTTTTTCCAAACCTTGAAATCATGACCTCCAGTCTCCAGATAGTAGATGTGCGGCACCTCATTTTCTACCAAATACTCATGGGTACGGGAAGAAAAGCTCAGCAATCGATCCGCATCCCCGCAGGAGATCCAAAGCAGCTTCAGCATTTCCCTTGCCTTGTCTGGGTCTGGCACCAGGACTTGCGGTTCCTTGGTGTTTGGGGCCGAGGAAAAACCACCCACCCAGGCAAACTTGTCCAGATTGCCCAAGCCAAAGTTGAGCGACTGGCCTCCACCCATAGACAGTCCGGCGATGGCTCTGTGCTCTCTATCGGTCATTGCGGGATATTCCTTTTCGATAAACGGAATCAGGTCTTTCAGCAAGTCCTGTTCGAATGTCGCAAAGGCCTGAACCTTGTCCGGAGCCATGACATTCCCTCCTGCGCTGTCATCCGTCATTGCTCTGCCGTTTGGCATGACCACGATCATGGGTTCCAGCTTCCCGTCTGCGTAGAGGTTATCGAGAATGACCTCCGGATGTCCTCCGTTTAGCCATTCCTTTTCATCCCCTCCAATCCCGTGAAGCAGGTAGAGGACTGGATATTTCTCATCTTGAGAAAAGCCCGGAGGAGTATAAACCAAGGCGCGGCGGTCATTCCCCACGGTTGTTGAGTGATAGGTGATGGTATCAATCTTTCCGTGGGAAATCCCCTCTCTCGCTTGGTCAAACCCCGACGGGGCTTCCTTTTCTATCTGCTGGGCATGGAGATGCCCAACAAATAGAAACAATAGGATTAATAGGTTTTTTGAGCGGTTCATAGGTTTGTAGGTTATTTTTTTGGGTTGTAGTGATTTGGCAAAAACATTGGGTTTATGGGTTCATCAGGAGCTGGGCCATTTGCTCACCATAGCGGGATCCGAGTAAGCGATAACCGGCAGCAGAGAAATGAAGGCCGTCGGCAATAGCCTCGCAATCAGCCGAGGAGATCACATGGGAATTCGGAATTACATCAGGAAGCGTTGCGATGATTGGGTTCATACTTGCGCACTTCCCTCCCTGATCCGCACTCACCAATTCGCCTGCCAAGAGCGGGACAGAATCCGGTGTCAAACCAAGGTCACTAAGCAGATTGTCATAGACTCCTTTCACTTTCTTTGGCCAAGATTGGTCTCCGGTATTTGACTCTCCTTGATGTAGCAAGATGCCTTTGATTACACCGTCTTTCTGCGCAATCTTTGCCAGATCAAGTAATCTTCCGTAAGGGTTGCCGTCATATTGGGCAATCATGCCTTTCATCCACCCGGGGGCAGTTTCCACATAGGATTCATAGCTATCTTTCTCGAACAGCTCGATCTTACAACCTCCCACAGACACATTGATAATTCCGATTTTGATGCTGTCAGGAAGCGTTGCTGCCAAAGTTTTTCCAAAATAATCTCCGGGAGTAAGTCCGGTATTGCAGCGACTGAGCGGAGGCACAGCCGGATACCAATGTCCCATTTCTCTGTTTAACTCAGGACAATCCACCGCCTGAAGCACCTGAAACCGATCGTTTGCGACAGTATCCTGAGGCTCATACTTTGCGCTCCCTTCCATATTGGACTGGCCAAAGCTGAGGAAAATGTAAAAATTAGGATCTTGGGCGAAGCTCGTTGCCGTGCAGAAACAAATTAGAAAACCTATAGAAAGCAGGTTAAATGCCCTTTTTATCCAAGGATTGGATCTTTTGGTAGATATGGGGTTTATCATAGCATTTGATCTAAAGCGTATTTATTCATTTTCAACAATGCCTGACATCTCTTTTGGACGCAGACTGGATTTTTCACTGGTAGGAAAGTCATCCGGCACAGGATAAGTCACCTTGCCGCTCGCCAACCATTCCGCAGCCCTGATCACGGTAGTTTGAAATCCAACACACCTGTAAGCCGGAGGGTAAGTTTCTCCTCTCCAGAGATGACCCATACTGGAGTTATAGACATTTCCCTTCCCGTACTCTACGACCCACTCCACGGGCCACATCTTTTTGGTACCTGTACTGTCATATGCATAGGACAGCACAGTCAAATCCTCTGCGGTACCCCGGGGGTAGCTGTAAACTTCCGTATTCACAGTCTTCCAGGATGCAGGATAGCCTTCGTTAATGGGGTGAGGATTCAGTATCTGTATGAGCGCGTCAAACCGGTCTCCATGATTCGTGCCCTTCCCTTCTCCTTTGGGATGCTTGACGAGTTGCCTTTGATCATTTACTTCCAACGCGATTCCTGAATCTACTGAGCGCCAACCCAGACCGATCATCTTATCG
This sequence comes from Algoriphagus terrigena DSM 22685, assembly GCF_000429445.1. GTDB lineage: Bacteria > Bacteroidota > Bacteroidia > Cytophagales > Cyclobacteriaceae > Algoriphagus > Algoriphagus terrigena. Next base: position 111,615 of record NZ_AUBW01000013.1, read on the forward strand.
TACTCCTTCCAGTTTGGAAACGCATTATTCGCGGAATGAAGGATATACAAGCCTCCACCATTCTGCACGTAGTCTTCAAGACTCTTCTGCGCAGGTTCGGGCCAGCTTAGCGTTAGATCATGGATGTTATTGGTGTTTTGAATGACTACCGCATAAGATTCAAAATCCGGATTCCATCCCTGCTTCTGCATACTGTCGAGAGGTACCGTAGTGACATCAACTTTAAACCTGCCGCTGCTTTCCAATATCCATTTGATCACTTCAGTGGTTTGCTTCCAGTCATGATTACTGAATCCATCCACGATTAAGACCGTGTGAACGGGCTTGGTTTGGGCAGCAAGATTTCCGCTCAAGGTGAAACACAAGCCGCATGCGATCAGCAGAGAGAACCTTCTCAACCAAAGTCTTGATGAATAAAAATCTTTCTTAAGGTCCATTAGCGATCAGTAATTATGGTTCTCTGCTTACTCAATCCATGCTTAAAATCTATTACCTGTCAGTGCTTCTGCATTTGGCAAAACTCATTTCCCTGCTACCAAAGTAATCACCTCTCCCTCAGAGGTCTTGATATCGTACAGCTTCATATCGCTCAAATCCACGGGAATAATCGTAGCAGCTGGCGACACGATCGGGTCGGCTGTAACTGGCACTTGGTAGAAAGGATTCGGGTTATCACCTCTTGCTTGGGTAAGTCCATTTCCTTCTTCTAAGCTCAAAGCATTGGGCACCCTCACTCGCAGATTTCCGCCGATTGTAGATTTGATCACGGCCTTTTCAATCTTCCCATCTTTCCATTTCAGTTCCACTACTTCAAAACCTCCTTTGGCTCTAATTCCTGTAATGCTGCCGTCTTGCCAGACGTCTGGTAAAGCCGGAAGCAAATGAATTTCCCCGTTGGCACTTTGAACCAGCATCTCGGTGATCCCAGAAGTACAGCCGAAGTTACCGTCAATTTGGAATGGTGGATGTGCATCAAAAAGGTTGTTGTAAGAACCTCCGCCTTCCCGGTTGGGACCTACCGGAGAAAGCTGGTTTTGGATGAGTTTATAGGCATGGTTGCCATCCAGCATCCTTGCCCACCAGTTGACCTTCCAACCCATGCTCCAGCCAGTGGATACATCTCCACGTTGGATCAGTGTATTTTTGGAAGCAGAATACAACTCTGGAGTACGCAAAGGAGAGATCTGGTTAGACGGGAAAAGTCCGTACAAATGGGAGATATGACGGTGATGATCATTGGGATCGTCAATATCGTCCAGCCATTCCTGGAGTTGGCCGTGCTTCCCGACATGCATCGGAGGCAGTTGATCCCGCATGGTTCTCAGCGAATCGGCGAAAGATTGATCCTTATCCAGCATCTCCGAAGCCTGGATCACCGCACTGAAAGCATCAAAAACCAATTGATTGTCCATGGTAGTTCCGGCATCCAAAGAAGATCCATCATGTGCCGCAGGGGCATTTTCAGGTGATGTTCCGGGATTGACTACCAACCAGGGTTTATCCGGATGTTTGACCAAAAAGTCCACATAGAACATTGCTGCCCCTTTTAGTATAGGATAGATAGACTTCAGATATTCCATGTCACCACTGTATTGGAAATGATCCCAAAGGTGCTGGCTAGTCCAAGCTCCGCCGCCACTCCAGATCCCCCAGAATATCGCATCCACTGGACCGGTGATTCTCCAGATGTCCGTATTGTGGTGCGCCATCCAACCCCGCGCACCATACATCACCCTGGCAGTTTCCTCACCAGCTTCGGCCATTTCAGAGACCATTTTCAGGAAAGGCTCATGAAGCTCGGCAAGATTGGTTTTCTCTGCCGGCCAGTAGTTCATCTGCGCGTTGATGTTGATGGTGTATTTGCTGTCCCATGGCGGAGACATTCCCTTGTTCCAAATCCCCTGCAAGTTTGCCGGTTGACCACCGGGCTGGGAAGATGAGATCAACAGATATCTACCGTACTGATAATAGAGGGTAGCCAAAGCAGGGTCATCCCCTGTCTTAAAGTTCTTTAGGCGCTCATCTGTCGGGAGCTTGGAAGCTTCCGTCTCGCCCAAGTCGAGGCTGACCCGATTAAAATAATTTTGATAGTCCGAGACATTGGTCTGGAGCAAAGCATCGAAAGATTTAGCAGCAGCTTTTGCCATAAATGCGGCTGCTCCGGCGTTTTCATCTCCGGAGAGATCCAGGTAGTTGTTGAAATTGGTAGCGATGGCAATGTAAACCGTCGCTTCGTCGGCATTTTTTACCGTGATGGAAGAATCGGAAGAAGTAAGCGTTCCTCCCTGATTTTTGACTTTAGCGATGCTTTTGAATTCTACTTGACCTTTCACTCCTTCATGATCTGTCGTAGTGCCGGAGATTGTCAGTTCCTTTTCTGAATTGAGGCCAATCGTAGCATTCGGCTGAGGAGTTGCCATAGATGCTGTGAATGAGATCATGCCGGGCTTGCTGGCTGTCAAGTGAACTGCGATCACATTATCAGCAAATGAAGCGATGGCTTCCCGGGTATATGTCACGCCAGCTACAGTATAGCTGACTTTGGAAATTGCCTTTGCTATATCCAATTCTCTACGATAATCTGTAAATGTACCATGTCCCTCAAAGGCGATATTCAGATCACCCACAGGCTGAAACTTCTGCCCATGAGACTTCTTGCTTTGAATAGTTTTGGCTGCCAATTCCTCCGCTTCTTTTTGTTTTCCTTCGAAGATCAAGCGTCGGATTTCGGGCAGGGCTGCCAAGGCATCCGGGTTATCATTCCGATTGGGCCCCCCGGACCAAACGGTATGCTCGTTAAGCTGAATCAGCTCATTTTCTACGTTGCCATAGATCATTGCACCCAGCCGACCGTTGCCGATCGGCAAGGCGTCCGTCCATACATCTGCAGCTGGCTGCTTGTACCAAAGTGTCAAGGGCGAGCTTTCCTGAGCTTTTACCTGAAGGGAAAAAGCCACAAAAAGCACTACAAATAAGCTTCTTAAAGAATACTGACTATTAAGCATCTTGGGTATATTAATATTTTTCATTTCAATTCAATTGGCGCTTACATCTCAACCAACGCCTTGATCACTCCGGTTTCCGGATTTAGCCACGACTGAAAATCATCCTTCACCTGATCAAATTTCACTTTGTGCGTGATGTACTTTTCCACTGACAATTGTCCGGAGGCCATCGCATCCAGCACCTGATCAAAGTCCTCTCTGGTGGCATTTCTGCTACTCATTAAGGTTGCTTCCCGCTTATGAAACTCGGGGTGCGAGAAGGCAATCTCTCCTTTTTGCAAGCCTACCAAGACATAAGAACCTCCGTGGGCTATGTATTGAAATCCCTGATTGATTGCCGCCAAACTTCCGGTCGCATCAATCACAGCATCGCAAAAATCTCCTTTGGTGATCTCCTGGATGACCTCTCGAGCAGTTGCTCCAGCTTTCACCACGTGAGGAATGTTCCAGACATCCTTACAAAACTCCAGTCGCTTCTCATTTATATCCATCGCGATCACAGTACCACCAGCGATACGTGCAAATTCCATGACGCCCAGTCCGATCGGTCCGGCACCGATGACCAGCACAAACTGCCCCGGCTTCACTCCTGCCCTGCGGACTCCATGGGCGCCTATCGCAAATGGCTCAGCCAAGGCAAGTTGCTCCAGGTTTAATCCTTCCTTTTTCACCAAAGAAGAAACCGGCAAGGAGACAAACTCCTGCATCCCGCCATCCTCATGGACGCCAAAAACGCTTATTTTCTGACAGCAATTCGGCTTTCCATTTCTACAGGCCACGCAGATTCCACAGCTGAAATAGGGAATCACAGTCACCATGTCACCCTTGGAAATCAGTTCGCTATCTCCGATTTCCACCACTTCGCCAGCCAACTCGTGTCCCAGCGTTCTGGGATAGGAAAAGAAGGGTTGCGTCCCTTCAAACGCATGCAAGTCAGTGCCGCAGATACCGATTCTCTTGATCTTGACAATGGCCCTTCCTTCGGAAAGCTGTGGCAATTCCCCGTCCTGATATGCAAATTGCCCTGGCGAGGTGCAGCTTAAAATTTTCATCTAGTTTGGTTCAAATTAAATTCTGATAAATACTTGGCGATCAAGCCCTGCTCTTTGCACGCGTCCCAAAATGAATCGGGAATTGGCGTCGTGCAAAACTCCGCGTTAGCCCGGATTCTATGCATTGAGGTGGAGTTCAGAGCCAAGGAATTAACTCCGGGAAGCAGAAGGGCAAACTGGATGCAGGCATGAGCGGGATCTATGGCGTGCCCTTCGCAAAGAGCAAAAAACTTCCTTCTCCAGAGGAACCGTTCATTGAAGACGGGGTCATTTGAGTTCATTTTCTGATAATCAAAGTAATCCCCACCCACCAAGAATCCCGAATGGAAAACCGCTGAATTGACAATGCCCACGCCTTCCTTTTCCAGTAATCTCATAAATTCAAACAGCTCCACAGGATGATCGTAGATCGTCATGCTATTGGCTATCATCACCCAGTCGAGCGGAAAATGCTGATAAATCTTCCGGATCACCTTCCAGTCTTTCGATCCAACACCGATCGCTTTTACTTTGCCGGCTTGCTTCAGTTCGTCCAGAGCCGCGTAGCCTTCCAGGATATCTTCAAATCGCCTTTCGTAATCTTCCGATGAAGTCGCCAGATCCAAATACTCGTCGGGATCATGAATGGAAACCAGCTGGCTTTCATAGCCTTTCAACAGTGCATTTCCCTCTTCGAAACAGGCTAAGATCCCCTGATAACTGATGTCCTGAACTGCGTCATGAGTCAAATCTTTCCACACATCACGCTCAAAAGTAGGTTCGGATCCGCTCAAGGACGCCCGCTTCCATCCCAGCTTGTTACTGATGAGCACCTTACTTTTTGGTACTTTCAAGTCAAAAAGCGCCTGCCCCAAAACCTCCAGGGCCATTCCGGCTCCGTACTTTCCTGCCGAGTCAAAGACTGCCCCTTCAGGAAAACATTCCAGCGCCGCCAATACCAACTCGAGCTTGTGCCCATAGGGCCTGGCCTCGTATAGATTACCGAGCGAACTCGTCCCAATAATCATAGCTGGTACTGATATGCCGGTTTTTCCTAATTCCATATATGAAGATGCTTCAAGCAATTGTGGCAAGGGAATTCTATCTGGTATAAACCCAGTTTCCCAAAACAAAAAACCAATATCATCAATCTGACTAAAAGTATATTGGTCAAACGTTTGACCTCTCGATCCAAACTCCTATCTATAAACCCCTGAGCTTTCGTCCGTTTATTTTAGATTGCGCATATACCCAAGATGAGAAAGAAGAGAATCAGCATCACCGACATCGCCACTGCGCTCCACGTCACGCCATCCACGGTCTCCAGAGCCCTAAATGGAGGTGGAAAAGTCAGTGAGAAGAAGCGACTGGAGATTCTTTCCTTGGCTAAAAAACTGGGGTACAGGCCTAACCCGATTGCGAAGAGTTTGGTGGAAAACCGAACTCACACGATCGGGTTGATCATCCCGGAATTCACCCACCATTTCTACAGCCGCATGCTTGCCGGGATCGAAAGCGTCACTTCCAAGGCCGGGTACCAATTGCTGATCTGTACTTCCAACGAAAAGCAAAAACAGGAAATCAAGTCCACGCAAACGCTCTTAGACGCACGAGTCGACGGAATTCTCGCGACGATCTCCAAGATGAATGACAAATTTGAGCATCTGCAGGAGGTGATGGACAGCGGAACTCCTTTGGTGCTGGTGGATAGGTTTTCCGAGGAAATAGAGACTCCCTACGTCATCTCAGACGACTTCAATGGGGCATTCTCTGCAGTAGATTACCTGTGTCAAAACGGCTGCAAACACATCCTTCATATCAAAGGACCGGCAAATCTATCCACGACCTTCAATAGATTTATGGGGTACAAGGAGGCGCTTCGAAAGCATGGAATAGCCTTCAACGAGGAGTTGATTCTGGAAAGCAGCGATACCAATCTGGTAGAAAAAATCAGGTTCTGTCTCTCGAATCTTCCTGTGGATGGCGCATTTGCCTATAGTGATTACCTGGCTTTTGAGATCTACAAAGTCGCAAGCGAACTGAAAATCCAGATTCCTGGGCGACTTTCGGTGATAGGCTATGCAGACGAGCCCATTTCCACCTACATCAACCCTACTTTGAGTAGCGTCAATCAGCAACCCTTTGAAATGGGAGTTGCCGGAGCCAAGTATCTGTTGAACAAAATAAGCAACCCGGAAACCGTATTGGAGGTAAAAACCCTAGCCACCAGATTAGTGATTCGGGAATCCACGCAAGCGGTAAAAACTGGGCACTAGACAAGCCCTATCAAGCCAGAAGACCGGAGAGTGGATCCGGGTTTGATTCCGCCACTGGCGTAAAAGAATTTATTGCAAACCCATTCCGGGGAAGATATAAATTCGGTAAATTCCGACAATTGTCCTGGGAAAAGTTGCGGGAAGAAGAAAACCACCTTCTGAAACCTGTAATCCTTCGCTCGTCCAACTGACAAACTCCAAGTGGGTATTTTTCATTGGAAAGTATTTTCTGACAGTTTTTTAATCGATAGTTTCTTCAGTTTTATCCATCATAAACACTTTTTACCATGGCAGTACGACGTACAACAAACAATGATTTCGTATCAAGAGAGGAAGCATATGCGAGTGCGCTTCTTGAAGCAGCAAAATTCTCATTGAGCTCAAGCTCAGAGGCACTTAAGACCCGGTCACTTGCACTCGACCCCAATGCGATCGAGCTATTCGACATCAACGGGCACCTCCTGTTTTATGACTTTGCCTTGCAATCGGGCCGAATCCAAGTGGCGACCGTGCGTGCTGCCGCAAGTCGGGCCGTCGGCAAGCCTGTCGTCTCTATTCGTTTAGGCGCCCAAAAATGGGATTTGGAAGCCTCCAAAAGAAGGATCGGCGAAATTTTACAGGGAAGGTTTTCACAGTTCAAGGTCGTGGGCACGACGCTGGTCTGCTATAGCTACCCGAAAGTTGGGCTTATGGTCGGTCTGAGAAATGATACCGAGCGGCTTCAGCTGGTCTTTGATATCTCCGATTTCTCGCTCATTCCTACCAGACCCGAGAGAGAAAATTCCGAAGGAGTTTATAGCTGGTCTTTCCTGGATTCCCTTGACCCGCGTACGGCAGAGACGAATAGAAAAAACTACGAACAGGCCGCCAGTCTGACCAAAAGAGTCTTTGAAGGAGAATATGGCGGAGAGTCTATCTATAGAATCAGCGAGATCGCGGCTGTGAGGGACTTTTCAAAGTTGGTTTTAAAAACCCGCGCAGAGAAGAAACTACAATTCTGCACCCATTACACTCATGACGAGGATGGCTCGCACCATTGCTTCATCCTGCATGCCCAGCAGCTCAGCGACTACTGTTCGGTTGCTACATGCCAGATGATACTGTGTTATTACCGATATTATTACGGTCAAAACGACATCGCGCCCTCACTGGGATACACCTCAGGAAACGGCTGCCCGGCAGACGTCTCCGCAGGGTATGAGTCGTTGAGCAACAATCATCTCAACGCAACCTATGACACGACGCCATCGTGGACTGAGGCCTGCAATCAGATTAACAAATTGCAGCCGATGAAATCAGGCGTGCCCGGACATGCGCGTGCCATTGCGGGCTATTCGAGGAATATGTTTTCTATACTGGGGGCTGACGACAGTGACCGAAAACTGTTTGTGTACGATCCCTGGCCATGGAATGCAGACCTTAAGGCAGGAGGCGATGTGTACTGGGAAGACTGGGATTCCATCACCCACACCAATTTCGTCTACACGAAACTTGATTATTAAACGATTTGACGACAAAAGATGCACTCAGCAGAGGATATTCTCCAGCTTGTACAACAAGAGATTAGGCAGGGACTACATGACTCCTTTCCAATGCTCTCCAAAACAACTCCAGGAAATCCTGTCCCGCTATTCGACGCTCAGCAAAGACACCAATATTGGTTAATCCCGTTTTTGTTGAGTGATCGGGTGCGCGGCTTGGCCATCCTTGACCTTACCGGCCGTCTCGTGTCCCATGGGGTGTTGACTCCAAACGTGACCGATGAAATCCAATTGATGACCACGACATTTTTTGAAGCCGTTCCATCGAAGGCTTTGGACGAAATACGGCAGGAGTACGGCGGATTTCGCTTTACTCCGCCCTTTTTGTCCTATGACGAAACTCCCCGACGATGGGCTTGGCTGCTCCGATTGGAGAAGGAAACTGCGGAGCAAAGATCAATTTTCATAGGCCCCCAGGGCTGGTATGAAAAAAGAGATCCCAGCCAAAGGGAGGGATGAGGACGGGCTTCTGTCGTGTGTCCGCCTATCTCCACACGGCAAAAAAACCGGTTGCCCGGTCTCGATCTCGCTTTCTCACCCCCACAGTTTGATTTTTTGAACAGACTTGTGTCCGTATTGGATGATTTTCGCACCCATTCATCAAGTTTCTGATAATTTTTCCGCTACTTACTCCTTAATTCGATGCTCGAATTCTAAAAATTGAAGTTCAACCACCAACCAAAACCCCTTAAATGAAAGAGATAATCGACACGATATATGGCATCATATGGAGTAATGCATTGATTTTTCTGTGCCTGGCTGCAGGAGTGTATTTTTCTTTTGCCTTGAAATTTCTCCAAGTGACCTATGTCAAGGAAATGCTCAAGTTGCTCTTCGTAGGACAGGCATCTGACCAAGGGGTTTCCTCTTTCCAGGCTTTTGCAATTGCTATTTCGGGTAGGGTAGGCACGGGAAATATAGCCGGTGTCGCCACTGCGATTGCCATGGGAGGTCCCGGAGCTATCTTCTGGATGTGGGCAATCGCCTTTTTGGGAGCCTCCTCTGCCTTTATTGAGTCGACTTTGGGACAGATTTACAAAGAAGTAAACGACGGCCACTATCGGGGCGGTCCCTCCTATTACATCGAAAAAGGCCTCGGGATGAAATGGTACGCCATGATCTTTGCTTTCGCTACCATACTCAGCACGGTGATCTTCCTTCCGGGGGTTCAAAGCAACAGCATTGCACTGAGTGCAAACAACGCCTTTGGTATCCCAGTCCACTACACCGGTATTGCTGTCACGGTCTTCCTCGGACTGATCATCATCGGTGGCGTGAAGCGGATCAGCAAAGTGGCCGAAGTGGTGGTTCCATTTATGGCTTTGGCCTATATCCTGATGGCTGTGATTATCATCGTCATGAACATCACGGAAGTACCTGCAGTCTTTGCCCTGATCTTCAAATCGGCCTTCAATCTCGAGTCTGCTTTTAGCGGAGTGTTTGGGATGGCAATCGCTTGGGGAGTAAAGAGAGGCATCTATTCCAATGAAGCAGGCCAAGGCACAGCACCCCATGCCGCTGCCGCTGCTGAAGTTGCTCATCCTGCCCAGCAAGGATTGGTTCAGGCATTTTCCGTTTATGTAGACACCTTGTTTGTGTGCACAGCTACCGCATTGATGATTCTTTTTACAGGACAATTCAATGTGGTAAATCCTGAAGGCGGCTTTATAGTAGAGAATCTGCCTGGCGTGCCTTTTGGTCCGGAATACACTCAGTATGCAATTGGGACTCACTTTCCCGCTATCGGGAAAGGATTCGTCGCCATCGCGCTGCTGTTTTTTGCCTTCACTACGATCATGGCTTACTATTTCATCGCGGAGACCAACCTTAGCTACCTGACCAGAAACAAATCTTCAAAATGGGCAGTTCGCGGACTGCAGCTTGCCATCTTGGGCGCGACATTTTATGGCTCAGTTAAAACAGCGGAAATGGCCTGGACACTCGGCGACATTGGCGTTGGGTTGATGGCCTGGCTGAATATTATTGCGATTCTATTGCTTAGAAAACCGGCCTTCCGAGCTTGGGAAGATTACAAAAAGCAACGAAAGGCGGGAAAAGATCCGGTTTTTATCGCGAAAGATGCCGGAATAGAAAATACCGATCTTTGGAAGTAATTGGCATTCAGACCGATCTCTAAAGCCATTCGGGAAAATTCGATTTTCTTGAAAAGCGGCTTGGTTTCGAAGCTGAAGTTTTGCTTTATTTGCAAATCGATTCAACGATGCGGATGTGGCGAAATTGGTAGACGCACTGCTTTCAGGTGGCAGCGCCCTTGGGTGTGAAAGTTCGAATCTTTTCATCCGCACAAAAAACCCTCTCAGGATATTCTGAGAGGGTTTTTCTTTGTGTGTTGGACAATTTGTTGGACAGGAGCTACTTCAGCAACCCTTTGCGAAGCAACTCCAGCGCATTCCTCAACCGGGTTTTTCTTTTTTGAAGTACTTCCTGGTCGCCAGCTTCCAGAAATTCTCTGACTCCTCGCTGACCGGAACCTCATCCCCGAGCAGGTAAGCAAAAGGCTTCAGGCCGGCGCTACGTTCGAGGGTGATCTTCAGAATCCCAGTGAGAGGAATAAAGAGAACCATCCCTGAGATTCCCCAAAGCCAGCCTCCCAGCAAGATGGCTATAATCACCGCCAGGGCATTGACCTTGACTTTGGAACCCACCACGAGCGGAGTGATGATATTGTTTTCCAAAAGCTGAATCCCCCAGAGCACCCCAAATGTGACAATGGGATAGAAGAGTGAAACGGTAGTTAAGAACACATATAGGATCGCGAAAATCGAAGAAATAAACACCCCAACGTATGGGATTAAGTTCATGATGGCTATGAAGGCCGCAAAAAGCACAAAGTATTTGACCCCGATCAGGTAGAAGAATATTCCGGCTAAGACCGCCACGATCCCGGTGACACGGATCATTCCCGCCAGATAAGACTGGATGATCCGTCCCGACTCCTGAGCCCAGTTGATCACAATCCCCTGATTTTTGGAAGACAGGCGAATCAGGAACTCGACGAAAAAGTCTTTGTAGTACATCAACAGAAAGGTGTACAGCGGGATAATACCGACCAAGATCAAAGATTTCCCGGTTGTAAAAAGAGTTTCATTGAGGTTTCCGCTTGGTAGCAACGAATAGATATCCCAGCCGCTTTCCGGATCGATCAGGTCATTCCCCATCAAGGAGCTCAGCTCTTCCAGGTATCGACTCAGCTTGTTTTCCAGGTTTTCGCCAATCTCAGGCACTTCTTTGATCAAACCGATCATCTGATTGAGAAGTAGGTACAATATCCCTAAAGCCACTAAGCTGACCATCAGGATACTGAGCGAGATCGCCAGGCCTCTTGGAATCCTGCGCTTTTCAAGCCAAGAGGAAATCGGGTACAGTGCAAAAGCGAAAAAAATCCCCCAGACCAACGGGACGAGGATAAAAGCCCCTTCTTTTAGCACCACGGCTCCGAGGACAAGTACGATCAGGAAATTGGCCACCGGCTGCAGTCGATTCATAGCGCTTCGCTTGATATGGGCGAGAATATACAAAATAAGATCTGCTGGAGTGACTCATCGTAATCAGGGATTGGTTGTTAGCCAACTTTAGCTATTTTTCAAAAATCAAAAACCAAAATCATCCCGGCTATGTCCCGCTTTATCTTCCTATTTGTCTTTTTCCCATTGTTGGCATTTGGCCAGGCAAAGACTGACACCATTCAGGTATTCAGTCCGGCGATGAACAAAAATCTCAACGCCGCCGTCACGACACCCAGCTCCTACCAGAGCGGGGATCAACACTATCCCGTGCTCTATCTGCTGCACGGCGGAAGTGGTTCGTTCAGTGATTGGCACCAAAAAGTCACGGAACCTGGTCTGGTGAGCCGGATGGCAGAGCAATACGATCTGATCATCGTGACGCCGGGAGTCGGCCCTGCCAGCTATTACTTTGACAGCCCCATGCTCGACTCGGTGCGGTATGAAACTTACATCACAGCAGAGCTCATTCCACATATCGATCTCAGCTACCGTACTTTGGCACAGAAGGAATCCCGGGCAATCACCGGCCTGTCTATGGGTGGCCACGGAGCGATCTTCCTTTCGGCCAAGCATCCCGAACTATTCGTCGCTGCTGGAAGCATGAGCGGCGTGATGAATATTGATACCCGCATGTGGAAAGTACCCGAGGATTTCAGTAAACTCCGTCAGGAAGGTCAGAAAGCGATGCTGGGTGCCGACCTCAACTACGATGCGCCGACCTTCAGCCCGTTCACAGCGGTAGGTTGGATTGACAAGATGAAGACCAACGGACTGGCGCTGATCCTGGACTGCGGGGTGGAAGATTTCCTCATTGATACCAACCGGCAGATGCACGCATTGCTCCTGGAAAACGGCACGCCACACGAGTACATTGAGCGTCCGGGTGCCCACACCTGGCCTTACTGGACAGAAGCTCTTCCGGTGCATTTGCTATTCTTCGATAAGTACCTGAAGCGCGAGTAATTGCAGACACCCTTCGGTCCAATTAGGTAATTTAACTTAGATTATTCAGCTAATTTTTGCTTTTTGCATAAGCAATTTCACCCCTCTATGTCCAAATTTGATTCGATAAGACCATTTTACGACTCCGAAGCCAATGCGGCGATCAGTAAAATAATCGACGATCCGATGCTGGAAGCCATGATGAATTTCACGTTTCCAAATGACAATCCGTCGCATTGGAAAGACCTCATGCGCCACACCCATTCGCTGCGGGATTTTCAGGTCAATTTCATCTATCCCGGACTGATGAAAGTGCTGGAGAAAAGCTCCGACGGACTTACGACAGGGGGATTTGAGGTTTTGGAGCCAAACTCCGCCTACCTCTTCATCTCCAATCACCGGGATATCATCCTGGACACCTCCCTGCTGAATGCCTGTCTGTATGAAAAAGGACTGGCGATGACTACCTCGGCAATTGGCGACAATCTCATCAAGAAACCGTTTCTCTATACTCTATCGCGCCTCAACCGCAACTTTGCAATCCGGCGGGGCCTGACAGGAAGGGCGCTGTTCGAAAGCTCCGAGATGGTTTCTGAGTTTATCAGCAAGTCCCTGCTTCGCGAAAATCGCTCCGTGTGGACCGCACAGCGCGAAGGGAGAACCAAAGACGGCAACGACTCTACGCACAGGGGCGTGCTGAAGATGCTGACCTTGGCCGAACATGGCGAAAATCCCTTTGGCTTCTTTGAGAAAATCAATGTGGTGCCGATCTCTATTTCCTATGAATACGACCCCACCGACATCCTGAAAATGCCCGAACTCCTGGCCAAATCCAAGGATGAAAAGTACGTCAAGAGCGAAAATGAAGACTTTGTAAACCTCCTCAGGGGGATCATGGGCACCAAGAAACGCATCCATATCCAAGTCAACGGTATCTTGGAGCAGGAGATCCGGGCGATTTCAAAGACAGAGGTTTCGCAAACCGAAAAGCTCGCTCAGCTGGCATCCGTGATTGATCTGAAAATCTGGGGTGGATATCGGCTTTGGCCCAGCAACTACATCGCACATGACCTGCTGAACGGCGATTTGAGGTTTGCAGAGTACTATACCCTGGAAGAAAAGCAAAGCTTCGAAAAAAGACTGCATGGAAAGGTCGATACCAGCAACCCCTTTCTGGTGAAAAGTTTTCTGTCGATGTATGCCTCTCCCGTAGACAACAGTCTCAAAGCTGCCGAACAAAATCCTTCCGCCTGAGCCTAGGCTACCGGAAGGATCAATTCAAATTCTACCCCCTGCCCGGGCTCAGATTTTAGCAGCATCCGACCGTTAAGTTTGGCCACCAGTTGATGCACGAGATTGAGGCCGAACCCGTATCCTTTTTCGCCGGAAGTGCCTCCGGATGAAGCAGCATTCCCTTTCAATATCTGTTCGATTTTTTCATGCGACATCCCCACACCACTATCCTTCACTTTGAGGTGAAGGATTCGCTGTCTGTCATCCAATTCCATATCCAGCAAGACCTGCACTTGGCCTCCCTCCGGAGTGAACTTGATCGAATTGGAAATCAGGTTGCCCAAAATCTGGAGGATGTTGGTTTTTGGAAATGGACGATGTGCAGTTTGGTCTGTGGTCTTAAATAGCAGCCTCACACCCTTGTACATCGCCTGAGGACCAAACAAAGCCTCCAGTCTATCTTCAAGAGTCGCGAGGGTGAATTCGTGATCCTTGGGGGTATTTGACGCTTTGTAGGAGGACAATATTTCGTCTGTCAAATCAAGCACAGAGCTGCCGCTTTTTTGAATCATGGAGATGTAGCTGAGCACTTCCTCGAGATTGTTTTCGCTTCCCTGCATCTGGATGATCTCCGCCAGTCCGACGATCCCGCCGAGAGGTCCCCGGATATCGTGGGCCAGATTGTTTTTGACCGTCGTGCATTCCTGAATCCGGTTCGTCAGCTTGTGTATTGCATGCCAGACCTTGATTCTGTTCACGATTTCCCCGGCGACGATCGCCAGCATTTCCTTTTTTTCCACGCTCACATCTTTGTAGTCGTCGTGAATGACGCACAGTGATCCTATGGGTAAATTATCCCCAATGTTGAGCGGAATCCCAAAATAGTACTTCAGATAGGGAGCTTGGGTCACATATGCTCTGTCCTTAAACCTGTCATCGACTGAAAGATCCATCACCTCCATCCCAGCGGAGCTTTGATCGACAATCGTGTACTGACAGACGGAATCCTCCCGCGGGGTCTGGCTCACCTCCATCCCAAAAGGCGCCACACTCCATACTGTGAATGTGTCGATAAGATTAACCATTGAGATCGAAGTTCCTGCTATTTTTGCAGCCAGTTTTGTCAACTCAGCAAAGGATTGATCCAGATCAGCATAGTCAAGTTCCAGTTCATTCAATGCCAACAGACGTTCCATTTCATTCTCAGGAACGGGAAAAGCTAGGCCACTTAGTTGGTTGTCGGTTCGGTTTTCTCCTGACATTTGGCTCTTTGGAGGTTGGATGATTGTCCAAATTAAAGAACCTTTTGCATTCGGCCCAAGAGCGCATGACAATTTAAATAACCTCCTGAAATATGTATATTAAGTGCCAGCTTGCCCTTCCCTAACCCCAACCTTGTCATGAATTTTATCCTGATCTTTCAACTTTTAGTGAGTTCATTTTACGCCCGGGAAAAACTCCCCGTCGGGCAAATCATCACTCCACAGGGAGAAATCCTGATCTCTCTGGATCCACGCACGCCGCAGCATCGGGATAGTTTCATCGAGCTTGCAAACGCCGGCTACTGGGATTCACTGACTTTTAACCGGGTGATTCCCAACTTTGTAGCACAAGGTGGATGTCCTGATACTCCAGCAGGATTTACCGATCCGGAGTATCTCCTTGAGCCTGAATTTAATACCGAACTTAAGCACGTCTATGGCGCTGTGGGCGCCGGACGGGATGACAATCCAGGCAAACTTTCGGCTCGATGCCAGTTTTACATTGTCCAAAATCCCCAGGGAATCCCGCGACTAGATGGAGACTACACGATCTTTGGACACGTGATCAAGGGGATGGAGCTCGTCGACCAGATCGTAGCCGTGAAGCGCGATGCCAGAGACGAACCTGAGACCCCGATCACGCTGGATATCAATATTATCTACCTCTCGGCAGAGGAAATAGCCGCTCTGAAAGGAGCTCAGTAACAGACTAGGCCTAATTCACCTCGTGAAATGAAATCATTTTTGAGATCAACCTATTTTAAGATCGGTCTGGGTATCCTTGTTTTTATTCTGCTGTTTCTCGCCGTGTTTCCGGTCTTTTTCCAAGAAAAGCTAAAAGTCGAACTCGAGAAAGTGCTTCAGCAACAGGTCCAGGGCGATCTGAGATTCGATAAAGTCAATCTGAGCTTTTTTCGGCATTTCCCCGCTCTGACGCTCTCGCTTGACAAGCTGTACCTCGGAGGATCTCTGCCGTTTGAAAACGACACCCTACTCTACGCCAAGGAAATGGCGTTCGGCGTTGGCATCTCTTCGCTTTTTTCAGACCGGATCAAAATCAACGAGATCTACCTCGATCAGGCCACTGTGAAAATCCTCCGGGACGTACGTGGCAACTCCAATTTTGATGTTTTCCCCACGGCCGACTCCGACACAGTTACTGTCGACTCCAGCTCATTTGAACTGGAGATTGAGAGCTTTTTCTTTCAGAAAAGCAGGTTTGTGTACAAAGACACCTCGCTGGATATGATCTGCGAGGCCAATGGGGTGGACTATCGCGGCAGCGGAAACTTGGTGGACGGGCAGTTCAACCTTCAAAGCAACATCCAGATCGGTGAGTTTCAGCTGGTCTACGATGAGCTCCCGATCTTCAATAGAAACCGACTCTCAGCGGATCTGCTGACGCGGATCAACACGGAAACCACCGCATTGACTTTCGAAAGAAACGCCCTAAAAATCAATGATCTTCCGTTGAATTTCGTCGGAGCATTTGAGTTTATTCCAGGCGGGTACGATATGAACTTCATCTTGGAATCGTTCGACGCCAACCTCAAAGACATACTTTCGCTCGTTCCGCCAGAGTTTATGCCCGGCTTTGAGCAGACCAAATTTGGGGGAAAGGGCGACATCGTAGGTTCCTTTCAGGGATTTTATCTTCCTGATGAAGACCAGTTTCCCGGCCTTGTCCTAAACCTGAGTTTAAAAGACGGGATGATTGCACATTCGGACACAAGTCCCGGGGTCGAGCATCTGACCGCGAGGATCAATTTCCGGGTTCCCGAACTGGACCCCAATCAGGTAAGCTTGGAGATCGACAGCCTTGGATTTAATCTTGGAGATGGATTTCTCAGAGGTGCTCTTCATCTGGAAAATCTCAATCCCATGCGCCTTGATTCCGAGTTGGAGGCCAAGATTGACCTTGGGCAACTTCATGCAGCGCTGGGCATGACAGGTCTTGACTACCGCGGAATGTTGGAGCTGGCATTCCGTTCGGAGGGAAATTACCGCTTCATGCCAGATCCCAATGAACTCCGGGAGTCTGCACCTATCATCCAGGCTATTCCGGCATTTTCATTTTCAGCAAATCTAAAAGACGGCTTCGTGCAGTGGGCCGGTCTGCCCGAGCCCATCAAAGACATCCAGCTTTCCCTCACCGCCGATACGCCAGACAGCCTACTGCAGCACATCAATTTTGAGTTGAAAACTCTTCATTTCCAGGTATTGGATCAGGTCACAGACGGCTTTTTCAAGTACTGGGGAAGAGAAAATCATCGGGTTGACGCCAATCTCCAGAGCGATTTCAGCCTGGCTGACATTCCGAAGTTTTATCCGCTCGACTCCGGCTATCAACTGAGCGGCAAACTCCATCTGGACTTGCTGGCAAACGGGAATTACCTGCCTGAGAACAAGATCACCCCGATCATCAATGCAAACCTCACACTGAGCGAGGGCTACGTCCTGACTCCGCATTATCCGGAAGCAATTCAGGACATTTCCTTCCTGTTGTCGGTGGCAAATACGACCAGCTCTTTTGCCGATTTCAAGTTAGACCTCCAGCCCGTCTCGTTCAAATTCGCAGGCAACCCCTTCCTACTCAAAGCCAACTTGGCGAATCTGGACGACATCCAATACGACCTGCAATCTGAGGGAACACTGGATTTGGGGAAACTATACCAAGTTTTCGGAGTGGAAGGGATGGATATCGAGGGACAAATACTCACAGATCTTAGCCTAAAAGGCCGTCAAAGCGATGCCACAGCTGGGAGGGTCCAACAACTGAACAACAGCGGCACCCTCACCATGGAGAAGATCAAGGTTCGCTCCGATCTCTTTCCAGAGCCCGTGAACCTCGACGCCGGCATCTTGACTTTCAATCAGGACAAGGTGGAGTTCGTTGACTTTCATTTTAGCTACCTGGCCAATGAAGTCATTGCGTCCGGCCAGTTGACCAACTATCTGGGATACCTCGCTGACGAAAACCAAATCCTCCACGGTAGCGTGACGCTTAGCTCCCATTTCATCAATTTGGACGATTTCATGTTTTTCGGCGAAGAAGATCCCGTCAAAGTTGACACCTTGGGGGTAGTGACCGGCGTCATTGTCCCGCCATCGCAGCTGGATTTGAAGATTGCCGCCAGTGTTGATTCGATTCGTTATGGCGAATACCGCATCAGTGAATTCAAGGGAGAAGTGAGCACAGCGCCGCGGGAGATCCAACTCATCCAAACGCGGTTTCAGCTCGTCGGTGCCCAGGTGGAGACGAGCGGAAGCTATCGCGCCCCCACTCCTTTTTCGGCCAATTTTGACTACCAGGTCAGCGCGCGCGATTTCGACATCCTCCGAGCCTATGAGGAAATTCCGATCTTCAAGGAGATGGTGTCGTTTGCAGAATTCGCAGAGGGAAAAGCTTCCCTTGACTACAAGCTCAGCGGCAGATTGGATGCCAATATGTACCCCGTACTCCCGTCCATCAAAGGCGGCGGGACGCTCGGGTTAAAATCAGTCAAGCTTAAGGGATTTAAGTTGATGAATACCATGGCTGAAAAGACCGAAAACGCAGAGCTCAACGACCCGGAACTGAACGACATCGAGATCAGCAGCTCCATCGAAAACAACCTGATCACCATCCCCCGAACCAAGATGAAGATCGCGGGATTTAGACCACGGCTCGAAGGTCAGGTCAGCTTGGACGGAGATCTGAACATCGGAATACGTCTCGGATTGCCTCCATTGGGGATCTTCGGGATTCCTGTGAAAGTCACGGGAAACGCAGAAAACTTTGAAATGAAGGTAGGCAAATCCACCAAGGAAGATAATTTAGAGGCAGAATTTGACGTGGAAGTCACTACTCAAGAACCCAACTCCAAGACCCAAAATGACTAAACCTATCCGCATTCTTATCGTCGGTTGCGGCAATATGGGCGCTTCGCACGCGGCCGCATACCATCACATGCCCGAGTTTACCATCTGTGGATTGGTAGCCCGTGGCGACAGCAAAGTCCGCGTGAATCAAGTGCTCAACGCTTCGTATCCCCTGTTCGAGAATTTTGAAAAAGCGCTTGATGAGACGAAGCCGGACGCGGTCTGCATCTCCACCTATCCTGATACGCACGAGGAATTTGCGCTGAAAGCACTCGTTGCTGGATGCCATATTTTCATCGAAAAACCCTTGGCAGACACCATATCAGGCTGTGAAAAAATCATCGAGAAAGCACTCCAAGTAGACAAAAAAGTCGTCGTCGGATACATCTTGAGACACCATCCCTCTTGGATCAGATTCATCGAAGAATCCCAAAAAATGGGCAAGCCGCTCGTGATGCGCATGAACCTCAACCAGCAAAGTCAGGGATACATGTGGGATGTGCATAGAAGCCTCATGAAATCCCTGAGTCCAATCGTGGATTGCGGGGTGCATTACATCGATGTGATGTGCCAGATGACCCGGTCCAAGCCATTTTGGGTATCAGCCATCGGAGCGAGACTGACTGAAGACATTGCCCCCGACAATTACAACTACGGGCAACTCCAGATCCGCTTTGAGGACGGATCGGTCGGCTGGTACGAGGCAGGATGGGGGCCGATGATCAGCGAGACCGCTTTTTTTGTAAAAGACGTATTCGGTCCAAAAGGCTCCGTCTCGATCGTGGCAAAGGATGCCGGCCACGCCGGAAAATCCGATCACGTGGACAGTCACACCAAGACAGAATCCATCCGCATCCACCATGCCGACATCGACGATATGAACCGATTCACCAAAAAGGACGAATGGATTGACATGACCGACGAACCCGATCATCAAGAACTATGCAGCCGGGAGCAAGCCTATTTCCTAAAAGCAATCCAGGAAAATACCGACCTGAGCGATCACCTGGCTGACGCGCTCAACAGCCTCAAGATCGCCTTCGCCTGCGACGAATCCGTCAAAACCGGCGAAGTGGTGAGGTTGTAGGTTTACAGAACTATGCACTTTATAGGTCCACCGGCCCAAATCGGCTATATTTTGACCTTTAATCAATTGTTAATATGGGTGATTTTCCCAAACCTACCAGCAACACGAGCGCATCCACAAGGTCCGATTTGCTGACAGATACGGTGAGCCGGATCCGAAAAATCGAGGCTTTTGGGAATATCGGGCATTGGGAAGTCGATCTGACGACGGGCAAAAACACCTGGTCGGATCACCTATATCGGATTTTGGGTTTGGACGCCGGAGACATTACTCCGGGATATGAGACGGCCGTGGCTGCGATACATCCAGAAGATCGGCCAAGCGCGATCGAAATGTTCCGTAGATTCAAAAGATCCGGAGCTTCCTTCCAAATTGAGAATCGGATCATTCGACCGAGCGGTGAGATTCGACACCTCAATTCTGAAGCCGTAGTGAATTACAGTGCCGATGGCCAGCCGTTGAGGATATTTGGTGTGACCAAGGATATCTCTGACGAAAAGCAAAAAGAAGCGATCCTCAGAAAAACCGATCTTCAGCTCGAAAATATCCTGAACACCACCCAGGATTTGATTTTTTTGGCCGACGAAGACGGCTACTTCCTTAAAGTCTCCAAATCCTGCGAAAAAATACTTGGCTATAGCCAGCGCGAGCTGATCGGCAAGTCGTTCAGGGATCTTATCCATCCGGAGGACTTTGAGCCCACGGTCGACAACAGAAAGCAAATCATGGCGGGGATTCCCTCTGCCGACTTCCAAAATCGCTATTTCAAAAAGAACGGATCAATCGTCTATCTCAATTGGTCGGCGACCTTGGACAAGACTTCCAATATTGTTTTTGCGGTAGCGAGAGATATTACTTTTCAGAAAGAAGAGGAAGGCCGATTCCGGGAACTCATCCACCGGCTAAGCGTCGCCCAAAAGATCGGTAAGCTCGGCTACTGGGAATTTGACGTCCAAACCGAAGAGATCTTTTGGTCTGACGAGGTGTACAATATCTGGGGAATTGACCAGACGAAATTCAGGCCCAATTTCGAGCTGTTCTTTGGCACGATCCATCCAGAAGACCAGGCTGAATTTCTGATTCATCACAACAACTCCGTCGCAGGAATCGCTCCACTCGACGCCGTTCATCGAATCTTGCTACCGTCAGGAGAGGTGAAGTTTGTCCATGAACAGGGAAGATTTGAAGTCAATCTCCGCACGGGAGCCAAAAGGTTTCAGGGAACAGTCCAGGACGTCACCAAAGAGAAACTGGCGGAAAAAGAACTTCGGGAACGGAATCTGTTTATCGAGTCAACACTCAAAAACCTGCCACTCGGGATTGCCGTGACCAAGATCAGTACCGGTGAGGCCACCTATATCAATCCTGCCTTTTGGCAAGTCTATGGCTGGGCTCCCGCGTCATTCGGGCATGTGGATGATTTTTACAATAATGTCTTCCCCGATCCAGAGGTTAGAAATGAGATCATGCAGCAGATCAGGGCCGGTATCCAAAGCGGCGACCCAAGCAGGCTAAATTGGAAGAACATTGCGATCACCACTCAAACCGGCGAAGAGCGGATCGTCTCCGGCAAAAATATCCCTCACCCGGAGCTGGATCTGCTGATATCAACCGTAGTAGACGATACAGATCGCTATTGGGCTGAGCAAGCGCTGCGCACCAGCAACGACCGATTTCATCTCGCGACCCAAGCTACCTCAGACGCCATCTGGGACTGGGACATCAACAAGAACTTTGTCTTTTGGGGCAAAGGCTACCACACGCTGTTTGGCTATCCAGAGGAGATGAACCAGGTTTCTCCGGGATTTTGGGAAACAAAGGTTCACCCGGACGATCTGCCGCGCATCCGCAAATCCGTCTCCGATTCACAAAACAACAAGGAAGCGCTGGGATGGACAGCCGAATATCGCTTTTTGAAAACCGACGGCAGCTATGCCTTCGTCGCCGAAAATACAGTGATATTGAGAGATTCGCAGGGACTCGCCGTGCGGACGGTGGGCGCTATTCGGGACGTCACCCATACGAAGCTGTACGAGGACTCACTGAAAAAACTAAACTCAGACCTTGCCGCCTCGAATCGTGAACTGGCCATATCCAATAAAGAATTGGAACAGTTTGCCTACGTGGCTTCGCACGATCTGCAGGAGCCGCTGCGGATGATCACCAGTTTCTTGGGACTGATCGAGAAACGTTACGCCGGGCAGCTCGATGAACGGGGACTCCAGTATATCAATTTTGCGATCGATGGAGCAAAACGGATGAAGACAATCATCCTTGATTTGCTCGAGTTCTCAAGGGTAGGAAACACCTCCGAATCCAAAAAAACCACCAATACTGCCAGTCTCCTAGAAGAAGTACTGCTGCTCAGCAAGAAATCGATCACGGAAAAAAACGCGACTATACACATTGGCCCGCTGCCAGTCATCCTGTGTCAGGGCAGTGCCATCATCCAGCTGTTTCAAAATCTCATTTCGAACGGCCTGAAGTACCAAGCACCTGGAAATAGACCGGAAATATGGATCGAGGCAAAGGAACTGGAGCACCATTGGCAGTTTTCGGTACGGGACAACGGCATCGGGATAGATCCTGAATTCAGGCAGAAAATCTTCATCATCTTCCAACGCCTTCATCAAAAAGATCAGTACTCCGGATCAGGCATCGGTTTGGCGATCTGTAAGAAAATCATCGAATTCCATGGAGGGAAAATCTGGGTAGAGTCCAATCCCGGTCAAGGCAGCACATTCCACTTTACCATCACCAAATAAACGGATGGCTTTGAAAAGGATAAAGGACTGGATCTTTAGGCAAGTTTACTCTAATCCCAAATTTGTGGGTTCAGCGGTATTCCTTATTTCCTTGTCCCTTTCGCTGTTTCTCTGCTTGGCCGGATATCAGCTCAAGCTCTCCACTGAGCGTGAACTGGTCAATGACAAGCTCAATGAATTTGAAAACCTCCTGATCAATGCCCTCCACGACGGGATCTCAGCTAGCAAGACCTTGGGGTTCATCGCGCAAAATCAGCGTGACGTGGTGCAAAATTTCCAAAGCATCGGTCAGCAGCTCCTCGATAGCAACCCACTCGTGGACGCAATTCAGCTACTGGACGAAGGCACAATAGTCGCCGTGTATCCGATGCAGGGCAATGAATCAGTGATTGGCTACGACGTCCTCAGCGATCCCAAGACCAAGAATGAAGTCGAGGAAGCCATCCGACGCAGGGAAGTTTACTTTTCGGGCCCGATTACGCTGAAACAAGGCGGCATCGCCATCGTCGGAAGATACCCGCTGTTTGACGGTGGACGATTGACCGGTCTCGCAGCGGTCATAATCAAATTTGAAGATCTACTTCAGGCTGCAAAGCTACAAGAATCAGAAAAGAGCCCCTTCGCAGTCCAGTTTTCCAAACTCAATCCGAACTCGAACGTACTCGAAAAATTCCTTTCCGAAAATCCGGACGAAGTCTACACCGGCCATCGATCCAGTGTCCTGATAGACGCCGGCAACTGGAATCTCTCCGTTCAGCTCAAGAAAAGTACAGCAGTATCCGGATTGATATGGAAGACGCTGTTAAGTCTGGTTGGCTCGACGCTATTTGCATTTTTGGTATGGAGTTTTGCCCGGCAGCCTGTCCTGTTGGAGAAGAAAGTCGCTGAGCAATCCAAGGAAATCCTAGATGCCAACGAACGGTTTGAACTTGCAGTAAAGGCTACCTCAGGCGTGATTTGGGACTGGGATCTCCTATCCAACCAGACGTATCGTTCGGAGCACTTTTTTGAAATACTGGGCTATGACAAAGACGAAACTACCGGCAACAATGATTTTTGGCTGTCAATTATCCACCCCGAGGAGCGGGAACGGGCAAAAAAACAGCTGGACGATACTCTGCGTGGCAACGATCAGTACTGGAATCAGGAGTTTCGAGTCAAAAGAAAAGACAATTCCTATGCCTACATCATCGACCAAGGCTACATCATCCGCGACGAGAACGGCAAGGCCATCCGCATGATCGGCTCATTTCAGGATATCTCAGCCCAAAAAACGGCAGAACTGGAGCTTTTACGGGTAAATGAGAGATTGAGCAGCGCAAACGAAGAACTCCAGGTATTTGCGGCTCTCGCTTCCCACGACCTGAGGGAACCACTGAGAATGATCAGCTCGTTCCTGTCCCTGCTGGAGAAAAAATACGGAAGCACGCTGGACGAGAAGGCCAACCAATATATCTCTTTCGCGATAGACGGTGCTAAGCGTCTGACCACCCTGATCCACGATCTTTTGGAATACTCCAAGGTCGGATTTGAACAGTCTGCTATTGAAAAAATCAACACGGGAGAATTGGTTGGCGAGGTCCTGAAGCTGACATCCAACCTAATCAGAGAATCTGATGCGGCGATAATCGTCGTTGAACTTCCGGACATCCAGGGCGTGCCGACGCCCATCCGACTGTTGTTTCAAAACCTGATCGGCAACGCCCTTAAATATCGGCATCCGGAGCTCAGACCCCGGATAGAAATCTCCGGAAGAGAGTCTGAAAAATTTTGGGAATTTTCTATCGAGGACAATGGAATAGGTATCGAAGCTGATTATCTTGAGCCGATATTTGGCGTATTAAAGCGACTCCATCCCAAAGAAAAATATCCTGGCACGGGTCTGGGGCTTGCTACTTGTCGAAAAATAGTGACTCAGCACGGAGGCAAAATATGGGCGGAATCCACAGTTGGCGTAGGCAGCAAATTTTTATTTACAATCAAGAAACATGAGTGAGAACCCTGTCAAAATCCTGCTGGTCGAAGACAACGAAGGAGATATTTTGCTGACTACCGAAGCCTTGCAGGAATGTAAAATCCCCAATCAGCTCCAAGTCCTCAGAGACGGAAGCGAGGCACTGTATTTTTTGATGACCGTCGTAAAACAACGCGCCAAAGACCTTCCGGATCTCATTTTGCTGGATATCAATCTTCCCAAAAAGAATGGGCACGAGGTATTGGAAAGCGTCAAAAACCACCCCGAGCTGAAGCATATCCCAATCATCATCCTCACCACCTCTTCGTCAGAAACTGATATCCTGCGCGCCTATCAGGAGCATGCCAACTGCTACATTACCAAACCTCTGGAGGTCAGTGAATTTCTCAACATCACTGCCAAAATTGAAGAATTTTGGCTAAATCTCGTCAGGCTGCCTAAAAATTGAACCCGATGCGGAAGGACGAGAAACCATATAGCATTCTGATCATCGAGGATAATCTGGGAGACTATTTCCTGATCGAGGAGTATCTGGCTGAAAACATCCTTGCTCCCCAACTCCAGCGGACGGAGACATTCCAGGCCGCAAAAAAAACCATAGCAGATTCCCCCGCTAAATTCGACATCATATTTCTCGACCTCTCGCTTCCGGATCTGTCAGGGGAGCAGCTGATCGTCGAGGTATTGGAGCTTGCAGGCGGTACTCCTGTCGTAGCGCTCACGGGTTTTTCCGATCTGGAGTTCAGCATGAAATCCATGGCGCTGGGCGTGTCCGACTACCTGCTCAAAGATGAGCTTACACCGACCATCCTCTACAAGACCATCATCTACTCCATTCAGCGGAAGAAGTTCACAGAGCAGATTCAAAGATCCGAAAAGCGCTACAGCGACCTTTTCCAGTTGAGTCCGCTCCCCATGTGGGTCTTCGAGTTGGATACCTTGCGATTTCTGAGCGTCAACCGGGCAGCCGTCAATCACTACGGCTATTCGGAAAAAGAATTCCTTTCCATGGATCTCACCGACATCCGTCCGTCGGAAGAAATAGGCGAGCTGAAGAAATCTATTGAAGACGCCAAAAAAGCGCACTTATCGAACCTTAAAAAAATCTTTCGCCACCGGAAAAAATCAGGTGAACTGATTACGGTAGAGACCACGGTCAACAGACTGAATTTCAACGGGAAAGAGGCCGTACTTGTGCTCGTCAACGACGTCACGGAACGAAATAAGTACATCGAGACCGTCGAAAAGCAAAATCAGACTTTTCTCGAGATCGCCTGGATCCAGTCACACGTCGTGAGGGCACCCCTGGCTCGTTTGCTCGGGTTGGTCAATCTTTTGGAATCCGAAATGCCCGACAAGGAGCCAGAGATCAACTCCTTGATGGGCTTCATCAAAGACTCCGCGTTTGAGCTGGATGAGATCATCAGAGACATCAGCAAGAAATCAGAAATAATTGAACATTTGGACGACAATGACAACTGAATTGATTCTAGTAGATGACGACAAGATCCTCCTGATAGTCCTTGAGAAGATGATCCGAACCGTCAGAAAAGACCTCCAAATTTCCTCGTTCATCTCAGGAAAACAGGCCCTAGACTATCTCTCAGAAAATCCCGGTTCAAAAGAATCGGCCTCCATCCTGATCGACATCAATCTAAGGGATATGAACGCATGGGAGTTTATAGATAAACTGGAGACCGCAAAAGAAGCTTGTCCAAAGATCATTCTGATGACTTCTTCCGTCAGCTCGGTTAACTCAGAAAGAGCAAAAAAACACCCCGCTGTCACTGGTTTTTTCGAAAAACCTATCACGTTCGAAAATGTCCATCAGATCTTCCAGATGCTCGACTAGCTTCAAAAGTCCTTTCTATATTTGTCAAATTCCCTTAGTTTGATTTTTGTATTGACATTAACTTAGACCCATATCAATAATGAATTCAAAGACCGTCTTGATCACGGGTGGCGCCAGTGGCATCGGCCTGGCAATGGTAAAAAAGTTTGCCGCGGAAGGCTGCCAGGTTTACTTCATCGACACCAATCACGTCGAGGGAACCAAGGTCCAAGCTGAAATTTCCGAAAAAGGCCTTCAGGCCACTTTTCTCGAGGGTAGTATTACCGACTATTCCCAGTTGGAAAATCTGATCCACTCCATCCCCGGAAAGATCGACACTCTGATCAACAATGCCGGGGTTTCTCATATCGGGAAAGTTGAAAATACCTCAGAAGAAGATTTTGACCGCTTGTTCCAAGTGAATGTCAAAGGGATGTTTAACTGCATCAAAGCCTGTCTTCCCAAACTCAAAGAAAACGGCGGCGGGTCAATCCTAAACATGTGTTCCGTGGCCGCCACGATCGGCATTCCTGACAGATTCGCCTACAGTATGACCAAAGGAGCGGCGTTGTCGATGACCTTGAGTGTGGCCAGGGATTATGTCGCTGACGGAATCCGATGCAATTGTCTTTCGCCCGGCCGGGTTCACACGCCATTTGTTGATGGATTTCTGGCCAAAAGCTACCCGGGACAGGAAGCCGAAATGTTTGCCAAGCTAGCAGCTTCCCAACCAATCGGCAGGATGGGCACTCCGGAAGAGATCGCCGAGATGGCCTTTTTCATCAGTTCAGATGCCGGGAGCTTTATCACAGGCTCCAATTTCAACATCGACGGCGGATTCATGGGTCTGAAGATGTGATTTTCGGATTGAAAGATTGAAATGTTTAAAAATTGTAAAATTACTCCCAGGGAACTGTTCCTGACTCTTTAAAACCTTTCGTCTCAACAATCTTGATTCTAAATTCTTGGCTCTTTATTCTTTATTCTACTAATTACTAGATACTCGATACTCATTACTAGACACTTATAAACATGAAACTCATTCGATTTGGTGAAGCCGGAAAAGAAAAACCGGGAATTCAGGACATAAACGGAAGAAATCTCGACTGTTCAACTTTTGGAGAAGACTGGAATGAATCCTTTTTGGGAACCGATGGACTGAGCAGACTCTCGTCCTGGCTGCAAACCAATCAATCCAGTCTTCCGGAAATTCCCGTCAACTCCAGAATCGGCTCCCCGATCACACGCCCTTCCAAGATCATCTGTGTGGGACTCAACTACCGGATGCACGCGGCGGAATCAGGGATGGCCGTACCGGAAGTGCCAATCATCTTCATGAAGGCAACTTCCTCGCTTTGCGGACCTTACGACCCTATTTTTATCCCGAAAAACTCCGTACAAACCGACTGGGAAGTGGAACTGGCCGTCGTGATCGGAAAGCGGGCCAAGTACGTGTCTGCCGAAAATGCCTACGAATACATCGCCGGCTATTGCCTCCACAACGACGTGAGCGAGCGGGACTTCCAGCTTCGGCACGGTGGTCAGTGGGTCAAAGGAAAAAGTGCCGATCATTTTGCGCCTTTGGGACCATTTTTGGCAACCAAGGAAGAAATCCCAGATCCGCACCAGCTCCGCCTTTGGCTGAAGCTGAACGGTAAAATCCTGCAGGACAGCAATACGTCCGACTTGGTCTTTGATATCCCGACGCTAGTGTCCCACATCAGCCAGTACATGACGCTGCTGCCGGGAGACGTGATCTCGACAGGAACGCCCGCCGGTGTCGGCATGGGCCTGAAGCCTGAGCCCAAGTATCTGGAGAATGGCGACATCGTCGAATTGGGCATCGATGGTCTGGGTATTTCCCGTCAGGTCGCGATGAATGACCCTGAGGCATGAGGCTGGATTCCCATCAGCACTTTTGGGAATATGACCCAAAGCGGCAGGACTGGATCACTCCGGACATGAATCGTATCCGCCGGAATTTTCTTCCGGGCGATCTTCGTCCCCTGCTTCAGGACGCAAAAATCGATGGATGCATTGCCGTGCAAGCAGAGGAAAGCCTTCGGGAAACCGACTTTCTACTTGACTTGGCACACCAAAACGAGTGGATTCGCGGAGTGGTAGGTTGGGCCGATTTGAAAAGCGACCAGCTAGATGAAGTCTTGGATCAGTATTCCGATGTCAAAAAGCTGGTGGGCTTCCGAGAAGTCCTCCAAGCCAAAGATCCGGAGTATATGCTTCAGGAAGAGTTTATTCGCGGAGTCCAAAAAATCGGCAAACGAGGCTACCCTTACGATATTCTAATCTTTCCAAATCACTTGGCTGCCACGCTGCAACTGGTGAAAAAATGTCCAGATCAGCGCTTTGTGATTGATCACCTCGCCAAGCCCTATATCAAGGATGGAGAGTGGAAGGATTGGAAAAAAGCGCTCACGCCGATTGCAGAGCGGGAATTGATGCACTGCAAGCTGTCGGGGATGATCACGGAAGCTGACTGGAAAAAATGGACCCCGGATCAACTATTTCCCTACCTGGAAATCGCCTTGGAACTCTTCGGCCCCGATCGCCTGATGTACGGCAGCGACTGGCCGGTTTGTCTGCTTGCGGGAGAATATGAGCAGTATTGGGAGGTCGTTGAGCAATTTACTGACGCACTTTCGCTCTCCGAAAAAGCGAAAATCATGGGCGAAACTGCCGTGGAATTTTACAAGATATAAAACCTAAAAGGTCAAAAGTACTCTCGGCTCCCTGCTGACTGAATACTGAGACCACCAACTGACAATGAACCTAAACCTGACCAATAAGGTCTTCCTCGTGTCCGGAGGAGCCAAAGGAATCGGCGGGGCTATCTCCCGTGGACTGATCGAAGAAGGGGCCATTCCGGTCATGATTGACCCTTCGGAAAAAGAAGGAAGGGAAATCCTAGACTTTGCTCAAGGCAAAGCGCTTCAGATTCCCGTTCGGCTTTTTTCTCCAGAGCAGGCAAAAGAAGCCATCGATCTGGCAGTCAAAACCTTCGGGAGGATCGACGGCGTGGTCAACAACGCCGGGGCAAATGACGGAGTTGGACTGGAAAATGGCAGCCCGCAGGCCTATGCCGATTCGGTCGCCAAAAATCTCTTTCATTACTACTATCTGGCCCACTACGCACTTCCACAACTGAAAGAACATCAGGGAGCCATCGTAAATATTTCCTCCAAAACTGCCGTGACTGGACAGGGCGGTACTTCCGGCTACATCTCCGCCAAGGGAGCGCAACTGGCTCTGACCCGCGAATGGGCGGTGGAGCTCCTACCCTACCAGATCCGCGTCAATGCCATCTTGCCGGCAGAAGTGTACACTCCGATGTATGCCAACTGGATCCAATCTTTTCCCAATCCCGAAGCAAAACTGGCGGAGATCAGCAACAGGATTCCCCTTGGCAAAAGAATGACTACCTCCGAGGAAATTGCCTCCATGGCCATCTTCCTACTCTCTGACAAAGCCTCCCACATCACCGGACAGCATCTGTATGTCGACGGTGGTTATACCCATCTTGACCGATCCCTTTGACCCGAAACTAATGACCCAAAAACCAGCCCTTGTACCGAAGAACCTTGTTCTTCCTTTCATTCTCATCACCTCCCTGTTTGCGCTTTGGGGCTTTGCCAATGATATTACCAATCCGATGGTGGCCGCTTTCAAACGTGTACTCGAGCTGAACAATACGCAGGCTTCTTGGGTCCAACTGGCATTCTATGGCGGCTACTTCACGATGGCTCTGCCAGCGGCTTTTTTTATCAAAAAGTACTCCTACAAGACCGGAGTGCTATTGGGACTTGGGCTGTATGCCTTTGGAGCCTGCCTGTTTTACCCCGCAGCAGCTTGGGAAAGCTATGGCTTCTTTCTCGCTGCGCTCTATATCCTGACGTTTGGTCTGGCCTTCCTGGAGACAACCGCCAATCCCTACATCCTCTCCATGGGACCAGAAGCTACGGCCACTCAGCGTCTGAATCTGGCTCAGGCTTTCAACCCGATGGGAGCGCTGGCAGGGCTTTTTGTAGCAAAGACATTTATCCTGAACTCACTCCAATCCAACAACACCGACGAGAATGGGAAGATCATCTTTGACAGTCTGGATGAAGCGGCCAAAGCTGTCATCCGTACCAATGACCTGATGGTCATCCGCGATCCCTATGTGATGCTCGGCCTGGTGGTGATTGGGATTTTTGTGGTGATCGCTATGATGAAGATGCCTGAAAGTAAAGAAGGCGCCGGAAAAATTGACTTTAAGAATACCATGAAACGCCTCTTGGCCAACAGGAATTTTGTCGAAGGAACCTTTGCTCAGATGTTCTATGTAGGTGCGCAGATCATGGTTTGGACCTACATCTATCAGTACGCGGAGGCCATCGGGATCACGACCTACAACGCTGTCAACTACGCCTACGCTTCGCTCGGCGTGTTTCTGGTGGGAAGATGGATTTGCACTTTCTTGCTTCGAATCCTCGCTCCTACCAAGTTATTGGCAGCATTCGCCGTCTTGGCGATGGCTTTCACGCTGGGGGCAATCTTCCTCGAGGGAATGACTGGATTGTATTCCTTGGTTGGAATCAGTTTTGCCATGTCGCTGATGTTTCCGACGATCTACGGGATTGCGCTGGATGGCTTGGGAGAAGATTCGAAGTTTGCAGCGGCTTTCCTGGTGATGGCTATCGTCGGCGGCGCCATCATGCCAACCCTGCAGGGGATGATTCTGGACTTGGGCGGCACCGGCTATACCGACACACTTATATTGGGAGTATCAGAGGTGAATTTCTCTTTCTTTCTCCCGCTTTCTTGCTTTTTGATGGTGTTTTTGTTTGCGGTGAGAGTTAAAAAATTGGAAAATTGAAAGATTGGAAAATTGAGGCGCAATGTTGGAAAGTAAGGTTTGCTAGAGTCAAGTACGCTAGCTTACTCATGAGCTCGTAAATCGTACTTCATAGATCGTAAATCAAAAATTGTAATTCTATCCATGCAGACCTTTATACTCATTTGTGATCTCAAAGATGAACCTGAAGCCATTCAGGCCTATGTGGAATGTCACAAGTCGGTTTCACCGGAAATTATAGAAAGTATCCGTATTGCCGGAATTGTGCAGATGAGCATCCATCGCTGGCATAACCGACTGACCATGATACTCGTTGGCGATGAGAATTTTAGCTTTGAGAAAAAGGCAAAACTCGACGAATCCAATCCGAAGGTGCAGGAATGGGAAGCATTTTTGGGACAATACCAAACCAACCTTCCCGGCACTCCCGCGAATTGGAGGTGGGCGATGACCGAAAAAATATTTGAATATACAGCAGACTAAGTCTGAGATTTTTCCCCAAAAAACCATGAAAAAACCTATCCTAACCTTAATCCTCGCACTAATGGCGGTCTTCGCTCATGCACAAGTCCAGACACTCCCGCTCTGGGAAGGTACTCCTCCGCTTCAGAAAACGATGGATCTGAAAGAAGATGTGCGGCAGGAAGGAATCATCCGCATCGCCAACGTGCAGACTCCGACCATCGAAGTTTATCTCCCCGCCAAACAGATCGCTACAGGTAAAGCAGTGGTTATCTTTCCGGGCGGAGGCTATGGCATCCTAGCCTATGACTGGGAAGGAACCGATTTCGCCAAATGGCTGAACGCCCAGGGAATCGCAGGCATCGTAGTCAAATACCGACTCCCAGTCTCACAATCACTCACGGATCCCAAGGAAGTACCGCTTTTGGATGCGCAACGGGCCATCCGTCTCGTCAGACAAAACGCTGCTGCGTGGAACATCGATCCTGCCAAGGTCGGCGTGATGGGCTTCTCCGCAGGTGGGCACCTCGCCTCAACCCTCAGTACTCAATACAATCACGATGTCGAGCGTCCAAAAGACGCAGTTGACGGGCTTTCGGCCCGACCCGACTTTTCTATCTTGGCTTATCCGGTGATCACCTTCCAGGATGGGGCAGTTCATGGGGGCTCGCGTAAAAACCTGATCGGTGAAGATGCTTCTGCCGAACTGAAAGACCACTTTTCCGGTGAGTTGAATGTAACAGCAGAGACTCCACCAACCTTCTTGGTTCATGCACAGGATGACAAGGGCGTTCCGATCGAGAATTCCCTGCTGTACTACACGGCGCTTCACAAAAACGGCGTGAAGGCATCCCTCCACATCTACCCTTCCGGAGGACATGGATTTGCTTTCGGTTTGGGAAAAGGCGCTGTGGAGACCTGGAGAGAAGTGCTGCTGGCATGGATGGCTGATTTGTAAGTTAGTCAACAGACCACGGTCGACAGTCCACAGCAGGGGGGGTAAACCAAATAGTGTTTCCTCTCTGACCGAAGGAAAGAAAGGGCATATTCTTGCTGGTTTTTTCACTAAAAAACCCAAACCTTTGAAGTCAACTCAAATAAAGTGTCGATACTGGCTGTGGTCAGTTGACCGTAGACCGTTGACCCAAAAAATATGCCCCTCAAAGTAATTGCCTTCGACGCAGACGATACCCTTTGGGTAAACGAACCCTTTTTCAGGGAAGCGGAGGAAAAGTTTGCCAGCCTTTTGGAGGACTTCATGCCCCAGCATGCCAGCATGAAGGAATTGTATCGGACAGAGATCGAGAATATCGGGCTGTACGGCTATGGAATCAAAGGCTTTATGCTTTCCATGATTGAGACGGCCATGCGGATTTCGGATCACAAGATGCCAATGACTTTGGTAGAAAAGGTGATCCAAATCGGCAGGGAAATGCTGGAAAAACCCGTCGAACTCCTGCCTGGAGTAGAAGAAGTCCTCCAATCCCTCAATGGCGACTATCGAATGGTCCTCGCTACCAAAGGGGATCTGCTGGATCAGGAACGAAAGCTGAAAAAATCCGGGCTGGAGAAGTACTTTCACCACATCGAGATTATGAGCGAAAAGAGAACTTCCGATTTTAAGAAGCTCATCAGACATCTGGACGTGAAGCCTTCGGAGTTTCTAATGATGGGAAACAGCCTGAAGTCCGACATCTTACCGGTATTGGAGCTGGGCGGACATGCCATCCACATTCCATTTCATATCACTTGGGTTCATGAGCAGATCGAGCATGAAGTGGAGCACGAGCAGTTCTATACCGTCACTTGCATCGCCGATGCCGCAGCACTCATCAAAACGATGAACTAAGAATGGAAACCACGGATCTAAATATCGCCACTGAACTCCACGATATCGCTGGGATCAGGACTATTTTAGAATCCAGAAAAGTTGATCAAAACCCGGCCGGGAAACCACTGATTTGGACCTTGATCGGCGAGTATACGAGAAGTCCGAGGTTCAAAGATTGCATCAGGGTATTCTTGGAAAACGGCCAAGGCTTGGAAGATCCAATCCTGGAAGCAGTGCTTTTGGATGACGCCGATCTTCTACGAAGATTGATCCTGGAAAACCCAGAGAGCGTTCACACCAAGCATTCACTTCCATGCGCTTACACGCCTTTCTTTGAAGTGTCCCTGCTCCACATTTGCGCAGAATTCAACCACGTTGCTTGCGCTGAGGTGTTGATCCATGCCGGATTGGATATCAATGCCAAAGCCGGAGTCGATGAGTTCGGCTTTGGAGGTCAAACTCCCATCTTCCACACGGTCAACCAAAACACCAATCAGTCAAGAGAGATGCTCGAGTTCTGCCTGGATCATGGAGCTGATCTGGATCTTACAGTTCGGGGATTGATCTGGGGAAAAGGATATCCTTGGGAGACGCTGATTCCGGCCGTCAATCCGATCAGCTATGCCATGATGGGATTGCTGCCACAGATGCACCGTAAAGAGGCGGTTATCTCGGATGTCGTCTCCAAGCTCTTGAAACATCGATTTGGGATCGACTACATTTCTCCCAATATTCCGAATGAGTATCTGGAAGGGTGAAAGGATTTATTGATTCTCCAACACCTGCTTTTCCTCCAAAAGAACCTTCCTCAGCTTTTCATACTCCAAATCCTGTACGGCGATCTTTCCATCAATCGAAAGTGAAGCAGCTGCGGCCGCTGACTGTCCCAAGATCATAAAGACCGGCTCCATCCGGATCGATCCAAAAGCGGTATGGGTGCTGGACACACAGACGGGCACCAGTAAGTTGGTACATTCTTCCTTCTTGGGAATCAAGGTTCCATAAGAAATCGAGTACGGCTGCTTGGGGTGAACCCCGATGTCGCCCTCGTTTTGGACAAAACCTCCCGGGGTCACAAAACGCTGGGTATTATGGGAATCCAACGAGTAGGAACCCATTCCAACTGGTTGAGGAACTTGTTTGGCACCCAAAACATCATGCTCGGTCATCACATAGGCTCCGATCAACCTTCTCGCCTCGCGCACATAGATCTGATGCGGCCAGTTGCCGTTGTCTACGAACTCATCCTTCGCCAGACCGTAATTGGCCATCTCAGCTCGCACGTCCTCAGGAACCCGCGGATCATTGGCGAGGAAGTAAAGGAGGCCCTTCTGGTAGTCTTCATGCTCCTTGATGATTTCCTTTCTGCGCGCGTAGTTTGCCTCCGGATAGTCGTAGTTTTTTCCGATGTAGTCGGTGCTAAACGGCCCATGGTTATTCGTGTCCGTCTTGAGATTTGGAATCGGATCGTATTTGTCAAAAGTCTCCGTCCAACCCGCTGCATACACCCGGGCCAACAGTTCGTAGCGTGCGGGATCGTAGTTAGCCGGCTTCGCAAAAGGAACCCGGTTAGCGGGATTTCTGCTCAAAGCCATGCGGAAATTGTAAGCCTGAAGCAGCTTGTCCCCTTCTCCGTTTTTGCCGGGAGGATTTGGAGAAATCTCAGGTAAAAGCCCGCTGGCCGGATCGCCGGGTATCTTGTAGGCAGAGATCGAGTCCTGGAAGTAGTGCCCATGCTGATAGACGCCCACTTGCACGCCGTTCCATTTCTCACCATATACCGCGTTTGCTTCCCTGCCAACATGATAATCCACCCCGGCGGCGGCCATAAGATCGCCTTCGTAGGTTGCGTCGATGAAGATTTTTCCAGAATAGACTTTGCCCGAAAGAGTCTGGATGGAGGTAATTTTTCCATTTTCCATCTTCACTCCGGACTCGCGGTTTAGCCATTCGTTTCGATGAATTTCCAACTGATTCTCTTTCACAAAATCCTCAAAAACCCGCTCTGCCGCATGAGGTTCGAATATCCACATCGTCCGGCTTTCACCGTCAATGGCAGGTGTACCCTGTCCTTTGTTGCCGTATTCTTCACGCTTCTGCCACTTCCAAGCCGAATCCTGCTGATAGTGGAGATACAATCGGTGATAAAACTCCCTAGCCAAACCGCCAATCACGGCCTTGTTGCCGGTATCGGTAAAGCCCAAACCACCGGCCGAAAGCCCGCCGAGGTGCTTATCTGGAGAGACGACCAACACCGATTTCCCCATCTTCTTCGCCTGAACTGCTGCCGTAATCGCAGCGGAAGTTCCTCCGTAGATGATGATATCGGCTTGATAGGTTTGGGAATAGGATGTTGCAACAAAGAAGGTCGAAAAGACGATGATGATCAGGCTGGACAAAAATTTCATAAGGATTGATTTTGGGTTCAAAAATTTAGGAAATGGGGAGTAGAAAAGGAACCGACTGCAAGTATCTTTACAGCAAATTATACGGACGGTTAAATGCTTCCTGCCTTACTTTGAAGTAATCAGCGAGCTTCCTGATTACGTCTTTGGATAGCCCTTTTTTATAATTTAGGATATCGGAAACATATCCTTTGCTGATACCCAGGATTGCTGTCAAATCCTGAGCTTTCATTTGGTGGTCAACCATAAAAGAGCGAAGCAGGGTAATAGGGTCGCTTTCCTGAACAGAATTTTGGTCCTCGTCATACTTTTCAATCAAAAGGGTAAGCAAGTCAATTTCATCCTGCACCTGCTCGGTGATGTTCCCATTAAACAGGTCGTCCAGCTGAATACAATATTCCTTGTATTGATCTGCATTCTTTATGAGCGTGTAGTTATTTGCCATAGTTCCCATTCTTACAGCCAATATGAGTTCTATAATTTGGTTAAACAGCATAAAAAATCTTCGGGAAACATTTAGTGATTCCAAAAAAGAAGGGAGGAAAAACTCCCTCCCTTCCATTCTGCTTATGTTTATTTTATCTTGCTGAAGGCTTCAAATTCCTGATTCAGCTTCTCATCGCTTTCATCTCCGTCAGAATCCACGACAATCCTGTATCGGAATGTAGCAGATTTGCCCGGCGCGATCTTGAAGTTCAGCTCGTCCTTGCCATTGCTTAAGGCTTTTTGCCCGAGTGGATTTGCGGCAAAGAGGCCGTAACCTCTCGCATGCCAATAGGTGGGAAATCCCGGATTTGCCGGATGGTCAATGATTGCGAGGTCGATCTTCTCTCCGTTGATTTCTCCGGAAAGATCCACCCAATTACCTCTAGTACCCCAAACTGCGTCTCCCTCTATTCCCGCGCTGCTTCGGTACATTCCTGTCACGCCTTCGTTGTTCAGCGACGGAACAGCCGTAGCGATTCCCGCCGCATCGGTAAAGATCTCCGGCTTGTCAGACGGATGCTCCAACTGGCGGGCGACACGGATACCCAGCATGCCTTCTTTGTTGTCGGTCATATCGACCTCCTTTGACTGTGCTGTTAGAGTGGTGATCCGGTCAATGATCCGCTTATTTCCTTCTACGCTGAATACAAAGGTGGTCTTTTCCTTAAGCAAAACTTCTCCTGTGGAAGTCACCCAATCCATCCCAACTTCCAGCTCAGCTTTGTCTTTGCCTTCTTTGGTCTTGAGAATGCCAGTATGAACAATGGAACCGTATTTATCCTTTTTATCAGCGGGGATTGCGTCCGAATTGTTCCAGAAGTCCAGACCATTGACATCGCCGTAGTTAAACCAAAGTCCGATATGGTGAGGGTGATCGACCCGCTCTCCCGGACGGGGAGCCAGCGGATAGCCTCTGGTGATGTCATTCCCTTTTGCGGATTTGATCGGATACAGGACTGGCTTGTCGATGGTAGTCGGATAGAGATATGCGGTGAAAAGCTCCCCGTTCACATGGACTTCCACTTTTTTCTCGGCATCCTTTCTTACGAAGGTGACAGCATCGGCTTTCTTTGGGGGTTCGATAGTTGACATTTTATTCGCTTCTGACCAATCAGAAAAGGGAATGAGCAATAGACTGGCGAAAATCCCAGCCTTCAGTTGACTTATCATAATTAATTGATTTTAGTATTGGAAAACTTTACCACCAGCCAAGACCTCTTGCTTCTCCTCGTCGAAGGTCACAAACTGGCCTGTTCTCAGCGCGGCAGTGGTCATGATATTGGCAATCGAATGATTGTAGCCGGCCATGACGTCGGCGTTTGGCTTCTTGCGGCTACGGATGCAATCCATCCAGTTTCTCATGTGGGCAGATGTCAGATCGTCCACCCCCGTGTCGGCGCCGGTTTCGGTTTTGACTACTTCACCCAAAGCCATGTCCGGCAGCAAGTTGGCTTTCATCCCCATAGATTGGGCATTTCGCTCGCTGAGTCCGCCGTTAGGTGTGATTCGGTTGGTGTCGAGATTTAACTCACCTCCATTGGAATAGTAGATTTCTTTGGTGCCCCCGGCACCGTTGGTGAATCTCGAAGAATAGATCACCTGGAAGCCTTTGGACTTGTCATCCAACGGCCCGTAGTCGAATACTGCGGTCATGGTATCAAAATTCTGACGGCCATCTTTCCAAAGGTAAATTCCCCCGTTGGCAGCCACACTTCTTGGGTGAGGAATGTCCGTAAACCAGTGGACCGTATCGATCTGGTGAGCCATCCACTGTCCGGGAATCCCGGATGAGTACGGCCAAAACAATCGAAACTCTAAATATTTACGGGGATCCCACTCTGTCTTCGGGCGGTTCATCTGGAAGCGATCCCAGTCGGTGTCTTCTTTTCTGATCTGCTTGGTCAACTCTGGCAATCTCCATCTTCCGGGTTGGTTGACGTTCCAGGTCATCTCCACGGCGACGATATCGCCAAACTTACCGTCTTTGATAAATTGATTTGCCGCGTGATAATTGGCTCCGCTTCTTCGCTGGGAGCCGACTTGTACGATCTTTCCCGTGCGAAGTACTGCTTCCTTGGCTGCTCGGGCGTCCGCCATTGTTTCGGCAAAAGGCTTCTCAACATAAGCATCACGGCCAGCTTCTACCGCTTCCTTACAATGCAAGGCGTGCTGGAAATCCGCCGTACTGACGATCACCGCGTCGACATCTTTGCGGTCGTAGAGTTCGTCATTGTTTCTGGCAGTGGCAATGGTCAATCCGCTTTTGTCTTTGACATAAGCTACCGCTTCTTCTCTTCTTCTGCTCCACAGGTCGGACACTGCGGTGAATTCAAAGTTCATTTCCTTGGAATGCTTCAGCATCGCTGGAATCAACGCACTTTTTGCCCGGCTGGAAAAACCGACGATCCCGACATTTACACGGTCATTGGCACCGAGGATCTTGCTGTAGCTGCTGGCCGGGAAAGCCAAAGCACCCAGACCGACACCCGCCGTGGTGAGGGCTGACTTTTTCAAAAAGTCTCTTCTCGAGTTATCTGAATTCATAGTTTTCGGGGTTTACTGTTTTTAAAAAGGCCGCATAGATTATGCTGCCAACTTCGCTGATTCCACTATTTAATACTCACTCAAGAGCATTATTGGGCTACCAGCTTGTTGAAAATTTCCAATTGTTCCTTCAAGGCTTTCACGCGGTCATCCGGTTTGGTACGTGCTTCCATCAGGATCCAGCCATCGTAATTGATCCCGTTGAACAGCTTAAAAAGCTCCGGATAGGGATAATCTCCCACATTAAATTCCCTGACGTGTACCGTATCTCCAAACCATTTGCTTAGGGCGTGAAAGTTTTCCTCCAATCCCGGAGCAAGTAGATCCTCCGGATTGGAGTTCCAGCAGACCTTGACGTTTGGCTCGGTCACTTGATCAAAGATTGCTTTCATGTTGGGAATATTCTGCGTCAGATGTCCGTGCACTTCCACCCGGATCAGCTGGCCGTAGTCTTGGGCAAACTTCCCAACCTCATTGAAAGAGGCAGCGATCTGAGCGATCGTTTTCTCAGCGGGAACCTCTTCTGGAAGGTTATTGGGCTTGACCTTGATCCCGGTCGCTCCGATGTCATGACAGAGCTTGATGTATTCTTTCGTCCCGTCGATGTTTTCCTTGAGTTTGGCGGGATCCGGGCTGTGATACTCGTAGTTGCTGCCATAACCTAGGCAAGTGACCTTGCTGTCGGCAAAACGCTTCTTCACTTCGGCACGTTGGGCAGCCGATAGATCGGTCTCCACGGCATGTGCATGCTGGGTGCGAAGCTCCACCCCGAGCACTCCGGTTTTCTCACAGTTGGCGATCAGTGTCGCGAGATCCCAGTCTTTGGCCCACTCATAGGTGACCAAACCCAGCTTCATCCCGGATTTCAGCGGGTTGGCAAATGCGGGAATTAAAGGGAGCACAGCCAAGCCAAATCCGGCTGCAATGCTTCTTTGGATAAAATCCCGTCTTGAAAAGTCCTTGTCCATCATAGGTTTAATAATAAGGATAAAAACGGACCGGACCCTGAAAAGCTGTTACAAATTCTCCGCAATCGATTTAGACAAAAAAATAACACTGAGGCTAGTCTGATGTGGATTAGAGAAAGTAAAAGCGGTAAAACTCCCCTACCTCTTTAATCAAAAGCTGAAGATCCCAACCCTAAAACCTACTCCTATTCAGGATCTTGACGGGTTTGCAAATTTCGGATTGATCCAACCCATCGGAATGTCCGCTTCGAAGGTTCCATCCCCGGAATGGATCCGCTTTTCAAGCCTTCCTTCCTGCTTAAATCCCAACGACTCATAGAGCGAAATGGCCTTTCGGTTGCTTTCACGGGCAATCAGTTCTACACGAAGAATGTCTGGACGATTGGTTTCGACCTCTTCCAAAAACGCTGAAAAAAGAGCCTTTCCGATTCCTTTGCCCACATACTCCGGGTGGACGACGATGGTCAACTCTGAAAAAACATGCGAAAAGACTTTCGGCTCCAAGGGATAGGCATGAATTTCACCGATTATTTTCATGCCTTCAAAGGCCACCAGACTGAGTCCATCTTCGTGGGATTTTTTCAAAAAATTTCGGACGTATCCACTTGAGATCTCGTCCGACATCCTGGCAAGTCCTCCGGGAATCGAAGCGGCCATTTGATACAGTTCAAGGATCTCTTGCCAATACTCGGCGCGGCTCGCTCTGATTTTAGCATCCATTTCTCTGAATGTTTAAACGCTCTTTTTAGGGAAATCCATCCAAAATCCTTTTCGGGCACCGATTACTTGTCGCCTCCGCCTCCAGCTCCGATGGGAATCCGGGCATAGACATAAAGACTGGAATTTTTCAAATCATAAGACTCTGGTTTGTAGACATCTACTACCCCTTGGTAAAAGTTCATTCCAATGCTGGCGCTGACCGGTGCGTCTTTGAGCCTGTATCCCAAGCCGCCAACCATTCCAAAGTCCAGCCTGGTGTAATCATCCCGGACGTCTCTCTTATATTCCAGTTCCCCGCCGTAGTCATTCACTTTGAAATAGTCAAAGGCTTTGGCCCGCATACCCGGCTGGATGCCCCCTTCGACATAGATCTTTCCCAACCGCTGCTGCCACATGATCGGCACGTAGAAGACATTCACCTTGGTAGTCAGCTCTCCATCCGCATATACATCGTCAAAGTCTGGATCACCTATGGGATAGGTAGGCATGCCGCTCGCTCCGACATTGGACTTGACATGCACTCCGGTGGAGATAAATCCAGTGCTGTTTTCCGTCATCTTGATATGAAAGAAAAAGCCCAGATTGAAATTGTTCAGCCCCTTGGCGTCTTCCCTGGCAAAATACCAAGTGCGGTTGTAACCGCCGTCAAGACCAAATTCGATCTTTCCAGAGTTAAGCTGATCTCCGAAAATCGCGACAATCAGCAGCTGCGCTTGGGCAGTGAAAGACAGGAAAAACAAAACAAGGAAAGCCGGTAAGATTTTTTTCATCGGGATTGAAACCAAAGTAAGGTCCTAAGTTAGCTGAATCCTCAGCCTGGACAATCAACTCGACTCAAATTACAGGGGAGCCAAATCGGTCGAACTGCCATGGCCCCGTTCGTGTGCTTCAGGTCTCCGGCTGAAACCTGTCTTTTCGGAAGTTGACAAGTCGCCTAAAATTTTGAAAAAACACCTTCAAAATCACTCTTCAAATCTATTTTACTCCTATTTACCCACGATAATTAGCTTAACTTGGAGTGGTGTAAGTCCCAAAAGATTACCATGATATTTGGCAGATCCATGTAAATCTATTTCGACTCAGGAAAAGACCATCCAGCATTTATCGTAGGATAGATAGCCCCCACAAAAAATCAGCGATCTGAAATCCCAAACATGGGAACCAACCTATGAATTCAGCCTCGAGTGCCCCGAAAAAGAAGTGGTCGACTGCCAAGAAAATTCTGGCTGCCGTAGGCATAATCATCGTTGTCGCAGGGACGCTTATCTATTTCAATTTCAATAAAATTCTCTCCACAGCGCTAAGCAAGTCATTCGAATCGAGTCTCATGTCTGAGGTCTACGAATTGAAATTTGAGAACCTGAGGCTAAATCCGCTTCAGGGCAGCATCAGTGTGTACAATGTATCATTTGAACCCCGTGCAACTTCAGACTATCCCTACATCAACAGCTTTATCCGGATGCGTACCGAAAGTCTCGTCTTGGAACACGTGGATATACGACGGCTGCTGGAGTTTCATGAACTCGTTTTGGACAAAATCTCGATCAAAAAGCCCAACCTGGAACTGGACGTCAACGGTTCCAACCCGATCCTGTTTCCCTTCAAACCTTCTAAGTCCTCGGAGGAAGCTGGCAAAAAGAGATCGCTCGAATCGTATTTCCTCAACGAATTTGAACTGGTAGACGCGTCGTTTCACGTAGTCAACTCGATCAAACAGCGAGACTTCACCATCGAAAATTTCAATGTCTCACTCCACGGACTACTCATCGATCAAGAGGAAGGCAAGGACATCTACTCCCTCAAAAACATCGATATTTCCCTGGAAAAATTCACCGGCAATCTCAACGACGGACCGATGAAGCACGCGAAATTCCGGGATTTCAGGCTGATGTTTGATTCAA
This sequence comes from Algoriphagus terrigena DSM 22685, assembly GCF_000429445.1. Lineage (GTDB taxonomy): Bacteria > Bacteroidota > Bacteroidia > Cytophagales > Cyclobacteriaceae > Algoriphagus > Algoriphagus terrigena. The sequence goes on from NZ_AUBW01000013.1 coordinate 154,120, forward strand.
TCAATGTCCATAAAAACCTGGACACCCTGATCTTCAAGTTCAGAGACATGCAGACGGGAATTGATTCGCTGGACGTCTATACCAAGGACAGCATGTTTCACCTGCAGATGGACGTCTTTACGCTTGGCTACTTAGACCGGTCCATCCTGCTGAAAGGCATGAGTTTCAAACCATTCCGAACCAACGCGGAGATTCAAAAAAATTACCAGCATCAACATGCCGATTTTTCGGGAACTGTCGCTTCACTTTCCATCCTCGGGATGAATTTTGATTCCCTGATGTATGGAGAAAAGATATTTATCGATGAGGTATTGCTGGACAGCGTATCGGCGTCCATCTACAAGGACAACACCAAGCCCAAGGACATGAACAAGTTCCCGGAATACCTTGGGCAGACCGTCGCCAAGATTGAAACTCCCTTGCTCATCAAATCAGTCAAAGTGACCCATGTCAACCTGATCAACGAGGAAAGGAAGCCGGACGGCACGACCGCAAAAGTCCACATCAACAACGGAACAGTGGAGGTGAAAAACATCACCAATCTCGCTCCCGAGGAAGAGCTTGAGCTCAGTGCCACCGCCTATCTTGCAGGAAAAGTCGAAACGATCCTGAACCTGAAATTCAGCTACAGCAAACCCCAGTTTTCCTTTCATGGGCGGCTGTCACCCTTCGAGCTATCCCACCTCAACCCCATCATCAAGGCGTATACTCCTGCGGAAATCAAAAGCGGCGTAGCCGATGAGATCAACTTCACAGGAATTGCTACCCGTACCGCGGCGACCGGGACAATGAAATTTCTCTACCACGATCTCGCCATAGATCTCCAACTCAAGGAGCAGGCCAAATGGAAAAGCTCGGTCGTGACATTCGGAGCCAACACCGCCCTGATATCCAAAAACCCTATTTCAGAGACGGCTCCCGAAAGAACGGTAGCGTTCACTGCAGAAAGAGACATGAACAAAGGCTTCGTCAATCTGATAATCAAATCAGCCCTCGACGGCATGAAAGAGACGATGATCATGTCCAAAAACAACCGTCGGGAGTTTAACCACCTCAAAAAAGAAGTGAAAAGGGAAGCGCGAAAAGAAGCGAAAAAGGAAAAGAACTGACAAGGTGCCGAAAAGTCGGGCTGTGAGGCTGCTTTGGAAAAATTAGCAAGACCACGCTATCGATTGCGGAGCGAATAGATGCACTCATCAATTCTAACTATTACGTACTTCTAAGGCATTTTTCCAGAACATTATTCTGTCTGGACTTTTTTTACTACCTTTGGACAGAAACAAAATTCACTGAAGCCGGTTCTTATCTGAATGATTTTTTGACCTGATCCAATCCTGAACCGTAAGTAACAGTGAAGTCAGATTTTCACTTCGAATAACGAATCGAATCTGCCTAACTTTCACCCAGAATCAGAACCCAAAGATTGGACTTCAGTACCAATCATCCAGGCGGAAGTAGCCGACGCCCGGAAGCCCAGCTCAATTGGCTATCGGATTAGAAATGCCCGATTGAGCGTTTAATTCTTGAATTACCAAACAACAAAAACGAACAAAAGATGACTAGCAGTGCCGTGAACGAACAAATTCAAGAGCAAATCCCAAGCAACACCGAGAGACTGAAAGTATTAGTCACTTCAGATCAGCCTAGGGCCGAGCTGGAAGCCAAGCTTGCAAACCTTGAAGTGGACGTGATCTGGCAAAAAATCGCCCAACCGCTCAGCGGCTTGGAAGACACCTTCACTTTCCGTCATCTCAAGCCCGTCTTTGACGAAGCTGACAAAGCCGGCGTTGACCTCGTGATAGCCGTAGACTCCACATTGGACAAGTTTACCCTGGGTGTCAGAAAACTGATGACCGGCAACTTCATCCTGCTCAACATCCATCATACCTCCCTGATCCTTGCCAAGCTGTTGCTGGAAAACCACGGATCACTCAGTGCCAAAAAGTCCATCTTCATCACCGATCTCTTGGAGAAGCTTTTTGCAAAACAAGAAGCTCCGATCACCACGATTGCGACCCTCCCGTCTCCTTTGATGGAGCAGGAGTCATTCCAGGAGTCGGACACCTCCGAAACCTTGTTTATCTCAGAAAATCAGGAGATTATCCTCAAAGGACAAAACGATAGCTTGGGCTACTTGCTTTCGCGCCTTGTTCAAGCTGCCAAAAAAGCGAAGATGGAAAACAAGACGCTTTTTGACAGCCTGATCACTATCTATAACGACTTTGGTTTTCAGCGCGAGAAAAACCTGGCGGTTTCCATCGAGGAGCCTTCCCAGAAAGTGTTTTTCAAGAAGATCATCGCCCGTCTGAAAAAGAAGCCGCCTTTGACTCTGGGCATGACTGAGATCATCAGCATTGAAGACCTTAGCAACGGCACCATGAAAAATCTGCTCAGCGGACGGATCGTTTCCTCACAGTCTCCTTCGGCCAACGCCCTGCAGATTCAGTTGGGCAACAACTCCAAGATCTTGATCTTCCCGACCGAGCAAAAGATCAATTTCTTTTTTACCTCGCAGGGTAAACTGATCAAAAAGGATGACTTCAACACTCTCAACACGCAATTTGATCAGCGTGTGATCAAGCTGCTCTCCGAAATCAACCGATTGGGACTGGAGAATTGATCCAGCACAACTAAGCCGAAGCCGAATCGTTTTGAGCATTCCTCAGGATCGATTTGGCTTCGGCCATAAACTCCGACAACCAAACCTGGTTAAAGGTCTTCGAAGTCACCCGTGCATAAAACGTGTCGCGGATGATCCTCCAGTACTTCATCGCCACCTCATCGGAAACCCCGAGATACTTCACCCAAATCGGCTGGACAGCCATTTCGATCATTCGGTTGACTTGGAAATAAGTGTCTTGAAAGAGCTTCGTCTCCCGGTTTTTGACGAGATGAGTCTGAAAGAGGATCGTCTGTTTGTTGTCAACCAACAAATCCAAGAATCGTCCGCTGATCTCTGGAAGCCCGGTAAATTTGGGGATCAAGGTTTCTTCTTTTTCAACGTGCATCTGCATCAGTTTTTCCAGATAGATCTCTTTGCTCTTGAAAAAGTGGTAGAAGCCGGATTTGTTCTTTCCCAAAATCCGGGAAAGTCGCTCCACCTGCAGTCCTTCATGACCTTCCTCGGAAAACAATTCGTAGCCCAAATCCAACCACATCTTCGAACTATCCGCTTTTAAAGCCATAATCAACCCATAGTTTAAATACCACTTTTTCAAATTTGAATCCAAAATACGTAATCAAATCACTGCATTCCCCGCGCTCAAAGGATGGCCAGCTGGATTCTGGTTTGGAAAAACTGCGTCCCGCCTTTCAGATCAAACCGGTCCAGCACACCATATCCATACGCAACCTCAAGTCTCAGATATTTGGTCAGGTACCAGTTGACCATCGGGGTAAGTCTCCAAAACTCGCCTCCGTAGATCGCGCCGCCGTCAAGATCAAGTTTGGAAACCCGAAGGACACCCTCAATCTCTCCCCATCCGCCTTGGAAGATAGATTTTTTCACGGGGACAAAAGAATAGACTCCAGACACCGTACTGTAAGGACGGGAAGCTCCTGTGAAGATGTAGCTGATCACGGCATCACCGCCGTGAAAAAGCGCCTTGCCGCCCGCAGTCACATCAAACTTATGCCAGTTGTATTCAGACCCGAGCATCAGCTTTCCTTTGGTGTAGTACACCTCTAGACCGACATGGTTGGAGAATTTACTTTGGAACACATCCGTATCTATAAAGTAAGGCGCAGGATTGGCCTCAGGTCGCGATCTGACCCGCATCTCACCTTCATGGACACGGCCATAGCGGTAGCTCATCCCTAGATGCAATTGTTTTTTCCCTTCTGGATCAAAGATTGGAAGCCAAGCCACGCGGGCCGCCGTTTGCCAATCATAGGTGGAGAAGCCTTGGTTTTTGGAGAAAAAATTGTCGTAAATCCCGACATTCCACACGATCTTCTTTTCCGGCCAAAACCCGATCCACTTGATCCCGTCTGCCAGGATCGGAATCACGTCCAAACCCATCTGCCGTTCAAGCGTCCATCCTGCGTATCCGTTCATGACTTTGTTTTGAGAAAAGCCTTCTTTCGTTCGCCCTATAAAAATATGTCCTGATATCTCCGGTACAGCAATGGTCAACCCTGTCTCCCGCATGAGCCATTCCCGGTTGGCGCCGTCATACATCAGCCCAACCTTCCAGGAGATGGTTCGCTTAGTGGTCAGTTGACCGCTGGCAAAAATCCGGAAATCCCGGACTTTGAACTGATTCTTCAGCTCCACTCCCGCCGAATCCATCTGGCGTCGGGCGTCTTCGTCCTGTGAAAATCCAGCATACTCATACAGAAATCCCACCCCGATCCGAAAGCTCGACCAGCGACCGGTGAAGATGTTGATGTTTTTGGGGAATTTCTCTTTCTCCAATGTATCTATCGGCTCTAAAAACTCTCCCATCGTGCCATCCGGGATGACGACCGTGGTCGTGTCCTGAGCTTGGGCTGTCCCAATGCAGTAAAAAAAGGCCGCCAAGACCAATAAGGGGATTGATCTTGACGGCTTTATGACGTTTACAAATGTACTTTGATTGACCAGTTTCACGCTAATCGGAAATTAAAAGAGGAATTCATCCACCGGGCAAAAGACCGTTCAGCGCTTAGAAGATGCCAAGCGGTGAAATAAATCCAACTGTGAATCTTCCTGTAGAATAATTGCTTGCGCCAAACCGCTCCTGCGCATAGTCAGAATAGTCATAGCTTCGACCCACCCAGTTTGCGAAAAACTTCAGGTTCAGGTCATCCCAAGGATACACTTCTACCGCAGGAATGAATCCCCAAGCATTGCGGATGTGCTCCTCTCCTGTTGCGTTTTCAGGATCGTTGAAGCTGTTTTTCCAATTAGCGATGTCCAGCATTCCGACGAAAGTCAGGTGGACTTTAGGACTTACCATGTAGCGAAGATTTACCCAATGACCGATGTACAGCGTGTTGCCGACAGAGTAGTCGTACAGGTCGTTTGGAATGGTTTCGCTGACGACGCCTGTCCGATCCAGCTCCTCGTCGCTCCATTTGAAGTCATAGATGAACCTGAATTTGTTGAAGTTAAACTCGTTGCCCAAGGCGATGTAGTTCATGTTGGCACCATTGCCGGTCATGTCCTGAGCCTCGTTGAAAAGGGAATAAGACCAGATGGTTTTGATCTTCCCGTCTAAGAGACTTCCTCTCCAGTTTGCGACAAAGGCCAAAGGCGCCTTGGATTCTGTGAAATTGGGTTGCTGGCCATACAGCTCTTCAAAGGTCTTGGTTCTGGAATCCAGTACCTGAAACGTCCATTGGTTCTTTGTACTTGGCGTGTAGGTAAATCCTACCCCGGTGAGGAAGTTGTCCGCGTACTCCACGATATCAGAATATTCATAGATATCGATCGGATTCCAGTCAAATTCCCATGCGCCCCAGTCTGCACACATCTTTCCAAGTGAAACGCTCCATTTGTTGGTGAGGTCCACCCGGATGTAAGCCAAATCCACCGATCGGCTGATGTTGTCCACGGATTCAGAGGTCTGAGCTCTGGTGTACCGGTCCCGAAAACGGAAGTACACTTTTTCGTGAACTTGTCCACGGATCTCCAATCGGAATTGCTCATTTCTAAACCGCGATTGCACGTACTCGCCGTCCACAAATTCATTGCGGAATGCAAAGTTCATGTTGGCAATCATGCTGATGTTCTTGAGCATCCCCTGCTTTTCTTCCGGAATCAGCGTCCTATAGTCAGTGCTGTCTTCCATCTGCCGCTCTGTTTTCTGTGCCCATACCGCCGTAGGAAGCATCATCAACAGAAGAATCCATTGTGTAATTTTTATTGATTTCATAGGAGTATCATTTTAAGGTCCGTCTTTTGAAAAACTCAGATGATTAACCGCATTCCTACTTTTGACCTGTCAAGGTCGCCGGATCGAGGAGCTTCTTGATCTCGTCCTCTGTCAACAGCTTCTTCTCCCGGATCAGCTCGATGATTCCTTTGCCGGATTCCAATGCTTCTTTTGCCAGCTCGGTGGTCTTCTCATAGCCGAGGACCGGATTCAAAGCAGTCACGATCCCGACACTTCGCTCGATATATCGCTTGGTCACGTCTTCATTGGCCGTGATCCCGTCGATACACTGGGTTCTGAAAAGTGGAAGTGTTTTAAAGAGCAAGCCCTGCGACTCCATGATCGCCACAGCCTCCACAGGCTCGTAAGCATTGAGTTGAAGCAGGCCCGAGTGGGCAGCCAAAGTAACGGTCAGGTCATTACCCATCACCTTGAACGTCACCAGATTCATCAACTCCGGCATCACCGGATTGACTTTGCCTGGCATAATCGACGAACCCGGCTGAAGGGCCGGAAGGTTGATTTCAAAAATCCCCGTGCGAGGGCCGGAGGCGAGGAAGATCAAGTCACTGCTGATCTTGGACAAGGTCACGGCCGTACTTTTCAAAGCGGAAGAGTACATCACAAATCCCTGCTGGCTGCTGGTCGCGGCGATCAAGTCTTTGCTGAGATACATCGGCTTTCCGGTGATCTTGGCCAATTCAGTAGCGCAATGCTCCGCATAGCCCGGCGATGCGGTGATCCCGGTACCAATAGCCGTTGCCCCCATATTTTGCTCATACAGGTACTTTTCCATCTCGCGGAGTCCTTTGATCTCTGCGTCCAGCTGATTTCCAAAGGCATGAAATTCCTGCCCCAAAGTCATCGGAACAGCATCCTGACCTTCGGTACGTCCCATCTTCAGGACGTCTTTGAACTCCTCACCTTTCGCATGGAAAGACTTCGAAAGCTTCTCCAGCTCTGCCGTCAACTTGTCATTGTGAAGCAGCAAGCCGACTTTGATCGCTGTCGGATAGACGTCGTTGGTGGACTGGCCCATGTTGAGATCGTCATGGGGTTCGATGATCTCGTATTGGCCTTTTTTATAGCCGCCCATCTCCAAAGCGATGTTGGCGATGACCTCGTTTGCATTCATATTGGCTGAGGTACCGGCACCGCCCTGATACATGTCGACCAGGAAGTGCTCGTGGTATTTCCCGTCAATAATCGCCTGGCAGGCTTTTTCGATCAGGGCAAGCTTCTCCTTGCTCAGCCTGCCATCTACCGCATTGGCGCGGGCCGCCGCCAACTTTACCATCGCATAACCTCTGACATAGTCCGGGTAAAAGCTGGTTTTGATCCCGCTGACGGGGAAGTTTTCCAGAGCCCGTGCCGTCTGTACGCCGTAGTAGGCGTCGGCAGGAATCTGCTTTTCTCCCAGGAGATCATGCTCTGTTCGAGTCTGTTGGGCATGTCCATACTGGAAGCTGATCAGCATCAGCAGGGACAATATTTTTATGGGTAATATTCTTTTCATCTTCATGAGATAAGGATTGAAATGCGGTAAAAAAACCCGGATCAAATGCGCCCAAGTAAGAATCTGGACGCATTTAAAACAGGCATTTGATCAGTGACTAATAAGTGAAAAATGCCTCCTGAAGGAGTTTCTTGTCTTTTGACCGAGTCAGCGCCAGCATCAGCAACACCCGGGCTTTCTGAGGAGTAAGGTCATCGGAAACGATGGTTCCAAGTTCCTCGTCATTGATCTCGTCATGAAGTACCACGCGGCCAGAAGGCGCACGGCTTGCACGGCAAACGATAATTCCGGCAGCAACAGCCCGCTTCACCGCATCCATGTAGGCTTTGTTGAAGTTGCCATTGCCCACACCGGCGATCACGATTCCGTCCACTTTTTTGCTGATCAGCAGGTCAATCTGATCTGCGGGTGCATCTGCATACATCATGACGATATCCACCCGCGGCAATTTGGTGTCGGCCGTCAATTGGATTGGCTTTGGAGGATTGACTTCCCGCACTGCGTTAGAATAGTACTCCACTCTGCCATCGTAAGCCGCGCCGACTGGACCGGTATTGGGAGAGCCAAACGCATCGGTCTTGGTTGTACTCATCTTCATCACTTCGCGGGCGTCGTAGATCCCTTCGTTGAAGCTGACCAATACACCCCGGCCTCTGGTTTCAGGGTTGATAGCCACGGTGATCGCATCGTAGAGATTCTTTGGTCCGTCAGCACTGATGGCTGTCGCTGGACGCATAGATCCGGTCAATACAACCGGTTTGTCAGAAGGGATCACCAAGTCGAGGAAATACGCAGTCTCCTCTTGGGTATCGGTACCGTGTGTCACCACGATCGCGTCTGCTTCGTTGTTGGCAAAGATCTCATTGGCTCGGATAGCGAGTTTTTTCCAGATCTCGATGGTCATATCCTGGCTGCCGACAGAGGCAATCTGCTCGCCGGAGATGTTGGCAATCTTTTTTACCGAAGGAATGACTCCAATCAGGTCGTCAATGGGTATTTTTCCTGCCGTGTACCCAGCCCGATCCGCAGAAGCGCCCGCGCCAGCGATTGTTCCGCCCGTTGCCAGGATGATGACCCGAGGTAGTTCTTGGGCATAGACCTGAAAAGCCAGGACCGTTAATGTGAAAATTGAGAGTAACTTTTTCATAAGTGTCAGATTTTAAATAAGCTTTTTGTAGTGTGGGTTGGGATTAAAGTAGAAAGGACTGAAGAAGTAGACCGGCAACCACCGAGACAATGGTGGTGACCAGACCTGGGAGCATAAAACTGTGGTTGAGTACATATTTACCGATCCGGGTCGTGCCCGTCCGGTCAAACTCGATGGCCATCAACAGTGTCGGATAGCCGGGGATAAAGAAGTGACCGTTGACGGCAGGGAAGATCCCGATGAGGTAGGCTGGCGGCAGGCCCAGCGCAAGTCCCAATGGCATCAGGGCTTTGGCAGTCGAAGCCTGGCTATAGAGCAGCATGCTCAGCACAAACAGCGCGATCGCAAAAGACCAGGGATACGACGCCACGAGATCGCCCAAAGTGCCTTGGATCGCTTCGAAATTATTATCCATAAAGGTGCTGCTCATCCACACCACGCCAAACACGGCGATGGTGGCCTGCCCCGCCGAGGAGAACAGGCTTGCCTTGGTGACTTTGCCGGCAGTGGTATCGGCAAACAAGACGATCAAGCCCGTAGCTGCCAGCATGATGATCATGATCATCGAGGGCATCAGCAACTGACCGGCTTCACTCACCGCAAATCCCGGATTGAAGTTGGGATTGTCGGCAAACTGCGGCAATAGCTCAGGAAATGACCCGAAGATCACGACCGAAAGCACCGCCAGCGAAAAGATAATCACCGATTTGACTGCTCCTGGCGCATCCAACGCGTCAGCCGCGTCTTTTTTCCCTTCCAAATTTTTAACAAAAGCGGGATCTTTCATCCGCTCCAGGAATTCGGGATCTTCGCTGAGTTCTTTTCCCCTTTTCCACACAAACAAAATCCCGGCAAACAGCCCAATCAACGTCGCGGGAATGGCCACCATCAGGATGTCAAAAAGCCCCAGCCCCGTCGCTGCCAAGACCGTCAGCATCGCCGCCGCCGCCGCAGAGACGGGACTTGCGGTGATAGCCATGTAGGCTCCGATCACGCTCATGCTCATCGCGCGCTCCGGCCGGATTCGGTTCTTGATCGCTACCTCGGCGATGATCGGCATGATGGAATAGGAGATGTGCGCCGTACCGGCAAAAAGCACAAAGGCGTAGGTAATCAGCGGACCCAAGATCGTGATCTGCCGCGGATTGCTGCGAAGGACGTTACCCGCAATCTTCACCAGGTAATCCATGCCGCCTGCAGCCTGCAAAGCCGCTGCCGCAGTGACCACGCTCATGATGATCAGCATGACTTCCAAAGGCGGGTCAGACGGCACCAGGTCAAAGGCAAAGATCATCACCAACAGGCCGATCATCCCCATCACACCCAGCCCGATGCCTGACATTCGCGCCCCTACGAAGATGCAGATTAGTACGACCGCCAACTGTAAAAATATCATAGCGTCACTCGATGTGGATTAACAATTCCGTAAAACTTCCTTAATCAATTCAATCGATTTGAAGTAATTCCTTCTTCAAAAATGGATGAATACAGAACGAAAAGTCACTATTTCATCCGTTATAAAAGATGACAAAAGTCAGGTCCAAACAAATAGTTTGTCACGAGGAGAAAAACAAGGAAGAAAAGTATTCGTCAGTCTAGGTCAGCTTGAGAGCGGTCAAGAGATGGGCAAAAATCTGCCCCAACGAGACGGAAACTAAAAATCGAATACTAAGTATTGCTTTTTCACAAATTACTGTCTACCTTTTGCTTACAGTTTTTTACTGTTTAAATATCTGTTTTATCTAAACCACATTTTTATGAGTAATCTAATTTCAGTCGTAATCCCGGAACCAGTTCTAGCAAGCGTCCGGGCGCACATCGCAGCCATCAATGCGGAACTCAACCCCTACTTGCCTGATATCTCTCAGGACACGCTGGAGGGACTTCCCAAGATGGCTGATGGTCGGGAGCCTTTTGTAGGAAAAGCTCTGGACTTTGCAGAGACCAATACCCAGTTCAACCCACCCTTCATGGATGTGCCCGAACTGCGAAAAGATCTCGACGCGTATCGTGCACTGACTCCTGTCTTTTATGAGTTGGAGCAAATCACCAACCGGGTCAAGGTCGCCTATACCGCCGCCGGTTCGGAAGCTTATACGGTCTCGCTGACGTTTTACAACACACTCAAGCAAGCCGTCAAAGTAGGGATCGCTGCTGCCAAGCCGCTTCTGGAAGCGCTTCGGCCGCTGTTTGAGAAGAAGAAGTCTACCGGGCAGTAGAAGCTCTTCCCACGATTTTACTTAGCACAACCAACCGGGCCTCAACAGGTCCGGTTTTTTTTTCTGAAAGTCTGGTTAGCTTACCCCATAGTTGTTCCAGGACATCAGTTTTGGCTAAGTTTTTTCTTTAGAGAAAAGTTTTTTCTACGTGCTCTTAGGCAACAGCTGTGGGTGCTTAGCGTCTGATATCAGTTTTATGCTCGGGGTATAGTCCACCAAAAAAAAGACGACCTTTTCTAGTTGGACGCTAATGATTTAAGTTTTTGGAGCCTTTTTTCTAGGCGCTCCATTTCCGCTTTTCTTCGTTCATCAATGATCTCCTGCCTGAGTTGAGGTTCTTTATAAGGGGTATTGTCCCTGAGAATATGATAGGCGGCTTT
>NZ_AUBW01000014.1 GCF_000429445.1 Algoriphagus terrigena DSM 22685
CCCGGTTCTCTAACGATCGAAATTAAACACTCGGGACAGGCTTTCTTCTACCTCATCCCTTCCTTCTCCTTAAGGAGAAGGCGATTGAGCAGTGGTAGGCTTTGAAATGCTGGTTCTTTCAGAGCTGCTTACATCCAAAGCCGAAGCGATCAGGAGCAAGAAAAGATATGTGCCGTCCCGATCGAATTTCTCTTAAAGACACATCCCAATTGGGAGACAAGGGATAGTAATCCATCGTTTCAAATCATCCCCAGCGGATTAAACAGTCGGAACGACCTGTAAACGGGCACGTCTAAAAACCTCTGCATCGGTGAATTACTTTTATCAGTGCCTTTCCCCTCCAGCCCTTTCGAGTATTGAAAGAGACGAACTGCTCTTAAACACATTCAATTGATGACAATTAGATGAAGAACAAACAGACCTTCAGGAATGTAGCGTTATTCTTCGGACTAATCTCCGTGATTACGGCATTCCTAGCTCCTGACGTAGCAGCGCAGGCAGAAAAGAAGCCCAATATCATCGTCATTTTCGGTGACGACATCGGTTATTGGAACGTCAGTGCCTATAACCGCGGGATGATGGGGTATCGGACTCCGAACATCGACCGCATTGCGAAAGAAGGAGCCATCTTTACCGATCATTACTCCCAGCAATCATGCACGGCAGGACGCGCAGCATTTATCACCGGGCAGTCCACCTTTAGAACGGGACTCCTCAAAGTCGGTTTGCCGGGAGCCAAAGAAGGTCTTTCTGAAAAAGACCCGACCCTTGCCGAATTGCTGAAGCCTCAGGGTTATGCCACCGGCCAGTTTGGAAAAAACCACTTGGGTGACCGCAATGAGCATCTGCCCACTGTGCACGGTTTCGATGAATTCTTCGGAAACCTGTATCACCTTAACGCTGAGAATGAACCCGAGCATCCCGATTATCCCAAGAGTCCGGATTTCCGTGCGAAGTTTGGGCCACGCGGCGTATTGAGGAGCACTGCCTCGGACACGGATGATGCTACCGTAGATCCACGCTTTGGCAAGGTGGGGAAGCAGGTTATTCAGGATACGGGGCCGTTGACGACAAAGCGAATGGAAACCATAGATGAGGAAGTGCTGAATGCGTCGCTCGACTTTATGGATCGCCAGAGTAAAGCGGAGAAACCGTTTTTTATGTGGTTTAACTCGACGCGTATGCACATCTACACGCACTTGCGTCCCGAATCAGAAGGAAAAACCGGTCTCGGCCTGGTGGCAGACGGTATGACGGAGTTTGACGGGATGGTGGGCCAACTCCTAAAGAAGCTGGACGACCTTGGCATTGCAGACAATACCATTGTGATCTGGACTACCGACAACGGTGCTGAGGTCTTTTCCTGGCCTGATGGTGGGACGACGCCATTTAAGGGAGAAAAGAATACAAACTGGGAGGGTGGATATCGGTCGCCTCTGGTCATGCGGTGGCCGGGTGTAATCAAACCGGGAACCGAGATCAACGAGATCACTTCGCACGAAGACCTGCTGCCCACACTGGTAGCGGCGGCAGGTGAGCCTAACGTAAAAGAGAAATTGTTGACAGGATATCAGGCTGCCGGAAAGACGTTCAAAGTTCACCTGGATGGATATGATCAACGTGAACTGCTGGCGGGCACCGGTATCAGTAAGCGAAAGGAATTTTTCTATTGGACGGATGACGGAAGTCTCGCAGCGCTGCGCTACGATCGCTGGAAAGTTATCTTTTTGGAGCAGCGGGCAGAGGGCTTCGATGTCTGGCAAGATCCAATGGTTCAGTTGCGCTTTCCCAAACTGGTGGATCTCCGTGCAGATCCGTTTGAGCGAGCGGGAGAAGGCGGAGCGTATGAACGCTGGCGAACTGAACATGCGTTCGTGCTCGTTCCGGCACAGGTATACGTAGGACAACATCTGATGACGTACAAGGATTTTCCTCCGAGGCAAAAGGCAGGGACCTTTTCGCTAGATGCTGTGTTGGAAAAGCTCCAGCAGACTGACGGAGCTAAATAAAGACCCATTTAAAAGACCCTTTGGACCGCGAGAACAAGGGGTCTTTTAACATTATCAGTAGGAGAAAATTCGAGTTCTTCGGAAGCTTCATCGTTGGTTGTCGGGGGAATTGCTGGTCTGTATCCGTCAAAGGCCAGGGTTTGAAGTCTCTCCCCAAAGTTGGCGGAACGTACTCCGTCGGTACGGCAGATGGGTAAATGAGAGTGGCCGTGATCCGCCTCGCACATAGATATCGGGACAAGATTACCCCTCTACTTCCAAAAAATCAGAGACAGATCAACCTTCTGATAGAGGGGTTAATTTAACCGTTAAATCACTGAATTGTACAATTCAAATGCAAAATCTCGGAGCAGCTTACTCTATCTTCGAACAAATTCAAGCTAGCTATTGAAGTCACACTGCTTGATCTCACCCCGTTCGATCCTCCGTTTTAAAGATGAAAAGACTGTTACCGCAAGTCTGTTTTGCCGTTTACTTGGTTTTGCCAATCTGACGTCAATTCAAGACGGGCCTCCTTTCACTTTGACGCTGCCAAACAAGCCGGGCGCCTGGATATGCCGGGTATGCTAAAGGCCCAAAACGCCTACCATGCCGGCGGGAGGGTTTGAAAAAAGGCAGAGACTTCGATTAGATTTTGTTTGAAAAAAAGCCGCTTTCCGCCAACTCAATGTCCGAATCAATCTTCAATATCCCCTGCGCTTCTTGTTCCAGTTGGAAACACTCGCTTTTCTCCGATTTGCACGATTCCGAGCTCTGCGCGGTCTCATCACGCAAGAAATTGGCTATACACCGAAAAGGGCAGGTTCTTTATAGTGAAGGAACCAAGCCTCTGGGGCTATTCTGCATCAACTCGGGTGTAGTAAAGGTGTATAAAACAGCGTCCAACGGAAAAGACCAAATTATTCACTTCGCACAAAGGGGGGAACTACTGGGAATCGCGGCACTTTTGGGAGCGGAAAACTATTCTAATTCTGCCACAATCGTCGAGGACGCGAAGATTTGTTTTGTGCCCCAGGATGTTTTTTTTGGCTCCTTGCTTCATAACCCGGACTTGAAGGCTAGGGTGGCAAAATCCCTGAGCCATGAACTAGGCGCCTTGGAGGAGAAGTTGGTCAATGCTACGCAAAAGAACATCAGGGAGCGGCTCGCCTTTATGTTGCTACAGCTTGGCGACACCTATAGGGTTGAAGGCGGTGAAAACCCAAAGATCGATCTTACACTCAGTAGGAGCGACTTGGCGGGGATAGTGGGGACAACCACCGAGTCAATCATCCGATTGCTTTCCGAGTTTAATAAGGACCGGTTGATTGAGCTTGAGGGGAAAAATATCGTTATCAGAGACCGAACAGGCTTATCCCGGATGTCGGATTTTTACGGAAAGTAAACGGAGCATACCTCAACCCTTTGCGTTTCCTTGAAGGGCAGTTTATCTACTGAAGCAAGTCCTCTATTTGTCGCGGTCGGGGCTCTACCCTGTTATTTGGACGCTTCAATCAGCCGGATCTTTTCGGTGACGTCACGGATGACCCCATCCAGATCATTGGCGGATTCCCTGATCATCTTCATGATTTCTTCCTTGGACTGGCCACCTCCGCCCAATTCCTCAGCGAGGTAGATCAGACTCATAATCCGGGAAAGAGGCGCCCGGATGACGTGTGACTGCATCCAGGCAATCTCGCGGAGGGCGTCGTTTTGACTTTTGATCCGCTCCAGCTGTTGGCGTGAGGAAGTAATATCGAGCGCAGCTCCGATGGAGCGTACCGGGCGTGCCCTGTCATCTCTCAGGATAAAGCATCTGTCTGCGAAGTAGACGAGCGAACCGTCGTCCAGACACATCCGGTATTCCGACTTCCAGGACGTCTCGTTTTTATCCTGAAGGGCGCGTTGAAAAGAGCTCCATACCTCCTGTCGGTCCTCCGGATGAATCTTGCTGAACCAGGAGTTATCGCTGGCAAAATGTTCGTTGGACTCGTAGCGGAGGCTTTTGCTATATCCTGCGCTTTTGAACATCGTGTTGTGCGTATGGTCTACCTCCCAGATCAACTCATTGCTGACCTGCACAGCCAACTTAAACCGCTCGTTGCTGATCATCAGCTGCCGCTCAGACTCTTTCCTTTCGGTAATATCCTGGATCGTACCTTCTATGCGAACGGGAGCTGCATGTCCATCAGTCATGAGCCTGACCTCCTGATGCACCCATTTTTCCACCCCCGTGCCGGTAATAATCCGGTGCTCAAAGCTCTGCACCTGACCGGGAACCAGATGTTGGCTGGGGTCGCCTTCTACCAGATGGCGGTCATCGGGATGGAAGGTCTTGGCGAGATTTTCCATGGTGGGAGAAAAATCCTCCGGAGAATATCCGTAGATCCTATAGGTTTCCTCACTCCACACGGACACTTCCGTATCGAGATTTCTCACCCAATAGCCCAGTTTAGCGATCTTCTGGGCTGTCTTCAATCGATCGTAAGCCGCCTGCAGCTCCTGCTTAGCCAGTTTTTCCTCCGTGATATCCTTGGCAACGGCAACGATGACCCGGGATTCGGGCAGGGCTGATCCGTTCCAAACCAACCAGCGGATGTGCCCTTGCTTGGTGATAAACCTTGCTTCAAATGACTCACCTACATCCCGATGAATCGATGAGAGGAGTTTCTCCCTCGATTCCGCCTGGTCAGCTTCGTGTATGAATTTGAAGATGGGCCTCTTAAGCAACTCCTTTTTTCCATACCCCAACAGTTCGCTGAAGGCTTTGTTGAACTTTCTGATGGAGCCGTCAAATCCAATGACGCAGTGAGGATCGGGGGTGATGTCAAAGAAGTTACGGTACTCTTCCTCGGTGGTTTTAAGCTTGATGACCGCTCCGAGTTGCTCGCTGACTTTAGTGAGTAGGTTGAATTCCTCCAAAAGCTCATTTTCGGGATTTTTGGAAAAACAGACCAGGCATCCGAGAAACTTATGGTTGTGGTTGATCGGCAAGACCATGCCCGTGTTCAGCTTTGCCAACTTGGCGGCAGCGGCACGGTGGAAGTGCTCACTATGGGCGATGTCTTTCCATAGCACTGCCTTGTTTTCGTTCCAGACACTTGCAGGGAAATGGGACACCGTCTCCCAATCCATGACTTCTCTGGCTGCCTGACAGAAAAAATCAAGCTCCTCCTCGCTGCAAAAACTTGAAGTCAGGTTTAACCGTGCGGAATCCTCAGAGACAAACCAGATCTCGGCAACATCGATCTTGGGAAGCTTTGCCAACCTGTGTAAAGCCTTGCTTAGGCAGGAAGCAAGTGTGCCGGGTCGTCCTATCGCAGCGGAGAGCGTTGCGGCGAGGTCGTCGACCCTTCTTTTCTCCACCTCCGCTGTGACCTCATGGGTGTTGGCAACTATCCCCCGGATCAAAGGGGTATTGAGGTGGTTGGATAGCTCCGTGCGGATCCACCGCCAGTTGCCATTGGAGTCAGCAAAGCGGTAGGGCTCGATGGATACGTAGTCCGATGTCAAGACTTCCTTAAGCTTACGTTTTACCCTGGGCACATCACCCTTGGAGATATATTCAAAGGCATTTTTTTGCAAAAATTCTCCCGGCGAGATCCCCAGAACGGCCTCTGTGGTGGGTGCTACGTATTGGTAATCTCCATTTTTGTCTATTATCGCAATGAGGTCTTTGCCGTTTTGGATGAGTGATTTGAATCTTGCTTCACGAAACAACAACTCCTGATGCGCTTCATGTTCTTTGATGACATGGCCGAGGTTGGTCGTGAGCGAAAACAGCAACTGGCGTTCCCTTTCGGTGAATTTCCTTTTCCGACTGTAATCCTCCAGACCGATAAAGCCGCGAAAATCTTCATCCACCCAGATTGGTGACACGACTAAGGATTTGACGCCTTGGTACATCAAAACTTCCCGGGCACGTGAAGGGGGAAGCTCTTCGATTACCACCTCAAAGTGACGCTGGTTGTTGAGCCTTTCCATGGAGAGGGGAAGGTCCGAAAAGGGAATATTTTGATGCTCGGGGTTGTCGATTTGAAGCCCGGTAGTGCCCCGTGTCCATTCCAGTTTTAGGGAAGTGGATTGTTGATGGCTGTCGTTCTGAAAGTAATAGATGCGGTCTATTCCGCTGGTCTCGCCGACAATCCTGAAACACGCACCGAGTGAGTCGAGCCATTCGTCTGATTTAAGCAACAGTTCGTTGATGTCGCCAATGGCCTTCAGGTATTCCTTTTGGGCCTCTATTTCCTGTTCTCTTTCGAAGCGTTCTGTCAGATCGACTGCGGAGACAATCCCTGCCTTTCTGCCCTGATAGTCGATTAAGTTGCTCCTGATCTGACTATAGATGATCGTGCCGTCCCGCTTCTGGTGTCTGAAGAGGCCTTCGTTGTACAGTTCGCTCCGATTTCTGGCTTTTCTCACCGCTTCCTCCACCTTTGGGATATCCTCCCTGGGCCGTATGTCTTTGATGGTCATGCTCAGGAACTCCTCTTCGCTATAGCCATAGTGACGAACTGCCTCTTTGTTTACGGCCAAGAAGCGGAAAGACTCCAAGTCGTAGATCCACATCGGGAATGGTGTGAGGTCAAAAATATTGAGGCCTTGATTGGACTGGTCCGAATTGGGATGGGACATACTCTTTAACGGTCATTTTGGAGACTTTGCTTGCGCAGCAAAGAACTCTTGGGTTTAGTCAGCGCTTCCTCCATCCAGCATCTCCAGAGCCATGTAATGAAGCGGACGGGGAATGTAAATCGAGCAAAAAAAGGTCCAGAGCCCGGGTTCGATGTTTACGAATAGCCCAACTTTAATATCCCGTCAGCAAATCATTTCCGAAACGGGCGTGGTGAGATTCTAGTTTTTCAGCCTCTATTAATCTTCTTTCATCTGGTTTAATTTAAAAAAGTAATCTTAGTATTCAACAGAAATCCGACATGTCTTCGCCCATAGAGATGTGATTAAATAGAGATCCGCATGAGACAAACCGCCTCGAATTGGGGAGTTTCAGTCACTGACTGCAATGGAAAGCGGATGCCTTGGGGAAACAATATGGCAGAAGCTCAGAAATACCCCCAACAGGATGAAGTTCGGGAAATGCCGATCACATCACCTTACTCGCCAGGTATCGCTGGACTTCGTAGACGTCGATGCTTCTGTTGAACTTCTTGCTGACGGAGGGAAGGCTTTCGCTGGAGATCCAGATCTTCAGCTCCGCCTCAAGGTCGAAGGTACCGGCAGTTTCGAGGGAGAATCTGGAGATACTTTTATACGGAAAGGATTTGTACTCCATCTTGCTGCCGGTGAGTCCCTGCACATCGATCAGGATCAATCGCTTGTTGGTAAACATGAATGTGTCCCGGATCAGCTGAAATCCCAGTTCGATCTGCTCGTGATCGCTGAGCAACCTACCGTACTTCTCCACCAACTTCTCGACGGAGACCTCGCTTGCATTTCCGAGTATTTTATTGAATAAGCCCATTGGATTGTATGTCGTTTAAGTTTTGGTATTCGGATAAAAGACAATGCGGCAGCCACCTGCGTGCTGCAGCACGGCTGATGCTTTTCGCCAGCATGCGAGCCCCACCTTTGTGGTGGCAAATGCCGGAACTCGGCCGTTGTAGAAGAAGGCTTTGCGAGATGCTAGGAGATGATGATTCCTGCTAGCTTCCAGTTTGTTAACCTTGGAAAAATCCCTGAGCGACCTTTTTCTACAACGAAAAACACCTTATCTTCAGCAGCCTGTTAGTTCAATAAACGAAGACATACCACATGAAACAACTCCAATCTGCCGTTTTTTTTGTTCTGCTATCGATCTTTTTCGGATGTGAAGACAAGTCCGAGTCCCCGAAGATGAGCGTGGAGCGCTACGCCGAGCAGCTAAAAGCCGGGAAATACGACAACATGGAGCTGCCGGATTTTTCCTCCGAGGACATTCCGGAGCTCCTTTCCTACAGAAATGAAACCGAGCTGATTACCGGTTTCCCCGTTAATTTTATTTCATCTTCCCTAACACAAGAATGCGCCTTAGGCATGTATGTTTTGTGGACAGTT
Source organism: Algoriphagus terrigena DSM 22685 (assembly GCF_000429445.1). Taxonomy (GTDB): domain Bacteria; phylum Bacteroidota; class Bacteroidia; order Cytophagales; family Cyclobacteriaceae; genus Algoriphagus; species Algoriphagus terrigena. The sequence continues at coordinate 8,040 of NZ_AUBW01000014.1, forward strand.
GAATCCATCAGAGCAAGGTCAGTAGCAAGTGAGTTTCTGGTCGGCACATTTCCCTCCCAAAATCCTGTAGTAGAGAACAGGGCAGACTTCGGATTTATTGAGCAAAATCAACAAGTGCAGAAAGAGGTGGCTGACTCTTACTTCGAATGGTGGGAAAGCAATAAGACTCAGGACTTCTCAAAATTTCACCAGATAGATCCTCTGGGGACTACTGCGTTTCGCTGGCATTGATTGGCTTCAAGTGAAAATCTCTCCAGTAGGCCATGATAATTTTTTCCTGCAATCCGGGTTTAGAAGAGATTTAGCTGTGATCCGTTTGGAGGTTTTGACTTGCCAAACACCGTACGGCCGCCATATTTGTGAGCCTCGGCGCGTTCCTTCTCGATGACTTGGTCGAACGCATCGGGCACAGGTTCAAAACCTTTTTCAAGATGCTGAGCCACGAGCGTCAAATTTTTAAGAGCGTCAAATTTCTCTCGATCGCCGATCTTGGCTTTCTCTACCGAAGTCTTGAGATGATGGATGGTCTCGTCGTACACTGTAGTGAGTACCGGAAAGGGATGCCCGTCTTTTCCACCGTGGGCGAAAGAGAAGCGCGCGGGATCAGTGAAGCGTGACGGTGTGCCGTGGATGATCTCGCTCACCAGTGTGAGCGACTGTAATGTGCGCGGGCCAAGTCCCTCCAGAAGCAAGAGCGATTCAAAATCGCCGACTTCTTTTTCATGGGCAAGTGCGAGCACGCTGCCCAGGCGCTTTAAATCGACATCTTCTGCGCGGACATCGTGATGTGTTGGCATCACAATCCTGCGAATCTCGGGCAGCATGCGAGCGGGGTCTTCCTTTGCAATGTCCAGAATACCCGCCTTGGTAGGTTGAGCTCCTGCAGCGGTCAGATTCAAGATCTCACCCTGATTTCTCCCATAGATGGAGGTATGTGGATCTTCAATGTATGACTTCATCTGCTCAGAATGCCAGTGATAGCGTCTTGCCATACCCGTCCCATCATTCATCCCCTGCTGCACGACGGCCCATTCACCCTGGTTGGTGACGAGGAAGGAGTGTAGATAAATCTGGAAGCCGTCCTGTATGGCAGTGTTGTCCACCTTGGCAGAAAGCCTGCTGGAGCGCACCAGTTCGTCGCCATTTAACCCCGTGCGATCGGCCAGGGACAGGAGCTCCTGAGGCGTGTTGCGCGAATGCTTGCCCTTGCCGCCACAGATATAGATACCCAGGTCGTTGAACCGCGGGTTGACGGCCCGCTTGAGCGCGCCCATCACCGAGGTGGTAATGCCAGACGAATGCCAGTCCATGCCCATGGCAGCGCCAAGTGCCTGAAACCAGAACGGATCGCTCAGGCGCTGCAGCAACGATGATCTTCCGTACTCAATCACAATAGACTCCACAATTGCACCTCCCAGCTTAGCCATACGCTGCGCCAGCCACGGCGGAACGCGGCCATAGTGCAGAGGCAAGTCTGCATAGCGGGTGGAGTTAAAGTACAGTTTTGGCATGCTCTTGTGTAGTTACGCTGGCTAGGCTCACCTCATCGGGGAGCGGCTATTTGAACCGTCGGATTATTTAAAGACGATTAAAAAGGAAAAAGGATGGCTTAATTGTTATCCCTTCTACCCTCCGTTTTACGAATTTGTTTATGCCAAACAGTAAGACCAATTCCTGTCAAACCTGTGACGGAAGGTTCATTGAGCACTTTCCGTCCATTTGAAACCGGGAATCGCAATAAAGAGAACCCAGGGGATTTACGCTTTATTAGTTGCCTCCGCGGGCGCGTGGACAATTGCCTTTCAAGAGAGACATTTGACAGCAAGCTCTTTATATACCGCACCATCTTCGATCTCCTCGACCGCGGCCCCGACGAGGTTTTTGCGGTACTCGGCAAAGATCCCGAAGCCATCCATTACCGCCTCCACATAGGGCAAGTTTGCCATCCGGTCTTTGTCTTCCGTGAGATCCCAGAGGCCGCTGTGATGATAGCAATAGAGATTGTCCCAGTCAGGGCGGTCGACCAGAGGATAGAGGCAGATCCCACGGAGATCGACACCCAATTGAAGTGCCTTCAGCGATTCCGAAAAGATCTCATTGATCCATAATGCCCTACCGCTGCCGAAGTGTCCTGTTTCGCTGATGAAGATGGGTTTACCATACCTTTCCCAGACCATTGCCAGCAGTTGGGAAACCGGCCGACGAAACCCACAGGGATCCGGCCAGGGCAGTGAGCCGTATCCCAGCTGCCACTGGCAATTCCAATAATAGTTGGCGCCAATGCCATCGATCAGACTGGGATCACCTCCCAATTCGGGACAGATTCTGCCCGTCACGATATCTGCGGTCTGAAACTGGTAGCCGTTTTCAAGGTCCGCATGGTGAAGGTCGGCAGGAGTGCCGGCATGCACCCAAATCAAAGGTTCGACGAGAAAAACTTCCGCAGTTGGCATTAACGACCGGATCGCTTTGATCCCTTGGATGGCAGCTTTGCAGAGCTGATACTTTAGCTCCCAGCCGTTTCTCCTCATGAAAGGCGCGGCACCCGCCACCTCTCCGGACAGCCAGGAGATAAAACTGATTTCGTTGATTGGAACGACCTTCAATCGGGCCAGAGCATGCTGGGCATAAAAAGACGTGAAAGCCTGACACAGACCGACCAACCTAGCCGTAAAAAGCGGATGGCCGGGATAGATGTCAGCCGGGTAGCCAAAGTGGACAATATCCCAGATCTGCTCGATTCCGTACTTCTGAGCGCTTTTGATCCTCCCAAGGACCTCTTCAAAGTCATAACAGCCGGGTACCGGCTCCACCCTACTCCAGCAGATTCCCTCCCGGACGGTGAGGATGCCGAGTTCGCTCAGTTCGCTGTAATCTTCATCCGCCCGCCGGCTATGCTGTGTTTCTTCCAAGAGATCTACACGTTTTCCACGTGCGTTGATCTGGTCCGCGCATTCGAAGCCGCCGAATATGAAGGACTTAAATTTATCCATCATCAATCCAGTCCGGTGTTTGTCGTCACAACCGATTCCTCTTCAAGCTGATGGTAGAGATCGAGGCTACACCTAAAGGCTTGATCCATGTTGAAGTATTTATAACTGGCCAATCTGCCTACGAAGTAGACATTACTCAGCTTGTCCGCTTCCCTTCGGTATGATTCGTACACCTGCTGATTGCGTGGGTTGGGAACAGGATAGTAAGGATCACCGTGGTCGACGGTAAACTCCCGTGAGATCGTCGTCTTGGAGGATTTCTGGTTGCCAAAATGCTTGTATTCCACGATTCTGGTAAAATCCACTTCGGTACCGGGATAGTTTACCACCGAATTTTCCTGGAAGAATTCCATATCGAGACTTTCAAACTCGAATCGTATGGATCTGTACTCGAGTTTTTCCTGCAGGTTCTTTTTAAACTCAAAGAATCGATCGATCGGTCCGGTATAAAACAGCTTTTCAAAGCCGGTAAGATCATCGCGCAGGTCCGCATAATCGGTGTTGAGCATCACTTCAATGTTGGGGTGATCCAACATTCTCTCAAATAATCTGGTATATCCACCAATTGGAATGGCCTGATATCTATCAGAAAAGTAGCGTCCATCCTCGTTGAGTCTGACAGGGATCCTGTTGAGCACAGAGGCATCCAGTTCGTCGGGATACTTGTCCCATTGCTTTTTAGTGTAATGTTTAAACAGCTTTTCGTACAGCTCCAAACCCACGCTGTTCAATACTGCCTCTTCCCCGTTTGTGGGCTGATCTATCGGGATGCGGTTTTTTTCCAGCCATTGCTTCATGTCCTGATCCGTCTGCAGGTTTTCGCCAAACATCAGGTTAACCGTGTTTCGGTTGACCGGAACAGGAACCAACTGCTCATCAACCCTTGCCACCACCTGATGCTCCCAGGGCTGCCAGATGGTAAACCGGTTTACATATTCCCAAACTTCCCGATCATTGGTATGGAAGAGGTGGGCGCCGTACTTGGAGACGATGATCCCGTTTTCATCGGTATAGTCAAAGCAATTTCCCCCGATGTGATCCCGTTTTTCTATTACCAATACTTTCTTTCCCTGACAGGCGTATCGCTCTGCCAGGACTGAGCCGGAGATGCCGGCACCTACGATCACTATTTCCTGCTGTCTCATCTTTCTCTCACTTCAGCTATCACCTGTCTCATCTTATTTACCGTGGCGTTCCAAGAGGTGTTTTTTAGGATTTCTTCATACCTCGCGGATTCGGCGGATACGCCAGTTTGCAGGAGTAGCTTTATCAACAGATCCGCAAAATCCTCGTCATCTGCGACCAGATGGACGCAGCTGGAGTAGTCGCGTTCCACATCTTTTATCCTCGTGGATACGATCGGCTTTCCGGCGGCCATGTACTCCAGCGTTTTGGTGGGACTGATGAATTTGGTTGCGTCGTTGAGCGCAAACGGCATCATCGCTATCGTAAAGGCTTTTAGATAATTGGGGAGAGTCTGATAGGGCTTCATTCCCAGATAGTGGATGTTTGGAAGCCTCGGTAGCTCAGAGTCATGGATCTTGGCCAGCGGGCCGATGAAGACGAAAGAGAACTGCGGGAGTCGAAGGGCTGTTTTTTCGACAAGTCCGAGATCCAGACGCTCGTCAATCACGCCAAAATAGCCCACAATCGGCTTCGGTATGTCCATGATGTCCAGAGGGAGAGGTATTCCGTTTTTGGCTTTGGCAAAATGGTCGAAATCTACCGAGCTCGGAAAGCAGTGGACATTAGGATGAAGAGGCCGCTTGGATTCGAAAAGTGACCGACCGCCGGTGAAAACAATATCGGAGTGTTGCAGTAGAAAGCGTTCCTGATCAAGCAGAGCAGCGGGAGCTCCCTTGAACAGAGACAGCTCGTCCATGCAATCATAGATGACATGGTCGAAGTGGATCTCCTTCAGGACACCGCTGAAGGAAGCCGAATAAAACCAGGCCAGCGGAAACTGAGAACCTACCCCCAGTGTGGCGATCGCCGCAGACAATCCCTCCAGACTGGAGATGTTTGGTCTGAAGATATGGAGGTTAGGACCCAATACCTCAAGCGAGTGGCTTTGGTCGGTACGGGCAATGGGCTCTTCTACAAAGAGTATCCTGTACTCTTGCGCAAGCCTGCTGATGATGTGCTGTGGTCTCTGGTAGACAAAGTCCCACCTTAGGTGGCAAAAGACCAAAAGATCATAGTTAGGATTCCTGGATCCCCGGCTGCCACGGTCGGCTGTTTTGGTGTCTGTTTTTGCTTCTCTTAAAGCTGTCGTGTTATCAAACATTGTAAAACTGGTTAAATTCACCTTCGTCGGTCTATTGGATGGTGACGAGCATTCGGCCCACCTCCAAAACCTTTTTTTCTTTTATCCCCAGCGGTTTCTATACCTATTCCCAGCACGTAGAGGGTGTCTTCTATTGACTGTTCCCGCAGAGGATGGCGTGCATACAGATCTGATTTCCCGTCGCCTTCGGATGAGGTTACATTAGATCAACTGGATGAAGATGCTTCCAATTAGTCCACCAGATTTTTTACAAAAAGCCAAGATTTCCTCCAACGGTTTGAAACAGGCCAAAAAGCCGAATTTTGAAGCTTCTCCCGCGGTAACTTGTTTCACTCGGTCAAAAGGAGAAAAGGTGCAACTCCCCCCGGGCCACACTTAGGCGGTTTTTTGTTATACAATGGGCATTGTTTTTCCCGGGATGAACGCGATGCAGGCGGGGTTCCGGGAGTGATTAACCGGATCTCGAAAAGATGTTTAAAAGACTGGAATCCCATCAGCGGACCAGAGAGGCACCGGAAGTACGAGAGGAGACTGATATTGAAGAGATAGCCCGGGCCGACAGTACGCTTATTCTTGAAAAGAAAGAAATCACCTCGCGTGCCTAAGCCACAAGCTCGGTTCAAAACATGAACTCGCAGACACTGCCCCTGTGTGGAAAAAGTAGTGTTGTGTAAGCTTTTTGTAACACGGATACTGAAAAATCCACAGATTCCGCGCACCCGATAGCAAGATATGTCTCTCAGAGATAGCTGAGCGGGAAGCGATGGACATGGAACGGAATTAGGAGTTTTTTCACCGGATGTTTGATTTACACATCTTGAAAAAAACTGTGACTAAAACTACCACTACCATGAAAAATCAACGATCTATCAGGGCGATGTACCTGACGCTGGGATTTTGTATGCTGATCGCCGGCTGTGATCCCAATTCCACCGGATCAAAGGATACACAACAACTTGACAACGACAACGATCCCACCAAGGTGGAAGATCCGGGTGTGACGGACGACATGTCTTCAGGTGAATTGGAAAGGAGAGAGCGGGCAGAGGAGCTGGTGTTGGTGACTGACTTCGAGGATAGTGACTGGCAGGGGATCAAAGAGGAGCTCAAGTTGGAATCTGTCGAGGATTCTATCAGGGACAGCTTTGGCTCCGGGAACGTCGGGGCTGATGCATGGAGGTCCCGCGATAATTATGAGTATCGTCTGATCTATTACAGTGAAGATGGATATCTAAAAACAAAACCTCAACTAAGGTCCAAACAAGGGCAGAAAAGCAGCATAGCTATCAATTCTCTGGATTCTCTGGCCATGGAAGATCTCTGGGAGGAAATTGAAAGAAACACATCCAGGATTTCCGACTACCAGAGATGATGTCGGAACAAGGGAGGCTGACTGGTATCAAGGAATGTCTCCGGCAAAATCCAACATAAATAGTTCAGTTCATCAAACACATTGTATCATGAAAATTATCGATTCAAAAACACACGGAGTACTCGACTATCTGACCGCGGTGCTATTCATTGCCAGCCCATGGATCTTTGACTTCCACGATATAGAGGCCGCGATGTGGACTCCCGTAGTGATAGGTATCCTGGTGATACTGATGAGTTTTATGACAAACTATGAGTTGGGGATCTTCCCGGCGATACCCTTTACTGTTCATCTTACAGTAGATGTACTCGCGGGCCTGTTTCTAATGGCCTCGCCCTGGATCTTCGGCTTTGCTGAGGCGGTGATGTGGCCGCATATCGCCTTCGGGATCACGGCGGTGGCAGTAAGCCTGATGACCCGACATGATGTCCAGGATCCGCAGTTGCGCGAGGTATGAGGCGGAAGGATAGTTTACCTTGAAGTCAGTATGTCAAGGTTCGGACCATCCGAAGATGGGGGTATGCCCTCCTATTCCTTGAGGTCCGATTCCGTGTGCATGGCACAGCGCCACTCTTCGTTTTCTTTGATCCAAGTGGAAGTGCAGGCACATCTCATCGAGGAGCTCTTCCCGTCCATGGTTGCTTCAAGCCCGACAAGATAGCCGATCAGGGCATTGTTGCCTAGGGTTTGCGTCTGAACATCGTCTATGGCGAGAACCTTCCATTTTACGCCTTTGCCTGATTCAAACATCTTTTTGAAGGTGGCTTCATCTACCGTCCTGACTCCGTCTTTACCCGCTACAATGCAGGGAAAACGGGTGAGGCTCGCCACACTGGGATAATCATGGTTCTCCATGCCTTCCCAGTATTTTTTCTCAAGTTCAAGAATGTGATTTTCCATACCAAAATGCTTTAAACCCGAAATATGCATTAGCGATTCTATTGCGGGCTGAAATTGCTTCAAAATCAGTCACTCGTTGCTGTTTTCGACTTCACCATAGCGGTGCTATGACTCAGTCTCCAAACAGCCTGATTTTCTTGTAATTTCAGCCCTCATAACGAAACCTAATGCATAATCCGAGTTAAAATTAAAACGACCCATCTTCCGGTCAATTGTCAGGTGCAGGTGGATTTGTCACGTCATTTTTACCTACCGGGGCCGACCTTCTTCTGGTATCGAAGCCATAATTGAACCAAAAGCACCTTACCAATCAATGGATTGCGAGGCATCAAGATTTCCACTGGAGGCAGAAACCGGAAAACTTGTGAAATCAATGGGCTGAATTTATGAACCGAGGTTGTTTCCGTTATCCGCCTGCAATGTGCGGATGGACCTCGGCCTATTTTCATAGATAGAGGGCACCGGATTTCTTCCCTGATCTGGCCAGCAAAATGCGCCAGCTTTTCTCTTCGCTTTTGAAAAAAGTCAGGAAAAAGGAAGGGTGTTAAAGTTCTATTCAGTGCTAAATTCTCAAGACATTCTTTGTCTGGTTTTTTTGCGGAGACAACCATCGCTGCCTTGGCGGAAGATAAATCTCCACAGTTTTGGTTAGTAAACCACCATTGTCTCAACTAGGAGATAATAGATCCTTTCAATATATTTTGACAACCAAATCTCAAACCCATGATTTCCTATTTCTCCACAATCAAAGTTCTGGCAAAGGCTTTTGTTGTTCTTCTTTTGGCAATTCCCTTTACCCAGGCTAACTGCCAGACAAACCTAACCTCAGCTAAACCCAGAATCATTATCACCGCGGACCCAGAGTTGGACGACAATAATTCCCTGATCCGATTAATCTTATATAGTTCTGATTTACAGATCGAAGGTCTAGTTTATAACAGCAGCCAATTTCATTGGTCAGGAGATGGTAAAGGCACAAAGTGGTTTGTACCCGGTAGGGAATATGATCGATTCGGAATGAACGAATGTCCATGTACTTCCTGGCGATGGACTGAGGGAGAGCGATTTATCCACGATATCGTCGAGGCCTATGAAAAATCTTACTCTAATCTGAAAATCCACAATCCGAATTACCCAGATCCGGAAAAGTTAGAATCCGTCATTAGATATGGCAATATTGAGTTTGACGGAGATTTTAGCAAGGACACACCGGGTTCAGAATTGATCCGGGAATTGATTTTGGATGATAAACCCGGCCAACTTTTCATCACCGCATGGGGTGGAGCCAGTAGTATCGCCCGAGCGCTTTATACCATCAAGAGAGATTTTGAATTCACCAATGACTGGGAAAATATCCAAGCTAAGATCAACCGGAAAGTCATCCTTTTGCCCTCTGGAGATCAAGACGATACTTTCGCAAGCTATATTCTACCCAATTGGCCTAATATCGAATACCGACAATTCAGACAGGCACCCAACTATGGGTATGGTGCCCAAATCCGGGCTACCCCAGAAAATAGTCCTTACTTAACTTCGGCTTGGATGAAGGAGAATATATCAGACCGAGGGCCTTTAGGGGAATTATACCGTGTTTGGGGAGATGGAAAACAGATGGTCAAAGGCGATAAAGTCGATTACTTTGGTTTTGCCGGATATACCAACGAGCAACTGAAGGAAATGGGCTATTTCGTCTGGATGCCAGTGCAGGAAAAAGGTTCTTGGTTGGGAGAAGGCGACAATCACACCTTCATGAACATGCTTGGAAATGGCCTTCGGGCATTTGAAAACGGAACTTTTGGAGGCTGGGGAGGCCGGGTGATTAAAGCCACCCAAGCGGAGGCGATTCCGGGGATGGGATCCTCAGGATCTGCAGATGATATGGCTGCATCTTTATCCAATCAAAACCGGGCTCAAACGGATCTGGAGCCTTTTCCCAATTATTTCCCGGATGCTCAGCGGGATTTTGCTGCCAGGATGAAATGGGCAGTAACTCCAAACTTTCAAGACGCAAATCACGCTCCAGTGATACAAGCAGTGGGACCTTTGACGCTTATGGCTTCTCCAAAGCAGAAAATCAAATTGCACGTCAACACGACAGATCCGGATGGAGACGAAGTAATGGTAAAATGGAATCAGACACCGGTGAGTGGAAATGATGTTCAAGTGAGCTTTTCGCAGTCCGAAGGAAAAAATACTGAGCTAATTATCCCGGAAAATGCCAAGCCAGGTCAGACGATCCATGTGATTGCCTCCGCTACCGATGGAGGAAGTCCTGCGTTGACCAGCTACCAAAGAATCATCATACGAATCAAGGAACAGTAATCCCGTTGATTTGGCAACTCTTGTTATCAAATTGTTCACACAAGACATCAGACTGCTATCCAGATCACTAGGATAGTCTGATTTTCATTAACTGACTGATCATCTCCATTTGCGCCGAGCAAGTCGAATTTTTCTCTGCGACTGGAATAATAAATCTGAAGAGCGGGTACTCCTCTAAAAATTAAATCGCCTGGGCAAACGCTCAGGTTTTTTTATCGGCGGTGTAAAGACTTCAGCAGCCTCCTGACTGCTAAGGGTCATTTGCTGGGAGTGACAGTCATCTCGACTGACAATTTTTCAGTGAAATTGTGACAAAATTATCGTCCGATGCCGACTGGCATATTGCTTGTTTTTTGGCCCCAAGAGAATCGCGATTTATTTGTCTTCTTGAGTCGGGATCCCTGTTACTTTCAGGAGTGTTCCGGATCAAGATCGTTTGTTGAACCATTAAATTGAAAAAGCAATGAACACACTGATGAAAAGGAACGGTCTCAGCACCTTTCCAAGTTTCTTTGAAGATTTTCCCGGCAAGGGCCTGTTTGACTGGCTGGATACTGCGGGAATTGGCCAACTGTCCGATCGCTCCACCCTTCCGCGAGTCAATGTCGTAGAGACAGGCACCGACTACAAAGTCGAGATGGCGGCGCCGGGAATGAAGAAGGACGACTTTAAGGTCCAGCTGGATAACAACACGCTGGTGATCGAGGGCGAGAAGACGGCGGATCCGGCATCGGAGACCAACGAGGGGTATACGCACCGGGAATTCAGCTACAGCGCTTTCAGACGCTCCTTCTATCTGCCAAACACCGTAGAAGGCGACAAGATAGAAGCCAAGTATGCGGACGGGATTTTGACGCTGCTGATCCCCAAGCGGGAAGAAGCACGGCAAAAACCCGTCAGAACGATCCAAATTTCTTAATTAAACACAGCCAGTCCTAGGCCGGCTGGTTCGATTCATTATCCCTGCTGCATTTTACCCCGGCTGGCATTTCGCCAGCCTGAGCGGGGATTTTTTCCGCCTCGATGCAGAGTTATCGTCGCGGGCTAATTTAAACCATCCCGGGAAACGGGTTTTTCAATTTCAATTATTTAGTGAATCAAAATAGTTCTAAGATGGGCAACAATTCATTTCTGAGTTACTATAAGACTATCCTTGAAAAAGTAAGCTTTGACAACCGATTGGTTGAAAAGGAATATTGGAAAGCAAAACAGCTCTTACAGGGTCATGAAGCGCAGGAACTTGACAATTGGCTGAGCAGTACCGGCTTGATTCATAAGATAACCGCTGCTCCGGCTGGCAAATATTCCCTACCTGCTCCGCGCAGTCCCCGCCAGTACCAAAGTCAGGCGGAGTGACGGTTTTACGGCCTACAGTCCGATTTCTGAGATCTCATGATGATACAGCTTGATTTAAAGCAGAGAGCACTGCGTACCGGGTTTAGCCAATGGGGTGAAATCACCACTGATGGAGGGATTTCCACCACCTGAAAAAAGGAAGTTTATGTGATTTTGGCAGACTGAATGCGGTAGAGACACTGAACCTGTATGATATGGTGATCGGAAGGCTATCGGAGTATGAGCTGCTTGAAAAGAGATCCGGTTGGCAAATAAATTGTTTTAACACTGGCCGGGACACTGGCTATCTGTCCGTTGTCGTGCCCCCGGATCCTTGTTGTTGCATTAAACCGGAATTCTCATGGGAATCGAACTCGTCATATTATTCTTACTGGGAGCACTTATTGTCGCGGTCCTGATCGGGTATTTTGCAAGAAAGAAGTCCTGATCTCGGTTGCAGGATCAAGTTTCCTTGCCATCCGACATGGCTCTACCACGCGTCATCGGTTCATCGTGCAGGTAGATGTCTACCCAAAAACGGAGTAAGAATGGTCCCCTCAGGAGAGCGCTATCAATGCCAGCCCGATGGATATGATGGCAATGGCCAAAAGTCGTGTCTTGAAATTTTTCTTTTCATGGAGAAAGAAGATGGCGTAGAGGATAATCAGGAGCGCGCTGGATCTTTTGATGGAGATCACATAAGCAACCAGGATGAACTGGATCGCAAACATCTGTGTGAGCACGCTGGTAGTCCGGAAGACTCCTATGCCCAAGAGCTGAAGCCATCGGCTTTTAAGTTGCGCTAGAGGTGCTTTTGATTTTAGATAGACTATAGGAATAAGGTATAAGAGAATCAGAAGATCCTTGGAAAATGCCCAAAATATCGGGGATGTCTCTTCAACGCCAACCTTGTCAATATTGGCAGTGATGCTCCATAGGAAGGCCACAATCAGCATATACCGGGAGCTCTGGCTGTAGACCAAGTTCTTGAAAGGAGCAAAAAAGCCCGCTCGGTTCCCTTCCATATTCAGCAGGTAGGTGCCCGCTACTATAAACAAAATCCCCCCTATTCCGCTCAGGTTTGGAAACTGCCCGATCAGGATCGGAGAGCTCAGCAGCATAAAGAGTGGCGTCAGGGTGACCAAAGGCACGGTCACGGAAAGCTCCGCCCGCTTGATGGCTTTCATGTAGAGTAAGATGACCGCAAGCTGTATAAAGCTCGAGGAAAATAAGGCGAGCAGAAAGCGGCCTGACACCTCTTCGACACCCATCACTACTACGACGGGAGCAAGCAAAAGAGATATTACCAGATGCATGGAAAAGGCGACGGTGTATTCGTCCACGTACCGCAGATTTTCCTTGCTGAAGATATCTTTTAAAGCTTCTGAGATAGCCGTTCCGAAAGCCAGTATCAATCCCAGCATAGTGACGCAGGTCTGTTAATCTTCCTCAATTGGATAAGCCATCCCTCCCATAAGTCCCAGTTTACCGTCCGCGGTGATCTGCTTACTCCATTGTACTATCACAGGCGCACTGCTTTCCAACACTGCGGCATACGGCAGTCCAAGCGGAATCGCGTGTGGATCGATCAGGTCGTTTATCCGAAATTGCTTTACGCGTTCCGACTTGACTGTGAGCTGGTATCCTAACACGGGGTCACGGTCTGCGTAGTAGATAGTGATCGAAATATCCGCATCCATCTGGGAGGTGTTCAGGATGGAGATTTCATCCTTGCTGAGCATCTCGGGCTCTTTCCCGGTGCTTTCTGCGGGGATAAAACCTCCCGGAAATCCCCATTTTTTTTTGCCCCAATTCTTTTCCATGTGTTTGTTCTTTTAAAGTCGCAACCTGTCCAGAATGAGACTGGATAACCAGCTCTCCCGATAAGAATGAATGCGCAGGCAGCGTTGATTTTATGTATCCAAGATTTGCTTTAAATAGTCATTGAGAAAGATCCCATCAGGATCAAACTCTCTCCGCAACTGCATAAAATCATCCCATCGTGGATAGAGGCCCCTTATCTCTTCAGCTGTGAGCGAGTGCTTTTTCCCCCAATGAGGACGCCCTCCGTGAGCTCTGAAGATCGGTTCTATGTCATCAAAATAGGATTGATATTCAAGATCTACATTTTGCAGGACGGAGATACTCACCGAATCTCTCGAAAACGAGGGACTTAAATATACCTCATCAGCAGCAATGGTCCGATACAAAATCCTCCAGCCCACGTAGTGCCGGTGTTTTTCTTTAACCCGCTTCCGGATCTCCTGAAAGCAGGCCGGGCCCGCTTCGAAAGGAAGCAGGTATTCCATCTCCTCAAATTTAAGACTCCGCTCCTGCGGCAGGATCTGATACAAAAAGCCTTTCTGGTCTTCCTTTGCGGGAACGGCATAGGCTGGCCGTTCCACCTTATCGTCTATGGGATTGCATATTCTAAGCTTTACCAAGTCGTTTCGCGGATACCAGTAAAAATCAAACATCCGGTTGCCGGCTATCAGACCATCCAGGCTTTCCATACAAGCATCTACCCGTGCCCAAAACTCCTGCCTGACAACCTTCTCCGCTGGCACCGTCTGTAGCGTAAACTGGGTGATGATTCCAAGGGCTCCGAGCGACACCTTTGCCGCATTGAGTTGATGCAGATCAGAACCATCAATCTCGTGAATCTCACCCTGTCCGTCTATCAGCCGACATCCTGTGATCATGCCGGAGAGGTTTTGGAGTTTTCTCCCCGAGCCATGAGTGCCTGTGGCAAAAGCACCGCCGATAAACTGCAGATCCACATCACCGGTATTGTGCATACTCAGATCCTTTTGGATAAGGAGTTCTCCCGCTTCCTTAATGTCTGTGCCCGGCAGCATAGCTACTTGATTGGTGGCAGGAAAGTGGTTTACGAGGCCTTTAAGCCGCTCCAAGCTCATGACGATGTGGTCAGAGACGACCAGCGGAACCGAAGAATGGCCTGCGCCTACCACGCGGATTTGCTTGCCTTCTTTTTTTGCCCGGAGGACCACTTGCCTGACTTGCTCCTCATCCCGCGGTTTTTCTATCTCCCCGGGAGTGAATGCGACACTTCCTGACCAGTTCTGCCATCTTTCTTTTATGCTCATTGGGTACATGGTTAAAAACACCGGCCTGGGCGCGCCAGTTTCGTTCAGTTCTATATGGACTAAAATCTGTGCTAGGAAATATGGTCGAGTTGGGAGGAGTTAGAGATTTCGGTTCAGTGCTCGAAAGAGTCGCCACCAGCCTTTTACTCTTCCTATCGGAGGCTTGGCCTGGCCTGTTTTTGTTTTTTAACTCCTCCTCAAGCTTGGGGAAAAAAGGAAACGTTTTGCCTATCTTTTGGTACGACGCTAGGCATACGAAGCCGGTTCTTTAGGTTGCGCTCACCCAGCGAACGCATCACTTTTTCGTCTTTCCCAGCTCCGTTTTCGGCAATGGCGAATCGCTGTGAAAGCTTTGTTTCTCCCTGCTAAGAGGCACAGGCCAGAGGCTGTTTCATCTTCACGCTCTTGCATGGTTTTGGTTAAAATTCATCATGAAATTGACCACACCGGACGCAACACTTGGAAGAGGATCATAAATTCTGAACAAGCTACGTGATCCCTAAACACAAACACATGAAGATAGGATACCACGCCTCCCACGAACAGTTTTCCCCCTCGCATTTATTAAAGCTGGTGGGAATGGCGGAGGACGCTGGATTTAAGATGGTATTGTCCTCAGACCATTTCCACCCCTGGAGCGAGAGGCAGGGAGAGAGTGGATTTGCCTGGAGTTGGTTGGGGGCGGCTATGCAGGCAACTTCACTGGAATATGGTATCGTAAACGCGCCCGGGCAGCGGTACCATCCGGCGATCATCGCCCAGGCGGTGGCAACGCTGCTAGAGATGTTTCCGGGAAGATTTTGGATGGCTGCGGGGAGTGGGCAAGCGCTCAATGAACACATAACGGGTGAACGCTGGCCTTCCAAGGCTGAACGAAATCAGCGCCTGCAGGAATCGGTGGAGATGATGCGAGAACTGTGGAAGGGGGATTATGTGAGCTTTAAAGGCAGTGTTCAAGTAGAAAATGCCAAGCTTTTCACCCCATCGAACGAAACTCCGCTGGTCTATGGAGCTGCACTGACTGAGGTTACTTCGGCATGGCTGGGGGAATGGGCCGATGGACTGATTACTGTCTCACGGCCTTTGGATGAGTTGGAAAAGATAGCCAACGCCTTCTCAGAAAACGGTGGCCAAGGAAAGCCGCTGGCTCTGAAGGTGCAGGTGTCCTATGCTGAAAACAGGGAAAAAGCACTGGAAGGTGCCTGGGACCAATGGAGGAACAACATCTTCCCGAGCAGCGTGCTCTCGGATCTAGGCACGCCGGCTCAGTTTGACGAACTCGGACAGGACGTTCACAAGAAAGATGTGGCCCAACACGTCCTTATAGGGAATGATGCGGGCACATTTATCAATGCAATCAGAGAGTATGCTACCCTGGGCTTTAGTAAGATCATTATCCACAATGTTAACGATTGGCAGGAAGATTTTATATCCTTTTTTGGGAAAGAGGTCCTTCCTAATCTGAAGTAGAATGAATAAACTCTGGTATAAGAATGCGGTGATCTACTCGCTGGATGTGGAGGTTTTTAGGGATTCCAACGGGAACGGTGTGGGAGATTTCACCGGGCTGATCCAATGCATCCCTTATCTGGCCGGGATGGGTGTAGACGCCGTATGGCTTCAGCCATTTTATGATTCGCCCAACAGGGATGACGGGTACGATGTACGGGACTATTTCAAAGTGGACAGCAGGCTTGGAGATCTCGGGCATTTTGCCGAACTGGTGGATGCCGCCGATGAAGCCGGCATACGAATTTTGATCGATCTGGTGGTAAACCATACCTCAACGGCCCATCCTTGGTTTGAGAAAGCCCGGGAGGACAGCGACTCGAAATACAGGGATTTCTATATCTGGTCGGATCACAAGCCGGAGGATGACGGAAAGCATGCCGTATTGGAGGAGCTTCAGGGGCATACTAATTGGACATACGACCGATCCGCCAAGAAGTGGTATTACCACACTTTTTTACCCAACCAGCCAGACCTCAATATCTCGAATCCTGAGGTACGGGCCGAGATCATCCGGGTGATTCATTTTTGGCTCAAGCTCGGGATATCCGGGTTTCGGATAGACGCCACTCCCCACATGTTCAGAGAGAAAGGCAGCGAAAAGTTTGATGGAGATCCTTTGCAGATTTTACGGGATTTCAGAGAGTTTACCGAGGTCCACAACCGTGACGCAATTTTGTTGGCAGAAGTGGATGTGGATCCCAAGAGATATCGGGACTTCTTTGGCGATCAGGACAAAGTCCACATGCTCTTTGATTTTCACCTGAACAATTCGATTTTTTTGGCTTTGGTCACCGGAAAAGCAATTCCTGTAAGGAAGGCACTGCGGAAACTCCCCCGGCTTGGGGCGAGGGAGCAGATGGCCAATTTCCTGCGCAACCACGACGAATTGAGCCTAGCCCAACTTAGCAAAAAGGAACAGCAGACGGTCTTCAGCGCATTTGCGCCGGAGGAAGGAATGAGGATCTTTGATCACGGCATCCGAAGGAGGCTGGCTCCTATGCTCAAGAACGACAGGAAAAGGCTGGAGATGGCGTATAGCTTACTTTTTTCTCTACCGGGCACCCCCGTGATTCGCTACGGACAGGAGCTGGGAATGGGAGAAAATCTGGAGTTGAAAGAAAGGGATAGCGTACGGACGCCCATGCAGTGGGACAGCGGGAAAAACGGCGGGTTTTCTGAAGCTCCTGAAGATCAACTGATAAAGCCGGTTTTGTCTGAAGGAGAGTTTGGATACCAAAAGCTAAACGTAACAGATCAGCACCGCGATCCGGAATCCTTCCTGAACTGGATGACACGATGCATCCGTTTTAGGAAGGAAGTGATCGAGATAGGTCACGGAAAGTGGGATCTAATCAAAGTGAGCCATCCCGCGGTATTGGCTTTAAGCTTTCACTATGAAAACCGGACATCGTTGATCTTTCACAATTTTTCCGAGAAAGAAGTCATCGTTTCTTTCGAGTTCAAATCTCAGGATGAGATGCTGGATGTATTTGGGGATGTAAGATATGGGCAGTTCGATGCTCGGTCGGGTAACATCAAACTATCCGCTTTTGGGTATCGGTGGATTCGCAAGCGGAACATATTCTAAAGCCTATTGAGGAATTTGCTCCACCAGAATTTCGTTGCCTGCCAGGTCATAATAGGTACAGGTCATCTTCTCCATGCAAACGGCCCACTTTTCGATACCAAATTTTGCACTCATCCCGATGAAAGTCGGATAATCTGTCTTGCCCTGTTGATGCTCCTTTAGGCCCACTTTGAATTGCGCTCTGTCACATTCCGGAGCAATAGTCAGAGGTTCGTACCTTCCGGGTGCGGTGGTTTTGTAGTCCCTAGCTCCGGAGTAATTGGTGTGCCCATCCGTCACGAAGGTTTCGTAATAGGTCACCCCTAACTGTTTGATTTCTTGGATGTATGCAGGAAAGTCTGCACCTGATTTGACCTTGCTGTGAGCAGCTTTGATCTGTTCTACTGTAAACATGTTCTTGTTTTTTAATTGTGAAAAGGAGTTTCTGAAAAACACGCAACGTCCTACTGTCGAAAAGCAAAATACCGATTGATTTTAACCCTGGTTTTTTGATTATCTCAGTGCTGCGATTACCCTACAAAGGTGCCTTGGTCAATATGCAGGTGATTGTAAAAAATCGTTTTTCTACAGGAAGCGCTTAAAGTTTTCCGGTGTGTCGCCTGTAAACTGTTTGAAGTCTTTGATGAAATGGGCTTGATCGAAAAACTTGTTTTCGTAGCAGATTTCCGTCAGGGATTTAGAATGGTCCAAGCTCCCCAACACGGTGTTAAACCTGACGATGGACGCAAATTTCTTGGGGGTAGTTCCTACAATTTTCCGAAAACGTTTTTCAAAGGGGCTTTGGCTGATGAAAAGTTTGCCGATCAGCTCCTGGATGCGAATGGTTCCCTTGCTTTGGTAGATGAGGCGGACAGCCTCCACGACCAGTTTGTCGGCTTGGATTTCCTTGAGCTGTGAGAGTAAAAAATGCTCTACAGTCTTCACCCGCTGCGTGTCTGTGGTGGCTGTTGCCAATTTTTCCTCCACTTCCGCTACCCTGCTCTTTTCAAAGATATCCTCAAGGGAAAGGCTAAGATTAAACAGCTCATTGGCTGGATGCGACGCAAAGTGTGTAAAGCCGACTTCTGTGAAAAACACCAACACCGTTCCGATATTCGCTGAATTTCGGAAGACTTTGTACCCGTCGGAAATGCCCGTAATCCCGGCTGATGTCAGCTTGCTTTCCGCATTGTTTCTGATCGTGGCGAGCTGTCCGCGGTATTGAAAGCCGATCACCAATCCCGAAGACGGAAAAACGCGGTATTCGCTTTCCAATTCATTCTCCGACACCACCAGATATTTGATATAGGGTTTTAGTTGCTCTTGCGGAAAGTGTTTTTCGAATTTCATGAAGGATGTAATTTACTAATACGGTTACCCGTTTTTGTACAGTATTTAAAATTACAAATGAGTCTCGATGAGCTCGACCCGACGCATTGATTTGGGCGGAGTGGAGGATGAAAAGCTGCGAAAAGGTTAATGCTTCGGTTAAATCGAGGTTAAAATGCCCCAGTATTTTGCTAATCCAGGTACCAGCCCGAAAAAAATATAGTTAATTGAATCATAGAATTTTGAAGATCCACCTTTCTACTCACCTCATCTAAGGCTGATGAAAACCGAAAAGAACCTCTATCGGAGCGCTTGACCAGCGGGAGCGGAAGTAGAATCGTTGTTCCAGATAACCTTTTAAACAACAATTAATGAAACCCAAACTATTCCTGTTTTTTGCGACTTTATTGTCAATGAATTTCTCCCTGGCATTTGCCCAAAAAAAGGTGGACCTCTCCGACTTTTCCAAAGAATCCGGAGCCACGGTAAAGCAGACAGACGAGTCCATTGAAGTGACTTGGCCCGCAGGGTCCGGCGATGTCCAAGCCGTCTTGAAACTGGACATGGGAACCGACTCACCGCTTTTTCAGAGTATTGAACTGAAGGATGAAAAGGGCCCTCATGAGGTCGCCCGACAGGTAGACCCGGCGTTTGTGCTTACGGTAGGACAACGCGACCTGAGCAAGGAGAGCGGCTGGAATATCTTTTTTGACCGCACGGCTTACAATCCCTACGAAGCGTTCAGGGTCGAATTGGAAAAACGGGATATCGTCGTAAAGAGCCATGGCAACCGGACCATTGTCCAAGTGAATACCATGAAAGCGGGGAATTTTACGGGCTGGCTCGAGATTACACTTTTCCACGGAAGTCCCCTGCTGAACATGGCCGCTGTACTGAGCACCGAGGAAGATGCCAAGGCGATACTTTACGATGCGGGCTTGGTGAGTGATAAGGCCTGGAGTGAAGTCTTTTGGTCTGACACGGAGGGCTACCTACAATCATCAAAACATATTGCTCCCGATCAGGCCGCAGAAAATCTGGCGGTGAAATATCGGACGATCGTCGGCGAGGGTATGCAGGGAAGTTTGGCAGTGTTCCCTCCTCCCCATCAGTACTTTTATCCCCTGGACAATGCCTACAATCTGAAATACGTCTGGTTTGGAAGCGGCTACCGGCAATTGGTAGACGGATTCGGCCTGGGAATCCGCCAAGACCTGATGGGAGACAACCGTCATGTGCCCTGGTTCAACGCTCCACCGAAGACCAATCAGCGACTAAATTTCTTCATGCTGCTGTCAGCTTCGAAGGACGGGCAGATTCTCGAAGATGTAAAGGCCTACACGCATGCAGACCAATACAAGCCGCTGGATGGGTACCGAACCATGGCCAGCCACTTCCATACCGAGCACATGGACGATATCCTTACGCATAAGCCAGTGCCTGCTATTCCGGGACATGTGAAGGCATTGCGTAGCATGGGCGTGAACATCATGCATCTGGGAGAATATCATCTGGCTGGAAATCCGGGAGATCCGGGTCCCAGAAGACTTCCTGAATTGGAGTTGATGTTCAAGGAAAGCGCAAGACTTTCGACCGGGGATTTTTTGATGATCCCGGGTGAGGAACCGAATGTGCATTTTGGCGGGCACTGGATGAACATGTTCCCCAAGCCCGTGTATTGGATCATGTCAAGAAAAGAGGGGCAGCCTTTTGTGGAAGAGACCGAAGCGTATGGCAAAGTCTACCGGGTGGGCAACAAGGAAGAAATGTTGAAATTACTGGAAGAAGAAAATGGCCTGGCCTGGATTGCCCACGCCAGAACGAAAGGCTCCACAGGCTATCCGGACAAATACAGAAACGAAGCCTTTTTCCATTCGGACCGCTTCAACGGAGCTGCCTGGAAGGTGATTCCGGCGGATCTGTCAATACCCAACATGGGAAGACGAGTATTGGATCTGATGGATGATATGGCCAACTGGGGAGAGCGAAAGTATGTGATCGCCGAAGCAGATTTGTTCAAGCTGGAGCCCGACTACGAGATCTACGGCCCGATGAACATCAACTATCTGCAGTTGGACAAGCTCCCGAAGTTTGAGGAAGGTTGGCAACCCGTGTTGGAAGCGCTGCAGACAGGCAAGTTCTTTTCAGGAACCGGGGAGATTTTGCTGCCGGAGTTTTCTGTGGGCGGAAAAGAAAGCGGCGATATTATCAAGTTGGGCAGTGAAGGAGAAACGACCGTAAAGGTGACCATTGACTGGACGTTTCCCCTGCATTATGCTGAACTCATCGTCGGCGACGGGACGGAAGTCGTCCGGAAGAAAATCGATCTGAGCGAGACGCAGTCCTTCGGCTCTGAGGAGTT
Organism: Algoriphagus terrigena DSM 22685; assembly: GCF_000429445.1. Lineage (GTDB taxonomy): Bacteria > Bacteroidota > Bacteroidia > Cytophagales > Cyclobacteriaceae > Algoriphagus > Algoriphagus terrigena. Next base: position 29,126 of record NZ_AUBW01000014.1, read on the forward strand.
TGAATTTACAATTGAGCTGAAAAACAAGAAGTGGGTCAGACTGGAAGTATGGGATGTCGCCGCCAACGGCGCATTCACACAGCCTGTTTGGATTGAATGAAGGCTCCGAAGTGACAGCATAAGTGTCCAGCAGCAGTAGACTGGACACACATTTTCCTGATCTCTTTTGAATCCCAAAAAGCAAACTCTGTAGCCAGCTGATTACAGAGTTTGTTTTTTTAATCCGATAGTGATCGCCTGAAATCCAGCTATACCGAGTCTGAGATTTAGTACTGACAAATCTCCAGCCCCGTGAAAAGGATTGTCCGATGAACAAAGGCAAAATCGCCGACAAAACAGAGTCCGTTAAGGCATCTGAATTTAGTACCCCTCGGCTCGGGTCAAAGTTCTCTCATTGGACCAAGATCCGCCAGTGAGCTCATAGAGCGTCCAAGTGTTGCTGTCCACTTCCTTCAGTCTCCAGCTCTTTTCGGGATTTACGAGCTCCCTTTTTATGTCTTGTGGAAATGCATTGGCTGACCTTGCGTTTTCCCAGGTTCGGATCACCTGAAAGATCGCGTCTTTTTCGGGACAGCTTTCCACATCTTTCTGATTCAAAATCAAACTATAGGTGGAGCCGATTCCCACCGACACAGCCTGGATGTGTTCGTACTCTTCCGCTTTGGAGTCAGCCTGAATCCGGAAGTTAGCGCCCATGCCTACCGGGAAAAAATTGGCATAGGTCACGTCCCGCAGGTCCTTGCCCTGACTGGTCGCACTCCCCCATTCTCTGGTCTGTGCGTCATAGAGGTTTTTACCACCGCCCACATTCCAGATACTTTGATAGTGCCAAGAACCTTCAGAAAGCGTCGCCCCCGTAAATCTGATGTAGGACATCCCGTGTTCCTTCGCCCGATCAAACATCGTCCGGAAAAAGCGTTTGGTAGAGTAGTAGCCGTGACCGTTGTGAAACAAAAACTCCTGACCGTCGAAGTCGTAATACGCGAGGCCATTGACCGCAGCCACGTCCGCATAGTGCTTGGCGATTTCATCCTGCAGCTGCAAGTTGGGCACCACGCCGGCATATCCCCAGCCGACGGTCACTTGGAGCTTGTAGATCGTATCATTTTTAGCGTGGGCTGATTTTTGGGTGTCCCAGTAGCCGCGGGTGACATTCAGCAGCCGATGAGGAGCAGATTCGGACACGCCCAGATAGTGGATCAGTTCCTTTCCGATCTTCACCATATTCAGTTCTTTGGTATGTCCCTCCCAGCTGCCGACCTCGTCCAGGTAGGTCGGATCATCGACGTAGATCAAGGTGTCGTCAGCATCGATATCCTGTGTCAACAAACGCTTCTGCTGATACCAGATGCTATCACTGGGAATCGGACTCGTGTCTTTGGTTCCGGGAGCCATCGAATTGGTGATGGTAGTCCGACCGATGGTGATTCCCGACTCCGCTGCCAGCTCGGAAAACTCTCTGTGCGACAGGGGCCCGGAGTTGAGTTTGATAGGCTTATTGTCAAAGTCTTCCCCGTCGATGTACCCACTATTTCCACGATCGGGATGGAGAAAGCCCTGATCATAAAGACTGATCGTGCTGAATCCGAGCCGCTTGGTATAGGAGACAATGCTATCATACTGACCTCCATGGGTCATGGCGTCCGGTTTGAACGCGGCGGGATCTTTCACCCACTTTCCGCCGACGGTAGGATAAGGCAAGCCTTCGTCGAGGACGATGGTCTGAATCACGTCCATCAGTGCGAGATCATCCGGACTGCCCCAAAGCGCTATGGATGAACCTATAAAATCCACTTCAGGAACCCGCTGCACCTGCAGGTGATTGGGAGTATTGGCTTTCATATTTGGGATCAGCGAAAACAACACCTCTCTGTCCCGGTCTCTATCCCGGGAATGATAGGCGATTGAAATCCTGCCCTTGTCATCTACCATGGCGGCATTGCCATACATGATCCGATAATAGGGCTCCTTGTGCGCGTAAAACGCCACATCGTTGATCCCATCCCCTCCCAGCGTAAAGATCTGCCCCTCCTGAAGATGGTCTGGCAGGGGGAACCGGTCCGAATCCGGAGAGTGGATGATGTACTGAAATGGAGCCGCGTCTCCTACCGTTGTGGACGGTCCACCAAGGGTGTTGTCATCGAGTGCCAACATGCCTATAGCATAGTTAACCGCTTCACTTGTGTCCCGGGCCACTCCGATAATTTCACCCACCAGATTGTTGATATTGGTATGGATGTATCCCCATTCGACGTCGTCGATCCCGTTGCGTGGTGTGAGGGACTCCAGGGTCAGTTTCAGATACTTTCCCTTACGACCCACACTGACCAGGGCCACGGAGCCGTTGTCATAGCTAAGCTCCAGTTCACTTTTGGCCGAATTATAAACCGATTTTACAGGTTCGAAATACTGCTGTTTGTCCTCGTCATACAGCCTCATCAGGGGCGAGGGCTTGTCCTCAGGACTAAACTCCCGGCGGGAATTGTCCGCTATATTCTGCATGCTGGTGATGAATCCCCGCTCATCAACCTTGACGCTAAAGTACTCTGTAGTGAAGATCACCTCTCTTTTCACCATGTTGCCCAAGAGGGCAATGACAACTACCAGGGCAACCACAAGACTTGCCTGATACTTTGTTTCTGTTTTCTTCATTACTCTAATCGACTCTATTAACTTAAATATCTGTGTTGGTCGATAAAAAAGAGCCGGAGAGCTTGCGCTCCTTTTACCGTGGGACGATGGATGAAACCTTCCAGTATCCGCTGTTCTTTCGATGCTGAAATTTCAATCTGATGGTTCAGGTGCAGGTTGAACTGACGATTTTATCACCGTTCAGACATTCCGCCAAGCCAAATAGAGCGTGAACTCGCAATCCGGGTCACATGAGCTCCGGTCAAAGGCTTTCACGCTAGTTCATCGTTGGAGACTCGTCCAGATCACAACGACAATTCAGGGCACTTCGCATGTCACAGCGTTTCCAAAGGCCAATAAAACCGATTTTATGTCATCGTTGAAGAAAAAGTTTCGGAAATCGAATTTGTGGCTTACACGCAAAAAATGACTTTAGCCTCCATATCTGCCATACATTTCTCACTGGACTGCTTCTGCTTGCCGAGTTCCATTACGATGAGACAGATCTATTCTCGCAGGCCTCTAGAACAACTGCTTTTAAAAAATGAAATTGCCATTTCCGTTTAATTAAAAGCCTCTCAAATCGAGTCCAAGGATATTTTCAATTTGAATTTGTAAGCGTAACCGCGAAAAAATGAACTACAGTCATAAGGCGAACAATCCGTTTCAACATTGGCAAATGTGTAGGTATCATTTGCGAGTTGTTTCAAAACGTTGATTGAAAAGCGGGAAATTTGCTCATCGTAGGGAACAACTAAACTAAAGTGTCCCTGAGCATCCGTCTCAAATGTGTCTTGTCTGATAACACGAGGCAATGAAAGAAAGGAAGTCTTCTCGTATACACTGACTAGTAGAGTGACACCGGGAATTTCTTCAGCCGTGCCCACATCCACTACGTCTACTGAAAAGGCGGTAGGCTTTTCTATCTCACAGCTCTGAATCAACAGTGCGCCAAGTATAAGCCAAACTGCCTTGAACAAATTAACGACTAAACCATTCATTCTTTTCATGCTTATTGAATTGCCCCGAAAACAAAAAAAACTCTGTAAATAGCTGATTTACAGAGTTTTGATTTTGTTTAAAATCCTATTTTGTCGGGGTGACAGGATTTGAACCTTAATTCACTATTTACTGAATACCAGATAATTAGCTATTTAAAACAAAAACAAGGTCACCTTTTTGGTCCCATTTCTTTTGAACGGTTTTGTATCTTATTTGGAAATCTAAAATAACGACTGGTAACAATAAAAGCAATCCTTCAATGATCCCGATTTCCCAAACGATTTGCTGAGTGAGAAAACTTTTTAATTCAAGCAATAATTCAACAAGAGTCTCAGTCAATTAGACTGATTTCCCAAGATTCTTATTCTTGACTCCAAGTCCCTCAATTGTTTATTTTCATTTTTCAGAAGCTCAAACTCTTCATCCTGAATCAAAAGATAAAGTGTCAACTCCTCAATCTTTTGAAGAAGCTTGGAATTGAGTACTTCGGATTCCACTCCCTTAGATTCCATTTCCGCAGCAGATCCGATATCGGTCAGATGCTTATTTGCTTTAATAAAGCTCTCCAACTCAGGCAAGGGAATCAATTCATAATCCTCTTCAAAAACAAGTCAGCACCGCTCACCTCTACTTTGACTTCAATCTTCTTCGCTTTAGCGTTTCTCCAGGCCTCATCGCCTGAAAAAAATTCATCGAAGGGAATTTGTCCAGACCGCCTGCTCCGAGGAGCTCGAAAAACGGGGGTGGATAAGCGAGCGTGTCGGGGCAAAAAATGTCTACGCCGAATTAGGCAAACCAATCTAGATGAAAACATTGTGAGTGTCGGCATTTTCTTCATTTGCACGATCCTGTTTGAGAATTTTTGTCAGCCGTTTTACATCATCTTCCTGATTCCGATCAGCTTTTTCGGGATGTTTTTAACTTTTGCAGTAGGCGGATTCAACTTTAACGGGGAGGATTTGCGGCCTTTGTGATGTTGGGCGGTCTGGCGGTGAATGTCGGTGTATTTATCCTCAATAACTGAACAACCTCGAGCCGGGTCATTAAACCGCAATATTTTGGAATCACTCGCATGGATGGCAATCCCGATCCTGCTGACGGTACTCTCGACTTGCTTTGGTTTGGTGCCATTTATCATCGAGGGACAAAGCTATATCTTTTGGTTTTTCTTAGCTATCGCGACGATCGTTGGCTTGGTATTCAGACTCGTGGGTGTGTTTTAAATACTTCCGGTGACGATGTGGAGGAAGGGGAGATTCCCGGGATCGATCACATGATAATCAGAAATTGTCCCAATCGTCTTCACCAACAGCCTAGACCAAGGTTTGTCTAGATGGATGGCCTTTTTAAAAACTATTCTTCATTGCCGTGATCGGTTTAAGAATTGATTGTAGATCGGTTTACCAAACTTTTCATAAATAAAATCTTGATTCTTGGGAGAGACGAGCCCCCTGGGAATCACAAGTCCGCTTTTTTGAATCCACCGGGTCAAAGTTCGACTAGACACTCCATATTCATGGGCAATTTCCTGTCTGGATTTCGCTTTTTGGGTCATTTTTGAAAAAACTAGATTATCCTGCAACTCAATCTTTCCAATAATAACTAAAACATCTTATCCGCTCCAACTAAAACTTAAAAAAAATCGAAAAAAAAACAGACTTCTTCAACATTTAATATGCTGGCTAAAAATTCAACGTCCTTTTGGCAAGCATCGAAACTAGTTGTCTTATAATTTTGTCTGATTTTGTCCTATTTTGTCCGGTTTTGTCCGATTTATAAAACTTTATTTCCTCCAATTTTAATAGCACAATATTTTTGACATGGAAAGGGTTCTGATTTTTACAGGTACAGCAAAGAAGGGGGACGTCGTGACGTTCCACACCATAATCCTCTACTTGGCTCTCACAGTCATCTCTTTTGTGGTCTTTTTTCCGACATTTTCAAACGAATTTCAACTTGCCTGGGATGATACTTGGCAGGTTATAGAAAATCCCCTTATCCAGAATTTTTCCATCGCCTCAGTTTTTTCTCATTTCATCCAATATTGGCAGGGACAATACTCCCCAGTCAATTCACTTCTTTATTTAGGAATCTTTTGGTTGTATGGAATGGATGCAGGAGCCTTTCATGCTATCTGTCTCTTGCTGCATCTTGTTTGCTCCTTTCTGGTACTTTCGGTTTCCCGTTCGGTATTTTCAAAACTTTTACCTTCCGTAAGTCAAAGGGACAAGAATGTTTATGCCTTTTTTACAGCAATAGCATTTGCGATCCATCCCGTGCAGGTTGAATCAGTCGCATGGATCAGTGCTTCCAAAATCCTGCTTTACGGATTCTTCACCCTGTTAGCTCTTTGGACTTATATCCGATATCTAGGAGCCCAAAGACGGATTTGGCTATTTTTGACTGCTTTCATATACATTCTTTGTTTTGGGTCCAAGGAACAGGGCATTTTGCTACCCCTCAACTTGCTTCTGATGGACTGGATCTGGGGTCGGTTCACTGTAAATGAAGAAACAAAAAAAATCCCTTATCGGGTGCTTTGGGAAAAAATCCCCTTCCTGATCCTCTGTTTAGCATTTTACTACTTTAACTGGGCAAACGGCGGGAGCCCAGGTTCATCTTCGGCCTACCCCGTTCCTCAACGCTTAGTCTTTAGTGCGTACAGTCTTGTAGAATATGTCTTTCGCTTTTTGGCACCCGTAAAGCTCTATTTCTTTCATCCTTATCCCATCAGCCCTGGTGAGCCGCTGCCTCTTTATTTCTTTGGGTATTTTTTACTGGCTGGCTTGATCATATATTTTGTATGGGAGCAAGCTCGAAAAGGAAACCGTCTGATTTTATTTGGATTCTACTTTTTTCTATTCAACCTTCTCTTGGTCTTGCACCTTATACCCTTGCCTCGACCGGTGATCACCGCAGATCGCTACTTATATCTTAGCGTGATCGGATTGGCTTGGATGCTGATCGGGTTGGCTGATCAATGGCAGGGAATTGGTAACAGAAAGATCAAGACTTCATTTCTTCTATGCGGAGGCCTTATTTGGTTGATTTTGCTGTCCTGCCAATCCCACCTCCGTACCTTGGAATGGAAGGACAGTGATACAACCAAATCCAATGTCCTGGAACTGATGGAAAAGAATCCTCTACCTGAGGATTCTGAGCCACTTTTTAACCTAGTAAAACCATGAGAAAAAGCTTGATTTCGGTTATTATCCCCTGCTACAATGAGGCTGAAAATATCCCCACCTTAATTCGGAGAATTAACAAGGCCCTTCGCAACTATCACTATGAAGTAATCTTAGTTAATGACGGTAGCACGGACAACACTCTTCTTGAACTGGAACTTGCGAGTCAAGGCAATGAACAAATTAAATATTTAAGCTTATCGAGAAACTTTGGTCATCAGACTGCACTGAAGGCGGGAATAGACTATGCCCGGGGGGACTGCTTGGTCACAATTGATGCTGATCTTCAAAAACCGCCGGAGCACATTCCTGCAATGATCACGCTTTGGCAGAAAGGATATGATATCGTCACCGCCACCTGCGAAAATCAGGGGCAGTCCACGCTTTTCAAAAAATGGAGCTCCCGTGTGTACTATCGCGTGCTGTCCTGGCTGGCGGATCATCCGGTAATCTCACAGGGGGCAGACTTTAGACTGATCGACCGAAAAGTAGCCGACATTATAAGACGCATCCAGAGCCAGAATCTCTACCTGCGGGGAATTTTTTCCTGGATGGGTTTTTCTCAGACTACATACGTCTATTGTGAGGAAAAAAGACATGCAGGAAAGACTAAGTACGGCTTGGGAAAGATGCTCAGTCTTGCCAGCAACGGGATCACTTCATTCAGCATCAAACCCTTACGACTTGCCTTGGCTTTGGGAGTGTTCTTCGCCTTCCTGGCCTTCGGCTACGGAATCTATGCGATAGTGGCGGTCTTCATAGGAAAGACCGTACAGGGGTGGGCTTCTTTAATTGCAAGCGTGGTGTTCCTATCCGGGATTCAATTGATCGTACTGGGAGTGATCGGAGAGTATGTGGGAAAGATCTATCGGGAACTTAACCAACGGCCGCTGTATCTAATTTCCAAAAGCAACTTGTCCGATCCCGTGGAAGACAACACCATTAACCAAAAATTAAAACAAGAAAGGAGGCCCGTCATGACTTAAATTCAATTTACAATTTGGAACCAATTCCTGGAGTCTGGCCCAAAACGAAACTTATTTATTTCACTATTTCACAACTTAACTAACAACAACATGAAACCCAATTTCAAAAAAATCGCAAAAGCCATGGCCATCGGCGTATTCTTTTTGGCACTATTCCTCAATATCAAAGTCAGCCTTGAAAACCCCTTTATAAGAGTGGACAACGCGGCGTTGGCGCAGACAAGTTCTAATTCACCAATCTGTTGCCAGTATACGGGAGCCTTTTGTACCGACAAACTCGGAAATGCACACTCTGATAGCATACAGAGACCCGGACCGTATTGCTCATAAGTGCATTAATTTAAATGCAAGTTTTAATGGGTGTCAATTGATTGAATTCTTGACACCCCTTATTGAATTTCACCATATGAAAAAATGAAAAAATTATATCTAGCGGCAGTTGTTATCTTAATCAGTTGTTCCCAGCCGAATAAATCGTCGGACATTCTTGAACTAAAATTATCCGACTTTCAGAAAAAAGAAAACTTAAAAGGTGAAAAAATATTTTTCGACAGTCTTTTAAATCCCAGAAGAATTTTGTTGAAAAACGATATACTAGTGATATCAAGCAGAGAATCAGGCAATTTAATCCATTTAATAGATAAAAATAAGCTAGAATATCTCTCTAGTAAAGGAATCCAAGGAGATGGACCTGGAGAGATACGGTCAAGCATTTGGGAACTTGACAGAGGATTGAATGATTCAACTTTTTGGGCATACGACTTAAGTAGCAAATCTATTCATGAATATGCTTTATATAAGCAGAGTAAATACGCATCACGTACAATAAATCAAAAGCAAGATTGGTTTATGAGTTTTTCTAACCATTGGATATCGCCGAATGAAATCATATCAAACGTTTCCCGGGATAATTATAAATTTGGAGTTTTTGACAGTTTAGGAAATAGGGTCAAATCATTTGGAAGTTGGTTCCCGGAAAAGGAAATAGACGAAAAAACCGGTCACTTGCTCTTACTTTTGAATCAAGGTCCTATCGAATTTAATTCTAAAAATCAAACACTGGTTCATAGTAGAATACAATACGAATTACTTGAAATAAGTAATTTAAAAACCGGTAAAACGTTCGGTATTTATGGACCAGAACTTTATGAAGTAAAGTACGACATTTTTGATAGCGACGGACTTCCCGTGGCCAACGTAGATATCGATACACCGCAAGGATATAGTGATGTATTTGTTGGAGAAGAGTCAATATTCGCAATTTACATCGGGAAGACTCCAGCATCAATAAAGGCATCGGGGGAGAGTTCACGAACAATCTTTGAGTTTGATTTGGCAGGGAATCCACTTTCATTATTTGAATTAAACTACCCGATACAATCAATAACAGTAGATGAAAAAGAAAAGAAAATCTATGCTATCACAGATGACAGAGAACCAGGGATTGCAGTTTTCAAATATTGAAATAAGTATGATAAATATTAATTTAATCGATCTATCTTCATATTTTTTTACTAGTTTCAATAGAACAGATCTCTTCCCGACATTGATTCGAAATCTAGTTCACATTGAACTAAACAATATGGGCAAAAGGTAGTATTTTCTTCGCAGCACAATCTCAAAATTCAATCTAACACGCTATTATTTCAAACAATTATTTCAAACTTAATTAACAAACAAAATGAAACTAAAAATCCAAAAAATCGCAAAAGCCCTAGCTATAGGCGTATTCTTTATGGCACTCTTCCTGAACATCAAAATCAGCTTGGAAGATCCATTTATCCGGATGGATAGTGCAGCTTTGGCGCAGACCAGCTCCACGTCTTATGTATGTTGCCCAAGTGTGGGTTCCATTTGCATAGATAGATATGGAACTGCATATCTCGACGTTGTTTCAAGAGCGAATTCTTGCGGGTAATTAAAAATTTCTCTTGCAGAGGAACGGCATAAGAAAGTACTTCTTTATAATGCTCGGTCTAACCGACCAAATAGATAGTTTTTTGTTCCAGGTCATAAGCTTTTAAAATGACCTGGAACTTTTACTTAACTTGAACTATTCTAAAAAGGCAAATATTTTTCACTAGTTATGCCTACATATCACTTTTGCATGACATGAATTATAATTTATACTTACTATAAGCAGAAAATCCAGCCTACACATGCCGAGTCTTTTTCGAAAAACGACTAGTATAGGCGCTTAACCTCTTCAAATTGGGCCGTGATCTGGGCGGCTTAATAGCCTGCGAAGGGACCCCGGTCAACTTCGCTCTGCTTCTCCCCCTTCTTCAAATTTTTCTTTAACTATCCTCTAGGCGCGGCACAACTTCTTTGTCCTACTTTTGCCTGCCAATCAACAAATCGGTTGTTTCAACCGAACTCCTGGTCCCATCATAGACATTGATTGACTTAAACTTCGGACTTGCCTCGATAAACATGAGCTCATCAATGCGTTTCCTCTCCAGTGGACAGCAAAGGGCGCAAAGTCATCTGCGTAAAACCATCCGGCTGGTTGTCCAGCTCAAGTGGCCAAGGCCGATGGCTCTGCAATCATAGAAGTGCTCCGACTGGAAAAGCTGAACATCTTGATCCTAAACGACTTATGGAAGTCCTGGACAGAATCGTCCACGACGCACACCACATCGAACTCCAGGGATAGTCCCTGAAAACAAAAAATCAATTCCGGAAATCAAAAACACTATAGCGATGTAAGTCCACTATTCTCACACCGAAAAATCACCTAACTCTGCAGGGAACTTTACAACGCTGATTGTGTTCACTTTGATCGCTATATGTAATTGTCTAACTTACCCCAGCCAGTACAAATGACAGAGATTTCCTCAGACAGCTTAGTGCCCGAAAAGGGAGCATTCATATCTTCGATAAGGCCTGTCAACTGTGGTATCTATAAACAATGGAGTAAAACAGGCGTATTTTTTTGTAACCCGACTCAACGACAGTACGAGCTTCGAAGTGATCAGGGAAGTCCGGCAGGAAGTTCATGAGTATTTGGCCGGCGGAGTGATTCTGGATCTGTAAATTGAGCTGAAAAACAAAAGAAAGCCATTGGGAAATGGTTTCTCCAGTATAAAATGAATTATATTAAGAAATGAAAATGGGTAATCTGTTGGTTACAAATTAACCCATTTTACCATCATTGATTACGGAAAAGGATAAAACAATTCTTAATCCTGTTCCTCCTCCCAGATTTTAGCTTCATACCCATGATAGATGTTACCTGTACCCGATGATCTGCAATCATTATTTGAAACTGGTTTACAATAATGGGTTGCTGAAGATGTAAGGTCTTTGTAATTGGTCGAAGCAGAAAAGTTGTAAGAACTTAATGAAAACGCCAAACTAAGACCGAGACATCCGAAAATTGAATAGGTTAATTTTTTCATTTTTTTTTAGTTTTGTTTAAAATATAATTTTACCTAGGTGATCAAATATATTAAAAATATAAAATTTTGCAAAAATAGTTGAGAATTTATCATGACTTTTTTCAACTTTTTATGTGATTTAAAAAATAATTGACCCTGCTACTTGTGTCACCGTTACAGTACATGGTGGAGTGGAATTAGGTTGGAGTCATTGGACGTCAGCGGAGTGCTCACACCTTGCATATTGCTCGCTATTAGTAGCTCTTTAAGCATAGCTTCCAACCAGTGAGTTTCCAGACCATAGTCAAATCCCAATTAGACTAAACATTCCTTACCATATTGTTGGTAAGTTGTATCTCGGGAAGACTTGGCCAAAGGAAAATGCTATATTTTACCGCTTCTAAACTACAATATTTTATAAATTCAACATTCAACTACAAAAAAAAACTCCATACATCAATTAAAAGTAGATTAACCATTCTATTGCTTAATTTGCGTGATAGAAAACAATTATGTAAAGAATGAAAATGGGCAAATCTGTTGGTTACAAATCCACCCATTTTACCATCATTGACTACGGAAAAGGATAAAAAAATTCTTAATCCTGCTCCTCCTCCCAGATTTTAGCTTCATACCCATGATACACGTTACCTGTACCCGATGATCTGCAATCAATATTTGAAGCCGGTTTACAATAATAGGTTGCTGAAGATGTAAGGTCCTTGTAATTGGTCGAAGCAGAAAAGTTGTAAGAACTTAATGAAAACGCCAAACTAAGACCGAAACATGCGAAAATTGAATAGGTTAATTTTTTCATTTTTTTTTAGTTTTGTTTAAATTTTAATTTTTCCTAGGTAATCAAATATATTAAAAATTTAAAATTCTGCAAAAATAGTTGAAAATTTATTATGTCTTTTTCCCAACTTTTTATGTGATTTAAGACGATCTGATCCTGAGACTTGTGTCACCTTTACAGTACATGGTGAAGTGGAATTACATTGGAGCCACTAGACATCAGCTGAGTGGTCATACCCGGCATACTACTCGCTATTAGTAGATCTTTAAGTATAGCTTCAAACCAGTGAGTTTTCCGAACATAGTCAAATTTCAGTTAAACTAAATACTGTTCACGTACCGTCGGTAAGTTATAGCTCGGGAAGACTTGGCCAAAGGAAAGTTCTATATTTTATCGCTTCTAAATGACAATATTCTCGTATTAGAGTTTCAGCAAAAAACTGATAAGGTCCTGTTTCATCTTCTTTTGATTCAGCCAAAATATAACCAGCTTGAATTTAAGAGTCTTTTTGACTGGAATTTGTTCCTACAGCTTTGAAGCTCCCTCAATTGTTGGCCATTTGAGAGTTGAATTGAAATCATCAAGTTTAAATGGTTATTATGAAAAAGTCGAAATTCACAGAAACACAGATCTTCACGGCGATCAAAGCTCATAAGGTCCACAGAAAAGTAGAAGAAATCTGCTGGGAGATGGAAATGACCCCCACCACTTTTTATAAATGGAAACAGCGTTATGGCGGGATGGAAGCCAGTGAGGTCAAAAAGCTGAAAGAACTTCAGGAAGAGAATTCCCGCTTGAAGCGGATGTTTGCCGATGAGCTGGTGCATGAGGCACTCAAGGATGCGGTGGCAAAAAAGCTCTGACGCCTGATGAAAAAGGCATGCTGGTTCAGTTCATGGTCGAAGAACATGGAGTGAGCCAACGTCAGGCGTGTAAGACGGTCAGCGTGCCGAAGAACTGGTAGAGAAATACCCTGCCATTGGTTTTTGGCATTCCCATTACCGCCTTCGCAGAAAAGGCCACCTGTGGAACCGCAAAAAAGTCTACCGCATCTATTCTGCCATGGGACTGAATATCAGGCGCAGACACAAAAAGCGGCTACCGGCAAGGACCAAACAGGCTCTATTTAGGCCAGAATCGATCAATCAGGTCTGGTCTGTCGACTTCATGAGCGATAGCCTTTGGAGCGGCAAGCACTTCCGGGTGCTCAACATTATGGATGACTATAACCGGGAAATGCTGGCCATGGAAGTGGATTTTTCGCTTCCCGCACCACGGGTGGTCCGAGTCCTGGAGTTTCTTGAGCTGGTCCGGGGACTTCCTAAAATGATCCGCGTGGACAACGGTCCTGAGTTTATCTCCCGGTTGTTGGATCAATGGTGTAGGGAAAAGGGCATCGAGCTGGTCTTTATCCAGCCAGGAAAACCGATGCAGAACGGCTATGTGGAACGCTGCAATGGATCAGTCCGAAAAGAACTGCTCAACGCCAATGTATTCAATACGCTGGATGAGGTCAGGGAAAAAGCGCAGGAATGGATGGAAGACTATAATTGGGAAAGGCCCCATGAGGCCCTCGGTTATCAGACTCCCTTTGACTTATTGGAACAACTAAAATGAATACATCTTTTTCTTTCCAACCGTTAAGCAGCGCAAAAGTGAATACGGAAAGCAGCTCAAGACCGGTTGGCCCAAGCCAACCGCTCGCCTTGGTCTTGAACTGCTTGGAGTATTCACTTACCTTCGCTTATCGGGTGAAAAGTAAACTTTTGAGTGGCCCAATTTTCGGGGGAGCTTACAGACTCCACAAACTATCCGTCATCCATTTCGAGTACTTTTTGAAAAATCTTTTTAACTTGTCTTACCTTAAAAAATCATTTGATTGAATTCAAGGCAGAACAATAAATTCTAATTTTTCAAATTTAGATATCTCAACAATAAATTATTGATAAACAGTGGAGCAAAATCACTGGTCCACTGGCTCTGGAGGCACTCCATAACCAATAAAAATATTCCCAGTTGATTCCACACGACAATCTGTGTTAGCTTTCTTTACACAAGGGATATCGCTTCCTAAAGAAGTCAGTTCCTTTAAATCCGACAACTCTGTAAAACTAAAAGAACTTAAGGACATCGAAGTTCCTAGAAACAATACGATTAATGCGGGATAGAAAATTTTTTTCATCTTTTTGACGTTGTTTTCGTTGTGAATCATTTATTTGAAATTTAAAATATATTTTTAATAATACTACTTACTTTTTAAATTTTTTTTCAAAAATACGTTCCTTCTAGATCAGGACCGGAAGTATCCAGAAAACTCCCACCAAACTGAATATCAATACTCCTATCGTTTCGATTGCCAGCGAAAATCAGAAAATCTCAATTTGCACCTCAATCAGTAATGGTACCAAAGCAAGTCGAAAACACCGTCAGGTGCAAAAAACGACGAAGTTGACCCCCGGCTGACGATTTAAACTGACCCCCGTCTGACGATACAAATTGCCCCCCGTTTGGCGGAGCAAACTGACCCCCGTCAGAAGTATTTTTTTGGAAAGGGAATAGGAGGCTTTTAGGGCCTGTTGGAAGTGTGAACAACGACACATTTTCAATGGCCAATCGCCCCCTCACTATGAATAAGATCAAGCAAATTTTACGAGGCCATTTCGAAGGTCACGGCAGCAAGCAGCTGAGCAAAATGACCGGAGTCTCCCGCAATACGGTCAAGTCCTATCTGCGGCGTTTTCAGGAGACGGGGATGCGCTTCGATGAGGTAAATCAGCTCTCCGAGCAGGCCTTGGCCGAGCTGATCCTGGGGCCTCCGGCCCCTGTTCTGCAAAGCGACCGGCTGGAAGTTCTGCTCCCGATGTTGCCAGGGTTTGTCAAAGAACTACGTGGGCAGGCAGAGTCTGACGATGCATTTTGACCACCCGGCAGGCGAAAAAGTGTTCATCGACTATGCAGGCAAAAAACTCCACGTAACCGATCCGGACACCGGCGAATATGTTCCGGCAGAGGTGTTTGTAGCCACGCTGGGCTGCAGCCAGTACACCTACGTAGAGGCCACTTACAGTCAGAAGAAGCCGGACTTTATCCAAAGCTGCCGGCGCATGCTGGAGTTCTTTGGCGGCGTGCCCCGGGTAATCGTCCCGGACAACCTCCGGTCAGCGGTCACCAAAGGCAGCAAGTATTCCCCGGTCATCAACGAGACTTTTGAAACTTTTGCCGAACACTACAATACCACGATCCTTCCCACCAGACCCCGTCAGCCCAGAGAAAAGTCCCTGGTAGAGGGTGCGGTCAGACAGGTCTATCAGCGGATCTATACCGAGCTCCACGGGAAGGTGTTTCTGTCTCTGGAAAGCCTCAACCAGGCGCTTGCCCCACTGGTAAACAAGTACAACGACTACGCCCTGCGAGGCGAGGAAAGCCGCCGGGAGCAGTTTGAAACCCTGGAACGCAGCACCCTGCTGGCACTCCCCGAGCTCCCTTACCTGCTGATGAGCGTCAAGGTCTGCACCGTGATGAAGAACACCCACATCTATCTGGGGGAGGACAAACACTACTACAGCGTACCCCATCAGTACATGGGGAAAAAAGTAAAAGTCCTCTACAATGACAACCGGGTAGAGATCTACCATCACTACCATCCGATCGCCAAACACTCCCGGGACCTGCGAAAACACAAGTACACCACCTCACAGGAGCACCTGGCCGGAAACCACCAGTATGTCTCGGGCTGGAGTTCGGAGTTCTTTGCCGGGGAAGGAAACAAAATCAGTCCCGAAGTCGGGACGTTTCTGGCAAAACTGATGGAGGCCATTCCCCATCCCGAGCAAGGCTATCGGTCCTGTTTGGGCATTCTAAATCTGTCCCGCAAAGCCGGCCCACAGCGAATCTCCGGAGCCTGCAAAAGAGCCGCTGAATATGGCGTCTACACCTATTCGATGATCATGCAGATCCTTTCCAAAAACCTCGACTCGATCCCCTTTGCCGACGAGCAGCTGGACGAATCCTCCCAGATGCCCGAACACCACAACATCCGTGGCAACAAATACTTCAGTTAATCCAAATCCCGATTCCAATGATCCAACAGACACTTGAGAAGATGAAACGAATGAAGCTCTACGGCATGCAGCGCAGCTTCAGACACGCCACCGAAACCGGCTCAATGGCGAACTTGACCCCCGATGAACTCATCAGCCTGCTGGTGGAAAACGAGTGGGACGACCGCCAAAACCGCAGCATGGAGCGCAACCTGCGCGGCGCACGGTTCCGTTACCAAGCCACCGTCGAGGAGCTCGACTTCCGTCCCGGACGGGAGCTGGACAAAAACCAGCTCCTGCGCCTTGCCGACGGCGGATACATCAAAAAAGGAGAAAACATCCTGTTGACAGGAAGCACAGGCACGGGCAAAAGCTACCTTGCCTGTGCCCTGGGCAACCAGGCCTGCAGCAAAGGACACAAAGTCCTCTACGCCAACACCACCCGGCTGCTCACCCAGTTCAAGATGGCCAAAGTCGACGGCTCGGCAATCAAGGAAATGCTCCGCCTGGAAAAGTTGGACGTCCTGATCCTGGACGACTTCGGGATACAGCCACTGGACGTGCAGAGCAGGATGCTGCTCATGGAACTCATCGAAGACCGGCATGGCAAAAAGTCCACCATCATCACCTCGCAACTACCCGTCTCCGCCTGGTATGAAATCATCGGCGACCGCACCTGGCAGATGCTATTCTGGACAGAATCGTGCACGACGCACACCGCATCGAACTACAGGGAGAATCCCTGCGGAAACAACGAAAAATCAATCCCGAAAATCTATAACTTTAACGCGACGTAAGTCCACTATTCTCACCCAAAAAAATCACTTAACTCTGGGGGGGCAGTTTGCAGCGCTGACAGGGGGTCACTTTGATCGCTATATGCAAAATCTACAATAAAAGCCATATTTCAGACCTTCAAAAACTCACGCGGATGACAATAAAAATCACATACTAGTGCCACTCACCGGATAAGGCTAAATATTCTTTTTTCATCCCATGATCCAAAATATAACACATTCCCGTTAGGTCCTAATAATAAAAAAAACGGAAATTTGTTCAACCCGATTTCTTCTGAAATATTCGATAAATCTTTATAAACAGGAAAGTCTAAATTTTGTCTGGAACTAAAGGAATTTATTACAGAGGCCTCCTCATAGGGGTTTATCGAATAAAATGACAAATCACTTTCCTTCATTAAACCTTGATTAAAATAAGATCTAATATAGTTGAAAGATTCAATTGAATAACTACAATTAGATATCCAAAAGTGAACTAAAGTAACCTGTCCTTTTTGAATTGAAATAGTATCACCGGTATTAGTATTCAACAGTTTAAAAGGTAAAGGAAGAATATCTCCCAATTTTATTTCTTTTTCAAAATTATCAATAATTTGATAATCATCCAAATAACTACTATAGAACCATTCAAATTTAGAAGAATCGGTTGAATTAAAAACTATGTTATCAAATTTAGTAATGGAAGTATCATTCTGAAAATTGGAAGTCTCAATGCCTAAAGGCAACAAATCGTTGTAGGAAAAATAAAAATTGTATCTAATTTTCCCCTTACCAGAAAGATTATGAACTTCTCCAAAGTTGTCTAAATACTGGTCAACTAATTCAAAGGAAAAAACATAGGCTTTAGTATTGTCAAATTCTTTTACATCTAGGCTAAATGGAATATTTTTATTCACCAAATTCGGAAAACCTCTTTTTACAGTAAGTAACGAGTTATAAAAAAAAGAAAAAGACTCTAAAAAATTATAATCCGGATTAGGGAAAATTTGCATTGTTTTAGAAGATTTATCAATATCGAACCTTTCACTCCCATTATAGACTAAAACAAGATTTGAATTATCAATATAGTAATTAGGAAATCCAAACTTATTATTAGATCCAAAATCAAGAAAAACGATCCCGGTCAATTCTTCATAAGTAGACGATGACTTATAATCCAAAAACCTATTATACTCGTAAGAAACAGTTTCAATAGAATCTAATTTATTCAATATTAAATTATGAACGCCTTCCTCTGAAGCCGGCTCATTCAATAGCATTATATGACTTAAAATTAAAAACAGATAGATCATTTCTTCGTTAAATTATAAATATTAATTGTGTAAAAATCTTCTTCGGAAATCGTAGAAGGGTTTGAAATTGAATAGAGGTAATCACCTGAAAAAATAGTATTATTAGGATTAAAATCCGAACTTAATTCTAACTCCTTTAAAAGATTTCCTTGGTTATCAAAATAACCAACAAAGTAAGGGTATTTATTTTTCGCTATTTCCTGAAATTCTTCAAGTTCCACGGGGCTATTCAACAGATCAAATTTCTGGCGATCAGCTTCTTCATATCCTTTTTTATAAAAAACTATAAATTCATCGTTAAAATTGTAAAAATTCTCAATACTACCGTATGTTGGATCGAACATTAACATATCCGGATTTACAAGGTCCATTGGTATGCCTTCATTAACGTAGAACCCATCTATCTTCAATGAAATTCTTCTTGGTTCTCCATTAAGATTAGCCAAATCATATTTAAAAATTGCCAATTCTTTTTTCAAGGCTACAAAAAAAATGGAATCCTTTAACCTAATTATTGCATCGAAATCGTCCAGTTGATGTGACTTCCCGTTTTTATATACAGAATTTTGAGGCAATGGTGCGGATAAATCCACTTTTTTACTCTTTTTGTCGTACACACCAATTAATTTAGAGTTTTGATAAAATTGGGGGCTATTTATACCAATTTCCAAATTAGATTGAGGATAAGAGAAATAAAATTTTTCTTCATGAGAAATAAGTGGATTTTCTGAACTAAATCTTGCCAAGCTGGGAACAAAATTTCTATCAAACTGAAATTCTTGAATAACATCGCCATTAAAGTCCATGATAAAAAACCCTTTATCTGTCCCAATAGCAAAACCATTTGAAACAAATTGAGATGACAAAAAAGGTAATCTACCTAGAACATTTGGATCAAGCTCGAATGTACTTAACAATTTACCACTAGTATCTATAATTAAAAACGACTTTTTTAAATATGAATACAATAATAACCTATCACCGTCACTATTTACGTCCATTAAATTCAAATCTGCTAAATAGTCAAATCTAACTGAATCCTGTTTTGATAATGAAAATTCTGTGGACGTCTTCAAATTTTGTTTACATGATAAACAAAAAAAAGACAGCATCAAGAAAATGGATAACCTATTCATTTCTAAATTATATTAATTTTAAACTACGGTTTGCTTTTGAATATACCAGATAGCCAATTCCAATTATTTCCGACCCAGCTATTAGCCCTACAGATCTTGAATCGTCGGAGTTACAAACATTGTCTCCAACAAAAAAATAAAAACTTTCATTAAATCCAACGTGGGAATTACCTAAATTATCCTTCCTAACAATGAATTCCTCTAAATGTGAATATGTATTATACATTTCAGAAGAAACAGAATCTTCAAATCGCGGTAGATACAAAGGCCCGAAATTATAACTATCCCAATCTTGTTTATAAACTTGTCCAAAAAAAGGATTAAAATTTGTCAAGCAGTTAATTTCAGATAAACTAATTTTAGAATTAAGATCAATTTGATACAAATCCCCTATTGAATTAGAGGCTTCGAAACGCCCATCTACTATTTTAACACTATCACCAGGAATACCAACACATCGTTTTACAAAAAAAGTATTATCCTTTTTAAAAACAACAACGTCACCCCTTTTTACCTTATTCTTGTTAAAAACGGAAATTAACAATCTATCACCATTTGAAAGAGTCTTCTCCATAGATGACCCTTTAATTAAATGAACTTGATATACGTATTTTTGAATCAAAAACACGAATAGAAAACTACATAGTACTAGAAGTGATAAACGGAAAATGGATCGAACAAAATCTCTAGCAACCATTTATAATACTGTTAAAAGCTGCAATGGCTTTCTCGTTTTCAAAAGGTGTACCAAATAAAATTAGCTCACCGTTTTTATTCATTAGAAATGTATTGAAACCAAAATCATCAAGAGGAAAATTATTAATCCTTTTGAAATTTTGAAAATTTTCATCATAAAACACCGGAAGAGCAAATTTCTTCCTTTCTACTGCTTCCTGAATATATATTTCGGTATGGGCATTAGCAATTAAAATAAATCCTAGACTTTCACTAGACAACTCCTTATATTTCTCAACTTTAGTTAGTTCGTTGACACATTTATCACAATTTGCGTCAAAATAATGAACTAAAAAATATTCATAGTTACTACTCTCTAAATTAGAAAGATCAATAAATTCAGTACCGTTGTAAAATGTCGAATTAACTTTCTGATAATTTTCAAAGTTAATCTTCTGTTTATACCAATCACCCATTAATTTCTCAGGATCTATACAATCGCTTTTTTTCATGCAGGAAACAGATACAAATAAAATAACAAGTGAATGCAAAAATGAATGGCTTAATTTCATAATTTAAAACTGGCTTTATAAACTTGATTGTCTGATGAATTAATAGTGAAAATTTCAAAGTGGTCATCAAATTGTTTTATAGCTATTGAACACATTAGAAAATCAGAATTTAGCTCGATGATTGGACTACCTTCCCAATCGAATACAAAAATCCTTTTCCCACATGTTGTATTATCATCATAACCGGCATACAACGAAAAAAAATAGGAATCAGTAGTATGTAACTCCATATGCGCATATTTGAAACCTTTCATCGGCCTCGGATCGTAGGAAAACTCGCCTTCTTTAAAAAACTCAAATTCTGGGCTAAGATTGTCAGGACCTATCAAGATCTTAGTGATAGTGTCATTTTTATATAAATCAATCCTGTCAAAATATTTGTAAGAAATGGCTTGATAATTTTTAGTCGGATGAGACCCTATTATACCAGAATAAATCACTGACTTAATTCCAAAAAAAGAGTCTTTATGTTTTTCAGGCCATGAATTCTCACCAGACGATAGCTTCCCTGTTTCTTTCAAATTCAATAGATTCTCATTTAATCCCATTGAAAAAAACCGATGTAGATCATTATCGTATGATAAAAAATAAAGTCTATTATTGAATGCCAAATCAAAAGAATATTTTCCTTTTAGAACATCTGGAAAATAAAATTCCTCTATAATTTTCAATGGAAGACTATCTGTTCTATCGTATCCTAATGATAAAATCTTTTTATTCATTATGTCATATGCATAAACGGTGTTAGAATGCCTATTTACCATAAGATCCGATATACTTAAGGCAGTCCCCTCATTTCTCCCTCTATCAATGAAAGAGCCTAGAAAAGACCTATTTTTTATATCAATAACATGAATATTTTTCTTTGCCTCTAAGTCAGCTAAAAACATTAAGCTGTCGAGAATTTCAATTGTCTCAACCCTACCTGGAGGAAAAAGATCAAGTGGCTGAAAATCCAATTCCTGGATTTGAGGAAAATCTACTTGTTTTACGTATTTAATTTCCTCTCCCAATAAATCAGGTTTATCCACTGAACAGCTTAAAAAAAAAGCTGCAATCGCAATAACTATAATATGTGAGTTTTTCTTAAACAAAATGACAATATTTTATAAATTCAACATCCAATTACAAAAAGTCAGCCCCATACAAATACCAAAGTAAATTTGGTGATACGTTAATTAGTTTACGTGGCATGAAATCAATTATGTAAAGAATGAAAATGGGTTAGTCTGTTGTTTACAAATTAACCCATTTTACCATCTTTGATTACGGAAAGGATGAATTAATCCTTATTGATCTTGCTCCTCTTCCCAGGTTTTTAACTCGTATCCAGAATAGATATTACCTGTCGCACTAGATCTGCAATCATTATTGGCTAGTATCGCACAATATTTGGTTGCTGAGGATGTAAGGTCCTTGTAATTGGTCGGAGCAGAAAAGTTGTAGGAACTTAATGAAAACGCCAAACTAAGACCGAGACATGCTAAAATTGAATAAGTTAATTTTTTCATTTTTTTTTGAGTTTTGTTTAAAATATGATTTAACCTAGGTGATCAAATATATTAAAAAAATGAAATGTTGCAAAAATAGTTAAAGAATTTTTTATGGCTTTTTATTAATTTTTAAGTGGTTTAAAACGGTTTAATCCTTCGACTTGTGTCACCATTACAGTACATGGTGGAGTGGAACTACATTGGAGACACAGGCAGTAGCTGAGTGGTCATGCCTGGTATATAAGCTCGCTATTAGTATATCTTCAATCACAGCTTTTAACCAGTGATTTTTCCCAACATAGTTAAATCCAAAGGGGACTAAACATTCTTCACCCTACTTTTGAAAATCGTGACTCGGGAAGACATGACTAAAGGAAAGTTCTATATTTTATCGCTTTCTTAGTGACGCTATTCTCGCATGAGATTCGGAAAAAATCCTCAAAGGACCGTGTTTGATATCTTTTGAGTCAGCCAAAATTTAATTATTTTGAACTTAAACTCTTTTGACAGGAATTAGCTTCTACAGACTATCTCTCATCCAATTCGAGAACTTCTTGAAAAATCTCTTTTTACTTGTCTTAACTCAAAAATAATCACTCAATTAAATTCAAGGCAGAACAAAAACTTTAATTTTTCAAATTTAGATATTTCATCACGTAATTAGATCGATAAACAGTGGAGTAAAATTACTGCTCTACTTCTTCTAGAGGCGCTCCATAGCCAAAATAAACATTCCCAGTTGAGTGCATAAGACATTCCGAATTAGCTCTTTTAACACAGAAATCAGCCCCTGAAGAAGTTAGTTCGTTTAAATCTGAAACTCCCGACAAACTAAATGAACTTAAGGACATCGATGTCCCTAAAAACAATACGATTAATGCGGAATAGAAATTTTTTTTCATCTTTTTGACGTTGTTTTCGTGGCGAAACATTTAGATGAAATTTAAAATTTAATTTTAATAATACTACTTACTTTTTAAATTTTTTTTTTCAAAAATACTTTTCTTCCACATCAGCACCGGAAGTATCCAGAAAACCCCCACCATACTGAATACCAACCCTCCTATCGTTCCAATTGCCAGCGAAAACCAGAAGATCTCTGTTTGCCCATCAATCAGAAATGGTACCAAGCCAAAGCAAGTCGACAACACTGTCAGGAGAATCGGAATTGCCTTTCCTGCCACTGATTTCAGGATGTTACGATTGAAAACCCCGGTTTTTCGATTGTTAAAATCATTCAGGATAAAAATACCCGCATTGACTGCCAGCCCGCCGAGCATCACAAACGCTGCGTAACCACCCTGATCAAAGTAGAAACCGAAGAGCGAAAAAATCAAAAATACGCCAATAAAACTGATTGGAACCAGGAAGACGATATAGAAAGGTTGCTTGAAATTCTCGAACAGAATTGTGCAGACAAAGAAAATCCCCACCACCAAAAGCGCCAGAAGTCCATATTCCCGGTTGGCTTTCTCTGAACTCCAGTTATAGGATTGCTTCTTAGCCTCATATCCAATCGGCATGATTACTTTCATTTCTCTCAGGACTTCATCCAAGTATTCGTTACCAAATTTCCCTGAACCCATGTATTCGAAGGAAATCACTCGGATATACTGCCGGTCTTCCTTGTGCAGCGCATTGGTGGTATTTTCCAAGTTTAAGGTTCCATAATCAGAGATTTTCATGATGCGATCTTCCCCTGTGATCAGCCCTTTTTGCTCGAGATCGAACTTGCTGAAGTGCTCTGCCTGACGTTCGCGCAGGATCATACCGTAATTTTGATCTGCAAGTTCCAAATAAGCCGACGGCCCCTGAGGCTTGGACAGATCCTGAAGCGTATTCAGCACTTCAAACTGATTGGTCTGTCCCAAGGCGATCTGATTTTGATCCAGCCGTAGGACATATTCTTGGGTTTTTAGTTCGTTATAACTGAGACGTTCATTGGTATTTACCTTTTGAATTCGCTTGTGCTGAAGTAGCTTATCCGCCATCAAAACCGACTGCCGCTCCAGTTCGTCGAAGTTGTAACCCTTCATTTCTACCCTGAAACTCGGAATTCCTTCCCCTCCACCTCCGGTATAAAATGCCTGACCCACTCCATAGATATTCCATTGCGCACCGCTCCAATCGGTGGACTTTACAGAAAGCTTCCCTTTCAGCTGATAGGGCAAGGCGCCTTTTTCGTAGCCTTCTTTGAAAGTGATTTCGATTTGTGCATATTGACCGGAAACCACATAGGTAACAAACTTGTCTACGCCTTCGACATCTTTCAGATAGGCCTCAAACTCACGCATGATAAAATCCATCTGATCCAGTGTATTGCCAAAGGGAAGCCTTGCAGTCACGTACAACCTTGTCTTTTCTGCTTCACGATAGGCACTTTTCTCATACACTCCACGCACAAACATCCGAAGTGAACCTCCAAGCGCTTTATCTATGTAGGGTCTGATTTCCTCCTGGTAAAAAGTGTTGCCTACTGTCTTATTATACCATTCCTGCCCTTCCCACTTAGCAGGGAGGAAAAAGATCGGTGTGCCAAAAAGCAGCAAAACACACGTCAAAAAGGACTTTTTGTACTTCGCTGTAAAGGCAATTCCAGACTCATACCGACGAAGCCAATTCAACCTTCTTCTGAGTTTGGGGAGTGTTAATTTCCTGCCTTTTTGGACAGATTCCTTGAATAACACTTCGTAAAATGCTGGTGTAAAAAACAAAGCTACGATCAGACTCACTCCCAACATCACGGAAACGACAATCGAAAACTCTGTCAAGCTTTTCCGATCCTCCTCAGGTAATAGAAATACCATCATCAATGCAACAACTGTAGTCAAGGAAGCTGCGAGTAGTGCCACAAAGACTTTTCGGTTGCGATACTTATGCAAGTGATCCATCATGATGATGGCATTGTCCACGATCAATCCAAAGCTGATCGTCAATCCCGCGATGGTGATCATGTGGATGTCAACCTTCAAAAAATAGAGCACCATTGCTGTCAGACTGAGGTTGACTACAATTCCCAGTAACAGGATGCTGAGGTACTTCCAATTGCGATTGATCAGAAAAATGAAGGTGATCAAAATCAAAATGGATAAGCCGGACCGTTCATAGATCTTTTTCAGTTCTTTTTCGAGAAACTCCGTATCATCGTTTTGCAGCCGAACCTCAAAACCTTGAGGGAGATTTACTTTCGCTGATTCGATGGCAGCCTTGAGTGTTTTTGCAAGCAAAACCTTGTTGACCCCATCCCGGTTGATGACCGTCAAAGTCACTGAGTTGTTGCCGTTGATCCGGTAATAGTTGGTGGCTTCGCTTTCCTCCATTGTCACCTGAGCAATGTCTCGAAGCCGAACTTCCATGTCTCCGACTTGACGGATACTGAGATTTTCTAGCTGATCGAGTGAATTCAGCTTGCGATCAAGTGTCACAAAGAGTGTTTCTCCTTTATTATTATAGACAGTTCCCGGAAATTCCTGCCCAAAAGCCTGGATGATTTCTGTATTGAGAGTGCTTCTGGAAATGCCAAAGGACTGCATTTTCTGCGCGTCGAATGTCACAAAAACCTGCAGGTCATTAGCTCCCCAGATCTGCACTTCCTCCACTTCGGCAAATTGCGTCAAAGCCGGCTTGAGCACATCCTCGGTGATTTTTTTAATTTCAAAAGAGGCAAAAGGCCCATTGACACTGTAAGTCAAAATCGGTGTCTTCAAATCATCCCGAGCCTGTGCCGACTGAGTCACAATCGGATAGGTGAGCCGCTCATCGAGCTGTGAGTATGCTTGTCGGATCAAGGCTAGTACTTCAAACTTCTTCAGCTCCATGTCCGACTTTTTGTCAAACCGAAGTGTGATTGAACCCCGGTCGTAGTTGGAGACTGAGGTGATTTTTTTGAGTTCAGAGAGTTGGGAAAAAGCCCCCTCCAGTGGGGAAGTAGCGAGCTTTTCGATGATTTCGGGTGAAGATAGGGGAATCCCGTAGCTGACCGTCAGTACAGGTTCCCGCTCCCTGGGATTAAAATCCACGGAAAGCAAAGGGACGACTGCAAAGCCCAAAATTCCTAAAACCACAAACGTGATCAATACCCGAAATGCAGTCATCGGTTTTCCTTTTTCACTACCACCGAATCAAAAAACCAGTACATCAGCGGTACAAAATACAATGCCGTGGCCGTTCCGATCGTCAATCCTCCGATCACCGCAAAAACCAAAGGCCGCTGCAAATCTGCGCCCAATCCGGAACTGAAAATAATCGGAATCAAGGCCAAGATCGTCGTGATCGAGGTCATCAGAATCGGCTTAAGTCTGATCTTTCCGGCTTGGTGAATGGCTTTCTCCAGAAGAACACTTCCTGACAAACCCTCATTTTCTGCAAGCTCAACTTTCAACATGTTGATTGTATCGATCTTAAGAATCGCATCATTGACCATGATGCCAAGCATTACCACAAGTCCGATGGCAGACATGACATTGAGCGAAGCGCCGCAAATCAGCAGTACCAAAAATGCCCCCGCGATCCCCATCGGCAAAGTAAACACGACGATCAGCGGCTGCACTAAACTCTCAAACTGAGCTGCCAAGATGAAATACAGCAGCAGGACTGAAATCCCCAAAATACCCAAGAGTTGGCTGATGTTTTCCCGGTCCCGGAAATACTGTCCTTTGGTCTCCAACGCGAGATTTTTGTCAGCACCCCATTGGATGAGGTCCTGTAGTTGAGCATGCGGATTTTCCGTAGTCACGAGGGCACTTTGGAAAATTCCCCCACGGTCTGCAGTCACATATTTATACTGATTGGCATAACGGTAATCGACAAATTCCCGCAAAAAAAACGAGGTGCCATCCGAAGCAAAAATTCGTGTGCTTCGCAGCAAATCCTCAAATCGATCCTGATTTTCCCGAAGACGAATCGGCGTAATCTCTCCAAATCGACGGATATCCGTGATCGTAAAAACCCCAAACAGTCGGGAAAGCTGTTCTTGCACAGTTGTCACCGGAATCTGATACAAGGCGAGTTTATCAGCCAAAAGCGTAAAAACCACCGAAGGCTCTTCCTGAAGCCCCGGTCCAGGCTCCCAGCTTGATGCCGGAAAATCCTCCAACCAAGGTTTCAACTTGGCTGCTTCGATCGGTTTCTTGGCTTTCAGATCTTTCCATCGAACCTCATAGTAAGGAAGGTTCGAGTTGAATAATTGGTCAAAAGCATTGGGCGCATCGCCTAGGACAAAAGTCGCCAAAGGG
This sequence comes from Algoriphagus terrigena DSM 22685, assembly GCF_000429445.1. Taxonomy (GTDB): domain Bacteria; phylum Bacteroidota; class Bacteroidia; order Cytophagales; family Cyclobacteriaceae; genus Algoriphagus; species Algoriphagus terrigena. The sequence goes on from NZ_AUBW01000014.1 coordinate 56,345, forward strand.
TAATCCGCCTCAAGTCGATTTCGAAGAAGCTTGAGTTGGGTTTCTTTTTCTCTTTCCGAAGGGAAAAGTAAATAAAGCAGCGACTTCTGGATGGAATTATCCCCGTCAAAAAGCAAAAACTGTCGAACCCCGATGTCCGCCTCGGCCTGGGTGAAATCTTTGATTTCTCGGATCAACCCGAGGAGTCGATCTCGATTTTGTCCTGCGGGAATGGGCTCGTTCCAGTCGATTTCAAGGGTTGCGTCCGGCTTTTCGATTTCGGGAAGACCTTCAGTCTTCAGTAAAAGACTGAGGCTCAAACCTAGGGGAATCAGAATAAAAAAGCCGATCATTGCGATTTTTTTTCGGGCAAAAACCCAATGGAAACCCCGCTCATAGATCCCCGAAACCCAAAGAAAAGCCTTAGGTTCCCCCTTGAGCGAATCCCGCTTTCCCAACCGGAAAATCAACCAATACAAAAGTGGGAGCAGCACAAAAGCCACCAAAAGCGAAACCGACAAGATCGCTGCCACAGCCACTGCCTGGTCGTAAAATAAGGCTCCGGAGATCCCGCTCAGGAAGACCAGCGGCACAAACACAGCCAGTGTCGTCAGCACCGAACTGATCAGGGCACCCATCACTTCGTTGGCTCCCTCTACGCAGGACTCAAACAATCCGAGACCGGACTCTCGCTTGCGGGTGATATTGTCCAATACAATAATGGCATTGTCAATCAACATCCCGATTCCCAAAGCCAAGCCGGAAAGTGAAATGATGTTGATGGAAATATCGAAGAAATAAAAGACCAGAAAGCTGATCAGCAAAGAAGTCGGTAGACTGATCCCCATAATCAGGGGAATTCGATAGTCCTTTATGAAAAGAAAAAGCACCCCAAAAGCGAATAGTCCTCCAAAGAGCAAGCTCGTTTGGAGGTTGGAAATCGCCGCATTGAGCAGACTGCTTTGATCCTGGGTGATCTCAAAATCGACCTGAGGATAGTCGTTCCGGAAAAGCTCCAGAGCAGCTCTCAGTTCAGGAATTAACTCATTCATCTTTGCCGAAGCCTGCTTATGCACTGTGATCACGAGTCCTTCTTTTTGCCCGAAAAGGTGATAACCCAGCATTTCCTGGGTTTCGTATTTGGCATTTGCCACTCTTCCCAAAGGAACTATTGCACCGCTTGGGGAGCGCACAGGCAGGGATTCGATGTCAGTTGGAGAGTCGACGCGGGTCGCCAATCGGAGATAGTACCGGAACTGACCGTCTTTGACACTGATCCCCGGCAACTCAGCATTTCCCGACTGAATAGCTTCAATCAATTCCTTTTGGGTCATCCCCAGTGCTGCCAAAGCGTTGTCATTGGGCTGGACAGAGATGATCCGCTCCCGCTTGCCGTTGATGTCCACGAGCGACACACCGGGAAGCTGCTCGATCCGTTTTTTCAGGACATTTTCCGCGAGCAGGCTAATCTCAATCGGATCGATTCCCTCTTTTGGGATGACCTGCACCCGGGCAACGGGAACGTCAGACGTATTGATCCGTATCACTTCAGGACGGGGCAAATCCTTCGGCAGCGAATTGGTCAGGCGGTCAATCTTCTCATTGACATCGATGTAGGCCAGCTCCATCCGGGTGCCGTAGTCAAAGGTCAACCGCACGGTTCCGATCTCGGAACCCGCCTTACTTTCCATCTCTTCCAGTCCGCTGAGCGTGATCAGTCCCTCGCGAATTTGCTGCAGGACGTTTTGCTCGATGGATTCAGGAGAAGCATTGGGATAGGTGACCTTGACCACGATCTGCGGCACATCGATGGGCGGTAAAAGTGAAATTGGCAACAGCCGAAAGACAATCACCGAAAACACCATCAAAGCCAAAAAAGACATAGTCACCGCGATCGGCCGCTCAAGCAAAAATCGGATCATGGCTTATTCTTTAACGAGTTGGACAGGTGCCTGATGTGCGAGCTGAAGATTATTGGTGGTGATGACCGTACTGTTTTCGGCAATTCCTTCGAGGATTTCGATTTCTTGTCCATTGTCTTTGCCCACTTCCACGTAGTTCCATTTGGATTCTTTTCCATTTTCGATGGTGAAGACCACCGCTCTGCCGGAGCGATACACGACAGCATCTTTTGGGACGACCAAGCTGTGGCTCTGAGGAGCACGGATGATCGCCCGGGCGTTCATGCCGGGAAGGAGATTTTTGACAGAATTCAGTGTGATGGAAACTTGCACCAAGCCATTTTCATCGACTTGGGGATTTATGGCCGAGACACGACCTTCTATTGCGTTTTGGGAATCAGAGATCGGATATACTTCCGCACGTTGATTGGCAGAAATCAGCGGAATGTCAGACTCCAACACATTTACCCGAAGCAAGAGTCTATCAATGGAGAGGATTTCAGCAAATTCTTCATTTTTTGAAACATAACTGCCTTCTTTGAATTTGACGTTTGCGATCTTACCGGAGACGGGCGCACGGACTTCGCATCGGGAAAGATTGAGCTGGGCTTCCTTGAGTTCTACTTCCGCGAGCGAAAGACCGCTGTTGATCAGGATTCGGCTTTGGACTTTTTGGACTACAGCTGAATCGTTAGATTCCAAGCTAAGATAGAATTGATTCTTAAGCACTTCCGACTCCGCTTGGGCTTTGCTTACAGCAATCTTTGCCTTTTCCAGCGCAAACTCAGCCTCCCGCCTATCCAACGTTGCGATGATTTGTCCTTTTTCAACATATTGCCCTTCGAAGACAAGAACTTTTTCGAGATAACCTTCCCGCTCCACAAGGGCTTTTACTTGGCTTTGTGCTTCGAGTTTCCCGATTGCATTAATCAGGTAATCAAAGCTTTTGCGCTTAGCTGTGGCTGCGCGGACTTCGGTGGCTGCCACTTCATTTCGGAAGGATTCGGAGGGTATTTCCTGAGAAACTTCCTCGGCTTTAGTACAGGATAAGAACAAAAGGGCTAGAACGCCCAGTCGAACGATAGAAAAAACAGTCATTTGTTTATGATTTCATAGAGGAACTAAGATATGAGAAAAAATCAGAGTGCTCAATTTGAAACCTAAAAAATAAATGAGTATGCCGCAAACCACTGAGACCCTAACATTTAAAGTTGCTTCTCTTAACCTCCCTGAATGTTATTGTGAATATCCAAAATGACAACAGCAACCAAAAGTTATAACTGACAGGCTGCGACATTTGCATTAGCAAGAGCTGAACTTGGTGTAAATTAGGTCAAAACACACTGTTTTGACCATGAATATCATCCTTTTCAATAATCGGTATGCAGAAAATAACATCCTGAATAGAATTCATCAAAGATCTAAGAATTCAACAGGGTATGAGTTGCAAGAAGTGCGTTTAGCGAAAACATTACTGGCTTAAAAAAAAGCGCTTAGTCAATGGATATATTACCGCTACCAAAAAAAGGGGTTAGATCAACCGAACGCCGAAGACAACGGAGAACGAATAGCTATGAGCTGATTTACACGTCTACAGTTTAAAGTTAGTTGGCAAAATAGCAGACGGATTTTTTATTGCTGCCATCTGACAAAAAATTTAAGTATCGTTTTCGGCTTTTGGAATAGTACAAAATGAGAAACGCGGATTCCCGGTTTGGAATTTCTCCGCCTATTTTTTGAAGTTGCTGTTACCGCAGACAGCGATCAGCGTGCCCTTTTGTCAGCGCTGCAAACTGGAGTTAATTATCGGTCAGCGTCAAAATCGAGGTAAAGTTTGAGGATGATACGGTGTGGCTTGACGTCCATGCTATGGCTTCCATTTATGGTGTTCAGCGGCCGGATATCTTGAAACACATCAACCGCATCTATAAGTCAAAAGAATTGAAATTAGAATCAACCTTCTCAAAAATGGAACAGGTTGCCGGAGACGATAAAAAACGGAACCAATATAAACTTGACATTATCATATCAGCAGGTTATCGAGTGAAATTATCAAAAGCGACTCTTTTTCATCAATGACAACAAAGTTCCACTAATAGATTAAGAAGTTTTTTCGATTTGCGCTTTGATTAAATCGAGTTCTTTTTTAACGATGCTTATACATTGTGTTGCCTCATCATGTTCACTGTCATATTTTACAAGCTTATTCAATAGGGTTAACTGTTGATTATAGAGTTGACTGTAAGATTGCCACCGAGCTAATTCTGTATCCGGTATATTTAGCATAAGAGGCAGATCGAAACATGGCCCCGCCCTAAGCGAAAACTTCTTTGCATCTACCAAAGGCAATGAAAAAATACGTTCGGAGATTTGCTTTAACCCATTCACTCCGCCCCGCCCCGCCATTTCCCTATGTATAAGTCCCAAAATATTTTTCTGCGCTTCTTTAACGTATTGTTCGCTCATATGCTGCATCTGAAGCGAGTGACTCAACAGGGATAGAGTAAGCTGATATTTAATGTTGTGTATTTCTGCCCACAATACTGCCCGCGGTTCAGTGATTCGATTTTTCGCTCCCTGTTTTAGAGAAGGATTGGCATCTACGTTAACCGCCAGACTTTCTGTACTGCCTAAGTCGAGGGAATCGAATTCTCTGTATATGGAAATGAAGCGTTCAAAATGCGAATCTTTTTGATTGCTTGTCCCCTCGCCTTGTTCCGCTATTTTTTTAAGAATATCTATGGCGAGTGCTCTAGTCGAGGGCTCTTCACAAATGAAATCTGGAGAAAAACTCCAATACGAACTAATGCCACCTTTGTTGGCGAAGTCAAAATGAGATTCAGGGAGTTTATTGCCGTCGCTAAAAATATGGATTATATCTTCATACAGCAGACCGATATTGTTGATCTGGTTGCTATAAAGAGTGATGCCAGCAAATTTTAATATTTCTTTTTGTTCCTCGTCTAAACGATCGGACGGCAGTTCGGCAATGACAAAGCGCGCTATGGATTGCTTATCAAATTTTCTAAGCTCAAACGGAAAAGGATACAGGTCAGATCGGTAAGGGTAATCTTCTCGCTCGAAATTTAATGGGCCTCCGATAAGTTTAAGTATGGTTTGCACCGCAAGGAGGTGCCCCATTTCTTCAACCGCAATCTTCAGCACGGTGCCTTTCCATCTGCTTACCATGTCGTATTCTGCAGACCCGAACCTCGGATTTATGGAATAACCAGAGAAAAGGTATTGGATCATGAGCGAATGTTCTACTTCGGCGGCGGTATGCAAAAGAAAAACAGTCCAGTCCCACCAACTCGTGTTTGCCGGTTTTGGAATATAAAGTCCTTCATCGTCTTTTTTGCGTTGCAAAACTGTTACCTGACCGCCTGGGTTTCGAATCGCAAGATGTTGCCAGGATTTTAGGAAATTGGCTTCCTGCAACTTTAATATGAATCTGCAGCTCGCTTTTGTAACACGGAAAAGTAAACTCCCCTCATCAAGTTTAACTAACGGGAATTCATTTTGTTTGTACTTGCGCGATATTGCATTCGCTGCGCGGATGCCCGAACAAATTCCGCGTTCCATCATCCATACGGGATAATAAAATCCTGTCCAGTCTCCAGCGAAGTAAAGACCGTCTATTCCAGATCTTTCTGTTGGACGGTGTGCGTTCAACCTTGGAGCGTAGCGTGTAAACAATTGTTTGTGGCGATTGATGCGATATTGTAAAACCCTTTCCCGTTTATAGTTGGAATTAATAATGGCTAAGTCGTTAAGGGCCCTTTGCAATATTTCACTATCTGTTTTCTCCAAATCTGAAAACACGCGGTATGCCTGCACCTCTACCACATGACCTTCGCGATCGTATCGGTCTGAGAAGCTGTTGAGGTTGAAATAATTGTCTATAAAATCGAATTCCGGAGTGAGGGCGCTGTCTATGGTGGGTTCATAATTTTTGCCCTCAAACCAAATACGCACAACAATTACCGGCGTAGTGTCGAGTGGTGTGAGGTTGCGGTTAATGGAATGAGTCGCAGGAAGGGTATTGCTCATAATATTTTTCGCGTTAACTACGTCGGTTGCCAAGATGACCTCGTCGAAGGAAATGGTTTTGCTGACCTGCGGCGATTTAATAGTTAAAAAATCTTCATTTTTAACTACCAAAAGTTGCTGAAGGGGCTGGGGAGGAGGTCCGGAATGGACATTGCCGTCAGGGTGATATTTACCGCCATGGCACGGACATTCAAATAGCATTTGACTGTTGTTCCAAAATACAGAGCACCCGTTATGTGAGCAGGTACTGTCAAAGGCAATGTAGTTTTCCCCTTTTCGACCGATTAAAATATTGAATCCACTAAGTTTATGAAATGTTCCCTCCACTATTTCGGGTGTCTGTATGCGTGCGATTAACTGAGCTTCTTCAGACTTAAGTGTGCTAGATTTTACTACACACCCTGTGATACATGCATTTTCGTGCCCGACCTCAAGGCGTTCTACTTCGCAAGAAGTAATGAATACCACGCCATATTGATTGGTGAGTATGTTTCTCATTGGGTTAAAGATCATTTCATTGGGAGTGCCTTTTAGCCATCGGGTACATACTGAAAGTTGATCGCGGATGACATAGAAATGCAGTCCACTTAGTCCGCATCCTGCCGACACGCGCGACGGGACGGTGAAGTCAAAAGAGAGAATGAATGGCGTTAGCATTAGACTTTGAACCGCTGGACTCACCTTGCATTCGTCCATCAATTCCTGAAATGAGAGTTTGTCGTATTTTTCGTAATCCGTCTTCTGGTCGAATCCAAACAGTACGATACCGAAACGAATCATACTAAAGACATCGCCTATTTTTAGAAATGGCGCTGTTACCATTTGCAGGATCATGAACAAAGGACTGGGAAGTTTCCATTTAAGAACATTCAGGTTATACTTTTTTCCTGACGGGGTTACCATCGTTGTTCCTTCTACCTTTTTGAAAAGCTGAGTTTCATCTAGGCCACAATCTTTAATAATGGCGGTGAAGTTTATATAATTATTCCACCAACCGTGAACACCATGTTCTTGTGAAAATCCGTTTTCGTTGTGGCTGGTAACCTTTCCACCAATCATCGAGGATTTTTCAAAAACAGTTACCTTGAAACCAGCTTTAGCCAATGCGTACGCTGCGGCCATACCGGCCGGTCCACTTCCAACTACTGCGACTCGCTTCACGTTGATGATGCGTTTAATGTAACGAGTGAGACATGGTCTATTTTTCGCATACGTGAAAGGAAGTTAAAGATAGGTTTAGTTTGTTGTATTGAAAACGAATCGTGATAGAGTAAAAGATTCATGTCTCATTTTAGGCCACGTCGCAAAATGTAACTTGTCTATTTTCAGGAGCTGTTTACCAATATAAGTGTTTTATTGTTTCTTAGATATTTGGTTCTATCGTTATTTAATGGAATGACTATCATGGAGCAAAAAGATGTTTACGGAGAATCTTTTCATAAAAATACTATAATTTTAGTAAGATTAGATAGTAGAGTCGCTCGATACAGATTTTAAGGATGACTAGTTTTTTATCCAGATTGTCTGTCTACTGATTTTGAAGTGGCTCAAGTGCTCCGTCAGCACTTGGCCCAGATGGAAAAATACCCCCATCAACCGTTGGCAACTTCACACGCTTTCTGCGCTCAAACACTACCGTACCGCATACTTGGGTGGACATGTCGATGCCCGTACGGAATGAGGTATAGTCAGGATCGGCTATAACAGTTGTCGGAACAGGCACTGCCCGAAGCGCCGGAACAAAAACCGGGAAGACTGGATGGCCAAACGAGAGACAGAACCCTACCAGTACCCTACTTCCATTTAGTGTTCACAGTGGCCGATACGCTGAATCAGTTGGCGATGCATCAGCCCAAGGCAGTTTATGACAGCCTATTTGAGGTGGCATGGAAAACAGTGGATTGCTTCGCTTGAGATCGCCGTCAACTTGGAACCAAAACCGGGATGATCGCCATTCTCCACACTTGGGAACAAACCCTGAGCCTTCATCCCCATCTGAACTACACCGTGCCCGGAGGCGGACTGACTAAGCACTAAAAGGAAATATTGTCAAAATCGAGGGAAGTTATCTGTTTCCGGTCAGGCCGATGAGCAAAGATGTGAAAGCTCCTCGACTCAATCCCGCTATGAACTCCACCTGTTTTCCCGAAAGAATCGGGGCAGGCTATGCAACAGTGGTTTCATTGTCAGTGCTTCGCACGAAACGAATACCTAGTTGTTATAATCCGTCTCCTTATTTGTGACTTTGTAACAGCGTATTTAAATCTTTACGAATCCTGATAAGCTCTTTCATTATTTCAGTATTTGTAATCTCTCCCGAGACAACTGCTTCATGCATGCCTTGACTCTCTACCTTTTTGTTTTTTAAATCTGTTCGATTTGCCTGTCCTACTCCACCGACAGCACCTGTCTCAACTTGAACGTATTCGTCAGATGCGGCTTCTGTTCGTTCGAGATCAGTTGAGTAAATCCGTATGATCTCAAGAATCAACGCAGGTTCTTTAGACAGATCGATATTTTGTCCGTACCTCTTTTTGATAGAATCTATCACATGTTGTTCCATTTCGCTCATTGCTATGAATTATGTTGTTGTTAAAAATAGTTATAGTCGCATGGGTAGTTGTCTAAGCCACGTTACCAAAGTAATTTTGCTACCTGCTTCAAGGGTTGACCCACAATGAATTGTCTTGTGGTTTGGGCTTCCGTCTTCAAATAAGTTGTCCCAAATCAGGAGACGCCCTGCTACAGCATTCACATGCCGATCCAATGCTCGAAAATAAGTTGAACCACCGCCTGTGGGGGTGGTCAAATAAATCAAAAATGTAAATTTTCTTTCACCTGCATAATGACTTGTCCAATAACCCGAATCCAAATGATGATCGAGTTTTCCACCAATAGGGTACCTTGTTCCTTGCCAATATTCTAAATGAGATACATTAAATGGGATTATTTGCTGTAAGCGACACTCAATATCTCTAATAAATAAATCTAATTCATCTGTGAACCATTCTTGATTCGCTGTTTCACTCACACGTCTATTACTTTTAAAAGCTTGTTCTTCACCTTTTGTCCCACGGTTTATTAAATGGCTATGTCTCCAATGTGAAAATTCAAGTTCTCTTAAAACAAAATCACATTCTTCTACGGTTAGGAAGTTGTCAAAAATATTAATGAGATTAATTTGAGGAAATACTTTCGTCATAAAAAAATCAGTTTTCTTTTGAAATCAACGTTGTTCATCCATTGCCATTTATTCCGATGAAACACATATATACCACCTTTTAATGGAATTTTCAATTTTAATTCCGGATTAGCGGTTTTTTTTAAGTCAAAATAAATATATATTGAGTCCCTTTTAGTTTCGGTATATTTCTTTTCATTTCTTGATTCTTATCGTACTTGAATTCTATTTTCCAATTCCACATTCCTTTTCCTCATAGTCAAAAGTAAACAGTCTGAGGCTATATATTTTGTTGCTAAGGGAAATAGTGAATGGTCACTAGAATATCAACGCTAGGGCTTTTATTAGGCTCGTCAGCTTTTTTAGTTTTTTATGTGATCAGAACTTCCTTCTAACCATAGGTTTCTCCGGATAAGAAAAAATCGGTTTCAGGATTTCAAAAAACTTATTCTTTGACTTTTCTTCTGGATGTTTTTTTTCATGTATCATCCGTCCCTTAAGACCACGGACGCAGGAGAAAGCTTCAGGTCCGAGTATTTTCTCGAGAATCTTGTTAGTAATCAGATCTTCCAGGAGTGAGCGTATCGGTGGTCGTTTGTCTCTTTGTCGGGGTAGTCTTTCCATCGGAAGCTGACACTGCCTTCATTGCAAGAGCCAATCCGACTGTTGCTGATGGCACCCGGTGAGTATATCGGTCCAAATAGTCGGGGATGGCAAAGTCCATATGGAAGCACCGGAGGGGCAGCAGCCTTGCTTTGAGATTTCCTTCTGCCCATGGCGGCAGTGCTGCAGGCGAGTACGGCCGCAAAGGCCTTTTGCTGGCAGGCCGAAAATGCAGATCGGAAGCGAATTCCCTTCCGCATCTCAAGGTTGGTTACCGGTTTCCATCACGTTGGCAATTCTGCAAGGATCTTTTTATTTTTTCCAAAGAAAAAAAACTACGGACTATCAATTGTTAATAGCGAATCATTATGAAAATATTTTTTAACATGCCAGCCAGAGGTTATAAAAGAGGAGCCTAAAGCTCCCCTTCATCAGCGAAGGAATAGTATCCCTCCCGGCCCAGGATAATGTGGTCCAAGACCGGAAGATCCAACGCCCTTCCAACTTCCACCAACCGTCTGGTGAGTCGTTTGTCGGGGTCGGAAGGCAGAAGATTTCCCGACGGATGATTATGACTGAGCACGATCGAGGAGGCATTGGCTTTCAATGCTGCAGCAAACACCACTTTGGCATCGACAAAGGTCCCGTCGGTCCCTCCAGTACTGATCGTCGAAATCCCCAGCACCCGGTTCCCCCTGCTGAGCAGCATCACCTGAAACTGCTCGATATACTCCAGGGAATCCTGATTCCAGAAGCGAAAAAAAACTTCATACACCTGTCTGGAACAGTCCACTTTGGGCCGTTGGCTGGGTTTAACAGTTGGGCGGTAGGCCAGCGTGATCTCCGCAACGGTATTCAGATCGATTGACTCAATTAAAGCTTCCATAATTTTTTTCGTTTTGTGGAACATGAATTATGGAATCCTCCCAGTCCTGATCCGACCAAGGCCAAGAGGAAAAGGAATAAACCAGCAGGGTTTTGCGGGCGGGCTTTATGCCGGAAGCTCTTGGCCGCACCGAGGATACAGGGCTACCTTGTTCCGGAATTCAGGGACACCCCTCTCCTGATTTCTGCAGATCGAAAAGCCTTTGCCCAAAACCCGACACAAAAAACAATAACACCTTAGGGTTTGTGGGCAGTGGCTTTGACTGACCCGCTTTACAGTCAATCTTCTTTTCCGAAGGAGGAACGGATGAGGGAAAGGGGGTTAGGGGATCTAAAAATCCTGATTAGTTACAATCAACCCAAAGCTGTGTAGGAGCGATTTTTCGTCGCTATTTCAAATCTCATCATTTTTAAAAAAAAAAGAAACCCGGCTAATGGCCGGGTATAGAATCTGATCCATAGTCCTGAAAAGGACAAGCTAAGCATTGATACGCTTTTGCTGTCTTTTAGCCGAGTTTTCTCCCAGCTCCTCGTTGGAATTCAATCTTTTGTCTATCGTTTCAATCTTCAGGGCTTTGCCGTGTTCGTCGAAAACAGATACGGATTTAAACTTTGGATTTGCAGCCAGAAAGTATTTTTCACCTTGTCCCTCCAATCCGAGTTGATGAAGATTTCCCTTTTTAAGACTGTAAAGCAACGTTTCCTTGTTTTCCGGTGCTTGCCTACCGACAATCGCAAATTTATCTAGGCTTTCCTCCAGGTTAAATCCATAATTCTGGTGATACTGGGTGACTGGATGTTGCCCTTTGTCGTCCCTGTTTCCCAAGTCCAATTGCAACCATGCGTTATAACGCTGCCCCTCTTTGTTGAAGAGGCTTTTGAACACCGCCCTACCCTCCAAGAGATTATATGCCTCTTTGGCAGAGATTCCCTGATTTTGATAAAAGCGTTGCGATACTTCACCCCCATCCGTATTGGCCAACTTCGCATCGAAGCCGTTGTAATAATACCTGCCTTCGGACGAACGCTGGAAATGCAGTTTGTATTCTAACTGTTGGCTCCCTACCTCTTTCAACACCTCCAGGCTGAATTCATCTTTTTTTGCCTTGACGGACTTTTCCAAATCTTTGTTTAGGGATTCTCCAAAGCCGGAATACTTCAGTCTTTCCTGCAGTTGTTCAATATTTTCTTTGATAGTCATAGTAGTTTAGTTAAGGGTTGAGATTGCAATTGACCGGGGACGGAGAAACTTCTTTCCGGAAACCGACAGGTCAGGATTTCTGTCTCCGTTCTTTTCAATTAACCGAATATGAAATTCCTTCGATTCAGACAGCGTAAACCGTGGAAGTGCGACTACTTGAATTAGCGCTGACTTCCCCGACACTCCATCCATTTCAGGCAGAGCGAGCGGAATCACGGGCACATTTCTGATCGTCGTCCGCTTCAGCACTTTTTTGTCACGTATAGTGAAGTCCCAACTCCGGGGGACGTAATCCATTTGGCTTGAATTTTCGATTTTAATCGGAAGAAAAAGAACTCCCCCTTTCTCATAGACCTCTCCGATCCCTATTCTGACGCCGCCCCGCTTTTTTCCCCAATTGGCCTTTTGTAGCGTTCTTTCGGACAGTTCATCCAATATCATTTCCATCTCATGCCTGTTAAGACTGACGCCCTCCAACTGAGCCTTTGCCGATTCGTAGTCCCGCTGTAGCCCCATGTCAATCGGCCGTGGGTCTGGATCGGGACTGTAGCTCACCTCAAAGGGATACAGTTGTTCGTCCGCGGTAACCACATACAGGTTGGTCGGGACAAAATCCCGTTTGCCTGCTTTCAGCCTGAGCAGATTGGGTGCCGCCGGGTCTTTCTGCGCCAATATCGAAGCGCTGCCAAGGTCGGCGCTTACCACTTCAAAGGGAAAGACCAATACCGTTGTCTTGTCCCAGCCTATCGAAATAGAATAGGCAGGCATCCTGGGCTCGGGTATAAGCTGGGCATGGGATAGCTGTGACAGCACGATGGCTATCAGAGTTAAAGCAATTCGCATGTTATCTGGTTGTTTTGTAAAGTGTTGAAAAGATTGCTGATACCGGATCAACCGGTTAAAAATCTGACAGATCCTTCAGCAAAAGCGGATGTCCAGCCTTAACGGTCACTCTGACCAGTCTGGATTTTTTGGAGACCAGCCCCTTCACCGTTTCCATGCCCGTCATGGTTGCCTGAGCCTCCCAGGAGTCGGACATTGCCATCGGGTTGAGTGACCGTACCCCGTCTCCGATGCCCTGCTTGGCAGCATCCCGGGCTATCGCCCCAGGGATCTTGATTCCAGGAAGCCCATCCTGTCCGACTGCCGAAAGCCTGACAGGAACGATCAAGTTTCCAAGGCGGATTGTTTCAACATGAATTTCCAGTCGTTCTCCGTTCAGGGTACAGCGCCCGCTTACCGGAGTACCTTCGGAAAATTCCATACCCCGGACATACACTGGCTGCGCGAGCTCCAGTTCAACAGAAGCGCCGGTGACGATTTCCTGATCGACGGTCACCCGGGCCTCGATTGCAGGACGGATACCGGACAGCGAAACCCGCTTGTTGTCTTCGAGGGAATAAAATCCATTTCTCTCCGCAGCCTCCTCCGAAACGCCCCACCCGGAATCCACATCCGGATCAAAGGGATCCAGACGTACTGCCATAGGCTCCACCTCTCTTTTTTCCGGATTACGGGCCAGCCTTTCCTCCACCCGTTCAGGATGCTGGAGGTCAAGCATCTTATCCAGCATCGCATCGATCTTTTCCATTTCAGGGTCCATCTCCCCTGCTGCTGGAACCATTTTGGATTCCAGCCGCCGTAAATCCGGTTCGAATGACTCCGGTCTGCCACCTCCAAGTTCCGGCAACGGCTCCGAAATATCCAATTCCGTCGGCTCCTCGGGCTCTTTTGCCAAAAACTGGATTTCCTCCAGCTTCTTCATCAGGGCAAGCTCTGTTTCCTCCAGACCAAAATCCGTGAACATCCTCTCTTCGGTGGCCATCTTATGCGAATCCGGATTTGGTTGAAACTCCCAGTCCTGCTCCATGAAGTCCGGCTCCCGTTGCAGACGGGCTTTCTCCTCGGCACGCTCATAAGACTGCATCTTGTCCAGTTGTTCACTTTCCGGGCTTACTTCAGGAAGGCGAAGGTTTAGGCCCTGTTCAGACGGAGCCTTTGTCGGGCTAGAAGCCTTTCCTCCTCCGAGCGCCCAGAATGCCAAGCATAAGAACGGAAGGGTTAACAGGGGAAGTACCATCAGGTATTTTCTCTCCTTTTTCTCTTTTTCAGTGAGTTTTTTCATGAGTTTATATTGGTTTTTTAATTGCTATATGGAAATGCCCCACATAACCATCCCCTTTTTGTGAGAAAGGTTTTTAGGGCATTTCGTCCAAGGACTATTGAAGGGTTGTAGGAATAAGGAATCATAGTAAACCGAAGTAGGCTCGGGATCGAATGGACCTAGGAAAAGTGCCGGCCCAAGACCTTCAACCAGAAGGGAAGCGGACCATAGTCCTGCGAGAACCAACAAGGCGACCACGACGAAGCGTTGTGAATTGAGAGGTAGGCGACCAAATCCTTCAGCAATACGTTCCAGCTCTCCTTTCAGTAAAGAAGATCCCGGAAACCGGCTCCCTGTTTTGATCCCGGCTATTCTCATCGTTGTTCTGTTTTCAGGGTTTCATTGGAGACGATCTCCCAGTTTTCGATCAGCAGACCATGGGGATTGCGGTCCGTTCTTTCGATGACTCTGAGATTCCCTTTACTGTACAGTCTCCGGTAGGTAACCGATGATGGGCGGACAATGGTCTGCTTACCCCAATACCAGAATTGAAAAGGAACCAAATCTGTCGAAACCTGGACGCTGTCCATCTGTATACTTTGGCTGATGTTGGCAGCAACCAAGCCCGAATAGTAGCCCTGTTCCCGAAGGTTGTCATACACTGTTTTTGCCGACGCATCGGCCAGGTAGAGGCTTTGGACCATCTGATCCCTGATCTGGTTTTCATCCGGACTCAGGGTAAAAAAGTAATGGTGGAACATCTTCACATGGTCCCGGGCCTCTACCGGTATGTTCTCCCTCCGGTCGGAAGCGAAAGCCTCCAGCGCCTTGCCTTCGGCCAGGATATAGATCTTTTTTTGGGATTCCGTAACTGCACGGATTGCGCTATAGCCCATATAGGAAGCGAAGGCAAGCGAAGTGAGGATGGTCACAAACGCCAGCGATCTCACGTGGCGAAATGCCGTATCGAGGTTTTTAAGGTTTTGGAACATCTGTGTCAGGATTTGATCATACGTGTCATCGCCGTGGCACCTGTACCGGCTGCCTGGGTCGTTTTTGTGAGCAGGCTGTCCCTCCCTCCGGGCTGCACGATAAATCCCGCCACATTCGGGACGGTAGCATACCCGATGATAGCAATCACCATAAAGACCATGTAACCAAGGGAACTTGTGAAGTTACCGTCCAAGACCAGCATATTCAGCTGGATCTTGGCGATTATGGCCCCGAAGATATTGGCCACCGGCAGCCACAGGGAAACGTTGATGTACCGGGCAAACCAGGCGGGGAGCGTGTGCTGAAACCCGTCGAAAACAGACAGGCCAAATACAATTGGCCCCAGGATGGAAAGTACCACCAACTGGAAAGTCCGAATGGTATTGATACAGAGGGCGGCGGAAAAAAACAGGATCTGGAGCAATCCGGAGACCAGCTGGTTAAAGATGGCTTTCAGATTGAATTCAAAAAGCTCGTTCCTCATCCGCTCCAAAATTCCCCTGTCTTCCTCGGTTTCCGGAAATTCTTCCGTTCCCCCCTCCTGACCGTAGTGTAGATAGGGCTCGGCCTCCCGGGTTTTCAGTTGTTCGATATGCAGGGCAACGGCCCGGTTGCTGTCTTCCACCATCTCCGAGGTGGCCCATATGATGGGGGACATCAGGCCGTTGATCAGGGCCAAGACTTGGGGAAAAGCCAGTATCGCCAGGCCGATTGCAAAAGGCCTCAACAGGGGGTACAGATCCACGGGTTCGGATCTTGCGATATGCCCCCATACACGCATACCGATATACCAGATGGCCGCAAAGCCCGCCAGACCCCGCCCCACCGCGATCAGCCGGTCCGCAAGTGGGATCATCTCTCCGTAAATCCTGGACAGGACCAGGTGCAGTTCCTCCACTTCACCGGAGATGGTTTGGGCATTGGCATCGCCTGCCACCCAGAGCACCACAAGCGCTACCAGAAGAATCTTTTTGTTGTTTCCCCTCATGGAATTATGGGTAAAGCGTTGATATCCTCGTCTGTTCTTTGATCCGCTCTTGTCTCCGGGCGATCAGTACATCGATGTCCCGGTTAAGATTCCCGAGAAAACCCAGCAGTCCCTGCATCTCCCCATACAGTCGGTCGATCGCTTCCAGTCTTTCAAAGTCACCCATGCGCAGGCTACCGGCAGAGAGGATGAGTGCAAGTTCTTCCAGGTTCCGAAGTGACAACCGGTAAATCCTCGTATAGCGGGCTCGCTGTTGAGCAATTTCATCCCCGGAGAATTCCCCGGAGAACTGAAGCCGACGTAGACCTGAATGATAGTCACTGACCAAGCGCTCCTGAAGTCGGATGAGTCCAGCCAACCGGTGATACTTTCGGACTTCCGGACTGACCTCCAGCAGTCCATCAAGAAAAGCCTCATGTAAACGAAAGTTGCCTTCCGTGATGTCTTTGACAGCCGAATATCCCTTTTCCAACACGGTATATCCCCGTTGCATGTCCTTTAGGATCTGCCGTAGCTGGTTGAGCTTTTCAAAGTTCAATACCAACTGGGCCGCCTCCTGGGACTGGGCCGGGGACAGAGAGGGATAGAACCACATCACCGACAAGGCGGCGCACAGGAGTAGTTTTATGCTAGTAGTCCCCATACAACTCCTTTATGATCAACTGATCCGTTTTACTTCCTATACGCATTGGGCCCAGGGCACGGAGCCGGTGGTTTACCGCATGCAGCCCTGTATACAGCGTAGCCATTTCATTTTCCAGTTTATCCAGAAGCCGGAGACTTTCCCCCTCAGACAAGTCCAAACCACCAAGATTGAGCAGACTTTCCAGTTCAGCGACCAACAACCCCAAACGCTTTCTGACCAGACCTTGCAATTCCCTGACTGCCTGCTGCTCGGCGGGGCGTAACTGCCCCGCATCCGCCCAAAGCAAATCCATGCCCTTCAATTCTTGTTCTATCCGGTTCCTCCACCGATAGATCCTTTCGACCGGGGCGGCGTGCTTTATCGGCGAACTTGCCCTTTTTCTGGATTCCAGGTATTCGCTATGCAACCCAAACTCACCATTCCTGATCTGGCCTACCATGCCCAAACCGCGTTCCGCTGTTTCATAGCCTTCCACCACCAATGCACGAAAGTATTTCAGGGACTGGATCTCCAAGAGTTTGTATTCGGTCTGAAGCTTCTTCTGCCGCGTCCATTCCTGCCAGGTCTGCGCCTGGCTTTGTGCGTTTCCCCAGATCAAAAAGACGAGGCAAATTTCTATCCTAATCCAACCCATAGTTTCGTTTGAAGTGTGTCAGGGAGTTGGACTCCCTGGAATGAAGCAACAGAAAGTTTCCCCTGTTTTGGGAGCGGAGCGCTGCCAGGTTATCCCGGATGCGCCCTTCGGCCAGATGCAGCATCCTCAACCGGTCTGCATCGTTCATCTGAAACCGGAAAGAAGTCAGTACCGAATTCAGATGGCCGAGATTGCGCAGGGATTCCTCCAACAGGTACAGGTAGGCTTTTGCCATGGCCTGCTTTTCATCCGTTCCCAGCAAGGGCGAACGGCTCAGCACCCCCCAGGCCTCTTGGTATTCCCGGACCAACTGGCTTTGAATCGCTGCAATGCCACTAACCCGCCGGTATCCTGAAATCATGCTTTTCACTTTCCACAATTCCCCAAACAGGTCCTCATACTGTTTCCGCTGTTTTTCGCTCCACCCGGCAATCGCTTCCAACCGCTCCTCACTGAGTTTGATCTCGAGGATCTTTTGCACATGCTGAAGCCGGATGGTTTGATTCTGAAGACGCTGAACCTTCAGATCGATGGCCTGGATTGCCTTTTTAACCCCGGCTTTGATCACCTCCATGATGGCCGCAATCGGTACGGCCTCCACCGTTCCGGACATCGTTCCCAGTCCGATAAACAGGGGAACAAACAGGATCAGAATTTTCTTTTTCATTTGTTTCAAGAGTTAGTGCTTTGTACTTCGGCCAAGAGCCGGATCGCTTTTCTTCTGTCCCCAAATCGTCGGGTATATGCTTCCACCCTGATTTTTTCCTGCTCCTCCGTGGTATAGGTCAAATATTCCTCCCGGCTTACTTCCACCCGGTAGACCTTTCGGTAGATACTGATGTAGACCTCCTTAAAACTTTTCCCCGCGCCGGGTGTCTTATTCATGCTCAGGATGATTGCCTTTTCCCGGTCCGAAAGCCCCAAGAGTTCCTGGATCTCTGAAAATTTGTTCTGGTATTTGCTCTGGTCCATCAGGATCTTGACATCCGCATTGTTGATGATGGCATTCTTGACCACGGGACTGGAGACAATGTCTTCCACCTCCTGCGTCACCACGATGGCTTCCCCATAAAACTTTCTGACCGTCTTGAACAGGTATCTGAGATACTCCGCCATCCCTTCCCTGGCAATTGCTTTCCAGGCTTCCTCGATCAGGATTATCTTCCTGATCCCCTTCAGCTTTCTCATCTTTGAGATAAAAATCTCCATCACCATCAGCGTGACCACCGGAAACAAGATCGGATGGTCCTTGATGTTGTCCAGTTCAAATACGATAAACCGGCGCTGCAGCAAATCCAGCTTTTCCCTGGCATTCAGCAGGTAATCGAACTCTCCTCCCCTGTGATAGGGACGGAGCACGTACATGAAATTCTCCAGGTCAAAATCCTTTTCCTTTACCCCCTCATTGAGCAGTTGCGCCCTGAACTCCGAATCCAAAAACCCATAGAATGAGTCAAAACAGGGGAAAATCCCGGCATGGTCTTCCAGATGGTTGAAATACCCCTTCAGTGCATTGGAAAGCGCCACATATTCGGAGCGTCTGTAGCTTTCATCCTCCTTCTTCCACAGTGCGAGCAACAGGGTCTTGAGGCTTTCGCTTTTCTCCGTGTCAGGCTGTTTGCGGTCTTCTATAAAGAAAGGGTTGAAGCAGAGCGGGTTGCCTTCTTCATAGGTGAAATAATAGCCCTTGACCAACTCGCACAGCCCTCTGTAGGAATGTCCCACGTCAACCAGCACGATATGACTGCCCTGTTCATAATAGGAACGCACCAGATGGTTTGTGAAAAAGGATTTCCCCGAACCCGAGGGGCCCAGGATAAATTTGTTCCGGTTGGTGATCAGCCCCTGCTTCATCGGCTCGTCCGAGATATCCACATGGACCGGATAGCCGGTGATCCGGTCACCCAGCCTGATGCCTATGGGACTGCGGGAAGTCCGGTAGTTGGACTCCAGATTAAACAGGCAGGTTGCCTGTCCGACAAAGGTGTCGAAGGTTTCATTGACCGGAAACGCGGCCTGATTTCCGGGAAGTCCGGCCCAGAACAACTGGGGGGCCCCAACCGTCTCCAGCTTGGGAACCACATTCATCTTTGCCAGAGCACCTGCCGCTAGATTACGGAGTACCGACAACTCCTCCCTCTTGTCAGTCCAGACCATCAGGTTAAAATGGGCTTTGACCGGCTTTCTGCCCGTTGCGATCGATTCATCGAGAAACTCGCCCGTCGCATCCCTTGCCATGGCATTTTCCCTGCTATAGTTCGCCAGGGATTCCAGTCTCAGCCGTTTGGATTCCAAGTCCCTGAGTTTCCTGGCTGGGTCTTCGACAAAGAGATACTGGTTATACAGATGGGAACAGGGAAGCAGGGAACAGACAGGCGTGGCAAACCCAATCGGAAATTCCGTCCCGTCGGTTTCGAAGGCCTGATAATTGGAATAGGGGCTGATTGTTGAAGGCAGGACATCCGCAGTCCCCATGGAAAAGAGCAACATGTGTTTGTCCCCAATCTTCCAGTCCGGCTTAAAGCAGATATCCTGCAGGGTTCCGGTGTCCCCCATAAACAGGTATTCCTCCAGGATGCCTGGGCATTGATCCGAACCCACAATGGCCGAGTCGCACAAGGGCTCCATAACAATGCCCGCGTCCCCAAGGATCTGTCTGAACTGCCCGACAAAATCCTGAAAACCGGCTGTAAAGCCCGGTTCGGGGATTTCCGCAGGGAGCAGTGATTTTCGCAGGAGATTGGAGCAGGCGGAGTCCGCGAGTTTACTTCCCCCGGGTCTTTGGGTGAGAAACAGACGGCAGCGATGATCCAGATGGGGCCGACCGTCAAAGTAACGTTCGCTCGTTCTGGAGTGGAAGGAAAGATCTTTACCTTCAAACTCTCCTCTGTACATCCGGTTGACAAACCAATCCTGTTTGTGCAACACCGTTTGCCCCGGAAGAATGTCCACCGCTTTGTTCCATGCCTGGTGCATCGCCTCCATCCCGGCAGGGCTGAGCGAAAAGATCTCCGGCAATGCGACTTCAAAGGCGGCGGTGACGTCCCCTTGCCGGGAGATAATCAGATTCTGCTCCACCTTATATAAGGGGAATAGTCGGTCGAGTTCCATTAACGTTCCTTTTTAGATTTTAATCAGCCGGGTAAAGACCGTTCTATCCCTTAGGGTAAGACTTGCAGGAATTTGTCGCCGGGCCATCTGCTTCATCAGACCGTGTTCTCCAAACCGGGCGTTCAAGCTGAATACTATCCAGCACAACAGAGTCCCGAGCGACACGGCGATCCCCAGGCAAAGGAGCATTGAAACTCCCAACGCATAGGCAAACCCAAAGACCACCAGGGTCATGCACAGTCCTGCTGCCAGGTAGGCGATATACTGGGACTTCAGCCCCTTGAATTCGATGGGTTTGTTGACCCCTTTGTTGATCTTATACCGGATCATGCAGTACGCTTTTTTTAAATCCCGAAAAAGCTCTGCAGGACGGTGGCCACGACCACCAGAAAGACGCAGGAGCCAAACCAGGCCGCTGCCACCTTTCCCGTGTCGGGCTCGCCGTTGTTCCATTTGTTGAACACCTTTACCGCACCGACCAGTCCTACAATCGCCCCGATGGCGTACATCAGATTGGTTCCCGACTGGAAATAGCTCCGGACCTGTTGTGTTGCCTGGTTGATCCCGGCATTTCCGTCCTGTGCAGCCGCCATCCCGGAAGCAAACAGAAACAGCATGAACAGGTGCCCTTTTAGTTTTTTCTTCATAAATCAGTTAGTTAATGGTATCAATTCAGTCTATGCCCAGCTGCCCACGGATCTGATTTTCATCGATCCGCAGATTTTTTGCCTGTGCTACCGAGCTCAGATGTATCGCCAGAATTCCGAGCAGATCTCCCTGCCCAATCCTGTCACCCGGAATCCGGGTTGCCAGCAGCCCCAGAAATTCTTCCTCATCTGCCGCGTACCAGAAAGACCCGGTATCCACTTCCTGCAGCAGTTGTCGGAAACCTAAAACAGCCACACCATACTGTGCAAATCCGGATGGAGCCCTGCTTTTCTCAAGCACAGGATTTTGATTCCCGGTACGTCCAAAAAAAGTCTTTAGGTCTGCACTGTAGTACCGGATTGCTACCCAGCCATAATAGAGAAAAAGCGTCGTCACCAAGATTTCCAGAAAGTCTGTCCAGGAATAATTGTCCAGCATAGTTTTGTTTTTTGTTGCGACAAACCTGGGCAGGAAACGGGACGATTGTTCACACCGGAACCCGAAGGGGGGACAAAAAAACAGCTAGTCCTCCCCCTTTCCGTTGAAATCCGTGTTGTCCATCCACTTCTCCAGCTTTTCCTTCAGGCGGTCCAAAAAGGTAGTCCGGCTGTTTTTCCTGATCCTGATCTCCTGAAACGTCCGGTAAAACTGCGTCAGGTCAACCTGAAACACACGTTCCAGATGCCCGGCGATATCACGTATGGATGCGTTTCCATGATTGATCGCCCCTGCTGCTTTCAGGGCATAAGCAAGTTCCACTAAAGCGGCTTTGGGTGCTGTCCATTTAACGGGATGTCCGGAATTTTCCCCGCGTTTCTTCAAGCTCCTGATCTCCTTTTCCAGAAATCCCCGGAGCGCGTCAAAGGCCCGGAACCTGGCGAACACCTTTCCCGCCGGTGTCGAATTAGAATCCGCGATAGGCAGGAGCCCGGGCATCGGCAGCCTCTCCCTACTCTCCCCAGACTCACTTTTGGTAAAGAGCTGAATGTCAAAATCCGAGCGATCCAGCAAAAAGTACTCTAACAGGAACCGATACTTTTGGCGGTAAAGACTGGAAGGAATATACTGGGTACGCAAAAACTCCAGGGCATCCTTCTGCCTTTCCGGAAGGGATGAAAGGATGTAGTAAACTTCGCCGTAGTAGATCAACTCGGCCTCAAACCCGGGCCTGACCCGTTTAAAAAAACCAATCTCCTCCTGGACAGATTCGAAGGCATCCGGAGCGCTTATTTGGGAACAGAAACTCCCTGCAAGCAGGTAGGCCTGTTCAGCCACATAAAGCCGGTTGGAAGAAGAGGAAGCCACCGCAGCGATCTCCTCCTTCATCTGCATGAAAAGCCCGTTGTAAAATTCTCTGTCGTTCATCGTCTGACAATTTTATGGGACCGTAATCCCGGTTGAAACTGCGTCCTGCCCCAAAATGACCAACTCGAAGCAGGTAAAAAAGACACCTTCCAAAACTAGGAAGGCTGCATCCTAACCAAAACAAAATGAAGCCCACAGATTCCGAAACGGCTAACAATCTGTTTGAAACGGCACAAAGGCCGTATGAAAAATGCACCAAAGTCCCGCCGTACAAAGAATTGAAAAGATGAAAATTCCAGAACTTTTATAACTTATAATTTATCAGTCCCTTTTTCAAAAGGCTTGGGAATTTTTAAAACCCGACGTCCGGATAAACAGAAGTGGTTTTGGTTAATAAAAGGTCACAGATCCAGTACAGCGATCAGTTTTTTCGCGCCATCCTTTGCGCAGGATCCGCTTTTTTGGTGGCCATGTACGGCAACAGTGCCCATTATTTGGACACGGTCTCGACGCAGTCTTTTCCCGTCAAGTTTCTGGTCGCTTTGTTTATAACGGCCTTCTTTTTGGAATTTGTCCACTGGGTCACCGTCAAACTGGACCGGAGATTTGACTGGAAAGAAAAACCCTTTGGCAGACCGGTCCTCCAGTTCCTTTTTGGCGTCATGCTTCCGGGTCTGACGGACTACCTCTTTCTTTCGTTGTACAGATGGTATTTTGGACTCAGCAATGCCCATCCGGATGTCATCTCCCAGAGTAGCGCTTCCTTCATGATCATGCCGATCTTCCTGTTCAATCTCTACTATCTGGTGTACTATAAGATGTTGAAAAACAGGGAAGACAAAAAAACTCCCAAGGTATCAAAGAAGACCCTTTTAGCAAACCAGGGAAACAGGACGATTCCCATCGCTCTGGACGAGATCAGGTATATCTACCATCAGGACCGGATAAACTATCTGGTTACATCAGGCGCAAAGGAATATGTTCTCAATGAAAGCCTGGATGAGTTGGAAAGCATCCTTTCCAAAAAGGATTTTTTTCGCCTAAACAGGAAAACCATCATCCATTACCTGGCCTGTTCGCACTTTCAGCCGCACGGCCATGGAAAACTATTGATCCAGCTGGAACCGAAATTCAGGGAAGAAACGGTAGTCAGCCAGGTCAGAGCCCCAAAATTCAGGGAATGGATTAACCGATGATCAAAACCGCCTCCACTCCATTGTAAGTTATACCAAAATCGGTGTCGTTTCTACCAAGATTTGCCATCGCAGCGAACTTCTGGCTAGGATTGAACAAACGAACATCCGAAATGCCATGGAGTTTATCTATCGAATCCCGCTGTTCCAGTTTGACCATGAGAACCCTGAAGAGTTGGAGCAAAACCGACCGGAAATCCTGGAGGCAATCTCACTGTCGTCACCGGAGTTTAGTCAGGAACTGGCCAAAAAGCCATTTGCCGAACTGGAGCACAAACTGAAGATCAAGCTACGAAAGTACCTTCTTCGGGGAAGGTTCCGCCCCACTCCCTTCGGCAGGTTTGCAGGAGTGGGAATTGGAAAGTGGGGAGCAAACTTAAAACTCGAAACCCCTTTCCGGATCACAGATTTGCCATCCAGTGAACAATCCAATACCAAGTCTACCCTACCTGGACCTTATGAAGGTCTTTATCGGCTTCTGCCGGGGATTTCCAAAAAACACGGATACTACCACGCCACCGTGTGGGATGGTGAAACCGACAGATGGGTCGACTGCAAGGTTCAAGAAAACAGTCTGTTGGATGAACTCTTGGAAATTCCTCAGCCTTTCGATTTTCAGCAGTTTGCCGGCCTGTTGGACATTCAGGAACCTGGACCCAGCCTTGAAATGGCCAAACACACCTGGAATGACATCCTTGCAACCGGCCTCTTGACACCAGAATGGCTGCCAAGAATTCCCGCCGGAACAGATTCAGTCCTCTCCAATCCATTGGAACTTCCCAAAACGGCGGAATCCATACTCACACAATTCACCGAAACCGCAGGCCATCTTTTCGCTCCCGAAGGAAGCAACTATGTTCAGGCGTTTATCGACTGGTTTGCCGGAAGCTATGATGACCGGTTCGTCGTACTTGAAGATCTCCTGAAAGAACGTGAATTTGTTTCCGGCCACTTTCTTGACCGACCGACAAAATCGATGGACCGGGAAGATGTCCTTGCCGCTCTGCTCTGCGAAAAAGGCGGTGAGAAAGCCATCGACCTGAGCAGATCCTTTCCCAAAGCCCCGCTTCAGGAAAATATCTACGACCTGCAGCTGTTATACCGGCTTGACGCAAACCGAAACCCTGTCATCGAAAACATGGTATGCAACAGGCCATTCGTGTACCTGGGAAGATTCACCCGTGATCCACGGATAGCCGACTATGCCGGTAAAGTAAGAGATGTCATATATCCGAATCAAGACATCCTTTACGCGCATGTCGCCCTCAGGGAAACTGCAGCCATAGACCATATCTGCGATGTCCGCAACCTCTTCGATTATGAGATCACCCCATTTGCTTCCACCTCCGAAAAAAAGCTTGGACTCAGGGATCTTTGGATAGGAATCAGCGGTAAAAGGATAGTTTTGGTTCACAAAAAGTCAGGATTCCAGGTGCTTCCCGTCATCTTACATCCCCTGAACGGAAACCAGGTCACCCATCCAGTCCTGCGCCTGCTATGGGAAACCGCACACCAGAACAACTACCGATTCCTGCCCTACCAAAGCAAGACCCTTCGGGATCTGCCGTATTGTCCCCGGCTGAACTGGGGTCCGGTTTGCCTTCAACCTGGAAAGTGGACGCTAAAAAAAGAATCTTATCCGAACCGGAAAAGCCTGCAGGACCGATTGGACCAACTGAACGCCCCGCAGTTTCTTCTGGCAGGAAATCTGGACCGGGAACTGCTCATCAACCGGTTCAGGCCGGAAGATTTTACCATCCTCTGGCAGGAACTCCAGCGCAACGGAAGCATTTCAGCGACTGAGGCCCTTTGGTATCCCTCCGATCTTTTTCAATCTGAAAAAGGAGTACCGCTCTATCCGCAGTTTGTCTACCATTCTTCCAAACAGCAGGTGATTCCCAAGATCGGGCCCGTATTCAATCCACTCTCCGACCCCCGGAAAGATTGTCTGTGCTTCAGTATTCAGGCCGGTCATTCCGATACGGGGGAAGTGCTGGAAAGACTGCTGCATCAGCTAAATGAGTGGAAATTCCCAAACCAGAAAATACCATGGTACTTCTTGCAGTACGGAAAAAACGGCGCAACAGAAATCCGTCTGCGCCTCCTGGATATTCCGCATTCCCGGGCAAGCCGGTGGCTGCTGCGGTTGGGAGCTTTTTTTATCAGTGAAGGCTTAACCTGGAAGACAACAGACTATTTCCCGGAAACCAGAAAATACGGGATCACCGGATTGGCCTGTTCCCACAAAATGTTCTGGCTTGAGTCCGCATTTCTGGCAGGCAGGAACAGGGATGGAACCCTGAATTTCCACCTTCCGGATTTATGGAAAGAAGACCTGACCGTCTGGTTATGGCTCACGATACTTCGCGAATCCCAGCATGCAGCCGCACTGTTCAGAGAACTCCGGGCCCAGGTTCTCAACATGCCTGTATCCGAAACCAGAGCGCTAAAAAAAACCTACTCCCCTGTCGAAAAACCGGACTTGGAAAACTTCCCGATTGAGGAATATCTCCAAACGATAGCCAACCATGAGTACTTCAGCGCAGGAACAGACCAATCCGGCAACCTCCTGTTCAACCATCTGCATATGATGGTCAACCGCTTCTTTCCGGCAGACACCCGTGAGCGGGAAGGCAGGATCAGGTACAGACTCTACCGAGAGCTCGGCCGGTGGATGCATACTGACAAACAGGCTGTCGGCTACCCCCAACCCCGCCAGAGCGATCCGCACTCATCTGATCAGCTTCTTATCCATTAAAACCTGAATCTCATGCTTGTAGGTCCTGCTCACCGGAACGCTTTGGCCGGATATCAGGATACATTCATCAGGTAGCAGGGTTTGGACTTTTTGGATGTTGACCGCGTAGGACTGGTGGACCCTGATCATAAAGGGAGATTTCAGCTTGGCAAGACTGACCAGGAAGGGGTTGGTCAACACCACTGTCGGCCCTTTTTCCAAATAAACAAGGGAATCCTTTTCCTGTTGCTCCATATACAGGATATCCGATGGCCTGATAAAATGTTTCCGGTGACTCAGCTTTTCACCCACCACCACATAATCCTCGTCGATGACCTGCCTGAGCACAAAGCCCGTGTCCACCTTTTCCCCTGCCTTCAACAGCGCCTCCGTAAGCTCCATGGGGTCGGGCGGCTTCACCAGAAAATCGACGGCTTTTACCCGAAAGCCCTGAACCGCGTACTTCTGGTGTCCGGAGCAGATAATGATGGGAATACCGGTCTTCAGCAGCCTTCTGGAGATCTCCAGCCCCCCGAGTTCAGGCATGACGATGTCTGTAATCAGAATCTGGGCCTTACCCCTGCTGATCCATTCCAATCCCTTGACCGGATCGGTCGTCGCAAAACTTACCTCGAAGTCCGGAAGCATCCGGATGAGGATAGTCAACAGATCCAATATGGACTCTTCATCGTCAATCAGCCCTACCTTGATCTTCGGATTCATACGCTATGGTCAGTAACAGTGAATACTCTATCCCGTCCGAGGCAGTGAATACCTGGAACCTGTCCCCGAAGTGATACCTGAGAATCCGGAATACAGATGCGGCACCAAACCCTGACCTCATCTTCCTTCCCGGAGTTCCGATGGCATTGGTAATGGTTGCAGAAAAATGCCAGCTGCCTTTCCCGGTACCGGGGAATAGAAAAAATCCAAATTTGCATGGAACGCTACTGTCTTCATACCTGCCGTGAAAGAACACGTTCTCGACAAGGGTAAGCAGGCAGAGTTTCGGCATCGGCAATCCAGACGCCGTCGGACCGATCTGATTGCGCACATCCACCGACAGTCTGGAAAAGCGCAGCCTCTGGCATTGCAGATAATACATCACAGCCTGTACCTCTTCATTAAGAAAATTGGGATGGTTGAACTCTTTGAAGCTGTATTTGAGCAATGAGGTAAGGCTTGAAAACTCTGTCAGGAGCTCCGGCGACAGTTTGGCAATCCTTGCCGAGGTATGGCTCAGTGTGTTGAGGATAAAATGCGGACTGAGCTGCAGGGAGACATGCTCCATCTTCAGACGTGCGTGTTCCATCTCCAGATCAAATTTCTTCCGGTTGAGTTGTTGGTTCCTCCACATCATCCAGATGGCACCTGCCAGTGCAAAGAAGTGAAGGAGTCGGGTGGACTCGTTCACCAAAAAGGACTTCAGTTCAGGTATTTCTCCCGTCTGATAGCTGAGTATGGCAAGCTTGCCTCCAAAAAAAGATGACAGCGTTACCAACAGGATAAGTACCGCTGCCAATCTTTTGCGGCCAGTAAAAAACAGGGGAAGGAACACGCCAAAAAAAACGGCGATTACTGCAAATCCGCCCATAAAGTTATAACCCGGAATCAGCCACTTTGAAATTTTCCCATGGAGGATCAGAGTCGCACCGATGTCTACCACCAGATAGCTGATCCACACGGCCAGCAATAACATCAACGGCCTTTCCAAAAACCAGGCAGTGATGCGAGTTCTGCCAAAATCCCCGTCAGTTCTACCCGAGGGGAAGTTCCTGATCGCTTTCTCACTAGTTTTCATCGTACCAAAATTCAAAAATCATGAAAAATCAACACCTCTTAGAAGATTGCCAAAAGGCAATGAAATCCGCCAAAAAGACTGCTTTCCGAAGTCTAAACCACCAAAGCAGGGGGAAAGAAACCATCAGCTTCTTCCATGAGTGCCCGACCACGATTATTACCAGTGTCTGAGATCTGGAGTCGGAAACCTGCCCAAGAAAGACCTGCCTCCGGCGGGTCTTTCTCTTTGCCCATAATCCCACCCAATCAAAATACAGTCAGGAACCAACAGCAAACCTACCTTTAAGGGGTTTCCGTTGTTCCTGCCTTGCAATAGGCGGTACCGGCCACAACATGGAGGACAGTCCAATCCACGGAGTGACTGACGTGATTCGGCCAGCAAAAAACCGGATCACCTCAAAAGCATCGGGAAATCGCAGTATCCCTATCAAATCGGAGACAATACAGGACCAAAGGGACTGCCCACCCAGCTGGCCTGTTTTATAAAAAATATCTCACTCGCAATTAACAATTTAATGATTTCCGGCAGCTTTCCAAAGCCCCCTAAGCTCCTCTTCAATCGCCAGTCCGCCAAGGCCCGAAAAACAGATAAGCTCCAGAATCAAAAAAAAACCAATCCCGAACACCTAAAAAAGTACCCGCTTCAATCCAAAATAACCCTATCAATCTGTCAATTCTGCCAAAATCCCTGCTGATTCTACCACATCGGTACCAGAAAGCAAATCCTGTTGGAATTTAGACACAGCCAATAAGGAAGCCGAAAAGCATCCGAAGCGGACGGATAAAATAGGTAAGACTAAAATTGATAAGACTCAAATAGATAAGACTCAAATAGATAAAACTTAAAAAAACAAAGGGAACACGCACCATGAAAACAATTCTGTCAATACCCACAGCTGCGCTTATCCTGCTTTGGACTTATACCGGGCTGGACAAGATTGTTCGGTTTGAGGATAGCCGAAAGGCCTTCCACAACCAGACATTTCCGGCCGAACTCGCCGAGATCCTGAGCTACGCCGTACCCGCAGCGGAATTGCTGATTGTTGTAGTCATGCTTTTTTCAATGACCCGATGGTGGGGGATGTTGGGAAGCTTGTTACTGCTGACCGTCTTTACCACCTACGTCGGTTTGATTTGGGTAGAGGCATTTCCCAGGATACCCTGCAACTGTGCAGGAATATTGGAAAGCCTTGGCTGGGCGGAACACTTCTGGATGAACCTGTTCTTCATCGGTATATCCGTCTTTGGACTTTACAAAGACAAAGCAAAAAAGCCAAAGACGGGGTCTTCGGCTTTAGGGTGTTAAGCTTTAATCAGGAAGTCTATCACATTACACAATAAATATAACTAATATAATGTAGATACCCAACAGTAGTTAGTAGACAAATACAAATTTTACGGTGACAAAAAAGGGCGGCGGGGTGGGCTCCGCCGCCCAACAGTCCGAACATTGCGAGTGAAGGACTGCAAAAAATATCGATTAGGCTCTCGAAGCAATCCGCTTCGGGAAGCCTCAAAGCATACACTGCCTCTTCCTGAAGCAGGGAGTAGGAAGACCTGCTTAACCTCGGCAGTGTAGGGAGACAAACCGGCTCCCTGACCGGAGTAATCCGGGCGGTTTCGCAGAAAGGGCAGGGATCGCAGATGCAGTCCACTGTCCCAAAGCACCTTAACCATTTGTTTAACAAGAGGGAAAACCCTCACATCCAAAAACGATTATGAACCGAATATCCAAACTTCTCCCCGCACTTGCATTGTTGCTGGGAGCAACCCTGGCCATGGCGATGAATTTCCCAGGCAACCCGACGGAGCGTTATGCAAAAGATCCGTCTGCAGAAATATGGTATGACCTGACCGGGATCACCCCGGGTGGATCAACCTATCATTGTGATGTGATTTCCGGCACCTGCTCAAGAGAAGAACCGATGACTGGTGCTGATCAAGTGGAAAACGGAACCTTCGTCAAGAACGGAAACCTGCCCGTAGTAAACCCTTGATCTTTTTCTTTTAAGGAGGGCATTGCCGCTGGCGATGCCCTCCCTTTTTTACCTAACATTCTGCACCAAGGGGTTCAGGTTCATCTCGGCCGGAGGGATCAAAAACGTGTACCGCGTATCGCCCGGTGGAAGGATTGATTCCTGGTCGTTATAGTTCCTACTCAAGGTCACCTGAAGTTCAGGATAGAAATTGTACCGCTTCAGATCCAGCCATCGGACCGTCCGAAAGACCAACTCCTTTCTCCTTTCTTCTACAATCCGCAGCAAAAGGTTATTTCCTGAAAGTCCGGACAGACCCTCAAATCCCGCCTCCATCCGGTGTTCCAACAAATAGTTTACAGCCTCCAAAGCCTCATCCTCCTCTCCCAGCCTAAAGGCACTTTCCGCCAGGTTCAAGACAACCTCATCCGTGGCAATCCCTCCAAAGAAATAGAAGTCCCCGGTGTAATTCCCCCTGAAGTTCAATCTATCCTCCGTGCCACTCGGCTCAAAAAAGAACTTCAGCCTCAGGTCCGCACTGTCATACAGGCTGACCAGCTCGGGGTTCACAAAGTTGTCGGCACTGAGGGTAACGGTGGTCGTATATTGCTGTTGGTGATGGATCACTTCGGGATTAAAAACCTCAAAAGAATAAGGCAGATCGGTCTCGATAGTTTTATAGTCCATGAGTTCATTTCCGATCTCCAACGCCTTTTTTGAGTGTTCATAAGCCAAGTCATAGCGGTGCATGTTTAGGTACACCCTGGACAGCATGGCATGTGCTGCCCACTTGGATGGTCTGGTCGGGATGTCCGACTTCTCTTCCAATACCTGCGTCCCTGCCTCCAGATCAGCGATGAGCTGCGAAAAGCTCTCGAGCATGGTGGACCGCTTCACCTTTTGGTTGATATCCGAAGTAAGCCGGATAGGGATTCCCAACTGGTCCATCCTGTCCGGATCGTAAGGTTCGGCAAAATGCATCAGCACTTCATAATGGCCCATGGCACGGAAAAACCTGGCTGAAGCAGCCAGTTCCTCCATCCGTTGCCGCTCGGCCCCGTTGGCCGGCTCGTAGTCGGCCAATCCATCCAGGACCACGTTGGCATAAAAAACCTTCCCATACGGGATAATCCAGTTGACATCCTCTTCGTCAGCTATGTACAGTTCTTTCTCCCAGAAATACAGGGCAGTCATAGTGAAAGGCAATCGCTGGAGAAGCCCATTACCGAAGAAAAGGTCATCCGAACTGATCATCCCGTTTACTGGAAAGGAGTTCATACCCCGCTGCTCGGCATCCAGAAGCCCCTGATAGTCGTCCAGGGTCGAAGGGATGACCAGATTCTGTTTGGGTTTGGCATCCAGAAACTCGGTGCAGGACTGCAGCGTCATGCCTGCAAATGCCCATGCGATTATTAAATAGCATTTTTTCATTTTCTTATTGATTAAAGCAAATCCCGGGGTGCTCTTTTGGAGCGAAGACCCCTGTGAAGAATGTTAAAATCTGTCTTCCTTTACCCCGGAGATTTACTGGTTGAACTATTAAAACATCGCCCGAAATCCGACCGAACCTGAGAACAAAGAAGGGCTCATGAGATAATCCGGATCAGCTACTTCCCTGCTTTCCTTCCAGAGTATACCGAGATTGTTCAGATACCCATAGACTTCCAGACTCTGGAAGATTCCACCGCCCTTGCCCGACAATGGAAAACGGTAGGCTACACGGATATCCTGGAGCCGGATGTGGTCGCCCTTCTCCACTGTGGCGCTGCTGGCGAGGTAAAACTGGTCCCGGTAGGCATCCACCTTTCCCGGATCGGAGGGAACTTGGGTAAGCTGCTCATCCCCCGCCTTCTGCCAGCGACGCTCGTAGTCCGCGTGGGAAAAGGCTCCCCGGTTCACCTCGTCAAAGCTGACCGACCGCCGCCGGAAGTAATACCCCAATCGGTAGGAAATATTGGCAGAAAGACTCCAGCCTTTGTAACTGAACGTGTTCCTCAACGCCCCGAACCGGGTCGGTCGGCCACTCCCGTGGAACAGGATGTTCTCCGGGCTGGCCTCATTATAAATGGTCGCATATTCCGTACTCGGCTCCCCGTCCACGTAACCCATAGGGGATCCATCAGTCGGGCTCAGCCCTGCAAACGGAAAACTGAAGATCGCAAACAGGGGCTTGCCCAAGGCCGGAGTGGGCAAACCGGGTGTGTATTGGACCAGCTGAGTGGCTGTCGGATCGTTTTCGATATGGGTCACCTCTTCCTTGACTAGGCTGAGGAAGAAGGAGGTTTCCCATCGGACCGCCCTGTTTATGTTCACCGAACTGAGCGCGATATCCCATCCCCTGGTATGCGTTGCTGCATAGTTCAGCGTTGCATCGGTAAAACCGGAAGAGGGATACAGCGGGATCTGACCCAGCAGGTCCAGTCCCTGCTTGTCATAATACTCCACCGAACCGGAAAGCCGGGATGAAAACAGTTCAAAGTCCATCCCCGCATTGATGATCTTGATCCGTTCCCAACGGAGCTCGGGATTGGGGGGTGTCAGGATACTCAAGAAGGGCAGTTGGGTAAGCGGACTTAAGCCAATCTTCCTGGCAGTGGTCATGGCCGATGCATTGGGATTGGTATTGCCGTTGTATCCATAGCTGAGTCTTGCTTTCAGATAGTCCAGCCAAGCAAGATCCAGAAAGTCCTCTTCCGAAACGATCCATCCCAAACCTGCAGACCAGAGCGGGACGCTCTTTTGGTTGGTGTTTACTCCAAACAGATTAGAGGCATCGGTTCTTGCGCTCAGGTTGAGCAGGTACCGGCTGCGGTAGCTGTAACCTACATTGCCGAACGCAGAGACAAAGCGGCTGGTGGTCCCGCTAAACTCCTCGGTAAAAGGAACGTTCTGCAGCCTTCCGGTCGCCAGGTTTGTGGTCCGGGTGATGTAGTCCACCGGCATGGAGGTTCCGTTCTCGCCGTTGTAGCCATACGTTGTCGTCTCATACCCCTCGCTCTGGTGGTCTTTGATTTCTCCTCCGGCAAAGGCATTCAGGCGGTGCTCTCTCCACTCCCTGCCATAGTTCAGCTGTCCCCGGAGGTTATGGCTGAAGGCGTTGACAAAGGACTGTTCCAATATTCCCCCTACCGGAAGATGGTAGATCGTCTCCCCGTTAGGTCCAAACTCGGTAAAGGTATTGATCCGGTTTCTGGCCACGTAGGATTCCAAAGGGCTGTCATTGACAGTAGTTCGGCTGTTGGTCCAATACTGGTAATTTGCCGATACGCTGAGCCCTTTGGCAATGGTATAATCCAGCTCTGTAAACAGCCTCAGGTCATTGCCCGATGTCTGGGTGGGGCTCAATCCGATCTCGTCCAGTGGAACATAGTCCCAACTGTAGGCCAGTTGGTCAGCCATTTTATCTTTAAACCTCACGCTGTAGTCCCTAAATACCGGCAAAGGATTACCGGATTCATCCGCCAGCCGATCGTAGGGATTGAGGTTGCCAGTGGCGGGTGTGCCCTGTTCAGAAACAGCCTGTACCCAATAGGCTCCCATTCCCACCCTGAGCCTGTCTTTGGCTACTTTCCAGGTTTGCCGCGTGGAGAGTGTAATCCGGGAGTCGTCAGAGGCGACCTGTGAACTTTGGTTCTTGTCCCAGCCTGCGCTGGCCTGATAGCTGTAATTTTTGGATCCGCCTGTAACGTTAACGGCATATTGCTGGAGTACAGCACTGCGGTTCAGGTAGGCATCCCGGTCAGTCCGAAGATCCGAGTTTCTGAGTGTGGTCACTATCCCGTTAAGTTCCTGCTCGGTGATTTTGCCCTGTTCAAAGGCATAGTAAGCTTCGGCAAGCGGATTGACCACCGGGTTACGGGAATTGGTCAGCTGGCTTCGGTAATACCCGTTTTTGTAAAGCTCGGTCTGCTTGTCCACCAACGAATTGATCGTCATGGTCGGATAGTAGAACAGGTCCGGCTTTGGCCTGAAAGTGAGATTGGAGGTTAGGTTGACCCGCACCGGCTGCTCGAAATTCCCCTTCTTGGTGGTAATGACAATCACGCCGTTTCCGGCTCGTGCTCCCCAGATAGAGGCCGCCGCCGCATCCTTTAATACAGTCATGCTCCCCACGTCATTGGGATTGATGCTGGACAGAGGGCCGTCATAGGCTAGGTTGTCGACCACAATCAGCGGTTGGCTGTTCGAGATCAGGGTAGCCGTTCCCCGAATGGTGATGCTCTCCCCATTGGCCAGACTGGGCTGGTCCCGGTTAAAGATCAGCCCCGGGGTGATGTCCTCCAGCCGGTCAATCACATTGGTCGACACCCTCCTGTCCACCAGTTCCTGACCGATGCCCACAAACGAACCCGTGGTACGTTCCAGAGGCAGCTGCTGGAAACCCGTGGAGACAACAGTAACTCCCTCCAGTCCCATTTCCTGTTCCTTGAGCGCAACCGCTACCGAAGACTCTCCCTGCGGTACCGGATAGTCAAGGGTTTGGTATCCTATAAAGCTGAATACCAAAACTGCATCCCCCTCTGGAATCGTCAACTTAAACCGACCTTCCGGATCTGTGACGGTACCCTGGGCTGTCCCCTTGAGTACCACATTCACTCCCGGCAGTGGGGAGCGGTCATGCACGGCAGTCACCTGCCCTTCCAGAGTCCTGGTCTGACTCTGGGAATACGCCGCTTCCCAAAGTAGGAAACAAAGCAACAGCAATAGATTTTTTGTCATAGGTTATTGGCCGGAAAAGGTGTGTGTAAGATTTCTTTGTGGTAGAGCTTGAGGAAACCGGCCCGGAAAGACCCGGAGTCCGTCCCCAGATTGCGTATGTCGAAGTCGACGATTCTTCCCGCTTCATCCAGCAGCATCGTCTTGGGGTAAGCATACAATTCGTAATAGCTGCGCCATCTTTCTTTGTCCTCTTCCCTGAGGTTCAGGTTCAGGATGGAGGGGTCGGAGTACCTGTCAATCCTCGATTTCCATAATTCCGGATCCTGATCTACCGATACAGCGATCAGCTGATACCCGAGATCGGCAGTTTGCTGGTAAAGCGGGAAGAGGTGCTTTTTAAAGTAATCGGCACTGTGGGAACAGGTACTGAAGTAGAAGTACAGGAGTGTGGGTTTGCCCGTCAGATCCTCCCGGTCATAGGTCTTCCCGTCCAGCCCCACCATCGAAACCGGAATAATGGTGTCGCCCGGAATATGGGACCGCTCCAGACTCAGGATTCTCTCCCGCCACGGATAAGTCTTGGTCACCGCCAAGAATTTGTTGATGTAATTCTCCTGATCCGGAAGTGCGGACAGGTAATTGGAAAGGTATGCTGCACGGATTCGGTCAGCGACCTCACCTGAATAGGCTTCGTCGACAGCCGCCAGGAAGGACTTCCCTTCCCAGATCGCATCCAGAATAACAAGCTCCAGACCGAGGTTCATGAAGGCCGCAGAAACAAGCCTGGTCTCCAGCCCAAAATCCTGCCCTTTCACTTCGGAGATCAATTTCCCAACCCGATTCCGATAAGCATTTTTCTCCGCTTCGGGCAGACTTTCCACATAGGGATGGTGAAACTTACGGTAGGATGACAATCCCGAATAGTAGAAACCGCAGACAGTTTCCGCCCGGAGCAGGTCATATTCTTCTAAACTCAACTGATCCGCAAACCGGTCCAATACGGCAATTTGCCTTTCCAACCCCACCGGATTTTCCAATCCAGCTAACAGGTAGTCTAGACTTTCTTTTCCCGGTTCCAATACCAGCAGTTCGGCTCCAAACTGTCCTTCAAACTCCGCCATCTTGGCCAGGCTCTCCGGTCTTTTGAAAAGCTTCGCATTTCGGGAAGTGATCAGCTGTCGGGGAGCGTCAAAGTAGCTACGTCTCTGTTCCCGCTTTACCGCATACTGCGCCTCATAGAAGGCCGCATTCCTCCCGGCAAACAGGACCTCCATCCGCAACAGGTCTAGACTGAGCTTGAGGCTATCGTCTGGATAGACCAGAAAATCCTCCAGCAGCGGCCGATCCCCCAGCAACAGGGAGAAATATCCCGGACGCGCGCCCAATTCCAGAACTGCGGAAAACTTCTGGACCTTGGGATTGAGCACCCCGTCGAAGAACTCTCCCGGTTGCGGTACGATCTCCTGCTCTGATCTCAGGTAAGATGAATTGGGATCCAGATAATAGGGTGTAGTCACCAACAGAAGCGGAGCCAGGGAGTCCGGATTGACCAGTTCCCCATAGATCAGGACCGAACCCTCCCCCACTCGGGCAGAAGGGATGCCTCCCTCCTGCCCTACGGAACCAGTCGTATCAACTAAACTAAATCCCGGGGGTGAATCAGCAACTCTGCCCTGGGCTGATGATGGGCTTCCGGCAAGGCATAGCAGTGCCAGGAAGCATGTGAATAGATTTTTTTTCATGCTGTTAAATGCCCTAGGAGCGCTGGGAACTAGACAAACTCCGCCACGGCGGACAAGCCAATTCCCGTAAGCCTTGCGGGACTTTTTAAGAAGTAAGAAATGATTGAAGTGATGGATCTACCCGATTTCCTTATCGCGAGTCGGGAAATCTTCCATCATGAGGTTCGGCACTCTCTGATTTCAGTGATAGTCCCACCGGTGTGTACAAAGTCCTCGCGGGAGCGATCAGGGAGAAAAAGTGTGTTAAGTTTTAAATCGGGTTCTTAGGCTTTCTTCGAAAAAGGATATCGAAAGAAGTGAATTCAAGCAAATTTGACGTCAAACCGGACAGCATGGAAACAATACTCCGCATGCCAGTGAAAATCCACTGAAATACATAAATTCGAGAATCTCCAATTGATAGAATCCTGAAAAACGTCATGTCCCAAATAAAAGAACAAGCAACCTGTTCAAAAAAAAATTGGATTCCAATAGAGGAAGTTAAACTTCCTTTACCAGAAGTTTGCTATATTTGAAACATCAAAAAACAGAAAAATACGATGAGCATAGGAAGTAATATCAAGGGATTAAGGATTCAGAAAGAACTGTCAACGAAATCTATATCAGAGGAAATAGGGATTTCGGAAGAAA
Organism: Algoriphagus terrigena DSM 22685; assembly: GCF_000429445.1. Classification (GTDB taxonomy): domain Bacteria; phylum Bacteroidota; class Bacteroidia; order Cytophagales; family Cyclobacteriaceae; genus Algoriphagus; species Algoriphagus terrigena. Next base: position 93,311 of record NZ_AUBW01000014.1, read on the forward strand.
AATATGTCGAAATTGAGAATGGAGGAGATTTTCTTTTCAGCGTCCTTGAAGCAATCGCAAATCGGCTTTCAACTACGGTGACTGACCTAATTCTACTTGATGAAGCTCCTGCTGGAATCAAAAACTACTTTAACAACAATAATGGCAATCAAGGCAGGATTATAAATGTTCAAGGTATTGATCAAGAGGAAATACGAAGAGCCTACAAGGAGCTTTATTTTGAACAGGTCAAAAGGATTCCGAAGCTTGAAAAGCTCTTAATTGAGAATAATATCCCATTTGATTTCTAATCTCTGACATCGTGAAAATAGGTGATAACATTCGGGAAATCAGAGAATTAGAAAAGAATTTCAAACGGAGCTATGTCGCCGATAAGTTGAATATTACCCCACGAGCTTATGCAAATATTGAAAATAACATTGCTGATGTCACTCTTGGTCGATTAGAAGAAATTGCTGATATTTTAGGATGTACCTCCCTATATATTCTGACTTACCAGCAAAAAAAGAAAGAATTCTACAATACAATTCACAATAACAATGGTAATCAAGGTACAATAAAAATTGACCAGTCAGGACAGCAATCCACTCTTAAAATTATCTATAATTTGCAGCAGGACCTGATTGAAAGCGAAAGGAAGCGCATCTCACTGCTGGAGGTTCTTCTTAGAGAGAATAATATTGACTTTTAACTAGATCGGAAAATATGATGAGCGTAGGGGAAAATCTAAAAAAAATAAGAGAAGAAAAGGTCGGACTTAGACAGGAAGATGTTGCCAAGGCGTTAGGTATATCAACAAAAGCTTATAGCAATATTGAAAACAATGTAGCCGACATCACGTTAACCAGACTTAAAGAGTTAGCGGATATTTTTGAGGTGACACCGGAATCTATACTTAGTCATCAAGAAAAGGCCACATACAATAATACCTTCAACAACTACGAAGGAAATCATGGAATCATTAATATGTACCAAGGTTCTTCCTCTGACCAAGTAAAAAACTTGGAAAACCAATTGAAAGCCAGTCAGGAAAAACTGGAAGGGTTGAAGGCATCAGTTAGGGCGAAGAATAATTGAAAATGAATTCCGTTTATTTCAGATGCAGGGAATTGATTTACAGCGATCACGCCATCAATCAAATGTTCAGTCGCAGTATTTCGACCGACGATATCGAAAACGTGATCAAATCTGGGGAAATTATAAGCGATTATCCGAACGATAAGCCTTTCCCAAGTTGTTTAGTATTAGGCAAGATCGACCATAGGCCATTGCATTTGGTCATTGCTATAAACGAACCTGAAAGCAAATGCGTAATCATTACCGCTTATCAACCTGATCCCAACTTGTGGGATAAGGAATTCAAATCAAAAATCAAATAGATATGGAATGCACAATTTGTAAAAACGGAAACACGGAAAAAGGCCATGTGACTGTTAAGCTTGAAAAAGGAGGTACCATCTTATTGATCAAGGAAGTGCCTGCGGATGTTTGCACAAACTGCGGTCATTACTACTTATCTAGTGAAATGACCAAACTCGTGCTGGAAAAAGGAAAAGAAGCCTTTGATAAAGGTGCTGAGCTTGAAGTGGTGAAGTTACAGGTAGCCTAGTGTATATCATGCAATAGCTGTTTTCGTGCGATTTTCAAGAAACACTGATCTAATATTTCCGAAAAATAATATAGAAATTAAAGAAGTCTTGTATTATGCGTAACATCTCTTTAAAAAATGGGATTTCATACATCAGATTAGACTTAACTCAAGAGTATTTATGAACAACTATACAAGACTACTTCTCTATCTAAAACAATTTGAAGGGGATGGTATAGAACATCCTGTTGAACAATTGCTCTCCGATAAACCAGAGGAAGAGATCAGAAGCATCCTACAGGAGCTCTCGGAGGAAGGCCTGATTAAATATTCAGGAAAGGAGACAAGATACATGTCTTTTATTGTTGAGACGAATCCTCTTACAAGCAAGACAAAGTGGACCGAAAGCCCATTCAACGAGCATATTCGAAATTCAGAACCGAAACCGTTTAAAGCCAAAATCACCTTTAAGGGTTCCAAATACCTAAAAGAAGAACTTCAGATGCAAGAACAAGGTAAGTATAACATCTCTGTCCATGGACAGGGTGCAACCAACAATTTTGTGATCGAATCGCAAAATGTGAGCATAGGTAATTCGACAAAATTTTCAACTAAGGCAGACAGTATCATCGAAGCGATTAACCTCGACAGCAGCGTAGACGACACGACAAAACAAAAGATCATCAATGATATAGTCCTAGCGAAATCACAAGTCGAAAACCACGGTAGGATAAACCCTGGCTTAGCGAAGCAGATACTAGAATATGGTTCAAGTATCAGTTCGATTGGACAGCTTGTAATGGGGTTATTTGCTATTTGATTTCTCACTTCGCTGTAAGTTGCAACCAAGGGCATAACAACGACATACATGTGTACCAACAAGCTAATTCATTCTCCTCTGATTCAGATGCGTTTTAGAGTTCAAAGTATCGGAATACATTTCCCATTAATTGGCAGTATTTATTTCAATCATTTCAATATTAACTTATGTCATCGGGAAGATCTGGCAGCATGATTTTTATCTCAGGTTCTATGTTAAACCGATCCAACAACTTGTCAATAAAAGTCAACAAATGCGGGTCTGAAATCATAGTCGGCGTGTACACACAGGAGATGGTAGATCCATTTTGACCGCAATCTGTCAATCGTCCAAACCATAGTAGGACAATGAGGTTATAGAAGCTATTTTCCTCTAACTCCCTTAGGGTGCTCCTAATGTCATTCGGCAATGAATATCGGGCATCTAAAATCCCGTCGCCTTGTGAACGCAATATCCAGGTTCCTTCCAAAAAAAGAACCGCGAGACCACCAGTTGTCCATGTCTGATTCCTGTACTTTTTTACTTTTCTTGTCTCCAAAGACGTTAAGAGTTTTGGATAAATGGAAGATGCTGTTTTGATTCTCGGACAATAGCATTCGATTGAAATAGTCTGGGAATTAATTTTAACTTCAAAATCAGGAGGATCGGGGCTTGGACACTTAAATTCGATTCCCTTTTGAATGAGCAGACTAGCAATTTTGGTTTCAAACCACAGACCTGTCAAATATTCAAATTGCTTCGCTGGCCCAGAAGACAACTTATCTCTAAATGATCTGAAAATTGAAAGGTCATTAACTCGAAGGAATTCCATATTTTCGATGAAGTCAAGTATGTGAGCCAATGTTTTCACACTTAGTTCATTTCCAGACTTGTAGTCCCTTATAGACTTCGAGATCATTTTCTCCAGAGGAAATTGTCTACCCTTATTACTCTGGCCATACTCCATAATGTTATGCAGACTATTTTTAGTCCAATCCACCCATTTTTCGAATTTTTCGGCCTCTACACCTGAGGGTTTTGGAGAAAGCATATGTTAAAAGATATGTTCAAATTAAACCAAATATTGATACTGTGATTAAAACCGATCTTATCCGTTCCTCCAAACACTGGTTATTGGCAAATCCATGTTATGGGTTTACGTCCTTCGATTTCATGTGGAAAAAATTCTCGCCGAATTTTAATCCTTCCAACTTGAAATTAATGACTGTCCTTCTGGGGCTTTTTGAAGAAAAAGACGTCTCCATCCAGCTGGTTTTTGATCTGCATTCCTCAAAGTCATTCCAAAACTTTTTAAAGTCTGAGTTCCTGATAAATGTCCTTCGGTCATTATCAGAAAAGGGCACGACAAAGCACAACGAAATATCCGTAAACCGAAACTCTCCAACAACATGAGGGAAAGCATGCTCATTTATCCTTCTTCTATATGTAACCAACATTGGGTCATTGACATAAAAATCGTGACTTTGAGCTATCATAATATTGGGCAGAAGACCTGCGGAAAAATTTCCGTTAACCCAATCGATAGTTCTTTGCACACTTGCTAGTTCTGGATTGTCGAGAACATTAATGATCATCTTCACCAAACTTCTATAGACATCTTGGGGAATAAAAGAACTATTGGTTTTAAGCTTTAAATTTAGGCTCTGGGTATTTTCATCAATATTGCCAGGGTATTTAATTTCAAATCCTTTTTCGGGATGGAAAACGAAATCTTTCCCGACCAATTTTTTCTTTCCTCCCTTGCCCTTTATTTCATTTAACGCCCTAAAAACGGAAAAGTATTCTAGCAGGGATTGTTCAATACCTCTTCCAAATTTGCTATTGCAATTATCACACTCATCAATGGAAACGAGCTTCTTATTCCCAAGTGACTCTGGGATCACATGTGCTTTGTTTCGAAAAGACACAAGACCGCCGGTTGCGTCAAATTGGCCATTTTGTCCCCCGCAAAACCTGCAGACGCGGTCCATTTTATGAGATCCTTCGTATCCCACAAGCCTTCTTTGATGCCCATAGAAGCTGAGATCATATTTCTTGAGCAAAGCCAATGCGTCTTTTGAATGAGCAACTTTGTTAACGGGAATCCCATTCTTGTCATGAATTTCTCTCAGACTATCAAAATACTGCATGAGCCTTTCTGTTGAGTCTATTGTACCGAAAACAACAAAGAAAAAGTGATTTTTGGGCAGAGACTTTAGAAATCTTTGAAAGAAATTAATCTCTTTTGGAATGCGATCGGCGTTGGCGTTAACAAATTCAATAAAGTTTTCAAATAGTTCGCGTGAATTGATTTGTACGGGATCTATTCGGATAGACCGACTCTCATGTAAATACTCATATTTAAAAATTGTCAGAAATTCCCCTAATAAATCAAAATCACCGTTCCATTTCAGCACGTAACTTTCCTTGAGAGATATAAAACTGAATATATGTGATCTTATAGTCATTATCGCTAAGAGTTAAATGCGATGGAACATAGTGCCTGCCGGAATGAATGGTTGTTACTTCTTTCTAATTGATCTCGGGAGAATAGGTTATACCTCCAGCGTTTAAGTCAAAAAACAGGGATTCCTTTGACAAATTCGGAGAGTTACAATAAATGATTGCCTTTCTGACATAGTCTGATAATATAAGGTAATCTTCCAATATTTGGCCTTTGTAGTGTCCTCCATGGACTATTGCATTTCTTTGGCCGTAAAGCTTTTTGATCTTCCGGTAACTATCCTGGAACTGATCCTTGTTTGCAGAAATCACAAGAGACAGATGCCTCGCAATGGTATGGGCTATCTGATCCTTTCCAAGATTGAAGAGACTTTCCAAGCATGTCATCATTGTGATAAAGCGCAAGCGTACGTCTGGTAGATCATAGGCAACGCAGAAGTTCTTGACGGCCAACTCAACAAAGGGATTAATGTCATATTTAGCTGTCAATCTATCGGACAACATCTGCGCCTCTTCATCACTCAAGGTGTAGCTACCACTTGCTCCTATCGATATCTCTACCTTTCTCAATCCAATTTGCCTGCTCTCGGAAGTAATGGAGAAAAACTGGGAAACGCGTATTTCACCGATTTTGAAAAGGCGTAGCTGCAACAGAAGATCCTGGGTAAAGTTAAAAAACACGTTAAACTCGCGCGTTTCAACCAAAAAATCCGTTTGATCGCCCAATAATTCAAAATCAGCTATCCGTCGTAGCAAAATAATTCCGGGAAACTCAAGGTGCATAAACCGAAATCCAAACGAAATTGAATGGATTAAAGCGTGATGGAGTTCGTGAGAAATACCGTGCTGTTCCCGTCCTATCATCACAGGTAACGGTCTATTCATGACTTTGGGAACATTTACTATCTCAGAAAAATCACGCTCAAGTATCGAGGCATCTATCCATAGAAACCGATAACCAAGTCGTTCCAGTGCTGGATTGAGCTTGAGAATAGACCGGTCCGCATTCAGGATATGAGCGAACGATTCAAATCTATGCTTACCAATGTTTATCATTCAGAAATGTAATATTAATAGTTATACCATGTTGAAGCTGGCACAGAAGTAACCTCGGCCGATCATTCCATTCACCACATACCAACCTGATTCGCAAAACTTCCTGGAAAAACGAAGACAAAACGCAGAATCAATGAATCCAAAACGCCAAAATTTAAACGGTGCCTGATTTGATCCTGCACTTTAGAATTTGAAACGATAGTGACTATTTCACTCAAACTAACCAATGTGTCCCCGCTCTAAACTGACCCACCCCTACTATCCGTGGATCTGTTGGCTAAAATAGTGATGGGTTACTATTTATCTATCATGCCTGAGGGCCTATCTCTTCAGTTCTGTCTTTTGGAAGCAGTTTAAGTGGCATTTTTAACATAGACTTTTCCTCCGCAGGTTTGATGATCTCCTGATTTGCTAACCGTAGAATACTTAATACCATGTCTGATCGCTTTATAAGATATCGACCTAAGTGTCTTTTCGTCCCGTTTAGTGAGTAAACCAACTTCTCTTTTCAAAAAAGCATTAACCATGGATTGGGAATTATCATCACCAAACAATTGCCAGTGAGCGTGGTCATCTTTTACGGGGTCTACTGTATCAATCGTATAATCTATACTGGCACTTGCCTCGTTTGGTTTTATTCTACAACTCTTCATTTGATAAGTCAAGTCAAAATGTGACTTAGGCCCTATTAGAATCAAATCAATTGATCTAAATCGAAAAAGAACTTCTTCATTTGAGACTTCTAATAAACCAGATTTGAGTCCTGCGCATATACATTTTGCAAGTTCATCCAATGAGTATGGAATGAGACTATTTTCTTGTACCAATGATTCTATATGCTCAATTGTAGATTTATGTTGAAACCTCATTGTACCTGAGATTGCCCCAATTAATTTTCCATTTTTGAGAGAAAAAGTCTTGTCAAATTCATCTGATTGTACGCTTGATTTACTTTTTTGAATTTCTCCTTCATAAACAGCACCACTAGAAATTCTTCCGTCACTAGCCACTACCGCAGATGATTTTGTCACAATTCCAACTATGATTGTCATGTTTAATAAATTATGTCTAATTCGTCTATTCGCTCCATTTCTGCCGACAAATCAAATTTATGTATACCAATGTTTATCATTCAGAAACGTAATAACAGTTAAGCCAGGTTGAAGCCGGTGCAGTAGTCCACTGGGTCAGTCACGCTACTTACAAGTTCGCCAACCTTGATAATTTAAAAATACATTAATTCAATTCATAAATTTGGAATTTCTAAACCATATTTTTCAAGTATAAATTGATTCGGAGTAGCAGTTAACAAAAACTCTCTTCTCTCTTCATCTGTAAAGTTATATATTCCAAAATTCTTTAAATAATTTTTACTCATAGAGATATAACCGGATGAATAGTCCTTTGTCGTCGCACGTATGTAATAATAAAAAAGATCAGTTTCCATTAGTTTCTTAAGCAAAATCAATTCTTCCAAATCATTACTTGTCACGGCTATACCATTATAAAACAGCAAGTCCGTGTCCTGAGAAATAACAAATCTTGGACGCTCACAGATATGCGGGAAGAATAATTTAAGTTGATTAATATCCAGAGATTGGCGTCTTCCATAGGCATACCAAGCCTCATACTCCCCTCGTCCCTTATCGCGATTGGCTAAAATGGCGCGATGAACAAATAAATATCTATATGTAAGCGGAAATTCTCTCCTCAGTACTTCTTCTGTAATTATGATGACCCTTCCATCTTGAACAAAATAAGGAAAAATTATTTTCTCAATTTTATCAGCTAAGTCGTCTGAATTCTTTAATTTATTTGCATTGACAATATTTCGACATATCCTCCGTTCTATTGGAAATATTTCATTCTCTTTCCCAAGGAAATAATAGTTTTCATCTTCTCTAACAGGCACAAATTTATAAATGCTATTTTTCAAGGTAGCAATCCCATTCTTCGTCGTATAAAGCTCCTTAAATTGACGACCAGTTTGTTCTACCACCGACACAAAATTATCAATAACCCGAGAGTTAGTTAAATTCCATCCATCAAAATGGTTTAAATCTTGATAATCATATATTGTAAAATCACGATTCTCTAGATTCAAAAGCTCTCTACTCCAGCATCGCCTATATCGGATTAAACCATTACTATTACCATTGGATAAGAAACAAATACATGTATACGTATTTCTATCTTTAAAAACCTGTTCACCGCCAAAATTGATAAGTTCCAGGTTGATACTTTGGTCGTTAAAGTACTGTCTTAGCGCACGGCCGTTGATACTTTTTATAAATGTGTTTACAGTGATATAACCTAAAATCCCCGTTTCGTTCAACATTTCAAATCCAATCTGAAAGAATGGAATATATAAATCAGGATGGCCAGTACGAGCTACTACAAAATTTTGTGACAAGTTCAGGGTCTCTGCGTCCATGTTCCGAGATGCCACATAAGGAGGATTACCGACAACGAGATCGAAGCCACCATTTTGATTTACTAGAGATACATGTTCCCGCCAATCAAAATTTAAAGAATTTTCGACGTATAGGTTAAAAATGTAAAAACTCTGATCCTCCCCGCTACCAATGGCCAATAATGACAACAACAGTTTTGCCCTTTCAATACTATATCCAGTTATGTCTACTCCGAAAATATTATCCCTGAAAATATCAAAAAAACTCCTATTTGTGATCGACTTTACTTTTTTGGCAGCAGTTAAGAGAAATCCTCCGCATCCACAGGAAATATCGGCTATCAATATTTGATCTAACAAGACGTTGGAACGCTCAAGAGCCTGATTGACAATATACTCACGTATTGATTTAGGAGTATAAATTGCGCCATTCATAACTTTGTCTGAAGGAGAAATTACAAATTCAAACAATTCAATTAGCCCTTCAAAATCTAGTTCACCATCACTCAGCTGACCGATAAATTCCTCTAATATCTTTGATTCATCGCTACCATCTAAAATTTTATGACGTTGTATCTCTTCATTTAAAACTTCGTCAATTCCATTTACCCTTAAGTACGCACTGATGATAATACTGTTGACTTTAAAGGTGTCATCCGAATACTTACGTAATAAATTAAAAATTCCAGAAACCATTAAATTCCAGTTAATAGTTGCGGCCAAATTGCAGCGGGATTCCAGAAAATGTCTTGTTGAGCAAAGGGCTTCCAGTGTGAGGCCTTAGTATGCGCATATGGTTTCCATATGTAAGATTGATAATCGCGAACGAGATTTACGTACTCCCCATCTTGGCGCAATTTTCGCCACGACGTCGAGAAGAAATTAGATAGGACAAAATCTACACCTAAAATAATATCCATCGGGTAATGAACCACCCGGGGTGCATCTAAAATCAAAGAATTGCCGAAATCTCTAAACTTCTTTTCCAATTTCCTCCCTCCAAATTGAAGATGATAAATCGGGTGACAATCTTCCGGGGTATTATCTCCATCTTTGAAGATGTGTCGATCAAGGTGATATGACGTAATCAGTTCAGAGCTTTTTCCGGTATTTCCATTAACATAATTTCCACTAATTACAATATTAAACTCAAGGTATCTATATGGATCGCAAACCACTTTGAACTCTTGATAGTCGGCAATGAGACGCACACTTAAAGACAAACAAAGATTTGTTGCGTTTTCGGGGTGTGTATGCCTTGGAAGTTGCTCAAAATAGAAATTTATATCCCCGGTATCGTAACCCCAAAAATCATAGTTAATTGGATCACTAAGTTCGATCTTGGGAACATAATCAAAATTTTTTATTTGATTAGCCGCTTCAAAAATTTTAGATGTGTCACAAATCCCAGCTTTATTGAGAACACGCCCAAATTGCTCCAGCTCGCTTGCTCTGCTAAGACGAAAAGCCCTTGCTCTATTATTAATTGCCATTACTGTAAAGAATTAAGAATATTCCTATAGCGTTCCCGTTCCCCAGGATGAATACGCAGTCCGGCATCTCTTTTTACTCTTTCCAATGCAGCCTCTATTGACATGTACTTTGTGTCCTGCCAGGGCAAGGGTTCCGGTCCGTCAATTCTCAAGCCCTCCCTCGGATCGAGAGGCTGATTATACCCTTGACAAATCGCCCAATAGCGATAGCTCGTCGCTTTAGGCAATGGATCTGCAACGACCAATCTACCATCGAATTTCTTATTTAGCATTTCCACTCTATCGCGAGCATCTAATGTAGCAAGTGGTTGTGGTTCAACATTTACCTCCCACCACTTATTTAACTTATGCATCCACCAGCGATTCCATCCAGATGAAAATACTCCAGTATATTTGCATTCTTGAAGGTGTTCTTTAGCAAAATCCGACCATGTTTCTGACTGTTTAATATCTATACCAAGTCTTGCTGCTAAATAAGATTCATCAATCAGTGGGCCAGGCTTGCGGATCAGTTCATCAAGGATATGTTTCGAATAACTATAGGAAACTGTTCCCTCGCCGGTAATTAGTTGTTCAGAAAATATACGCTTATCAAGTCCTTCCAGGTTCTCAAGATCGAGCATTTTTGCAATATTCGGCTTCCACCTCGCAATGGTGAAATATGCTTCCGCAATTGCATGGATTTTGACCTGCAATTTCTTATCGGTAATTCTTTCTTTGGTGAAAAGGATATCAAATAATTGCTTACTTAACGTATCCCCACTGAAAGCCGCATTCATTTTTTGCTGGGTAGTAAACAAAATTAGAGGCATTTCATGTGACCACTCTCCTTCACTTACTTTTGTACGCAACTGCTGCGCTAATGTAGTAGCAGAATAATAGGCCTTTCGATCGCCAGAAAGGTTTTCATCTAATTTGAGATCCAAAATCAACCCCTGATACTTACCTCCATCTTCAAACAACTCTGCTAGTTGTTTTTCAAATGACGTTGGTCGTACAGCTGTAACATGAATTAATCCTGTCGTATTGAACCCGTCAACAATGCTGTCTTTAGGGTCATCATCTATGTATAATAAATTATAAGTCATATTGAGAGATTTCCTCTTCAGAGGCGATTGGTACCTCTATACGAAATGTTGTTTTATATCCTTCATCGGGAGATGACAGAAATATCTCCCCTCCATAACTAAGCACGATATCGCTAATAATCTTCAAGCCAAGGCCCGTGCCGGCGATTTCCTCATGAATGGTTCCTGAATGGCCAGCTTGACTAGAAGTAGTAAAAAAAGCTTTAAATACTTTTTCTTCATTTTCTGGTGGAATCCCATCGCCGTTGTCACTGAACTCCAGATACACGACTTCATCTGTTTTACCCGCCTTTATTCTAATATTTCCCAGGATTTTTGCCCGCTTAATCGCTTTTTTGCTGTTACTGTAAAGGTTATAGAGTATCGATGCCCATTCTGACGGGTGCATTTTACAAGTGAACAAACCATAATCACTAAAAATTGGAGAAACTGTTAATGAACTTCGTTCAGTATCTGGAACTATTACTGTTAAAAACCGATTAATCACATCACGCAACTCAATTACAGTCAGCTCCCGTTGTACATTCTGCGAAATAGTTTCGTCGAAATAAGAGGCATATGTATTAAAAGAGTTGAAGGAAGTTTTCAATCTTAATGCCCTTTTTTGTAGTTCGGATCCTTCATCTGTATTATCAATTAAATACTCCGAGTCAACATCGAACGCTGGAAGATACTGCTTTATTTCATGAGTAAATTCACCAATTGTTAAGCCCAAGCCAGCAAGTACCCGAAGCATGCCAATTTCTTCCAAACTTTCCGCAGCAGCGCGTAACTTCTCCGCAAACTCCCGGAATCTTTTTGAACGATCTTCTGATGACTCATTCCTTTTCTCGTTTTTATCTTCGCTTCCCCGATCTGGTTCTTCATTAGTTCTGATTCCATTCGAGAGTTTATCATCTTTCTCTTTGTCAATCTCATCTGCTAAACCCTCAAGTTCCCCAGCAAGATCACTTACCTCTTCCGCGGCAGTCCTTTCTTCTTTTAGGTAATTTTTCTGTCCGGTTGTTTGTTTCTTTTTTCGGAAATCCGCAATCCGTAGTACCGAACCCAAAATCGACCGATAAACAAAATCTACCAACTCGTCGTAAGCGGCATCCTTAAACAAGCCTTCACGACTAGACAATTCATGAAAAGTTATATTACTTGGATCAGTTATTTCTACGAAGCCAAAAAAATTGTTATTACCATGGGATGGGAGAATAACACGTCTTCTTAGGGACTCATCCAAGCCCAACCAATCATTCTGAGGTTCGCCATAGGGAAGTACTCTGAACCCATTTCGATATAAGCGAAAACCACCGGCTTCATTGGCTTTTTGTTGAATGTAACCAGTTACCATTTTAGGAATCATCCCGATATTATATATAAAATAGTAAGCTTTAAATCTTACATTTCTAATGTGTTTGAAAGATTGGCCTTCTATTCTCACACTACTACTAATATCAGAGTGATCGTAAAGTCCTAATTTAGGACTAGAAATATCCCATGATCCATTTCCTACACCGTCAACCTCTCCTGAAATTTCTGCCAAAGCATGTTCAAAAATCATTGTATCACTATCTGCCACTTCTTCCAGGCCTCCATTGATTGATTGCCAGCATCTAATCTCAAAACCAGGATCAGAAAACTCAATCAGATCAGATTTCAGATCGTTTTGTGAGGAATCAGATTTAGAAAGTGGAAATGGCTGGATCACATCAATCGAATATTTATACACCCGCCGAATTGCAGCCCCCGTCCATGTTTCTCGAAGGTTACTAATAGTCAAGGTTGTACCTTTTTGACGTTCCTTTGGGACTTCAGTAATGGCGTTAGAGATGACAATGAGGTTCTGATCCTTGTCGAAATGAGACCAGTCAATCTCAATCTTCAATGCAAATAGACTTTCATCAGTCTGGGTTACAATTGTCAGCTTGCTTCCGAGACGTTGTGTGGCGAATCGCCCTATACCCTTCTTTCCCGCCCTTGCTCTTTTGTAAGTTGGAGAAATGGGATTGTGGAACTTATCTGATGAGGAAATTTTCATAAAGCCGTTCACCAACTGATCTTTAGTCATTCCGTGTCCATCATCTTCTAATGTAAGGGTGCCACCTGATAAATTAGCATCGTGAAAGATTATCTCAACATATGTAGAATCAGCATCATAGGCGTTCTTAACCAACTCTGAAACTGCGGTTTCATGTCGAGCAACAAGTTCCCGCCCAAGGCGGTCAATTACACCGGCATCGACAGAAAATCTAACATGCTCGTTGTCAAATGATGCTAGTTGAGTAGATAATTCAAGAATCCGACTATAGTTCCCGGGTTCAATGTCCAACGTAAGTGATAATTGCTTTCGAATTTCCTCTTCCTTCATGTTAACATTCTCTAAACCAAGGCATAACTTATTTTGATATCAATCAGGCTCTTTTTTGTTATTAAAGATATAAATAAAATCTACTATCATCCGGGTAAAAAACAGCGGTAAAACCGCATTCTCGGCAAAGTACAAAAGAAAAACGGCGGAACCTTCGATTTGGAAGTTTACTCCTTTTGGTCCAAGATGTAGTTACAACACCGCCTCGAGCTGAGCGCAATCGCCAAGTTTTTCCAGTTAGCCATGAAGTGTCGGATCAGATGCCGAATACATCCAAAACTCAACACTAAGGTCTCTTACGAATTTCTGATCAGACGTTTGTTTAGATGATCTTTAGATCCTCAATGTCAAGGGCCGGAGAGGAAAAACCGACACCGATCCCCTCGGAGGGACAGGGATTTCCAAGGCTAAAACCGCTTCAATCTTGATCTGGGCAACATCAAAAACGAAGGCAGCATTAGTTGTTAGTAAATCCAGCTCAGCCCGAAGGTGTCGGCTGCGTGGGAAACGGCAACGGAAGTTTGCAAAGGAGAGTTAGCTCGACATTTTGTGCCCTTTTACCTTACATATTTAAAGCTAGTCAATTACACTCTCTTTGGAAATCAAATCGAATTATTGCAAAATCTGTCAAATTATGAGCCGATTGTTAACACAAATTCAAGAAAATATGACTGACTCAAAAAAACTGATCAAAGGCATTTCCTGTCAAACGATCTTCCCGAAATCCGGATCCAGCTCCACGCTCTTTTTCCTGGTCTTTTGTTTTGCAGCGACTTCATACTTTCCCAATAATTCCAGGATATCTTTTCTGAACTGCGGATCGTCAATGGGAAAACCGGACATATTGAAATTGTCATTGAGGATCTGGACAAGATTCTTTGGAAAGACCTGTTTTCCGTAAAATGCCGCATCGGCGACGTGGACAATCTGGTTGTCAATATCCTGGAAGATGATCCCTTTATCGGATTTGTCCAGCATGGACAAAGATTCTTTGACTAGCTTTCTGAAATTCATGTTATTAACTTTTGGAACGCCATGACTTTTCACAGGATAAATAGAAAAGTCAATAACCGTTAGAGTATTAGTATTGCAAGAAAGGATCTCGGTTAAAAGCTCAGCAGGCTGTCGGATGACCGCTTCTTCGAAAAGAACAAAAAGTTTACCACTCTAGCGCTATCTCAAAGTCTACAGGTTAAAAAAATCATCAAGTTCCTGTAAATATATGGGCCCGATGGGCGCTGACCGATAGTGAATCGCTTAAGCAGCTTGATTTTATTGCCAAGTAGGAGCCCCTTTTTAAATGAGCCTAGATTATGACCAAAAAAGGGGTCTCCCCCTTTCTTTTAAAAAGGACATTTCATAAGAATATAGTCTACGGCCTTCTGGGCATTCCCCGCCGCTTCAATGATAAGGTGGCTGTCGTTTCGGAGCTGTTCCAGCCAATAGCGAATGTATCCGGCCGAATTCTCCAAAAGTTGATCGTTCAGGATGCCCGTCAAATTATTCAGGTACCCCGCTCCCATTTCCGCTACCAGCTCCTCCCGGCTGTAGTTCTCTGAACCGAATCGCTGTGGAGTTGTAATTCCTACCCTTCCAAGCCTGTCCTCATGGCCGCTCGCGTGGACCAACTCATGGAAGAAAACCCCGAAGTATTCTTCACTGGTTCGGAATAATCGCTTTTCCGGCATCGTAATCTGATCCAAGTCGGTTCTGTAAAACGCCTCCGTCCCTCGGTGGATCAGTTTTGGCGGATTGAGCATATCTGCATAAATACTCTCGCAGCGGCCCAGTACCGGCAACTCATTCGTCTTGGTGGCATCAGGAAGCTCCCATTTGATGCCGTCGATCTGTTCGATGGGAAACACCCGGAACTCTTTGAGAAACCCCGACCGGCGAAGCTTATCCAGAGGATAATGACCTACCTGGCTATCAGGTACTGTCTTTCCGGTTTCTTTGTCCCGATAGGTGAAGTTCCAGTAGCAGATCGGGATAGACTTGGCTCCCTTTCGGATCTGGCCTCCCAGTTCCTGCGCCTGCTTATAGGTCAGGTAGAAGGGATACTCGTATCTCAGGGATAGCAGCACCCAGAGATTGATTCCCTTATAGGGTTTTTTGGTGAGGTAGTTGGCCGGTAGTCCCATGTCATGCCAGGGCTGCCTCCAGGGAATAACCCCTTCTTCGAGTTTTTCAATAATCAGCTCGGTAAATCTCCCATAGATGTCCGCAACAGATTCTTTGGTTTGTGCGCGGGAAGCTCTTTTTCCCTTAGACGCTTTTTTGACTTGAGTCTTCATAGTTTTTGTGTTTTGGTTTGACAAATACTTATGAAGCTGTCCCAGCACGGAGCCGGCACTAAGGGCAAGAGGAAACGGAATAAACGGGCATGGGAGCGCGCGGGAGCTTTATGCCGTAGTCTCTTGTCCCATGTGTAGGAGCCGGGCTAAATTGGCTGAAGAAGGAATTGAAAAAATAGTTTATCAACACTGGTTTAATTTCCCAGATAGGCATGGTGGGTTATTTTCACTGCCAAAAGACACTGATCGCTCTGCGATAGCTAACTCCACCTATCTGTGGCTTACTACTCGTGCGGAAAAAAATCCCAAACTATGGAGTCGAGCGCCCTTACTGCACTGAAAACGACCCAATCCAACGCACTTGCTAAAGAAAAACCCGGTCTATAAAATCAGAACGGCAGCCAGGTCCCAAAATCATCGGCCGTTCGACTCACACCAATAATGGTGTTCCTCACATTCGGCCTCAAAAAGGCCTCCTAGAGATCATTCAATTATCAAGTAAAAACATCAATTAATACTTCGTAAGTTGCCCAACAAACTAAAAATCAATATATTGATAAACAAAGAAAGTCACACTAAAATCAAACAGGCATGTCCCCTTTTCCCGAAACCCCAGAAGAGATGGCTAGGTTCTTAAGGCTCTTCCCCTACTTTTTGACATTTATAGTTATATACTATTTCTTTTTATTACTACTCTGGATCTTCTACCCGGATTACTACTATGAGTTTTCATCACCGGCTTTTCTTATCATGATGCCTCTAATAATAGTGCCTACGGTAATTATGTATAGAAAAACCCGTAGAATATCAGGCGGGGATAAAGGGGGGCTTTGATTTCCCATTCTAACAGTTGTTGGCTGCCGTTTTAATCTGAACTTGCACCATTTTTATACTCACAATTTGCGCAAGTCACAGGCTACTCAATCTTTTTAAATCAACCAGGGATAGCCTAGAGTTGCCTGAATTTTGGGTCTGAAAAGTGGAATTCTGGAAAGCTAAGACAGAGGTTGGCTTCTTCGAAAGTCCACTGTTCCAATCCCAAAAAATATACGTCCATAGGGGTCAGTCTGATCCGGCTAGAGAGGGTCAGTTTGAGCGGTCCTTGTATGGAATGGTCAATAATGATGGCTATCTCACGAAATTCTAACAGCTCAACATCGATAAATCAGTCTTAGAATCGGCTTTTCTATTAATAAAATAAAACATAGTTTTGTTGGGTAGATTCAATGGAAATGAAAAGACACCTTATTTTTATGACGATGTGCTTCGGCATTTGGTCATGCGCTGAGTCGGATGAACCGACTGAATTAACACCCCAAATTGTACTGGGGCACTCACCTGTAGTTTCCAGACAGGTTGTCAAGCTGGAAGCGGTGCTTCCTAATCCTATAGACGACGCTACCTATACCTGGTATGGATCTTATTCAGGCCTCAACCCTGTGATCTGGAATTCCGAGACCAATGTAACTTATTTAGCTCCAGTCGATATCGTCGGAGAATACAAGTTAAAAGTAGAGATACGGTCAGGAAAAAGGATCGGTACCAGCGAAAGATTAATACAAATAGAATCTGAGGATTTTGAGCTTGGAGCTTGGGGAAACCCCAAAGAGGCTATTACCCAAACCCAGATGTTCTTTTCTAAGCAACCCTATGACAAGGAGATTGATATGCCAGAGCCGTATGAAGGAGCTGGAGACGATCGATTAGTGTACGACGAAGGCTTGGGTCGATTTGTTGCCTATTACTTTCAGAATGACAGATTAAAAGGAGGAGCACGTTTTCGATCAGGACCTTCCAAAGGTGATGGCGATTCGTACAGTTGGTATCAATACTATTATTTTGACAATCAACATCAATTAGACGAAAAATTGGGAGTCAAAGGGATAGAGACCATTAGCTGGACTGTGGACGAGGATCTCCAAAAAGAATATCTTTCTCCAGTTAACCGGCAAGGCGTAAGTATCGCTGTAGATCGAGGTCATGCGACCGTTTTGACAGTTTGGGACTCGCCAAGTGTCTACGCCGAACTAACGCTGCAAAAAGCTTCTCAAGGGATCACTTCGATTGGATACTCAGTTATGTCAAAAAAATGAAAGTCAAACCAGTTTAGGTTTGACACCTCTGGAAAAGGCTTGGATATTTTCTTTTTGATCTTGGTGCGGCTCTTGTCAATGACATCCGAATATATTTCGGTCAAAATAAGACGACGTAATCTCTGAAGCCAATTGACGTACTAAAATGTCCTGAAAAATTCAGACTCAATTTCAGGATTAACTTTGAGACATGGAGATCAATTCCGAACAGTTTCAGGCCTTGGGAAAGGAATTGGAAGTTTTGCTCGCGCGGGTCGAGCGGCGACTCTACCGCTTGATGAATGGATATTCCCCGACTCGTCTAAAAGATGTGAATAAAGGCAGACGGATCAAATCTGCACTGGAGCGAGCTATTGGTTATTATAACCTTCGTGATGCCAGATTGTGGGATGAAATTTATGAAATCAATCGGGAAGGCATTAAACTCAAATCATTCTCGCTACCAATAGAATTCTCTCCGTTAAAGTTACTTACCAAAGGCTTGAACATCACGATTGGAGCTAAGAGGCGACAGTGGCTTCCTGGAGACATTTACTGACGGTTTTTTTTCAATTTTGAATCTGCGCCCGTGCCATTTTGATACTGACAATTTGTGCACGGTACAGGTCACCCAACCTTTTTACATCGACAAGTAATAGCCAACCCGGAAATGGGCTTTCCTAGTATCTCATCTCAGGCAAGATCAATTCGAATTGTACGCATCGTAGACATTCCAGATGTAAATGATGGCAGGGACGATCACTGTCCACCAAAAGAAAAAAGTCAAAACTCCCCCAATAAGCCAGATAAGAATCCCCTTTAGAATATCACCCTTAATCAATTGGCCCAGCCCCGGAATAAAAAGGGACACCAAGGCCGGAATTCCGTGTTTTTGTCTTTCCATACCGTCAAATTTTTTGGGTTAACCGCGCAAATCGTTTTACAAACTAATGATTTTCGGGAAAGATCGATACCTGAAAGCCCGACAATTTTCCTTTTCCAAGTACATTCAATCAGAGCAGAAGCCTCAGTTCTACGTCCAGAACAATCTTCTATTCCCCTGATAACTTCAGAAAAAGCATTATTTCAACTATCCCCTGAGAATCAAATGTCCCAGTTCCGGTGTATCAAACACCCGCTCCATTTCAGTGCGCACGATTTCCTCTACGTCCCGTTTGATCTTGCGGTAGTTATCGTCCACTTCTCCCGTTGAAAGATCCCTGACCTTGGGAATCGGCGTGAATTGGCTCTCCTCGCGCTGAAGGGCCAGGTGGTCGTTTACTATCTCCGAATGGAATGCCTTTTGGTCGATCTTCTGATCCGGAGTGTCCGCCACCATTCCGACAAATTCACCGGAAGACAGAGAAGAGATCGTAGAGGCGGGAACCGCCAAATCCAGTTGGTTGGATATACTCCAAGATGTCTCGCTGCTGTTGACGGACATACTCTCCCTTCGCTGGATAATCTTGCCGAACCTTTCTGAGAGCTGTTTGGCGGTATCCCCCAATACCTGCCCGCTGATGAAATTTCCCACTGTATTCATGATCACCTCCGCCTGCTCTCTCCCGTAGTCTTTTTTGAGTTGGCTGTAGTCTTGAACCCCAAGGCAGGTCGCCACTTTGTTTGACCGGGCGGTTGCAATCAGGCTGTCAATCCCGTTGAAATAAATGGTCGGAAACTCGTCAAACACCAAGCTGGATTTGAGTTTATCTTTCTGATTGACCTGTTTCACAATCCTGGATATATAAAGCGACAACACCGCTCCATAAACCTGCTGTTTTTGGGGGTTGTTTCCCATGCAGATGATTTTGGGTTTCTCCGGATTGTTCAAATCCAGGGTGAATTCACTTTCCGAGAGCACATAGTAAAGCTGAGGAGAAGCCAGCCGGGCCATTGTGATCTTGGCACTTGCCACCTGGCCCTCCAGCTGGTCAAACGCCTTTTTTACCAGCGCTGAAACAAAAGGGTTGATCAGCACATCGATTTCAGGTTCTGTCCGAAGCACAGTAAACAGTTTCTCATACTCGGTCTGCATCAGCTCGATCACGTGGGGAAGGGTACAATACTTCCCATTCTTGTGTTTTCGCAAAAACCAGATGATCGCAGTCAGAAAGTTGATGGGGCTTTCCACAAAGAAATCCCCCTGCTTTCTGATCCATTCCCGGTTGAGCCCGAGCATGATCGTACGTGCCGACTCCGATGCATCGGTAATGTCAGTCATGCTGTCCGGCTCCAGGGGGTTACACCGGTGGGAATAGGAAAGCCGGTCAAAGTTAACCGTGTAGAAATCAGGTTTCACCGGATAGGCAGAAACGCTCTTCAACAGCGTATTGTAGGCTATCCGTGACAGATCATCATACTTGAAATCATAAACAAACATGGAAAAGCCCTTACGTATGTGCTGGGTGATCACATGACGGATGACAAAGTAGCTTTTCCCCGAGCCGGGAGTCCCCGCTACCAAAAGGGCCCGAAACGGATTAACAATGTTGATCCAGGACTTTCGAACCGTTCCCTTCAGCCGATATCGCGCTGGGAGGTTGACAGAATACTCATTCTCCAACAAACGCTCCTCTTGGGGGAAAGTCTCATTGAGATGGTTGAAAACATTCTTGCTAAGTCTGTCTTTAAACAGCCGTCCCAGCAGTCCTCCCCCAGTCAGCACGGCGAGATAGCCAATCGAGGTAATCACCATATAAAAAAGGATCGCCGTGTCTCCTGTCAGCTCAAAATCGAAAACCCAGTGTGACAGCCCATAGCTTACCAACCCAAAAACAATCCAAGGCAGGATCAGAAAAAGCCTGAGTTTTTCGTTTTTCTTTCCTTTTGCCCCCAATAGAGAGATGAAAAGTAAGCACAAGACCCAGGCTTTGGACACAAAAAAGCCGTCAAACAGCCCGGTTTTGCCAATAGCCACCATCACCTTGTCCGAAAGTTCGTGACTCAACCCCAAGTCCCTGAACCAAGCGTACCCATAGTAGTAAAAATGCAGGCAAAGCAAGCCCAGACTCATCTTTCTGGTCAGGTCAATGATCTTCCTGAGTCCCTCCAAATTCTCACCTGTTTGCATAGGCCCCGGCTATAGTGATTTTTTTCTGCGCTTCTTTTTTTTCTGTTGCTGCAGTTCGTAGGGTATCGGATCATAGGGATCGGAATAACCCGGCAAGATTTCTGAAGCGGACTTTGCCTGCAAATCCTTTTCGTCACTAGTGAGATCCCTGAAAGCAGAACCCTTATACTCGGGCGAAAATCTTCGCAATAACGCATTCGCCGAAACTTCCTTCCCCAGATCCGAACCATTGAATACGCACCGGTTCACCAAGTCCACATAGGTAACCCCATACAGCCTGCCCTCTGCATTGGTTCTGAACACCGGCACGACTCCCCTTTTTCTCAGTCCCTTTTGTAACTCATCGTTTGAACTGCTTTTTATCATTTCAGCAAGGATGGTCTCCCGAAGACCCGATCTTGAAAGCTTTCTGAATTCCTTATTGCTTTCAAACTTTTTCTCCAGCTTTGACAAGGTAGGACCAGTCGGAATTGAGCTGGCCTTGATGGGAACGCCAATTCGGTTTCCGTCGGGATCGAGGACCGAATAGACCAGGCCTTTTCGCTCAAACATCAGGCTGCCGGGGTCGCCACGAAATGCCCCCACATTGAACAGTCCCAAAACCGCGTTGAACTCCGGCAGAGAGGTAAAATGATAAGTCCGGACCACTTCCCTTACAATATTGGAAACTGCCGCCTTGGTCTCTTTCCCTCCATACAGAACTTTGGCGAGAGCCGACAAGTCCAGGTGCTGTTTCCCCTGCCCCTCGGCTTTGACCAGCCTGTAGGCTTTCTCCAATTCCTTTCTGGTTTTCTCAGACTGGACTCTGCCCAGATTATGGGTTTCGATCCGTTTTCCAAAGCGGTCAATATTCGTCGAGACGATATGAAGATGGGGGTGGGCGGTATCAAAATGTCTATACAGCAGGAAAGGCTGATCTCCAAATCCTATTCCCCTCATGTAATCCCAGGCAATGGCTCTTAATTTGTCATCATTCAGTTTTTCCTTGGGAGAAAAACTGAGAGAGATATGAATCGTATTGGTCTTGGTTCTCTTGTTCAATGCTATCCGGTCCTGAAACACCCGGATTTTGTCGGCAAGGGAACGCTGCCTACCGGCAGTCCCTTCAAAGCCCAAAAGCCGTGCTTCGCCTTTTTCCACTTTCCGCTCATTGTACCGAATGGCTCCCCCAACATTCTTCCCCGTATTGATCCGCACTATCATACCCTAGGCGATCCAGCCTTTTCGATTTTGGAACCCAAATCACGGAGAAGTCTGGTCACCGATTCTAAATGGGGCAGCAACTCCCTGATGAAGAAAGCCCGCTCGGCAGGCTCAGCCTGCACATGGAAGAAATGGGTGATCTGATTGATGTTTACCCCTATCCGGTTCATCTCCGTTCGGATCAGACCCAATTCTATCCAAAGCTGTTCTTTGGATTCATCCCGGGTGTTGACCGTTAACTTCTTCCTGAAAAGAATCTCACGCACCAGCTCACTCAGATTCTGGCAGTCGGATGCCTTCCGGAGCAAGTCCTCCAGCCGTTCTATTTCGGGAGGAGTAAACCGCACTGTTTTTCTTACAGGGTAAGCGACCGTTCTTTTCTTCATATCCCAGTAAAAAGAAAAACCGACTTCGGAGGATTTTCATCCAAACGCAACTCTGGCGGCGTTTGAAAGATGGATTGGCGTCAGACAATCCTACATCTTGCTCATTGCCTCGACGCAATGCATTACTACCCGAATTGCAATAAATGATCGGGAAGAAGAGATGCTAATTACAGATCGGAAAAGATCAGTTTTCCAAATTCCAGACCCATTCGTCTGCTACCATTATCCAGTCCCTTATCGGACTTCCGGTCTCACTTCGCCAGTCCATACCCTGGTAGTAGAAATAGAAAATTTCAGCTTCCGCCTCAGGGACGTGAAGGAAATTGAAATAGGCCTTTACCTGATCAAGTGAGGGTGGCACATTTCTGGAAAAACTGAGATTCTGAGCTTCTTGATTCATGACAGTGTTTGTCTTTGATGAAGCCCAAATGTGTGTCAGTGAGGGAACTAATAGTCACACCGGAAACCGAAGGGTGAGGGATTTCGAGTGGAGTCAAATTCCAAGTCGAATATCAACTTCGAAGCGATATGCTTTTTACCTTTTACCCTCAAACTCGATAGTCTTTTCCTTTGTGACTCTCTTGTTTCTGTCGGAAAATAAATAGAATTCAAGACAAAAATCCGCTGGGCGACCCGTCCCAAGAGTCTTGTGGACCCCTTCCCGAGAGAATAAACCGCCATTCGGAAATCTTCTTAATCTTTACATTCCCAAAAAATCCACATCAAATATATGAATACGGACTTCTGCCTGTAGCCAAATATTTAATGACAGTTCGTGACAATAATCTGGTATTCAGCTAAAAGCAGGGTTAATTGGTCAAAACAACGACTCTGACCATGAATATTTTGAAGTTTAAGGAGCGTTTTCCTGATAGAGAATCCGTATCATCTTTTTTAAAGCCTAATGAGGTCCAGGAAGGTGTGGTTTGCAAAAAGTGCAGGAGTGCGACCGAAAAGGGATTTACAGCGCTTGAACTGCAGAGGCCGACGGGTTCTACCCGTTACCAGACGGCCTTCGATTTATGTCAGAAGATCCGTGTTATCATGGGCAAACCAGAAGATTTCGTGGAGTTCATACTATTCAATTATCCTCCATGAAACAGGGCAAGTACAACCTCAAATAGGCTCATACCGCGATCAGTAACCTAAAAAGCGATTAAAGTATAGATAAGATGATCTCAAAAAGAAAGGTTCAAAACTATTTTGACCGACTTGTTATTGATTCCGTCCAACCCTACTGGCAAAGTTGCGGATAATCATCTAGAACTACATAAAATGGCAGAAACACTTAGACAGGACAGAAAAACTGACAAAAATAACGACACAATGTCACGTTAACACATGAGCTTTTCAACTAAATCGTTTAATCACTTCATTTATGGTTTATGGCACAATTATGAACGTTGTTAGTCTGATTTGTTCTTTTAAACAAGAAGCCCATAAGGAGTAGTGATCCTTACAGGCTTATAGTAAGTCATTAGTTTCAGGAAGCGGCTAATCACCGCTGGCTTACCAATATGACTGTGTTCTTTTATATAAGGCGCAAAAGTATAAAAAGTTTGGTTTTTTCTTAAAAGGAATCAAAAGTTTAAGGCTTTACATATCATATCTTGAAAAACCTGAAGCCGGAGTAGCACTTCCTGACCCGAAATAGAATGGAAGCAAGTTGATTTTGCAAAAAAAAACTAAATTATGCAAGAACAATTACTTTCGGATGCGATGCACCGACCGGGAGCGGTTAAACCACCAAACTCCCCAACCCTTATTGCGAAAGCCTGCAACAAGTATGTCCATTATGCGAACCCCTCAGTGAGAAATGGAGGTGGCAAAAATGGCTAACCAATCTATTAAAGTGTATCCTGTCGGCAATGGAGACACCTCCTTGATCAGCCTTTCGGGAAACCAGCACATGATGATCGATTGCAAAATCGATAACGATGCGCCGACCAACAAAGACAAGTTTGATGTTAAGAAAGATTTAGTGGCTAACCTTCCTAAGGACAGCGAGGGCAGGCACCATTTGGATGTGTTTATCCTGACCCATCCCGACAATGACCACTGTGCTGGGTTTAAAGATACCTTTTTCTGCGATGATCCTGCAAACTACGACAAGGATGCCAAAGAACGCAATGCCATCATAATTGATGAATTATGGTTCAGCAATACTCTTTTCGACCGTTTTACCGATCCATTGTCCGACGCAGCGAAAAACTTTAAAAAGGAAGCTAAGCGCAGGAAAGATCTGTTTAAGAATAGTCCTGAAAAAGCAAAGCTTCCTGGCAACAGGATTATCCTTATCGACTTTAAAGACGAATGTAAAGACGATGGATTTGAGAGTATTATCGTTGAACCCGGAACATCAACCAATATATTCAACAAGGTTGAAAAAACTGACTTTTCGCTGTTCATCCATGGTCCATTCAAAACGCCGACTGACGATAGCCAGCCCCGCAATGAAACGAGTGTGATTATGCAGCTTAGGTTCGGATCGGCAAACGATGAAATGGCTGCCCTTGCTTTTTTTGCCGGAGATGCCGATTACAACCGGTTTCAACGTCTATTGGACGAACGTGACGACGAGAGCATCCAATGGGACCTGCTGTTGGCCCCTCACCACTGTTCTTGGACCTACTTCAACATGACCCCATACGAGGATTTTCCAGAACCACAGGATTCGGCAATAGAATTTCTTCAACGCCAAAGGGGCGCAGGAATGATAGTAGCCTCTTCAAAAGAAATTATCGACGACGATGATAATCCTCCGCATTACGCTGCCAAACAAGAATATATTGGGCAAATCGACGAGGATGATTTCTATAGCACTGGAGATGATCCGTTGACGCCTTTGGTTTTTGAAGCCGGAAACAATGGCTTCAGTAAAAAGGATTATATCGCTAAGGCGAACCTTGTAAGTGCTGTTAGTGGGGTAACTGAAAAAGCAAAAACCTATGGGTAGTTTTTCGGATGGCCTCAAACTACTTAACCCTCAGGATGAAGCCAAGCTGCCAGTCAATATTTTAGGCAGCTTGGCTTTGCTTAAAAAAAAATATCCGGCTTCAAGAGTGAGAGCTTTTGAGGGGCCGGATGAATTTTTCATAGCTATGGACCTTGAAATCAGAAGGCCAAATCGTGCGGTAATGTACCATAAAAAAGAGCCAGTACTTATCAAACTCGATGTAAAGGACTACCCATTTGTTGCCCCGGCTCCCTATACGGACAGGCTCGACTTTCCTGCAGAGAATACACCGCATATCAACCCGACTATAAAGGGCCGACCGTATTCGCTATGTCTATTCAGGGGGGATTCTTCGGACTGGTTTTCACAGCATACTATCCTGGATTTTGTTGAAAGGCTCAGAGCCTGGATGCAGGATGCTGCCGAGGACAACCTTATCAAACCCGATGACGACTTCGAGTTGACTAGAGTCGATGAAGATCAGCATGTAATATTTTTTCCTGAAAGAGATGTAGTAGATATCATCAACGCAGAGTGGAAAGAAAATAGCGGTAGCAAGGGAATGGTAGTCGCAAATTTTGTTATAAACACAGAAGATGCACCAAAGGATGCCGGCCAAAAAGAAATAGCTTGGCTCGTCAGGCTTTTTCAACAGGAAATCGGCGATCTAACTCAGGCGAGTGTAGTAACCGAGCCCAAACAAGTGCCGGGCCTAATTCTATTTGCAAATGCTGATACAATAGACAGTCGGTACGTGACCCGGTTGCCGCATGATTTGGAATCTCTGATCGTTTGGGCTGATGAACGTGGCATCGACCTGCAGAATATGCTTGCCAAGTTCGCGGCTTCACATCTTGAAATGGGGAGAATGTTCCCGATAGTCTTTGCAATTAAACGCCCAAGAAAGGTAATCAACCATCTGACCGACTTGGAGTTTATTTCATTTACAATTATACCTGTCTTTGAAGAACATACCAAGGCTCTTCTTTTGTCGTCCTCGGTAGCCAGTGCAGCGCTCTATAGAAAAAATAGTATTCCGCTTGCCCAATATCTTTCGGGATATCCATCAGGAGAAAGTTACAGCGAAGTGCATTATATTGGCCTTGGTGCGGTTGGTTCAAAGATTGCGATGCATTTTTCCAGAGCCGGCCTGATTCCCAAAACATTGATTGACCCGGATTATTCGCTGCCACACAACAACATACGTAACGCGCTGATCAACTATCCCGGGGTCAAAAA
This sequence comes from Algoriphagus terrigena DSM 22685, assembly GCF_000429445.1. Classification (GTDB taxonomy): domain Bacteria; phylum Bacteroidota; class Bacteroidia; order Cytophagales; family Cyclobacteriaceae; genus Algoriphagus; species Algoriphagus terrigena. The sequence goes on from NZ_AUBW01000014.1 coordinate 119,787, forward strand.
GATAGACAAGCTTGACTCAGATATTAAACAACTTTATTTGAATAATATCGACAACGCATTTGACATCAAAAAAAAACCGAAAGAGCTATTAAATGCACTGGCAGAAGACCCGGAATTATTTTCAGATAAAAAACAGCTGATAATTGATAGTACTGCATCATATGGAGTAGAGAACTTTTTAAATCGTAGACTTAAAGTAGACGGTTCCAGATATGCCAGGATCGAACTGGCTGACAAAGGCAATATAGGCTTTCTTCGGGTAGAAGGGTTGCAACGAAACCCACGCATCGACGATCTCATGATGGAGGTCTATCGCTTGGCTATCACAGACAAAAACTTGTCGGCTTGGTTAAAAGAAAATCATTTGGCCAGGGCAAGCCATTCTTTGATTGATGAGATATATTTGGGTTTAAACTGCAGCACGGATACGTTGATTATGCCGGACGATAAAGTTTCCCTCCATACTGCTGCGGCCAGCATAGGGCTAAGAAACTTTAATCAGTCTCCACAGGACAGTGGACTTCTTCAAATTACGAAGGTCTCAGATGGCCCCCTGGTTTCGCTAGGCACAGAGGCTCTGGCTGTCCAACCAGTTTTTATCGTTAAGGCCGATAATCAGCCAGAATGGCAACTTCGGTTTCGCCACTCACTCTATGAATATTTGATCAATGAACTGCACGAAAACCGGCCCAATGAAACAGGAGGCATTTTCATCGGCAGAGTAGATAAAGCCAATAAGATCATATATATCGCCGATATTTTGAACGCACCATCAGACAGCACAAAATCACCCTACATGTTCACTAGGGGCATTGAAGGGCTTAGCGAAAAAGTAAAGCAAATCCGTGATAAAACTGGCGATATGTTGGAATACGTTGGAGAATGGCATACGCACCCTACAGGAAGCGCCAGCCTTAGCGGAACAGACAAGCATGCGATTTCAGAGATACGTAAAATATTGGATCCCATACATTACCCAACCTGCATCACAGTGATCAACGGAAAAAAAATTCACCCGTACGTCTTTACCAAATATGAGTAGCGAAGAAGACCTAAAATCTAAGAATGCTTTTGCAATGGGGGTATTTTTTAGCTTCAATATAGCTTTGCTAATATCTTTTTTCTTTGCAGAAAACATCGATGTTATCCTATCAGATTTTAAATCCATTCTTACCATAAGAACTTTAGGATTGCTCATTGCCCCGTTGATACTATTTATTGTGAATGGCCTGCTCACCCCGGAGATAAAAGCCTCACTAGTCTTTTGGAAAGCAAAAAATGCACTTCCCGGTTGCAGATCTTTCAGCGTCTTAGCAAAAAAAGACAATAGGATCGATATCAAACGTCTGTCTGAGCTATATGGCCCGCTTCCGGTTCGTTCTCAAAAGCAAAACAAATTATGGTACAAAATTTACAAGCTAAACCGAGATGACAAGGCTATACAGTCAAGTCATCGTAGATTTTTGCTTGGCAGGGACTTAACTGCAATGGCCTTCTTGTTCCTTGTATTCAGTGGCCTGCCCTTCCTAGTGCTCGGCGATCACTTCATTAGTTTATTGTACATTGGATGCCTGGTTTTTATATATATGCTGTTGGTTTTAGCAACGAGAAATTACGGCAATCGATTTGTCACGAACGTACTTGCAGTGGAATCGGTAAAATAGTATTTACTTCAGGACATCAATTTCCTCAAAAAATTGAGATTTCGAGCTTCCTTATTCATTACATCGAACTTTTTTGATGAAGCTCAAATTCGTAGCAGAGTACTTTGGAAAAGTCACACTCAAACCCAAAAGCGGCCGAGGATTCCAGCAGAATAAATTGTCTGGATTAAGGTCTTGAAACCTTCGTGAAAAATCTCTAAACTTAAACATTACCATGCCCTCTTTAGACCAGTCAAATGAATTGCAAACTTCTATTTGCGTGAAAAATGGTAGTGGATGTTTAAAGAGCTTTCAGGGGTGCTTGCAGCCATATTTTTTCAAGAAAAGGAAAAATTGAAAGCCAATTAAAAAATAATGGATCTGACAAATACCCCTCTCAAACACCGATGCAAACATTTTACCATCATAATGACTTGATTTACAGACACATAAAACAATTACCTCTTGCAAGAAGTATATCTATTATAAATAGTGTAGTGTGACATGGTATCGATAGAAATGATTCTTCAGAAAAAAGGCCCTCTGATGTCAAGCAAATTACTTGACTTAATGGAGGCTGAACATGGAATGAGCAGACAAGCAGCTAGGCAAAAACTAAGTCGTTCCAGTTCACCTATTCATAAGTTAAAAGGATATTTTCAAAAGAATCAGACATTTGTTTACCTACAAGAAACCTATAAAACAGAAGCTTGGTACTACGCCTTGGTGGACGCATTTTCAAATTGTGCACGACGTTACTATTCTGTAATTAAAGCTTTAGAATATCACCACGGCTATTTGGGAACGAAGGATCTACCCACATTCACCTTTTCACCTATATCGAATTTAACAGGGCACAAGAGAATTGACGTAGTTCTGCAAGATTTGATTGATCTAGAGGTACTAGAACTGGATGATGGCGGCCTGTACACCTATTCAAATAAATTAGCAGAAAATGGCCGTAATCTAAATCGTCACAAAGGAGTGGAATTGGCCCGTAAAGTCATTCTTCAACAATTTGATGACTGGGCAAAGAAAATCAACTTGACCTCTTTTAATACCGGAAAGTATAATTCTGAATTTGGTAAGTTTCAGTGGGGATATACGTCGCCGTCATACGTCCATCCGCTAAGAAGATTTAAAAGGAAGGGAAAAGTCGAACCGGGCTTCATTTTGGCTGATGCGCTAATCGGAAACATTACAAAGTTGGATGAGGTTTCATTTTTTATCGAGAAAACAGAAGTACTAAAGAAACAAAAGGGTATTTTTCCATTTATGCCCTTTTTACTGGTGGAAATTGTAGATAAAGACGCCCTTGATGCCTTGAAGCAGAAAGGAGTAATGGTCGGATTTATAGATAAACTATTTGGGACCGAATATATCGAGCTTATAAAATCGCTGATTCAAGTAGTTGAAAATGCTGGGGCGATTTTGAAAAAGAACCCAGATCGATTTCTTGACTTGATGAAGAAATTATCTAAACTGGTTGATGGAAAAGTTGGAAACTTAAGAGGAGATTTATTTGAGCTTGCAGTCGGGTATTTTCATGGACAATTTTGTAACAACCTTGATATCGGCAAGAAGATTTTCTATGATGGCGAAAAAAGAGAAATCGACGTATTTGCGTCATACACAGGCGAATTAAGAATTGCAGAATGCAAAGGGTACAAGAATGCGTTAAACAGGTCATACGTACATGAATGGTTAACAACAAAAATTCCTGTAATTCGGAGATGGGCACTTGACCAAGAACCATATCGTAAAAAAGATATAATTTTCGAACTATGGTGTACTGGAGGTTTCGATGAATCTGCCATCGAGTTGCTTGAAAATCATCAAAAGTCCAGCTCTAAGATTAAAATTGAATTTTTCGATTTAGATAAAATCATGGAGAAAGCTAAAAAGCTTGAATCTTCTAAATTTCAGGAGGTATTGGAAGAATACTATATTAAAGCTGATATATAGTGGCCTTCCACTCCATTTCGACGGAAAAAGGTATTATCTATTCTCAAGCATTTTAAGCATCCAATCGGTCTTGGTTTTTCAGTTTGAAGTTCCCATTGATATTCGCGATTTCGCGAGACCATTTTGCAGACGGAAGCAGACAATTCACCGGGCTGACCTGTGTTTATCCATTATCTTTTGGATTTACTTATGATTTAGATTCCATATCCATTCTTTGGCCCATGCCTTCCAGTTTCTAATTGGCCTGCCGTTTACAGTTCTCCAGTTATTAAGCCGGTGTATTTCTATAAAATCTAAAGTCTGTTTTTCAGAGACACCCAATTGGTCAAAAAATATCCTCACCATTTCCTCTGGAGGTGGCATTTCCGCACCATATCCGGTATTATTTTCAGAGGATCTTGCCACCCCTTTCAAACTGCAGACTCCTTGATCTTCCCTGTTTCTGCTCCAACATGTGCTCAATATCTCTTCTGTCATAATACAGGACTCCCCCGATTTTGGTATATGGCAAGGTCCCGTTGACCCGGAGGTTCTGTAGGGTTCCTGATGATATCCCAAGCATCTTTTTCACCTCACTGGTTTTATGCCATCGCTTGTCTGATTCCTTTGCTCCAGATTGCAGAAGCTTTGCAATTTCCGCTACCAATTCGATCCTGAATTCTTCAAGATCCTCCCTGGTGATGATTTCAACAGCCATTTACTATCAGGGTTTGATTTGAAGCTAAAAAAAGCAAAATGACTTCAAGAATACCCACACTCAAATCCGAAGTCGGATCAGATGGCCTTCAAAACAGATGGGATGGATTTGGGAGACAATTTATCACGCAAGGAGGCCATATCCTGGCTCAGCTTTTTCTGGATCACCCTCCCATAAACCTGGGTTGTGGAAAGCCTGGAGTGTCCCAACATCTTGCTCACAGATTCAATGGGGACACCATTGAGCAGGGTCACTGTGGTTGCGAAGGTATGCCTGGCAACATGGAAAGTCAGGTTTTTTGAAATCCCACATAGATCTGCTATCTCCTTTAGGTAGGTATTTAACCTTTGATTGGTAGGAACCGGGAGCAAGGTCCCCTTTGTCTTTGATTTTTCGTGATCCCGGTACTTTTCGATCAGGTTAAGGGCGGGGTACAATAGCGGGATGTGAAAAGGTTCACTTGTTTTCTTCCGTTTGCCGGAAAGCCAGGGTTCTCCATCGACACCCTTGTAGACACTTGAGGGAGTCAGTTCAGAAAGGTCCGTATAGGCGAGACCGGTATAGCAGGCAAACACAAAAAGATCCTGCACCCAGGAAAGCCTAGCATTGGTAAAAACTTTGTCAGTGATCCGCTCCAACTCAAACTCTGTCAGATAGTCAATTTCCACCTTTTCAAATTTAAGCCGGTAACGGTCAAACGGGGACTTGACAATCCATTCCATATCTCTGGCTAATCCCATCAGTTTCTGGAAACGCTCCATGTGCTTCATCACACCGTTCTGCGTCATCGGCCGCTGGTGGTCAGTCGGGCGGTGTCTTCTGAGATATATTTCGAAACTCTGGACAAACGTAAAGTCGATGTCCCTTACACAATAATCCCCCCTCTTGTATTTCTTTTTGACGAATTTCCCCAAATACTTCCCGGTGGTAAAATAGTTTTTGAGGGTACCCTCCCTGAGCTTCTCGGTGAATTCGGTATTGTGGTATTCCAGCAGCTGTGACAGCATCATGTCCTGCCGGTCCTCACCAAGAAACCTGTTCTTCAGCATCTCGGCAGTTATATGTTTTTTGGCCAGCTGCAAATCCTGAAAGTCCGCAGTTATAGTCGCCCTGACCTTTTCCAGGTACTCATTCAACTCACGGATTTCATTCTTGTTGCCTTTGGCCAGTCCACGCGCATGGTTCCATTGGCCAGGATCTACTCGCTGTTTCATTGAGATCTCAACCCGCTGGGAATCAACGGATATCCGAGCATAGACAGGAGCTTCACCTCCCGAGATTTTGGACGTTTTGATGATGAAATGGACTCCAAAAGAATTCGAGCTTCTCATGTTTTGATGGATTTAGGTTCAAATCGTGGAGAAAAGGTCACCGGAATCTCCATTTTTCCGGCCCAAAACAGGCCAAAACGAATCAAAAGAAATTAAGGTTAATAATTTGAAAATCAATTGATTAACCTCTTTTCTGGGACCTAAATATAAAAATTAAAAAAGGTCACCTTTTAGGTCTCATTTATTATGGCTTTTTATGCTTAAATCCGGTATGGATAAAAAAACAAAAGCCTGAAAATCATCTGATTTTCAGGCTTTTGGCAAATTTTGGATTGTGAACCTGTCGGGGTGACAGGATTTGAACCTGCGACCACACGCCCCCCAGACGTGTACGCTACCGGACTGCGCCACACCCCGATTTGCGTTTCGAAATTACAATTTTCAAGGATTTTTAAAAGTCTTTGCATTCTTTTTCCGAAGGTCTACTCCAAGCGCGTTGATTTCCAGTAGCATCTCTTTCGAGTCCTTCACTTGAATCCTAATCGCTGCTGGATGGGGTGGCCTTGAATATCGGCTGGCTGGGCAATTGACAGCAAGTTGTGCAGCACACTGCTGCGGATTTCATCAAAAGCGCTTTGCGCAAGGCTTCCCGGCCATTATTAAATGGGCCCAAATAATCCCGATCAATAGCATCGGGAATAGATTCGCATTCCTTTTCATGAATTTCAAATTGGCCGTCTTGATTTGCCGTGCTGGAGAGATAAAAGAACTTCATTTCAATTTGGAAGATTGCTATTCCCAAAAATAGGCCCCCAAAAAATCCTAAAAAATACCCTATATAGGGTATTTTTTAGTTGAATTTGGACACAAACGGCCAAGAACTTCTAAATCGCCGTACGGTTTTCGTCAGCAAAAAATTCCAATCAGGTTAAAAACCGCAAGACCAACTCTTCCCATTCCTCTTCCAAACTGACACTGGGCCGCCTCTCTCCTGCCTTGGAATACCAATAATCCGAATTCCATTGGTCGCCCTCCTTTCGGTGGAGATAGGCGTGGATTCTCGCCGCTGATTTCCCGACCAACTGGTCCACCTGGTCGTGAGCAGACTTCCAGTCTCCATGTCCGTCATACCAAAGAGACAAAAGAACGGGAGAATCCTGCCATGCCGAGGAGTCGGTCGATAAAAAGTTGTGAAGTGAACTGTTCATAATTGCTGGGCGCTTTGTCCTACAGGACAGCTTATTTTCAATATTACTAAGACAGTCTCTAAATCGCTGAATTCTAACCACTTCGCCTGATTAAAGCGTTCAGGCACTGATCTCATCAGTGTCAGAGATCTTTTGATACCAATTCCCAAAAATAAAAAAGTATGCGTATCCAGGCCCTGATTGAAGTTTTTTTCACCGGATCAAGGCCCGGGGACATGAGCAAATACGCTGCAGAGACCTTAAATATCAGAATTTTACCGTAGATCTGAATGGCCTTTTATCACTCTTGGTGCATTGGGGATAAATTCTATATTTGCCCAATTAACTTACAGTAAACCTAAATAGAATCCGAATAAATTATGGAACAAGCGTTGATTTACCTAGTCCCAGCATTGGGAGTGGTAGGCCTGCTGGTCATGGCGGTCAAATCCGCCTGGGTCACCAAACAAGACACAGGCGACAAAAACATGATGGAACTCTCCGGCTACATTGCAGACGGAGCAATGGCATTTTTGAAGGCCGAATGGAAAGTCCTCTCTTATTTCGCAGTCATCGCCGGCATCTTGCTGGCTTGGTCTGGAACGATGGTCGAGACCTCCAGCCCGGTGATTGCAATTTCATTTTTGATCGGCGCGTTCCTGTCTGCTTTGGCGGGCTACATCGGGATGAAGATCGCCACCAAAGCTAACGTAAGAACCACTCAAGCTGCCCGAACCAGCCTAAAGCAAGCATTGAAAGTGTCCTTCACCGGAGGCTCTGTGATGGGACTCGGAGTGGCCGGCTTGGCTGTATTGGGTCTTGGTTCCTTGTTCATCATCTTCTACCAACTCTATGTCGTCAGCGTAGGCGCAGGTGTCAACGGTCTGGAGATGGAGAAAGCGCTGGAAGTACTCGCAGGATTCTCCTTGGGCGCTGAGTCTATTGCACTTTTTGCACGCGTGGGCGGCGGTATCTATACCAAAGCTGCTGACGTCGGAGCCGATCTAGTAGGAAAAGTAGAAGCGGGAATCCCGGAAGACGACGTCAGAAACCCTGCAACCATCGCCGACAACGTGGGTGATAATGTGGGTGACGTGGCCGGTATGGGCGCCGATTTGTTTGGTTCTTATGTAGCAACGATCCTTGCGACCATGGTCTTGGGTCGTGAGATTGTATCGGTTGATGCTTTCGGAGGAATCGCTCCGATCCTGCTGCCGATGGTTTTGGCAGGTTTGGGGATCATCTTCTCGATCATGGGCATGTTCTTCGTCACCATCAAAGATGAGAAAGGAGATGTTCAAAGAGCCCTGAACATGGGTAACTGGTCGTCGATTGTCTTCACCGCTATCGCTTCATTCTTTGTAGTGAAGTTCATGTTGCCTGAGACGCTATCGATCAGGGGAGTTAATTTCACCAATATGGATGTGTTCTATGCGATTATCCTGGGTTTGGTCGTGGGCACTTTGATGTCCATGATCACGGAATACTATACCGCGATGGGCAAGCGTCCAGTGATGTCCATCATCAAGCAATCGGCCACCGGACATGCCACCAACATCATCGGCGGACTTGCAGTAGGTATGGAGTCTACCGTGTTGCCTATTCTGGTTTTGGCCGGCGGTATCTATGGAGCGTATGAATTTGCCGGTCTCTACGGCGTAGCGATTGCCGCTGCCGGAATGATGGCCACCACAGCAATGCAGCTGGCGATTGACGCCTTCGGGCCGATCGCCGACAATGCGGGTGGGATTGCGGAGATGAGCCAGCTCCCTGAGGAAGTCCGTGGTAGAACGGACATCCTGGATGCGGTGGGAAATACCACTGCAGCAACCGGAAAAGGGTTCGCGATTGCTTCTGCAGCATTGACTTCTTTGGCTTTATTTGCGGCTTTTGTAGGGATTGCAGGCATTGATGCCATTGACATTTACAAGGCCGACGTATTGGCTGGCCTGTTTGTAGGAGGGATGATTCCTTTTATCTTCTCCTCTCTCTGTATCGCGGCGGTCGGTCGCGCAGCCATGGACATGGTGAATGAGGTAAGACGGCAGTTCAGAGAGATTCCCGGAATCATGGAATACAAAGCCAAACCGGAGTACGAGAAGTGCGTGGAGATCTCCACCAAAGCCTCCATCCGTGAGATGATCGCTCCGGGAGCTATTGCCCTGATCACACCGATCATCATTGGCTTTGCTTTTGGCCCTGAGGTGTTGGGCGGCCTGCTGGCTGGCGTGACGGTATCGGGTGTGCTGATGGGAATGTTCCAGTCCAATGCCGGTGGTGCATGGGACAACGCGAAGAAATCTTTCGAGAAAGGTGTCGAAATCGACGGTGAAATCTATTACAAAAAGTCGGAGCCCCACAAGGCTTCCGTGACTGGTGATACTGTGGGTGATCCTTTCAAAGACACCTCTGGTCCATCGATGAATATCCTGATCAAGTTGATGTCTATCGTAGCACTGGTGATCGCTCCGCACATTTCCGAAAAAGCTCACGATACCGTGGCCGACGGGTCGCAGGTAGTGACGAAGGAAGTCAAAAAAGAGATCAAGGTAATCGATGGTAAGAGAACCGAGATCGAGACGATAAAGATCACCAAGTAGTAATAACTCTTCAACATCACGTAGAAGCCGCCTCCTAAAAAAGGGCGGCTTTTTTCGTAAACTAAATCCAGGGCTTTTAGCCTTTCTTCTTTGTGAAAAATCTGAACAGAAACTTGTTGAGAATTAAGAAATTGACGTACCTGAACTGTATTAACCGTAGATTTTTTTGAATATTCTTGATTGTTGGGTTAAATTAAAGGCTGTCAACCAGTGATCAGGAGGATTAACCCCTCAACTTGCTCTTCTTTTTTGCTTAAAGGGAATCAAGACTTTGCATCTAGCGCTTTATCCTATTTGATTTTTGTCCGCATAGACCGGACTTAGTAAACAGTGCCAAATTCAATTTATTATCTATCCATCAAACACCTACTATTATGAAGAAAAGCTACATTTTCATGCTTTTTCTGATGATTTGTTCCTTGGCGTTCCCGGCAATGGCCCAGCAGCAAATCAGCGGAAAGGTAACTTCGGCAGAAGACGGACTTGCGCTTCCCGGAGTCAGCATACTGATCCAAGGGACCAGTACCGGTACCGTCACGGACGTGGACGGCAATTACTCGATTGACGTTCCCGGTCCGGAGGCCGTCCTCGTTTTCTCTTTTATAGGGTATCAAAACGAAAGCCTTCCGGTCGGAAACAATTCCACGCTGAATGTGTCCATGGCAGTCGAGACTTCCCAATTGGATGAAGTGATCGTGACCGCCTTTGGTATTTCTCAGGAAAAAAAGTCGCTGGGATATGCTGCTCAAAACATCAATGCGGATGAGATCATCAAAACAAAACAGCCCAACGTAGTCAACGCACTCCAAGGGCAGGTAGCCGGCGTACAGGTCACCAATTCAGGCGGCGCTCCAGGACAGTCAGCGAGAATTATCATCCGCGGGATCAACTCGCTGGATCCTTCCGCAGACAATCAGCCACTATTTGTGGTGGATGGAGTACCAGTGGACAACTCGACCGTCGAATCCTCTGGCACTCCCCGTGGCATGTCCAACCGGATGGCTGACATCAATCCCAATGACGTAGAGTCGATGTCGGTGCTGAAAGGCGCTGCCGCAACTGCTCTCTACGGAGTCCGCGCCGCCAACGGAGCCGTGATTATCACCACCAAAAAAGGAAAGGCGGGTCAGATAAGGGTGAATTTCAATTCTTCGTTGGGATTTGACAAACTTGAGAAGAACCCCGGTCTACAGGATCAATATGGTCAAGGTTTCTCCGGAGTGCGTGATGATAACAGCTTCTGGCCTGCTTGGGGCGCCAATATTGCCGAAGAAAATGATCCGAGCTATGTGTATCAGAACAACTGGCGGCGGGCTTTTGATACTGGAATCCAATTTGAAAATAACTTAAGCGTCTCGGGAGGAAATGAAAGTACGACGTTTTACGCCTCCGTTGGGAGACTGGATCAAGATGGGATTATCCCCTTTTCCACTTGGGATCGGACAAGCGCCAAGCTCTCAGGCACCATTACCGCCAGTGAGAAATTCAATTTTTCCGCATCTATGAACTATTCGAACTCCGGAGGATACCGAGTACCTTATGACCGTTTTATGGAGAGGATGATGTATTGGTCAGAGACCGCAGATGTGAGAGACTATATCAATCCGGATGGCACCATGAAATCCGTCGGCACCAACACCAACCCTATCTACGATGCCAGATTCGCAACCTACGAAGATGATGTAAACCGATTCATCGGAAATTTTAAGTTTAATTACAGTCCCGCCGATTGGGTCACTTTCTCCTATCTTATTGGTCTGGACTCGTATTCAGACTCTCGTGAGGGGATCACTCCCGGTCCCATGAACATCGACGGAGAAGTGCCGCTCAGCAGCACTGGCGACATTGAAGAAACGAAAATCAACAGTCGTGACTTAACCTCTAACTTTTACATAACCCTTAAAAAGCAATGGAGCGAAAACTGGAACACGCAGCTCCGACTGGGAAATGACGTATTTGAAAGAAAACAGGACCTGATTTCTCTTTCAGGTTCCAATTTTGTGATTCCCGGATTCTACAATATCAATAATACAACTCAGGTTTTTGGCTCGATGAGCAAAAGCATCCGCAGACTGGTGGGACTTTACGGAGATTTGATGGTAGATTATAAAAACTTTCTCTTCTTCAACGCAACGGCGAGAAATGACATTTCCTCTACATTGCCCGAAGAAAACAATTCGTTTTTTTATCCATCGATAAATTTAGGATACGTCTTTAGTGAGAATTTTAACCTGCCATCTTGGATAAGTTTCGGAAAGATTCGGGCATCCGTTGCACAGGTAGGTAAGGATACAGATCCACATAAACTTGGAGCTACGTTTGTTTCTCCGGACGGATATCCCCTAAACGGTCAAGTCGGGTTTTCAAGAAATTCCAGCTTTGGAGATCCAAATCTAAAGCCCGAAACAACTAATTCTTTGGAGTTTGGAACACAATTAGCTTTTTTCAATAACAGGCTAAACCTGGATGTCACGTATTACAAGAACAACTCCAAGGACCAGATTATTCCGGTACCGATTTCTGATGCCACGGGATTTTCTTCTTATATCACCAATGCGGGTGAGATAGAGAATAAGGGCTGGGAGATTGTACTGGGAGGTATACCAATGGAAAAGGGAGACTTTCGCTGGGATGTGTCCGCCAACTTGACCACCAACAAAAATGAGATTAAAGGGATCCGCGAAGGAATTGACCAGATTGTGATTGGATCGCAGTTCGGCTACGCCGGAAGTACAGTCACGATGATCCTTAAGGAAGGGCAAGCCTACGGCAACATCTATGGAAGCAGTTACACTCGGCCTGGAGCCAACGCCGAATCGGAAGTTCTGGATAGCAGCCTCCCTATGCTGATCGGAGCCAATGGCTTCCCGGTTCGAAATGGCTCGCAGTTGGTCTTGGGAAATTCAGTACCAAAGTTTTTTGGCGGAGTAAGAAATGACTTCAGCTATAAAGGATTGGAATTTTCCTTCCTGATCGATTTCCGCACTGGATTGGAGCAATATAATCAGGTCGCCAACTTTATCTCGGCTTTTGGAAAAGGCACCGCCTCGCTGGCTAGAAACGACACCCGGGTGTTTGACGGAGTGTTGGCAGACGGATCTCAAAATACGAAGGAAGTCTGGCTTGGCCAGGGAGTTGGACCTGACGGTGTGGACTATGGCGCCGGATATTGGAGAAACAATCACCGGACTGTATCAGAAAACTTTGTCGAAGACGCTTCTTTTGTCAAGCTTCGCAATATTACCCTAGCTTACAGTCTCCAACCCTCTGTACTGGAACGCACTCCTTTCAGCACCGCAAAACTATCCCTTGCAGCTAATAATATCATCCTGTCCACTCCTTGGGATGGTTTTGACCCAGAATCTTTTTCAGCGGGAGCAGGGGGAAATGCGATCGGCTTCTCCGGACTTAGTTTCCCGGGAGTGCAGAGTTATTTTGTAACCTTGAATCTGGGCTTTTAACCTTCTAAAACCGAGAAATTATGAAATTCAAACATAAACTTACCGTACTGATCGGCGCATCAATAATTTTGCTGTCCTCGGCTTGTGAATCGTTTTTGGACGTCAACGAAAACCCCAACAACCCGGAGGACGCTCCCGTGTCCGGATTGCTTACCAACAGTACGCTGGAAACCGCCCGCAATTTCTATCGGGCAGGAAGTGCCACCAGCAACTATGTGCAATACCTGGCCTCACCAAATCCGGCGAGCTCTTCAGACACCATGGATCCGGTCGACTTCAGCAGTACCTGGTTCAATCTGTACAATGTCATGACTGACTTGACTGTGATCATCGACAAGTCTACGGAGTCAGGTGCCAACCACTACTTGGGCGTTGCCCAGATCCTGATGGCGCTCAATCTGGGAATGACCGTGGACTTCTTTGGTGACATTCCCTATTCTGAAGGATTTGATTTTGAAACCGTCACTCCTGCCTATGACGACGACCAAGAGCTCTACGGACAGGTCTTGGGTCTGCTGGACCAAGGCATCGCTAATCTCAAGTTGGAAACCACCCGAACCATCGGTGAGGATGACTTTATCTTCCAAGGCGACATCGCGAAATGGGAAAAGTTTGCCTACACACTCAAGGCCAGATACCTAATTCACACCCAATCCTATTCGGAAGCTTTGACCGCACTCGACAATGGATTTGAGTCAAATGGGGACGATGCAAAGGTTTTCTTCTTTGAGCAGGCCTTTAATCCCTGGGCGCAGGTAGCGATAGATAACTCAAACCTACTGTTAGGTGGATGGATCTCAGAGCAATTTATTCAGGCTCTGGATGGAACTTCCTACCCGGTCGAAGACCCAAGACTTCCGCTGATGGTGGGTACTACGAGTGCGGGAGAATTCGTCGGAACCGTCAACGGAGCTGGAAGAGGCAATGCTCCGGAGAGTGGGGCCAGATCTACCTTGATTCCCGGCCAATATTACACCAGTACCACATCTCCCATCTTGATTGCCACCTATGCTGAGCTAAAGTTTATCGAGGCAGAAGCAGCTCTTCCAACTGATAAAAACCGAGCCTACGCCGCCTACCTCGCCGGGATCAAAGCCCACATGGATATGTTCACTTACGAAGAAGAGGAGGATCAGGCGGACTACGAGCTGGCAAAAGCAGCCTATCTCGCTGCGCCTTCTGTGGCGGTAGGTGCGGACGCCCTGACCTTGGATCTGATCATGAAGGAAAAATACGTTGCTCTGTTCCTTCACCCGGAAACCTGGAATGACGCCCGCCGCTTTGACTACGGATACAAGGACATGTCGCTTCCGGCCAACCTCAATCCAAACCTGAATGGGGAATATATCAGAAGATTGGCCTATCCTGACAGTGAAGTCAGCCGAAACGGTGCCAATGTACCCCAGGTCACACTACTGGACAGAATCTGGTGGGATCAATAAAGAATCAACCCCTTATCAAGTCTCCTGCGTTTTGCGGGAGACTTTTTTTTACCTTACTCTATGAAATCGAGCATGTCTCCAGCTCAACACAGGGGGATGATTATTTGCCTTGCGAGATTCCATGTGGCCAATAAAAAATCAAAACTTAACACATGAAAAAAATTTTACTTGCGGTGCTCGTCGCACTCAGTTCCTGCACCGTCCAAAAAATCAACAAGTCGCTCAGCAAATCCGATGTTTTTGACAAAGGTCATTTGGGCTTTATGCTCCTCGATCCCGAAAAAGACAAAGCCTTGGTCGAGATCAACTCCGACAAGTACTTCATCCCAGCGTCCAACACCAAGATTTTCACCTTTTACACGGCCTACTCCATCTTGGGAGACAGTCTGGTCAATGGACTGAATTACCTCGAAAAGGGCGATTCCTTGATTTTTTGGGGCACAGGCGACCCGAGCCTGTTGCATCCGGATTTGAAGAATGACCGGGCAATTGAGTTTCTGAAAGCCTCGGATAAGAAGTTGTTCCTTCTGGATAATTTTGATCAAGTGAACGCCTTCGGCCCCGGCTGGTCGTGGAACTGGTATCCCTATTACTATGCGGCCGAGCGCTCTGCATTGCCCGTCTACGGAGACATTGTCCGCTTCGAAAAGGAAAAAGGAGAAGCTGATTTCAGCGTCTATCCTGAGCGGTTCACGGCGGCAATAGAAAAAGCTGAAACCGAGGGTTCGGGAGCATTTTCATTTACCAGAAAACATATGGAAAATCATTTCCCCTACTCTTATAAACCTGAAGCCAAAGAGGAGGAGTTTGGGCGGGACATCCCCTTTATTACATCGCGGGACCTCACCAAGACGATGCTGGAAGAGGCGACTGGCAAACCGATTACCTTGATTTCCAACAAAAGCTATTTGGAGGAAGAGCCGTCCAAATTGCTTACCGCGTCGGCTGACAGCATCTATGCACAGATGATGAAGATCAGCGACAACTTCCTTGCCGAGCAGCTGATGGTACTAGTTTCAGATCAGCTGACAAACAAGCTGGATATCGCCGAAGCAATCGCCTATGCCAAAGAAAATCTGCTCAGTGATCTTCCTGACGAACCACAGTGGGTCGATGGTTCGGGACTTTCCGCGCAAAATATGTTTACACCCAGGTCGATCATTGCCTTGCTCGGCAAGATCCGGGAGGAAGTCCCGCTGGAAAAGATCAAGGCCTATTTTCCCGCAGGAGGAGAATCCGGCACGATCAAAGCCTGGTACAAGGCCGACGAAGGCCAGCCTCCTTACATCTATGCGAAGACCGGTTCGCTCAGCATGGCCAATTCGCTCAGCGGCTACCTCCTGACAAAAAGCGGCAAAATCCTGCATTTCTCCTGCATGATGAATAATTACCAAATCCCATCCAATGATCTGAAAACCGAACTTCAGAAGGTGCTTTATTTTATCCACGACCGATACTAAACCCATGAAACGAATCCCCATTTTTCTCCTCTACTTTCTCTTACTTTCCCAACCTCTTTTCTCCCAATCCTTCACCATGGAGCAGGTCGGAAAATTCAGCTTTCCTTCGGAGTTGACGGCTTCGCCTGTCGGGGAAAAGATCGCGTGGGCGATGAATGAACAAGGCAAACGCAATGTCTACTTTGCTGAAGGAACGGATTTCCAACCCGTAAAAATGACTCAGTTCAACGAGGACGACGGGCAGGAAATCAGCAACCTGAAATTCACGGCAGATGGCAACTGGCTGGTCTTTGTCCGCGGCGGCGACCATGGTGGCGGAAATGCTTCCTCCACCGTCAACGCTTTGAATATGCCGAATTTGCCAAAGGTTGAAATCTGGAAAATCAACCTGGATAGCAAAACAGCGGAACCGGTTGTGGAAGGCGATGACTTCGTCGTGGGACCACAAAATCAATTGCTCTACCTCAAAAATGGGCAAGTATGGAAAGCTGACCTGAGTGGAGAAGAAAAACCAGCTCAGCTCTTTCAAATCAAAGGAAATGTCAATTCCCTGGAGTTTTCGCCTGACGGAAAAAAATTGGCTTTCACAATAAGCCGTGGAGGACACCAATTACTGGGGATCTATGCAAATCAGGAGACTCCAATTCACTGGATTGCCCCGTCTTTTCACCGTTATTCCCAACCCAAATGGTCTCCCGACGGCAGCCAGATCGCTTTTATCAAGACTTTGGGAGGTAGCGGAGCGGCACTCTCGCTGCTGGAACCGAGGTACGTTCCTTGGGAAATCTGGCTGGCAGATGTCGAAAGCGGTAAAGGCGCGCTGCTTTGGAAAGCACCTGAGACGCTCCGCGGCTCCTATCGCTATGGTTTTTTTGCTTTCCCCAATGAAAAGGAACTGGTATTCGAATCCTACCACGAGGGCTGGCAGCATCTTTTCGCTCTAGATCTTGCTAGCAAAAACCTCCAGTCCCTCACCTCTGGGGAATACATGGTCGAGCAGATCAAGTTGAGTCCTGATGGAAAGAAAGTAATCTTTTCAGGAAACACGGGGACGGCAAAAGAAGATCTGGACCGAAGACATATCGGTTCCATTGATCTGGGTACCAAAAAGCTGACTTGGGAAACTTCAGGCTCCGGTATCGAAGCCTATCCTGTCGCGATCGGTACAACTGAAAAACTGGCCTATTTCTCGGCCACACCTCAGCGCTCCCATCTAGTCACTGTGAAAACCGAAAAGGGAACTTCGCTTCTACAGGAATTGAGTATTCCCTCAGACTTTCCTCAAAGCACACTGGTCACTCCCAAGCAGGTGAGTTTCAAAGCTCCTGATGGGACGACGGTGTATGGGCAGCTTTTTGAAAAAGAAGGCGGCGCAGCCAAAAAACCCAGCGTGGTCTTCATCCACGGCGGACCGCAACGACAGATGCTCCTCGGCTGGAGCTACATGGATTACTATTCCAATACATACGCTTACAATCAGTACTTGGCGGAGCTTGGTTTTGTAGTTCTTTCGGTCAATTACCGCTTGGGAATCGGTTACGGCTACGAATTTCACCGACCTGCCTATGGCTACTATCAGGGAGCAGTGGAGTACCAGGACATCAAGGCAGGGGGAGAATTTCTGGCCGCTCTATCCCAAGTTGATCCGGACAAAATCGGGGTATATGGCGGCAGCTATGGAGGTTATCTGACCGCCTTGGCTTTGGCTCGGGACTCTGAACTTTTCAAAGTCGGCGTGGACATCCACGGGGTTCATGATTTGGATGGAAGATACGAGTTGCCGGAAGGCTACGAAGTGGCGCCGGATTATGAAAAAGCCAAAGAAATAGCGTGGAAATCCTCACCGATGCCGGATTTGGCCACTTGGAAGAGCCCGGTGCTTTTCATCCATTCTGACGATGACCGCAATGTGGAAGTGAGTCAGACGACCGACCTGATCCGACGCTTTGAGGAACTTGGAATGCCCTACGAATCGGTGCTGATCCCGGGGGACACGCACCATTGGATGAAATGGGAGAATATGATCGAAGTCGGGCAGCTGACGGCGGACTTTCTGAAGAAACATTTGATGAATTAATTTCCGTCAACAGTCCACGGTCCACAGCCTGGTATGGTTGACTGTCGTCTGTGGACCGTTGACAAAACCAAAAAAATGCTTAACCTCACTTCCATCCATCACATCGCCATCATTTGCTCGGATTATGAGCGGTCCAAGCATTTCTACACGGAGATCTTGGGATTGAAAATCATCCGCGAGGTCTATCGGGAAGCACGGCAATCCTACAAGCTCGACCTGGAACTCAATGGACAGTATGTGATCGAACTCTTTTCTTTCCCCGATCCTCCTGATCGCGTGTCTCGTCCGGAAGCCTGCGGTTTGCGGCATTTGGCTTTTGGAGTCCAAGACATTGGGAAAGCAGCGGAAGATTTGAGTAAATTCGGAATTCAGGCAGAGCCGATTCGGGTGGATGAGCACACGGGAAAGCAATTCACCTTCTTTTCCGACCCGGACGATTTGCCGATCGAACTCTATCAGGAATAGCCATGGCCGAAACCAAAACCAAACCCACTGAGGTCTCCGTCGACGATTTTATCAACGCGGTAGAAAGCCCAAAAAAACGCGAAGATGCGTTTGCTCTCAAGCAGATGATGGAGGAAATCACCGGCGAGAAAGCCGCAATGTGGGGACCCACTATCATCGGATTTGGATCCTATCACTACAAGTATGCGACAGGGCACGAGGGTGACGCTCCGATCGTCGGCTTTTCTCCACGAAAAGCCGCACATTCCCTTTACCTGGTCGGCTGCATGGGTGAGGAAGCTGAACCGCTTTTGGCGAAACTCGGCAAGTTCAAAAAAAGCGTCTCATGCATCTATGCCAACAAGCTTTCCGACCTGAACGAGGACATCCTCCGCGAATTCATCGCCAAAGCCTACCAGTTTACCAAACAAAAGTATCCAAGTTTATGATCTATCATATTCTAAACGGGGACGCTTTGCTATCCCAATTTCCCAAGGAAATCACCGGAGAGCGCATTGTTTTTAGGGAATGTCTGGTCGATGGGCCCGTCATGCCCAAGGAGGGACAAGAACTCTGGCAACTTCGGGAGAGCTTTATCCAGCAAAGTTATCCTGGCGACTTCACTCATGACTACTACACGCACTCGTATCTGGAGATTCTAAAGATCAAATCCATCCCGGCTGACAGCCAGATTTACTGCTGGTTCGAGGAGGATTTGTTCTGCCAGGTCAATCTCTGGTTTCTGTTCAATTATCTGAAAACACACCCAGCCGAAGTAAATCTGGTGCTCCCCTACCCGGACTCCCCCTACCACTTTTCGGTTTTGGGAGAAAAACAACTGATCGAGACGTACGAGAAGAAATCCAAGAAACTAAGCCAGCGAGAGCGCGCTGTGTTGGGAGATCTTTGGATACATTTCCAAAACAACGACGTCTTTGAAGCTCTCAAAATCGCCGATCTCTTTATCGAAAGGTTCCCTTTCTTAAAGCCTGCCGTCGAGGCCTGGAGAGACATGATGCCGATGGGAGATTTTCCGGGTAAACCCAAAGCGACTATTCTGGAGATTCAGCGGGACATTCAGCCCTCGAGTTTTGGTCAGCTTTTCGGAGAGTTCCAAAAGCGCGCTCCAGAGTATGGACTCGGCGATTCGCAGGTCTTGCGGATGTGCAGAGAGTTGGGGCTCTTTACGGAAGATAAAAAGACTTCCTTTTGAGAAGTCTTTTTACCACCTATTCCGTCAAAGTTTGCTCACACCTCCCGCAAGATGTCCTCGGATTGATTGATAATCCTTCGGTATTTGCCCAGCACATATCTGGAGAAAAAGAACAGAAACGCCAGAGCCAGTGGGATATAAATCATCCAAAACTCCGCCTCGAGAAACCTGCCCATCTTGTCCTGAATATCTCCCAAGACGGGAACGAGCGTGAGTACGATCACTCCAGACAGCCAAACCGCCGCCTGTTGCACCCGCCAGAAGTTTCGCTTTGCCCGCTGAAATTCCCCGACCATTTCTGTCATGGCCAAATGGTTGATTTGTAAGGCATTCATCCGACGGATTGCCATCAGACTTGCCAAAGGCAAGATGACAAAAAACAGGACGTTGGCTACCGCAAAAATCTGATTGAACCAAAGGTCAATCTTGCCAAAATTAAACACCAGATAAGCAGCATAAGCCAAGCTGATCAAGGTCCCAAACAGCTCGGGGAGGCGGATTCCATCGAGCTTTCTCTTGAATCTGGTCTTGGTCATTTCCAGGAGGATATCTTTTTGAATTCGTTCTTGCCTTTCGACTTTGACGCTGAGATCTTGCCAGCGTGACTTCATTTCTTCCAGTTCCATTGTTGTAGTAGTTTAGTTGGTGTTGATTCCTTTTTTCAGCTTTTCGCGGATTCTTGACATCTTGGTTCCGACGTTGCTGACACTGATGCCGATGATCTCCGCAATTTCCTCGTAGGGCTTTCCTTCCAGAAAAAGGAAGACAATCCCACGATCCAGCAGGTTGAGTTTTCTGATTTCCGAATAGAGGAGCTCCATCTTTTCCTCTTCGCCAGAGTCCATTTCCTCAGCAAAATCCAGTTTCGAATCCGAAATTGACACTCCGTTAGGATGCTTCTTACGCTTGTTCAGATGCGTGATGGCCGTGTTCATACCGACTCGATAGAGCCAGGTGCTGGGTTTTGCCGCCTTTTTGAAATAGTCAAAAGACTTCCAAGTCTGATAGATGATCTCCTGACAAAGATCCTTCTGCTCTTCCCGATCGCGGGTGTAGATACTCGCGATTTTGTAGATCAACCCCTGGTTTGTCTGGATCAGCTGCACAAACTCTTCCTCTTTGGTCATTGATTTGATTTTGAACAATTAGTCTTCTGCGTGGGATAAAAATCACAACGTCTTCAAATTATTTTTCAAAAACTACCCAGAAATAGCCAATTTCAACGTTCTGTCACCATCAAATTCAAGAATGCGCTGGTCTATCGATTTCCCGATCTCCGAATCCCGGTTTCCTATCTCCCACCAAAGCACGATCCTGAGTATGGGTTCCTGCTTTGCCCAGACGATCGGGCAAAAGATGCGCGACACTAAGTTTGACATCCTGGTCAATCCTTTTGGGACGATCTTTCATCCGCTGAATCTTGCCGATCTGCTGGCGCAAAGTCTGGATCTCCTCCCGATGGATGAAAGCGGAATTCTGGAGCGGGATGACTGCTTTTTCCATTACCACAGCCACTCGGATATCAGCGGAAAGACCGGCGCCGAGCTGAGGGAAAATTTCCGAAAGCAGCAGCGCTCCGCACATGAATACCTGAAATCAGGCTCGCACCTCATCCTGACTCTGGGCACCTCCTGGATCTATGAACTGGGCGAATTTGGCAGAGTAGCCAACTGTCACAAACAACCGCAAAAGTCCTTCGAAAAGCGACTCAGCCCAATCGAAGAGATGGAGGAAGGGCTTTCAAAAGTGTTGAAGGAAATCCAAATCCAAAATCCTCAACTCAAAATCATCCTGACCGTGAGCCCGGTTCGTCACATCAAAGACGGAATCCCAGAGAATCATCTGAGCAAAAGTATGCTTCGGGTTCTTTGTGCAAATCTCGAACGACGAATGGATGTCGTCAGCTATTTCCCTGCATACGAGATCATGATGGATGAATTGCGCGATTATCGCTTTTACAAGTCGGACTTAATTCATCCCACTGAGGAGGCAGAAAACTATGTCTGGGAAAAGTGGCAGCGATCCATTTTCGCCAAGGCAACTCAGGAAAAAGTAACCGAAATCGAAAAAATTCGAATGGATTTGGCACATCGTCCTTTCAATCCGGAATCCCCTTCTCATCGAAAATTTCTCCAAAACCTTCTGGCAAAGCTGGAACGATTAGACGGCGAATTCGATTTTTCCAAAGAGATCGAGCAGGTAAAGATTCAAATTAAGTAAATCCCCCTACCCCCTTTGGAAAAGGGGGAGTTGGCCAAAAGCAAGTTCAACGCTCAACCAATTTTGCAATTTTAAAATCTTCCAATTTTTCAATCCATGAACCGCCTCTCCAAAAGCCAAAGCCCCTACCTCCTCCAGCACGCACACAATCCTGTGGATTGGTTTCCCTGGGGACCGGAAGCTCTGGCCAAAGCTGAAACTGAAAACAAGCCCATCTTGGTGTCGATTGGCTACTCGGCTTGTCACTGGTGCCATGTGATGGAGCGGGAAAGCTTCGAAGATCAGGCCACGGCCGAGCTGATGAATGCGCATTTTGTCTGCATCAAGATCGACCGGGAAGAGCGGCCAGATATCGACAACATCTACATGGATGCCGTTCAGGCGATGGGCTTGCAGGGCGGTTGGCCGTTGAATGTCTTCCTGATGCCCAACCAAAAGCCATTTTACGGTGGCACCTACTTCCCAAACCAGCAATGGAAACAATTGCTGACTAACATCGGCGAGGCGTTTGCGAATCATGAAGATCAGCTCGCTGAGAGCGCCGAAGGATTTGGCCGGAGCTTGAGCAGAGGCGAGGCCGAAAAGTACGGGATCGTCTCCGGCGAGGCCGAGCTGGACCCGGATGATCTGGCTGAACTCGTCACTAAGTTGACCTCCCAGTTTGACTCCGAATGGGGCGGAATGAACCGGGCTCCGAAGTTTCCGATGCCTGCGATCTGGGATTTTGTACTGGATTACGCCTTGCTTTCAAAGAATGAGGATTTGAAGGAGAAGGTCTTTTTTACCCTGAAAAAGATCGGAATGGGCGGGATCTATGATCACCTCCGCGGGGGATTTGCACGTTATTCGGTCGACGGAGAGTGGTTTGCTCCACACTTCGAAAAGATGCTCTATGACAACGGCCAGTTGCTGGAGCTCTACGCAAAAGCCTACCAAGTCAGCAAGGATCCGTTTTTCATGGAGAAAATCACAGAAACCGTTAACTGGCTCGAAGCAGAAATGGTTCAGGAAGAAGGTGGTTTTCATGCAGCGCAGGATGCAGACAGCGAGGGAATTGAGGGAAAATTCTACATCTGGACGTACTCCGAATTACAAGAGATTGTCCCGAACGAACTACCCTGGCTAAGCAAACTCTATAATCTGAAATCGGGCGGAAACTGGGAGGAAGGCGAGAATATCCTGTTTCAGACCGAATCCTATGAAGACGTGGCAAATGAGTTTGGAATGACCGAGACCGAGCTTCAGATCAAATTGAGCGAGGTGAAGGAGATGCTTTTAAAGGTTCGGAATCGGCGGATTTCTCCCGGAAAGGACGACAAGATCCTGGCTGGATGGAACGGACTGATGTCAGCGGGATTGCTTCAGGCCTATCACGCTACCGGAGAAAATCGGATGCTGGATCTGGCACTTCAAAACCTGAAATTCATTCAGGAAAAGATGATAGTAGAGAAGGTCTTGCATCGCTCTTACAAAAACGGCCAAGCCTATACACCCGCCTTTTTGGAGGATTACGCCGCGGTGATCCGAGCCGCTTTGATGGCTTTTGAAGCCTCTGGAAATGTTTCTTGGTTGGATTTAGCAAAGGAATTGGCTGACTTTTGTCTGGATCAATTCCATGACGAGAGCGACGGTTTTTTCTTTTTCAACAACCCAAAAGCCGAAAAACTCATTGCTAACAAAAAGGAGCTTTTTGACAATGTCATCCCCGCCTCCAACTCTGTGATGGCCCGAAATCTCCATCGGCTGTCCCTTTTGACCTATGAAGAAAAATACGGCCAAGTCGCGCGAAAGATGCTCGGCGGCATGAAAGACTTGGTCTTGCGCGAGCCGGGATTCCTCTGCAATTGGGCCCATTTTCTGTTGGAATCCGTAGTACCGACCGCCGAAATTGCGATCGTCGGAGAAGGCGCTCAAGCCAAGGCCTTGGACCTTTTACAAGCTTATGTTCCCAATTCGATCCTGGCTTGGTCAGAAACTTTGACAAAAATTGCCCCGATACTTCAGGGAAAAACACCCGATCCGGATGGAAATGCCTTAATTTATGTCTGCTTCGACCGCGCCTGCCGCCGACCGGTGAGTGCGCTGGAGGAAGCGTTTGCACAACTACCTTACCTAGACTGATTTAGTGGAAAGTCTTTTTGGAGACCAGGATTTTTTGGATAAAGGCGGAAACAATTTCGCAGATATCATCCTGCCCGTCCCGATTCCCAAGATGTTTACCTATAAAATTCCACCGCTTCTGAAGCCCCAGATTCAGATTGGCGCGCGGGTAATCGTCCAGTTTGGCAAGAAGAAAGTCCTCACAGGCATCATCGGGAAGGTGCACAACAAGCCGCCGCAGGCGTATGAAGCCAAGCCCATTCTGGATATTTTGGACATTCAACCGAGCGTCAATCCGCTCCAAATCCGCTTTTGGGTGTGGATGGCGGAGTACTATTGCTGCCACATCGGCGAGGTGATGCATGCGGCTCTACCTTCGGGATTGCGGCTATCGAGCGAAAGCAAGATCCAGCTCAACCCTAATTTTGACCGGGAAACGAGTAAATACCCGCTCGATATCCGGGAGGAAAAGATCCTGGAGGCGCTGGAAAACACGGAGGAGATCAGCTACGAAGACTGCGAAAAAATCCTCGGGGTAAAGACAATTCACCCAATCCTCAAAAGTCTGGTAGCGAAGGAGGCCATCCTGATTTTTGAGAAAGTTCAGGAGAAATACACGCCGAAGGTCGAGACGAGAATCAGGCTAACGAAAGAGATTTCGGAAAGCAAATCTGCTTTGGAAGCGCTCTTTGAAGCCGTCTCCGGCAAACCCAAACAAGAATCCATCCTGCTAAAATACCTTCGGGATGTGCCGGTTTTTCAAAAGCCAAAACTGAACGAAAAAGGAGTGGACAAAGCCACGCTTTTGGAGGAAGGCGACTCCGAAAGTTCGCTCAAGACGCTGATCAAAAATGGAGTTTTCGAATCCTTTAAGGTCGTCGTGAACAGGCTGGCAGAGGAGGAACCGGAACGAGCGGCTTCCGAACTTTCACCCACGCAACAAACAGCGCTGGAGGACATCAAGACTCACTTTGAGACCAAACAAACCGTCTTACTTCATGGTGTGACAGGCAGCGGCAAGACCGAAATCTACATTAAACTCATCCAAGAAGTACTGGAGAGCGAGTCACAGGTCTTGATGCTGCTGCCCGAGATCGCCCTGACGACGCAGATCGTCAGCCGGCTCAAACAGGTGTTTGGTTCGCAGATGGGCGTCTACCATTCCAAGTATTCCGACAACGAGCGGGTCGAAGTTTGGAATGGCGTTTTGAGCGGACGGTTTTCATTTGTCGTTGGCGTGAGATCGTCCATCTTCCTGCCTTTTGACAGCCTCGGATTGATCATCGTGGATGAAGAGCACGAGCCGAGCTACAAGCAATTTGACCCCGCGCCGCGGTTTCATGCCCGGGATGCGGCTACGATGCTGGCGTACTTTCACCAAGCGCGCACGCTTTTGGGGTCGGCGACGCCTTCTTTTGAGACCTACTACAATGCCACACAGGGCAAATTTGGCTACACCGAAATCAATCACCGCTTTGGTAATGCCAGCATGCCGGAATATCATCTCGCGGATCTTTCGGCCGATCGTAAGAAAAACCTGCTCAAGCTGGATTCCACTCGCCTGATGCGCGAAAAGATCCAAGCCGCTCTGGATAAGCAAGAGCAGGTGCTGATCTTCCAAAACCGCCGCGGCTACTCCCCTTACATTCAGTGCGAGGATTGTGGCTGGACGGGCCAGTGTGTGCAGTGCGACGTCAGCCTTACCTATCACCAGTTCGCGGAAGAAATGCGCTGTCACTATTGCGGATATAAGGAAAAAGTACCCCAATCCTGTCCCGCTTGCGGAAGCACCCAACTGACCACGATGGGCATGGGTACGGAGCGGATCGAGGAGTCCTTGAGTTTGCTTTTTCCCGAAGCCCGAATGGGAAGGATGGATCTCGACACAACCCGCAATAAATATGGATACCAGCGACTGCTGGATGAGTTTGGAGCCGGGCAGATCGACATCTTAGTCGGGACTCAGATGATCACCAAGGGGCTGGACTTTGGAAAGGTGACCGTTGTCGGGATTTGGGACGGTGATCGGATTTTGAATTTTCCGGATTTTCGGGCCGGAGAAAGAGCCTATCAGCAGATCACCCAAGTGGCAGGTCGGGCAGGCCGAAGAGAAATCCAGGGTCAGGTGGTCATCCAAACGAGGAATACTGAAAACGAGCTTTTCGAAAAGGTGATCAAAGGCGATTATTTTGAATTTTTCCGCCAGGAAATGTTTGACCGGAAGAAGTTCTACTATCCTCCCTACGTGAAGTTGGTAAAGATCGTGACCAGACACGCGGTGTTCGATGTCGCCGAAAAAGCCGCACATGCTTTACACCGGGAGATGGCAACCATCCAGGCAAAAAAGATCGTTCTTGGTCCGGAAAAAGGAATTATTGCCCGCATCAAGAATCAATACCAGTTTGAAAGTATGATCAAGCTGGACCGGTCTGGAAACACACAGATGACGTTCAAGGAAAGCTTGGGGAAAATCCTGGAAGAACTTCAGTCCCGGCCTGAGTTTCGATCCGTGAGGTGGGTGGTGGATGTGGATCCTTCTTAAGAAGACACCGCTCCTCGGAATTTCCAATTCCGAGGACGTTTCGTAGGATTTAAAATCCCAAAATAAAGAATCACAAATCCCAGATTAGAACTTCTGGAAGATTCTGACTTCAAGAGAATCAACCGAAAGTCAGCCTTTTAATTCACTTGAAATTCATTTTATACGTATAATTGAATATTCATGCGTATCCTATGAAAAAGAAGCTGAACATTACCATCGAAGAAAAGATGCTTGAGAAGATTAAACAATATGCCGAATCTCAGGACAGGAGCGTCTCTGATTTGGTTCAGGACCATTTCCAGTCTCTCCTCCAGTCTCCAACTACCCTCCCCAACGGGTTGACGCTGGTGGAATACATGAAGTCTTTGCCCAAATCAAAAGTGGAATTTCCTGCGGACTACGACTGGAAAGAGGAATACTATAAAGCGAAAGCCAAAAAATGGGGCCATGAGGATCTTCTTTGATATTCAATGTGATCTTGGATTTTGGCTACTAAAAAAGAAAAAGGCCCTTATTTATTTCGGTTCTACCCTTAAGTTAGTGAGGATATAAGTTTAGGCCTCCATGGAAGAATAAAATAGCGCTTCTAAAGTTGGCGAATGTTCGATAGCCTTTTCCCACTGTTTTGAGTTCCTGTATTTTACCGTTTAGGCGTTCGGCCATTGCATTGTTTAGGTTGGTGAGTAATGCATTGACCACTCCGGAAACATGCCTGTTAAACATCTCTACGACCTTGTCTATTTCTTTGATTTTTCTTTGAGTCGCATCGGTACTCCATCGGTTAAACAACAGTCTGGCGAAAAGCTTTCCTACACTGAACAACTCCTTGAAGTTTTCCCGCACCTGCCAGGCTTTGCTCACCTCATAGTTGGCA
>NZ_AUBW01000015.1 GCF_000429445.1 Algoriphagus terrigena DSM 22685
TGCTTCTCACGGAACTCAAGCAAGATCTGCTTCTGGCCAACCAGACGCTCCAATTCCTTGATTTTTTGCTCCATTTCCTGAATTTTATGGGTATCACTCATGGGTTCGATGATTTGGCGAATTTGCTTTTTACGGTGAGCAGAATATTTATAAAGCCATTTGTAGACCGCTGCTCGGGTCACCCCATACACTTTACTCACCTGCATCACTGTAGTTAAGTTACGCTCAATTTCCCGAACCTTTTCCTGCTTGAAAGATTCACTGAAGTGACGCACCACTTGCACTTGTTTCTGATTTTCCATTTTTTGAAAGTTTTGTAACTCCCAAAAACGGTCAAGCTATTTTAGTCCTTTACATACTGCCTACTGAACACTGCCTACTGAACACTGCCTACTGATCAGTATCCCTTGATCATCCGTGCGATGTATTTTCCCACGATGTCAAACTCCAGATTGACCAAGTCACCCACCTGTAGTTGGTGGAAATTGGTGAACTCAAAGGTGTAAGGAATGATGGCCACGGAAAATTTCCCCGGCCCGGAGTTAAAGCAAGTCAGACTCGTGCCGTTGATCGTGATGGAGCCCTTTTCTACCGTGACATTGCCGGTGGCATCATCAAACTCCAGATCAAACAGCCAAGAGCCATTCTCATCGCTGATCTTCTTTACCACTCCTGTCTGGTCGACGTGGCCTTGCACGATATGTCCATCAAATCTACCACTTGCTGGCATACAGCGCTCTAGATTTACTTTCTTGCCTACTTCCCAACCAGAGAGATTGGTCTTTTGGATCGTCTCATGGATAGCAGTCACCCGATATTGCTGTGGATTGACAGCCACTACTGTGAGGCAAACCCCATCATGGGAAAGGGATTGGTCGATCTTGAGTTCGGGTGAGAGCGCCGAGCTCAGATCAAAATGTACGTTGCTGCCTTCGTGGGTGATTTTTTCGATAGTCCCAAAGGACTCGACGATTCCTGTAAACATGCCTGAAATTTAAACTTCGATAGATCAATTGGATAAGCAAAAAATGCCTTTCCGGGTTCAAAGTAAGGTAAATATTCATTTATCTTCGAACACCCAAACCCTCCCGGCATGCTAAAACTTGAAGATACCTACCTACACAAAGGAAAACGACGCGCACTGGTCGCCGAACTCCGGGTAAAGGGTATCAAGAGTGAAAAGGTCCTCGAAGCCATCAACCTCCTACCCCGTCACTTTTTCTTCGACACAGCGCTGATATCCCATGCCTATGAGGACAAAGCCTTTCCGATTGGTGAAGGTCAGACCATCTCCCAACCTTACACGGTCGCTTTTCAGACCGAACTTTTGGAAGTGAAAGCAGGCGACAAAATCCTCGAAATCGGAACGGGCTCAGGCTATCAGGGAAGTATTCTGCACCTGTTGGGAGCGGAAGTGTACACGATTGAGTACCAAAAGAAGCTGTTTGAAGGCACACAACGCTTTCTGAAGCGACTGGGAATCGAGATGCATCTGTTCTATGGCGACGGCACCGGCGGATTGCCGCAGTTTGCTCCTTATGATAAGATCATCGTGACTGCTGGAGCTCCGGTGGTTCCCGAAGCATTGATTCAGCAACTGAAAATCGGGGGAATTCTGGTAATTCCAGTGGGAGACCGGAAGCGCCAAGCTATGGTAAAAATCACCAAAAAGACCGCAAAAGACATCGTTCGGGAAGAATTCGATGGATTCGCCTTTGTTCCGCTGTTGGGAAAAGATGGATGGAAGTAGGAGTTACGGATTTTGATTTATGATTTACGAGGTTGGAAACAAACTGATCACGATTTGAGTTTTGGACAGCTTTTTCCAGAATAAAATTCCGATTGGATATAACTGGATTACCAAAACAGAATTTAATTTCTATTTTTGTCTAAAATCAGTTTTATGGCAAAGCAAAAGTTCGCAAAGGATTCTGTCACGATCATGACGGAAATGGTCCTCCCCAACGATACCAACACCCTCAACAACCTCATGGGCGGACGTCTGATGTACTGGATGGATATCTCTGCGGCCATTGCTGCGCAAAAGCACTGCAATCGCATCGTGGTCACCGCCTCTGCCGACAGCATCTCCTTCAAGCAACCGATCAATCTGGGAAATGTGATCACGCTTAGATCCCAGGTCACCCGCTCGTTCAACTCCTCCATGGAGGTATTTATCGAAGTGACTGCTGAGGATATTCCTGCGAAAAAGAAGATCATGACCCATCGCGCTTACTTCACTTTTGTGGCTGTGGATCAACATAGCAAACCGATCGAAGTACCGGAATTGATCCCGGAAACTCCCGAAGAAATCGAACAGTATGAGGGTGCATTGAGACGGAGACAACTTCGACTGGTGCTGGCCAAGCGAATGAAGCCTGAGGACGCTGTCGAGCTGAAGTCGATCTTCAATCTCGGAGAAAAGTAAGGAGTTCTGAGGACAGAGAGATAAAAGCGGCAAGGGGCTGATTTTTTCCCATCCGATTTTTTGCTATCTTCT
Organism: Algoriphagus terrigena DSM 22685; assembly: GCF_000429445.1. Lineage (GTDB taxonomy): Bacteria > Bacteroidota > Bacteroidia > Cytophagales > Cyclobacteriaceae > Algoriphagus > Algoriphagus terrigena. The sequence continues at coordinate 2,501 of NZ_AUBW01000015.1, forward strand.
TTCATGAAAGTCGCCGGCATCCTTACGCTACTTTTCCTTTTTTTCAGCTCCTGCGGCATCGAAGACGGCAGACCAAACGGGATTTTCATCCGGGTGCACAACAACTCTGACGTCAATTTCGAAAATGTCAGCGTTCGGTCCGGCAATGCCGAGCAGGCCTTTGGAGACATCCTTTCCCGAACGGAATCAGACTACAGGGAATTTGATCATGCGTTTCGCTATGGCGCAGTTTGGCTGAATGCCGAAGGTGTGGCGCTCTCGCTCGTCCCGATCGACTATGTTGGCGAAACTCCGCTCCGCGACGGCTATTATACCTATCGCATCGGCCTGAGCTCCGCCAATCTGGAGGACGCCGCCCTCACCTTTGAGCTCGAAGAAGACGAGTGATCCTACCGAAGCGGTCCTACCATTCGTCGCTGCAAACTGCCTATCCCTTTTTCTCCTCCGGCCAAATCACCGAAGCTAACACAGAGACCAACAAGATCCCTCCGACCACTCCCAGGGAAGGCGTCGAGCCAAAATGGTAAAACGGCGCCGTGATCATCTTAAATCCGATAAAGGCCAGAATGATAGCCAGACCAAACTTGAGACGGCTAAACATGTGGATGAAATTTGCCAGCAGAAAGTACAGCGACCGCAGTCCAAGGATCGCAAAGATATTGGAGGTGTAAAGGATGAATGGATCATCCGGTGCGATCGCGAAGATCGCCGGGATAGAATCCACTGCAAACAGCAGATCGGTGAATTCTACCACAGCAAGTACTACGAGCAGCGGAGTGGCCATCTTCACGCCGTTTTTGACGATGAAAAACTTGTCTCCGTGGTACTCCGGCGTCACCTTGAAGTAGTGATAGATCAGCTTCGCTCCAGGGTTTTTGGTATAGTCCTTATGCTCGTCCTCATCGTGGCTCGCAAACCAGGACTTGTACCCCGCATAGATCAGAAACGCCCCGAAGACGGTCAACACGACATTGATCTTCGCGGGATAGCCCCAGATCATCATCTCCGGTAGATAGGTCATCGAGATGATCCCCACTCCTGCGAAAATAAAGATCGCACGCATCACCAGCGCTCCGATGATCCCCCAAAACAACACCTTGTGGTGATACTCTCTCGGAACTTTGAAGAAGCCAAAGACCAGGATAAAGACAAAGAGATTGTCGACAGACAGGGCCTTTTCGATCCAGTAGGCCGATTGGAACTGGGAAAACTTCTCCAGCCCCACCTCTTCGTAGGTCACGATGTAGATGAAAATACTGAAGATCATCGAAAGCCCAATCCAGAATACAGACCAGATCGCGGCTTCTTTGTTGGAGATAATGTGACTCTTCTTGTTGAAGATCCCAAGATCGAGCAACAGCATAAATCCAACGGTAATGGCAAAACCGATAAGAATACCGGGATGGTTGATTAATGAACCCATAGAAAGGAATGATTGTAAATGTCTTGATTTGAAACCCGGTCAGCTGCCGGTTGGGAATAGGGTCTACTGCTAATTAAAAAGCAGCTCCCTAGGTCGTTTCAAAATAGACTTCAAACAGAATCCTGGTGTCAAAAAAAGAAGGAATCTGATCAATGACCGGTTCAGAGACACGGGCGCCGAACGGTGTCGGGCTGAAAGAGAACTGAAATTCAAAGGGAATGCTTAAAACCCGGTCTCCCAGATTCAGTTGAAAAGACTGGGCTTGTGAAGCGCTTCGGAGATGAAACTCGGGAGCAGCGTTTTGGCTAAAGTAGCTCGACTGATGATCAGCTGGTACATAGTCTGGAACGGGCGGAAAGATGCAGATCAGAAAGATCCCCAATATCCAACTGCCTAATACCAATCCAAAGAATGCCTGTTTTTTCATCAATACGCTAAGAGCATCCAAAGGTAGGACAATTGAAAGCTCCTGTGAAAGCTCAGATGGAAACTTTTACTGAATTAGCTGACGGGAAAAAATGCCGCAAAGTCAGACGCGAGTGTCTCTCCGAAATAAGCACTGGCCAGACGATTTGCCCTGAGCTCCGCCCAATACGTCCGATGATCGCCTGCGAAAGCCGGGATGCGGTTGATTCCCCACACCAGATTCAGCAGACTGGGGAGTCCAATCTTGCCGTAAAATCCCAGCAGATACGAGCCAAGCAGCCGCTTTCGATCTCCGTCCACTCCATATCTATAATCTAGATAATGGCCAAACTCATGCTGGATGATCCGCTTCGAAGCTCGGTCAGGGATATCTGAATGGATAAAAATCCCGATTCCCGGAAGGCAGATTCCGCTGCCGGACAGCATCAGACGGGTTCGGAAGACTCCGATTCCTTCCAGCTTTTCGATATTATCTATTCTTTTGACCAAGATCCAATGGTTAATAATGCGTACGAAAGTCTAATCTGATTTCATGCCAATCCCGCAAATAATACCGAAAAACTGGATTACGGTGGTTTATGAATCATAAATCTTTTTGAGTCAACGATTTCCAGCCAAGCCTCGGATCATCTCAGTCACAACTTACCGACGGTCCGGCTTGAAGCACACGATAATTCTATGCAAATTGAGTCTACATCAAACTTTTACTGACATGATAGACCAATTGTTAAAATCAGCAGACGGGCCATTGAAGGATTTATTGGCTCAAACCAGCGGAGACGCTGACTCGGCGGGTACCGTCCGCGAGACTTTTCTGGAAGTGATACAGACGCAGGCCCGGTCGGGCAATTTCGAGGGCATCATGGAGATGTTTTCCGGATCAGAAACTCCAGCCGACGGAGCTACGGTCAACCATCTCAAAGGCGATCTCGGTGACAAACTCAGCGAAAAGCTGGGAATAGACACCGACAAAGCGCTGTCCATCGCCGCAGCAGCGCTCCCGATGCTGCTCAACCTCTTTAACAAGAAGGTAAACGACGCACCGCAGCCCAATGCAGAGATTCAGGAATCGGTCGTGAAGTCCATGAAAGAAGACGAAGGAGACGGCACAGGACTGGGAGGTATCTTGAGTTCAATCTTCGGAGCAGATGCCGACCCCAGCGCCATTGATCTGGGCGGTGTGATTGATTTTGGAAAGGGATTGTTTAAGAAGAAATAAGACCGGAGAAGGTCGGGTTGACTTCAATCCAGATGTCCAATACATTCCTCCAAAAAATCCCTCTTCAGACTGGAGAGGGATTTTTTTTGTGGGTATAATCTCATCCCGGTAGGCGGGCATCGACAATATTGGGTAAAGTGCCATCGCGTGAATTAAAACCATTGAGATGGTTTTTTCGATCCGGTGAAAACAACATAGCCCACGGTTTAAGAGACTGTGTGAAAACATAAAAAGCAACTAAGTTTTTTAAGCTATTTAGTTATTTTTAGAGGAGTTCAATTTTGAAGCATGCATTACAAAGACTCTCAAGATAGGCATCAGGTAATGATGCTCAGTTATGATTCGATGATTTCCCAAGATAACCCTGTGCGATTGCTTGACATGATGTGTCGCCGGTTTGTTGAATCCAATCCAGATCAGTTTTTCAAAAAGGGCAAGAAGAAAGCGGGTAGGAAAGCTTATTCTCCTATTGCCTTACTTAACCTGTTGGTGTATGGATATTTCAACGGCATCTCCACGAGCAGAAAACTTGAGAAGGAATCTCACAGGAATATTGAAGTCATCTGGCTTATGGAAGGGCTCCAGCCAGACCATTGGACAATCAGTGACTTTAGAAAGGAAAATGGAGAAGCTATAAAAAGCTTTCTCCATACATTCAGGAGCTTTTTGAAGGATCAGTCCTACATCACTGGAGAAAGGATCGTCTTCGACGGATCCAAAGTCAAAGCCTATGCTTCTAAGGATATGCTCACCCAAAGCGGTATTCTGAAGAAACTCGACAACATTGAAAAGAATCTGTCTGAGTACTTCAAGTCCATGGAGCAGCTGGATTCATTGAAGAATAAAGACGAAAAGTTTACAAATGAGATTGAAGAGCTTAAAAGAAGCATAGAGAAGAAAGAGGTTCAAAAAAAAAGCCTGACCCAGATCAATGAAAAATTAGAACAGAAAGGCCTTAAGAGAATCACCGTCAATGATCCGGAGGCTGTTTTGGTCAAAAGCAGAAACGGTAAATTTGCCGGCTACAACCTGCAGATAGGGGTCGATTCCCAAAACCACTTTATAGTCACCAACTATCTGACCACTGATGTAAACGACCGCAAACAGCTTGAAGAATGCGTGAAGGAGACAATATCCCAGTTAGGAGTTAAACCAAAGGAAGCAGTCGCGGACAAAGGGTATGGAAACTTTAAGGATATTTTTTCTTTACAGGGGCAGGGAGTAGACTGTTTTGTACCGCTTCAAACCGTGGCAAATGATAAAAAAGAAGAGGAAGGACTAGTTTTTATCTATGATAAACTACAGGACAGATACACCTGCCCCCAGGGAAATTTTCTATATCTGAAAGCCAAAAACATCAAGTCGTCGGACTCTTTTTATGACAAGTACCAATGTAAAGATTGCGCAAAGTGTCCAATCAAAAATGAGTGTACCACTTCAAAATATGGAAGAGCAATAAAAAGGAATGTAGAGCAGGAAAAGATTGACCTCTACAAAACAAAATTGAAGGAGGAGCGGGTGGTAAAGGCTATTAAAGACCGAAAAAACATCGTCGAGCATCCCTTTGGTACAATCAAAGCCCTGATGGGAAAGTTTGATCTGGTTTTATGCGGAAAGTATAAGGCAGGAATTGAAATTGACCTCTATACACTCGCTTACAACCTAAAAAGGCTGGGAAATATCCAAAAGCCAGACTTACTGCTTAAGCAAGCGAAAAACTACAACTGGAAAGCAGCATAACGTCTATTCCATTTTTCAGAATTGGAAAAGAAAAAGTCTAAAACCAAAAATAGGATCAAGCAATAAACAAACTGAAAACATGTCAGAAGCCTTTTTTTGAACTGCGTTCAGTAAAAAATCTTGCTAACCCTTAAAATTATCAATTTGAGGGGGTTTTAAAGAAAAACGTTGGTTTTTAACACGGCCTCTTAAACCGTGGGCTATGGAGCCGATTCGTCCCCTGTAGAATGGCTTCAGCCATTTAGAATCATAGACGTGTTCGGGACCCTTCAGGGCAATTTGGTGGTTCTGTCGTATCGCTATCCTCGGGTTGCATCCGCGGCTACGCCACTTATCGATTTTTACTTAACACGATTCAGACAAAGGCGAAACCTGCAAAAAAAACAGCAGTGCGAATTGGGGTTTTAAACGGCCTTTTCCTCAACTTTATTTTGCGTTCTTTTCCATTCCAATTGAATCATCTTTTTCCCCCGGTAATGTCCTCCCTCCAAACGATCAGCATACCGGTTCCCAAAATTTTCCTGAATGAAAAGCTTTCCTTCAACTCCAACTTATTTTTCAAATGAAAAAGTACCTGACTTTACTTTTATTGTTCGCTTCCTGCGTTTCGGAGGAGTTCGAAACCCCTCCTTTCGAATCCCGACCCACCGTAAGAATTTTGGAAGATGTGGAAATGACTTTGGGTCAATACCATTCAGAACGTGATTCTTTCTACATAACCCTAAAGGAAGCCGGTTCAGACACGCTGCTCTCTCCGGTTGACACTACATTAGTAAGTAGATTGGTCCATGAAAATGTCTTAATCAGTGGGGTATTACCATTTACTGGGAGCATCACTAATTTTATAGAATTCAATCCTTACTACTATGATCTTTCAGGAATGAAAGTATTGGTTTCAGGTGAGGTAAAGCAAAAAGTGATTCAAGATTCGATACCGGGTCTACCCTTAATCCTGAGTAAAATTGATATTATTCCAAATTGTCCTGTTCCATTTATCTGGGAAAACAAAGAAGTGCCCCTGCAGAATACAATTTGGCAATGGATCGGTTTCGTAGACGAATCAAATCAAATCTACTCTGTACCAACTTGTGAAAATCCGGCTCCCTCTATTACTCTGACCGATTTACTTATCAACCGGCCTGAGTCACACTACTATTCCTATCAGCGTGATGCCTTACAAATCAATTTCAATCAATTTTATACTGGATATTTCGCCGTTTACACGATTAAAGGAAGCACTTTGCAAATCTACACTGGCTTCAAAAAAGTCCAACTATCTCCCGGTCAACAAAATGCCGGCAAGGTTTCAACTTATTTCTCCAAATATTACCAAGCAAAGAATGACAGCCTAAGTCTATTGTTTAGTAAGGACTTTGTGGCCCCATTAGAGATGGATTTTCTATTGGAAGGAAACCAATTGATCTTAAGCAATAGCAAAAGTAAGATCCGAGCCCTGTTTATCGCCGATTAGGTATCATAGAGCTGGAAAGATTTCGCACTTCCCTACACTGTAATGCATGCTGTTTCGGTGGTCAAGCTTGGTTGGTGATCCCAGTTGAACCATGCCGAGACCAATCCGTAAATTTCAGATACTGGTGCAAAAACGGATCCTTATATTTTTTCTACAAAATGACCTCGGCACAAGGTATAGATTCCAAAATCTGTAAATTCAGGGATCATTTAACCTTCCATTTTATGAACAGAACAAAATTTATTTCAGCTTTTCTTTTCCTCTTGTTCTTCGCTTTTGCAGCCCAAGCACAGATTCCGAGTATTCCCAAAGTAGGCACTGACGCGCTGTCCAGCCAGGTTTTGGGGATCTTGGACAGCAGCTCCTCCGGTCTCGGACTGTCGGGAGACAAGTCCACCCAGCTCAAGGCGGACAACAAGTCCTTTGTCAATGATCTCATGAAGATCGTCGGTGGGTCGGGCTCCGACGACAGCAAAAAAACCAGCATCCTCGGTCTCAAGGACAAGCGTCTGAAATTCCTCACCGACCTCATGGGCAATGAAGTAGCTCAAAAATACATGGGAAAAGTCCTCAGCGGCATCAACCCGCTCAAGTCAAAATTAGGGTTGGCCGCGCTTGCATTCTGACGGCAATTCACCCAACTTGAAGCCTTGGAAATCTTTCCAGGGCTTTTTCTTTTCACCGCAAATGAAAAAAATACTCCCTCTCCTATTTCTCGCGGCCTGTCTTGGCTGCGCAAAAGAACGGCATCCCATTGACCTCTGGCTTACCGATCCCAAAGCAAATGTGCTCTTTCAGAAGCAAACCGAACCACAAGAAGTCACGGACAGCGAACTGACCCTGACGGTAGACAGCGAGACTATCTTTCAACCGATCGATGGCTTTGGCTTTACGCTCAGTCAGGGAAGCGCAAAACATCTGCTGGGGATGGGTGAAAAACCAAGAGCTGCATTGCTCGAGGAGCTTTTTGGAAAGAAAGAAGACAACATCCGAATCTCCTACCTGAGACTGTCAGTGGCGGCCTCAGATCTGAACGAATTCCCTTTTTCGTACGACGATCTGGAAGATTCCCTTGCCACCGACCCGGAGCTCTTACAGTTTAGCCTCAGCCACGACACACTGGATGTAATCCCGGTACTGAAGCAAATCCTCAAGATCAATCCTGATATCAAGCTCATGGCCTCTCCCTGGTCGCCTCCTGCGTGGATGAAGGACAACAAAGACACCCGTGGCGGATCGCTTTTGGAGGAGTTTGAGCCCAACTACGCGTGCTATCTGGTTAAATACCTCCGTGAGATGGAAGCGCTCGGGATCACCATCGACGCTCTGACGATCCAGAATGAGCCCCTGCATCCAGGCAACAATCCTTCGCTTCTGATGCTTCCTGAGCAGCAGGCGAGATTTATCGGCCTCCATCTGGGGCCGGCATTTGAGGATGCGGGCATCAAGACCAAGATCGTCGTCTACGATCACAATGCAGACCGACCGGACTATCCGATCACCGTATTGAAGGACACGCTGGCCAATCCCTTCATCGACGGCTCGGCATTTCACCTCTATGGAGGGGAAATCGACGCGCTGACGGAAGTTCACCAGGCTTTTCCCGACAAAAATATCTACTTCACGGAGCAATGGATCGGAGCTCCCGGAGACCTCGAAGGCGATCTCCCCTGGCATATCAAAAACCTGATCATCGGCGCTACCCGCAACTGGGCCAAAACAGTTCTGGAATGGAACCTCACCTCCAATCCATCACTCACTCCTCATACAGATCGTGGCGGCTGCGACCGATGTCTGGGAGCAGTCACGATTGACGGGGACTCTGTCGTCCGCAATCCGGCCTATTACATCATCGCCCATGCGAGCAAGTTCGTCGATCCGGGTTCGGTGCGGGTGGATTCCAACATGCTGGAAGGACTTGAAAATGTGGCTTTTGTCCGGCCTGACAGAAAGAAAGTCCTCATTGCGCTCAACAACTCCGACCGCGTCCGAAGTTTCAAGATCAAGGACAAAGAAAAAATCTATGACGCACAGCTCAATCCGGGAGCGGTAGGGACTTGGGTGTGGTAGATTTTTTTACCACTGAGTAAAAGGAGGAAATGGGAGATTTTGAAAACAAGATCCTTCTTGAACCTCAATGTTGAAAGGTCAATTGCGCCCTGTCCCGATGTTTATAGGATCTGGAGGATAGAATTTCATCCCAAGAGATTCCCGGGTACACCCATAATCAATCTCCTAATTCTAGGCTAAAGCCCGGTGATTTTGTGATCCATCTTTGGAATGGGCTAAAGCCACATTCCTAATCACTAAGCTGAGACCAAACTATGAATTGCCTCCTACTTTAGCGGGAGGCAAAAAAATCAAAAGTCCACCTTCGGCTCCAGCCACAACAATCCCAAAAACAGCAACATCCCTATAATCCAAAACCATGGTGAAATCGGGCTACCGGAACTGGATTCTGAATCGGATTTGATGGCGGCATCATCTTTCATTTCCCGAATCAAAGCTGCCGTTTGCAGACCTGGAAGTTCTTCCCTATCGTAGGCAGCCACCGAGAATGCCGAGTCCAAATTAACCCAGCCGCTTTCATTGACCCGAAGGTCTGCCGTGGCTAAATGGGGGTTGACGGCATTTTTGCGAAGCGACAAGGTGTCCCGCTCCCACACCAATTGATCCGGCAGACTGTCGGCTCTAAAGACCTGAATCTCCTCTGAGATTCCGGACAGCAGCGGTGCCTCCATCTTCCAAGCTTGCTCCTCATTCGGTTCCAAAAGCCCAAACAATTCCCCCCAAACCGATTCATAGATCTCTGTTTTTCCCTGACGGGCCAGAGGAAAACTCGCACTGACTAGACTCATCGCAACTGGATTGCTGCCGGCGTATTGGATGGCGACAGACCGATCTTGGAGGAGCTTCTGACCAGGCTTCTCTTGGAAGACAAAAGGCATCGCGGCCACTCCATTCACTAGGATCCGATCCTCACTTTGGCCGGTCTGCTCCACTTGGAAGTCCGTCCCAAACAAGCGATTCAACTTCTGGGCGGTTTCAGCGGCTTGGCCTACATTCATCACCAGCAAGGCTGTTTTGCCCGTCTTCATAGCATCCTGAATTGATTTCTGATCTAATTGAGCTGGGTCAATCAGGAGAATTTGAAGGGAATCGGCAGCTCCACTCTGCAGGACAGTCTCACGCGAAATCTTGATCTCCTCGGTCACCGTCTCCCCTTTCTCCTGCAGCCAAGTGCTCAGCGTGCGGCTTTCCGCGCTAGGAAAACCAAGTTGGAAATGATACTTCTTCGGTAAAGATGCTCCGATAAAAAAACGAATTGTGGCAAGCGAATCCGCATCCAAAACCAAGGGGAACTCTGCCTTACCCAATCCGCTGGGATAGAATTCCAATAGACCGGCATTCCAACCTTTGGCCAAGGTCTGCTTTTCCAGATTTGCTCCGGCGATCTCCAATTGGGCTTCGTCTGATTCGGAGAAAATCTCAAAACTCAGTCGCTGCACTTCCCCTTTTCGGAGATAGCCTTTCCAAGAAAGGGCTCGAATCGCTCCTTGCTTTTCCGGCTGTATCCATTCAAAATCGTAACCTCTCAGCGGATAAATCTCCTGAGGAGTAAACCACTCTCCGAGCAAAAAGACCTTGCCCGAGGCTGTTTTGAACTTGGATAAACTTACCGCTCTTTTGATTCCCAGGCTGTCTTTCCAGAAATCGATCACCGGCTTTTCCGCCCCTTCTTCATACACCAGAATCTGGTTTCCTGTGGTGTCGACTTGTCTTAGCGGCCGTAAAACCGCCATGCTCAGACACGCTATAAACCCAAAAAGAAACAGAAACCTTAGGCCGAGACGGGCTGGGGCGGCACCTTTTCTCCATTGGAAAAAGAGACTCGTCCCTCCGATCACGGTCAAGAGCGAGAGGATGACAAAAAAGAATGGCCAGGAAACGAGCGGTTGGGTTTCGAAAATCATCTCAAATTCTTTCGGAAAGCAGCTTTTAAGGCCTCATTGCCGAGGTAGGAAGCGTCTGGATTCTTGTAATTCTTGGCCAGTGGGTAGAGTTTTTCCCGCAGTTGCTTTTTGCCGGCTTCGTCGAGTTTACCGGCTTCCAATTGCTGGAGAAACAGCACAAGATTCCAGTCAGCGAGCTTGGAGTTTTGCATCTTTTCAGTCCACAGATTCCCAAACTCGCGAACGGTCTGACGATCCTGCGCATTGAGTTCAGCTTTGGCCAAGAAGCCCAAAGTCGCCGAGGCCAAGGGAGCTATCTGCTGATCCAAGGCCAGTTGTTCCTTCTTGATTTCCTTATCCAAATCCTTCAATTCACCACTCAGACGCTTTTCGTCTTCCTTGATCGGGGGTGGATCATAGTTGGTTCGCTTCACATACACCCGCGATTTCTGCTGCACAGTCTTCAGCAATTCCAAAGCTTTGTACTGATAAGGCAGGGATTTCTCAGGTTCAAAAAGCCGCATGTACAACTCCGCCTGCCACATCTGCTCCAGGGCGGATTTCAAGGCACCCCGAGTTGACTGCTCAAAATACGTGTTCATCTCCTCTGAGTCATGCGCATGGATGTACTCGCTCATGAGGCTTTCCATGCTTCCTTCTTCCGCTTCCTCAGCCTCGTGACCGTGCCCGTCGGCATTAGTCGGAGGAGCTATCGACAAGCCTTCCTCGTGCTCGCCTTCCTGATCGTGCAGGTGCATGTAGCCCCGCAGCAGATCTCCGTCCTCGGGTGCATCTACCACAACACCCACTGCCGCTGTTTCAAACTCCTCTCCCAAATACTGCCCGTAGCGCAGGCGAAGGAGTTTTTGGTCATAGCCGATCTCGTTGGAAGTAGAGTTGAACTGCTTTTCGGGTGTTTTGGACTTCTCTGCGAGGAGCTTTTCGGTATCGATGATGATCTGTCGCTGACTGCGGAAATACTCCGGCAAAACCTGAATCGCCATGCCTTCCAGCACCGCGTTACTCTCCTCACTGTCATCAAAATACTTGATGAAATAGGTGTCTGTGCGGGTCAGATTAGCTTCAGGTGCCTTGTTGTCGACCGCCGCCCAATAGTAGTAGAGCTCATCTCCAGGTTGGAAATCCAGAGAATTAACATTCAGTACAAAGGTTGACTTCTTTGAAGTAAATGGGGTCTTCTCGACCGGAAGTTTGGTCTCGCGAAACTTCACGTTTTCTCCCTTTCCGCGCACCAAAGTCGCCACGATGTACACTTCATTGACCCGAAAATCATCTGAAATCTGGGCTTTGAGAGAAAGCTTGGGGTCATTTCCCGGGAAGAAAAACTTGTACGTCTCCTTCTCTTCAGGGACGATTTGGGGGCTTTGATCTTCAATGGATTCCAGCGTATAAAAGTCCGACTCGTAAACCAGCTTCTCAGCCCGAAAGGCCTGAATCGAATAAATCCCCGATCCATTCAACACTTCTTTAAGTTGATAATTTGAGTCTGCACGCGAAAACTCCAATTTTTCTCCGGAGGAATTCACCAAGTAAACGTCCAGTTCATTGGCTGTCTGAAAACCGAGATCCCAAGTGATTCTGGAGGTTTTTAGAGCTTTGATATCCAGACTTTCTTGAGTTTGGGCTGGAATTCCTGTATAGCCAGGCGATGTAATCTGCACTTGGGTCTGGGATAAAAGTATGGGAGCATCAGCCACGAGCTGAGCAGGAATGTTTTCGGACGCTGGCTGATTGGAAAGTCGATTTTCTTCCGATGTCGAGATCAATTCCGGCAAAAAGGAAATTCCATAAGTCAGCAACAAACCGACGGAAAACGGCAAGAGTCCTTTCTGAACTACCCAGATTTTGGGCGGGATCTTTGAAGAAATCCGTTCCAGTTGCAATCGCTCTCCGATGCTGGGATTTTTCTTTTGCAACAGCTCCAAGCTAAACTCCAAGCCTCCAACCCGATCATGCAGGATTTGGACAGCCTCTGACCTCCTGGACCGGACGCCGCCAAGATACCACGCAATCAGGAGGGTCGAAATCCCACCAAAAATCGTCGCAATCCAACCATCCACACCAACTGTGAACGCAAGCAGACCCAAGCACAGGGACAGTAAAAAACCTTTGAGCCAAGCATTCACCTGAAGCTGGGTTCCGATGGATTTGATATGTTGGTTGAGCGTTTTCACAGATTGCTTCTAAAGGCTAAAAAACGTTCCAATCCAAAAAGCAGGACAATCAAAACCAGAAATATTTCCGAGGTGTTGGCAACCGCAGATTGCTTACTCTGAGGAATTTCCATAAACCGCTGTTCAATCTGACTTTTGGTCAGAAATGTTTCCGGAGCAGAAATCCCCAGAAAACCGACCAGCGGATCCAGAATCAATTCAGGCAAAATTCCCTTGTCTACCACTTCATCCCAAGGCATCGCGACTGAATTGGCTAACGAAACTTCATTCTTTGGACTAGTCTGCAAATCGGCCTCTGTTACAAAATAGAGCTTTTCGCTTTTCGGATTTTCAGCCACAAGATCAGAGAAGATGACTTGTGCGTTTTGCTTTTCTCCTTCGGAAAAAGTCAAACCATACACCTCAGTCAATGCCGTCAGCGCCGCGTCGATATCCGCTTTTTTGACTTCATCCTCCAGCTCGAAAAAAACAGGAATCACGCCGGAAAAGGATATTCTCTCCTTCGAAATCCCAGCTCCGTCTGCCACGGAAATCAGCATTCCCTGCTCGTCCAATCCCAGATACTTCCCTGATTCCAGTTGGATTACCTGACTGGAGAATGCAGGAGCGGAAAGCTTTGATGCCAGATGAACTTGCGGGATTTTTGGTACCCAAAGAATGGATTGAGCGATCTCGGATTCGCTTCCGGATGCGTACCAGTGGATGGAATCCAGGTTCTTGGGAAGAGTTTCTAAGTAAAGAGGGAGCTCCTCGGAGTCAAATCCAATCGGTGGATTTTCACCCGTATCGTAGTCAGGAAGGCCCTCAGCCAACCAAAATACTTCTTCACCGGCTTGTAAGGCCTGCTCCAACTCAAAGCGAAAATCCGCTTCTACCTGTGCGCTCGGCATCACCAAATGGACGGTGGTGGAAGCTTCCGATTTCCCAAGAAACTTCCACCAAAGTCCAACCACGAAGAGTACGATCATCACGAAAAGTGCTATCCGAACCAACAAAAGCAACAGCTGATCCAACTTGAGTGATCTGCTGGACTGGGATTCGACGGGATTGAGCCAGGCGGTGGCAGCCCAGGCGATTACTTTCCCCCGCCGCCCATTCCACAGATGGATGGCCAGCGGAATCGAAATCCCCAACAAACCCAAGAAGAAGGCCGGCTGAATCCACTCCATCAGGAAAGGTGTTTTCGGTTTAAAATACTGCGGACGACCTCGGAAAGTGGAGTCTTCATCGAGATTCGGAGCAGCTGAACTTTCGGCAGCTGCAATCGCAGACTCAGTTCATCCAGGTAGGTTTTGAATTTTTTCTTAAACTCGGCCTGCACCGATTTGCCATCCTGGACAAATTCCTGATTCGACTCCAGATCCCGGAAGACAAAGTTTCCCTCCAAGTTGAAATCCAATTCCTGCTCTCCAAGCAACTGAATCAGCATGAGTTCCTTTCTGGGGTGTCGAAAGCCCGCAACCAGATTTTCCCATTCGGTTTCCTTTTGCAAAAAATCAGAAACCCAAATGACCAACTCCCGATCTCTTCCCTGACTCAGCGCGTCCGGCAAGGACTCCAATGGCCAGGTGCCGTGCGCCTTTTCTTCTTCCAGATAGAAGAGTATCCGCTGAAAGCTCTTCGGTGTTGGCGACACCTTTTGCTCGATTTTCCCCTCGGAAAGCGTGTAATAACTCAAGGCGTCTCCCTGCAAATAACCCAGATAGGCTAGTGAAGCGAGGAGATTTTTGGCGTAATCCAATCGGGAAAAGCCGTTTTCCACGTAGTTCATTGACCCGGACAGATCGAGGATCAACCGGATGTGAAGGTTACTTTCCGTAGTGGATTCCTTGACCATGTACTTGCCCGAGCGGGAAAAATACTTCCAGTCAATCCGCTTGAGATCATCGCCCGGCCGGTAGTGCCGGTATTGCTCAAACTCGCTCCCCACTCCCACCCGGATACCCGAATGGATGCCCTGTCGGAGTTGCTCGGAGATGAGTCGGGCAGACAGGCGGAGGTCGTTGAGCTTGATGATCTCCAGATTACTTGGCATGAACCGGGGTCTGAGCTAGGATCTTGGAAATAATGAAATCGGTGTCCAGCTGCTCCGCTTCCGCACGGAAATGGAGCGAAATCCGATGACGAAGCACCGGGAAAATCAAGTGCTCGATATCTTCAGGAATGACGGAATAGCGGCCTTTGACGATCGCTCTCGCTTTGGCACAAAGCACCAAGGCCTGCCCGGCGCGGGTGCCCGCTCCCCATTCTACATAGTTTTTGACTTCCGGCACGGTCGTGTTTTCCAGACGCGTCGCCCGAATCAGTCGAGTGATGTAGGCCAGCAAAGCGGAATCGAGGTGAACTTCTCTGGTCAGCGCCTGCAGTTGCCGTATTTCCTCCCCACTCAGGACGGTCTCCGGCTTGCCGCGATACGTCCCAGTCGTCCTTTGCAAGACTTCCAATTCCTCCTGCTCGGAGGGATAGCCCAATTTGATATAGAGGAGAAAGCGGTCCAGTTGCGCTTCAGGAAGCGGATAGGTACCACTTTGCTCGATTGGGTTTTGGGTGGCAATGATCAAAAAAGGATCGGGCAAAGCGTAGTTTTTCCCGCCATAGGTCACCATTTTCTCTTGCATAGCTTCCAAAAGCGCCGCCTGGGTCTTAGGTGGAGTTCGGTTGATCTCATCCGCCAAGACCATATTGGCGAAGATCGGGCCCTGCGTAAATTGGAAAAATTTCTTGCCGGTGCTGTGATCTTCTTCCAACACCTCTGTGCCGACGATGTCGCCTGGCATCAGATCCGGCGTAAACTGAATCCGTTTGAAGCTCATCTCCATGACCTCAGAGATGGTCTTCACCATCAGCGTTTTGGCTAGTCCTGGTACTCCCTCGAGCAGACAGTGACCTCCGGCCAGAAACGTGATGATCACCTCGTCGAGGACTTCCTCCTGACCGACGATGACTTTGGCAATTTCTTTTTTCAGCAGGGGAATCTTCTCCACCAGCTGTTGGTATTTTTTTAGGTCTGGTTCCAAGGTTGGTCTAGGTTAAGGCGTACACTACGATGTTGACTCCAAAGCGGGTGTTGTCGATCTTGTTAAAGCGTTTGTTGCGAAAGTCGTAGTCCCATTCGCAGCCATAATCTTTGTTGCTGTAAAGCACTCCGATTCGCCCGTTGATCTCGACAGCTTTCAGGTAATCATGGATCAGATCGTCTCCCCAGCCATTCAGCTCAAAGGAAGTCGCGGGTGGGCCTTCTTCGAATTCGAAGAAACAGCGGTAGATCCAGTGGTCATTTGGGATTTTTTTCAGCGCATCCGCACTGAAGGTTCGGGTCATTTCTTCCTCAAAGGATTTGGCGAAAAGCCCGTCAATGTCATGGTTACAGTCATCCACGAATACAAATCCGCCGCCCTCTACATAGGCTTTGAAATTGGCTCTTTCCTGCGTCGAAAACTCAACCAGCTTGTGTCCGCTGAGGTAGCAAAAGGGACTCTTGAAGATCTCATCACTGCTCAACTCAATGACCCGCTCCTTTTGATCGACAGGAATCGTCGTGTATTCAATCAGGCTGTGCAGGAGATTGGACGGCATGCGCTGATCCGTATCCCAATTGCCGGAGTTGTATTTGATACGTGTAAAGAAAAAAGGGGGCATGTTTCGGAGTTTACAGTGAACAGTGATCAGCTGGCAGAAAGACTGCTAACTGACCACTGCGAACTGCCTACTGAATTAAACGGCGTCTGACAAACTGGAGAACGTGAAGTCTCTGATCTTCATCGGCGGAATCATGCTGCCACCGACGCGCTGAGGCTTGCCCATCGCTTCGATGTTGTTGAGCATGATGATCGGGCTCTCGTTGAACCTGAAGTTTTTCAGCGGGAACTTGATCTTGCCATCTTCGATGTAGAAAGTACCGTCACGGGTCAGACCGGTAAATAGCAAGGTCTGCGGATCAACTGCTCTGATGTACCAAAAACGGGTAACTAAAACTCCTCTCTCAGTGCTTGCAATCATATCGGCAATCGACTGATCACCGCCGGAGAAGATATATCCTCCGCCGCCAAAGCCGCCTCCCGGTCTGGACAAAGGTGGAACCCCTTTCTTCTCTGCCCAATAGCGGGAATAGGAAAGGTTTTTCACCACGCCATTTTCAACCCAAACAGTCTTCTGTCTCGGCAATCCGTCGCTGTCCCATGGAGCCATCGGAATTTCGGTATTGGTCGGATCAGAAATGATCGTCACACGCTCGTCGAACAGCTTCTCGCCCAAGCGGGTTCCTCCGCCCTTTTTGCTCATATAGCTTCTGCCCTCATCGGCATTTCGCGCGTCGAATCCATTGGTCATCAGTCGCAGCAAATCTCCGGCTGCAGTCGGCTCGAGGATCACGGTGTATTTACCAGGCTCGATCGCTTGCGCATTCTTTGATGCCTGCGCTTTCTGCATGGCAACCGTGGTCACGTCCTTGGAATTCAATAGACTTACGTCGTTGAAATCGCGGATGGCATAGCCAGAACCGGTTCCGTCTTCTGTCCTAACCGTGACAGAAAAGTCAACCGAAGTACTGGTGTTGTATCCAAATTGTCCTTTGCTGTTACCAGAGGCTACAAATCCCGAGAAATCCTCCAAGTATCCGGCAGCGATCAGATTGGCAGCTGCGCAAGGCTCAATGGAGTCAATCGCCAATTGAGCGCGGTAGTCGGGGTCAATCTTGTCTGTGGCGGAGATAAATGTAGCTGACGCAGGATAAGTCTGGGGGCCTAGCATCGGCATGTATTCCGGATTTTCCGGAGCCAATTGGGCGATCTCTTCAGCCCTCTCAACGGCTTTTTTCAGGGATGCATCGTCCAGCTCATTGATGGATGAGGATCCGATTCTTTTTCCAAAAACAGAGGTGATATTCAATCGAATCTCGTTGGATTCACCGCTGGTACTTACTGTATTTCTTGCATAGCGGATGTTACCTGTCCTTCCGCCGAAAATCGAAACTTCCGTCTCGTCGGCTTTAGCATAAGACAGGGCTCTATCTATAATTTGCTTTGCTTCTTCTTTAGTCAAAATGGCCATAATTCTTGAGTTGGGGTTAAATACTTCTTGCCGTATTGATCACATTCACGCCATCGAAACGTGTAGTCGAGCTGCCGTGAGAGACAGCGGAAGACTGAGACGGTTGTCCTTTGCCGTCAAAGAAAGTACCCATGAATCGGTAGTCGTCTTGGTCGCAAATAGCGGAACAGGAATTCCAAAACTCTTGGGTATTGGACTGATAGGCTACGTCCTCCAGCATGCCGGCGATCTTGCCGTCCTTGATTTCGTAGAATACCGTACCTCCAAATTGGAAGTTGTATCGCTGCTGGTCGATGGAAAACGAACCTCTGCCTAGGATGTAGATCCCTTTCTCAACGTCCTTGATCATGTCCATCGGGTTCAGTTTCTCTTTACCCGGCTTCAGGGACACATTGGCCATTCTTTGGAACTGGACAGAACTCCAGTTGTCAGCGAAAGAGCAGCCATGGGATTCGTTTTCGCCCAAGATAGCCACTTGATCTCTGATCGCTTGGTAGTTCACCAAAACCCCGTCTTTGATCAGATTCCATTCTTTGCATTTCACTCCTTCGTCGTCGTAGCCCATATTTCCCAAGGAATAAGGTTGGATTTTGTCCGCGATGACGTTGACGATATCCGAGCCGTACTTGAAATCGCCGGACTTCCATTTGTCCAAAGTCGCGAAGCTCGTACCGGCGTAGTTTGCTTCATAGCCCAATACGCGATCCAGTTCCAGCGGGTGTCCGATGGACTCGTGGATAGTCAGTCCCAAGTGGTCTGGATCCAGTACCAAGTCATATTTGCCCGGGGTGACCGACTTGGCAGTGATTTTTTCCTTGGCCTGTTTGGCAGCGGTGATGGCATCCTCGACCATGTCATAGGAATACCTGTAGCTGTTAAACCCGGCGGCATTTGGGATTTTCTCCGAAGCCGTGCCATCCATGTATTCATATCCCATACCCATAGGAGTACTGAGACCTTGTCTTGACCGGAAGCCTCCCGACTCTTTGTTGACAGCCGTCACGGTCAGGTTTGGCCACATGCGATGCACATCCTGATCGATGTAGGAACCGTCGGTAGATGCGAAATACTTCTGCTCGTTGATCATGAACATCGCGGAGTTAACAAAAGCAGCGCCATTGTCCAAAGCGGCGTTGTTGGCAGCCAGCATCAGGTCGATCTTTTCCTTCACGGGGACCGCCATTGCGTTCTTCTTGATTGGGGTATTCCAGGTAACTTCGCCGTGGCCTTTCTCAGGTGCTAATACCACCGGCTCTTTTTGCAATTTGGAGTTTGCCTTAGCAATAGCGACGGCTGTTTCAGCGCATTTTTTGATCCCATCAGGAGTCACGTCCGACGTCGCGGAGAAGCCCCAGGTTCCATTGGCTATGACGCGAATCCCAACTCCAAAGGTCTCCTGGTTGGCGACGTTCTGGACGTTTTTCTCCCGTGTGAAGATGTTTTGCGACAAATACCTGCCGATACGCACGTCAGTGTAAGTTGCTCCTTTGCTTTTGGCCGCATTGAGCGCAGTGTCGGCCAGGAGTTTTTTGGCGGCTACGTCTATCCCTGGCTCAATCAGTCGCTCAGCAGACACGGGATTTCCCATCGCCATGACTCCAGGAGTCATCAGGGCTCCAAGCCCCAAGCCGGATAGGTGGATAAAATCTCTTCTTTTCATTTAATGATTGGTTTTTTTAATGGCATTCCTTAACACTCGGTAGAATCTCGCATGATTAACTATCCTTCCAAAGGGGTAGATTTTCGGCACACTCGATTTCAATGATAGGGATTGTTTAATGGTTAGTTTATATTCTGTATGCCCTAATGTAATTCTATTCTCAGGTCAATTCCATGGAAATATTACAATTGCGGTTAAATGGGTTTAATCGGTGGAGTTTATTCCGTTTGGGTTTGATTTTTTTCGGATAGGCGGTTTTCAAAAGTGTCAAAACCATTCAAAAAACTACCGATTATTCATTTTTTGGGTGTTTGAGCAGGATCACTTGCCTCAACTTTTCAGTAGAAAAGTCCAGAACGGGAAACAACGCTGAATGCCA
The DNA here is from genome assembly GCF_000429445.1 of Algoriphagus terrigena DSM 22685. Classification (GTDB taxonomy): domain Bacteria; phylum Bacteroidota; class Bacteroidia; order Cytophagales; family Cyclobacteriaceae; genus Algoriphagus; species Algoriphagus terrigena. Next base: position 22,016 of record NZ_AUBW01000015.1, read on the forward strand.
GCACTTTCCAAAAACAACGAAAGCCAGAAAGACTCTTTGTAGGTCTGTGTCCTAACCTATGGGCAAAAATGCCGTACTTTGCACCGTGCAAGTCGTCTTGCCGCTGTCCCGGTAGCTATCGGGAGAGAGGAAAGTCCGGGCAACACAGAGCACCATACTTCCTAACGGGAAGGCTTTCTGCTGGTGACGGCAGGAAGACAGATAGGGCCACAGAAACAAACCGCCCGTCGGCTTCAAGGCTTGCCAAGAATGTCGAAAGGTAAGGGTGAAAAGGTGGGGTAAGAGCCCACCGTTCCGATGGTGACATCGGAAGCTAGGCAAACCTTATGGGTTGAAAGGTCAAATAGGCCCCGGGCAAAGAGCTGCTCGTTCGATTTCTCCTTCGGGAGGATTCCGGGGTGGGTAGATCGATGGATCCCGATTGCGAAGTCGGGACTAGATAAATGGCAAGAGCCCATTTCCCCCGCGGAGATGGGATACAGAACCCGGCTTACAGACTTGCACTTTTTTCTTTACTTTACGCTATGCCAAAGATTCTCATCATCGACGACGAGCGGTTTATCCGCGCTTCCCTTCGGGAAATTTTAGAATACGAAAAATTTGAAGTGTCCGAGGCCCAAGACGGCGAAGAAGGCTTGGCAAAAATACAGGAAGAAGACTTCGACTTGGTACTTTGCGATGTCAAGATGCCCAAGATGGACGGAATCGAAGTCCTCGATCACGCCAAAGCAATGGATCGCTCTCCGCAGTTTATCATGATCTCTGCACATGGCAGCATCGAGACTGCTGTGGAAGCCACCAAAAAAGGAGCTTTCGACTTCATTCCGAAGCCGCCCGACCTCAACCGTCTTTTGCTCACAGTCCGCAATGCCTTGGACAAAAAGCAATTGGTCACCGAGACTAAGGTGCTGAAGAAGAAGCTGTCCAAGAAGTTTGACATGGTCGGCGAATCTCCCGCCATCGCTCGAGTGAAAGATACCATCGCGAAAGTCGCTCCGACCGATGCCCGCGTCCTGATCACCGGCCCAAACGGCACCGGCAAAGAACTCGTCGCACACTGGATACATCAGAAAAGCAATCGTCAATCGGAACCATTTGTGGCAGTAAACTGCGCAGCAATCCCGTCAGAACTGATTGAATCTGAACTTTTTGGACACGAGAAGGGAGCTTTTACTTCAGCACACAAGCAGCGCAACGGCAAGTTTGAGCAGGCTCAGGGAGGAACGCTCTTTATGGATGAGATAGGCGATATGTCTCTTTCGGCTCAATCAAAGGTGTTGAGGGCCTTGCAGGAGAACCTGATCAACCGGGTCGGGAGCGACCGGGACATCAAAGTGGACGTGCGGGTACTCGCAGCGACTAACAAGGATCTGAAGAAAGAGATTGAAGCGGGAAGGTTCAGGGAAGATCTATATCACCGACTGAGCGTGATCCTAGTGCAGGTACCAGCTCTGAAAGACCGCAAAGAAGATATTCCCCTGCTGGTGGATAAGTTTCTGGATGACATCGCTCAAGAAAACGGTGATGCCAAAAAAGGTATTGCTAAAGAGGCGCTGCTTATGCTTCAAGACTTCCCCTGGACAGGAAATATCCGTGAACTCCGGAACGTAGTGGAACGATTGGTGATTCTCGGCGAACCGGTAATCAGCCTGGAAGACATAAAAAAATATGCTGACTATTAACGGTCAGCATATTTTTTAGCTATTGGATTTCTGCGCTGCGGGCGCTTTGGCGTAAGCCGGGCAAGGTTTGCTGGAGGCACATGCTCCCAAGGCTAAAATCCCAACCAATAGTGCAATCGTCGCTAATCTTTTCATGTGTCAGTTTTTATACTTTTCAAATATGTCTATTAAATTTTAAGATAGCAATTACTGCACCAACAAGTTGCAACCGCGGATCTCTGAGTTGTCAAAGCGTCCCAAGACCTCCAGAAACCCGTTTTCGTCAAACCTTCCCAAATCCTGTGTTTCGATAAAGGCGCAGGAATGGAAGTTAGCCAAGTCGATGACATTGATCCCGCCCTGAGATCTGGACGACCAACTCAGGGGATCGTTCACATCCCGAAGCATCACGCGCATCGAGTCAGGAAGTGTATATTTCCCAGCTCCTTTGGAATACGCCTGAGACATCAGCTCGGTCATTCCATACTCGGAATGGATGGATTCCACTCCGAAAAATCCTTTGAGAACGTCATGCACCTCTTCCCGGATCATTTCTTTTCTCCTCCCCTTCATCCCACCGGTTTCCATTACGAGGAGATTTTCCATGGGAGAAAAATCCCTTCCCGAATCCGCCAAATCCAGCAACGCAAAGGTCACACCGAGCAGCAAAACCTTCTTTCCCCCGCTACTCTTAAGCAATGCCATCTTTTCCAGTAAATCATCCTGATTGTACAGGTAAAAGCCCGAATGGGTAGAATGAGAAGCATCGATGAAATGCTTGGCCATCGACACCAGGCTGCTCCCGGGTCGCTCTAGATAGGCGGGCAACAAAGCAAGAACATGATAATCGCTCAGGCTACCGTATTCCTTCTCGAATATCCGCTGCGAATGGCGCAAATACCACGATTCTGACCAGATGTAATGTTTGCTGGTGATCATCCCGGTGGTTCCACTACTGGAATAAAACGAGCTAAAATCTGAAGCTTGACCGCACACAACGGTAAAATCCTTAAAAAAACGGATCGGCAAAAACGGAATCGATTCGAGCGATTTTACCCGATTCGTCTCAATCTTCCGGGCTTTCAAGTAAGACTTATAAACCTCATTTTCAGAAGCTTGAAACTGAAACAATTCCAAAGCAAGTTCCTCGAATCGGCCAGCGTCCAAAATGGTGACCTTTTCCGAAAAACTTTTAAAATCTTGCATCGTTTTATATTTTGCGTTTTTACTGAGAAAAACTAACGTTATTTTCGGGAGTAAATTTACCTTCAGCCGATGCGATTCAAAAACTATTCAGGATTAATGTTGGTGACGGCTTTGGGCTGGACATCCTGCATCAGCCCTCCAGATAACTATCCGAGCGTTCCTGAAATCGAATTTTCGACAATCGAATATGTGCAAACTTCCGGGCAGGACTCTCTAAACATCAGTGTGGACTTTAAAGACGCAGAGGGTGATTTGGGTCTTTCTGCTACGGATGTCAATCCTCCCTTCAATCCTCTTTTTTACAAACGGGATGCAGCCGGAAATCTCATCACCTATTCCAATCGTCCGCCTGAGGCACCTTCATACAATCCTATTGATTGGGAAGTGGATCCGTTGGTCAACAATGTAGAAGTGAAAGACACGGTCTGGGTGGAAGTAAACGAAGATCAATACAACATCTTCGTGCGGTTTTATATCAAGAGAAACGGCCAATTTACTGAATTCAAATGGCAGGATCCGCCATTCTACACCACATTCAACGGTCGATTTCCGAGAGTCCTCACCTCGGAGGAAGGGCAGGCGGTAGAAGGCAATATCAAGTATCGAATGCTGTCCTCGGGTTGGGAGTCAATCTTCCGAACAGACACGCTCCGCATTGATGTGGAGATCCAAGACCGAGCCCTCAATCGAAGCAACCAAGTCTCGAGTCCGGAGATCACGCTCAGGCAGATCACCAGAAACTGATAACGACAAAGCCCCCGAAGTTTCGGGGGCTTTGTCGTTAGATGACCGGATACTTTTTCGGATTGGCCTCGTGCATCATGCGATAGGCCTTTTCTGTCACGTCATCGACGCTTGGCTTGGAAAAATAATCTCCATCAGAAGAATAGGCCGGACGATGAGCTCTAGCGGCGATCGTCTGTGGCTCGGAATCCAAGTGTTTGAAAATCCCCTGCTCGTCCATCACTTGCTGAAGCATAAATGCGGAAGCTCCGCCGGGAACGTCCTCGTCGGCAAAGATGACCCGATTGGTCTTCTGAATCGACTGGCCGATCACGCCGTAGGTGTCAAACGGCAAGAGTGTCTGCACGTCAATCACCTCTACGGAGATGCCGATTTCCGCTAACTCCTCGGCAGCGTCCAGGACAATCCTGCACATACTGCCGTAGGTGACGATGGTCAAATCACGGCCTTCACGAAGGATCTCAGGCTTTCCTAGAGCTACAGTGTATTCGCCCAGATTGGTGGGCATCTTTTCTTTCAGCCGGTATCCGTTCAGACATTCCACCATGATGGCGGGTTCGTCAGACTCCAGCAGCGTTTTATACATCCCTGCGGCTTGCGTCATATCTCTCGGTACGCAGACCACCATGCCTCTCAGTGAAGAGAGAATCATCCCCATCGGAGAACCCGAATGCCATACGCCCTCCAGTCGGTGACCTCTCGTCCGGACGATCAAAGGAGCTTTTTGCCCTCCCTTGGTTCGGTACAACAAGGACGCCAGATCATCTGACAGCATCTGCAAACCATAAAGCAAATAGTCGAGGTATTGAATCTCTGCGACTGGTCTCAAGCCCCGGAGCGCGGTGCCGATCCCCTGCCCGATGATCGTACATTCTCTGATTCCTGTGTCAGCGACTCTTTGCTCACCGTACTTAGCCTGCAGACCCGCAAACGCCTGATTCACGTCTCCTATCTTCCCGACGTCTTCGCCGAAAGCAAAGAAGCGGGGGTCATGTTCCAGGGTATAATCGAAAAAAGCCTGGAGGATCTCACGTCCGTCTACCAGATGGGATTTCTCATCGTAGGTGGCTGGGATTTCTTTCACTTTGCCTACCGCCCATTCCGAATGACTATATAAGTGACTATTGTAGCGGTCAAAATTCTTTGCCTCCTGATCCTTGTACCAAGTTCTGAGGTTTCCTTTGACGGCGTCGGAGTCAAACCGTAAGGCAAGCAGCGCCTTCCTCACAGCGGTGACCGCATCCTTGCGGACAGGATTGATTGTCTTGGAAAGGTCGTCCGCCAGTTGGAGCAAGACCACCTTTCTGGTGCTTTTTTCGCCAGTGGATCTCAGCAAGCCAACGACTTCCTGAATTTCATTTTTTATCTCGCCGGAAAACGTGTTCCAAGCGGCTTCTTTTTGCTTTTTAACGTCTGCTTTTGCCTCGCTTTCGATTTGGTCCAAAACCTCATCTTTGGCAATCCCTGCGGAAATAATGTAGTCCCGGAACTTGCCGATGCAGTCCCAGTCCTTCTCCCACTGCAGACGTTCGGCGGACTTATAGCGTTCGTGAGAGCCAGAGGTCGAGTGCCCCTGAGGCTGAGTCATCTCGTCGACGTGGATCAGGACAGGTACGTGCTCCTTTCGAGCCAGCTGCCCGGCATGCTTGAACGCTTGCACCAGTCCTTCGTAATCCCAGCCTTTTACCCGGAGAATTTCGATTCCTTTCTCGGTTTCGTTTCGCTGAAAACCCATTAAAACCTCAGAGATGCTTCCTTTGGTCGTATGAAATTCGTTCGGCACCGAAATGCCGTATTCGTCATCCCAAATCGAAATCACCATCGGCACCTGCATAACGCCAGCGGCATTGATGGACTCGAAAAACATCCCTTCAGAAGTCGATGCATTTCCGATCGTCCCCCAAGCAACCTCATTTCCATTGGTCGAGAATTGCGGTAACACTTTCAGTCCTTTGTTTTCCCTGAAGAGCTTGGACGCATAGGCCAAACCCAGCAGTTTGGGCATCTGAGCAGCTGTAGGTGAAATATCCGCAGCGGAATTGTAGCTTTTGGTGAGGTCCTTCCAGGAGCCGTCTTCATTGAGCGAACGGGTCGCAAAGTGTCCGTTCATCAATCGGCCCGCGCTGGCTGGCTCCGCATTCACATCCGCATGAGCATATAATTGCGCGAAATATTGCTGAACGCTCAACTCGCCGAGGGCGAGCATAAAAGTCTGATCCCGGTAATATCCAGATCTGAAATCACCGATCTGAAAAGCCTTGGCCATTGCAATCTGGGCCAGTTCCTTGCCGTCGCCAAAAATCCCAAATTTCGCTTTTCCCATGAAGACTTCCTTTCTCCCCATCAGGGAAGCGTGCCGGCTGGTCACCGCCACCCTGAAGTCGTTGAGGATTTCTTCTTTGCTAACTAGGGGTTCTTCAGGAGACTGTGGATAGGATTTGGTAATTGCCATAAGCGATTAGGAATCTAAATGTTGCTTTAGGTGGAATATTCAGCTCTTAAGTATCTTCAAAAATAGCCAAAATAGATTTTGATGCAAATTTCGCCTTTACATTTTAACAATCAAAAATTTCGAATGAATTGTCATATTTTCACTATTTTGAAATATTATTTGGAAATTTATCAACAGACAACCTATTTACTTGAAGATCAAAAATTCGGGAAAATCGATAGAAGAAAACATTTTTGGATAATTATTTTAGAATTGTGGCTTTTCGAAAAATTAAATCTTGGAATATTCTATATCCTCAGCATAAAAAATGAAATAAACTATCGAAAAACGGCTTTTGCCAATCACATACCAAATACTATTTTTTAAATGGCTTTATGGAAAGTCATTGCTTATTATCTTTGCCACCAGAATTCAAATCCAAATAGCAGAGCCATGATAATAGGAGTTCCGAAAGAAATCAAAAACAATGAAAACCGGGTGGCTCTAACGCCTGCCGGTGCCAAAGAACTGATCAAGAGAGGTCATACCGTTTATGTTCAACATACTGCAGGTGACGGAAGCGGTTTTCCAGACGCTGAGTATGAGCTCGCCGGAGCAAAGATTCTTCCTACTATCGAAGCTACCTATCAGATCGCAGAGATGATCATGAAAGTGAAAGAGCCGATCGAATCTGAATACAAACTGATCAAAGAGGGTCAACTCCTGTTTACTTATTTTCACTTTGCATCCTACGAGCCATTAACCAACGCAATGATCGAAAGCAAGGCAACTTGCCTGGCATACGAGACGGTCGAAAAGACGGACAGAAGTCTTCCGCTACTGGTTCCTATGTCAGAAGTGGCAGGTAGAATGGCCATCCAGAAGGGTGCTAACTACCTGGAAAAACCTTTGAAAGGCCGTGGAATCTTACTTGGTGGCGTACCCGGCGTACTTCCTGCCAAAGTCCTGATCCTCGGTGGTGGCATCGTCGGTACCCAAGCTGCCTGGATGGCTGCCGGACTCGGTGCAGACGTGACGATCATGGATGTGTCTCTTCCGCGGATGAGATACCTCGCCGACGTCATGCCAGCTAACGTAAAAACTATGATGTCCAACGAATACAATGTGCGTACCTTGATCAAGGACGCGGATTTGATCGTTGGAGCGGTGTTGATCCCAGGTGCAAAAGCACCTCACTTGATCACCCGTGACATGCTGAAAGACATGAAGCCGGGAACTGTGTTGGTGGATGTAGCAGTCGATCAAGGTGGCTGTATCGAAACTTGCCGACCAACTACCCACGAAAACCCAACTTATATTATCGACGACGTGGTTCACTATTGCGTAGCGAATATGCCGGGTGCGGTTCCTTACACTTCCACTTTGGCATTGACCAACGCCACTTTGCCTTATGCAATTCAGTTGGCAGACAAAGGATGGAAAAAAGCCGCTCAGGACAATGCTGACCTAGTACCGGGGCTCAATGTGATCAACGGTGACGTGGTGTATCAGGCTGTGGCCGAGGCTTTCAATCTGCCTTACACTCCTGTCGAAAAATACTTGGCTTAATCTGGAAATGAATTCAAGTCACAATCCCTTTGGTTAGCTCCAGAGGGATTTTTTTTGGCTTTTTTCGATTTCTAACCCTTCGGCAAAACCACTCTGTCGGAATCCACCCTACAGATTGTCGTTTTCTTACTGGTAGCCTTCGCCATTCCGGGATAACTTGGTAGGACTAAAATGTTACATTGATGGAAGCATTCAACCCGCTCTTGATTCAATATGACCTCCACCAGAGGCTGTTCAATAACGTTCTGGATGGATTCTCGGATGAGGACACCAACCGTCGCTTGGAGGGATTTCCTCAGGTCAATCATGTCAAATATCTGGCTGGGCACCTGCTCAACTCCCAGTACGGCATCGCCAAGATTGCAGGTCTGAGACCTGAGGTTAAGTGGAATGAGCTCTTTGCCGTAATGGGACAATCCGAGGCAAAAGACGATATCACCTACCCCCGGATTGAGGAAATAATCGCGGAATGGAACAATCTCTACCTGCCTGCCAGAGAGGGATTGATGAGGCTGACCGCAGATCAGCTCCGTGGTAAAGCGCCGAAGCCCTTTGATGCCGTATCGGATTCGCTGGGAGAGCTTTGGGCTTTTGTCAGCCATCATCAGGCCTATCATATCGGCCAAATCGGAATCTTAAGACGTGCATTTGGCAAAGCAGCGATGAGCTATACCTGACAAAACAGTCCCAAAGCTGTATAATCTATCGTACTGTAACCACCATAAATATTAACCAATATGGACCACTGGGCAATTCCAAAGATCGTAAGCCGGGCGCAATGGCTTGATGAAAGAAGATCACTTCTGGAAAAAGAGAAAGCTGCAACCAGACAGCTGGATGCAGCCCGAGCAGCGCGTAGAAGGATGCCAATGGTGGAGGTGGAAACGGAATATGTCTTTGAGGGACCTGAAGGTGAACTATCACTATTGGATCTGTTTGAAGGGCGGCGGCAGCTCCTTGTCCACCACTTCATGTACTTTGATCATCCATCCAGATTCTGTCCGGGATGCTCCCTGGAGGCAAGCCAAAACTATAGTCGGATCTTGCAGGAGAAACTCCACAAAAAGAGTGTCACATTGGTGGCGATCAGCCGTGCTCCTCTGGCGAGAATCCAGGAGGAGAAAGCAAGGAACGATTGGGACTTTCCATTCTACTCTTCCCAAAAAAGTGACTTTAACTACGACTTCCAAGCCACTGTGGATCCCAAGCGAAACATGGAGTATAATTATCAGGGGATCGATCTGAAGTCACTAAAGGATTATGAAGGAGATCTTCCCGCCAAAAGCGTCTTTCTCCGTGATGGAAACGCGATCTATCATACCTATTCTGCTTTCGCAAGGGGAACCGACCTGGTGGCCACGCACTACAACTATCTGGATCTGACACCTTATGGACGGCAGGAGTCATGGGAAGACTCCCCGGAAGGCTGGCCTCAAAACCAGACCTACGAGTAAACAACAGCCTGATTAGGGTCTCCCAAAGGTTTGTACATGCGCTATCGCCGAGGACCGGTCCGGATGGGTTGACTTCGCTTTACCTGTCTTTGCGGCCTTTTCCAGTCTGAAAAGACCGGAAAACATTGAAGCCCAAATGAATATCCCCATCGAAAAAATTTCCCTGGACCGGTGGCAAAAAGCCTGAAGGTGTCATTGCCGCTGAATTCGTGAAATGCAGCTGAAACACATGCCCTCCCGTATCGATGTCCACTCCCAATCCCATGGAATTGTTGCCTTCCAGTTGAGCCTGGGAGCTATAATAATATTCCCCGGTGATCCCGACCCGCTTGGATACCATCACTCTGCCCCCGACTCCAAGCAACAAGAGAGTATTCGGGATATCAGCCGTAGGCACCAGATTTTGATGAAGCAGGGATGGCATTAGCTGGATGGATACCGCGGGGCTCAATTTCCTGGCGATAAGGAGTTGGTTCACATAGCTCATTCTCCGTTGAGTGTTCATGGGGAGCTCCGGTCGCTTGAGCGTGTTGATGGACATATCAAATACCCAGGCGAGCGTCACGGGAAATCCATTCTTCTTTTGATCCAAAAAACGGAATTTGAGGTAGCTGTCATACACTTTGGAAAGGGAGTTGCGACCCAAACCTACGGATATCTGGTCTGAGAAGGCATACTCCAGCCCAAGGCGGATGTTCGCTTCATCCAAGCCGTATAAATGATATGCTCCGGAATTTAGCCTGCCAAATCGGTGAGAAATCACCACGCCCAGATTGCCCTTTCCCCTCGTTTCCACCGATTGCCCGTTGATAATCCGGGTTCCTTTAAAAGTGGATCCCACCGGTTCTGGTTTTCCCTCAGGTTCCTTGAGTTGATCCAACAAATCCTGTCCCTGCAGGGACACCGAGATGATACTGAAGAAGATACAAAACCAGATTCTGATCATTTTTCTTTAGCGATTAAATTCAAATTTCACTGTCACCTCCACCTCCTCTGCGATATTCTGGAATAGAAGTGTCGGTATTTCGATCCCGTAATCCTCCAGTTTCACCCGAAACACCGCTTCCATCCAAAGCTTATTTCCCTCCTGGCGAATGGTGCCTGGCACCCTTACACTCTTCGTCACCCCGTGTATCTTCAGTTCCCCCTCGGCCTGAACCTGTCCCACGCTTTGCCCCGACACATAGCCAGAAACTTTTCCTACAAAGGTGGCCTCTGGGAAGCGGTCTGATTCCATGAAGTTTTCGTTGAAATGCTCCTGCATCAGGGACTTCCTGAATTCAAACTCCCTGATCGGGATTAAGAAGGCCACCTCAGTCGTATTTGGATCAAAGGCTCCACTCGCCTTTTCATTGATAGCCGTAATGTCCTCTATCGGCGCGCTGCTGAAGAAGCGAACATACCCCTGAACGGCACGAAGCTGTTGTGCCACGACCGTCCTGGCGCAGGTGAGCAGGAAAAGAAGGATGAGCAACCTTTTCATGTGTTTAACAATTTGGTTTTCAAAGGCCAATTCGATTCTCGCCAAGTCCAATCATCCGATTGAAGGCTGGCTCGATTTCATACCTCAGTTGTCATTAGCTCCGTTTTGCACCCAGCAAGCGATCGCTGCCTTCTGCTCAGCACTGAGCGAGGATCCCAATCCGGGAGGAGGCATGATACCACTTTGGGTGTTGGCGCGGATGAGGCTGGCGTTTTGGACAATGTTCGCTTTGACGGTGAAGTTCACTCTCCCGGTTCCGGCCACATGACAGCCCGAGACAGCACAGTTTTGCTGAATGATTGGAATAACATCCTGTGCCAAAGACACATCCTTGTCTTCGCAATCCTGGCTGGGCGTCGGTGGAGGAGGCAGAGCATCCTCGCTTTCCGAGGAGCAAGCCAAGAAGATTATCAAGCATACGGTACAGATCCAGGCGCCTGTCCAACTGATTGGGTTACTGATTTTCGAGCTGTTCATAGGTTATATTTTTTACATTGAGCACATACTTTTCCTGCCACTGCCCTGATAAGGGAGTGTCCGGGATTCATTTCGATATAGATTCAGTGATTAGCGGCCGGGATAATATTTGAGCCCGAGAAATATTCCTGCACTTTTTAATGAAATATTGCCTTCTCCCACTCCATCCAGCGGAACCTTAAAATAGGGCTCTACCTGAAGTGACAGTCGCTCCGCAAGTTTGCGTTCATACCCGATACTCAGGTTCACCACTCCAAATGGATGTTGATTTTCTCCATTCTTCTCGATGGTTTGGGTGTATTCATAGCCGGTCATAGGGTCTTCATAGGTGATCTCGTAGGTTTCAGAAAGCATGAGGTAGCTGGAGAATCCCATGCTGATAAAAGCCCGCTGCAACGTACCCTGAAGTGGATAAAGCCGGAGATTAATCGGGATGTCCAGAACGCCGCAATCGCCAATCACCCCGTTGACTTCCTCTCCGTATGCCATCTGGAAAGGCCCCTCCGACTCATACGGTTTGTGGGAATAAAACACCCCTGAGTTGACGCTGAATTGCGGAGAGATGAAATATTCTGCGCCAAGTCCCAGTGCCTGCCCAGCTTTCCCGAACTGGTTGAGCTTGACTCCGCTTAAGTCAGGCGCGGCCTGGACCGACAGGTTAAATCTCCCAGAAAACCACTTTTTGGTTTTCGTGTCTTCTGGCTGCTTCTCTTCCGATTCGATGATTGATCTGAAACTAATTCCTTTTGGTATAAGATCTTGAGGAGCCAGCTGGGTTAGGTCCGGTCGATAGTTTAACTCTATAGTTTGGCTCTCCAGGAACTCGTCCGAAGAATAGATGCCTCCGTCCTTCCCTTCCCTGGAGTCAGCAAAGACCGAAACTTCAGTACCCAGCTCTTCTTTCTCCAAATTTGTAATGGATGAAGTCGAGGAACCAGAATCTCCTTTTGCAGGTGTCGGGTTTAAGGCTACTTTCTCATCTTGATACATTTCCTCAGTAAGATTAGAGTCTCCTATTTGACCTATTTCAGGTTCCCCCTCCGACTCCAGAGTTCCTACCTCTTGGCGCGGATCGGTAGAGCTGGCTTCCCACAGTGCACTTCCCCCAAAGTAGATCCCCAGAGATACGATCGACACGACGCCCATCCAAACCAATGCGGTCAACCATTTCGCCGGTGAGGTCTTAGCGTTCGCGGTCGCCAACCGGGCCTTCATAAGCGTCCAGTCCTCCTCACGAAAGGGGATATCTGGAGATTCGGAAACCTCCTTCAAGAAACCGTCAAATTCCTTATCATCCATATCGGAAAACTCCCTGCTCATGATTTTTTGGATTTAACATTTCTCTCAGCTTTATTCTGGCCCTTGCCAGATTGGATTTGGAAGTTCCGATCTGGATTCCGAGCATTTCGGCGATTTCCTCGTGGCTAAAGCCTTCGATTGCAAATAGGTTGAACACGGTGCGGTAAGCATCGGGGAGCTTCTGAATAGCCCAGATTAGGTCAGAATAATTCAGTTCATCAAGCACACCTGGGCTTGAGTCTTGTGAATCCACCTGATAGTCTAAGCCGGTATCGACCACGTCTTTTTGATGTTTTTTATAATGGTTGATGCATAAATTGATGAGCGCCCGCCGAAACCAGGGTGGGAATGGTCTCTCCGGATCATACTTTTCGGGATGGGTAAATACCGCCATGAATCCATCGTGGAGAATCTCCAGCGCTTCCTCCCTCCTGGCTGTATATCGAAGGCATACGCTCATCCCATAACTGTAAAATCGCTTATACAGTACCTCCTGGTATTTTGGATCTCTTCCTACCAGACCTTGCAAGATTTCTTTCTCCAGAGCTTCTGATTTCACATTCCCGGTGTTGCATTAGTCCATACAAGGGATTATTGACGGAGGTTGCGTGAGTATAAAAATAAAGATTATTGGCTCAATGATTCAGAGACTTAAGTGGCAGACGGAATAGATCATTACGGCCTTGCGTCTTAGTCTCGGGCCCGTACTTATCCTCGTTGACCTGGCTTTTTCACAAAAGGTCGCGGGATTTTAGGATTGTTTTTTTGAGCTGGAGAAAAACGGCTTCCATACCCAAGGACATGGCTTTTAAAAAATAACCTCTTTCTCCACATTAAAAAGTCGAAGCGCTACATGACTTGGAGATTCAATGGGATTCATCCGGATCAAACCTACGTTGGTTCTCTTTTTCCGGGGGTAATCTGACATCTGTAAATCTTGTGTCTAGCTTCTTTAATCTAGCTTCTTAAAAAGTTACGCCTTTCGGACAAACTCCGACTTCAGCGCCATCGAACCAAAGCCGTCGATCTTGCAGTCAATGTTGTGATCGCCCTCCACGAGGCGGATATTTTTCACCTTGGTCCCGGCTTTGATGGATTTTGGAGCGCCTTTCACCGGTAAATCTTTTGCAATTACTACCGAATCTCCGTTGGCTAGGATGGTTCCGTTAGCATCTTTGACCACCAATCCCTCTTCCACTGCTTCGTTCGATGATTCTGACGGGTCCCACTCATATCCACAATCCGGGCAGACCATCAGGTTGTCCATCTCATAGGTGTACTCAGATTTACATTTCGGGCAAGGGGCTAGATTTTCCATGGGGCAAAAGTACGCTTTTCGAGTCCTTGTTGATTGGAAGATTAGAAAATGAAAATCGGGAAAGTTGGAAAGACTAGGACTTCGATTGCATTGTGTGTGATTTCGCATCACTGCGGACACATTGCTTTTCACCACTGAGACCTTACTGATCGCGGTTTTCCCCCTACTTCCCCCAAGTCAGCCAAATCATCCTGAGTCCGTAAAAAATCAACGCCACCCCTACTCCTTTGTTGAGCAATCCGAGGAGCCTGGGAGTCACAAAGCGACTGAGCTGCTTGGCTACGAACGCTTTTAGGAGATCTGTGCCAAACACGGTCAACAAAATACCCAGATAGTAAACGAGGATTTGGGGGCGATGCCAAGAGTCTTTGAGCGAAACCAAACTCGCAATCGAAATCCAAAAAAGCAGCACAAAGGGATTAATACCATTGATGCTAAATCCTTTGGCAAAGGCATTCCGCTTCTTGGCTTGGGGTGGATCATGGCGCCCGGACTCAGCGCCTTCCTGTTGCTTTTTTACTAAAGAACTGATCCCAAACCCAACCAAGATCAGCCCCCCGACGTATCCCAATATCGATTCAAACAAGACCACATTTGCCAAAAAACTGACACCAAAATAGGTCAGAAGACCATAAAGCGAATCACTCACCAAGATTCCCAATGCCAACATCGCTGCGTATCGGAATCCGTGCTGCATGCTGCTGCTGATCAGGGCAAAAAATACCGGCCCGATAAGTACGGAGAGCAACAGCCCCATGCTGACTCCTTCAACCAGACTATGGATCATTCGGCGGACAGCTTTTTCGCCAAAAACTCCTTCCAGCTTTGTGCCTTTTCGCCTTTCAAGACGCGTGGAAATTTGTTTTGCCCGCCTTCTTTCCCCTCAGATCTCATCCAATCATAGAAAACCGTCGACGGCAGTACGGAAACCTTCACTTGCTTTAATGCATGATTGCGTTCGACCGCATAGTCATCATTTAGTTTTTTCAGATGCTGATCGATGGAAGCAGTGAGCTTTTTCACCGAAATATCATCATCTGACCCGATGTACCAGTGGTGCGCGAAGAGGTTTTTGTAAGGTTCTCCCAATACGGTAAACTCCTTCACGCGAATGCCGAATTCATCAGCGGCCAATTCGATGGCTTTGTTCATGTTATCCACGGAAAGATGCTCTCCGCACAAACTCAGAAAGTGCTTAGTTCGGCCCGTGATGATGATCTCGGACTCCGCTTTGGACACAAACCGCACCACATCCCCAATCAGATAGCGCCAGGCTCCTGCACAGGTCGAGATCAAGAGAGCGTAGTCTTTGCCCTCTTCCACCTCGTCGATCTTCAGGGTTTGGGCGTCCTTTTTCACATTTCCGGCCTCGTCAAAATTGGCTTCTGTGAAAGGAATAAACTCATGGAAAATCCCATTGTTCAGCACTAGACGCATGGATTTCCTGTCGGGCAGTGCTTGAAAAGCCAAAAATCCCTCCGATGCCAGATAGGTTTCGATGTAGATCAGCGGCCTGCCCAGCAGAGTTTCAAACCCCTTTTTGTAAGGCTCGAAAGACACACCTCCGTGGACAAAAATCCGAAGATTGGGCCAAATCTCATGGATATGCTTGACCTTATACCGTTCGATGATCTTTTCGATCAGGATCTGCAACCAGGCCGGGACGCCGACAATGATGCCGATATCCCAGTCTTTGGCCCGCTCCACGATCTGATCCAGCTTGTCTCCCCAGTTTCTGTTTCTCGAGATTTTCTTCCCCGGCTTATAAAATCGCTGGAGCCAAATCGGAAGTTTTCCGGCGGTAATACCGCTAAGGTCTCCGGAGAAATACGTCCCGTTAAACTCCAAGTCTGTACTTCCACCGAGCATCAGAATTCCTTTGGTGAACAGTGAGGCCGGTAGGTCGTACTTGGAAAGGCTCAGGATCTGCCTCACTCCCGTCCGACGGATAGCAGTCACCATGGATTTGGTGATGGGGATGTATTTGGAGGCAGCGCCCGAGGTGCCGGAGCTTAGGGCAAAGTACTTGACTGCACCGGGCCAGGTCACATTTTTCTTCCCGGATTGCAGTTTATTCCAAAATTCAGCATGAATTGAATCGTAGTCATAAATGGGTACATGACTCTTGTAAGCCTCATAAAATGCTCCGTCACTCTCGCGGAACGCCCGTAGAATTTCATGAAAGTCATACGTTTGGCCGATTTCTGTGCCTTCAGCTTTCAGCAAAAGTTTCTTCAGTTGATTTTTTTGAAGGTCAAGCGGACTGGAATATTCCTGCTCCAAACTCTCCCGAAGCCGGATTCCTTTTTTTAGCAAAGTGCTAATGATTGCCATATCTTTGTTTTAAGGCCAAAAAGCAAAAGTGTAGTCTAAAAATATCAAATCTAATTTTACGCTTTTCTTCCAGTTGATGAATTTCCGCTAATTATCTGGCTGGAAGGCAGAAGAAAAAAATCCCTGTTTTTGTTTTTTGCAAACGGCTCTCTTCATTTAGACCAAAGGAGCGGATTAATACATTAAAGAATGAGTATCAAAGCCAACCTCGAAGCAGTAAAAGAATCCTTTGTCAATCCTGCCGGTCAGCTTATCGCCGTCAGCAAGACCAAACCGCTCGACGATCTGAAGGAAGCGTATGCCGCCGGCGTCCGCGATTTTGGGGAAAATAAGGTGCAGGAAATCCAGACGAAGCAACCGGAGATGCCTGCCGACACACGCTGGCACATGATCGGCCACTTGCAAAGCAACAAGATCAAATACATCGCTCCTTTTGTTCATTTGATTCATGGCGTTGACTCTTTTAAGCTTTTGAAGGAAATCGATAAGCAGGGAAAAAAGATTGACCGGATCATTCCAGTATTGATTCAGATGCATATCGCGGAGGAAGAAAGTAAGTTTGGCTTTGACCGCGCCGAGTTGGACGAGATGCTTTCGGCTGCCGAATTTGCGGCGTTAACCCACGTTCAAATCGAAGGGTTGATGGGAATGGCCACTTTCACGGAAGATGAAAGCCAGATTCGAAAGGAATTCCGCTCACTCAAGACGCTTTTCGAAGAGCTAAAATCGAGAAGCCTTCCATCATTTGTCAGCCTCAAAGAACTGTCTATGGGCATGAGCGGAGACTATCTCATCGCCCAAGAAGAAGGAAGCACGATGGTGCGTGTCGGGTCTGCAATCTTCGGAGGCAGGGGCTAATTTCAAATTTGAGATTTCAGCAAGAATCCAATCAGTCCAAGTAACCAATCAACTATTTAGCCTTGAAAGCACAAACGATCCTAAAAACCGCTGCAATCTTTGGAGCCATAGCCGTGGGAATCGGCGCATTTGGAGCGCATGGACTGAAACCCATGCTGGAGTCTACCGGCAGACTGGAAACCTTCGAGACAGCGGTGAAGTACCATTTCTATCACAGTTTGGCACTTCTGGCGCTGGGGATCTGGGCATCTGTCAAGCCGGGTTTGAAAAAGACGGCCCTGAGTTTTTGGGGTTTTAGTGTGGGAATTTTGATCTTTTCCGGTTCGCTCTATGTGCTTTGTCTGAGCGGTGTGACCTGGCTTGGGGCCATCACTCCCATCGGCGGCGTAGCATTCATCGTCGGCTGGCTGGGCCTGTGGGCTCCTGCGGGAGATTCAGGCAATGCCTAAGCGGCAATTCTGATTCGGAACGATTCCTGCTTTCCCCCATCCAGATCTTTCAAAATCCATCCATGTCGATCTCCGAATCAACTGTTTTCAAACCTACTTCAGTCCGCAAAATCGCTATAGCTTTCCGTTTGGTGCTTTTGCTTCTCACGGCCCAAGCCCATGCTCAGATCACGCGGGATCAATACATCCAACTGGAAACCGCGCTTGGCGATCAGAGTTTTTTCAGCGGACATCTCACGGGATTTGTGCTCTACGATCTGGATTCACAGCTTGTCCTCTTCGAAAAAAACTCACAGCTCAATTTCATTCCGGCCTCGACTACCAAGCTTTTCACACTTTTTGCCTCCCTGGCCATTCTGCAAGACAGCACGCAGACGCTTCGCTACTTGCCTTCCGGCGACACGCTCAAAATCTGGGGAAGCGGCGATCCGAGCTGGAAGTACCTGGACTTTCATCAGCCTGACTTCGGGAAAATATGGAGTGACTATCCGATCATCCAGTTTTCGGATGCAAATCAGGTCTCTCCTGACTTCGGCTATGGCTGGCAATGGGATGATTACTATTTCGACTATTCTGCCGAGCGGAGCAGCCTGCCGATCTATGGAAATCTGCTTCAGGTCAAAAAAATCTCAGGCCGGCCGGAAGTCTTTCCTGGACATTTCCAGTCAGTAGTCCGCATCACCAACCGTCCCATCAAGGAGTTGGAGCGGGATTTTCACAGCAACACCTTTTCCTACAATCCAGGCACTTTCCTAGGCAAGGAAAAGTACATCCCGCTCATCACTTCCGGTGAATTGACCGCTGAATTGGCGCAGGATGCCACCGGCAAAAAGTGGATTTACAAACCCGAAACCCTTCCAATAGTGAATCGAAGCTGGAGAGGAGCGCCGCTCTTTCCGCTGCTGAAGGAGATGATGCTGGAAAGCGACAACTTCATTGCGGAGCAAATGCTCTTTATGGTTTCTGACCGTCTGTTCCAATCCCTGGACACTGAGCGAGCCATCGAATACATCCTCAAGACGTATCTTTTTGACCTGCCTGATCAACCCAATTGGGTGGACGGAAGCGGGCTGAGTCGGCACAATCTTTTCACGCCGCGATCCATGGTGGCGCTCTTTGACAAGCTGTATCGGATCCTCCCAGAGCACCAACTGCTGGAGCTTTTGCCGACAGGCGGAAAAACCGGCACGCTTAAAAACAGCTATCAGGCAGCTCAGCCTTATATTTTTGCCAAAACTGGCACCATGAGCAACAATCACAGCCTGGTTGGCCTGATAAAAACCAAAAGCGGCAAAGTCTATTGCCTGGCCTTCATGAACACCAACTATCCCTACTCTGCATCAATCGTGCGAAAAGAAATGGAGAAGGTGCTCTTGTTGGTGAGGGACATGATGTGAGGCTAAAACACAATTTATCTGCTAGTACCATAACATTTTACAACAAGTCTATTTTGAGGCAGGATGGAATAGCTTTTGAGAAAGCACAAGCAGTTTTGACAAGCTTTATCTCCCAAAACCCTAACTTCAAACCTCAATCTGAGACACCACATGGATAAACGACACTTTCTCAAATCCTTAGGTTTACTGGCCGGAACCGCACCGTTTCTTTCCTTTGATTCTCCGTCACATAATCCAGGCGCTGAAGTCATTCTTCCCAAAGCCATCAAAAAAGGAGATACCGTTGGCATCATCGCTCCTTCGGCGGCCACAGCGGACCGAATGGAATTCACCTACGCGAAAGAAGCCATGGAAGCGCTGGGATTTAAGGTCAAACTCGGCGAAAACTTAAGAAACCGCTCCGGGCACCTGGCCGGAACGGACGAGGAGCGCGCTGGGGACTTGAATGCCATGTTTGGCGATCCGGCCGTGAAGATGATCGTGTGCATCCGCGGAGGCTCCGGCGCTGCCAGGATCCTCCCTCTACTCGACTA
This sequence comes from Algoriphagus terrigena DSM 22685, assembly GCF_000429445.1. Classification (GTDB taxonomy): domain Bacteria; phylum Bacteroidota; class Bacteroidia; order Cytophagales; family Cyclobacteriaceae; genus Algoriphagus; species Algoriphagus terrigena. Next base: position 41,229 of record NZ_AUBW01000015.1, read on the forward strand.
CGAACTGATCAAAAATAACCCAAAACCACTTCAGGGCTATTCCGATATCACGGCACTGCATTCCGCCATCCAAAGTCAAACGGGCCTGATTACTTTTCATGGTCCAAATGGCTCCGGCAGTTGGAATAGCTTTAATGTAAAGCAGTTTGAAAAAGTCTTTTTTGGCTCAGACCCGATCGTGTTTAAGAATGAAGTAGGCAAAGGCGATGACCTCGTCGCCAAGGGAAATAGGATACAAACGCTGACCGGCGGAAAGGCGAAGGGGAAGATTTTGGGCGGGAATCTGACCGTGCTGACTGCTTTATCTGGAACTCAATACTACCCTGATTTTCAGGAATCTATTTTATTCATCGAAGATACGGGAGAGGACCCTTACAAAGTGGATCGCATGATGAGTACGCTGAAGCTCAACGGCACTTTGGCTAGGATCAAGGGCTTCATCTTCGGCCAATGCACCGAATGTACCCCAGGCGGAGGGTATGGGGCGTTCACGGTTGACCAGATTATGGATCACTACATCTTGCCGCTGAAAATCCCCGCTTATACCGGCGCGATGATCGGCCACGTGAGTCGACAGTTTATCATCCCGGTCGGAGCGGAAGTCGAGATGGATGCAGATGCGGGCCGCATCACGGTGACTCAGAAATTATTTCAGGTCTAGCTTTATGAAATGTCTATTTCTGCTTCTTACACTCACAGCAATCCTCCTATCGATGACTGATTCTGAATTTTCTGCGAAAGAGAAAAAACTGACCTATCTAGCCCTGGGCGACAGCTACACCATTGGCGAAGGAGTCGATGAACAAGAACGCTACCCCAATCAATTGGTCGAGAAGCTCAATAAAAGCGGAAAATTCACCTTCGAAGCTCCCCAGATCATTGCCAAGACGGGCTGGACGGTGGACGAGCTGGAAGTCGGAATCAATGCCAGCCAAACGAATTCCGAGGGATATGACTTGGTGACACTCCTGATCGGGGTCAACAATCAGTATCGCGGCAGACCAGTGGCGGAGTTTGAGAAGGAGTTTGAAGCGATGCTGAAGCGGGCGATTGCTTTTGCCCGTGGAAAAAATGATCACGTCATCGTGATCTCCATTCCGGACTGGGGCGTGACTCCTTTCGCGAAAGACCGGGGTTCAGATCAGGAAAAAGTTGCAGGGGAAATCGATGCCTACAACATTGCTGAAGCCGTCATTTGTAGCGAATACGGAGTTGAATTCGTAGAGATCACTGAAGACTACCGCCAGATCGGTGCGAAACCAGAGATGGTCGTTGAAGACCAACTCCATCCTTCGGGATTGGTGTATGCACGATGGACGGAGAAGATCTTCAAGATCGCCAACCAAATCCAGTTCTGATATGAAATTATTTGTCTCCATTTTCACCCTTTTCCTAGCCATGTTGGGTTGCCAGAGTGAGAATCAAGCGCAAAAAGAAACCTGGTGGATCAATTCCGCAAAGGTTGATTGTACCGGAGTCGGACCGATGAGTTGCTTCCAGATTCAAAGAGGAGAAGAAATCAAAGACGGTGAATGGGAGCTGTTTTACGACCAGATAGCAGGTTTCGAGTACGAACCGGGATTTATCTATGAGCTGGAGGTCGGGGTTTCCAAAAAGACCGATCCTGTACCAGCCGACGCTTCTTCCCTTACTTACGAACTGATCGAAGTGATCGGCAAAACCCAGGATCCCCGACTGGCCTTGACCAACATCTGGAAAGTACTTCACGGGGGAACAATCCAAGACCCAAAATCCCAAAAGGGCGAAGCTTTGACCTTTGAGCTCAACGGTTCCCAGGGATCTTATTTTGGCGAAACTGGCTGTAATTCCATCCGGGGTGCGTTCTCTGTCGAAGGTAAAAACGAGATCCGATTTGGGCAGGGAGTTGCCACAATGATGGCCTGCGCTGATATGACAGTGGAAATGGAAGTCAAAAAAGTCTTGGAACTGATCCGCAAATTCGAAATCGAGAATAACGTCCTGTATCTAAGAGATGAATCGGGACAGGTTTTGATGAGTCTCAGAGCGGTGGATTGATCAGTAGGCATTGTAAGGGTTCAGTCGCAGTGGATTCCCTATCAATCCTAAAATGGAACTGGCAGGGAATTTTATTTCCAACCCTCGGCTTTGAAAAAAACTGCCATCATCTACCGCTCAACCAGACTCTAGGGTTCCTACTAGTATGCGTAATCGCAAAAACAATGATTAATTTGTCCTGTTCAATCACCCTGTAATGTACCTGATAGGGGAATTTTTTTAGCAACATATTCCTGATATCCCGATAAACAATCTGGCTGTTAAATGGATATTTTCGTATATAGTCTAAACTTGATTTCAACGATCCATAAAACCGTCTACCCAACCCTGACTCTACATTATTATACCAAATGATGATGTCTTTAATATCAAGGCGAGCCTCGTCCAGAAGTCTTATCTGGTAGTTCACAGGCCTTTTTCCAACTCATTTACTACATCTTCCCAGTCCAGCATTTTACTGGGATCTTTTTCGTAGGACGCAATTCGCTCATCCAACAACGCTTTGTGGGACTCGCTTAAATCTTCCTTTTGCTGCTGCTTGAATGTATGCAGTTGCTCCAATATCCGTCGGTCCTGAAGTTCCGTAAGCCAATGAATTAGATCTAGTTTGATTGCTTGTAAGTCCATGCATCTATTGTTTTGACATCTTAAATCTAACGATTTATCGAAATAATTGATCGGCCTATCTATTCCTTGCTGATCGTCAAAAACGAAGGTTTAGAGCTGATTGGAATTTTTACTTCTCATCCTCGGTTTTAAAATCTCCCGACTTTTTATGGGAAAATTCTTTCAAACCAAACTCTACAACCCACATGGATTTAAAACTAACAGGCAAAAAAGCCTTCATCTCCGGTTCTACAGCCGGAATCGGATATGCGATTGCTTCCCGATTTTTGGCCGAAGGAGCCAGCGTCATCATCAACGGCCGAACCCGGGAAAGCGTCAATCATGCGATTGCCGAGTTGAAAGCAAGCCACCCAAACTGTGACGTATCCGGCGTAGCGGCAGACCTTGCCAAAGTCGAGGATGTCAACAGGCTGCTTTCCGAAGTGCCAGAGGTCGACATCTTGATCAACAATACAGGGATATTTGAACCCAAAGCGTTCGCTGAAATTCCCGACGAAGATTGGTTTCGGTTTTTTGAGATCAACGTGCTCAGCGGAATTAGGCTTTCCCGGCACTATTTCCCGAAGATGCTGGACAAAAACTGGGGTCGGGTAATCTTCATCTCCAGCGAGTCGGGCATCTTTATCCCTGAGGAAATGATCCAGTACGGCATGACCAAGACCGCCCAGCTTGCGGTGAGCCGCGGCATGGCCGAACTCACCAAAGGAACCGCCGTCACTGTGAATTCCATACTTCCCGGCCCAACCAAGTCCAAGGGAGTCGGCCAATTCATCGAAGACTTGGCGACTTCCGGCAACAAATCTACCGAAGATGTGGAGCGCGAGTTTTTCAAAGACATGCGGCCCACATCCCTGATTCAGCGTTTTGCATCGGTCGAAGAGGTAGCCGACACAGTCGTCTATTATTCAAGTCCACTCGCCTCGGCTACCAACGGCGCTGCGATTCGAGTGGAAGGTGGATTGGTCAAATCGATAATTTAAGGACCTTTTCATGCAATTTTCGAGGTTGGTCCGTCGGGTCAGCCTCTTTTTTGCTTTAAAGCGCGGAAGCTCTCCTATTGAAAGAGATTTGGAATTTCAATAGGAGAGCCTCATTTTTTCCTCCAATGTTACTTCCATGCGGCAAATACGATTAATTTCACGGGCGAAAGTTGAGAGCAGTATTTGCATCTGCAACAGCTTTCTGAATTCAGCATCCAACTATGAAAATCATCTGCATCGGCCGGAATTACGCGGCTCATATCGAGGAACTCAAGAACGAAAAACCCGGCAAACCGGTCGTATTTCTAAAGCCGGACACGGCACTTCTCAAAAGCGGCTCTCCCTTCTTTTATCCGGATTTCTCAGAAAACATCCATCACGAACTTGAGCTCGTCTTGAAGATCTCCAAGGAAGGAAAGTACATCCAGCCGCAGTTTGCTCATCGTTATTTCGAAGAGATCGGCCTCGGCATCGATTTCACGGCCCGCGATCTCCAGGATCAATGCAAAGCCAAAGGGTTACCTTGGGAAATTGCCAAGGCGTTTAACGGCTCGGCTCCGATCGGCGACTTCAAGCCTGTGTCTGATTTTGCGGATCTGAAGAATATCGACTTCCATCTCGAACTCAACGGCGAGCTAAAGCAAAAAGGAAACACCAGTCTGATGCTCTTTGACTTTGCCACGATCATCTCCTACGTTTCCCAGTTTTTCACGCTGAAAAAAGGAGACCTGATCTACACCGGGACTCCGGCTGGGGTCGGCCCGGTGAAGATTGGAGATCGTCTCGTTGGATATATTGGTACCGAAAAAATGCTGGATTTTGAAGTTAGGTAGGCTTTTTCCTCTGGTTCTAGTCCTGGGTTTCAGTACGTCAATCGGAAGTTTTTCACAGGAAATCCAAAAAGGGTATTTCCGGTCTCCAGTGAAGCCTGGAGGAAGAAACTTCCTTTCCGGCAACTTCTCCGAGCTTCGCCCCAATCACTTTCATACCGGCTTGGACTACAAAACCGGCGGAGTCGAGGGCGAACCGATCTATGCAGCAGCTGATGGCTGGGTGCATCGGATCAAGATTTCGTCCTTTGGCTATGGAAATGTGATCTACCTCAAGCATCCCAGCGGAAACATCACGCTCTACGGACACCTCAGGAATTTCAATCCCAAGCTCCAGGCCTGGATGCGCCAAAAGCTCTACGAAGCTCAGGTAAACGAACTGGAAGTCACTCCCAATCCCGGAGAACTCTCGGTGAAAAAAGGCGAATTGATCGCAAATGGAGGCAATACAGGTGGCTCAGGCGGCCCGCATCTCCACTTCGAAATACGCGACAGCCTGGATCGGGCAATGGATCCGCTGCTCGCTGGATTCACTGAGGTCTTGGACAACATCCCTCCCACTCCGCAAAAAATCGCCATCGTCCCGCTGGAAATCGACAGTCGCGTCAACGGAAAATTCCAGCGTTTGGAGATCACCCCAGTCCTCAGTGGAGCAAGTTATCGAATTCCCGAGACGATTCGGGTCACGGGAAAAGTCGGTCTGGAGATCCAAAGCTATGACAAGCTCGACGGAGCCGACAACCAAAACGGATATCCGAAATTTGAGGTTTCTGACGAAAGTGGGCCGTTGTACACGCTCTTGATTGACAAAGTGGACTTCAACTTCACCCGACACTTCCTGCTGCACACTTACCGAAACCGCTTTACCAAACTCTATCTCCAGCCAAATCTGAAATTTGATTATTTCACTCCAAATACTCCGGGGACGGGCGCGTTTGAAGTCGAAGCGGGAGCAAAGAAAAACCTCCAAATCAAACTTTCCGACGCGTACAACAATTCACGATCGGTAAACTTGGCCTTGACAGGCGAGGATCTGGACTCGACCGTCTCCAACGGGGCTGCCCCCGCAAAGGCACAAACTGAATATCTCTCCCATCACATGAGAATCCGCGTGGCGCAAACTGAGAAGGGTGGCTTGGCGAAGTTTTTCATCGGAAATATGGTGTACGAGGTCCTTCCCGCATACCAAGACGCCCAAAGCAGAACCTACCTCTGGGACCTGAGATTTGGTGTCCCAGTCAAAATTGACCTTTGTTCAGAGATTTTGGAACCGGAGCTTTTTGGTCATTTTCCAGTAGGAAAAGAGCATCTGCACGCCACCGACAGATTGACTGTGAGAACTGCTGAAAACAGCCTTTTGGAAGATCTCTACCTGCGGGTGGGTCATTCAGGACCAGATTCTGCTCCGGTTCTCCGGCTTCAGGAGACGACGGAGTATCTCTGGAATCCCATCGAAGTCACCTGGAATGTCAGCGGATACACCGGCGATAAAGGTAAAACTCACGTTTATCTCCGCGCTCCAAATGGTGCCAGATCTTTCGCCGGAGGCGAGTGGGAAGGCGGACAAATCCGGTTCAAAACCAGAAATTTTGGTAGTTTTGTCCTCGCTGTGGACAACGTGAAACCAACCATCAACCTGATCCGCGCCAACAGCCAAGGGATGAGATTCACCATCAAGGACAATCTCTCCGGCATCAAAAGCTTTGAAGCCTTTGTGAATGGCAAGTGGGTCTTGATGCGCTACGAGCACAAACAAGCCGTGATTTGGTCCGAAACGCTAAACGGGGAAGTCCTTCGTGGATCCGCCGTCCTACGGGTCACGGACATGGCAGGAAATGTGGCCGAATGGAAAGGCACGATTTCCTAAGATATTTTAAACTAAAGAAAAATATGGCATTAGAAGTAGGCCAAATGGCTCCCGATTTTGAAGCTACCAACGAGAAAGACGAACTGATCAAGCTTTCATCCTATCGGGGAAAAAAGGTGGTTTTGTACTTTTATCCCAAAGACAACACACCGACCTGCACTACGCAGTCATGCAACCTCCGAGATAATCACGAGGCCTTGCTCAAAGCCGGCTATGTAGTCTTGGGTATCAGCTCCGACTCCGAAAAATCGCACCGGAATTTCATCAAAAAACAGGCGCTGCCTTTTTCACTCATCTCCGATCCGGAGCAAAAAGTACAAAAGGCTTATGGGGTATGGGGTGAAAAAACCACCTTCGGAAAGACCTACATCGGCACGATCCGCACCACCTTTGTCATAGATGAATCTGGCAAAATCACGGAAATCATCGACAAGGTGGACTCTAAAAATCATTCTGCTCAAATCCTAAAATAAACCGACCTAATGGAAAAACAATCAATCGAACAACTCCAAAAAGTCGCGACCCAGCTCAGAAGAGACGTGTTGCGCATGGTGCATGCGGTGCAATCGGGTCACCCCGGCGCACCCCTCGGCTGTGCTGAGTTCTTTGTTGCACTTTACTTTGATCAGCTTCACCACAACCCTGACTTCAAGATGGATGGCAAAGGTGAAGACCTTTTCTTCCTTTCCAACGGTCACCTTTCTGCAGGCTGGTATTCTGTGCTTGCGCGCAGCGGATATTTCCCTGTGGAAGAGCTGGTCACATTCAGAAAATTGAACTCAAGACTTCAGGGTCACCCCGCCACCCACGAGCATCTTCCGGGTATTCGGGTCGCATCCGGCTCTTTGGGCCAAGGGCTTTCTGTGGCCATCGGCGTCGCGGAGGCCAAAAAGATCGACAAAGACGAGCATCTGGTGTATGTCATGATGGGTGACGGCGAACTGCAAGAAGGCCAGGTCTGGGAAGCAGCGATGTATGCAGCACACCATAAAATGGACAACATCATTGCAACGATCGACTACAATGGTCAGCAGATCGACGGCCCTGTCTCCAAGATTCTGGATCTCAAGAACCTCCGTGCAAAATGGGAAGCTTTTGGCTGGGAAGTCAATGAAATCAAAGAAGGAAACGACATGAAATCCGTCTTGGAAGGCTTGGAAACAGCCAAATCCCTGGCGGGAAAAGGCAAGCCCGTGATGAATCTCCTTTATACTCAAATGGGCTATGGAGTCGATTTCATGGTGGGAACCCACAAATGGCACGGTTCCCCTCCCAACGACGAGCAGCTGGCCAATGCTTTGGGACAGCTTGAAGAAACCCTCGGCGACTATTAATTCCTCCTTCCAAAAGACTTTATCATGAGCTTAGACTTAAAATTTACCTATACAGAAAAGAAAGACACCCGCTCCGGTTTCGGTGACGGTTTCCTGGAAGCAGGGAGAAAAAATCCAAACGTCGTCGGACTCTGCGCTGACTTGATCGGCTCGCTGAAGATGGGTGACTTCCAAAAGGAATTCCCCGAGCGTTTCTTTCAAACGGGCATTGCGGAAGCCAATATGATTGGCCTCTCGGCTGGTTTGGCACTGGGCGGCAAGATTCCTTTCGCCGGCACTTTTGCCAACTTTGCCACAGGCAGAGTGTATGATCAAATCCGCCAATCCGTAGCCTACTCCAACAAAAACGTCAAAATCTGTGCTTCACACGCAGGCTTGACCCTGGGAGAAGACGGTGCTACTCACCAGATCCTCGAAGACCTCGGCATGATGAAGATGCTTCCGCACATGACCGTAATCAACCCTTGTGACTACAATCAGACCAAAGCAGCGACTTTGGCGATTGCGGAGTACGAAGGCCCTGTGTACCTGAGATTTGGCCGCCCAAGCTGGCCGATCTTTACTCCAAAAGATCAGAAGTTTGAGATTGGAAAAGCATGGAAAATGATCGACGGAGCTGACGTTTCGATCTTTGCGACCGGTCATTTGGTCTGGGAAGCCGTGGTCGCTGAGGCGATGCTCCGCGCGGAAGGCATCTCTGCCGAAGTGATCAACATCCACACGATCAAGCCACTCGACGAAGAAGCGATCTTGGAGTCAGTGAAAAAGACCGGCTGTGCAGTATCTGCCGAAGAACATCAGATCAACGGTGGCTTGGGCGACAGCATCGCTCAGGTTCTCAGCCGACACAATCCCGCTCCTTTGGAGTACGTGGGTGTCAACGACAGCTTTGGCGAGTCCGGTACTCCGACTCAACTGCTTGAAAAATACGGCCTGAACGCCGAAAATATCGTGAAGGCCGCGAAAGCGGCTTTGGCGAGAAAGTAAACGCTACTGACTTTTATGGAAAAACCACAGCCTCGAAAGGCTGTGGTTTTTTGTTTGAGGTGGCCGGACTCGTCCCAATTCTCCGCGCTTTATTAGGACAAATCATCTTTGTCTCAAGTCCACAGTGAAGAGTCAGAAATTAGAACCCTTTTTCGCTAGCCCTTTTCCCTAATTCCTCAGTAGTCAAGGTAGATAGAACCGATTTAGACTTGACCCATGAAAACCAATCTTCAAGCGATTTTCGCGACCCGCCACTTACTCACGGCGCTGGCTTTGACCTTTAGTATCTCATCGCTCCAGGCTCAGACTTATGCCGAAAAACTCGGCTGGCCAAAGGACAAAAAAGTCGTCATCTTCCACGTCGACGATGCCGGAATGTCCCTGGAGTCAAACAAAGGCACTTTTCAGTCTCTCGCCGGAGGTGTTGCTACCTCCTGCAGCGTGATGATGCCCTGTCCCTGGGCGGGAACTTTCATGAGGGAAACGAAAGACTCGGCTCCGATTGACGCGGGTTTGCATTTGGTCCTGACCTCGGAGTGGAAAGGCTACCGATGGGAACCGTTGGCGGGCAAAAGTCTGGTTCCCGGACTTCATGACCCTGAGGGTTCATTTTGGCATACAGTAGCTCAAGTAGTAGAAAATGCGACTCCGGAAGAAGTATACATCGAGCTCAAAGCGCAAATCGATCGCGCACTCAGCATGGGTATCCAACCTACACATTTGGACTCTCATATGGGGACAGTGTTCGCCCATCCTGAGTTTCTGAAGAAATACATCCAATTGGGGGCTGAGTACAAGATCCCGGTGATGTTCCCCGGCGGCAATAACGTCCTTTTGGAGGAAAGTCAGCTGGCCCCGATTGTCAAAAAGCTCAAGGCAGACGGAAAATACACCGAGGGAATGGCGCTGCCCAAGCCAGCATTGCTCAAACAAACCACCGAAATCGGTCAACAAATTTGGGCCCTGGGACTGCCGGTCCTAGATGATCTGCACTCCAACAGTGGTGACTGGAAACCAGAAAAAGCGGAATATACCCCAGCAGAACATGCGCAGTATAAGGTCGAGCAGTTTAAGCGTATCCTTGACAAGATGCAGCCCGGCCTGGCGATGATCATTGTACACAGCACCACGCACAACGACAATTTCGACAACATCTCCGGCTCGGGTAGATCCCGTCAGGCTGACCTCGACGCGATGGTGTCCCCAGATCTGAAATCCTTTATCGAGAAAAACGGCATCATCCTCACGACTTGGAGAGAGGTGATGGAGAGACGGCAGAAAATCGATAACTAAAATCAAAAAAAGAACAACCTCCCAATTCTGGCGCCACTAAAAGTCCGGCATACTGCTCAGGAATACCACATCTTATGAATAAATCTGACTACAATTCACGTAGAAATTTTTTGGGAAAAGTAACCCTTAGCAGCCTGTCTCTGACTGCTTTGCTCGGCTTGGATGAAAGTCTTTTTGCAGCTACTCGACTCACAAAAGAAAATACCGCAAACACCAAACTTATGAAAAACGCCGAACAGAAATTCGTACCGGTCATGCTCACCCCGTTTGACTCTGATTTGAAGATCGATTTTGAGGCCTTGTCCAAACTCACGGATTTTTACCTGGCCTGTGGAGCGAAAGGCTTTTTTGCGAATTGCCTGAGCAGCGAAATGTATCACCTCGACAGTGAAGAGCGTCTGGCTTTGGCATCACATGTCGTAAAGCAGGTGAAAGGCAAAATGCCAGTCGTAGCGACTGGATCTTTTGGGGAAACTATCGAAGAACGGGCGGAGTTTACCAAGAAGATGTATGACACGGGAGTCGATGCCGTGATCCTGATCACCAGTCATTTCGCGGCCAAAGACGAGGATGACAACGTACTGATCAGCAATCTTCAAGAGTTTCTGAGCCTAACCGGAGATATTCCGCTAGGCACCTACGAATGTCCCACTCCCTACAAGAGAATCGTTTCCCCTGAGGTCATGCGCTTCATGATCTCCTCCAAGCGCTTCATCTATCACAAAGACACGAGTCTTGACCTGGATAAGATCAAAGCAAAACTGGAAATAGCGAAGGGCAGTCCTCTGGAATTCTATGATGCACATACGCCCAATACCATGGAGTCGTTGCAACTGGGGGCTCAGGGCATGTCCTGCATCGCCGGAAATCTATATCCCGAGCTCTTCTCCTGGATGTGTGCCAATGCCACCAATCCTGCAAAACAAGCCGACGTCAACTGGCTACAGTCGGAACTTACCCGAGCGGATGCCATCATCTCTCAGGGCTATCCGACCAGCGCCAAATACTTCCTGCAAAAACGAGGCGTACCCATTGCGCCAATCTGCAGATCAAGGAATACACCGCTTACCGAAGCACAAACACAGGCGCTCGACGAGATCTACGAGCTACTGCCGCAGTGGCATGCGCGCTTGGATATAAAGCTTGGTTACTAAAAATTGACTCTATTTTTCTCCCGTAGGGCGCAATCATCTCTAGCCGCAAGGCAGAACCAACAAAACACCTCCGGGTATCTGATCTGGTGTAGGCTTACTATACCAAAGACTGGCATTTGCTTCTGATTCCGGCAATACATTAACGCAAGATTTTATACCTTGCGCCCTCGGTCGACAGACGAGTTACTGAAAAACCGGTCGAAATCATCTCGGTACAAGTGTTTTTTCCAAGACTTCTTCTGGCAGTCTGATCCGAAAATCAGGTGGCATGCCAGGCGGAAGTCCTAACCGGATGTATTACCGCAACTTCTGTCGACGCAACGCGATTTCCCCAATCGAACAGAAAAAAAGTACAAATCTCCAAGAAACATGGATCAAATAGAAAATTGGATTGAGCATCTTTTAATCAACTCAGGCGTATCCGAAGAGGTCGCGACTTATCTCCGCCTGGCAATCCTGCTGGTATGCCTTTGTCTGGTAGCAGGAATTACATTTTGGCTTACCAAAAAGATCATCGTAAACTACATTTATCGAATGATTCGGAAATCTCCCATAACATGGGACGATGTGCTGGCAGATCATCAGGTATTCAACAACTTCGCCCATATCGTTCCAGCCTTTTTCGTCCGGGCGCTTACTCCGAGCATTTTTCAGGATTTTGAGAGTCTCTCCCCTTTCGTTGTCAAACTGACCGACGTATATATCCTTATCGTCGGAACGAGCATTGTGATTTCATTTTTGAGGGTGATAGAGTATGGGCTTTCAAAGTCCCAAGCATTCAAGGACAAACCACTCACCAGCTACGCCCAACTGGTACGCCTGATCCTCTACATTGCAAGCGGGATTCTGATTCTTTCGGTTCTGCTCGGCAAATCACCGATCTACTTCCTGAGCGCTTTTGGTGCGATGACAGCCATCTTGCTGTTGATTTTTAAAGATACGATCCTAGGTCTGGTGGCGAGCGTACAGATATCGTCCAATGATATGGTTCGAATCGGTGACTGGGTCGAGATGCCCAAGTTCAATGCCGACGGTGACGTGATTGCAATGAATCTAAACACGGTGAAAGTTCAAAACTGGGACAAGACCATTACCACTATTCCGACTTACTACTTCATCACCGACAGCTTCAAAAACTGGAGGGGAATGCAGGAAAGCGGGGGAAGGCGAATCAAGAGAGCCGTGTATGTCAACTCCCAAACGATCAACTTTGTGGATCCGGAAACCCGCGAGCGTTATAAGAAATATGCGTTAATAACCGACTATGTCTCGGAAAGGCAAGAGCAGATCGAAGCCTATAATACGATCAATAACATCGATACCTCCGAACTGATAAACGGGCGCAGAATGACGAATTTGGGTGTCTTCAGAAAATACCTCGAGCTGTATCTGCATTCTCATCCCAAAATCCGAAAAGATCTTACAATTCTGGTCAGACAGTTAACGATCGAAGACAGGGGCATCCCCATCGAGATCTACTGCTTTACCCAAACTACCGCATGGTTGGAATATGAGGATATTCAGGCGGACATCTTTGACCATGTATTGGCCGGAGCCTCCTACTTCGGATTGGAAATATTCCAGCAGCCCAGCGGCGCCGACATTGTCAGGGCGTCCAAAAACATTCACCAGATACCTGTAAATTAAATCTTTGGGCATTCGTTTGTATCCATTTGAGGCTTTGAAAAAAGCGCTGGTTTCCAGTAATCCTTTTCGCTCCAAAATCCCAATTGCATCGTACAGACGCTGCAGACTGCCATCTGTTGTAGCGAGCTGATTTAAAGCGGTTTATATTCGTTATTTACCCTACTGAGCTAACTTACTGTCGAAAAGACCGTTATAGAACATTCGACCTTATGGTTTTAGCCATGGGCTTGAATTAGCGAAGTGCTATTCCTGAAGTCTTTTTTCCCATATTCTATCTGTGCCCAATTGTTGCTACTATGAAATTTCCGCCACTTTCAGCCTTCATTTTCCTCCTTGCGGTGACAGCCGCGTGCGCCCAGCCTGAACCGGCCGAGCCACCAGTCCCCGGTGATCTTCAACTTTCAGAAGCTTTTCCTCAACTATCCTTTAACCGACCGGTGGATCTTCAGCATGCGGGCGACAACACCAATCGGCTATTCGTGGTGGAGCAGAAAGGTGTTATTTCCGTTTTCAAAAATGAGACGCAGGCGGGAGAAAAGTCCACCTTTCTGGACATCGAAAGTCTAGTCGACGACGACAGCAATGAACAGGGTTTACTCGGTTTGGCTTTTCATCCTCAGTATGAAATCAACGGCTACCTCTACGTCAACTACACCGCCTCCAACCCCAACCGCACGGTCATCTCGAGGTTTAAAGTATCGACGAATGATCCCAACAAAGCGGACAAAGCCAGCGAATTGGTCCTCTTGGAATTTGACCAACCCTACTCCAATCATAACGGTGGCCAGCTTTCATTTGGCCCGGATGGCTTTCTCTACATCGCTGTGGGAGACGGTGGCAGCGGCGGCGATCCCAAGGGTCATGGCCAAAACAGACAGACTTTATTGGGCAGTATGCTCAGAATAGATGTTGACAAAAACGAGGGGGCAAAAAACTACGGAATTCCGGCTGACAATCCCTTTGCAAACAACACCCAAGGGTACCGTCCGGAAATCTACGCCTATGGACTGCGAAATCCCTGGCGGTTTAGCTTTGACTCCGAGACCGGACAATTATGGACGGCAGACGTCGGGCAAAACAGTTACGAAGAGATCGACATCATCGTCAAAGGTGGAAACTATGGCTGGAACACCATGGAAGGCGCGCATTGCTTCAAATCCGGATGTGATGAAACCGGCTTGGAATTACCCGTCTGGGAGTATGGCAGATCCGAGGGAGTCTCCATCACCGGCGGATACGTCTATCGGGGAACTGCATTGCCCCAGCTCGAAGGCCAGTACATCTACGCGGATTTTGCCACGGGACGGATTTGGAGTTTGGACGTCGCCAATCCCCAAAGCCCAATCAACAAGGAGTTGCTAAAAGCCGGATTCAACATTTCCTCCTTCGGCATCGACCAAAATCAGGAACTGTACATCTGCGGCTTTGATGGGAAAATCTACAAGCTGGAAGTAAAGTAGCTTCCGCATAGCTCTGGCTTATCAGGGAAGTGGCCCAGCGAAGGATAAAACCCACCTTCCCCCGAGGACTTGAGTTCGGATGTTCATACTTTTTGTATAAACATTGAGACTTTTTGCTCCGACTTTTATACTTTTTATATCAACGTTGAGTCTTTTTGCTCGGACGTTCCTACTTTTTATATGAACGTTGAGTGTTTTTGCTCGGACGTTCATACTTTTTATATGAACGTTGAGACTTTTAACTGTAATAGTACTACGCAGAGCAGGAAAAATTCAATTTTTGAGGGGATCGAACAGTCTCGTGGTTCCGATTCCTCGGAAGCAAGATTTTGCAAAGCTTCCGAAGAAGCTGCTCAGTGTGAAGAATTCAGCGAAAATCCATCACTCAAAACCCACTCAATCTTCGGCCAACTCCTCCTCCAGCGCCTGCACATCCACACTCACCTTCATCTCCTGTTCACTTCCGCTGTACACGATTCCCTTCAGTGGAGTCACGTCGGCAAAATCGCGACCGACGGCCACCCGGATATGCTTGTCGCTGACCAGCAGATTGTTGGTCGCATCAAACTCAACCCAATCGTGACCGGGAATATAGACTGCAATCCAGGCATGGGAAGCGTCGGATCCCACCAGTTTGGGTTTGCCTGGAGGAGGCAAGGTCTCGATGTAGCCGCTGACATACCTGCCCGCCAATCCCAGCACTCTGAGGCAGGCCAGTGAAAAGTGGGCAAAGTCCTGGCAGACGCCCTTCTTGTGTTCAAATACTTTTGCCAAAGGTGTGCTGATATCGGTAAATCCCGGCGTAAATGCAAAATCGGTAAAGATCCGAGTATTCAGGTGCGACATCGCTTCCATGATCGGCCGACCGGGAGTGAAGGACTTTAATGCATATTCTCTAATCCCTTCAATCAGCTGCACGTGGCTCGAGCCCAGATAATACTGCCGGATATCGCTGGACGCCTCGATTGAATGAAGCCAAGCGTGCACTTTTTCCCAAGGCATCGTTTTCTCAGGCCGGATCGAAATCCAGGGTGGAGGAAGGAGTTCGAGGATACTTTTTGAGGCGACGGTGAGCTTCTTATGAGATCTCTCCACTGAAAAGTAGAGGTACTTATTTCCAAAGAAATCACTCCTGGCTATCTCAGAACTTGGCTTGGGTGAGATGTCACAGGAATATTCCTCCACGGTCTGAAAGGCATTGCTTTGAGGAATCTGAAACATCAGATTGTGACAAAGTGTCGCCGGAAACTCGTAGATGTAGTCCGTGATATGGATAACCTGATATTTCATCTGTTTATAATTTGACTTTCAATGGCCAGACCTGCCTACCGGCAGGCAGGTGGAATCTCGCAAAGCACCCCGATGCGTATCGGGCATCCCAGTGTGTGACCTTCTTCGTCATGCCCCTCTGCCTCAGACAGGCTCGATTTCATATCTCGGGAATTACTGACGTTTGGATCATTTTGTAGCTGCTGCCGGTGTGGCTAAAATATTTCTCATAGACGACGTCTGACGTGTCGTGCAAGAGTTCAATAATGTCATCAAGAAAAGCCTTCAAGGCATCGAATCCGTTGCTTTCAGGATCTGCGACAGCTAGTTTATCTACATCGCAAAGCCTGATCTTGGTGATGGCTTCGAGCAATTTTTTGCGTTCAATACTGAAAAGTTCTGTATCCTCGCGATTAGGAAGTGTCCTTAAATGCAGGTCAATCTCCAACAGTTGGAAGATCAGCGACCTTGGATTGTCCTCATGGAGCATCAGCAGAGAAAGTACTCCCTGCAGTTCCAGGTTGGAGCGGTAGCGATAGCGGTACGTTACCAGACTTTCATTGCACCGCAGCGTGTCTTCCATCAGTTCTTTGTTGGATTCGGTGTCAAAGGACACGCAAAGCATCCCTCTCAGTATCGTGCAGTTATTGACCGCAGATTCGATGAAACGCCCGATATTCAGCAAGTGCCAGGTCGGTTCCCGGGTCATGTTGTCCAGATTCAATCCATAAAATGCCATCAGCTTCACGACCATATTATCCAGACTTTGATAAGCCTGCTGAAGCGTCTTTACGGATTGCCTCATCTTGGTGAGCTCCTCGGATATGCTATCCAGGATTCTCCACGTATCCAAACTCAGGCGATCTCTGACTGCGTAGGCATTGGATAAAAAAGATTGGATGGAATAGGCCAAACTGCCTGATTTCTCTATGTCACGCACCAGATCCAAGAGCTCAGGTTCGGGGTTCTTCAAGATAGATTTGTCCGTAAAGCCCGGGAAAGCACTCGTCATGCTGGTGAGCGTCTGAAGCAGCGTGTTGAGGACGGGATTTTCCTGAATATGAATATCCTCGTCGGCTTCGTTGTACGAAAGCAACGTCATCCGCATCAGGCGAACGGTGTAAGCAGATCGCTCCAGGTATCTTCCCAGCCAAAAGAGCCGCTCTCCTGTCCTACTCGGCAGCACATTGCGCACCAGCGGCTGGATACGAATGGGTTTCGAAACCGTAGTTGCCGCATCCTTGGCCTTGCCCAGCACCCAGGTATCCTTACTCATCCCCCCAGTCTGGTTGGACACCAGGAAAGCTCCCTGCTCCGGCGAGCTTCGGGAAAGTCCCCCTGGCATCACTTTGTAACTTTTGTTTTCAGAGTCTGCGACCACGTAGCTTCTGAAAACCGCATTCCTGGCTTCCAGCTTGTTATTCATCCAAGTTGGTGTAGTAGAAAACTCCACCATCTCTTGGCCTGCATACAGGTACGGACTGCGACGGATCTTTTGCTTGAGCGCTTGAAGCTCTGCTTTCGAAAGGTCACCTCCGAAGATCGATTTATGATTTGGCCCCCGATAGATATTTCGGATGACCAGTGTTTCTATTTTCTCAAAAACATACTCCATCTCCTTGGGCTGACCACACCACCAGGTCGCCACCGATGGCAGAAACAGATCTTCTCCCAGCAGATGCTTGCTCAGTTTCGGAAGGAAAGCCATCAGACCCGGATTCTCCAACACGCGACATCCCAGTGGATTGATCACCAACACTTTTCTCTGCCGAACCGCCTCCATCAAACCAACCACACCCAGATGGGAGTCATTTCTAAACTCCAAAGGATCGCAAAACACATCGTCGACCCGACGGATGATGACGTCAACTTTTTCCAAACCCTTGATCGTCTTCAGCCACACGTAGCCGTCACTGACGGTGAGATCCTCCCCAAATGCCAGTGTAAAGCCCATAAAAGACGAGATGTACGCATGCTCAAAGAACGTCTCATTCGTCGGGCCTGGTGAAAGCAAGACCACCCTAGGATTTTCCTTGTTGTTCGTGGTCAGGTTGCTGAGCGTATTTTTGAACGTCTGGTAGTAGGACGTGATCTTCCTGACGTGATTCTCTCTGATCAGTTCCGGAAAAACACGAGTCATCGCAGCCCTGTTTTCAAACGTGTATCCAGATCCTGAAGGCGCATCTGTCCGATCGTGGAGCACCCACATCTTGCCATCAGGGCCTCTGGCCAAATCCGAAGAATACTGGATCAGCTGCTGATCTCCGTCTATCTTTACATTGTGGGCTTGTCTGAGAAATCCCCGGTGATTGTAGATCAGCTCAAAAGGGATGAGCCCTTCTTTGATCAGAGTCTGAGGACCGTATAAGTCGCTCAAAACCAGATTCAGCAAATTAGTCCGCTGAACCAACCCTTCTTCAACAGTGTCCCACTCTTCACTGCTGAAAACCATCGGCACCGGATCCAACATCCAAGGGCGGTTCATCCCATTGGGATCGCCGTAGACGTTGTAGGTGACCCCGTTTTCCCGCAGCTGTCTCCCTACTTCCTCGTGAAATTGAGCCATGCGCTCGGGTCCGACCTGATCGTAATATTTAGCCAATCGTTCCCATTGGGGATGGATTTTGCCTTGGTCAGTCGCCATTTCATCCAGAAATGGCGCGTTGTTAAACATCTTGTCGATAAGATAAGACTCTATCATACCTCAATATTCAGCACATTGCTGGTGAAATAATATGCATTCATCGTTTTTTATACCGACGGAGATCCATCGTAAAGGGGAATTCTGGGTTTATAATTTCAGCCGTCGCTTCGTAGTTAGTTTGTGCGCTGGTTTTGACGATATATCGTCCCGACTGCTGCTCGTCTTGGACTGTTTGCATCGCTGGATTTGGAGTACTGGCGGGCGTGATGGTGTGTCCAAAGTCAAAAAACCGCGAGATTCGGCGGGCTTCTGCCTCGTTGCTGTTGATGGGAAAATTGTCATAACTTCTACCACCCGGGTGGACTACGTGGTATTGGCAGGCTGCCACCGATTTTTTCGTCCAAGTGTCATACAAATCTATCACCAAAGGCGTATCAATGCCAATCGTCGGATGCAAGGCCGAAAAAGGCTGCCAGGCCCGATATCGGATCCCAGCTACAAACTCGCCCTGAACGCCGGTGTTCTTCAGCGGGATTCGATACCCGTTGCAAAGCAAATGATAGCGGGAATCTGTCAAACCGGAGATTTTCACCTGGAGTCTTTCCAAAGAAGAGTCCACATAGCGAGCGGTACCGGAGCTAGACATCTCCTCACCCAATACATGCCATGGCTCGATGGCCATCTTCATATCAATATGAATATCATCTACTTGTAACTCGCCGATAAAAGGAAAGCGGAAACTGAAATAAGGATCAAACCAAGCTAAATCAAAGTCATAGCCGGCGCTTCTTAAGTCATTGACTACCTCCAGCATGTCCTTTTCGCAGTAGTGAGGGAGCAAAAACTTATCGTGCAGCGAAGTGCCCCAACGGACGAGTTTATGGGTGTAAGGCTTTTTCCAAAACCAGCTCATCAACGCCCGGATCAGCAGCAACTGAACCATGCTCATACGGTAGTGAGGCGGCATGTCAAAGCCCCGAAACTCCAAAATACCCAAGCGTCCGCTGCTGGAATCCGGAGAGAACAGCTTGTCAATGCAGAACTCCGCCCGGTGAGTGTTTCCGGTAATGTCGACCAGTAGATTTCTAAAAATCCGATCTACCATCCAGAACGGTATCTCGTTCTCTATTCCGTCTGGAACCTGCTGAAAGGCCAATTCCAGCTCATAGAGCATGTCGTCTCTCCCCTCATCCACGCGTGGAGCCTGGCTGGTCGGTCCGATGAATTGGGTGGAAAACAAATAAGACAGAGCCGGATGATGCTGCCAATAGGTGATAAAACTCCTCAATACATCGGGTCTTCTGAGCAAAGGGCTGTTTTCGGGCGACGAGCCACCCAGCGTAATGTGATTGCCTCCACCGGTCCCGGTGTGTTTCCCATCGACATTGAATTTTTCGCTGGTCAGCCTGGATTCCCGGGCTTTCTCGTACAGGACAGCATAATTATGTGTTACCTCCTTCCAGGTTTTCGCAGGCTGCACGTTCACCTCGATCACGCCTGGATCTGGCGTAATCATCATTTTCTCGATCCGCTTGTCAGACGGAGGATCGTATCCCTCTATCAAAATCGGAACTTTGAGGCGTTGCGCTGCGCTTTCGATCGCGCTTACTAGATCGAGGTAGTGCTCGATGTATGTCACTGGCGGCATAAAGACGAAAAGTTTCCCCTCCCGGATTTCGACCACCAAAGTGGTCTTAAAAATCCGCTTGGAATTGATCGGCTTCTTTTTTACCAGTTTAGCCTTTTTCCCAGACGGAAGCGCAGCGACCTCGGCAAACAAATCATTCTCCGGCTTTGGCGGTTCGTCTTTCGGGGATTCGATCGAATCCAGGGGCAGCCGCAAGCCAGCCGGAGAATTTCCGGGCACCAGATAGAGGTCCTTGGCGCGGAATTTCCAGCGGCAGCTTTGCCACCTATTCTGATCATACTCCCACTCCAGTGGCAGCGCATAGCCGACGGGTTTGCCCAGGCCTTTCTTAAGCAGCTCAGCGAGTTTTTGCCGCTCCAGCGAAGACTTGAGGTTGTATTTTGACGGATCGATGTTGACGGGAATCTTGCTTTCCTGCCAAATGAAGTAAAAAGGGTCTTCGTACAGCGGCGTGACATTGAGCGGATCGACGTTGAGCTCTTTGACGATACGATCCATGAAGCTCTTCGACTTTCGGTGAGTCAACTTGTAGTCCTTCGACAAATCGGCCATCAGCGCGTCGTTGTTCCACATCGGAACTCCGTCCTTTCTCCAGAAGCAGGCCAGTTTCCAGCGCGGCAAGGGCTCGCCGGGATACCATTTACCCTGACCGTATTGCATTAAAGCGCCTTTGCCAAATTCTCCTTTGAGCTTGTGAAAAAGTGTGTTGGA
This sequence comes from Algoriphagus terrigena DSM 22685, assembly GCF_000429445.1. Classification (GTDB taxonomy): domain Bacteria; phylum Bacteroidota; class Bacteroidia; order Cytophagales; family Cyclobacteriaceae; genus Algoriphagus; species Algoriphagus terrigena. The sequence continues at coordinate 61,717 of NZ_AUBW01000015.1, forward strand.
GAGGCTTCTTTTATGCTCACCGTCGGCGTCAGTATTCCATTCAGGTGCATCCTGCCGGTCAATCGAGACAAAAGTCGGCTCTCCCCCCATTGTCAGTCGCACATCATTTGCCAGTAGATCCTCATCCACCCGGTCGCCGACGGCCAGGATCTTTTCCCATTGCTCTTCCGAATAAGGCTTGGTCACCCTCGGAGTTTCTTCGATCCGGGTAACTTCATTTTTGAAGAAAAACTCCGTCTCGGTAGGTTCCGACATCCCGGAGATCGGCGCTGCGTCCTGAGGACTTGGCGTGCAAGCCAGCGGAATGTGACCTTCTCCTGCAAACAAACCCGAAGTCGAATCCAAACCGATCCAGCCTGCGCCAGGTACATACACTTCTGTCCATGCGTGCAGATCGGTGAAGTCCTCCTCCGGTCCAGAGGGGCCGTCGAGGGATTTTTCGTCAGATTTCAACTGCACCAAATAGCCCGAAGCAAATCGCGATGCCAATCCGACATGGCGCAAAACCTGTACGAAAAGCCACGCAAAGTCACGGCAAGAGCCAGAACCGATCATCAGGGTCTCCTCGCAGGATTGCACGCCCGGCTCCATCCGCACATTGTATCGCAGCTCCTGATTGATCATGGTATTGATTGCCACCAAGTAATCTACTGTGATGATATCTTTGGAGATCAGTGCCTTTGCTTTTTGGACCAGTTTCATCAGCAGCGGATCTGCCTCTTTGATCTCCAGATATGGACCAAGCTGCTGCTTGACGCTGTCGTCGTAGACAAAGGGGAACTTATCGGCATACTCTTCTACAAAGAAATCAAAGGGATTGATCACCACCATATCGGCTATCACCTCCACGTCGATCTCAAAAAACTTCACCTTTTCAGGGAAGACGATACGCGCCAGATAGTTGCCGAAGGGGTCCTGTTGCCAGTTGATGAAGTGATTTTCGGGCTTGATATTCAGCGAGTAGCCTTTGATGTGTGTCCGGGAATGTGGTGCAGGCCTCAGTCGGATGACTTGGGGACTCAGACTGATGTGACGATCGTACTCGTATTTGGTGTAGTGCCTTACGGCGACTTTGATGGACATAGGTTTAGCGGCGTATCATAGCGAGAAAAGAGCAAGTCTGTATTCCGGAAAGTTCGTATTGCGATCCAACTTGGGTTATTTGGGCGATTCTAGCGGAAGTAATTTAATCCAAAATAGAAAGCCCGCATCATTTAGGCTTGAAATAATTTGGGCGACAAAAAGCAGGCTTTGGCACTGGACGACCTCGCCGGGGAATTCGTATATTCAGGCCATAAAATCTCGCCACACGATGCCCAACTATGAACCCACACTCGTCGAGACTCTCGAAACTCTCCGAAAAGAAGGCTATACTGAAGACTTCAACATCCGCTTCGACAGCCTGATCTGCGCCAACGCCTGCCTGCTTCCCTCCCAGTTTGAGGTGGATAAGGTCTTTCGGTTTGAGGGCAACACCAATCCGTCTGACGAAGCAATTCTCTACGCAATCTCTTCCATCTCGGGGGATCTAAAAGGCGTCTTGGTCAACTCCTACGGTGTATATGCCGACGAAATGACTGAGGAATTGATCGATAAGTTGAAGTAGCTTCCTCTATTTCCGGGAATGAAAATCAAACTTGATTCTGCCTCTGACTTATTCTTGAACCCCATTCATCCTGACGATCAAGAAGACCTATATCGCCTGATGGATGAAATCTATCGGGCGAGCTATAGCAACTTTTGGTATGATCTGGGCGATTGGTATATCAATTTGATCTACAATCCAGGCAACGTTCAAAAAGAACTCCTCAGGAACTTCAGTCATTACTTTTTTGTAGAAGTGTCCGGTGAGAAAATCGGCATCTTGAAGTACGATTTCCCCTTTTCTCCGCGTGAGGTCGAGATCCCCGAAGCAATGAAGCTCCACAGGCTTTATCTGCATCCCCATTTTCACGGAAAGGGAATCGCCAAAGTCTTGGTGGAGCATTGTGAGAAAGTCGCCCTTGAGAACAACCTAAAGACGATCTGGCTGGAAGTAATGACCTCACAGCCACAGGCAAAGAGATTCTACCAAAAGATGGGCTTTGAGCATCTACTGAGCTATCAGCTGGATTTTGAGATGCTGCTGCCCGAGTATCGCGGCATTGAGATTTGGAAGAAAGACCTGGACTAGCGCTTTTCTCTGAGAGTGGGCAAATCAACGCTACGAACTCACTTCCTGATAGAAAGACTGCATCAAGTTGTTGATCTTTTCCCAAATTTTAAACAAAAGGGAACCTTCGCACAGACAAAAGAAAACAAGTTCTCCTCAGTATTGGCTCCATCTTAGCAGGAGAGTCTTAAATTGGTCTAAACGATTTTTCTATGAACCTCTCCAATTTCTTTTTGGCGCTGTTTGCTCTTTCCTTCTGTCTTGCTGGATGCAAGCAAAAGTCAGAGATCGTCAGCGATACACAAGTCGCAGGTTTTTTCGCTCAATCAACACAAGACCAACAGCCCGAAGATGACGAAATAGTGGGCGTGTATTTCATGCCCTCTTGGAATACTTCCCCGGATCCATCAGTCGACCGCGACAGTTTCTGGTCGTGTATGCAGGATCCTGCCAACTGCTCCAATCTTCTAAATCCGGCGATTTGGGGACCGAAGGGACGCATCTACAATGCAAAATATCCCTACCAGGGACCTTATCTGGATCGCAAGCCTATCGCAGAGTTAAAGGGATTTTATAGCCGAACCGACGCAGAAGTGGCCAAAAAGCAGCTCCAGTACATGAAAAAGTACGGGATTGACTTCTTTGCATACGACTGGTTTTTCGGACGACACTATTATCACCACTTAAACTTCGCGCCCCAAGCTGGCATCTACTACCCAAAAGGCTGGGAAAATAACCCAAACCAGTCAGGGAGAGTGGCAGTGCCCGGCCTGATCGAGTGGGGAGATCAGTTGGAGATTCTACTTGCAGAGAATGCCAAACTGCCCAAAGATGAGCAGATGAAATTTGCCATCAACTGGTGCGATGACAGCGACGAACGCTGGAGACTTTGGCTCAAGATCGGATCGTCTGAGGAACTTGCCCGTCAGGCAAATTACGAAGGTGAGAAGCCCTCCAAGGACCTATACCTTAAAGTGCATGAAAAAATCACCCAGTTGTGGATCGATAAGTACTTCAGTCGGGAAGACTACCTCAGAGCAGAGGACGGACGCCCCGTCATCTACTTTTATTTTCCGCAGGATACAGAGTCCAGAGCTACATACTATGGTCTGAGCCTTCAAGAACTGATCGAGCTCTCTCAGCGAACGGCCCAGAAAGCCGGTCTGCCGGGAATCAAATTCATCGCCGTCATGGCTGGGCCTATGCTGGAGCGCGAGCGGATGTATGGACTTCCCACGGATTGGAAGCCTCAAAACCCTCAAAAACCCTGGGAAGGCGGCACGTACCTCAAGCGCCAGCTGCTTCAGGAATATGTACCAAGGCTGAAGGGAATGGGCTTCCATGGAATGACTACCTACGTGTACCATAACTTTATGGAAAAAGACAACCGCTCCTATGCCGACATGCGGGAGACGTACCGAAGGCATTGGAAGATGTGGGAAGAAATGTTCAAGAACGACGACCAGTTCGAATATCAGGTTCCAGTCGCCATGGGTTGGGACATGCGGCCTGCAGGCGGCACTTGGCCTCAACAATCGGGATTTCCGTCGGAACCTTATAAAGATCTCGTCCACAGCGACAAGTCCTCCTTCACTGCCAAGCTGAAAGAAGCACAGCAAGTGTCCAGAAAATACCGGCCTTCCAACGGAAACACCGTCATGATCTGCTGCTGGAATGAATACCTGGAAGGCAACTACATCGAACCCACCGAAGGTCACGGATTTAGTTATTTGGAAGCGATTCAGGACGTTTTCGGAAACTGATCTTTCGGAACACAGCCCCTCAATCACTGATCACTGCGACTGAATACTGCCTACTGATCGCTGCTTTTATCCAAGATCTGACTGATCAGCGGATGATAGTAATTCCAATAGAAGCTCTGCCGGTCTGTGTAATCCGAAGCCACATAAATCGCCCTCCACAGCACCGGTAATCCAAAGAAGCGGGCCGATCCAAAATGTGTCCGCATGTCAGAAAAGTCTCCTGAAAAATAGTATTGGCGGCCATTTCCATTGCTTCTTACGACCGCTGCGGGAAAAAACCTCGGCAATCCCATGGCTCTCAGCCGCAAGACTCCCTCTTCCGTAGGATTGATGTCATAGTAGGAAATGACATCATAGTCACGCGCGATCATCATCACATCAAACCAATCCGGATATGGCACCACTTCGGGAAGCTTATACCCATGCTTGTTCAGCTTTTGGGTGCGGATCAGCGGGACTTTGTTTTCGTAGTCTCTCTGATGGGCAAATGCCTCGATCTCCCCACTTTCCTTGATAAAAATCAGCCCAGGGCCTTGGAGGTCCCAACGCTCATGTTGGCGCTGGTACTGACGAATCATCCATGTCGGGATGTCTGTATTGACGAGAGTGTCCAATTCATCAAAATACCGCCCGATCCATCCAGTCCACTTCAGCCCCATCAAGTTCTCAAATTCATTTCGGATCAAAGTGGGCGTAGGCGATGCAATGGAGTTAAATTCAGCTACTACCGTCTTCCCACCCTCACTCGCCAGCTTGATCAGTTGCAGGTCTGCCGTATCCAGTCCGCCATAGATTTTTTTGCTGAAGTCATCCGGAGCCGTCTTGTCAAAATCATTTTCATACACCCCATACGTGTCTGCCAAATAGACCAGATCAAGATCCGCAGCAAGTGCCTTGAGTTGTTCTTCTGACTTCCCTTCCAGATCAACCCGTTTTCCCAAATCAGCTTTCCCGCTGGGGAAAAAACCGAAGTAATCCTGCGATGCCTGATAGAAATCTCCCGATCTATTCTTGTATTTCAGATGTTTCAAAGTCCAAAAAAGCCCGGCATGCTCCTGAAAACTGTCATCCCGGACGGTCTTGTCAATCACCAAAATATCAAGCTGCTGGGACGGTATCAGCAGCCAGATTATAAAACTGGCCAGCGGTAGTCCGATGACCAAAAGAAATAAGGGCCAAAGCCGAAATACATAGATCTTTAGTTCCTCTTTCATGAATTGGACCAGCTTAGAATCGGTATTCGAATCCAACCGAAAGGTTGATGTTGTTCCTGATATTATCGGCGCTCAGCTCATCCCGGCTGTATCCGGTATATCCGGAGATCATCACTTTGGGCGAAATCAACTGCTGATATCCGACCCGTGCCCGATAGGAATTGAGCAACTGCGACTGGTCCCGCGTTTCCTCATCCGGAGACACTCCGGAACTCAACTGTAAGCTAAAGAAGTCTTCGGCTGTCTTGAAATAATATCGGGCGGTAAACTGACCGGAAGTACTCGTGCCTGCGTCATTCGGAATCACGTTGACGCGCGTGTTAAGCCACCAGTTTCCGAGATACTTCCCGACCGATCCGGTGATGATATGGGTCGCTTCCGAAAAACCCAAGTATCGGTAGCCGCCTTCGACTTCCCAGGCTTTATTGAGATTGTGATAGTAGGATGCTCCCACTCTTACTTTTGGAAAAAAACCAGCCCCAGAGCCCCCAACATTCAGGTATGCATAGCCATTTTTGCCAATAGATGGGTAGGCATCCAGCTCCACCAAAGTCCCGAAATCGTCGTATCGCACGGACTGGGTCACCCTCGCAATCAGCGCTCCGGTGAGTTTGGTTCTAGTTCTTCCGTAGACCGACCACGTATGCCAGGGATCAATTTGCCCCTCGAAGGTGTCATAGTCATAGGTGGCACCGACTGCATTGACCGCCTTCAACCGCTCCAGATTTCGGATATAGCTGAGCATTCCTTCCTGGTTGTACCCTTTGTCAAAAAGCGGCTCTACCAAAGCGTAGGCTTCGTCGTATTGCTCCCGAAAGTAGAGCAGTCGGGATTCGCGATAGATGATCTCATCCGGAGTTGGCGTCGCCAAATTGGATTTGGCGCGGCCCAGAATCTTATCCGCTTTGGTCATATTATCCGACCAGAAAAGATTGTCCAGGTAGGCCACGTACCCGTCTGTATACTCAGGAGACGCCGTGATCGCGCGCTCCAGGTAGATGCTGGCGGAGTCGTTTTTACCTTCCCACGCATAGCTCCGCCCCACCAAAATCAAGATATCCGCATAGTTGGGATACCTTTCCAAAGCGCGGAAAGCGATCTTCCGCCCTTCCACATAGTGATCATCCATGATCAGCGTCCGGGCTTGAACCAACAGCTCGTCCGGGTCAAAGGAATCTTGAGCCCTGCCTGCTGTGTGAAGTAAGATCACTGCTATTCCGGTTAAAAATATCTTTTTGATCATGTCCTCGACTGTTCTGCTAAATTTTTCTTGTCTTCGGCCTTTTTGAAGCCGGTTCGAATCATCGATCCCCATCCTCCTTTTCCTTTGATAAAGTCAATGTGGCCCATAAGCCCCCAATAGATGATCTTGGGATGCACTACAAAAGGTTCCGTGATAATCATCCAAATCAATTTTCTGAGGTCCTTTTTGTCCTTGTAATGGTTGAAGGCGATTTGCTCATACAGCACGCTGAAAGAGGAAACCAACAGAGAAAGCAGGTACATCATCACAAGCAAGGCGAAGAAATACACCGCGCTAAAGTCCCCGATCATCAGCAAAATGAGCGTATAGAGAATCCCCGACGCCTCCAAGATCGGGGCATATTTCTCAAAGATCGACCAAAATGGATACGAAAGCATCCCCAAAACACCATACTTGGGGTTGAAACGCACCGTCTGATGCAGCTGCAAGGTCTCAATAGTTCCTCTCATCCATCGATTACGCTGCCGAGCAAGAACATCCTCGTTTTCAGGAACTTCTGTCCAGCACAACGGATCGGGAACAAACGCCACTTTGTGCGGAATCTTCTGCTCGTCCAGATATCGTCTCATTCGGACGACCAGCTCCATGTCTTCGCCTACGGTCTTTGGAAAATATCCTCCAACAGTCCTGACAAGATCCTTTCTGAAAAAACCAAAAGCACCTGAGATCAACATCAGACCGTTAATTCTCGACCAGGCCATCCGGCCCATCAGAAATGCCCGGAAGTACTCGATCACTTGAAACTTGCCCAACATCGTCTCCGGTACCCGGTAAGTAGTTACGGTACCGTCCTGCACATCACAATTGTTTGCAATACCGATGACTCCACCAACAGCAATCACCCGCTGGTTGGTCTCCTCCATAAACGGCCTAACCATGCGGGAAATCGACTCACTGGACAGGATACAGTCTACATCGATACAAGCCAAAATCTCCAGATTCGCGATATTGATCCCGGTATTGAGCGCATCGGCTTTTCCGCCATTTTCCTTGTCGATCACCGTCAGGCGGCGATAAGACATATTTTTGGATCTATAAATTCCTCTGACGGGCTTGGTTTCAATCTCCGGATGGTAGACATAGTTGGTCTTTTGCAGCTCAAAGGAATGGATGAGCTTCTCCAAGGTATCGTCCTTGGATCCATCGTTGATCAGGATAACCTCAAATTTGCCATAGTGCAGCGAGAGTAAGCTCTGCGCGTTTTGCACAATACTTTGCCCTTCATTGTAGGCAGGTGCCAAGATGGAAACCCCCGGGGCAATCGGCGATGTAATGATATCCCCATAGTCCGCAAACCGGTTTTTCCGCAGGTAATCCCGCATTTCCAGTGCGCTCAGCACCATCAGCACCAGGTAGATGACTATCACCGAGAAGCTGAGAACCAAGAAGATCAGCCCAAAAATCTCCAGAATCAGGTAAAACAAAAAGCTATACATGCTGCAACATCGGGTCTAAAATGTGGCTTCGGATATCCGATATTTCGGAACTGGGATGGTCTGTCGTCTCAGTATCAAATCGCTCCTTGTCCAGCCCGTAGAGGCTCTTCAGTAAGCTAAGTTTTCTAGGAAATGAGGACTCTGAATGGATCAAACCAACCAAGATCTCCGCGGACTCAGCATCTCCAATCACCATAGCCACCTTAGTGGCCGCCAGCACCAACGCCTGATTCGATGATTTCATGCATTCATTGACAAATCCTGCCTCCATGTGCGCTCCGAACGAAGCATAGGTTTCGAGTATTTCCATCTTCTCCTCGTCGGAGACGCTGCCGGCGAAGGCCGCCAGGTTTTCGATCAAGTCGACCCTCCCCAATATTCTCACCAGCTTAATTCCAAAAATACGGATACTCGGATTCTCTGAATCAAAAAGAACCTCCAGCTTGATATTCTTTTGCGAGCTCACAAATCGGATGATTCTCAGGTAGTTCATCTGCTGCCAAAGAGAGATCGGATAAGTCTGATCTCTGAGGAATTTCAAATCTACCTTTTCGGACAAGTTGAGGATCGTCGAGACTGCCATCGAGCGAATGTAAAAATTCTTCGAGTTGGTGAATTTCTTCACCTCTGGCATGGCTTCGACTAAATCCATCTCGTTGATCTGAGCCAAGCCCATGGTGACCCTGTCCCACTTTTTGTGATGCAGCGAACGTATGGACATTTTATCAAGCTCCAGCTTCTTGTACAGCGCTTTGAGCTTTTCCTTAAACTCCCCCTTCATCTTCTTATTCAATCCGATGATCGACTCGATCAGCACATGTTTGAACAATTTCTTGGAAAGCATCTGTTGGGGAAAAAAGAGATAAATCTCCTCCTGGTCCATTTGCTCGATTTCATGGAGTTCCTTCTCAAAAAGCAGCGAAGTCAACGGATCAATGACAATACTTTCGTATTCTTTTTCCAGATTCTCCCGTTGGTTTTTCCGGGCTTTCATCACGAGCATCGCGGCAATCATAGTAGAGGCCACCAGGAAGAAAAAAGCAATGGTCAGCGTGACTCCGAAAAGGCGGTAATCAGATACAAATTTCAGCTTAAACTTTTGAAGAGGGGAATAAGGTGATTTGGAAGCCAAAGCCACCAAGTCAATCTTCGACTGAGGCTCAACTACTTTGATCTGGTGCCCCCCGTTTTCGATCAAGGTAGACAGATACTCGCGCACGGTCGCCCGAGAAGAAATTTCAGAGAAAACCAGATATTGAAGCTGATAAGCTACGTTTGACTGAGCCAGTGGTGCTTCCAAAGTATCGAGCTTGCCAAAATCTTCAAACTGCCCCGACACCAGACCCAAATCGGTTTTCGAAAACGTGTAAACCGAGTCGCGGAGTAGGGAATCGGGAATATTGTCGCCCATTATCAAAAACTGATACTCGAGCCCGGTGACTTCCTTTTGCAGAATCAAAAAATCCCGAAAGCCGAGCGAGTCCTCAGGAATCAAGGCATCCTGCGCCTGAATCGCTAACGGGAAAAATAAACCAATGACTATCCAGAGGAAAGATTTTGTCATAAAACCTACTTGAGCACGCGCTTGACTCTGATCGCCAATTCATTGGGATTGAAAGGCTTGGGAATAAAGTCTGCGACTCCCAAATTAAACGCCTCCAAGACGACTTGCTCCTCTTCTCCGAGGGAACTGAGGACTATGATAGGGGTATTAGGTCTGGATTTCTTCGCATGGTGGATGATTTCGATCCCGCTGCGGAATGGCATCATGACATCTGTGATAATCAAATCCGGATCAAGAGTGTCAATCGCGTGGATTCCTTCATTGCCGTCACACACCAAGTGGGTCTCGTAACCATCCTTTTTCAACCGGAATTGTACTAAACTGGAAATCAGCTTATCGTCTTCGATAATCAGGATTTTTTTCATATCAGGGGGTGATCCGAACTTAAATATAGCATCAAAGTACAAAATGTAAGCTCTTCCCGCCGTTCATAATACGGCCTTTGGCGGATAGATGTAAATCAAATGCACTTATTCGCATTTTGACGGTGAATCGAGACCACTGATCAAAAAAAAAGTTTTTCAAAATAATTCCCCATCGCGGATGAATTGCCTTTTGCTAGCTTGCTACCTGAAGAATAACCACCAATCGAATGAAAAGACAATTTCTGAACGCAGGAATGGCTGGCTTACTGATGACCGGTATTCTCTCGTATACCGCGTCGGCACAGAGTGATCCGACAGGAAAGCGGAGAGTCTCGGAAACCTACGCTATCACCAATGCCACAATTTTTGCATCTCCCGGTCAGCAAGGGACCAAAGGCACGGTCCTCTTCCGTGAAGGAGTGATCGTGGATATGGGTGCAAATCTGTCACTTCCCAAGGAAGCCCAGCTGATCGCTGGTGACTCACTATTTATCTATCCTGGCTTCATCGATGGTTCCGGAATGGCCGGAATCACGAAACCAACGGATCTTGAAAGACCCAAGGACTTTGTATCGTCGGCGCCCCCTGATGAGATCGCAGGCATCACGCCCTGGAGATCCGCCACGGATCAGTTTTCCATTACAGGAAATCAGGTAGATGACTGGAGAAAGTCCGGATTCACCCTCACTCAGGTGGTACCTGACGGAGGCATGATTCCCGGCAAGGCGGCTATCATGGTATTGGGAAACCCCACAACGGTTAATGTACTAATGGAAAATACCGCTCTGGCCGCCAATTTCAGAGGGTCCAGAGGGATGTACCCCGCCACTGCGGTGGGTGTGATGGCAAAGTTTCGCGACGTCTATCAAAACACCGCTCTCGCTCTCGACCACACCAAGCTCTACGCGTCCACGGCCGGAGTCTCCAGACCCGAGATGACTCCAACCCAGGTTGGAATGACAGCCGTCGTTCAGAAACAGATCCCGGTGATTTTCACTGCAAACTCCGATCTAGAGGTGAGAAGAGCGATCTCGCTCCAGAAAGAGTTGGGTTTCAAACTCATTCTTTCCGGATTGGAAAACTATGAAACAGTCATTGACCTGATTAAAAGCTCAGGCACTCCGGTACTGATCAAGCTTGAAGTTCCTGATGACAAGGCTCTCAAGGCGCAAAAAAAGGACAGTGTTAGCGCAGCAACCAAAGCCCAATACGACCGGGTAAAGGAAGCTTACGATATGGCTCTCAAGCAGGCGTCGCTTTTGGAGAAAGCTGGAATCCCCTTCGGATTCTCTACTATTGACGCCAAGCCTGGAGACGCGCTAAAGGCGATTCAGTCGATGGTCAAAAATGGCCTAAGCGAAAAGGCGGCTTTGGCGGCTCTGACCACCAATCCCGCCCAAATACTTGGAATCAGCAGAGTGGCAGGAACCATCGAGAAAGGCAAGATGGCCAATTTCGTAATCAGCACCGATTCGATCTTCAAAGAATCAGCGCAGATCAAAACTGTCGTGGCTGACGGCTATGTATTTGACTATGAAGTGAAGAAAAAGGCTGCCAAGGAAAACGGAAAATCTGAAAATGGTGCCGTGAAAGCTGAAGGAGTCTGGGAATACACCGCAGAAACTCCGGCTGGTAGCAATGGCGGAGAAATCACCATTACCAAAGAAGGTTCAGAATACTCCGGAACGATCACTCTGGATGACCCTTCTGGCGGGGGTAAGATCAACACACCGATTAGGAATGTCGCTCTTAGCGAAAAAACACTTTCTTTCGAATTTGACGTCAACGCAGGTGGAAACAACCTCACCGTCACTATTACAGCAGAAATCGCAGGTGCCAGCATGGAAGGTACCATGTCTGTCGGACAGTTCGGCTCCTTTCCACTTACCGCCACACTCATCACTCCTAGCCTAACCCACTAAAAACATGAAAAAGCTCAATTTTATACTTGCTGCTTTGTTGGGAATGGGATTGAATTATTCCCAAGCGCAAACTCCGAAAGGCAGTGTTCTGATAAAAAACGCGACGGTGCTTACCGTAACGAAAGGAAATCTGGAAAACACAGATGTCTTGGTTCAGGACGGAGTTATCAAGCAAGTTGGACAAAATCTTAGCGCTCCATCAGGAGGACAGACGATCGACGCCAGCGGCAAATTTCTGATGCCTGGAATCATCGACGCCCACTCCCACGTCGCGCTTGACGTGGTCAACGAGGCCTCTTCGCCGATCGTGGCTGAAGTTCGGATGAAAGACGTGGTCAATCCCTTTGAAATCGGGATCTACCGCGCGCTCGCCGGTGGGGTGACCATCTCCCACGCGATGCACGGCTCCGCCAATGTCGTCGGTGGTCAAAACGCCACCCTGAAACATCGCTGGGGCTCTGACGATCCTGCGGAAATCATCATGCAGGACGCGCCACGCACGATCAAGTTTGCGCTGGGAGAAAACCCAACCCGGGTTCACGGACGAGGCAACAACATCCAACCAAGAACCCGTATGGGTGTGGAAGCAGTTTTAAGAAACGGTTTCAACGAAGCACTGCAATACAAGAAAAACTGGGAAAGCTACAATTCGGCCAAAGGACAAAAGGGGAACACCATGACTCCGCCGGCTTTCAACGATCGTCTTCAGACGCTGGCAGATATCCTGGACGGCAAGATCATCATCCACTGCCACTCCTATCGCGCAGATGAAATCTACATGCTGATCAACGTCGCCAAGGATTTTGGGATCACCAAGCTGGTCTTCCAGCACACCAACGAAGGCTTCAAAGTCGCTCCGGAGATTGCCGAATACACGATGGGCGCTTCCGTATTTGCCGACTGGTGGGCTTACAAGATGGAGGTCTACTACTCCACCGCTTTCAATGCCGCGATCCTTCAGAGAAATGGCGTCATCACCTCGATCAATTCGGATTCTGCAGAGCTGATCCGTCACCTCTATCACGAGGCTGCCAAGACGCAGCGCTACGGAGGATTGACGGACGATGAGGCCCTGGCCATGATCACCATCAATCCCGCCAAACAACTTGGTATTGACGACAAGGTAGGTTCGATCGAAGTCGGCAAACAAGCTGACTTGGTGATTTTCGAAGGTCATCCGCTTTCCTCCTATGCAGTTCCCCAAATGACCTTTGTGGACGGCGTCAAATACTTTGACATCAAGGCGGATACAGACGACCAGCGTCAGTTTGTGAGCGCGACAGAGATGGTAGAGCCGGTGTATCTGCATGCCGAAGAGGACCACCAATGTCTCCAGGACGTGGACGCATACTTCGAAGCATTTCAGGGAGCGTTCCTTGAAGAGACACTTTAATCACCCCGAATCATGAATAGAATTTTAAAAACCTTTTGCGCCTCTCTGCTTGCCCTTCTTCCAGTGGCGGCCATGGCTCAGATCGACGGGGAATTTGTAAAACCCCGTACCGGAAAGTTTCTCCTTCAAAACGCCACAGTCGTGACTGTCACCAAAGGCACGCTGAGCAATACTTCTGTTTTGGTCGAAAACGGGAAGATCTCCCAAGTAGGCACCGGTATCAGTGCCGACGGTGCGGAAGTCATCGACTGCACGGGCATGTTCATCTATCCTGGCATGATCGACGGCGGTACCAGACTGGGTTTGGTCGAAGTCAGCTCGGTGCCTGAGACCGTGGACTACGCCGAACTGGGAAATGTAACTCCGAATATGCAGGCTTTGACCACGGTCAATCCCAACGCCGAAGCCATCAGTGTAACCCGCGTTTCCGGCGTGACGACCGTTTTGACGGTACCCACTGGCGGTCTTTTCCCCGGCACAGCCGCTTTGATCAATCTCAATGGCTACACGCCGGATCAGATGTACGGCGGATTCAAGGCTATCGTCATGAACTTCCCGAGCTCCGGACGACGTGGCAGATTTGATCGAAGATCGGAGGAGGATGTGAAAAAAGACTCCGAAAAAGCATTGAAAGAAGCCAATGAAATCTGGGAAAATGCCAAGAACTACCTGACCTTGAAAAAGGCCGGCGCTGAACTTCAATACTATCCCGAGATGGACCAGCTGTCAAAGGCTGTCTCCGGCGAGCTTCCTCTGCTCATCGTAGTCGATGCAGCCTCTGATATCCAAAATGCAATCAAGTGGGTAGAAGGTAAAGACATCAAAGTGATCTTCTCAGGTGTGGCTGAAGGATGGAGAGTGGCCGATGAGATCGCCAAAGCAGGAATCCCCGTGATCACAGGTCCGGTGCAGGAATTGCCCACCAGACAGTCTGACCGCTACGACACGCCCTACGCGAACGCCGGCAAGATGGCCAAAGCAGGCGTCAAAGTAGCGATCCGTACTGACGAAGAAGAAAACGTACGAAACCTGCCATTCCACGCCGCTTTTGCGGCAGCTTACGGATTGGGCAAAGAGGAAGCGCTGAAAGCGATCACCATCAATCCCGCCGAGATCTTCGGCATTGCAGATCAGTATGGCTCTGTGGAAGCTGGCAAACGCGCCAACCTGATCATCTCGACAGGCGATCCGCTGGAGACCAAGTCTCAGATCATCCACGTCCTCATCGACGGCTACATGATCCCAATGTCCAACAGACACATCAGACTCTACCAGGAATTTCTCGAACGATCTCCGGGTTTAAAGGTCAATTGATTTGATGAAAAGCCACGAGCCAGTCTCGTGGCTTTTTTATTATCGAAAGAATCAAACCGAAAGTCGGAGCGCAATGTCATCTGGATGTGAACCTCGAAGGTGTGAATGTCGTTTTCTCAGAAACACCCTAGAAAAATGGACCGGTGACCAACGCCAAGTGGGCGCCTTCCTTCCACATGAGTCGACACCGAGGTTCGATTAGAGAAAACAAAACCCGGTCAACGGACACAAAACACGAAAACAATAAGCCACCTGAATCATCTAAAGTCTTACCAATGAAAACGCTAAAATTCAAAACCAACATCAATTGCGGCAACTGCCTGGCCAAGGTCACACCCAAACTTAACGAACAATCCGGAATCGAATCGTGGTCAGTGGATCTCGAGGATCCGGAACGCACACTGACCGTGGAGACCACCGAACTGGGTCCTGACGATATCAAGAAGGCGGTCCTGAAGGCCGGTTTTTTGGCGAATGTGAAATAACGAAATGGAGACGTTAGACTTCAGACACAATAGAAAGCCCTATATCAGCTCCTTTGTCGAAAGTCTAAAATCTAACGTCTTATATCATCATTTGAACTTCCAAGATTAAATTCCGTACTTTTGACACAATGAAAGCTCCAGTTTCCATTCTTCTAGCCCTGCTAGTCTTCTTCGCCTCCGTCGGGATGGCCAAGACGACGCATTTTTGCATGGGCACGGAGATGACATCAGAGCTTGGTTTTGGAGCCAAACACGTGGATTGTGGGATGGAAATGCCGATGAGCCACGACGAGCAAGGTTCCGACAACCAAAAAGATCCAAACTCTTGCTGCGAAAATATCACCGAGCACCTTCAGGTCGACGATGAGGTACAGCTCAAAAAGTCGGATGTACAATTCCAGTTGAATTTTGCGGTCGCCTTGGTGGAGGTTTTTGTCTTCGGATTGACACCAAGCACTGATCGACCAAACACTTTTTGGACAGCATATTCCCCTCCCATTTCGCGGGATTACCAAGTCCTTTACCAAAACTTCCTGATTTAAATCCTAGGTAGCCGGGTCATCCCGGTATGCATTTGACCTCAAACCAAAACGGTTTAGGCATTATCCACTGCATCAACCTAGAATTTATGCTTAATCGAATCATCAAGTATTTCCTTGAAAATAAGCTCGTGACAGTGCTTTTTCTCCTGCTGATCATCGGCTGGGGAATCGTCACGGCGCCTTTTAACTGGAACATTGGCTTCCTTCCGCGGGACCCCGTACCCGTCGATGCCATTCCCGATATCGGCGAAAACCAACAGATCGTCTTTACCGAATGGATGGGTCGCTCTCCTCAAGACGTAGAGGATCAGATCACTTATCCGCTTACCACTTCGCTGCTGGGGCTTCCTGGAGTGAAAAGCGTGCGTTCGAGCTCCGCATTCGGCTTTTCCAGCATCTACATCATCTTTGACGAAGAGACGGAATTCTACTGGAGCCGATCCCGAGTTTTGGAAAAACTCAACTCCCTTCCAGCGGGCTTGCTTCCAGAGGGCGTCCAACCCAAGCTCGGTCCCGATGCCACCGCGCTCGGACAGGTCTTTTGGTACACGCTCGAAGGCCGGGACGAAGATGGAAATCCGACCGGTGGTTGGGATCTCCACGAGCTTCGGACTATCCAGGACTACTATGTGCGCTATGCGCTGACTGCCGTCGAAGGCGTGGCAGAAGTGGCCTCCGTGGGCGGCTATGTCAAAGAATACCAAGTCGATGTAGATCCAGCTGCACTGAAAGCTCACGGCGTCAGCCTCATGGACGTGATGGAAGCAGTGCGAAAGTCCAATCTGGACGTCTCCGCCAATACTATCGAGATCAACCGGGTGGATTATTTTGTCCGTGGATTAGGCTATGTCGAAGAGTTGGCTGATCTGGACAAAGCCGTGGTCAAAGTCACCGACAACGTTCCGATCCGCATCCAGGATGTCGCCAGGGTCAACATCGGCCCGCAACCGAGAAACATGTCCGGCATCTTGGACAAAAGCGGCGCAGAAGCCGTGGGCGGGGTCGTCATCGCCCGCTACGGAGACAATCCCCTGCAGGTAATCGAAGGCGTCAAGGCCGAAATAGAGAAACTTTCCCAAGGCCTCCCTACCAAAACGCTGGCCGACGGCACTGTTTCCAAAGTCACGCTGGTACCGTTCTACGACCGCACCGGCCTAATCTACGAGACACTCGGCACGCTCTACGAGGCGATCAACTTGCAAATCTTGGTAACGATCCTAGTGATCATCGTGATGGTGTACAACCTTCGCGCTTCGCTTCTGATCTCTGCCCTGCTGCCGCTTGCAGTTCTGATGTGCTTCATCTTTATGAAATACTTCGGCGTAGACGCCAACATCGTCGCACTTTCCGGAATCGCCATCGCCATCGGAACCATGGTCGATCTGGGCATTATCCTCAATGAAAACGTCCTCCGTCATCTCGAGATCGCGCCCAGAAGCCAATCCAAGCTCAAAACCGTGTATGAAGCCACCGCGGAGGTTTCTGGAGCAATCGTCACTGCTGTCAGCACCACGATTGTCAGTTTTCTACCGGTATTTACATTACAAGCCGCCGAGGGAAAACTCTTTGGTCCACTGGCCTACACCAAGACTTTTGCACTGATCTCGGCTGTGATCTTCACACTTCTGATCATGCCGGCCTTTTCGCATTGGATCTTTTCCATCAAGAGTTACAAAGCCAAAAACGGAAAATTTATAAACTACCTGTTGATGCTTTTGGGGATTGTCATCGCCCTCACCATATGGGCTTGGGGCGGTTGGTTGCTCTTTGGATACGGGCTGATACATACAGCGGCCCTTCATTTCCCGGATAAAGTCGAAAAGCACAAAAGCCTCCTCGTCATCGTCCTTACGCTGGTTTTTGTAACCTGGCTGCTGACCGAATTATGGATGCCGCTCGGTGTATCCGTCAGCCATTTCACCAATTTTCTGTTTATATCACTGCTTTTAGGCCTCGTCTTGGGCGGTTTCGCAGCGTTCATTCGAGTCTATCCCCGTATCCTCATGTGGTGTCTGGCCAATAAAGGCACGTTCCTGATCTTTCCTGTGGTTGTCATCTTGATGGGAGTGAGTGTATGGCAGGGTTTTGACAAAGTCTTCGGCGTCATCCCACGGGCTTTTGACCTAGTCGGAGTCAATATTCGGACTACCGGCCTTTGGTCTGGACTGAGTCATACCGCTCCCGGTATGGGAAAAGAGTTTATGCCTTCGCTCAACGAGGGTTCTTTTCTCCTAATGCCTACCACTATGCCACATGCTGGGATTCAGGAAAACAAAGAAGTCCTCCAACAATTGGACATGCTGGTGACGGCAATACCCGAGGTGGAAATGGTCGTGGGGAAAGCCGGCCGGGCCGAAACGGCCATCGACCCCGCTCCCATCAATATGTTTGAGAATACCATCCAGTACAAAAGCGAATATGCCGCGGACCAAAACGGAACCCGCCTTCGGTTTAAAATCATGGATGGCAAGTACGAGTTGAAAGACGGGTCGCTGTTCGATCCAGAATCGATGAGCCCAAATCAGATTCGCGTAGCGGATTTGGTGCCGGATTCGGATGGAGAATACTTCCGTCAATGGAGATCCCATATCAAGTCTCCTGATGATATCTGGGATGAGATAGTCGGGGTGATCAACCTCCCCGGAGTGACTTCCTCTCCAAAGCTCCAACCCATCGAGACCCGTCTCGTGATGCTCCAAACTGGAATGCGAGCGCCAATGGGAATCAAAGTATACGGACCTGATCTACAAACAATTGAAAGCTTTGGATTACAGCTGGAGAACTATCTAAAGGAAGTGCCTTCGGTGAAAAAAGAAGCGGTCTTCGCAGACCGAATCGTCGGCAAACCTTATCTGGAACTGGACATCAACCGGGACGAAATCTCCCGCTATGGGATGAATGTGCTCGACGTGCAGGACTTTATCGAGACCGCTATCGGCGGTATGAAACTCAGCACGACGGTGGAAGGTCGTGAGCGTTTTCCGATCCGCGTGCGCTATGCAAGAGAATTCCGGGACGATCCGGATGCAATCGAAAATCTGCAAATCCCGACTCCCTTGGGCAATTACATTCCCCTGAGTCAGGTCGCCAACATCACGTACCGACCAGGCCCGGACATGATCCGGGGAGAAGACAGCTTCTTGGTCGGCTATGTACTTTTGGACAAGATGGACGGCTTTGCGGAAGTGACCGTGGTAGAGCAGGCACAGAAATACCTACAGGAAAAGATCGATTCCGGAGAATTGAAAGTGCCAAATGGCGTCCGATATGAGTTTTCCGGTTCGTATGAAAATCAGGTTCGGGCCGAAAAGCGCCTGGGAATTGTCGTTCCGCTTTGCTTGATTCTGATTTTCCTGATTCTCTACTTCCAGTTCCGTGCTGTCTCCACTTCCCTGTTTGTCTTTTCCGGCATTGCAATGGCCTTTTCGGGCGCCTTCCTGATGCTCTGGCTTTATGGTCAGGACTGGTTTATGGACTTCTCGCTCTTTGGCAGCAACCTGCGTGACCTGTTCCAGATGAAAACCTACAATCTCAGTGTGGCGGTCTGGGTCGGATTCATCGCCCTCTTCGGCATCGCTACCGACGACGGCGTGGTCGTCGCCTCATATCTAGATCAGAGTTTCAAGGAAAACAAGCCTAATTCCATCCAAGCCATCCGCGAGTCGGTTTTGGAAGCGGGAAAAAGAAGGGTTTTGCCCTGTATGATGACTACAGCCACCACGCTTCTGGCCTTGGTTCCGGTACTGACTTCAACTGGCAGAGGCTCGGACATCATGATTCCCATGGCGATTCCGTCTGTCGGCGGGATGATCTTGGAGGTCACAACAGTATTCTTGGTGCCGACCCTGTATTGCTGGTGGGCTGAGCGAAAATTGAAAAACAATTCCGAGGTATTCACTGAAGAGTTAAAACCGTCTGAAAATGGAAACTAAGCATTCGAAATTTCGATTACCAAATTCCCCCTCCCGATGGCTATCGGGATTAAGGGGGTTAGGGGCATTTTTTCTTGTATTAATTAGCCTGTCGGTAAACGCGCAATCCCTCGATGACTACCTGATCATCGCCGCCGAAAACAATCCCGGGCTGAAGGCTGCCTATACCCGGTACGAGGCGACTTTGGAGAGAACCCGACAGCCCGGACTTCCAGATCCAGAGCTCCAGGTAGGCTTTTTCCTCAAGCCGATGGAGCGATTCATGGGCAACCAGCAGGCAGACATCCAGCTCATGCAGATGTTTCCCTGGTTTGGAATGATCGGCACCCAAAAAGAAGAGGCCAATCAGATGGCTTTGGCGCAGTATCAGCTTTTTCTGGAAGAAAAAAACCAGCTGATGTATCTCGTCAAATCGACTTGGTATGAGATTACCAAGATTCGGGAAGAAATCGGAATTCAGCAGGAAAACCTGAAAATCTTGACGCAGCTCGAAACGTTGGCTTTGATCAAGTACCAAGCGGCGGGCGGAAGTCCCACGAGCCTTCCAACCCCTGCTACTGTACAAAAGTCCTCGCCCTCTCTGTCTGCGGGTTCAGCCGGGATGAATTCCATGGCAGGAAATACCAGCCCGACAAGTCCAGCAATGAATTCCTCCATGGGCGGCTCATCGATGGCTTCGACGGGCTCGGCGATGAGCGAAATCCTCCGGCTAAGGGTCGAAATCAAGGAACTTCAAAACACGCTCACGCAGCTGGAAGCAGATCTAGAACCTCAGCAAATCAAATTTAATCAACTGCTGAACCGAGGAATTCGCGAGGAGTTTCAGCTGCCCAAAGAGTTTGCACCCATTGCACTGGAAGCTCAGAAGCTCGCCGTCTTGGACAGCATCCGCTCCAGCCATCCCATGCTGGCGATGTACGACCACGAGATGGCCGCTTACGATCAGCAGGCTAGGATGGCCCGATTGGATGGAAGGCCGATGCTGGGTGCCGGTGTCAATTACATGCCTTTCACAGCCCGTGCGGAAAACGGCATGATGATGGGCGGCGAAGACATGGTCATGCCGATGGTAACCATGACCCTGCCGATCTACCGCAAAAAAGTGAACGCCCGCATCAAAGAAGCCGAGTTGATGAAGGAATCTGCCGCACTGGAGCGTCAAAAAACCGAAAATCTGCTGGCTATGGACTGGGCCAATGCCTACCGCCAATGGGAAGACGCGGAGCGAAAGCTGCAACTATACGCCGAGCAGACGGAGCTGACCCAGCAAAATCTCGAGCTGATGAGCACTGCCTACACTGCCAATCAGGCTAGCCTGTCGGATGTCCTGGCCGTCCACCATCAGTTTCACGACTATCAATTAAAGCAGCTATACGCTGTCTATTCCCAGTATCTCAGCTTGGCTCAGCTCGAGATGCTTACCTCTTCTTCCTTTTCTCTTGACTGACATCTGCTATGAAAAAGCTATTTGAAAATAAACTTATCCTAATCCTGGTCACCTTGGTGATTGGCGGATTGATCGGCTGGATAGTCAAACCATCAGACCATCAAACCATCGAAGAATCGCACGATCTGCATTCTCTTTGGACTTGTTCCATGCATCCAACAGTCAAATTGGGTGAGCCCGGTGACTGCCCGATTTGCGGGATGGATCTGATTCCTGCTACGCAAAACACTTCCAGTTCCGCCAACCCAATGGTTCATGAGATGACTGCGGAAGCCATTGCTTTGGCACAAATCCAGACCACCAAGATCGGTGGAGCCAATGCCTCGGGCGAGCTTTTCCTGACAGGAAAAATCCAGGCAGATGAGCGCGAAAACGCCTCAGTTACCGCCAAATTCCCCGGAAGGATCGAAAAACTTTACGTCACCTTCACTGGAGAGCAAGTCAAAGCCGGGCAGAGATTAGCGACGATCTATTCGCCCGACCTACTTGCTGCGCAAAGTGAGTTGCTTCAGGCTGCTAAGACCAAGGCAAGCTTTCCTGAGTTGTATCAAGCAGCCAAGGAAAAGCTCAGACTCTGGAAGTTGAGTGAAAGTCAGATCTCCGAGATTGAGCAGGGCGGCAAAGTCAGAGACCAGATAGACATTCTCGCCGATCAATCCGGCGTCGTGACCCAGCGCAATATCGCGGTTGGAGACTACGTGAACACCGGTCAAGTGCTTTTCAACGTCGTCAATCTGGACAAACTCTGGGTTTTGCTCGATGCCTATGAGGCCGATCTCGGCGCGCTGAACTTGGGAAATGAGATCGAGTTCAGTGTGGCTGGCTTGCCTGGTGAGACTTTCAAAGCGAAAGTCTCCTTCATCGATCCGCTACTCGACCCGAATACCCGATCTGCTTCCGTTCGTGCCGAAATCAGCAATTCCGGCCACAAACTCAAGCCTGAGATGTTTGTGACCGCGCGGATCAAGACGAAGGCCAGCAGCACTGCATCCGGGTTAGCGGTTCCACGCACAGCGGTCCTTTGGTCTGGCAAGCGATCTGTCGTCTATGTGAAGGTTTCCAATAGCGAAATGCCGTCCTTTGAGATGCGGGAAGTCACGCTCGGAGCCAGAATGGGCGAAAACTATGCAATCGAATCCGGCCTCCAAGCCGGAGAGGAAATCGTCACCAACGGCGCATTTGCGATCGACGCAGCAGCGCAGCTTTCCGGGCAATACAGCATGATGAATCGACCAAAAACCAAGTCTTTGGAAGTGTCGGAGGAATTTAGAAATCAGATCACCGATGTGGCTGACGCCTATTTTCAAGTCAAAAATGCACTGGTGGAAGACGAGCTTGCTGCGTCCAAATCCGCGGTTAAAAGCCTCCAGCAATCCCTTTCCAAAGTCAACATGCAACTCGTCCAAGGGGAAGCTCATGACCGCTGGATGACGATCCTCGGAGGACTAAAAGATGCCGGCGGGAAGATCGAAAACGCAGGTAATTTGGAAGACGCGAGAAAGCATTTCTCCATGCTTTCCCAGCAAATCCTCGAAATGACCGAGACTTTCGGCTTAAACCGAGACGCTGTTTACAAGGACTATTGCCCGATGGCTTTTGGGGATCAGGGTGCATTTTGGCTTTCGGAGACCAAGGATATCACCAATCCGTACTTCGGTTCGTCGATGCTAACCTGCGGTGAAGTCAAG
The DNA here is from genome assembly GCF_000429445.1 of Algoriphagus terrigena DSM 22685. Taxonomy (GTDB): domain Bacteria; phylum Bacteroidota; class Bacteroidia; order Cytophagales; family Cyclobacteriaceae; genus Algoriphagus; species Algoriphagus terrigena. The sequence continues at coordinate 84,198 of NZ_AUBW01000015.1, forward strand.
CAAACCTACCTCAAAGGCCAGCCTGTCATCGATCTGAAAAGTCCGGCCACACCGGCACCGGCCACCCATAAACATTAAAAAAACAAGGCCTATTACGTCTTGAAAACTTGATAGAATCAACCTATTCACAACAAATAAATCAACAATCCTAAATCCTACAAAAATGAAAAAGAACCTTCTTTTCGCACTTGCCCTTGCTGTAACCCTGATGTCATGTGGGGGAAAAACAGACTCTCACGAAGGGCATGACATGGATCATTCCACCCCTGATTCCACGACTTCAGAGGCAGTTTCCATGGAGAGCAATAGCTCCACCACCGCAGTCATCGACACCTATCTGGCAGTAAAGGATGCTTTGGTCGCCGACGATCAGGCTGGAGCAGCCGAAAAAAGTTTGGCCCTGAACACAGCATTAAAAGATCTTGATGTCGACAGTGAAGAGTCGAAAAACCTTCTGCTAGAAGCAACTGCATCCGCTGAAAAACTCGCTTCCGGAGATCTTGCTGCGCAAAGAGAAAACTTCCAAGCGCTCAGCGTGACGCTCAAAGATCTACTGAAGATCGTCGGAACAGACCGCACGCTATATCAGCAGCACTGCCCGATGTACAAAAACAACACCGGAGGCATCTGGCTCAGCGCTTCAGAGGAAATCAAAAATCCACTTTTCGGAAGCAAGATGCTCACTTGCGGTCGAGTCGAGGAAACACTGACTTCGCTTTAAAAAACGGAAAGCAGGCGTAAATTGCACCTGCTTTCTCATTTTAGCCAAAGTTATGAAGTTCAAGTTCTCTTTTGTTTTGTCCCTCTGCTTTTTCGTTTTCGGCTTTTCTTTCGCCCAAGAAAAAGTGCTGGAACCGCTAAAAGTGTCCCAAATCCGCGGAATCAACGTCTTCGGAAAACCGGTGGACAACCAAACCCGCTGCGTGCACTGGCATTCCGAGCTGGACATCATAGCGATCAAGTTCAAATGCTGCGACAAGTATTATCCCTGCTTTTCCTGTCACGAAGAGGAAGCAGATCATGAGCCTGAGGTTTGGCCGAAAGCGGAATTTGACCAAAAGGCAATTCTCTGCGGCGTCTGCGGAAACGAACTAAGCATTGAAGACTACATGGCTTCCAACAATACCTGTCCGCACTGCAAGTCAGGCTTCAACCCCGGCTGCAGCAAGCACTATCATCTGTATTTCGAGACCGACCAAAAGTAGTACAAAGTCCCATGTACCAAGTACAAAGTCGGCAGGACAAAAATATCTGCCTCCAAATCCAATAACTAGTAACCTATAACTCAATTTCATATTCTATTGAGAAAAAACAATCAGTATTTTGCCCGCCGAATCCACCGTTTTTTGGGCGTATTCATAGGCATTCAGTTCTTTTTCTGGACGCTTTCGGGACTCTATTTCTCTTGGACCGACATCGATGAGATCCACGGTGATCATTTCCATCAGGATCACATGATGCACATGACCGCCACCAACCTCTTGGAGCCGGGAAGCTTGGATTCAACGCTTGAAATCGCCTCTTTGGAACTCCGGTTTGTGCGGCATCAGCCCCACTATTGGGTCAATGGAGAAAAGCTTTTTGATGCTCAAACCGGCAAACTCAAGCCAGAAATCACGGAAGAAGAGGCCAAAGAAATAGCCAGAATCTACATCAAAGGTGACTTCGGAATTAAGTCCGCGGAATACCTGACTGAGACAGGTTCGCATCACGAATATCGTGGCCGTCCCCTACCGGCTTGGGCCGTTCAATTTGATCATCCGGAAAATCTCATCGCCTACATCGATGCCAAAAGTGGAAATTTCGAACGTGTGAGGCACAGCAGCTGGCGGGTATTCGACTTTCTGTGGATGTTTCACACGATGGATTACGCCGGCCGGGACAATTTCAACAACCTGCTACTCCGTGCTTTTTCGGTATTTGGATTGGCTACAATCGTCTCTGGTTTCACACTGTTTTTTATGACGTTGAAAAAGTCAAAGCGCCAGTGATAAACTTAGGTCCATCTGAAGCTTCAAACCTCCCCTTTTCTCGAGATCCTCATTTATTCTGACTTGGATCTTGATATTGATGTCTAACGTCTTTCTACTTCCTTCACTCCTTCCAATTCCGGTTACTCTTCTTCTCTGCCTGCACTTTTTTACTTTTCAGTCGCTTCTCGACGGCGCCCTTGCCGGGTTTGGTGGCTTTCCGGACTTTCTTTTTGTGAAAAGCTGACTTGAGCAGATCGTAAAACTTGCGGATGACCAGCTCCTTGTTTTGGATTTGAGATCTCTTTTCCTGCGAAGAAAGCTGGAGAAATCCTTCCTGGTCGATCTTATTGGGAGCTTTTTGAAGCAAGGTCAATTTCTCTTCCTCGTTCAAAATCAACGAATTGTTCACATTAAATCGCAGCTGAACTTTGGTCTCCACTTTATTAACGTTTTGCCCGCCCGGACCGCTGGCCCGGGATGTCTGGAAGTTAAGTTCAGGCAAAAAGTCGCCGTTTTGGATGCGGGTGTCGAGAGAAGACATGAAGTGGTAAAGTTTGAAAGTGGTAAGGTGGTAAAGTTAGCGTACAACCTTACCACTTTGGCACATTGCAACGTTACAACTCTTTTGAATTACCTTCGCGAACTATTCCACCACGGAATTCAGTTCTATCCAGCGTAACCTAATGGACCTTGAATCCATTAACCACTACCTATGAAAAGACCAAGAGTCGTCGTCGGCCTCTCCGGAGGCGTTGACAGCAGCGTCGCTGCCCACTTGCTGATCCAGCAAGGCTACGAAGTCATCGGCATGTTTATGAAAAACTGGCACGATGAATCCGTCACCATCTCCAACGAATGCCCTTGGATGGAAGACTCCACGGATGCGATGCTCGTCGCCGAGAAACTCGGCATTCCCTTTCAAGCCATCGATCTCAGCGAAGAATACAAGGATCGGATAGTCGACTACATGTTTGCCGAATACGAAGCCGGACGCACACCCAATCCCGACATCCTTTGCAACCGCGAGATCAAATTCGATATTTTCCTAAAAGCTGCGCAAAAGCTCAAAGCTGACTTTGTCGCTACGGGACACTATTGCCAAAAAGCCGAAATTGCAGTCGAAGGCAAACCGGTCTATCAATTGCTCGCGGGAGCAGATCCCAACAAGGATCAGAGCTATTTCCTCTGCCAGCTTTCTCAGGAGCAACTGTCTAAAGCACTATTTCCCATCGGGCATCTTCAAAAACCGGATGTAAGAAAGATCGCCAAAGAAGCTGATCTTATTACGGCGGAAAAGAAAGATTCCCAAGGTCTTTGCTTTATTGGAAAAGTACGGCTGCCCGATTTCCTACAGCAGCAATTGAAGCCCAAAAAAGGCAATATCATCCAGATCCCGGAAGACCTTCCGGTTTTTGAGCAATTGAAAGTGCCAGTTCTGACCAAGGCCGCTGACTGGAATGAAGACCAATTGAACGCTGTCTCACTGCCGATTCACTTCGCACCCAATCAGGGAAAAGTTCTCGCCGAGCACAATGGCGCCCATTATTTCACGGTGGGTCAACGAAAAGGTCTCCAAGTAGGCGGCACAGGAAAACCCCTGTTCGTCATCGCGACGGACACCCGCGAAAATATCATCTACACCGGACTGGGAGAAGACCACCCAGGCTTGAACCGCTATGGGCTTTTCGTCAAAAGCGATCAAATCCACTGGATCCGGGAGGATTTGGCCTTGAAGCCCGGAGAGTCTGCCGAATACATCGCCAGAATCCGCTATCGCCAACCGCTGTCTAAAGCGACCTTGGTCATGAAGGAAAATGGCCTGTACGTCATCTTCGAAAACGCCCAAAAGGGTATCGCTTCCGGCCAGTTTGTAGCTTGGTACAAGGAAGATGAGTGCATCGGCTCCGGGACCATATTTTAAATTTCACCACAGAGTGCACTGAGAAATCAGCAGTTTCTTAGTCAAACCCTAAAATAAACTTCAATCTTAAAAGCTGAAAATGGTCTATTTGACTCGCAGAGAAAAGCTTTTGTGTTCAAGACAAAATCAGGTATAAATCGAAGTTGGATTCTGATATCCCAAAAAACTGTTTCAATGTATACCTGGCCATTAAATAATTTCATTCTTTATGTCTTGGCAGCAAAAATCAATCTTTGTGTCCTCTCCATTTTCCTCCGCGAACTCCGTGGTTAAAAATCCCCATGCTAGACATCCTCTTTGAAGACGAAAATCTGATCATCATCGACAAGCCTGCCGGGCTGTTGGTTCACCGAACCAGACAGGCGTTTGGGGAAGATGAAAACGCCCTGATCCAACTTCGCGACCAGATCGGATCCTGGGTTTCTCCCGTCCATCGCCTGGATCGCGCGACGAGCGGTACACTGCTTTTTGCAAAAAAAGAAGAAGCCCTACCAGCCCTCAAAGCCAAATTCATGGATAGAACCGTGGAAAAGACGTATCTGTGCATTGTCCGTGGAATCCCAGCGATCAAAGAAGATCTGATCGATCATCCACTGACCAGCGAGCGATCTTCCAAACTTCAGGAAGCCCAGACTCGCTACAAAGTAATCGCCGAGTCCGAGATTCCTTTCAACTCCACCGGCCGCTACCCGACCAGTCGCTACGCCATGTTGGAGGTCGATCTGCTCACCGGCAGAACTCATCAGATCCGCCGACACCTGGCTCATATCCGCCATTACATTGTCGGGGATAAAAAACATGGAGACAACAAGCAAAACATCTTTTTTGAGAAGCAATTTGGGCTGACCAATCTCTTGCTCCACTCTTGGAAGATGGGCTTCACCCATCCGCTGACGACAGAAAAAATCGACGTCACCTGCCCTGTTCCACAGCATTTCCGCAAAATCATGACTGATTTAAACTGGGAACCGGGTGAAATTTTGATAGCTGGGAACTGATATCAAGTTTTTCGGCTAATTTTCGCATCGATAAAAATTACCCTATACATGAAAAAACTGATTTTATCCATCGGCCTTTCGGTCGTGGCAGGTTCGTTGGCTTTTGCTCAAAAGAAGCAAATAGAGAAGCACTTCGACGAAAAAGAAGCGATCTCTGAATTTACCTATTTGGCTTCAGACGAGCTGATGGGACGCGATCCAGCCAGACCGGAGATGAAACTTGCCTATACTTTTATCGCAGATCAACTCAAAAAAGCAGGTGCCAAGACGCTGGAAGGTGCTGACGGATACTATCAAAACATCCCTTTCCGACTCTCCTCGCCTCCCAAATCAGGAACCGTGAAGATCGGAGACACCGAATTCTCGCAGGGTAAAAATCTGCTGGTACTCGACGGAAAGTCATTTTCGGGAAGCTATGAACTGGTAGACGTAGGCTTTGGCCTGGAGGAAGATTTTGCCGGAAAGGACCTGAAGGGAAAGATCGCCGTGACCAATGTCGGTGCTCCCAACAAACTCAACCCCAACCAACTCTTTTCGGAAGGAAGAGCTAAAGCCACCCGTGCAAAAGATGCCGGTGCGGTCGCGCTGATCGAACGCTTCAACATTCCTTCAGTTCCATGGCAGATGGTTTCAGGTTTTCTCAACCGCCCACAGATGAGCGTAGACCAGGGAGCAGCCAGCGATCTGCCCTATCTCTGGGTCGAGGATGTGAAAAATCAGTTGGTCGGTGACAATCTCAAAACCGCCAATGTCGCTGTAGAAGGAAAGGTCAACACTCCTGTAGAAGGAAAAAACGTCGTTGCCTGGATCGAAGGAACCGATCCTGAACTGAAAAAAGAATACATCCTGCTCTCCGCGCACTACGACCACGTCGGTGTAGGACAGCCTGACGCAGCCGGTGACTCGATCTTCAACGGCGCGAGAGACAATGCCGTCGGTACCGTGGCGGTGCTCAATGCTGCGAAGTATTTTGCAGAAAACCCTCCAAAAAGATCAATCCTTGTTGCCCTTTGGACTGCTGAGGAAAAAGGACTTTTGGGAAGCGGGTACTTCGCAAACAATCCTTTGGTACCGCTCAATCAGATCATCTATAACCTCAATATCGACAATGCCGGATACAACGACACCTCCATCATCACGGTGATTGGTCTGGGCAGAACGAGCGCTGACTTCCTGATCGAGGAGGCTGTTGCCGAGTTTGGCATCACCGCCAAAGCCGATCCATCTCCTGAGCAGGGACTGTATGACCGATCGGACAACGTTAACTTTGCCAGAAAGGGAATCCCTGCTCCGAGCTTCACACTGGGATTTACGGCATTCGATGACGAGATCAACAAGTATTACCACAAGGCGGCCGATGAAGTTGAAAGCTTCGATCTAGCGTACGCCCAACTCTACTGGAAGTCCTACATTTTGTCCGCAGAAAAGGTCGCCAATTGGGCAGAAAGGCCGACTTGGATAGCCGGGGACAAATACGAAGAGATTGGCAAAGAACTCTACGGGACGAAATAAAAAAGTCCAGAACCCAAGTAGCTGAATCATGATTTCAGCGCTAGGACTTATCATATCAACTCCCCAAGAAAGCGTGCCAGAAACGGCGCGCTTTCTTTTTTGTTTCCAATCTTAGTCCAGGAGAAAGATTGGCGCTCAGCTGGTTTTTCGCAATACGTCGTCTGATTCCAGAATTCCTATACACAAAATCCGATTCCACACCGATTCCGAATAGAGGTGAAATGAATCCCAAATCCTTCCAATTTCCATCTCCCCATGGAAAGCATTATTTTTGTCTCGATGTCCGAATTCAATCCTTTTTCATTTGATCTCCCCGTTGCGGAGATTATCCCCCAAGTCAAAAATCACTTTCAGCAAGCGAACAGCCTGATTATCCAAGCGCCTCCCGGCGCCGGGAAAAGCACCCTCTTGCCTCTGGCTTTGCTGGATGAACCATGGCTCGCCGGTAAGAAGATCATCATGCTCGAGCCACGCAGGTTGGCGACCAAGAGCATTGCGCAGCGGATGGCGAGCATGATCGGCGAAAACACCGGCGATACGGTCGGCTATCGGATTCGCTTTGAGGCGGCGATCTCTGTCAAGACCAGATTGGAAGTCATCACTGAGGGTATCCTGACCCGGATGATGCACTCGGACAATGAACTGAAGGACGTCGGCTTGGTGATCTTTGACGAATTTCACGAGCGAAATCTCCATTCTGAGGTTGCTTTGGCGCTTTGCCGGGAAGTCCAGCAGGTGCTAAGGCCTGATCTGCGGATTCTCCTGATGTCCGCCACCATCGATGCAGAGCAGCTGTCGGGGCTTTTGGGTGCCAAAGTGATCCAAAGCGAAGGCCGTCAGTATCCAGTTGAGGTCAATTACTTGCATGAAGCGGATGAATATGCGATTGGCGAGGACGCAGCACGGCAGATTATTCCTTTGACCAAGAAACATGACGGCGATTTTCTGGTTTTTCTTCCCGGTCAAGGAGAGATCAAGAAGGCCGAGGAGATCCTTCGCCGGGCGCTTCCTGAAGATCTGGTCGTGCCGCTTTATGGACAGCTTTCTCCAACCGAGCAAAACCGGGCTATCCTTCCACACCCTTCCGGAAAGCGAAAAATCGTCCTCTCTACGGACATCGCTGAGACGTCTCTGACCATCGAGGGTGTCAAGGTCGTCGTGGACTCCGGCTTCGCTAAGTCGAATCGTTTTGATCCGAGATCTGGACTTTCAAGGTTGGTTTTGCATCGCATCAGCAAGGACTCCGCCGATCAGCGAAGTGGTCGTGCCGGAAGATTGACTGCCGGTCATTCGTATCGTCTTTGGTCAAAGGCCACTCAGGCTCAATTAGCGGAATATCGCATTCCCGAGCTAATGGAGGCTGATTTGACGGCGTTGGTTTTGGATATGAAAGCTTGGGGAAAGCAGGATATCAGATCCATGACTTGGCTCACGCCGCCTCCTGCGGGCACCTTGGCGCTGGCAGAAAAAACGCTGGAGGCACTCGACGCGCTGGCGCAGGGAAATCTGACCGAACATGGCCGGGAAATCCATCAGGTTCCGTGTCATCCGCGGATAGCCCACATGCTGATCTATGCCAAGAAGGTCAACCAGCTCGGGTTGGCCACGGACGTCGCGGCAGTTTTGGAGGAACGGGATCCGCTTCCACCTGACGCTGGGGTAGATCTCAATCTGAGAATCGAGGTCTTACGCAGATTCCGGGGTCGTGGAGTCGACATGTCCAGAATCAAAAAAATCGAAAAGATAGCTGCCCAGTATCGAAGGATGTTTAAGACGGACCCGCAAAACAGCCCCGTTGATCCCTGGCAGACAGGCCTCTTGCTGGCCTATGCTTACCCTGAGCGAATCGCCGCTGCCCGACCGGGAAACAATGCCCAGTTTCAACTGGCAAACGGGAAGATCGCTCAAATCGGGCATAGGGACGATCTGGCTCACGAAGCCTGGCTTGCCGTAGCTCACGTGGATGCGCGGGAAGGCATGGGCAAGATCTGGATGGCTGCTCCAATCAATCCCAAGGATCTGGCACCGATGCTGAAGACCAAGGAAGTACTGAAGTGGGATCGGAAAAAAGGAGGTTTGCAGGCGCACTCGGAGATCCGGATTGGGTCGATTGTCCTCGGAACTCGTCCCTTGGCGAAGTACGCATCGGGAGATGTGACGGAGGCGATCCTGGAAGCAATCCGTGAAGAAGGTGAGCTGCTTTTGGATTTCAACGAGGCTGTTGAGCAATTGATCTTGCGGGTGCAATGCCTCAAAACATGGAATCCGGACCAAGATTGGCCGGACTGGTCCATTCCTGCACTTTGCGAAAAGCCCGAAGACTGGATCGCTCCATATCTTCAAAACATCACCAAAAACGAGGATTTCAAGAAATTGAATTTGGTTCAGATACTGTCTGGTAGTTTGGATTTTGAAAGCCAGAAGCTGTTGGAGCAGCTCGCACCAGCTGCGATCGGTGTGCCTTCAGGAAGTAAGATCAACTTGGAGTATCGGTCAGAAGGCCAGATTCCCCTCCTTTCGGTCCGCTTGCAGGAACTTTTTGGCTTGCTCGAAACTCCCAGGATAAACGGCGGAAAAACCCCGGTATTAATCGAGCTACTTTCCCCCGGATACAAGCCGGTGCAGCTCACCCAAGACCTCAAAAGCTTCTGGGCCAACGGCTATTTCGAAGTAAAAAAAGAATTGAAACGCCGCTACCCCAAGCATGAGTGGCCGGAAGACCCTGTTGGAGCCGAAGCGGTCAGAGGCGTGAAAAGAAGAGAAAGATAACCGACAAATACGATCTAGACAGTCAGCAACACTGATAACAAAAAACCCGATTTAGAGTCTAAATCGGGCTTTTTGAGATCTTCTTAAAAACCAACCGGTCCGTTGTCACTGTTGAATACATCGTCGATGCTGTCCTCGTTGGCCTTGCTGGTGAGCTTGATCGTCTGACCACTGTCAAAAGCCGATGTACCCGAAGCGCTGGACGTAAACTTATGCGAATAAGATACTTCGGGAGACTGGCTTGATGGGTAATTGATACCGGAATCCAAGTCGGTAAACTTGGTGTACTTGCCGATAAAGCGAAGCTTCACATTCTCAAGCGAACCGTTTCGGTGTTTGGCGATGATGACTTCGCCCACTCCAGCTGTGGAGTTATTGTCCTCATCCTGTGTGATCCCATAGTATTCCGGACGATAGAGAAACATTACCATATCGGCATCTTGCTCGATCGCTCCGGATTCCCTGAGATCGGATAGCTGCGGACGCTTGTCTCCGCCCCTGGTTTCCACCGCTCGGGAGAGCTGCGAAAGTGCAATCACCGGAATCATGAGCTCTTTGGCGATCTTCTTCAAGGCTCTGGAAATACTCGCAATCTCCTGCTCCCGGTTTCCTCCTCCGCCGCTTTTTGAATCACCGGACATCAACTGAAGGTAATCGACCACGACCATCTGGATGTCGTGCTGGGCTTTCAATTTTCGGCATTTTGCCCGCAATTCGAGAATTGACAAAGCTGGCGTGTCATCCACAAAAAGCGGTGCCTTGGAAAGTTTCGCAGTCTTGTGAACCAACTGCGCCCATTCGTGATCAGCAAGGGAGCCTTTTTTGATCTTTTCTGAATCCAGTTCAGCTTCGGACGAGATCAGACGGTTGACCAGCTGAACGGAGGACATTTCAAGGGAAAAAATCGCGACCGGACGGTTGTGGTCGACGGCTGCATTTCGCAGGACAGAAAGTACAAAGGCCGTCTTCCCCATCGCAGGACGGGCAGCAATGATGACCAAATCGGCCTTTTGCCAGCCTGAAGTGACACGATCCAGAGCCGTCAATCCAGATGGAACCCCAGTCAAACCATCTTTCTGCAGCTTTCTGGCTTCCAGTTCGATGATTGCTTCCCGCATGATGGAGCGCATATCGGAATAGTTTTTCCGGATGTTCTTTTCAGAAATCTCGAAAAGCGACTGCTCCATCTTGTCCAGCAGTTCAAACACGTCAGTGGTGTCCTCGTAGGCGTCTTTTTGGATCTCTCCTGAGATACGGATCAGCTCCCGCTTGATGGACTGCTCGGTGATGATCCGCGCATGAAATTCAATATTGGCGGCCGAAGCTACCTTTGAGGTCAATTCTGTGACGTAGAAAGCGCCTCCTGCGATCTCCAAAGCGCCGTTTTTCCGGAGCTGCGTGGAGACCGTCAACAGGTCAATCGGCTGGCTTTCGGAGAAAAGATCGAGAATAGCCTGAAAAATCACCTTGTGCGAATCCTTGTAGAAGCTCTCTACCTTCAGGATGTCGATCACGTTGGTGAGGGCGTCTTTTTCAAGCATCAAAGCACCAAGAACAGCTTCCTCCAGTTCGACAGCCTGGGGCGGAACTTTGCCCAGAAAGTTGGTTGGATTTTCAAAACCGGGTTTCTTTCGGAAGACTCTTGGTTGGTTGGTATTTTCGGTCATGGAACAAATGTATCGGCTGAAAGGCAAGAGTTTTGAACAAGTTTTACAATACTTATCAACATGTCACTCTCCGCAGCAATCAAGCCTTTTAGGTTAATTTTTACTTGTAATAAACTCCGTTTCGGTAGCCTCTAAACATGGAGCATAGCATCCCCCAACTAGAGTGCCAGAGGATTTCCGAAAGTGGGATTCCGAGAATTTTCGATCCCAGATAGGTTTCGTCGAGCATCCCATAGGTATCCCAAAAATGTGGAAACAGGACCTGAAACGTGATGTAATAGATCACGATGGTGATCACCATGACCGCTCCGCCGGAAATCAGCGAAAGCCCGATCAGATCGGGTCGCTGGATCCACACATAGATCGACAGCGTCAAGAAAGTCAAAAACGTCGTGTAGCCGGAATGAATCTTCAGGACAAAGGTAAAGAAAGTCAGACTCGCGCATCCGAGTAGCCAGAGGAAGAAGAAATCCCGGTTTTTGGCGGGAGTCTGTCGATCATAGTCGATCTCCCGTCTGGTAAACGAAGAATGGATGTATCCCCCCACTCCAAACATGGCGAAGCCGATGATGAAATCCTCGATCCCGATGATCCCCACCCCAAACAGTGTAGGCGGTCGCCAATAGTCGTAGAAATACCAAACCTCAGCCACCACACCCATCAATCCGCCGATCGCTCCGACCTTGATCATTCCGCTTTTCCACGGATTATTGACAAAGACGACCAGCCAAGCCAGCATGTACAGCAACGAAAGAATCAGGTAGGCAAACTTGTCGTCAAGCATGGATTCTAAAATCATTTGCCGAAAATAGCCAAAAACCCAGCCGCTCAAAAAAACTCGAAAATGAAAAAAGATTAGCCCCTGACCAGCCGCATTTTATTTTTAAGTTTGGCGGGTAAAGCTTACCCCACACTTTTCCAATATGAAATCGAGCATGACGAAGAACGTCACACACTGGGATGATTCCCATCCATGCGAGATTCCATGTGACCATTGAAAATCAATTATAAACACATGAAATCGAGTATGATAAAAGCATAACTCAGCGAGATCGTTATTAACTAAGCGAGATTCTCCCGAAGAAAGATCGGGGCAGGCTATATGTCCTTTAAAAAGCAATTAATAATCCTATGAAAAAATATCACTTCATCGCGATCGGTGGAGCTGTGATGCATAATCTGGCCCTGGCTTTGGTTCAAAAGGGCTATCAGGTCAGCGGTTCCGATGACGAAATCTACGAGCCTTCACGCACCCGTCTTGAGAAAGCTGGAATTCTTCCTGCTGAATACGGCTGGTTTCCGGAGAAAATCACCTTCGACCTGGATGGTATCATCTTGGGGATGCATGCCCGGATCGACAATCCTGAATTGGTCAAAGCGCAAGAAATAGGCGTCCCAGTTTATTCATTTCCAGAATTCATCTACCACCAAAGCCAAAATAAAAAGCGAGTGGTGATTGCGGGTTCGCATGGAAAGACCTCCATTACCTCTATGATCCTTCACGTGCTCAAGGATCAAAATGTGGACTTTGATTACTTGGTTGGCGCTCAGATCGAAGGTTTTGACCTGATGGTACGACTCTCTGACGCTCCGGTGATCGTGATCGAGGGCGACGAGTACCTCACCTCTCCCATCGACCGGACGCCAAAGTTTTTCCACTACAAACATGACATTGCTTTGGTCAGCGGGATCGCCTGGGATCACTTCAATGTTTTTCCAGATTTTGAAGACTACAAAGCCCAGTTTTCAAGATTCATGGATCAGACACCGAAGACCGGTGAATTGATCTATTGTGAGGCGGATGAATTGGTCAAAGAAGCTGCGGAAAAAAGCAAAACAGGAGGTAAAAAAACACCTTATCAAGCTCATCCGGCTGAAATCAAGGATGGTGTAACCTACCTCCAAACCGATTTGGGTCTTTTGGAGATCGGGATATTTGGAGAGCACAACCTGCAAAATCTGCAGGGTGCCATGGATGTTTGCCGGGCTTTGGACGTTTCTACTTCTGAGTTTTATCGATCAATTCCATCGTTTAAGGGTGCGGCAAAACGCCAGGAAATATTGGCCACTGGCACATCCGGAACTCTTTTCCGGGACTTTGCCCATGCTCCGTCCAAGCTGAAGGCGACCGTCAACGCGGTCAAGAACCAGTTTCCCGAACGGAGGCTGATCGCTGTGCAGGAGCTTCACACCTATTCTTCGCTGAATAAGGCTTTCCTTCCCAACTACGCCGAGTCGATGAACAAAGCGGATGTGGCGGTAATCTATCTCAATCCTCACGCCGTCGCGCTGAAAAAGCTGGAATTGATGGATGAGGCCACACTTCGCGAAGGATTTAAAAGACCGGATCTGATCCTCTTTACCGAAAGTGCTACTTTAAAGGAGTATCTTGATTCGCAAATTTACACCAACACAAACCTGCTCTTGATGAGTTCGGGTAACTACGACAACTTGGACCTTGAACCTCTAAAAGAAAAATTCAACTCAAATGAAGCTTAACCTTAGAAACGCAATTGCATTTTTTGACCTCGAGGCTACCGGCACCAATGTGGGCACTGATAGAATCGTCGAAATCTCCATCGTCAAACTTCACCCGGACGAAGGACGAGAGATCTACACCAAGCGGGTGAATCCCGGCATTCCGATTCCGCTTGAAGCCTCTCTTATACACGGCATCTACGACAAGGACTTGAAAAATGAGCCTGCTTTCAAGGACATCGCAAAAGAAGTCCAACAGTTTATCGGGACGGCGGATTTGGGGGGCTTTAATGTCCTGAAGTACGACATTCCGCTGTTGGTCGAAGAGTTTTTGAGATCGGGCATTGACTTCGATTTGGAGCACAGAAATCTGCTTGATGCGCAGAAGATCTTTTTCCTGATGGAAAAAAGAAATCTGAGCTCCGCCTACAAATTCTACTGCAACAGAACCCTCGAAAACGCCCATAGTGCGGAAGCCGATACGCTGGCTACGTTGGACGTCTTTCAGGCTCAAGTCGAGCGCTATCAGGGCGATGAAATCGAGGATCTTCAGGGAAACAAGGTGGGAATCTTCACCAACGACATGAAGAAGATCCACGAGATGGTCAATGAAAAGATGGTGGATCTGGCAGGTAGATTTGTCTTCAACTCCCAGGGACAGGAGATCTTCAACTTTGGCAAGCACAAAGGCAAAACTATCGAACAGGCGCTAAAAGAGGAACCCGGATACTACGAGTGGATGATGCGCGGAGATTTCCCGCTCGACACCAAGCGTAGACTCACCCAGGTGAAGCTTCGGGGATTTGGGATGAAGTAGTCCGGATTTTCGGTAATCGGTTTCCGTAGACAGGAGAAAAAAGCAAGAGGTAAGTAATCACTCGACTACTTACCTCTTTGCTTTTTATGGTTTTCGGTTTTTATCTGCTTTTCCAAAGATCTTTCATCTGTCTTCCATTCACCAGAAGGACAAATCGCGCAGGGTTTGGGATCAGTACGATTCGCACGTCCATCTTGTCAAACTGGTCTGACTCGATCGGAACACCAACATTACCAGCCACTTCATAGGTCACTACGCCGGTGGCGTCGGGAAGCATTTCCTTGTATGCATTGGCCAGATAGGCCGAAGGCAGCAAAACGTCCGTGTCAGACTTCAGTTTCGCGTAGATCTTATCCAACTGAGGCTCAAGTATCTCCTCGTATTCGTCGTTGAAATCATCTTCCAGGTCGTGGAGCTCCTCTTCGAGGTCGTCATAGCTGGCGTCGCTATAATCCATCTTGCTGAGTTGATTTCTTTTCTTTACGATTTCGGTGAGTTGCTGATCCAGCTGTTCCCAATTCATGGATTAGTTCGGTTTGATGAAAGTGCAAAGATGGCCAATACTTCTTTTTTCCCCGAAAAATATCAGAGAAATTAACTTACGAGGAGGATTTTTCCGTTTCGGCCAGGTTTGGTATAGGCCTCCAGCGCGATCTGAAACTCGTCCAGACCAAACCTTCCCGCGATGTCAATCTTGGAATCATCGTTTAGCAAAAAGCCAAAAACCGCCTGAAAAGCCTTCGTTCGCTCGGCTTCGCCGATCTCCTCTACCCAAGACGATAGCCAAAATCCCTCGATACTCAGGTTCTTGAAGATGAGCGTTCCGCTGTTGATTGGCATGTTTTCCAATGCCAATGCGCCAAAGACCATCATCTTCCCTTTGGGCCGAAGGCACGCCAATGCCTTCGCTCCCAACATCCCTCCCACGGCATCGAAGACCACGTGGACTCCGCCTTCGGTCTTTTCCGGGACGACATGCTGGAGCTTTTCAGACTCGGTGTTGATGACCAGACTAGCTCCCAGATTCTCCAAGACCTCCTTTTGACTGTCGTGACGCACTGTGGCGGCCACCTTGATTCCTTTGGCTTTGGCCATCTGGATAGCAAACTTCCCAAAGGCTGAAGCTCCGGCGGTGATTAGGAGCCACTCTCCCGCTTTCAAACCGGATTTTTCGAGCATCGCAAAGGCCGTCATCGGGTTGACAAAAGCCTGACATGCGACCTCATCCGGCATTGCGTCGGGTACCGGGATCACCAGTCCGGCGGGCAGACTGAGGTATTCCTTCCAAGTCCCCGTCGAAGTGAACATGACACGGATTCCGGCTTTTATTTTACCGCCGTCGTCACCTTTCTCCACGACACCGCAAGCTTCAAATCCAGCGCTGCTGGGCAACTTGGGAGCTATTCCATACATCCCTCTGATAAACATGATATCTGCCGGATTGATATTTCGGGCAGTGACACGGATCAATACTTCATGAGGCTTCGGTGTCGGGACCGGTACGTCACGCAGCTGAATTACATCCTGAGGCAGTCCGGTTTGTTCAAAAATAAGCGCTTTCATTTGAGTCTGTTAAGTGGTGATCGATGGGGAAAAACAACGGCTAATCGGCATCGGAGCTCAGACAAGTTGGCGAATTTATAGGAAGAAAACCCGTGAAAATTTCCCGCTTTTGCCAAAAATGAAAAAGCACCCCGGATGGATGTCCGGAGTGCTGAATGTTGTCATATCGGCGAAGCCTAAGCTATTGCCAAATAGAATGTCCTAATGCTTAACAGAATAATCAAAATCCCAACCGCGACCATCAGGTGCTTCGGCTTGACCAGCTTACAGATGTAGGCTGCGAAAGGCGCGGCCATGATGCCTCCCAGGATCAAACCCAGAACAGGCGCAAGACTCAGCTCCTTGACAAAAAACAAAAAGGTGGATGCACTCGCTAGGGAGACGAAAAACTCTACAAAATTGCCCGTACCTATCGCATAGCGCGCGATCTTTCCTTTGCTGAGGAGCGTGCTATTCACGATTGGACCCCAGCCTCCGCCGCCAATCGCATCAGCAAATCCACCCGTAGTCGCCAAGACAGGAAGACTTCTGCTCTCCCGATTGAACTTGGTCACATTCTTTTTCTTCACTTTTCTCAGAATCACAATGCCCATCACCAGTAGGTAGAGTGCAATGACCGGCTTCACCATATCCCCATCGACGTTAGACAGTAGAAAAGCGCCGATGATCGACCCGGCCACACCAGGCAGCAGGAGACGCTTCGCCAGCTTCCAATCCACATTGCCCATCTTCCAGTGCGAAATCCCAGAAGCCAAGCTGGTAAAAACCTGCGCGAAATGGACCCAAGCAGACGCTGATGCCGGAGGCACGCCTATCCCGAGTAAAATCGAGTTGCAACTCACCCCATAGGCCATCCCCAAAGCTCCATCGATACTTTGGGCGACAAATCCCACCAACAAAAACCACAAAAACATCTCCGTGTCCAGTTCCCAACTCTTGATCGATTCGGTCAGCGTCTGAGTAACCATCAGCGCAAAGATCACAGCAGAGAATGCGAAAAACATCGACCAAAAAGGCTCGGTTCTTAAGCGAAGGATTAATTTTTCCATGAAAGGTTTCAAGGTGTTCGAGGAGTAAGGTTGCAAACTTAAAAACAAAATTTATTTATCCTATCGTATTAATAGGATTTATAGGTTTAATGAGAAAAATAGGCAATTGTCCAGACAGCTGATGAATCTCTAGACCTAGAGAATCTTCGAGAGGTCTTTTAGCCTATTAAGGCCTTCCTGCAGTTCTGAGGCCTCTTTCGCGAAGCAAAATCGGATAATCTTGTCATCTCTTTTGTCCGAATAAAACACAGAAATCGGAATACAGGCAACTTTGAGCGTCCTGGTCATCCGCTCTGCGAGCTCTCGATCGCCGATCTGCGACAGATGTCCATAGGACGCAAGCTGAAAAAAACTTCCGCTGCTCGGCCTGAAAAGCAGCTCAGTCTGCGCCAAACCGGCAGCAAAAAGATCCCGCTTTTTCTGATAAAAATCCGGAATGGAAAGGTATCGATCCGGCATCTCCAGATATTTTGCCAACGCATACTGAATCGGTGTGACCGTGCTAAAAGTCAGATATTGGTGGACTTTCCTGAACTCGGCCGTTAACTTCTCCGGAGCAATGCAGTACCCGATTTTCCATCCTGTTACGTGAAAAGTCTTCCCGAATGAGCCGCAGACGAAGGTCTTTTCCCTCAACTCGGGCTGCGAACCCAGAGAAAGATGAGTCAATCCATCAAAAGTAATGTGCTCATAGACTTCATCACTGACCACATAGATATCCCGGTCGCGAATCAAGGCAGCCAATTGATCGAGGTCCTTCTGAGCCCAGACAAACCCGCTGGGATTGTGTGGGGAATTGACCAGGATCGCCCGTGTCTTGGGGGAGATTGCGACCTTTACCTTCTCCCAATCCACGGAAAAATCACCGGCGCTAAGAGGGACATATACGGGAACCCCGCCATTCAACGTGATCGCTGGCTCATAGCTGTCGTAGGCAGGCTCGAGGACGATCACCTCATCGCCTTGCCTAACGATGGCCGTCACCGCCGCAAAAATCGCTTCCGTAGCCCCTGAGACAATCGTCACCTCCGTCTCCGGATCGGCAAAGTAGCCCTGAGTCAGCTGTGTCTTTTCAGCCAATCTCTCCCGAAGCTGGGGAATGCCAGCCATGGGAGCATATTGGTTGAAACCCTCCCGTGTGTATTTGGCTACCAAATCCAACAACACCGGATCGGCTCCAAATCCCGGAAATCCCTGAGAAAGATTGATCGCGCCCTCCTCGGCGGCCATGCGGGACATGACTGTAAAGATGGTCGTCCCGATATGGGGAAGTTTGGAAGCGAGGGTCATCGGTCAAAACAGGGGTTGAATGCTTGAAAACAAGCTTCAAGAAAACACTTTTTTTGAAAAGAAAAGGCATTAAAAAAGCCGCAATTGCTTGCGGCTAAGTTCCCGGGTAGTTTATTTCCAGTTGGTTAATTCACATTGTCGCTGGCAGTTTTGGCGAGGGCTTTACCCTTTTCCAAGCCTTTTTCCAGGCTCTCCAGGCCAGCTGCCTTCAGCTTCTTGCCGATCTCCTCACTGGTCTTTTGCAATTCGCCAACCAGTTTGATGAGTTTGTCTTTTTGTGGACCTAGCTTTTCACGATTTTGATAGATGAAGTAGCCTGCCAGAACGCCAGAAGCTAATCCGGCCAACCAATAAGTCATTGTTTTTGAATTACTCATGGGATTGATATTTAGTGGTTAAACAATAATTTTAAGAATAGTAAACCGGTTTTTCGATTTTGACTCAGTGTGAAGAAGGGTGAATATCTGACTTTCACCTACTTCCTGTCCACGGATCAAAAGCTCTTGGGTTGTAGATTTGTAAATAAATCTTTTTCCCCAAAACTGCGATCCAACTTCAATCGAAAACCAGAAAAACCGGTTCGATCTAAACTGTTCAATCACTGTGCCTTGGAATAAAACCCAAGCGAAAACCGCCATATCTCCTCCTAAATCACTTTTTCTCACCTAATCACCTTCTGACTTCTGGCCTTTTCTTGGCCATTAGTGGGGAATGATTCCACATTGAAGAGGAAAATAATGCCGATCCGCTGTCGGCTGGCTCAATTCTCCTCTGCATTGGAAATCTGAAAGCAGTTTTCAACTTTTCCTTCCTCAGTCTATATTCGGGTAGCGGTATTTATAATCTTCCGAAACCCAAAAGATGACACAGCTTAATTTCACCGGTACCTTGGGCAGGTTCGATTTCAATCATTGGAGCTACCATATTCCTGTTCCAGATGACGTTGCGGCCCAGATGATGGACGATAATCACCGCCGAGTGCTTGTCTGGATCAAAGAATCAGGCCCCTATCACATGGCTTTGATGAAAGCGAAGGAATGCTGGTATGTCTTGGTCAACCAAGAGCTGCGAAAGAAGCTGGATCTTGAGGAGGAAAAGGTCATCGCTGTAAAAATCGAGCGGGATCACAGCGAGTTTGGCCATGTGCTGCCGGAGGAATTCCAAGTGCTGCTGGATCAGGACGAAGAGGGAAACGACTATTTCAGAAAACTCACTCCCGGAAAGCAACGTGGCTTGGTCTACATCGTGACTACCGTCAAAAATCCAGAATCCCGCATGAAAAAATCTCTCGCCATTCTCCACCACCTCAAACTGGCAAAGGGTAAACTGGACTACAAGCAGTTGAACATCTTGATCAAGCACTACAATAATATATAGGTAAAAACTATTTGATTTTCAGTGATTTAAATAAACAAAATATCCACGAGTCTAAGCATTATTATGTACGTCGCTGAGCAGCTGTTTAGTGCTTTGATATTAAATTCCGCGGCCTAATTAGAAACCGCAGTTTTGGACGAGTCGAACAACGCTCACCCTTGCTCCGAGGCCTATTACTTCAGGTACTGAATCCAATTAATTTTCAATATGAACCGTCCGCAAAACTACACCATCAACTGTGACTTGGGCGAAGGCGTCTCCAATGAACATCAGATCGTTCCCTGGATCGACGTGGCAAGTGTCGCCTGCGGTGGACATTTTGGCAACGAGCATTCGATCAAGGCTACCTTGAATTTGATAAGAGAGTTTGGAAAAAAAGCGGGAGCCCACCCCTCCTATCCTGATCAAGAAAACTTTGGAAGAAAAACTTTAGATATCAGCCACAATGATCTGGTTATCAGCTTGAAAAACCAAGTCACTCTCTTCTCGGAAGTGGCGGATTCGATGCACACTCCAATCGACCACATCAAGTTTCACGGAGCGTTGTACAACGACGCAGCAGAGCAGCAAGCACTGGCAGAACTCCTCGCAGACTTCTTGAAAGGCAATTTCCCGGACATTCCTCTTTTTGTTCCGCCACATTCTGAACTGGAAAAAGTCGCCGTTAAATACGGACTTCCATTCCGCTTAGAAATCTTTGGAGACCGGGCTTATCAGCCCAATTACCGACTGGTTGGCAGAAACCAACCAAACTCACTTTTCACCCAACCCGAACCCGTGATTTCGCATTTGGAATCCATCCTTTTGCTCGGTCAGATCAAAACCTATAGCGGAGAGCTCATCCCCATCGAGGCGGATACCCTGTGTTTTCACGGAGACAACCCCGGAATTCTGGAATATTTACCCAAAATCCGAAGGAAATTCTGGTCAAATCCAAGTTCCTTTGAGGAATGAAGCACTTCGTTCCGCGATATATCCAAATCACGCCCACCCTGGGAGAATTGTCCTGGAGTCTGGAGCCCAGTGACGAGCTTTTGGCTGTTCAGCTGGGGTGGATGGAATGGCTGAGGAAAGAGACTACAGGGGAAATTCTGGACCTGCGCCAGGGATTCACCGCCTTGGGTATTCAATGGAAAACGGCTCAATCCCAGGAACGGTTTGCCGGAAATATTTCCAGCATTTCGGTTGCTCCAAGCTCACTTTCCAAGAAGATCTGGGAAATCCCCGTCTGCTACGAGCACGAGTTTGGGACCGATCTCGGAGGCGTCGCTCTCGGAAAACGGATGCGGGTCAACGATCTCATCGATCTGCACTCGGAGGGAATTTACCGGATACATTTTTTTGGGTTTTTGCCCGGGTTCATGTACCTAAGCGGTCTACCGGAGGTGCTCCATACCCCCCGCAAGGCCGTTCCCGATCGCTCCGTTGCTCGGGGATCGGTGGGAATCGGCGGCTCGCAAACGGGGATTTATCCCATGGAAAGTCCCGGAGGCTGGCATATCCTGGGAAGGACGCCTGTTCGTCTATTTGAGTCAAATCAAAATCCGCCCGTTTGGGCTTCGCCTGGCGACCAAATTCAATTCATCAAGATAGGTACCGAGGAAATGAAAAGAATGATGGAAAATCCAGTTTCGCCCACCTTTCGATGAATGAGTCAAAGGGACATATCACCCTGCTGAAAACCGGTCCGGGCACGAGCATCCAAGACTTGGGAAGAACGGGATGGACACAGTTCGGCGTGCCACTCTCCGGAGCGATGGACAGCGTATCTGCAGCCTGGGTCAACCATGTCCTTCGAAACAAACCCACGGATGCCGTCCTCGAGATCTCTCAGCCAGGCTTGAAGTTGGAGTTTTCTGCAGCCTGCGAAATCGCCATTTCGGGAGCTCAAGCTAGCATCACTATCAACGAAAAACCCATCCAAGCTTTGAGTCAAATGCGAATCGTCCCAAAAAGCATCTTGGACGTAGGCGTTTTTGACAGTGGTGCGCGAGTGTACATCGGAATCAGACATGGCTTTCAGACTGCCCTCCAACTGGGATCGCGGAGTTTTTTCAAAGAAATCACCGAGAAACCAGCGCTTCAGAAGGGAGACGTTATCCCCTATCCAACCAATCTCCCAAATCAGGCATCTGGTCTCTCCAATCCAAGATGGGACGCCGGCTGGTATCAAACCGAACTTCTGGAGTTTTACCCCGGACCGGATTACCGACTCCTGTCTCAGGACAGTCGCGACAAAATCCTTCAGGGAGATTTTAGACTTTCCAATTCCTCTTCCCGTATGGGCACAATTCTCATGGAAACCCTAGAGGACACGCTTCCCGAACTCCCCACAAATCCCGTCTATCCCGGCACCGTGCAACTGACCTCGGGAGGCAAACTGATCGTCTTGGGGCGCGATGCCCAAGTCACGGGCGGGTATCCCCGGATTATGTTTTTGACCGAGTTTGCCCAGTCGGTTTTGGCACAAAAAAAACCGGGTCAACAGATCCGGTTTTCAATGCTTTCGCTGTAGTGACTATCGCCCAGTAGTGGGATCCTCTGCTAGTCAAAGTAAAATTCATGCAGACAACACCGAACCTGGCTTCCCTACGAAGCGAGAGGATTTCCTAAGGCGAATGGGGTATTGAAGACACTTTTTCCTAATTTTAGCTACAAAAATCAAGTTCTGGTTTGAGCATAGGCAAATAGTCTGCTATCTTTCAAAAACGACTTTTATAACACGAACAACCATGGATGCTGGCTTAAAAGCAAAAATTCAGGCTCAGGGAATGGACCCTGAAACTGTTGCTCAACAAATTGAAAACTTCAAAAATGGATTTCCCTTTCTGAAAATCACCGCTCCGGCTACACCCGGCGAAGGGATCCGGGTTCTTTCCGATCAAGAATTGGCCCACTACACCCAAACCTATCCTGACAAGGCAGCGCAACTGGATGTCGTGAAGTTTGTACCCGCATCGGGTGCGGCTTCCCGGATGTTTAAGGATCTGTTTTCTTTTTTGGAAGGCGATGGCGATCTTTCTAAAAGTGGGTTCACCCAAAAATTCATCTCCAATGCCAGCAGATTT
Source organism: Algoriphagus terrigena DSM 22685 (assembly GCF_000429445.1). Taxonomy (GTDB): domain Bacteria; phylum Bacteroidota; class Bacteroidia; order Cytophagales; family Cyclobacteriaceae; genus Algoriphagus; species Algoriphagus terrigena. The sequence continues at coordinate 106,680 of NZ_AUBW01000015.1, forward strand.
GCTTTTTTCTCAGATCTCGACGCAGCGCTCAAAGTGCAGGGAACCAGTCTCCAAGGCTGTTTGAATGCCGGAGATTCCAAGAAAATCGTAGCAGCCCTACTGGATGACGCAGGATTGGGATATGGCAGTTTGCCAAAAGGACTGCTCCGCTTTCATACTTATGATTCAGAAAACCGCACTCCTGCGCATGAGCATCTCGTCGAAGGTCTCCAATATGCAGTCGGCAAAGGCAACAAGGTGAAGATTCATTTTACCGTCTCTCCCGAGCATGAGGAGAAATTCAAGGCCGAAATCGCCGCAGTGCTCCCCGGATTGAAGGCAGCTAGCGGAGTGGATTTCGAAGTCACCTATTCCCAGCAGAAAAAGTCCACCGATACCATTGCGGTGACTATGGACAATAGCCCATTTGCGGAGGATGACGGCAGTTTGCTCTTCAGACCTGCCGGTCATGGAGCATTACTGGACAATCTCAACGACATCGACGCGGATCTTATTTTCATCAAAAATATCGACAATGTCGTCCCGGATCGAATCAAAGGAGCTACCAAAGATTACAAGATGGCTATCGCAGGACTACTTCTGGAAGTGCAGACCAAAGTCTTTGAAGCGCTGCGAAGACTGGATGCAGGGATGGATGAAGACAGTGTCGACTTTGCAGCCGAGGTGTATAGCAAAGAATTGGGTGGCAGGATTCCAAAAGCAATTGCCTCAGCTTCTCTGGAGGAAGTCGGTGGCTTCTTAAAAGCAAAACTCAACCGCCCGATCCGCGTCTGCGGGATGGTTAAAAACACCGGCGAACCGGGCGGAGGGCCATTTTGGATTCAGGAGCCGGATGGTTCGCTTTCTCTCCAAATCCTCGAAACAGCTCAGATTGACCTCAATGACCCGGAGTCAAAAACACATTTCCAAGCCTCGACGCACTTTAATCCTGTGGACTTGGTCTGTGGAACCAAAGACTACCAAGGCAATGCCTTTGACCTGATGAAGTACCGGGATATGCAGACGGGCTTCATCACCGAGAAGTCAAAAAGTGGCCGGGACCTGAAGGCTTTGGAACTTCCTGGACTCTGGAATGGCGCCATGGCCGGCTGGAACACGCTCTTTGTCGAGGTGCCCTTAGTGACTTTCAATCCTGTGAAGACTGTCAATGACTTGCTGAGAGACGAGCATCAGTGAAGACTTAAGATAAGCGACGTTAGTCTAGTTAACCGCTAGCTCACAATCTCATAACAAAGCCCAAGTGAAATTCAACTTTCACTTGGGCTTCTCATTTCTAGCGTCTTTCGTCTGATTTCTAGTGTCTTTGGACTCTTAGAAAATCCCTTTCTCCAGTTGCTCCTTCAGGTAAAACTTCATCTCTTCCCCTTCTTCTACTCTAATTTCTCCGGGCAGCCCCAGGATAAACCTCGCCAGGCCGGGGAGTTGGGGAATTTCTCCCTGAAAGTAGTACTGGTTTCTGTTTTTGATCGACATGAAAGGAAGCGCATTGGGATGCTCCTCCAGCATCAACTGATACGCCCGCTTGCTGAGCTTGAGCTTCACTCGATATCTGCTTTTCCCCGTAAAACCAAAGATTGCCTGACCCGGAAGTTCATGCTTCGTTTCGTACTTCCAGCTATCAGACCCCAGCACGACTTCTCCGATCCGCTCTATCTTGAATACTTTCATGCTCATGCTTTCCAGTTCAAAAGCATGGATATTTTCATAGTCGCTGGAAAAGCCAACGGGCTCGACCAAGCGGTCTGAAACCGTCTCACTGCTCAGAGAATAATAATCCTTCAGCCAGATTTGTTTCTTAGCGGTAATTCCCTGTCCGATCAAATCGACAAATTTACCCAGATTGGCTTTGAACAGTTGCTCGGTTCCTTGCTTGACCTCTGAGCGAAGCTGCAGTTTCTGCAACAGCGAATCTCTGAGCAGATTGGCCTTGCCCTGGCTTTCGATCAGAGACTTCAGCCAGTTGCTTTCCTCTGGCGAAAAAGTGCTGTAGTTCAGCGTCGTATCCTGCCCCGGCGGCTGCTTGATCTTGTATTTGCTAAACTCCTTGATCACCTCGAAGCCCAATGCTTCCAGAAGCTTGAAATAGCGATAAATCGTCCGCTCGTCTGTCTCCAAGATCTCAGCCAGCCGATGAACCGGCTTGCCAATGTTGCCCTGAAGAAGGTTTATCAATTTGAAAACACGAAGGATCTTTTGTTGCTCGATTTGTCCGGACTTGCTCATGATGAATTGACGATAAGTGTCTAAAAATAGGAATTAGATCCGTATCGAACTCAATCGCCGACGCGTATTGTCACAGATTTTCGGACAAGACTCGATCCGGTCTACTACAGTACCCTGTCGGATTAGGATTTCAAAAGCCCTTTTTGATCGTCTCAGCCACTTCCGCAAGTTCCTCTTGACTCAGCTTCAACTTGGGTCTGGAAAAATTGACATCCTCCATCGTCCGCATCGGAATCAAATGGATGTGAACGTGGGGCACCTCCAATCCAATCACGGCCACCCCGACTCTGGAACATTTGATGGTCTTATCGATGGCTTTCGCCACTTTCTGCGCAAAGACATTCAGCTGGGCCAAGGCATCCGGCTCCATGTCAAAAATGTAGTCTGTCTCTTGCTTTGGCACGACCAGTACGTGGCCTTTGACCAGGGGCATGATATCCAAAAAGGCGATGCAGTTCTCGTCTTCTGCAACGATGTGCGCAGGAATCTCTCTATTGATAATCTTGGTGAAGATACTTGCCATGATTTAGCAAAAAAAATCCCGGACAAACCGGGATGAGTTTTAGTAAGTAATATCCAGTATTTCGAACTGTAAGGTGCCAGCCGGAGCGTTGATGTCGGCAATATCGCCGATGACCTTTCCGACCAAGCCCTTACCAAACGGTGAGGCTAGGGAGATTTTGCCGGCTTTCAGATCAGCTTCTTCTTCAGAGACCAACTTGTAGCTTACGGTCATTCCGTTTTTGACATTTTTGATTTTCACGGTGCTCAGGATACCAACTTTGGTTGTATCCAACTGGGAACTGTCCAAGACTCTGGCATTGCCGACGACGGCTTCCAATTTGGCGATCTTCAACTCAAGAAGTCCTTGGGCATCTTTGGCGGCATCGTATTCCGCATTCTCGCTCAGGTCACCCTTATCCCTGGCTTCCGCTATCTGACGGGCAATATCAGTCCGCCCTTTTGTCTTCAAATCCTGAAGTTCATCCTTTAGTTTCTTCAGTCCTTCTTCGGTGTAATATTGTACTTTTGACATAGTTTTTACGCTTTTCGAAAGGCACAAAAAACAAAGTAACGGTCACGTGGTGGAGACCGTTACTTTGCTTTTGCCTTTATGTATCAAACAAAGATAGGAAAGCTTTTTGACTTGGCAAGTCTTTGATTCCTTACTATTCCGTCCAAAATCAGGGATTCAGTCTTTAAACGCCTTCTTTATTTTTTTCACCAAAACCTTGTTAATCTTCTCGTAAGACTCAAAAGTCCAGCCCGCAACATGTGGAGAAAAGATCACATTTTCCCGCGCTGCGAGTTTTTCAAATTCCGCTTTCTGGCCCGGGGAAAATTTCTGAAACTTCTCGTTTTCCAGCACATCCAAGACCGCTCCGCGAAGGATTCCGCGGTCAAGTGCTGCGTTTAAAGTCGCAAAACTGATCACTTCTCCCCTTGCGGTATTGATCAGCCAAAAGGGCTTACCAAAGCTCTCCAACTCTTTCAATGTAAAAAAATCCCGGGTCTCCGGCGTGAGCGGCACATGGATACTCAGGATGTCGGCTTCAGCTTTGACTTTTTCCCACATCACTTCCTGCACCTGATCAGTCGCAAAATCAAGCTTGTATTTGTCGTAAGCCAAAATCCTCACTCCAAATCCCGCAAGTCGCTTTGCAAAGGACTTGCCCATATTGCCATATCCGAAAATCCCGACGGTTTTGCCCATCAGTTCGTGTCCTCTGTTGCCTTCCCGATCCCAGATACCTTTCCGAACTTCGGAGTCGGCTTTTATCACATTGTTGAACAAACTCAGCAAGCTGCCGACCGCGTGCTCCGCGACCGCATCCCGGTTGCCTTTGGCGGCGTGAAACAGCTTGATTTCCCGCTCCGCCATGTAGTCCAAATCGATCTGATCCAAGCCAGCTCCTGCCCTTCCGATGAACTTGAGATTCACGGCTTTTTCCAAAAGCTCGCGATCCATCGGCGTCTTAGATCGAATGATAAGACCATCAAAATCAGACACTTGATCCAGTATATCTGAACGGGTGATCTTAGGAGAATAAGTTACCTGATGCCCGGCTTTTTGCAGCATAGCCACGATGCCGAGGTGCATTTCATCGATGATGAGAATCTTCATTTCTAAAGTTTGAGTAAAAGCATGGCAACCCCAAAATAGACGGCCAATCCCAAAAGATCATTTGTGGTGGTGATAAATGGGCCTGAAGCAATGGCCGGATTGATGCCAAACCGGTTCAGGACCAAGGGGGTCACCGTCCCCATAAAAGAGGCCATCAAGACCACGCAAAAGAGCGCCGTCCCGATCGTAACGCCGAAAATCGGCTCGAATCCATAGACGAAAACAACGACCAAAAATACAAAGACCGCCAAGACGGCCCCATTCAATACAGCGACGAAAAGGCCTTTCAGGAAGCGCTGCATGGGCGTATCGTCAAAGACAGATTTGGAAGCCAGCGACTGTACTATGAGGGAAGACGCCTGGATGCCGACATTTCCCCCGGTCGCAGCTATCAGCGGGATAAAAGACGCCAGAGCCAAGTATTTACTCAAACCGTCTTCAAACAATCCGATGATCTTGGCTCCCATCAGGCCTCCAAAGACGCCGATAAGCAACCAAGGGAGCCGAGCCTTGGAAATGGTAAAAACGGAGTCAGACTCCTCAATATCAGCCGAGACCCCGGCCATCGCCTGAATATCCTCCTCGGCCTCTTCCTGTACGACGTCCAGGATATCATCTACCGTGATGCGACCGACCAGTTTGCTCTTGGCGTTGATCACCGGCACAGATTCCAAGTCATACTTCCGCATGATCGCGGCGACTTCCTCCTGATCCATGTGCACCGGCACGGAGATGACGTCTTCATCAAAGATGTCCTCGATCTTGGTATCCGATGCTGCCAGGATGATTTTCTTCAGGGAGACCCTCCCCAGCAGTTGTTGTCGGTTATTGATCACATAGATGGAGTAGATTTTCTCCACGTTTTCGGCTTGGCGGCGGATCTCAGCGATGGTTTGTACGACGTCCCAGTTTTTGTTTGCCCGGATAAATTCCTTGGCCATGATCCCTCCGGCGGTATCTTCTTCGTAGCGGAGGAGTTCGAGAATCTGCCCCAGCTTGACCCGATCCTGGATTTCGGCGATGACCTCTTCTCTTTCCTTTTCGGGAAAAAGACTCAAAATATCGGCGCCATCATCGGAATCCATCAGTTCGATCCAAGAGCCGACCTCGGAAGCTTCCAGCTCGCGAACGACCTTGACCAAGGAATCCTCGTCCAGCTCGATCAGGATATCGGCCGCGAGTTGCTTTTCCAGTAGCCTGAGCACGTAGATCGAATCGTGCATATTGAGCTCGTCAAGGAGGGCGGCGATATCTGCCACATTGACCCCATCCAGAGACTCCCGGATAGACTCAACCTGCTCCTGCTCAATCTCCACACGGAGACTTTCCAGGTATTCCTTGGATAGCTCAAACTGCTTAAATTGCTCCACGGCCTAGTTCAATTTGCTGGGTCAAATACACAAAATCCGCCACATCCAGCTGCTCGGCGCGCTTGTCGAGGATCGGATTGGTCTTGAATTCCTCCGAAAGCCCAAAGGGTTTGAGCGCATTTCTAAGGGTTTTTCTGCGGGTCGCGAACCCACCTTTGACCACCTTGAAGAAAAGTTTTTCATCGCAATCCAGTTTTTGCACAGAATTGCGGGTCAGCCGGATCACGCCAGAATCAACCTTTGGAGGAGGATTGAACACTCCCGGAGGCACGGTAAACAAATATTCGATGTCATACCAAGCCTGCAAAAGAACCGACAAGATCCCGTAGTCCTTGTTTCCCTTTGGCGAAGCGATCCGCTTGGCAACTTCCTTTTGAAGCATGCAGACGACCTCCGTGACACGGTTTTTTTCCTCCAGTACTTTGAAAAAAATCTGGGAGGAGATGTTGTAAGGAAAATTTCCCGCAATGGCATATTGATCAGGCAGAACCCGCTCGGAATCGTATTTCAGATAGTCGCCCTCAATGATCCGCTCTCCAAACTGGGGATACTTCTGATGCAGGTACACGATACTTTCCTTGTCGATCTCGATGAGGTAGAGTTCTTGGGGATTCTTCAACAAAAAATCAGTTAAAACTCCCATCCCGGGGCCAATTTCCAGCACCTGGTTGACACCGCGATGGCCCGTGACTGCCTGTGCGATACGCTCCGCAATGCTCAAATCTGTCAGAAAATGCTGTCCAAGGTGCTTCTTAGGTTTGACTTTTTCCATCCTCCGGCTCTGATAAATTTTTATAAATTGCGAAACCAAAAATAAGGGAATATTCCAAAAGGTCGGGGAAATTTGTCCCGAACCCCATTTCAGCAGATCAACTCATGAACGCAAAAAAACAACGACCCATCCTGGGAATCAGCATTGGAGACATCAACGGAATCGGCATCGAGGTAACCCTGAGGGCCTTGGCAGACAACCGCGTTTACAAGGCTTTTACGCCGGTGATATACGGGCATGGGAAGGCGTTGACGTTTTACCGGAAGCTCATGAATCTGGAGGATTTCAACTTTGTCCAGATTCGCAGCCTGGATGAGATCAATCACCGAAAAGTGAATGTGATCAATGTCATGGAGGAATGTCCCGAAGTCATCCCCGGGGTAGAGACTCTCGAGGCGGGAAAGATGGCTTTGGAGGCGCTCAAGGCTGCCGTGCAAGATCTCAAGGACGGAAAGATTCAGGGACTGGTGACCGCGCCGCTGAATAAGAACAATCTGAATTCGGAAGATTTTAAGTTCATCGGCCATACCGAATACATCACCCAGGCTGTCGGAGCCAAGGAAAGCCTGATGACAATGGTAGACGACGACCTTCGGGTGGCGCTGGTGACCGGACATCTCCCGCTCGCAAATGTGTCACAAACGATTACCAAATCACTGATCCAGCAGAAAGCCAACATTTTCCTGAAAAGTCTGGAGAATGACTTCGGAATCAACAAGCCCAAAATCGCCATCTTAGGTCTGAATCCACATGCCGGCGAGGATGGCCTACTGGGCGAGGAGGAGGAAAAGACTATCAAGCCTGCCATCAATGAACTCAAAGACCAACACAAGTACGTTTTTGGTCCCTACCCCGCTGACGGTTTTTTTGGAATGATGCATCAGAAAAAATTTGACGGTGTCCTGGCGATGTATCACGATCAGGGATTGATCCCTTTCAAGTCGATCGCATTCAGTTCAGGGGTCAATTATACCGCTGGATTGCCGGTAGTTCGCACATCCCCTGACCACGGCACCGCGTATAATATTGCAGGCAAAAACATCGCCGACGAAGGCTCCATGAGGGCGGCATTACTGTTGGCAGCGGACATTGTCAATCGTCATGACCCTCAAGAAGCCGATGCTTGAATCAAAAATGTTTAAGAATAGTGACTAAAACCAAATATAATTTCAATTTCTGTTTTAGCTAATTTAAAATATTGACTACATTTGCGGTCTTAAATCAGGAGGATGAATCGTGAAATTCTGGAAAACCTTTGATATTGAAGTAATTAAGTTCAAAGAAGGAAAACACGTCATTGACTTTGAAATTGGAGATTCATTTTTCCAAAACTTCGAAGACAATGAGATTGTCCAAAAAGGACATTTGACCATACGGGTCAATCTGAATAAGGGAGCCAACGTCATTGAGCTCGATTTTCACATCAAGGGTACCGTGCAGTTGACCTGCGACCGAAGCCTGGAAGTATTTGATCATCCATTGGATTTCTCCGAAAAGATGATCTATAAATACGGCGCTGAGGAGCAGGAAATAGATGAAGATGTGTACATGATCACCAGGGATACCCCTACGATCAATGTCGCTCAACTCATCTATGAATTTATACTGTTGGCCCTGCCTGCCAAAAAAATCCATCCGGATCACAGAAATGAGCTGGACGACGAGGAATTGGAAGTAGAAGGCGGATATGTGTATATCGATAGTGAGAGTGAGGAAGATGATACGGCTGAAGATCCGGATCCCCAATCAGAGAGCAAGCCTGTCGATCCCCGATGGGAACAATTAATGAAGTTAAAAAACAAAGAATAATCATAAACCACGCTTAAAATGGCACATCCTAAACGCAAAATTTCGAAAACCAGAAGAGATAAAAGAAGAACTCACTATAAACTGGAAGCTCCGGGACTGGCGAAATGCCCAACTACCGGCGAAATGCACCTGCCTCACAGAGCTTTCTGGCTTGATGGTAAATTGTACTACAAAGGACAAGTAATCATCGAAAAAGAAGTAAAGGCTTAATACCCTTCTGAATCGATATTTTCAAATCCATTCCCAACCGGGAATGGATTTTTTGTTTTACAAAACTGAAAACAGCTGAAATCGAGCATGCTGGCAGCAACAGATATTGGGATGCCTCGATAACTTCGGAGAAGCAATGCGAAGATTCTCCCGAACCGCCGCGGCGGACGGGTTAGGCTATCTGGCCTCTGAAAAAAAATTATAAACAGATGAAATGTAGTAAGTTGCATCCGAGTGAACGCTTGGGTTTTGGTGGTCAGAAGCCATTATGCTATTTTTGGCCTTCCTCAGGGATTTCCTGTAAAATAAACAACCTTGCCTGGAGCATTTTCAACCTATCTCGCTCCAATTAAACCTACACCAATGGACAAAATCAGAGCCATGATCACCGGCGTTCAAGGATACGTTCCTGAATATCGGTTGACAAATAAGGAACTCGAATCACTCGTCGAAACGAATGATGAATGGATCGTTTCCCGCACTGGAATAAAGGAAAGAAGAATACTTAAAGGTGAAAACCAAGGAACTTCGGTCATGGGTGCCGCGGCTGTAAAAGGCCTTTTGGAAAAAACAGGAACAGATCCCATGGATATCGAGCTGATCATCTGCGCGACGGTCACTCCCGATATGCCATTCCCTGCGGCCGCCAATCTCATTGCAGATCAGGTCGGAGCAAAAAAATCTTACAGCTTTGACGTCAGCGCAGCTTGCTCTGGCTTTCTGTATGCGCTACAGCTCGGTTCGCAATTCATCCAGTCAGGCACACATAAAAAGGTAATCGTAGTCGGTGCGGATAAGATGTCCGCTATCGTTGACTATCAGGATCGAACCACTTGCATCCTCTTTGGTGACGGTGCGGGAGCGGTTTTGCTGGAACCAACCACCGAGGAACTTGGCGTGATGGATGCAATCCTGAAAGCTGACGGAGCGGGTGCACCCTACCTGCACATGAAGGCAGGAGGAAGCCGCAAGCCAGCGACTGCCGAGACTTTGGCAGCACGGGAACACTTCGCTTACCAGGAAGGCTCTACGGTATTCAAATTTGCTGTCACCAACATGGCCGAAGTAAGCGCCGAGGTCATGGAGCGAAACAATCTGACCGGAGACGACATTGCCTGGCTGGTCCCCCACCAAGCCAACAAACGAATCATTGATGCGACCGCAAACCGAATGGGAATCGGATCAAGTAAAGTAATGATGAATATCGAGCGATACGGCAACACCACCGCCGGCACGATCCCCCTGTGTCTTTGGGAATATGAAAGTCAACTTAAAAAAGGCGATAACCTGATCTTGGCGGCCTTTGGAGGTGGATTCACCTGGGGCTCAATCTACCTGAAATGGGGCTACGACCCGAAATAATCAAAAACAGCACAAATAACTTATGGCAAGTACCGCAGATTTTAAGAATGGACTTTGTCTGGAAATGAACAACGATATCTATTCCATCGTCGAATTCCAACACGTAAAACCAGGAAAAGGCGCCGCGTTTGTCCGCACCAAGATGAAAAGCCTCAGAACGGGCAAGACTCTAGAAAAGACCTTCAACGCCGGGGAAAAAGTAACCACTGCACGCGTCGAAAAAAGGCCTCACCAGTTCCTGTACAAGGATGACATGGGCTATAACTTCATGGACACCGAATCCTTCGAGCAGATGTCCCTGGAAGAGCGACTGATCGAAAGACCCAATCTCCTGAAGGATGGACAAAACGTGGACATCCTCGTACATGCTGAACAGGAAATCCCGCTTTCCGTCGAACTGCCTCCTTTTGTGGAACTGATGATCACCTATACCGAGCCTGGCATCAAAGGTGACACGGCCACCAACGCACTGAAACCCGCCACCGTAGAAACCGGAGCGACTGTGATGGTGCCGCTTTTTGTGGAGCAGGATATCCTCATCAAGGTGGATACCCGAGATGGCTCGTATTCAGAAAGAGTAAAATAGCTATTGATAGCTGCATGATTTGATTAAATTATGCAGCTTTTCTGTTTTTAACCCAAACTATGATGTCTGAAGACATTGCACAAAAAAAGAACCCTATGAAAGCTAAAGAGATCCAGGAATTGATTGACTACATCTCCAATTCCGGCCTGGCAGAGGTCAAAATCAAGACCGAGGAATTCGAACTTTCCATAAAAAAATACGCTGAAAGCGCCCATGTAATTCATGCCGCAGCACCGGCACCTGCTGCTCCGGCACCCGTAGCAGCAGCACCCGCTCCAGCTGCCGCACCGGCACCTGCTGCAGCTCCAGCACCTTCCAACCTGTTGGAGATCAAATCTCCGATGATCGGAACTTTCTACCTCACTCCAAATCCAGATTCTCCGGCTTTTGTAAGCGAAGGTTCATCCATCAAAGCCGGCGAGACCGTCTGCATCATTGAAGCGATGAAGCTTTTCAATGAGATCGAGTCTGAGATATCTGGCAAAATCGTGAAAATACTCGTCTCCAACGCCACTCCGGTAGAATACGACCAGCCGTTGTTCTTGGTAGATCCAGCGGGTTGATTTTTTCACTAAACAAAACAAGACCGTGTTTAAGAAAATACTGATTGCAAACCGCGGAGAAATTGCGCTTCGAATCATCCGTACCTGCAAGGAAATGGGCATCGAAACTGTCGCAGTCTATTCTACCGCGGACAAGGATAGTTTGCACGTACGCTTTGCAGATGAGGCCGTTTGTATTGGGCCGGCACCAAGCCGTGAATCCTATCTGAATATCCCGAGGATCATCGCCGCAGCAGAGATTACCAATGCCGATGCAATTCACCCGGGTTACGGGTTCCTTTCGGAGAATGCTGAATTCTCCAGAATCTGTGAAGAGTACGGCATCAAATTCATCGGTGCTTCGCCGGACATGATCGCCAAAATGGGCGACAAAGCTACCGCAAAAGCAACCATGAAAGCCGCTGGTGTGCCGACGATTCCAGGTTCGGACGGACTAGTCGACACCATCGAACAAGGCCTCAAGATTGCGAACGAAATGGGCTACCCAGTCATACTGAAAGCTACCGCAGGTGGCGGAGGACGCGGCATGAGAATAGTAAAGGAAGATTCCGGCTTCAAAAAAGCATGGGACGATGCCAAGATGGAATCCGGAGCTGCGTTTGGAAACGACGGGCTCTACCTCGAAAAATTCGTGGAAGAACCCCGGCATATCGAGATCCAAATCATCGGAGATAGGACCGGCAAAGCTTGCCACCTTTCCGAAAGAGACTGCTCGATCCAAAGAAGGCATCAGAAACTGGTAGAAGAGACTCCCTCCCCATTCATTACCGATGAACTTCGCGAAGCGATGGGCAAAGCCGCCATCAAAGGAGCTGAAGCTATCGCCTACGAGGGTGCCGGAACGATCGAGTTTTTGGTAGACAAAAACCGCAATTTCTACTTCATGGAGATGAACACCCGAATCCAGGTGGAGCATCCGATTACTGAGGAAGTCACGGATTTTGACCTGATCAAGGAGCAAATCAAGGTAGCGGCAGGAGAGACAATCTCCGGAAGAAATTACTATCCGAAGCTTTTCGCCATGGAGTGTCGAATCAACGCCGAAGATGTGGCTCACGGATTCAGACCAAGCCCAGGAAAGATCCTCAATCTTCATATTCCAGGTGGCCGCGGTGTCAGGGTGGATTCCCACGTGTACGCTGGCTACGTCATTCCGCCCAACTACGATTCGATGATCGCTAAGCTTATCGTAAGCGGCCAGTCTCGAGAGGAAGTGATCGTGCGGATGAAGCGCGCCTTGGAAGAGTTTGTGATCGACGGCATCAAGACCACGATTCCTTTTCACATCGCTTTGCTGAATAACGAGCAGTTCAAAGACGGTGACTTCACCACCAAGTTTTTGGAGACCTTTGATTTTTCGGTGGTTAAATATTAAACATTAAAACCGTATTTAAATCAAAAGCCGCTCTGAAGAGCGGCTTTTTTGGTTTTACCGCCCTAGGTTTAATCTGTTATCAGGACCTTTGAAGTTCTTTTGGGCGCTGGGTGAAGTTTGCAACTTCTCCCTAATTTACTTACTGATTTACGATTATATGAACTGAATAGAATATAGTTCATCACCTTACGCAGGTTTCAAATTTCTATTTATATAAAGGTGTAGATTCAATCTACACCTAGGCCCAAATCACATTCTTGCTACTCCCAGTTAGAATAAATCACCTAATTACATTTTCTATCCACTTCAATTATTATCCTGCTATGTTCTGGATTTTTTCTTGAATATTCCACAAGATAACATTGTCGTTTTTGAATTTGATGACTAGTAGGCTGATGTGCCTATAAAGATTTCCCTCATGAGAAAATCCATATTCTATATAATTCCCCCTGCTTTTTATATAATAGTTTCTAATTACAAGCCCAACAGCAAACATTTTATTTTCTTCTATGTCTTGCTTCTCATTTCCCCTTGAATACAACACAAATGAAATAATTCCTATCAAAATCAAACTTCCTAAAACTGGGAAAGTCCATGTTTCTTTCTTCATTTCTTCAAATTATCTTACAGATCTGCAGCTCCATTAATAGCAATACCACTTGAAATTTCACAAGCTGATTTTGTAAACTACTGATTATCAATATTCTTACCCAGTTGGGAATCATCTCATGAAAATCTCTTTAGATTTTATCCACTTATCTTCTTGTAATTTTTAAGCAAACATATTAAGATCAATAGGGCAACTGCATTTAATCCAATTTCAAAATTTGAGCCTTTGACATCATATTGAATTGTAAACTCCGAAATCGGAAAACTTATATTAAATACCCAACTGGTGAAGTCTATAACTGAAAATATCACACCAATCCCCAAAACCATAGAATATTGTAAGCCTTTAAAACTAAATACAAACAGGCTTAGAAAAAAAATAAAAAAACTACCTATATGGGCAATTTTGGCTTTTTCTCCAATAATATTTAATCCAAAATAAATAATCAATAAACTAATGCTAGACATATATAGTATATAAAAAATATACACAAAGTTAAGCATAACCGGACTTTGAAATACAGTCATCAAGACTGTAATAACCCCAAGAAATCCAGACAATACGAGGTAATAACTTAACAATTTCATTCCCTATATACCCTATTTAATTTATTATTCGATTTCAACAAAACATATGGCAACAAATTGATTACCGATTTTATAATTGGTTGAGAATATGTTGCTATCTACTACTACTACTACTGTCACAGTCTTTTATTTGTTTGGTTAAAATTCTTAAGGACTCAGTTACAACCCTCAAGGATCAATCTGGATTCTCTTTTGCACACGTTCAAAATGATCATTTCCGAAGAGCCAAGCCTCCACCAGCCAGTGGCCGGCAGTGTCAAAGGTGAGGTTTCCTGTTTTACTTTTGCCCCGGTCGAAGGTCAGACCACCATCTATAAACTGTAGCGGATTGGCGCTGACTAAGCCGACACTTCTACCCGAATAATCCGGCCGTCTCGGGACGCTCACATCCGAAAGAAAATACCTTTCCTTGGGAAGGTTGTTTTTCAAAAAATATTCATTGTTTTTGGTGTAAAACACCACCAACCCGTCTCCCACTGCTTCGCCCAGATTGGTGGCTTCTACGGTCGCACGATGGTAGTACAATTCGATCCGCTCCAGAGAACTCATATCTAACTTCCAAACGTCATCCGCAAAAACCGGTCGGTAAAAGTCAACCAAGACCAGAGGCTTCTTGTTGAACTTCACATTCTGATCGTCGGTGTTGGCGATAAATATTTCTTTGCCGGTACTGGAGCTAGACTTTCGTAGTCGGATCTGCGGTACCACTTCTTTCAAGAAGGACTCCACGTCAGGAAACTCCTCGTAGTCATCTAAATGGTAGACTTTATCGGCAGTGAAAGGCGATTGAAGCTCCACCACCTCTTGCGTGACGTCAAAATGCTCCTGATACAACTTGCGGTTGACAAGCGCTTCTAAAATTGGCTCTGACAATGAAAATCTGAATCCAGCGGGCTGCGTAGCACTTTGGAATCGAGAATTGATATCCGTCGACCAGGATTTGTAATCGTACATCGGACTGTAATCCTTAAGCAGCAATGGATTTTCTATAGCATTTCCCAAAGCGAAAACCAAATTGGGTGTCTGAGCGGTGGAATTCAAACTCTCCCAATTAGGATGATTGAGAATCTCCACAAAATCAAGTACTTGCGTATCTTCTTCCATGCTAGCCACGATGATTCCACTGCCGATTTGCTGTGAAAATCCCGACAGATCCACCTTCATCTCTTCCCCTACTTTTCCTCTGGAACTTACCTGCATCTGTCCGGAATTTTTCGCCGCCAATTGCACCTGATAGCTCCAAATCGTCCGATTGGATGAGTCGATTACAGAAATCTTGAAGGAACTGAGATTTTGGTACAGCGACTTGTTGAGAAGTGCTTTTGCCTCGCTGGTCTTGATTTCTTCCAAAATCATCCAGTCGGTATGTGTGACAATCTTGACATCGAGCGTCTTCGCCCCTGCTTGATAACTCAGAGAAAAATCAGCAGGATCCCAGTGCCATTTTTGTGGCTCAATCTGATAATCCGCGTTTCTGAATGTGATCCGATACCCTTCCGACGGCTTTACCGATGACAACACTTTTTGCATCGGAGGCACAGCCTCAAGTACTTCAAGCGTCTTTCCGATAGCATCCTGGATCTCGATGACCTCTGGCTGGTCCGAGGTGTGGAACACACTCACCGGAGCATTTTCAAATGGGATTTGCTCCCAAAACAAGGCTGGCTCTCCCGCAGATATTGGCGAACTGGGATTCACCACCAAAAACTCCTTTTTCGCTATGGGAAAATCCTGAAAATTGGACATCCACTTGGTATACATCACGATAGAAAACACACCGGATTGGATGGATTCTGGGATAAAGAAATCTCCAAAAACCATATCCTGTCCGGTCAGGAGCATTTTTTCCTGATGAACCGGCTTACCTGCCGCATCCAATACAGCGATATAAGCCAGCTTGCTGTAGCGATAACTTTCGTGATTCTTAAGCAGTTTGGCAGCAAACCAAACTCGGTCGCCGGACAGATATAATTCCTGATCGGTCTGGACTACGAAGTTTTCCAACTCCTCGTTTTTCATTGAACGATCTTGACCAAAGGACTTGGAAAGAAAAGTCGAACAGCATAAAACCAAAAAGACAATTTTGAAATTCACGGCTTGAATGGTTCAGGAATGGGTAACAAAGTGTCAGTGTAGTAGGTGTTGCAGTTGCTATCTACATGTGGTATGGGCTCAAATGAAAAACTCAAGTTGGGATTCAGTCGAAAAATTTCAGCCCGATAAAGCATCTGTGAAAATATGGTCTCTTGGAACACCATAAAATTCCCCATGACCTCTTGCTCCGGATTTGTCAGACTTTTGATATTACCCTTGATCTTAAAGGGAGCGGGGTCAAATATACTTCCCGTGCTTCGCTGCTGCTTATCGATCAGCCGAAGGTATTCCAAGTTTTCTTTTGGAACGGTCTTCACTTTGGAATTGCTATAAAATCTACCCAAAGAGGTCACATTCAGCTCTCCCACTTTAACCGACGAGATGTTGTCTTGTTGGTATTCGCTGGACGCGAGATTCATTCCACCAAACATGCCAGGTACCGGACGGTAGCAATTGCAGGTGCAGTTTTCAGAGTCACTGGTAGCAAATACTTCGGAGATTCCGTCTGTTTCGATGTAGAAGCCTACCTCTTCAGCAGAGGGATTGCTGATACGCAGCTTAAGGTCTGCTACGACTGCGTTTATGGTCATCGGCACGTTACTCGAATAGACAATGAGGGGTTTTTCCTGCGGATCGATTTCCATCTCCTCCACCACCGAAGGCTCCGGCATTGTGACCCAAGCCGACTGATATTCTTCTTTTTCCCGGGTGATTACGGTCAGTCGATATTTTTCCCCGGATTGAAATTCTCGGACTTCCTGAGCTCTATAAATAAAGGCTGTATCCGGAACATTCCAAAAATAGGTTTTCAGTCCACTTTCATCTTCAACAAAAATCCTGTCCACTACTACGTTCGTGTATTCGGGATTGATGGCATCGGAGAGAAATGGCGCCGATCTATAAACTTTGACGTAGGATTGACCAGTGCTTGGTCCGAGCCAGGCATCTATGACCAAGTTAGAATCAGCAGCGGGGATATCGAGGTAAATCTCATCGACGCAGGCGATCAAGGTCAAAGAAAAAATAACGAGCCAAATTGCTGTTTTTTTCATTTGATGGTGAAGTTATAAGTGACCGATGGGATCATGGTCCCGATCACGGCTAAGCGATAGGATTTGGGAACTCCGGACAACTGGCCGGGCTGAAAAAACCAGGAGAAGGCGTTCTTTCTCCCATAGACATTGTAAAATGACACAGTGAGGTAGCTTCGATAGTTGCTGTTTTTCTTTTGGTAGAAATAGTAAGTCGCCCCCAGATCTAAGCGATGGTAATCGGGTATCCTCGCTTGGTTTCGCTCTTGGTAGTCGATCA
Source organism: Algoriphagus terrigena DSM 22685 (assembly GCF_000429445.1). GTDB lineage: Bacteria > Bacteroidota > Bacteroidia > Cytophagales > Cyclobacteriaceae > Algoriphagus > Algoriphagus terrigena. The sequence continues at coordinate 123,677 of NZ_AUBW01000015.1, forward strand.
CGATATCGCCGCCGATGTCATAAATCCCGCTGGGAAGCGTAATCGGCCTGCCCGTTCGGTAATTGAAGGTCGCATTGAAAGACACTCGCTTCACAGGTTGCCATGAGGCGACAATACTCAGGTCGTGTGGCTGGTCCCAGTTGGCAGGAAAATACTCACCCTTGTTGATCGGATCCCCATAGTCCGGTACGACTTTTCTCAGCGTCCTGCTGAACGTATAGGAAATCCAGCCGCTGAGCTTGCCGGAGTTTTTCTTGATCAAGAACTCCGAACCATACGCATATCCTGTTCCCATCACCAAATCGGTCTCCAGAGTTGGATTGAGGAAAAGCTGCGCGCCGTCCCGATACTCGACGATGCTCGACATATCCTTGTAATACACCTCCAGCGAGGTTTCAATTTTATTTTGGTTGAGGTTTTTGTACAATCCTACCGCATATTGCCAAGCCTTCTGCGGCTGGATGTAAGTGTCGCTGAGTTTCCAGAGATCGACTGGTGCTGCCGCAAAGTTATTGGTCAGCAAATGCAAATACTGGATGCTTCGATTTGCCGAAGCTTTCACCGAAAAATCGTCAGTAAACGCGTACCTCAACGTAAATCGGGGCTCCAGTCCCCCATAGGACTTGATGATTTCACCTGCCGTGTACCGGACGGTATCGACAATCGTCTCAGGTTCCATAGGGATTCCTGGCTCATAGCTGTACACGTCTTTTGGCCCCAAAGCCAAGAAATGAGAATACCTCATCCCAAACTGTCCCTGTAGTCTGTCGCTGATTTTCCAGGGCAACTGAAGATAGAGTGCTCCTTCGACCCCCTGTTCATCCTGAATCTCTTTGGACTCGATCAGAGATTCTTCAGAACTTCTACTCAGATCTCCCATTCCCATCTGGTAGGAGTTGATTTGGTAACCAAACTGAAGGCCTTCCAGCTTTTCTCCGGACCATTCAAACTGCTGCTGAAGACCAATGTTGTCGATCGAAGATTTCAATTCAAAGTCGAAAGGACTGTCCTCGCCTACCACCGAATAGCGATAGCCCGAATAGACCAAATTAACCTCGCTCCCGAAATTTTCTCCCCAGTAGGCCTTCCACTTCAGGCTCGCCAGATTAGTCTGCCAAGTGTAGGCGGTATCAGCTCCAAAGCGAAAATAATCAGAACTTGTGTATCCACTGAAAGTCAGACTGTTTCGCTCATTGATTTGGTGATCAATTCTCAAGTTTCCATCCAAAAAATCGGTGCTGCTTTGGCTGACACTGGAATTAGGGATTTTTCGCAGCACCCAGGTAGGATAGGCTGCACGTACTGTCGCCATTAGTTGGGTCTTATTGTTCAGCGGACCGTTGGCTCCGAGCCTGCTGGAAAGGAATCCGACGCCACCGTTTAGCGACCATTGCTCCGCGCTTCCAGATTGGGTTTTGATATCCAAAACCGAGCTGAGCCTGCCTCCGTATTCGGCGGGAATGTCTCCTTTATACAGTGTGGCATCATTGACCGCATCCTGGTTGAAAATGCTGAAAAACCCGAACATATGTGAGGGATTGAACACCGGGGCTCCATCCATAAGGATGAGGTTTTGGTCCACTCCTCCGCCACGGACGTTGAAGCCGGAAGCGCCCTCTCCCACCGTGGAGACACCCGGCAGGAGCAGCATGCTCTTGACCACATCGACTTCGCCCAAAAGCGGAGGCAAGAGCTTCAGCTCCTCCATCGGCATCCGCGTAGCTCCGGGCAGGGTGCTCATCACATTGGCATCAATGGCGCGATCGGTCACCGTTACCAGATCCAACTCACTGACTGACTCAAACAGCGTGACATCCAGATCCAATTCTCGATAGACTTTGATGATCTTTTGCTCGGTTTGCTTTCCCATTGAGCTGAAATAGCCGATGTATGTTCCTTCGGGCACTTGGACAGAAAACTCTCCTTTTTCGTTAGCCTGCGCCGCCAATTCGAGTTGCGGAATCGAAAAAAGCGCTCCCGGAAGAAACGTCTTCATTTCGTTGTCCCGGATTTTTCCCTTTATCAAAAAGCTCCGCGACTCGGCCACGCCCTCATTGGTCTCTGCTCGCTCGTATCGCTCTCTCAAGTAGTCCGGATAGATGACCACATATTTCTCCTGAAAATCAAAAAAGCTGTATGGGACTCCCTCAGTCAGCTGTGCAGGCAAATCTTCGATCTTGTCAGCGTTCTCACTGCTAAGTTGCAAAACATCACTTTCGAGGATCAAAATCCTCTTCCCGGTAGCCTGATAATACCTTTCGAGATTTTGAGCGAGCACCACAGGATCGGGGCCGGATTGGGCCGACGCCAATGTGCAAAGCGATAAACAACCTAAAATAGTAAAGAGTAATTTCATCCAATAGTTGGTAGTCGTATTTGGCAAGGCTAAAGCTCAGCATTTTTTTTTGTGAGAACGGATTAAATGGAAGTACGGCGATTATTCCATTCAAATGGCTTACAGTATATCCTGCTAAACTTGAAAAGAAATGCTCTGCATTTCTTCAGCCTAATGATGAGAAGTGTCGCTGAATTTCAGCACCGATTGCAATGAATCCTACTTGATGCGTCTCTAGGATTTACTCCGACTAAGGGAACAAAGACCAAGTTAAGGCCAAATTCATATTAAGAATCTGACTACACCCTGTTTCAATCTTTCCCAAAAGATTTAAAATCGAAAAGATTCCTTCAGTCATTTTGACTAGTTTGCTCTACGGGTTAAATTAAAAGAATTGAAAGTCAGCGAGTAATGATGACAGTCTTACTTATGAAAATTTTTCGAAGAAGGGTAGCTAGCGGATACCCTTGATTTTTCTTGGGCATTCGCACTATTATAAAATTTTTCATTAACTTTTTGGCTTCAAACAATATTTTCCCAAAATGTCTTTCCAAAAAACCATTGTTCAGCTGGCGGTGTTGACGTCTATTAGTGGCCTGTGGAGTTGTGGACAAAAGGCGGCTGATTCCCTTGAATTGGCAGATTCCGATCAGATCAGCTACAATTTCCACATCCGCCCGATCCTATCCGACAAATGCTTCGCATGCCACGGTCCCGATGCAAACAAACGTGAAGCCGACCTACGACTGGACACTGAAGAGGGTGCTTTCAAAGGATTGAAAGAAAGCCCCGGAATGTTTGCCCTAGTCGCAGGCAAGCCCGCCGAATCAGCGCTATATCACCGCATCATCTCCGAAGATCCCGGTGAGCTGATGCCCCCGCCTGAGTCCAATCTCAAGCTTACTGCCGAGGAAATCAGCTTGCTGAAAAAATGGATCGAACAAGGCGCCAAGTACGAACCCCACTGGGCGTTCCTAAAAGTGGAGAAACCCGCCGTACCAGAAACAGAATGGGGGACGAATGAAATCGACGCATTTGCCTATAAAAAAATGCGCTCCAAAAAACTGGAACCCAACCCAGAAGCCAAGCCTCACGAACTAATCAAAAGAGCAAGTCTGGATCTTACCGGCCTCCCTCCCACGCCTGCCACTTTGGACAAATACGGAGATTTTTCCGGCGAAAGCACCTACGAGAAGCTGTTGGATGAGCTCTTGGCCCAGCCTGCTTATGGCGAAAAACTCGGTGTGCTTTGGATGGACATCTCGCGCTATGCAGATAGCTACGGCTACCAGGATGACGAAGTCCGCTCCCAGTGGCCGTACCGGGATTGGGTGATCCACGCTTTCAACATCAACCTTCCATATGACCAGTTTTTGACCTGGCAGCTTGCCGGAGACTTGCTTCCAAACGCGACCAAGGAGCAGATCTTAGCCACTGCTTTCAACAGAAATCATAAATACACCGAAGAGGGCGGGATTATCGAAGAAGAATATCGGATCGAATACGTGCTGGATAAGACCAATACTTTCAGCAAGGGAATTCTCGGAATCACGATGGAATGTGCCCAATGCCATGACCATAAGTACGATCCCTTTTCGCAAAAAGAATACTACGAGCTTTTTGCTTTCTTCAACAACTCAAAAGAAAAAGGCTTCGAGGGTGACGTAAGTCAGTCAAAGCCCGCCAAAACTCCCATCCTGTGGATCGAACGGGATGACCTCGACGGGATTATGGACTTCATCAATCACCCGGACACCACCAAACTCAGTGTCTCGGTGATGGGAGAAAATGACGTCAAACGTACCACCTACATCCTGGATCGTGGAGTCTATGATGCGCCGACTGATTCGGTCAATGTATCCACACCGGCTTCCATCTTTGAGTTTTCAGATAATCTAGAAAAAAACCGCCTGGGTCTGGCCAAATGGGCAACGGACCGAAACAATCCCCTGACTTCCAGAGTTTTTGTCAATCTGATCTGGCAGGAAATATTCGGTAAGGGAATCGTCAAATCAGCGGGTGACTTTGGGATGCAGGGGGATTTGCCGACCCATCCGGAGCTGCTCAACTGGCTGGCCGCTGACTTCATGGAAAATGGCTGGGACATCAAGCGCCTCCTCAAACAGATCTTGCTTTCGTCGACTTATCGTCAGTCTGCTGCGATCCACAGCGATCATATGAAGATCGATCCGGACAACCTCTATCTCGCCCGCGCGCCGCGTCTAAGACTTCCTGCGGAAAACATCCAGGATTTGGTGTTGGCCAGCAGTGGATTGCTTCACGGAGAGATCGGCGGTCCGAGCGTCAAGCCGTACCAGCCCGCCGGACTTTGGGAAGCAGCCACCTCAGGGCGCGGCACCTTGGCGACCTATGTCCAGGACAGCGGCGACAAGCTCTACCGCCGAGGCATTTACAACTTCATCAAACTGACTGTGCCTCCTCCCAAGGCGATTATCTTCGACTCAAGTAATCGGGATCGATGCGAAATCACCCGAAATCGCACCAACACGCCACTTCAAGCCCTCTTGATGATGAACGATCCGATGATATTGGAAGCGTCACGTGTTTTGGCAACCAAGCTCTCCGAGAGTTACTCCGGAGAAGAAGCCATCGCCCAAGCATTCAAACGAATCGTCTGCAGAGAGATGAAATCGGAAGAGAAAGACCTACTGGCCGACTACTATCAAAGCCAGCTCGAAGACTTCAAGACCAATCCCGAGAACGCGAAAAAAGCACTGGATGTCGGTGAGTACCCAATGAATGAAAAAGCGATCACTCCGGAAAACGCCGCGCTGATGCAGGTAATCGTGAGTTTGTACAACCTAGAGGAAACAATAACCAAAAGCTGAGATGGAAAAGGAAATATTAGAGCAGGGGCTAAATCACAACAGAAGAAAGTTTCTTTCCAGACTTAGTTTGGGTATCGGAAGTGTAGCCTTGGGTTCGCTGTTGATTCCGGATTTGCTTTCCGGCAAGGAAGATGCCGAAGATGCCTTGATGCGCGCATTGCCGCATTTTGCGCCAAAAGCAAAACGGATCATCTACCTCTTCCAAAACGGAGCTCCCTCTCAGCTGGAAACATTTGATTACAAGCCGCTTTTGACCAAAAACTTTGGACAGGAACTTCCTGATTCGATCCGTGCCGGGCAGCGTTTAACCGGAATGACCGCTGGACAGACTTCCTTTCCGCTGGTTGGTTCCTATTTTGGCTTTAACCAATACGGCGAAAGCAGGGCTTGGATATCCTCGCTTTTCCCCCACATCTCCAGCGTAGTCGATGATCTACTGATCGTCAAATCCATGCACACAGAAGCGATCAACCATGATCCTGCGCTGACCTTTTTCCAGACAGGAGCGCAGGTCGGCAATCGCCCGAGTATGGGTTCATGGCTGAGCTATGGTTTGGGAAGTGAAAACGCCAACCTTCCGGCGTTTTGTGTGCTATTGAGCCGCGGAAAAGGAAACGGGCAAGGCGTCTATTCCAAGCTTTGGAGCAATGGTTTCCTCGATGCCACACACCAGGGAGTTCAGTTTTCCAATTCTGAGGACCCGGTGCTCTATCTCTCCGACCCAAATGGCATGAGCAGAGATCAGCGTCGCAAGATGATCGACCAGATCGCGGCCATGAACGATCTGAACTATCAGGAATTCAACGATCCCTCGATCACTGCCAAGGTCCAACAATATGAGATGGCCTATCGCATGCAGACGGCCGTACCCGAGATCACCGATACCTCCAAGGAACCAGACAGCGTCGTGAAGCTGTACGGACCGGATTGCCTAGTACCGGGGACTTACGCGGCCAACTGCCTTTTGGCACGAAAGCTTTCCGAAAACGGCGTTCGATTCGTGCAACTCTATCATCAGGGTTGGGATGCCCACGACAACCTGCCAAATCAGATGATCGGTCAGGCAAAAGACGTCGACCAGGCTACTGCCGGATTGATCACAGATCTGAAGCAGCGCGGACTACTGGACGAAACACTGATCATCTGGGGTGGAGAGTTTGGCCGCACGAACTATTGCCAGGGCAAAATCCTGCCGGAAAACTATGGCAGAGACCATCATCCGAGAGCTTTCTCCATCTTCATGGCCGGCGGCGGTGTGAAATCAGGAATGGTCTATGGAGAGACGGACGACTTCGGCTACAACATCACCGAAAACCCGGTTCACGTCCATGATTTCCAAGCCACTGTCATGCACCTGATGGGAATCGACCATGAAAAACTCATCTACAAACACCTTGGAAGAAGGTATCGCCTGACCGACGTGCATGGCAAAGTAGTAAAAGACCTGATTGCTTAATTTCCCCTTATGCCCAAAGTATCCCGGATTATTCCGATCCTAGAAAACCTCCTTTTCTTCTGGCTTGGCCTTGCCTTGGTGCTGAGTTTTGCCGGAGACAGTCTGAACATTCCTCCCATCCTGCAGGTATTAGGTCGGGCCCACCCGCTGATCCTGCATTTCCCGATCGTGCTGCTGCTGATGGCCGTGGCGCTGTTTTGGATCAAAGACGAAAAACTCAAAGAAATCGGCACGTGGATCTTGCTTTTGGGAGCAAATCTGACAGGTGTGACCGTCCTAGCCGGGCTGCTTTTGGCCAACGAAGACTACGACGGGGATATGCTCATCTGGCACCAGTGGCTGGGCGTGGCATCGCTCGGTTTGGCTGTGTTGATTTACTTTTACAGAAACAAATCCTCCCAATTCCTGAGGATTTCCACCGGGACGTTAGCCGTTGCCATTATCCTGACGGGACATTTTGGAGCCGACCTGACTCATGGAGAAAACTTCCTTTTGGCACCGATTCAAAGTCAGGAAGCGGAGTTTGTCGCGCTCGAAGATGCCGAAGTATTTCAGCACATGGTCAAACCCATCTTGGAAGCCAAGTGCATTGCCTGTCATAAAGAAGGAAAAGAAAAAGGTGAGTTGCGGTTGGATGATTTGGCAGGCTTACAAAAAGGCGGAAAAAACGGGTTGTTTGTCGTCCCCGGAGATCTGAAGGAATCACTGTTGATCCAGCGGATCCATCTCCCGGAGGAATCCAAGGAGCACATGCCGCCGAAAAACAAAGCTCAGCTGACCGACGAAGAACTGGAAATCCTCCAGCTTTGGGTAGAGTCAGGAAGCTCTTTCGAGCAGAAGGTCACCGAGCTCAAATCTGAGGAGCCGCTTTACCAGCTGGCGTCCAACAGATTTTCGAATCAAAAGAACTACACCTTTGACGCAGCATCAGACGCGGACATCAAAGACCTCAATAATTTCTTCCGAAAAGTAAATCCGACCTTTCCCGGCTCACCGGCGCTTGAGGTTGCCTACTACGGAACTTCGGCCTTTGATCCAGCTTCTCTCAAAGACCTGAAAAGCATTAAAGACCAGGTCGTGAAACTCAACCTCAACCGCATGCCGCTGGAGTCGGTTGACTTGGGATTTCTCCGTGATTTCCAAAATCTGGAAGAGCTCCAAATGAACTTCACCGGGGTCACCGCTACTCAGATCTCTAACCTGGAAGGGCTTGAAAACCTCAGAAATCTTGCCCTATCAGGAAATAATCTCGGCCCGGACGCAGTCACTGTCCTGAGCAAATTGCAGCAAGTAAAAAGGCTTTTCCTGTGGAATTCTGGTCTGGACGAAACTGCGCAGCAGAGCCTGAGCAAAGGCCTCCCGTCCACCCACATCGATTTTGGGTTTGATGGAAAGGGAATAACCTATGCGCTCAATCCTCCCAAGATCACATTTGACAAGGACGTGTTTCAGGATTCGATGGAGGTGGTGCTCTCCCACCCCATCCGCACTGCCGAGATCCGATACACCTGGGACGGCACAGAGCCGGACAGTATCAGCAGTCCAGTCTACACAGATCCACTTTGGGTCAAAAAAACCGGCCAAATCCGAGCAAAAGCATTTGCCAAAGATTGGACTGGAAGTCTGACCGCATACAACTCGCTGTTCAAAGCGGGAATCAAACCAAAATCCTATGCCCTGGCTTTTGAGCCAAACGTACGATATTCGGCAAAGGGAGCAACTTCCCTTTTTGATGGAGTGAAGGGGAAAACTAGCCATGGATCGGGCAACTGGCTTGGTTTTACAGACACACCCTTGGAGCTTGAGATTTATTTATCGGACGGCAGTAGCCCGAAAGAGATTAGTTTAAGTATACTTCTAAACGAGATCGCCTATTTGTTCCCACCGGAAAAAGTGGAAATTTGGACAGGCAGTCAGCAAGAATGGCAAAAACTACCTAATCCGGAACTCGTTCAATCTACTAAAATTGACGAGGTACGATTTGGCGTGTTGACCTTTCCTCTTCCTGAGACAGCTTTTGAAAAAGTGAAAATCAGGATCAGCCCCATCTCAAAACTACCGGCGTGGCACCCCGGAGCTGGAGCAAAGGGATGGGTGTTTGTGGACGAAGTATTATTAAATTAAAACCACCCACGTTACATCACCAATGAGTTTAGAACCTTATAAGCGCTACCGAGAAGCCGTTTTTGAGAAACTTCAGAAAGCTTTCAGGCAGGAAAAAGAAATCTCTACCGCCTCCAAGTGGATAGCCAACACCATCACCAACCAAGGCTGGATCTATACCAGTGGCACCGGCCACTCCCACATGCTGGCTGAGGAGATTTTCTATCGGGCAGGTGGATTTGCCAGAGTCATCCCGATACTGGATCCAGACTTGATGCTTCACAAAGATGCCTCCGGAAGCACCGAAGTAGAACGACGTGAAGGCTACGCCAAAACGCTCTTTGAACCCTACACCATTACTTCAAAGGATGTTTTTATCATTTCCTCCAATTCCGGAAGAAACTCGGTCAGCGTCGAAATGGCCCAGATCGCCCAAGAGAAAGGCGCAAAAGTGATTGTGATCACGAACTATGCGCACAGCAAAGCAGTAGATTCCAGACATTCATCTGGCTTGAAACTGTTTCAGCTCAGCGATATTTTCCTGGATACTTTCGGAGAAATCGGAGACGCTTCCATCAATCTGGACGGACTGCATACCAACGTCGGAGCCACTTCCACTGTCGTCGGAGCGGCTTTGCTCAACGCGATTATGGTGCAGGCAGCAGCATTGGCGCTGGAAAACGGCGTCGTCCCGGAGGTCTTCAACAGCTCCAATTCGGACGAGGGAGAATCTCACAACGAATTGTTGATTAACAAGTACAAGGCTGATATCAGCATCCTTTGAGCCGACTTAATTGTCACAGACAAAGGCCTTGCTGAAAACAATTCGGTAAGGCCTTTCTTACTTTAGCCAAATAAGCGTAAGGCGGTTGAAGTTCTTGAAAAAAGATAGAATACTCCGCCTTTTCCTCTCCTCAGCAGATTCACAAAGGAGCGCTCCGGGCAGAATCTAAAAGACGAATCTTGTAAGTCGCTCGTGCCCATACTTTTAATTTTCATTGCTGCAAATCTCCAGAAATCCCTACCTTCGGCTCATTAAAATCTCTCTGTAACATATCGAGCACATCTTTTTCAAGCAGAATCGTCCGGTTCTGTGGTGCTCTGACGGATTTCAAAAAATCAATTCCATCTTCTTTACAGAGAAAATCATGAAACCATTTTCAAAAATAGCCATCCTGGGTGGCACAGGTAAGTCAGGCAAATACCTTGTCCAACATTTACTGAATCAAGGATTCCAACTCAGGCTTTTGCTTCGGAATCCAGAAACATTTACAATCAACAGTCCGCTTATCGAAGTGGTCTCTGGTGATGCCAGAAATCATGAGTCCGTCCAAACACTCTTGGAAGGTTGCCAAGCAGTCATCAGCACGGTGGGGCAACGAAAGGGTGAGCCTTCGATTTTCAGCGACGCGACCCGAAACGTAATCCGAGCTATGGCGCATTGGAAAATTGATCGCTATATCTCCGCAACTGGATTGAATGTGGATACACCAGATGATCAGAAAAGCGAACCGACGCAGTCAGCAACCGACTGGATGAGAATCCACTATCCGATGACAACCGCCGACAAGCAAACTGAATATGGATTGCTCTCCGCCAGTTCGGTGAATTGGACGCTAGTCAGGCTGCCGATGATTGAGCAGACGGACGAACGTCGACCTACTGTGGTCAGCTTGGTCGATTGCCCCGGAAGTTATATCAGCGCAACCGATTTGGCGCATTTTCTCACGGAGAGCTTATCTGATCCGACTTATTTTAAAAAGGCTCCATTTATCGCAAATGGGTAATTGGGGATAAAGAAAAAGTCTTAATACATGAAAAAGCCCCGATTTTAGTCGGGGCTTCTTCGTTTTATCTGCTTTCGTAGAGATTCGAATAGTAGTCCTGGTAGGCTCCCGAAGTCACATGATCCAGCCAGTCTTGGTTTGCCAGATACCAGTCAATCGTCAGCTCGATCCCCTCGTCAAACTGCAAACTTGGCTCCCAACCCAGCTCTTTTTGGATCTTGGTGGCGTCAATCGCATATCTCAGGTCATGACCAGCGCGATCTGTCACATAAGTGATCAGCGTCTCCGACGTCCCCGGCTCGCGACCGAGCTTCTCATCCATCTTTTTGCAAAGCAGACGGACGATGTCAATGTTTTTCCATTCGTTGAAGCCGCCGATGTTATAAGTCTCGCCCGGTTTCCCTTGGTGAAACACTGTGTCGATCGCCCTGGCGTGATCCTTCACAAACAACCAATCGCGGACATTTTCGCCCTTTCCATACACCGGAAGCGGTTTCATGTTTTTGATATTGTGGATGCAGAGCGGTATGAGTTTTTCAGGAAAATGGTTTGGTCCATAATTGTTTGAGCAATTGGACACCACCGTTTTCATCTTGTAGGTATTGGCATAGGCTCTCACAAAGTGATCTGAGGCCGCTTTGGAAGCGGAATAGGGCGACTGAGGATCGTAGGCTGTGGTCTCCAAAAAGAAGCCGCCATCATGCAACGAACCATATACCTCATCGGTGGAAACATGGTAAAACAAGTGCTTGTCCAATTCCCCCGCCCATGCAGTCTTGGCTGCGTTGAGCAAGTTTACCGTCCCAAATACATTGGTTTTCACGAAAGCCAAAGGATCCGAAATCGAGCGATCCACGTGAGATTCGGCCGCAAGATGGATAACATCTGTGATTTTGTGCTTCGCAAAGATCGCATCAAGCGCTTCCGCATCTTGAATATCTACTTTTTCAAAAATATAATTGGGCGCACCCTCTACCGACTTCAGATTCTCCAGATTGCCTGCATAGGTCAGTGCATCGAGGTTGACGATGGTGTATTCGGGGTATTTGCTTACAAAAAGTTGGACGACATGACTGCCGATGAATCCTGCACCGCCAGTGATCAAAATAGTTTTGCTCATATTTTATTTCTTATAATAATCTAAATACCAATCTGTAAACGCCTTGACACCCACCTCAATAGGCGTATTAGGCTTGTATCCGGTGTCACGCACTAGGTCTTGCACATCTGCATGCGATGCTGGCACATCTCCCGGTTGCAGCGGAAGAAGCTCCATCTCGGCTTTTTTCCCCAAACCTTTTTCCACTGCTTTAATGTAATCCATCAGTAATACCGGGGACGAATTGCCGATGTTGTAGATCTTGAAAGGAGCTTTTGCGCTTCCCGGATCGGGATTTTGAGGGTCAAAATCAGGATTTTCAGCGGCAGGTCGGTCAGCGACTTTGATCACACCTTCTACGATATCTTCCACAAAAGTAAAGTCCCGCTTCATTTCTCCATAGTTGAAAACTTGGATTTTCTCCCCTTTCAGGATCGCTTCTGTGAAAAGAAACAAGGCCATATCCGGTCTTCCCCAAGGGCCATAAACGGTAAAAAACCTTAGTCCCGTAGTCGGAATTCCAAACAAATGGCTGTAGGTATGCGCCATGAGTTCGTTGGATTTTTTGGAAGCGGCATAGAGCGAGATCGGATGGTCGACGGAGTCTGAGGTCGAAAACGGCAGCTTTTCATTGGCACCGTAGACCGAACTCGAGGAGGCGTAAACCAAATGCTTGACCGGATGAAAGCGGCAGCATTCCAGAATATTGAGAAAAGCGATGATGTTGCTCTGGATGTAAACCTCCGGGTGGGTCAGCGAATACCTCACTCCTGCCTGGGCAGCTAGGTGAATTACTACATCAAATTTCTCCTTTTCAAAAAGCGCAAGCAACGCTTCTTTCTCTACCAAGTCCAACTGGATAAACCGATAAAGCGGCTGGGTATTGGACTGCACAAGCTCTCCCTTCTTGATGGAGCTCTTTTCTATTCCCCGATGCTCGAGGCGTGCATACTTCAGATTGATGTCGTAGTAGTCATTGATGATATCCAACCCGACCACTTCCTCTCCCCGATCTACCAATTGCTGCGCAACATGAAATCCAATAAATCCGGCCGAGCCGGTCACGAGGTACTTCATAGAGAAAAGTATGCTTATTGATTCAGCCCCAAATATAGACTATTCTGCGGTCTTGGAGGGGTTTACTAACCGCTGATAATTGCCAAAAATCTCTTTTTGGACGACATTTCTGTCGTAGTTTTCCACCACCTCGCGGTATAGATTTGCCGCATACAGACCCATTCGGTCCCGCTTGACAAAGGCAAATTCCAAAGCCTCTTTTAGCACTGCAGCATCTTTGAGTGGAAAAATTAACCCGGTCTTCTGCTGCGTGATGATGTCGGTATTCCCGATAATATCTGAGCAGATTACAGGCACTTGCATTGCACCGGCTTCCAACAGCACATTGGGAAATCCCTCTCGGTGAGAAGGATGTACCAACACATCGGCCAGGGCGAGATAGTGCGCCACGTGGTCCGACCAGTCTATCTGAATGATCCTTGGCGAATCCCGAATCGTCTGAATAGTCTCCGGAGAGAGTGGATCCAGATCCTGCTCAAATGCACCTAAAAGCACTAGCTTGGAGCGGTTTGCAATCTTTGAATTGAGAAAAGCGGAAACCAGCTCCTCGATTCCCTTGTCCTTGACCAATCTCCCTATCGAAAGCACGATAAATTCATCCTCGCCCGGCATGATCCTCATGGTAGCAGCGACCAGGTGATTTTCTTTAAGCACTTCGCGGTTGAATTTCTCCAGATCTACGCCGTTGGATGAGCCCTTGCCAATGATGCGAAGCTTCTCTTCGGGACAGAGGCCATTCTTGATGACAAATTTCCGAAGTCCCTGGGAATTTGGCCACACTTCCGTAGCATTGGAATAGGTCCATTTTTCGGCTGTCTCCAAGAGGCTTTTTTTGCCTCCGGCCGCAGCCATCGCAGGAATCCCGGCCAGTGTATGAATTCTGATTTTCACTCCTGCAAGATTCGCCGCAATCATGCCCAAAAGCCCGGCCTTGGGTGTGTGCGTATGGACGATGTCCGGCTTTTCCCTTTTGAAAAGCTGAACCAACTGCCAGATACACTTGAGATCGAGCATTGGCGTGATCTTGCGACTGAACGGGATTACCTCATGCCGGACGCCTTCGGCTCTGACCACTTGATCGACTTCACGACCGTCAGCACTTACCATAATGACCTCCCAACCTTGCTCTTTCGTGTATTTCATCTGCCCGGCGAGCAGAAGTTTGAGTGAAAGAGGTACGGTGGTGATTCGGATCAGCTTGGGCATCAAAAAGGGATTGGAAAAGCGCAAAGGTAAACGTTTAACGCTTTTATGCCTTTTAAAATATGAAAAACGAACGTAAAAAATGAAATCAGATAATTTCTATCGTCCGGGTCTCCACTTTTGATTTTTGATTGCGAACAGTTTGCCGGATTCTATCTTCACTGATTAACTGATTTCACGAAGGTCAAACGAATTTTTCGAGATCAAACAAGTGAAGTTTGGTTCTGAACAGGATATTTCAATCACTCTCCTCCAGCTCAAATATCTCCTCCAGTCCCACACCGAATGTCCTGGCAATCTTCAAAGCCAGCACCGTCGAAGGCACGTATTTTCCTGCTTCAATGGAATTGATCGTCTGCCGGGACACCTGGACTTTTTCGGCCAAATCCTGCTGCGTCATGTTCTTTTTCGCTCGCTCTACTTTGATCGTATTTTTCATCTGTTGATAATATGCTTTTTATAGGTCGGATAGCCTGTCCCGATTTTTTTCGGGAGAATCTCGCGCAGTTGATAATCATCTACCTGTGTCTCGTTGGCGACGTGCTCGATTTCATAAATATCTTTTCAAACTCGCAGAAAGCCCTTCTATTCTTCTCTGAAGTGTCATCGACACCTGTCTTATTTCTCTTCCTTGTCCGCCATATACTTCTGATACTGAAAGGCGCCATAGATGTAAGCATTCAGGAGAAAAAGCACCAAATACGCCGTAAACATCTCCGAAGTGATCCGGTCAAATCTCAGGTAATTGACCAGCATCATCGCAGCCAGTCCCCAAATCAGCCAATAAAACCCAGTTTGGAAAGCCTGTTGTCTGAAAGTTTTGATCATCTCGTCTTCCACTTTCTCCCTGCTCAGATTCAAAATCCCAAATCCAATTGCCCAAAACCCATAAATAATCTGAGAAGACTCATTCGGGTCTAACTTGGGATTCACAACAGCCATCCCGATCACCAATAAAACCGGCAGCGGGAAAAATACATAGGCCAGCTTTTTCCATCCAGGAGAAAGCAAGGGCACGTTCAAGATTGAGTTCTTTTCCATAAGCAATGTTTTCTGGTCTAAATGTAAAATAAACTTTACTTAATGTAAAAATATTTTGTCTAAAAATTGCTTCCAGTAATTTTTCAATCGCCACAAAATCCAATAGATACATTCACGATCTGGCAAAAAGGCCTTCCTTTTATATACCTTTGGTTGGTCAAACCTGTTAAAAATTCGATTTCCCATGATTTCCAAAGTAAAAATTGCCATTATCGGTTGCGGAAACCTCGGCACCTCTATCGCAAACGGATTGTTGATGCGAGCCGATTTTGACCCCCAAAATCTTACCCTCACCAAAAGAAACACGTCCAGCCTAGCAGAATTTGAAGCCAAGGGCGTCCGCGTACACTCAGACAATACCTCTGCGGCCAAGTATGCCGACTTGATCCTCTTGGGAGTAAAGCCTTACAATGTGGTCAACATCCTCAAGGAAATCCAGCCGGTATTAGATCCAAATAAGCAGACAATTATCTCCTTGGCTACGGGAGTCACGCTGAAAGAAATGTACGAAGTCTTGGATCCAAAGACGGTGGCATTTCGCGCGATGCCCAATATCGCAGCCGACATTCAGGAATCCATCACCTGTATTTGCCACGAGCAAGCAGATCCTATGCAGGTAGAGGTTGTCAAGGAGTTGTTTGATTCAATTGGCTTCACTATTTCCATTGACGAGAGCCTCATGGAAGCGGCAACTGTCTTGGGAGCCTGCGGTATTGCCTATGTTTTGAGATTCATGCGGGCGATGATCCAAGGCGGCATTCAAATTGGTTTTGATTCGGTCACTGCCAGCAAGATCGTAAACCAAACCGTCAAAGGAGCGGCAGAACTGATGATCCAAAAAAACATCCATCCCGAAGCTGCGATTGACAAAGTAACAACTCCCAAAGGATGCACGATCGTGGGTCTAAACGAGATGGAACACCAAGGCTTTAGCTCTGCCATGGTCAAAGGAGTGATTGCCAGCTACGACAAGATCGCAAAATAAAGAGCTTAAACCTCAAAATACGGCTACCGAGAATTTCGGTGGCTTTTTTTTTGAAAAAATTGGACTGAGAATTATTCAAATTTCATCGATCCAAAAGAGGATCTAAGCAATATGGCTCATTTTTTAACTTCAAATAATCATTCATTTTATCAAATTATTCCAACTACTTTAAAAAAGAATAATTTTAGGGTTGTTTTTCTTTTAAATGTTTTCATTAGATTTGTCTCGGGTGATAAACAACTTTTGCTATTTCTTTTTAAGAGACTCGATTTTTAAAGGAAGG
This sequence comes from Algoriphagus terrigena DSM 22685, assembly GCF_000429445.1. GTDB lineage: Bacteria > Bacteroidota > Bacteroidia > Cytophagales > Cyclobacteriaceae > Algoriphagus > Algoriphagus terrigena. The sequence goes on from NZ_AUBW01000015.1 coordinate 139,895, forward strand.
ACTGTTTGGTAACTTTTTCCTCCTTCCTTTTTTGTTTTCTTCTTATCCACACAAAAAGGTCTAATGGTCAAAAATAGTTGGTAAAACACCTTCTAAATTACTGACAGTAAGATTATTACAGACACCTTATTGAAACTGGTTTCAATAAGGTTTTTTTGTTTCATGAAAACTTCAAAAAAAGCGGTGTTGGGCCTGTGGGTTTCTGGACTCCATCAAGTGGGGAAAACAGGCTGGCAAGCAGCGGTATAAGTGTAAAAATTGCGGCATTTTCTTCACAGGTTCCAACCCTTCGGCAGCCAAATCCAACCAGTTTGTTTGGTTTGAAAAATGGGTCGTTGGAAAGCGCACCTTTGAGCAGTTGGTCCTAGAGACCGGCCTGAGCAAGAGCACTGTTCAACGGCTTTTTAAAAGCTATTTGAGGGAGCCCCCGATGCTGTCGGTTTACCCCTCCGAGCGGGTAAATCTGCTCATTGACGGCACGTATTTTACCGGAGATCTTTGCTTGATTTTGTATCGGGACCACACCGTCAAATTCACCCAGCTCTATCGGTTCAGTGATGCAGAACGATACGAAGAGCTCAAAGAAGACCTGGAAAATCTACTGCTCCTTGGAGTGCAGATCGAGTCTATTACCTGCGATGGACATCGGGCATTGCTCCGGGCAATCCGCAAAGTTTGCCCCCAAGTCACCCTTCAGCGATGCGTGATCCATGTACAGCGGATGTGCAGAATATGGCTTTTCAGTAGGCCTAAAAGCATTCCCGGGCAGGAGCTTCGAAGAATTGTGTCTACACTACACCTGATCCAGACCAAGCAACAGCTCAGCTATTGGCTTCTCGAACTCGCCCAATGGGATGGCAGACACCATCAGTTTGTTCATGAGAAAACGGTCAATCCCCTGACGGGCAAGTTTTGGTATAAACACAAACTGTTGAGACGTTCCTTTTCTGTATTAAAAAGTGCGTTGCCGAACCTCTTTGCTTACCTGGACAATCCGAAAATTCCAAAATCAACCAATGGCCTGGAGTCATTTTTCGGACATTTGAAAACCAATTTGAACATTCACAGAGGCCTCTCAACAGGAAACAGAAAAAGCTTTCTGAGGTGGTATCTATACTTCAAAAATGCCAGAAGGAAAGGGTTTTCTTAGCCATGGAACAAGAAGAATGAAGCGTGAAAAAAGGGCTCCGAAAAACGAAGCCCCTTCATTCCACTTGGCAGATTCTATTGCTGGTAAGTTGCTCCTCAGCAGAGCTCACGTCCTCTTCAAACCTGCCCGACATTTTAAGAAATTTTCCAACCAAAGTCACCAACTATTTTTGACCACATTACC
>NZ_AUBW01000016.1 GCF_000429445.1 Algoriphagus terrigena DSM 22685
ACATAATACACAGGTTTCCAATAAACGCCTGTGCTTTCCATAGCAACATGGGTTACTCCTTGGTTTTGAAGCCAACCGATCAGCTTCTCCAGATCCTGGGTATGGGTGGCAAAGGTTAACGTCTGCTCTGGCAGATCTTTTCCTGAAACGGTGGCAACTACCGTGTCGCGATGAACATCAAGGCCGCAGCCTCGTTCAATGAGTTGGGGAAATTCTATCATGTCCATATCGTAAATAAGTTGTGGTAACTCCTTTTACGACTTTCATGGCTGTGGGTGAATTTCCCTAATTCATATAAGTTTTATTGGTATGTCCATGATTTTTTGCCTTTTGTCAAATTATACACTCCACGTCCTATTCATAAAAAAACTCCGCATAATTTTTCCGCTGAAAGAAAAGATAGGGATCAAACTCAAACTGAGCGACGAGCCTGCCCTGCTCATCGTAGATATATCGATGCCAATCCTGCCTTTGCCCTTCCAACCTCCCATATTGAGTCGCCTCTTTCGCCACTAATCGCTCTCCCTCATAGCGATAAAACATGTAGTCGGTTTCAAACTCCTCCTGGGTTTTAATATGCCGCCACTCACGCGCAATCCTCCCCTCTTCGTCATAGGCATACCTGAGTATTTCTACTCCATTTCCAGCAGGACTTTCTATACCAGTCAATCTGCCGTTGGCATCATATCGGTAGGTAAGAGTTAAAGTGCGCGGACTTTCTGGTGAGACAGTATGCCTTTCTATCAACTTCCCTTCCAAGTCATAGCTATACTCAGCTGTCTGCGTCCACTCCGGCGACATCCCGCTTCGATACCTGAAGGCATGGCTGGACTGCAGCTTTTCGTCCTTATAATTCTGCAAGGAGATCTCCAAGGTATCTCCTCCAGCGCTTTTGCGAACAAGATATCTAACACCTCCCCCAACTGGATAATAAGAATCTAAAATCGCAGATGGTCTCCGCGGCTCACAGCAATAATTGACTGTCCGCACTACCTTTCCCGTGCCCGTGGCCAGTGGCATTTTCATCACTTCCAGGAGCTGCTCCTCCAAGGTGAGCGGCTCGGACATTGGAGCTTCGGTCTCGTCACAACCCGCAAGGAAAATCAAGCCGATCACAAAGACGATGAGATGTCTCATTCTTTCAATTTAAAAGTGAATTAAAGCCTTAACGCATACGATATCAACAAATTATCTGATATACACTTAAAAAGCAAGTTTTGATGAGTGTCCTGGTACTTGTGAATGCCAGAAAACAAAAAAGCACCTCTTACGAAGTGCTTTTCTCTTATTGAATTATTGATTTGCTTCGATGGTTACCAACTCCCGCCAGCTCCGCCGCCGCCAAATCCACCGCCGCCGAAGCCACCAAATCCACCGCCACCACCGAAGCCTCCACCACCGAATGATCCGCGGCCCGAGGAGAAGTCGCCAAACTTGCCGCCGCGTCCTCCTCCCAGCATATTGGCCAGCATGATCGTCGTCCAGAGGTCGACCCCTCCGCCTCTTCCGCCCATGTGGTTGTCGTTGTCTTTTCGGTTTTTGATCAAGGGAAGGATCACAAACAGGACGATAAAGAGCAGGATAAAGAAGATTGCTCCGCCGTGGTTTCCTTCTGACTCGACGTCTTCTGCCTTGTACTCACCGGAAGCCAGCTTGAAGATCATGTCTGTGGCCTGATCCAAGCCTTGGTAGTAGGCCTCCATCTTGAAGTTTGGGATGATGAGATTGGTGACGATCCGCTTGGCAAGTGCATCAGGCACCGCACCTTCCATGCCGTATCCGGTAGCGATGAAGACGTTCCGGTCGTCCATCGCCGCCAAGATTAAGATCCCGTTGTCGTTGTTGGCACCGCCGATTCCCCAAGCCTGCGCAAGCCGCTGACTGTAGTCTGCGATCTCATAATCACCCGTCGACCGCATCATGACGATGGCAATCTGGGTGGAGGTACTGTCATTATAAGCCACCAGTTTTTGCTCGAGGCGAGCGACTTCGTCCGCGGAAAGAGATCCTGTAAAGTCAGTCACCAAGCGTGGAGGATTGGGAACAGGTGGAAAATCCTGCGCGTAGATCTGTCCGATGAAAAGGGCAAAAAACACGAGGAATAGTGGCTTCTTAGCCGAAAGATACGTCATCCGAAAGTTCGTTTGTGTCGCCGGTCTTGTCAAAGGGGAAGTGAGCCCCCAGTTGATCACCCGCGAGGTGAATGCCCGCGATGAGGCCTTGTGTAAATTTTCCCTGGCGGAAATTGGAAGCCATCAACTCCTTGGTGCTCTCCCAAAAATCCGCTGGAACCGCCGAATTGATGCCCGCGTCGCCCAGGATGGCAAACTTGTGATCCAAGACCGCCAGATAGATCAATACGCCGTTTCGGTCTTTGGTTTGGTACATCTTCAAGGTCTCGAATACCTCCGCCGCTCTGTCCAGGACGTTGCCTTTGCAGTTGTTTTCGATGTGAACTTGGATCTCTCCGGAAGTCCGGGTCTCAGCCGACTGGATCGCAGTCTTGATCTGTTCCTTTTCTTCCGGAGAAAATAATTTTTCAGCCATAATTAGAATTGTACAGTTGGGGCGTTTTCAGCTCCTTCAGAAGCTTGGAACGTTCCTTTGGTTTCAAAGCCATACCAGCCCGCGAAGAGGTTGTTGGGGAAGGTTCGGATGAGTGAGTTATAGCCGACCACCGATTCGTTGAAGTTCCTTCTCGCGACCGCGATTCTGTTTTCTGTACCTTCCAGCTGAGCTTGTAGCTCCAGAAAGTTTTGATTTGCTTTCAGGTCAGGATATTTCTCCACCGTCACCAAGAGTCTGCTCAATGCACCGGAAAGCTGATCCTGAGCCTGCTGGAATTGCTGCAGCTTCTCGGGAGTCAGATTGGTGGGATCGATGGTCATCGAAGTAGCTTTGGCACGTGCCTCTACGACGCCCGTAAGCGTCTCCTGCTCAAATTCCGCATAACCTTTAACTGTGTTTACCAAGTTAGGGATCAGATCGGCGCGACGCTGATACTGTGTTTCTACTTCCGCCCATTGGCCATTGACCTGCTCTTCGGTCTGGACAAACTGGTTGTAACTACCGACAGCTTTTGTATAGAGATAGATACCCAATACAAGCACGATACCAACGGGGATGAGAAATTTTTTCATAGTGAGTTTGTTGTGTTAAAAACGAATTGTTACACGGAATTGCCGACAATGTGTTTAAATCCCAGATCAAAGTTACCCAAATAATTTATCCCGAGAGAATCTCCGATACAGCGGCAACATCAAAATGACACGGGCATCGAAGATCTTTCGCTTGCTGCGGACCGTTGATGGTCGTCTGTGGACAATCTTAAATCTGCTTTTTCAGAAAAATACTCACCTTGTAATCGGAGAATTTTGCCAGGTCATTGTCTATGTACCTTCTCATCTCCAGCTCGATTTCCCGACCTTCTTCGGAGCGGAGGAGCTTGAAAATCTCCGACAGTTCCCAAAGGAAAGTAGGCACTCGGTTGATGGAGAGGATCTCGTCAAATGCCAAAACGCCTGTCTTGTAAGCCGGAGAGCCTTCGCGGACCTCGCTTATAAAAAATCGGTTATCGTCATTTGGGACTTTTTTGATGATCAAACCACTCATGTCAAATTCAAAGGGCGCATAAAAATTTTCCCCTTTGCGGAGCATAGCCCGATTTCGCGGGTAGTCCAGCACCAGCGTGGTTCGGCCGAGGACTTCAGCTCCCAAACTGCCCTGTCTCCCTGTCGCAAGGATTAGATTACTGAAAGACGTCTTGTCCGGGTAGGACGTGAGTACATCCTTCATCACCAAGCCGTGGATATTGAGGCTATTGACCCTGCCGATGAACCCATAGAGGATCCCACCCAAGGACTGTCCGAGCTGAGACTCAATAAAGACCGGAGGCATCGTGATCTCATCGGTGGTCTCCGGATTGAGCAGCAAGCCATGATTTGCCCCGGTGTCAATGAGCAATTTGGCCTCCAGCTTTGACCCGTCTTTCTGGGTCACCTTCGCCGTTACATAAGCTTTACTATCCTCTATCGCCATGTCAAATTTGCGGTAAAACAACGGCTTCCATTTCATTGCGCTCCCCCTGTAGAACTCCAGGATACCACTATCGTAGTTGATTTTCACCGGATTGAATTTGAAAAACTCGTATCCGATAATCCCATAGACCGGCACACCGATCACCGATTCCAGTTCGAGAAAATTCTCCTCCAGCACCAGCAAACTCTGCAAATTTCCCTCCACCTCTCCGAAATCCAAGCTATTGACCGGCGACACTTGCGCCATAATCACGGTGGATCCATCGGCTCCGGCGATGCTTAGCCTGCGCGTATACTTCAGACCCAGTGCGTCACCAAGCGCCTTGCTGAACAAAATATTGGAGCGAACTCCCGTGTCCACCAGAAAATTGATCGGCTCGGAGCCATTGATGGACACCGGCATGATGATCAGGCTATTGGCGGAGTAGAACGGCATCTTGACTTTCCGGACGTCGTCCTTCATGAAAAAGCCCGGCACCTGTGCCCAGCCGGAGGCCGCAAAATGAAACAGTAAAACGAGAAGGACGAGTACCTTTCTGTATGTCATTTGAGCAGGGATGATCTCTTTTAAAAGTTAAACAGATTTATGTTATCCTTTCAATTTCTTTAACTCAAAATCAATATAAAGGGCCGGAAGCCAAGTCCAAATTCTATTCAGGTAATTTAGATTAAACCCAAATTACCTCAGATTGCCTGCGCTTGTTTGTCAACAAATCTGGAATGCGTCATCTTTAATTTCTAATCATGTGAACCACATGGCAGATACAGCCCTGATAGAAAAAGCAAAGAAGATTTTTGAAAATTTCCTTGTCAAACAAGGAAGCCGGAAGACCCCTGAGCGGTTTTCAGTCATCGACGAACTGTATATCTTACCTGAGGATGAACACATAGATGTTGAGGGGCTGTTTTTGAAGATGAGGAACAAGGGCTATACCATCAGCCGGGCCACCATCTACAATACGCTCGACCTGCTGGTGGAAAGCGGCTTGGCGGTCAAGCATCAGTTCAAGGACAAAGTCGCGCTCTACGAACAGGCGCTGACCTATAAGCACCACGATCACCACGTCTGCAACCAGTGCCGGAAGATCCGCGAATTCTCCGATCCGAAAATCAACGAGATCAAAGAATCGATGGGCAAAGTGTTTCAGTCCGGCATCACCAGCCATTCGCTTGTGTTATACGGTGACTGCAAGATCGAAAACTGTGAAAGCCTCATTGGCCAACAGGATTTTTGAAATACTTGCGATAGATCGGTTTTCTGTAGGCAAACTGCGCCCATAAGACCGGAAAAAGCAGAAGGGACATTCCCCAAAAAGGCGCCTCAAAGTCGATTTCATCGCGGATCAGCGATCCTGAATCAACAGCAATCACCCGGTGCTTGTGCTGCCACTTTTTAAGGAAAAAAGGCAATTCCACTCCTTCGTCTATAAAATAAAACTCCCGATCGGTTGTCAAATCTTCGACCACTTTGCTGACCCAGCGCTGTCTGAAAAAAATAAAATTCAACTCCAACGACACATAGTCTCCTTTCTCTGACCCATCAAAAGTCAGTAGCCGGACAGGAGGAAATGGCGGACTGAGTCTTTTGAAAAGCGACTCACCAAAGCCCGCCTTCACGGCCAGATAGGGCTGCTCGACTGGGGTTTGGATCACCAGCTTCATCGAATTCGGAGGACAAAAACAAGGAACAAAACGATCCACACCAAGTCCATAAAATGCCAATAGACGGTAAAAAGGCGAATCCGCATTTTTTCAAAAGGATTGGTCATCCAAATCAACTTCTGAACGCCGTCTTCTTGCGTTTTGCGCAACTTCGCCAGTAAAATCACCGCGAAAACCATCGCTCCGACTAAGTGAAAAATATGGATACCGCTGAGGACGTAGAGGTAGCTCCCGCTCGGCAGTCCGGTAAACTTGATCCCCATTGCAGTCAGCTCCTTCCAACCTGCAAACTGAAGTACCGCGAAGACGACTCCCAACAAAAACGTGGCGCGGAGCGAACTCTCGAGCCTGGAAATGTCCTCTTCCTGGCAATGAAGCCGCATCTTGGATGCAGTAAAGCCCGAAAGAACCAGCACGGCGGTGGAAATCAAGAATGCCACGGGCATCTGAAGACTCGCCGACTCGGGGCGATTTTGGTCTGTGAGAAGAAAAGCAGCCGTCAAATACAAAAAAATAAATCCGCTTCCCAGCATCCCCAGATAGAGCATTGTTTCATATGGATGCAGGCTTTCGAGGCGTTGAAGCCAAGTATGGTGTTCCTTCGTTGGGTTCATAATGTGAAAACACACAGCGGGGTGCTTGGTTCAGAAAAATACCAATTCCTCAAAATTGATCCAGAGAAAGGCCAAAAAAAACTAAATTTGGCACTTCTCTTTCCTATTAACCCTTCTGTTTTGGATCGTCAGTCCCTCCTTACCATCTACCAATCCGACCCGGTTTTTCAGACGCTGGCACATCAGCTTGATTCGGGAGAAAAATTCCGACTTCAGCTTCGGGGGCTGTCCGGCAGTTTGGACATGGTGCTTTTTGCTTCCTATTTTGAGAAAAAGGGTGGATTTCATCTGATCATCGCCCAAGACAAGGAGGAGGCCAGCTATCTGAATTCGGACCTGCAAAACCTGCTGAATACCGAAGAACATCTGATCTTTCCAGGCAGCTTCAAGCGGCCCTATCAATATGACGAGGTGGACAATGCCAACGTCCTGACCCGCGCTGAGATCCTGAATCACCTTCTGGAAACGAAAGGCGAATCCCGCATCGTGATCACCTATCCCGAGGCCTTGTATGAAAAGGTCATCAATAAACGGTCCCTCGTGGAGAATACCTTCACAGCCCGTGTCGGCGAGTCCGTCGATATGGAATTTGTGACGGAAGTCCTCAGCAGCTACGATTTTGAGCGGACGGATTTTGTCTACGAGCCTGGGCAGTTTGCCATTCGAGGTGGGATTTTGGATGTGTTCTCCTTCAGCAACGAGCACCCCTATCGGTTGGAGCTTTTTGGGAAAGAGATCGAGAGCATCCGGACCTTTGATCCTGAAACCCAGCTTTCGATCGCCAACGTGGAGCTGATTTCACTGATTCCTAATGTGCAGACCAAGTTGCTTCAGGAAGTACGTCAGTCTTTTCTGGGCTTTCTTCCTGAAAAAACCACGCTCTGGCTGAAAGATTACCAGCTGACTGCGGACGTGATGGACGAGTCCTTTCACAAAGCGGAGCAGGCATTTACCCAGATCGTCTCCCAAAGCAACACGGAAAAACTTCTCCTGAAGCCGAGCGATCTTTTTGATAACGGAAAAGACTTTGCGCAGCTGATCGGCGGCTTTTCGACCGTAGAATTCGGCAGGCAATTCTACCTCAAGACCGACACTAAGATATCCTGGGAAAGCCAGCCCCAGCCTTCATTCAACAAGAATTTTGACCTGTTAGTCACCAATCTTTCGGACAACGAAAAGCAGGGATTCACGAACCTGATCACCGCCGAAAACGAAAAGCAAATCGACCGCCTGCTGGGTATTTTCCAAGAACTGGATCCAACACTTCAGGTCCAAAGCGTGCTCTTGGGACTCAGAGAAGGATTTGTGGACAAGCAGGGAAAGATTGTCTGCTATACCGATCACCAGCTCTTTGAGCGATACCACCGATACAAGACCCGCGCAAAAGCTAGCAAATCGAAAGCTCTAACCATCAAGGAGCTCAAGTCGCTTCATCCTGGAGACTTTGTCGTCCACGTGGATTATGGGGTCGGCCGATTTGCCGGTTTGGAAAAAGTGGACATCAACGGCAAGATGCAGGAAGCCATTCGGCTGATCTTCCGCGACGACGACCTCCTCTATGTCAACATCCACTCCCTGCACAAGATCTCCAAATACTCGGGGCAAGAAGGACACATGCCCTCCATGTCCAAGTTGGGATCCCCTGAGTGGGAAAACAAAAAATCACGGGTCAAAAAGCAGGTCAAGGACATTGCTAAAGACCTGATCAATCTTTACGCGAAGCGGAGAACCGCGGCAGGGTTTACTTTTTCGAGAGATTCGGTCTTGCAGGTGGAGCTGGAGTCCTCTTTCATCTATGAGGATACGCCAGACCAAGCTTTGGCAACAGCGGACGTGAAGTCCGATATGGAAAAATCCTACCCGATGGATCGCCTGGTCTGCGGAGATGTGGGCTTTGGCAAAACTGAAGTCGCAATCCGTGCAGCTTTCAAAGCTGTCAATGACCGAAAGCAGGTGGCCATTCTGGTGCCGACCACCATCTTGGCGATGCAACATTACCAGACCTTCAGCGAGCGGCTCGAAAATTTTCCCGTCAAGGTCGAGTACATCAACCGCTTTCGCTCTGCGAAAGAGATCAAGGAAATCGTCTCCCAAGTCAAGACCGGCGAGATCGACATCTTAGTCGGTACGCACAAGATCGTCAACAAAGACATTGTGTTCCGGGATCTCGGCTTATTGGTCATAGACGAGGAGCAAAAATTTGGTGTCAAGGTCAAAGACCAGCTCAAGAACCTCCGTGTGAATGTCGATGTACTGACACTTACTGCCACACCGATTCCGAGGACGCTGCACTTTTCGCTGATGGGAGCGCGGGATCTATCCGTGATCGCCACGCCGCCACCCAACCGCCAGCCGGTCACGACAGAGATTCAGACCTTCACAGAAGAAGTGATCCGCGATGCCGTATCGTACGAACTGAGACGTGGCGGACAGGTATTTTTTGTCCACAACAGAGTCGGAGAAATCGACAGTATCGCCAATCTGATCATGAAGCTGGTGCCTGACGCCCGAGTCGTCGGCGCGCACGGACAGATGGATGGGAAAAAGTTGGAGAAGATCATGGTCGACTTCATCGATCATGAATACGACGTGCTGGTCTCTACCAACATCATCGAATCAGGTCTCGACATTCCCAACGCCAACACCATTATCATCAACCGGGCACACATGTTTGGCTTGAGTGATCTCCATCAGATGCGCGGTAGAGTCGGTCGAAGCAATAAAAAGGCCTTTTGTTTTCTGTTGACGAGTCCCCTATCCGGGCTGACTGCCGAAGCCAGGAAGCGGCTCCAGACTTTGGAAGAATTCTCTGATCTGGGAGACGGCTTCAAGGTGGCAATGAAAGACCTGGACATTCGCGGGGCGGGCAACTTGCTCGGTGCGGAGCAGAGCGGATTCATCACCGATCTCGGATTTGAGATGTACCACAAGATCCTCGACGAGGCAGTTCAGGAACTGAAGGAAAATGAGTTTGCGGCACTCTTTGAGACAGACCTCGCCGAAAAAGTCAAAGTCCTCGTGCAGGACTGCACCATTGAGACGGATCTGGAGCTACTGATTCCGGAAGAATATGTGACCAACATCAGTGAGCGTCTCGGGCTTTACTCCAAGCTGGATGGGATCAAAGACGAAGTCGACTTGGAGAAATTCTCTGCGATGTTACAAGATCGATTTGGACCGTTTCCGAAGGCAGTCAGCGACTTGATGGAGACAGTTCGTTTACGTTGGCTGGCAGAAAAGCTTGGAATTGAGAAGCTTGTCTTGAAAGGAAGGCAAATGAAGTGCTATCTTTTGCCCTCGAATCGGGACGACTTCTATTCCTCTCCGGTTTTTGGCAAAATTATGAAGTACACACAGGCACATTCCAAGGAGTGTAAAATAAAGGAGCACAAGAATCGTTTGATACTTACTATAGAAGGAGTGCCAACGGTGTATAAGGCGCAAAAGGTGCTTTTGGAGATGAATTCGTAAAAAAATTCAGAAAATTTAACTGGCATAAAAATTGCGTTTTCGATTACGAATTTTGCCGAATTTGCCTTAACCACTTCATTTGAGGGCGTTTTGCAAATTTCCAAAAAATGAATTTCATTGGAAGTAGATTCCAATGCCTCTATATTAGCATTCTGAAATAGACCAAAACATTACAATATGAGTCTGAACAACAAATCCTGGGGAATGTGGGCGACAGCATTGGTGCTGGCTTCTGCGTCTGTTTTGTCGTCTTGTAACAAAACTCCGGGCTATGGCCGTCGCACTGCCAACGATCCTGGGAAAAAAAGTGCCACTACCGGCCAAGATTTCTCTTTTGAGGAAAATGATTCAACCAATTTCTTTGTTTCCAAAAGAGCTGAACAGATTCCGGGCCCGAACTTGAAGTTTATCCAAGGCGGACGGACTGTCTTGGGCTCTCAGGAAGAGGATGTGATGGCTTTCCGCGACAACTTGGAAAGAACGGTCTCCCTAGCGAATTTTTACATGGATGAAACGGAAATCACCAACAACGATTACCGTGAATTTCTTTTTGACATGAAGAAAAAAGTGAGCGCAGATTCACTTTTGAAATTAGAACCTTCTGAAGACGTCTGGTCGGGAGCGATGTCTTTCAACGACCTCTACCAGTCTTACTACTTCAGATTCCCGGGCTTCAACTTTTACCCCGTTGCTGGTGTGTCTTGGACTCAAGCCAACGTCTATGCCAAGTGGAGGACAGAGTTTGTTCAGGATTTGGTAAGAAAAGAGCGTGAGATCGACTCTACTTTCACCAAAACCCAACTGATCGAGCGTGGTGTAGCCATGGCCGATTTCAGACTTCCAAACGAAGCTGAATGGGAGTATGCAGCTAAGGCGATGATCGGAACCCAATATCTGGATGAAAATCAGGAATACGGAAGAATCTATCCGTGGGATGGTCGCGGCGTCCGTAACCCATACAATGTGAAGAGAAAAGGCAAGCAAGGGGACTTCCTCGCCAACTTCAAAAGAGGACGTGGTGACTACGGCGGGATCTCCGGCAATCAGCGAAATGACGGTGAAATCCTCCCTACCAACGTTTATGACATGGCTCCAAATGATTTCGGATTGTACCACATGGCTGGAAACATGAACGAGTGGGTGTATGATATCTATAGACCGATGACTTTCCAAGACGCGGACGATCTGAACCCGTTGAGAAAAGACGGTGTCTACGATGAGGAAGAGAATTACGAAACCTCGATGTTCACCGACGAAATCAGGGTGTACAAAGGTGGGTCTTGGAAAGACGTAGCGTACTGGCTTGCTCCGGGTACCAGACGTTTTATGCACCAGGATTCAGCTACCAACAACATTGGCTTCCGCTGCGCAATGATCTCTATTGGAGAGAAAGGGAAGTAATCCATTCATTGAAATTCAAAAAGCCCGGCAGCGATGTCGGGCTTTTTTTGGTTCAAACCTGCGATTAAGCAGTTGAGGGTTATTTCTTACCTGTTAGGACTAGTCGTTCTATTTTGCATCTCTTGAACTACCTTGGAAATTAAAGGAAAAATGTCAGGAAGGAGGTTTTCTCTTTTTCTTGGAGTAATTCACCGATTCCCCTTCCCATTTTTTCAAAGCATTTTCCTCCCTTCTCCAGTCCAAGATGAAGTCAAGCGTCGTCTCAAAATAGGGATATCCCCATTTTAGAAAATAGAGAACGAAAATAAGGATTGGAGGAATGGCCTCCCACAATCCAATCGTTCCGAGAATAGTAAGGAGGATGTTATTCTTCATGACTCCATATTTGATCCCAACATAAATCTTGTTACTCAGTAAGAATAGGACGTATTACTCAGAGCGCAGAGGACACTCGAAAATCAGCTCAAATTCTCCAGAATGACTGGTTTGATTTGAATTTCAAGAGAAGTAAAGTCGTCAGAATGCGAGCAGAAAAAATGTGGATGTGTTGTTTTGGAGGGATTTGGGTGGTTTATCTCGAGAAAATCATTTCAAACGTAGGACACAAGAACTCCTTAAAAAAACCAAATTCCCCTCAGGTTTTCAAAAACCTGAGGGGACTGGAAACGTCAAATTCATTTAACAAAATAGACCTAAAACTGTAAAATCTATTTTGGAGCTAAGCCAGATCAGCTCCCCACATAAAGATCAAAAACAGAATCCCCAACGCTATTCTATACCAGCCAAATGCTGTGAAACCATGGTTGGAGACGTATTTCAAAAAAAGCTTCACGGCAATCCAGGCCGAGACAAAAGCCACCACAAAGCCAACCGCAAGCATAATCAGCTGAGCTTGGTCAAAGGCCAAATCCGACTTGAGCAAGTCATAGCCTCCCGCCGCCATCATCGTTGGCACAGCCAAAAGAAAGGAAAACTCCGTCGCTTGCTTCTTGTCCAGTCCGTTGAACACCCCGCCGATAATCGTCGCCGCCGCGCGTGAAGTCCCGGGTATCATCGAGAGACACTGACAGAGTCCGATGAAAAAGGCGCTTTTGTAAGTCATATCCTCCACTTCTTCCAAATCAGACTTTTGTGCGATCACTTTTTTATCGATCAGAATCAATACAATTCCTCCCAAAATCAACGAAACCGAAACTACAATCGGGTTAAATAGATAGCCTTTGATAAAATCATAGGCCAAAAGTCCGACTATCGCAGTTGGAATAAATGCCGTAATGAGTTTGAAATAGATATCAAGACTTTTGAAAAACCGCTTGATGTACATCAGCGCAATCGCCAAAATTGCCCCAAGCTGGATGAAAACCTCGAACGTCTTCACAAATTCATCCTCGTGGATTCCCATCGCTGCCGAGGCGAGAATCATGTGTCCGGTGGACGAGATTGGCAAAAATTCGGTTAAACCTTCGACGATGGCAATGAGGATACTTTGAAAAAGGGTCATGGATAAGATTTTTTAACTCCTGCAAAACTAGCATTTGGTAGCGGAAGACAAGTCCAAAAACGTCTCTGCAAAAGAGATTTTAACATCACGCTTTGACATGCTGGCAATATTTACTTTCTTCACCTAAACCCTTATCGATATGAAACCACTATTTATTTTATTCCTCGGCCTTTTTTTTTCCGGCTTCGCAAATGCCCAGGAGATCAGAGAAACCCCGTTTACGAGTAGTATCCAGGAAGTTACCTTGTTTCTATCCGGGGCTCAGATTTTTGAAAAAGCACAGGGAACTATCCCTGCCGGAGAATCACTCATCCTGATCAAAGGACTTTCGCCCTATGTGGATGAAAAAAGCATTCAAGCCAAGGGAATGGGAAATTTCACCATTCAGGCGGTGAACAAGCGTCTTGACTTCCTCAGCGAAAAAGAAGTCAATGAAAAAGTGAAAGCACTCGAAGACAAAATCCTGGAGATCCAATCCAACCAAACCAAGGAAACTACGCGGCTGGAGATCCTTGGCGAAAAGGCAAGTCTGCTCGACGCCAACAAAAAACTCGGAGGAACAGAGGGGGGAACCAACGTGACGGAATTAAAACAGGCGATGGACTTCTACGAGGCGGAACTGACAAAGATCTCCACCGAACGGGCTCAGATCAACACCAGCATCCAAAAAGAAAATCAAGAAGTCGACCGTCTGCGAAATCAGATCTGGGCCATGCTTGAAAGCGAAAACAAATCCACCTCCGAGATCCGCATCCGGGTCAAGGCTCCAGCGGCCGGTCAAGCCAGCTTTGAACTGAACTACCTCGTCGCCAATGCGGGCTGGTATCCCAAATACGATGTGCGCGTGAAAAATGTAAGCTCTCCCTTGTCTCTGAACTACAAAGCAGAAGTCTATCAAAACACCGGTGTGGACTGGAAAAATGTCAAACTCCGCTTCTCCAACGCCAATCCCAACCAGAGCGGACAGGCTCCTCAGCTCGAAAAGTGGGAGTTAAACTACGCGAGACTGACGACTTTCAATCCCAGAACACAAGTATTCGGCTCCGTGGCAGGTCAAGTCACCAGCGCGATGGACGGCACTCCGATTCCCGGAGCCTCAGTTTTGGTAGCGGGAACCACGATTGGAACCGTAACCGATACGAATGGAAACTACTCGCTCACCTTGCCAAACGGGGCTAGTCAGATCCTGGCTTCATTCATCGGCTACCAATCCAGATCCGTCCCGATCAACTCCTCGCAACTCAACATTATCTTACATGAAGACACCCAAGCTTTGAATGAGGTTATGGTAGTCGGATATGGAGCTGAAAACGCGTTACAAGGCAGAGTTGCTGGGGTACAAGCAGATTCAAGAGCCAAAAAATCGATGGCACCGCCGCCCCCTGCAGCACCTTTGGCTACAGAAGTCATCGAAAACCAAACCACCGTCGAGATCGAAGTTTCCGAGCCTTACAGCATCAAGTCCAATGGAGAAAAGACGCTGGTAGATCTTAAAGCCTATGAGATTCCAGCTTCCTACCGCTATTCGGTCATTCCCAAGCTGGACAATGACGCCTTCCTCATCGCAGAGATTCCCGACTGGAGCCAGTATAGCTTGCTGGAGGGTGAAAGCAACCTGTACTTCGAGGACGGCTTTGTCGGCAGATCGATCCTGAATGCCTCCGCACTGGAAGACACGCTCCTGGTCTCCATGGGCCGTGACCGATCCATCGCCATCCAGCGGGAAAAGATCGAGGAGTATTCCAAGAAGCGAACCATCGGATCCAATGTCACTGAAACCAGAGGCTATGAAATCTCTCTAAGAAACAATAAGTCCCAGCCGGTTACCCTCAAAGTGGAAGACCAAATTCCAGTTTCCGTCAATTCCGCCATCTCCGTCAGTCCGATTCAGCTGTCCGCAGGTTCGCTCGATCCGCAAACCGGCAAGGTCACTTGGGAGATCACGCTCGCTCCGGGAGAGCAGAAGAAACTTTCGCTCCAATACGAAGTCAAGTATCCGAAAAGTGAACGGGTGATCTTGGATTAAAGACTTGTCAACGGACGACGGTCAACCGTCCACAGCACGAAACATCCCAACAGCTATAAAAACGGCGGCCTAAATGAGCCGCCGTTACCTTTGTAGTGACGCTTTGCGGTCGACCGTCGACTGTGGTCTGTTGACTAATCAACCTTATCCAGCGTCATTTCCAGAAACTTATACCATTGCGTTCCGGCGTTATATTCGCCGATCTCAAACCACTGCCCTTTCTCGTTGATCTCAATCACATAGCGAACCTCCTTCACCGGATACCAATAGAGCTTTCCGTCGATCAGTTCGGCAGGGTAGGTTCCTTTTTCTCCGCTCTGAAGAAAGGACGTAAAGTCAAACTTTCCTTCTCCCTCAGCCGGAGAGATCACTGCCAAAGCATGATGAACGACCTTTCCATCCGACTTTCCGATGCCTTCTACTTCCAGCAAAGTGCCGCTGAGCTTGAACTGGATGGTCTCCTCAGATTCGAAAGTTGAGCGGACCCGATCCTGACCCATCATCCAGCCGTTTCCCTTCCATTTTCCTTCCAAGAAGGCGAGCTCCGACATCTTCTTCTGGGCGGCTTCATTGAGACCGTATGAAGGCTGCCCCCAGGCATTTGCTTTCATTCCCAGAACCAAAGCGGCAAAACAAATCAGTTTGATTAGATTTTTCATTTTATAAATTGGTTTATATTATAAACTTTAAATTCAAATTTTTTTACTCGATGTAGTTCCTGAGATTTTCCACGTATTCTTCAAAAGCCTTCAATCCGACCTTGGTGATCTTGCAGGTGGTCAAAGGACGCTTTCCCTTAAATGACTTCTCAATCCCGATATAACCCGCCTTTTCCAGCTTGTCCAGTTGGACGCTGAGATTACCGGCTGTGGATTCGGTCTTTTCCCGCAGGAAAGTAAACTCCGCTTCTTCCACGCCGATGAGTAACGACATCACCGCCAGACGCAATTGGGAATGGAGAAGGGGATCGAGTGGTTTAAACACGCTCACGACAGTTTTCTTTCAAATAATAACCAGGCAAAAGATAGCCCAAAACCATTGCTACACCCGACAATAGGTATTGGGCAGATACAGGCAGCATAAATCCGATCACCGCTGCTACGAGGAGTAAGACCCCGCCTCCCCGGACAAAGTTGACCCGAATCAGCGAACCCGTCGTCCAGATACCGATTCCCGCGAGGATCAGAATAACAGGATTTTGGTTGTAGCCAATGATCGGCATAAAGGCCAGAGTAATAATAATTCCCGCAAAGACCATAATCCAAACCTGATTGATCACTTCGCTGATGTGCGATCTGACCCTGGCTTTTTTGGCGATCTGAAATCCCTTCCAAAAGCTGATGATCGAAGCGGGCACTACCAAGATCCACACATAGTAAGGATGCGCGTACCCGATCTTTTCTAAGGTAAAATGTCCAAAATTGCATACTGCAATCACCCAGCCCCAAAGGAGCAACTGAAACCCGCCGTCCCCGGCAGTTTCTCTTTTTGCCCTGGTGATCATCTCTGTGATCAGCGCGAGGGACTCTTTGCTACTCAATTCTTTTTCCATAGTCGAATGAATTTTTCAAGATCCAACGAGACAAATGTAAATAGGTTTATGATATAAACTATTTTAAAGTCAAATTTTTTATTCTCCCAGAAAATGATGCTTATCTTGGAACAGCTTCAAAACCAATCCTATGAAAAACATTTTTGACCCGCTGGTCACCGCCGAACTCATCTCCCGAATCAATGCGCTCAAACCGGAAACGCCGGCACTATGGGGAAAAATGAAGGTCGATCAGATGCTCGCCCACTGTTCGATCGCGTATGAGATGGCCTTTACCAACAAGCATCCCAAGCCGAATATGCTGATGCGTTTTTTGTTGAAGACTTTTGTAAAAAATGGAGTGATCAACGAAGTGCCCTACCCAAAAAATATCCGCACAGCACCCGCTTTCATCATTCCCGACCGCAAGAATTTTGAGGAAGAAAAGGCCCGCCTCATCAAGTATTTGGAGCACACCCTGTCGCTGGGAAGGGATCATTTCGAGGGCAAGGAATCGCTTTCCTTCGGCAAGATGACCGCCGATGAATGGAACAACCAGTTTTACAAACATCTTGATCACCACCTAAACCAATTTGGCGTATGATTCAGCCAGGAAAATCCATCCGGACTTTTATCGGTTCTAAAGACTTTGCCGAAAGCTGTCGATTCTATGAAGCCCTTGAATTCGAAATCCGTCACCACGGAAAGGGCTTCGCTTATATCCAGATCTCGCCTGGAATCGGATTTTACCTACAAGATGCCTATGTAAAAGACTGGTGCGAAAACATGATGCTATTTCTCGAGGTTGAGGATTTGCCAGCCTATTTTGAGCGAATAAATGCGCTGGACCTTCCCTCCAAATTCCCGGGGGTCAAAGTCATGCCGATCAAGCAGCAGGACTGGGGAAGTGAGTTTTTTATCATCGAGCCTGCCGGGGTATTGTGGCATATTGGCTGCTTCAAGTGAAAAAATGTCTGCCAATGCCCGCTTTGGTGCAAAATTTGGACAAACGCCTTTCATGAAAAATATTTCGCTGTTAGCCGGTTTTGCACTTCTAAACTTAAGTATTGCCTGCACTGCTCCTTCCACCGAAACTGTTTCCGAGTCAGAGATCGTCGCTCAGCCTGAGCAAGACACCGTGGTCGAGACAGTCCCAGAAACTATGGAAATGCCCGTTACTGCGGGTGACAATTCGATGAACTCGGTAGATTGGCCGGGGACCTATTTTGCGACACTACCGTGCGCAAGCTGCGAGGGAATCGAAACTTGGGTCACTCTCAATCCAGACGGCACTTTTGTGCTCAAAACACATCACATGGGACTCAACGACGATCGCGAAGAGATCTTCACCGGGAAATTCACTTGGGACGAGACCGGATCAATTGTCACCCTCAACGGACTGATCGGCGGCGCTCCCGGCAAATACAAAGTCGGCGAAAACCGAATCTGGCATCTGGACAGGGATGGAAACCAGATCAAAGGAGATCTCGCCGATCGGTATATCCTCACGAAGAAATAAACCTACTTGAAGCGCACGATCTTCCCGTGTGCCTTAGATGTCATCTCCGCAGGAATCGCTTCCGTGATTTCCCGATACAGCAGCTCCACCAGTTTTTGCTTCAGAAAGCTGCGGTTTAGGATAATACTCACCTCACGCGTGGGCACAGATCCGGCAAAAGGCCTGAGTCGACCTTTTTCCTCGTCCGAAAGCTCATGCGTGGCCAGTTCTGGCAGTAAGGTCATTCCCTGGTACCGGTTGACCATATTTTTTAAGCCTTCCAACGACCCGCTTTCGTAATGGAAATTTTTGTGACCGCTGCTCGTCTGATCGCAGAAGTTGAGCACTTGGTCGCGAAAACAGTGGCCTTGTTGCAAAACCCACAGATCTTCCGCCTTGACTTGGCTGGCATTGATCTCTTTCTCTTTCAGCAGAGGATGGTTTTTAGACAGGTACGCGTAAAACTTCTCATAAAACATCGGCTTTTCCACAATTCCAGATTCCTCCAATGGTGTGACCACGACACCCAAATCCAGCTCGTCGTTTTTCAGCCTTCGGATGATTTCTTCCGTGACCATTTCCTGCACTTCCAGCTTGACATTGGGATATTTTTCCAAAAACCTCCTAATAAACAGATGCAATAGATAGGGTGCCAAAGTTGGGATGATCGCGAGCTTGATCGTGCCGGAGATATCTCCTTTCAGCTGCGCGACCAACTCCATGATTCCCTTGCTTTCAGAAACCACCTTTTTAGCCTGGGCGATGATCTGCACGCCGATTTCTGTAGGAATTACCGGCATCTTGCTCCGGTCAAAAAGAATGACCCCCAATCCTTTTTCCAATTTTCCCAGCTGGGCACTCAGCGTCGGCTGCGTCACAAAGCAGGACTCGGCTGCATTCCCAAAATGTCGGTGCTTATCTACCGCGATCAAATATTCGAGTTGCTGAATGGTCATTTCGGCGATTAAAATTTGTTTTTCATTTCCATATTGAATGCCCTAGGTAATCATCTCCAGGGCTAGAAAACTTTTGTATGGACATTTCAATAGAAATTATCTATGATGTTAACCCACGAAACGGGAAAATGAGTTCAGGAAAATTTCGAATTTGTTTCCACTCCTTGCCTTTGATCAAATAACCTTCAGGAAATTTTACTTCCCTGCTTAAAAAGCCTAATTTATTCCATCTACTTCTCAAAAAACACAATATCCCAAAACCTAACCATGAGTAACTCCTCCTTTTCAAGAAGAAAATTTCTTAGCGCAAGTCTACTGACCACCGCCGGATTGAGCCTTCTTTCCGAATTAAGTTTCGCCTCCACCGCCCAGCCTTTATTCAAAACTGCCCATGAGCGGGTTCGCTTGGGCTTCATCGGAGTAGGCCGACAAGCCATGGGCTTGCTGAATAATTTCATGAAAATCCCCGGAGTAGAAGTTGTGGCGGGAGCCGATGTCTATGCTATCAAGCGGGAGCGATTCGCACTTCGGGTTCAGAAAAACCAATCAACTGCCGGTACGCCGACGTCTGCGCCGAAACTATACGCAGACTACAAGGAACTCCTGGCCAATCCAGAAGTAGACGCCGTAGTCATCGCGTCCCCGGATCATTGGCATGCGCTCATGGCGATTGACGCATGCAAGGCCAAAAAGGACATTTATCTGGAAAAGCCGCTAACTTTTACCGTCAAGGAAGGCCAGGAATTGGTCAAAGCTGTCCGCGCCAGCGGAGTCGTTTTGGCAGTTGGGAGCATGCAGCGAGCCGCTGTTAACTTCCAAACCGCTGCGATGCATGTACAAAAAGGTCGGCTGGGCAAAATCTCCCAGGTCCTGGTCTATGTCGGCGAAAACCCACATCCAAAGCCTTACGATCTGGCGGAAGAAGCAGTACCCGCAGGCTTGGATTGGCAAAAATGGCTGGGTCCACTTCCAAAACTCCATTTCAACGACCTGCTCGATCCGGGAATCTCTTTGGATCCGGAAAAAAACGAAGCGGCTTGGGGAGCTTGGCGCTGGTACAAGGAAACCGGTGGCGGATTGATGACCGACTGGGGCGCCCACATGTTTGACATTGCGCAATGGGGACTGAGCATGGATAGAAATGGTCCGGTGGAAATCATTCCGGCTTCGGGCGATTCGCCGCTCACCTACAAGTATGCTACCGGCACGGAGATGCTGCTAACCAAATTTGATGAGGCCAGAGCGGGAGTGAAATTCGTAGGAGAAAACGGTTGGATTAACGTCTCCAGGGGAAACTATGATACGTCCATCAAAGAATTGCAAATCGGTAAGGAACCCGAAAATTTCACATTCGGAGCTCACCACATTGACTTCATTGATTGCGTGAGAAAAAGGAAAGATCCCATTGTACCAGTTGAAGTGGGTCATAGTACCTGCACAGTCTGTACGATTGGCAACATCGCCCACGAAGTTGGGAAACCATTAAAATGGAACCCGATGACACAGCTTTTCGAAGACGCTGAAGCCAATACCAAGCTGCATTATGATTATCAAAACGGTTATTCTCTGACGTAAAATCCAGACTTATCCACATTGCTTATGAGCTGTTTCCAGAAAAACATCAAGTTGGGCGGGCTGTACTTATCCACAGCCTTGCTCTTTTTCCAATGTGGTAAAAGTACCGAGACGAAATCCGTTGAAAGCGCTGATAATGCGGCGGTCTTCGTGCCCAATCCGCAGGTCGTCACCGAGCAGCCCATCGCAAAACTTGTCATTGGCGATCAGGCACCACCCTTCAATCTTCCCGATGTAGACGGAGTTTTCCACAGCCTGGATGACTACGCCGATTCGGATGTTTTGGTGGTCAATTTCACCTGCAATCACTGTCCGACCGCTCAGGCATACGAGGACAGATTCATCGATTTGGTCAAAGAATACGACGGGAAATCCGTGGCTTTTGTCGCCATTTCTACCAACAGCCCTATTGCGGTTTTACCGGAAGAACTTGGCTATACTGACTTGGGCGACTATCACGAAGAGATGAAACTCAGGGCTGTGGATAAGTCGTACAATTTTCCGTACCTCTACGACGGCGATACCCATGAATTCTCGCTCGCTTACGGCCCGACTGCGACACCACATGTCTTCGTGTTTGATAAGGACAGAAAACTGAGCTACTCGGGACGGATCGATGCTAAGGAAAAACCGGGGACGGGAAACGCTGAAGACTTAAGAAATGCCATTGAAGCAACCCTCAAAGGCGAAGCCCTTCCTGCGGAATTAGCGCAAACTCCGGCATTTGGCTGCTCGATGAAATGGGCTTGGAAAAACGAGTATACCATCAAAACCAACAAGGACTGGGCTGCGAAAGAGGTGACACTGGAAAAACTCTCTCCAGTCGGCCTTTCCGATCTACTGAAAAACGAAACCGATGAATTGCTTCTAGTCAATTTCTGGGCAACCTGGTGCGGCCCCTGCATCGTCGAGTACCCGGAATTTGTCACGATCCAGCGAATGTATGGCGAACGGGATTTTCAGTTTGTCTCGGTCAGCATGGACACGCCTGATCAAATCGACAAAGCGCTGAAATTCCTAAAGGGAAAAGCATCTGCTGTTCCGAATTACATCATGGACACGGAAGACAAATATGAAGTGATCAAGGTCGTCGGTGAAGATTGGGATGGTAGCCTGCCAATCACACTCCTCATTGAGCCCGGAGGCAAAGTAGCTTACCGCGTGCCGGGAACCATCGATGCGTTGGCATTGAAAAAAGCGATCGTGGATCACCCGATGATCGGAAGATATTATTGATTGCTGTTATGCAATTTCGTTTTCGCTGATCACTGAAAACTGCGACTGATCACTTGGTATTAGGATTGGAAACAAGTAGATTGTATCCAATCCTATTTTGATTTTATGGCAAATTCAAAACATCCCACCATCCAGCTGTCAAAGGCACTCTATACTTCATCCCGTCTACTTATCCAGCAGATTCAGACTCATTTGAATGAATTTGGACTGACTTATCCACAGTTCCTGGCTTTGTCGATTCTTTGGGAAGAAGACGGTCTCAAGGTCCACGAACTCGGCAATAGGATGAGTTTAGATTCCGGCACCTTAACCCCGCTGCTGAAAAAACTGGAAAGCCAAAATCTCCTCAAGCGGAAACGGGGCGAGGCAGACGAGCGAACCGTGACGATCAATCTTACCTATCCGGGAAAATCGCTTCAGTCCAAGGTAATGGGATCAATAAGCACGATGGAAGAGGACTTTGCCTCCAGAATGGGAAAGCAAACCGACGAGCTCTTATCCGCAGCGGGGGAGTATTTGGAAAAACTCAAGTCGATTAAAAGTTGAATTCCCAAATCGAACTGGAAAGGATAGATTCACCGGAAAAATCGGTGAATTGGAGTCCTTTGACAACCAATTTTCTCCGAACAGTGAATAACCAAGTCCGAAAAGCATCTATCTTCCAACCGAATTCACTTACCCTATGAAAAAAACCTTACTCTCATTCGCTTTTGCATTTGTCTTTTATCTGGGAGCTTTCGCCCAGCTTCAAACCCCTGAGCAGTTTTTGGGCTACCAGCCCGGTGATCGATTCACGCCGCATCATCGCATGGTCGATTACTTCGAATATGTGGCTTCGCAAAATCCAAACATCAAACTGATCCAATACGGCGAAACCAATGAAAAACGCCCACTGATCATTGCGATCCTTTCCAGCCCGGAAAACATGGCGAAACTGGAGCAGATCCGCACCGACAACCTGAAGCGGGCAGGGCTGATGGAAGGAACGCCGAGCAGCGAGATCCCCATCAACTGGATGTCCTTCAACGTCCACGGAAACGAGTCTGTCGGGATGGAAGCTGCTATTTCGTCTTTCTATACCCTTGCTGATCCGAACAATGCGAAATCGCAGGAGTGGCTGAAAAACCAGATCGTGATCATTGATCCGTGTATCAATCCTGACGGCCGGGATCGCTACTCCAACTGGTACAATCAGAAGATGAACACCACACTCCAGCCAGATCTTCAGTCTCAGGAGCACAACGAACCTTGGCCAGGAGGCCGCGCCAATCACTACCTCTTTGATCTCAATCGTGACTGGGCTTGGCAGGTACAGGTGGAATCCCAGCAGCGAATGAAAGTATACCAGCAGTGGATGCCACAGTTGCACCTCGATTTCCACGAGCAAGGCATCGATCAGCCGTTTTACATGGCTCCCGCTGCCGAGCCTTTGCATGAGCAGCTGACTCCTTTCCAGCATGAGTTTCAGGATATCTTCGGACGAAACACCGCCAAGTATTTCGACGAAATGGGAAGGTTTTACTTCACCAAGGAACGCTTTGACCTGCTTTATCCATCCTATGGCGATACGTATCCGATGTACAACGGTGCCATCGGGATGACGATCGAGCAGGGCGGCGGCGGCAGAGGCGGCATCGGCGGATACAATTCCGTGGGCGATACCGTGACCTTGAGCAGCCGAATTGCCGGGCACTATACCGCGGCAATGTCAGCGGCCGAAGTGACAAGCAAAAACTCGAAGCGCTTGGTAGATGAGTTTGCGACGTATTTCAAAAACAACTCCAGCAGCCCGAAAGGCAAGTATAAGAGCTTTGTGATCAAAGGTGGAAGCAATCCATCTCAGGTGGCAAAGTTGCTCGAGCTCCTCGACAAAAATGGAATCAAATACGGAAAAGCCGGATCAAAAGCCGGTCTGAAAGGTTTTGAATACCAAAGCGGAAAAGCCGGAGTGTCCTTTTCTACCGATGAAAATGACATCGTCATCAACGCCTACCAGCCCAAATCGGTTTTGGCTCAGGTGCTTTTCGAACCAAATCCTACCCTGAACGACTCGATCACCTACGACATCACAAGCTGGGCGATGCCCTATGCCTATGGACTTCAGGCTTTTGCGCTTGAGAGCCGATTGGATGCCGCCGGAGACTACCAAAAACCGGAATTTACACCAAACCCAGTCGGTCAAACTCCCGTCGCCTATCTTGCCTCCTGGCAGGGAACCAGAGACGTGGCTTTCTTGTCCGCGCTACTCAACGCCAAGATTCGGGTGAAATATGCAGAATATCCCTTTGAAGTAGAGGGCAAAAGCTACCCAGCGGGTTCGCTCATTATCACCAAAGGAGGAAATGAATATGTAGCCGACTTTGATAAAAAAGTCTCCGACGCAGCCAATAAATTTGGTGTAAAGTTGGCCACGACCCAGACTGGATATGTAGACAAAGGCAAGGACTTTGGCTCGCCGAACGTCAAAGTAATCCAGGCGCCGAAAGTTGCACTGGTTGGCGGAAATGGCACATCTTCCTTGAGCTTTGGAGAGATCTGGCACTTTTTCGAAAAGGATCTCAACTATCCACTGAGCAATCTGGATGCTGCCTCGATGGGCGGCTATGACCTCAGCAAGTATGACGTGCTGATCCTGCCCGCAACCTATGGTCCGGCGCTCAATGCAGCTGCTCAGCAGAAGATTACTGACTGGGTCAAAGCCGGCGGCAAGTTGATCGCACTGGATGGAGCGCTCAACCTTTTTGCCAACAAGGAGGGGTTTGCTTTAAAAAACTTTGATTCAGAGGATGACAAAAAAGCAGCTGAAAAAGCTGACGCGGCACTTTCGAAACAAGAAAGACTGGAACCTTACTTGGGCATGGAACGCCTGGAGACGGCTTCTGGCACCGCCGGTGCGATCTATGAAATCAAGATGGATCAAACCCATCCGCTGGGCTATGGCACAGGCGGCAAATTCTACACGCTGAAAAACAATTCCAACCGATTTACCTACCTCACGGGAGGCGCAAATGCCGGAGTAATCGCTACCAACGATTCCTATCGTACGGGCTACATCGGCTACAAGATCAAATCGAAGATGGGTGAATCCCTCGCAATCGGAGCGGAACAGCAGGGTCGCGGACAGATCGTCTACTTCGTGGACAACCCGATCTTCCGAGGGTTCTGGGAAAGTGGAAAACTCGTCCTAAGCAACGCCATCTTTATGGTGGGACAGTAAGCAACCCCTGAGGAAACATCTAGACCGACTCCCATAAAGAGCCGGTTTTTTTTTGCCGGATTCTTGATCGTTGCATTACTCTACGGTGGAATTCCGGTATATGGTTCACGTCTATAGATCATTTCTCCAATCTGTGTAGGTCGTAGAATTCGTTTCATAGTCTTTTTTGCGCGCAAAAAGCCGATCCAGCGCTTAGTTTTCACCCTCCCATTGGAAATAGATGTCAAAATAGGAGGATTCAAAACCATTTTTTATCCTATATAATTTGGCTATCTTTTTCAAAAAATTCTGGAAGGGCTATTTTCATCCACCCTTTCCTCTGAATCTTTGGAACGAAGTCCATGAAACAACAGCTCCGATATTTCGGAATTTTCATTTTACTTTTTTCATGTCAACAGGGAGAAAAAACTCCTGAAGCGACAGCGGGTTCGACGAAGCAAGCTCCGGAAGTCACATTGCTGTCCAGCTTGCCAGACTCGCTCAAACCTCAGTCTGTCTACCTGAAGGATTCTCCACCTCCACGAGTCATCGCGCTGCCGACCAAAGACGGAGGAAGCTATTCCTATCGGGACGACGCAGGCGATCTGGTCACCTACGAGCTGATGGTACCCAAAAGACAAAACCTGCTCGTCTCGACAGACCCAAATGGAGTGGTCACCACCGACGAAAACGGTCAGCCCTTCCTCTTGGGAGAAGGCGGAGTATCACAGTTCAGAGCCTATACCTCGGACGATGGACTTCCGCTTGACGGCGTCAACTGCGCAATTTTAGATCGCAGGGGGCATATTTGGTTTGGGACTAACGGAGGCGGACTGAGTCAGTATGACGGCAGCAGCTTCACCAATTACACCACATCCCAGGGGCTGGCGGGTAACACCGTGCGGAGTATCTGGGAAGACAGCAAAGGGCTGATCTGGATCGGAACAATCACCGGAGTCAGCAGCTTTGACGGACACACTTTCACCAGCTACACGCTGGAAGATGGGCTTGCCAATGAGGTGATCTTTGGCATCACTGAGGACCAAGAGGGAAATATCTGGATGGGCACCGGCGGCGGGGGGATTCTAAAATTTGACGGAACGAAATTTACCAACTACACCGCAGAGGATGGTCTGGCAGACGACTTTGTGATGGCCGTCGGGAAAGATCTGCAAGGCAACCTCTACTTCGGCACCAACGGCGGAGGCATGAGTAGGTTTGACGGAAAGACCTTCACCAACTACTCCGAAGCGGACGGACTGGCGGGCAATCGGGTAAGGAGCTTTGGGGTCGCCTCGGACGGATCACTGTGGATCGGGACCATCGGCTCGGGCATCAGCAGATTTGACGGGAGTACCTTTCAAAACTTCGATATCCATGACGGTCTCGCCGACAACATCGTTCGTGCGATCCAAGAAGACCGACAAGGTCAAATATGGTTTGGGACGGAAAGAGGGGCGAGTCGTTTTGACGGAAAAAAATTTACCAGCTATACCCGAGATCAGGGCATGTCAGCCAACAGCGTTCTGGACATTGTCCTGGATGACTCGGGAAAGATCTGGTTTTGTACAGACGGAGGAGGAATCACCCGGTTTGACGGCTCTTCCTTTACCAGCTTCACGATGAATCAGGGGCTCGGCGCCAACATCATCATGAGCTCGCTGGAAGACCGGGAAGGCAATCTTTGGTTTGGAACCTCGGGTGGCGGAGCCAGCAAATTCGACGGCAGCGGCTTCACGACCTACTCACTTTCGCAGGGACTGGCCGGAGACATCGTTTATTCCATGGTGCAGGATCGGGGTGGAAACATTTGGTTTGGCACCGGTGGCGGGCTGAGCAAATTTGACGGTAAGGATGTGACCTCGTATACGACCGCACACGGACTACCCTCCAATGAGGTCTACTCAGTCATCGAGGATGCCAACGGAGCGCTTTGGGTAGGCACAGAAGACGGAATCAGCCGGTTTGACGGTGCAAGTTTCACCCGATTTGGGCCGGAGCAGGGGCTCGCTGGATATATTATCCTTGGCATGCAGGCTGAGCCGGACGGGTCAATCTGGGTGGGAGCTGTGGATGGAGGCTTGAGTCATTTTGACGGTGAAAAATTCGTCACCTTCACCCAAGACCAGGGCTTGGCCAACAATGGTGTGATTCAGGTTAAGTTGGACGAGCAGCAAAATGTCTGGGTGGGCACCGAGGAAGGGATCAGCTTTCTTTCCAAAGACTCTAAAGCGATCGCTATCTCGGATAATGCGGAGCAAAAACCACTTTTCCACAATTTCACCACAAGCAATGGCCTCCCCGATGATGTGATCCAACAGATCCTGCCGATGAGCAATCAAAAAGTGGCCGTGGGAACCAACCTGGGGATTGCTTTTTTTGACGTGCCAAAAGGGGAAGACTTCTCACAACTGGAGAATCTTGAGATCTTCAATTCCAATACCGGCTATCCTGTCAAAGATCTCACTGACGGGCAAAACGGGATGTTTCAGGATCGAAATGGGATCCTCTGGGCAGGGACTGGAAGTAACAAATCAGCCTTGGTTCGCTTTGACTATGATGCGCTGATCCGAAATAAAAACGTCCCAAAGGTTTTCTTGAAGCAGCTACGACTGAACGAAGAAGTGATCCCCTGGAGCTCACTCGAATCTGCTGGTGAATCCGACCAATCGGCCGAGGTGGAAGAGGCCTCTACCTTGGGAAAAGTCCTGAACAGCGAGGAGCGAATCAGACTGCAAGATCGGTTTAAGAATATCACCTTCGACAGCATCGCGCCTTTTTTTCCGATTCCCCAGAATCTCGTTTTACCCTTTAGACACAACCACATCAACGTTGATTTTGGCTCCAACGAGTTGGCCAAGCCCTTTTTGGTGGAATACCAGTACATTCTCGAAGGCTACGATCAGGAGTGGAGTCCTGTGTTGAAAAAGACCAGCGCCACATTTGGCAACATTGAGGAGGGCGACTATGTCTTTAAGGTCCGCGCGAGGTTCACCGGCCCGAGCGAGGGAGAGGCCGGGGAGTGGACGGAGCCGATCAGCCTGTCTTTCACCGTACTTCCGCCCTGGTACCGCACTTGGTGGGCGTTTCTGATCTACACGATGCTGTTCTTGTCGCTGATCTACCCAATGCACCGCTATCAGCGAAACAAAGCCATCCAACAAGAGCAGGAAAAGGCCCGGGAACGGGAGCTGGAGCAAGCACGTGAGATCGAAAAAGCCTACACGAAGCTGGAGTCAGCTCATGAAAACCTCAAATCAACCCAAGCGCAGCTGATCCAGCAGGAAAAACTCGCGTCTCTCGGCCAGCTAACCGCGGGGATCGCCCACGAAATCAAAAACCCGCTGAACTTTGTCAACAACTTCTCCGGGCTGAGTTTGGAGTTTTTGGAAGAGATCGAAGAAGAACTCGAGAAAATGCC
Source organism: Algoriphagus terrigena DSM 22685 (assembly GCF_000429445.1). Taxonomy (GTDB): domain Bacteria; phylum Bacteroidota; class Bacteroidia; order Cytophagales; family Cyclobacteriaceae; genus Algoriphagus; species Algoriphagus terrigena. Next base: position 28,126 of record NZ_AUBW01000016.1, read on the forward strand.
ACCAGCCGATGCCTTGGACAATGTCAAGGATCTCCTGTCTGACATCAAAACCAACCTGACCAAAATCAAACATCATGGCGGGCGGGCAGACGGCATCGTCAAGTCCATGCTGATGCACTCCAGGGGCGGCAGCGGCGCCATGGAACCGGCCGATCTCAATGAGGTCATCACCGAATACGTCAACCTGTCCTTCCATGGCATGCGGGCCAATAAAAATCCGATCAACGTCGACGTCAGTCTCAAGTTGGATCAAAGCATTCCAAAGATTCCTCTCAACGTTGAGGATTTTAGCCGTGTGATCTTGAATCTGACCAAAAATGCCTTCGACGCCATGCGTGAAAAAATCGTCAAAGTCGGGCCGGAGTACAAAGCCATCATCGAAGTCCGTACCAAGGATCTCGGCGACAGCATCCTGATCGAAGTCGAGGACAACGGTCCCGGTGTACCAGATGAGATCAAAGACAAGCTGTTGATGCCCTTCTTCACCACCAAAAAAGGAACAGAGGGAACGGGTCTCGGTCTCTCGATCACCCACGATATCATTAAAGCGCACAATGGCTCGTTGGACATCACTTCGGTGGTCGGGGAGTGGACTAGGTTTAGCATTACAATCCCGAAAGTTTCCTGATTTTCTAAGTTCCCCTTATCTGTTAATAGTCAAAAATTACCTTAAATTAACGTAGCCACTATTTTTAACGTGTCTTAGGCTTTCAGAAATCTCATGGGAGTGATTGTTTTTTCGATTACAAAGTCCCTGTTGATCAGTATTAAATCTAGCGTACAAGTCTGGGTTTTGAAAATTCCAATCGTGGAATTTCTGCCAAAACATGGCCAAGGGGCTAGAATTGAGTTTTAGGAGTTTATAATCCCAAATCCCTTTTCTATGAAGGACAGTACCAAATATCATGATTTGGAAGGCTCTGGCTCAAGTGAGAGTCAGGAGAAGTTCTTGCAGACCAAAGGCGTCACTGCTATGGTCCAGGCATTCCCGACCAAATCCGTGACAAATTCCCTCAACCTTTCTTTACTACCAAACCTTTGGGGGGAATGCGGCATGGCATGAGTTATCATATTGTGAAAGCGCATGGGGAGAGTTGAAGGAAGGAGAAGAGAGTGAGTTTATTATTCTGTTAACTAACGTCTTACGTAAATAGATGGTTCTAAACAAAGCTCAAAATTTAAAATCATGAAGGCTAACCAATTTTTTTGCGTGTTCATCGTACTAATAGGATTTTCCTGTACTACAAAACAGGAGGTTTATGTAATTGAAAATAAAGTAAAACAAGACACCCTTGTTCCAATAGAGTTTACATCCCTAAACAACCTGCCAGACAGCCTGAAACCAAAAACTGTACTCTCAGATAAAATGCCTGCACCCAGGATAGTACGTTTGAATAGCGGGGGCGTAACAAGAATGCTTCCCGTTTTAAAAAACGAAAAAGGCGAAACTATTTTGGATTCTGAAGGCAAGCCCTTTATCCTGGGTGATGGTGGCATATCAAATTTCAACAACCTTACGACCGACAACGGCCTCCCTTTGGATGACGTTTATTGGTCGGCGCTGGACAAGTTCGGAAATCTCTGGTTTGCCACTGCAGGGGGAGGCGCCACTCGTTATGACGGTAAATCATTCACTACGTTCACCACCGATCAGGGGCTTGCAAATAATAATGTTTATATCATCACCACGGATAGAAAGGGGAATCTTTGGTTCGGCACAGATCATGGGGGTGTAAGCCGCTATGATGGCAAATCATTCACCACGTTTAACACCACTCATGGGCTTGCAAGTAATTATGTTCAATGGATCACTGAAGATAAAACCGGGAATCTCTGGATAGGCACGGTTGACGGAGGTGTCAGCCGCTATGACGGAAAATCATTTAGCACGTTTACCACCGCTCAGGGGCTGGCAAATAACAATGTCATTTACATCACCGGGGATAAAACGGGGAATGTATGGTTCGGTACTCTTGGCGGAGGTGTAAGCCGTTATGATGGCAAATCATTCAGCACCTTTACTACCGCTCAGGGGCTTGTAAATAATTTTGTTCAGAGTATCACCGAGGATAAAACAGGAAATCTCTGGTTCGGCACTAGAGAAGGTGTAAGTCGTTATGACGGTAAATCATTCACCACGTTTACCACTGCTCAGGGGCTGGCACATAACAATGTCATTTACATCACCGGGGATAAAACGGGAAATCTCTGGTTCGTTACTCTTGGCGGCGGTCTCAGCCGTTATGATGGCAAATCATTCACCACGTTTACCACCGCACAGGGGCTTTCAGGTAATATTGTCATGGGAGCTACTGAGGATAGAGCGGGAAATCTCTGGTTCAGCACACGAGGCGGAGGAGTAAGCCGTTATGACGGCCAATCATTCACCACGTTTACCACCGCTCAGGGCCTTGCAGATAATTTTGTTTTCAGCATGGCCGAAGATAAAACGGGAAATCTCTGGTTCACTGGAGGCGAAGGTGCCAGCCGTTATGATGGCAAATCATTCACCACGTTTACCACCGCTCAGGGGCTTGCACACAATAGTGTTGGTAGCATCATCGAAGATAAAACGGGAAATCTCTGGTTCGGCACTGCAGGAGGTGTAAGCCGGTATGACGGCAAATCATTCACCACGTTTACCACTGCTCAGGGTCTTGCAGACGGTTATGTCCGTAGTATCATTGAAGATAAAACGGGAAATCTCTGGTTCGGCACTCTTGGCGGAGGAGCAAGCCGTTATGACGGTAAATCATTCACCACGTTTACCACCGCTCAGGGGCTTGCACACAATAGGGTTGGCAGCATCATCGAAGATAAAACGGGAAATCTCTGGTTCGGCACTGCAGGAGGTGTAAGCCGGTATGACGGCAAATCATTCACCACGTTTACCACTGCTCAGGGGATTGCAGGCCGTTATGTCCATAGTATCATTGAAGATAAAACGGGAAATCTTTGGCTCGGAACATCCGAAGGGCTGAGCGTGTTTCCTGCTGACGAAGTCAGGAACTTAACAGAAAATCCTGTCCTGAGCGAAGTCGAGGGTGAGGACAAAGAGAAGAAAAAGGAAATGATTTCTTCACTGTTCAAAAGTTATAGAATAGCCGATGGCCTACCCGACGATGAGGTGAAGCAGGTTTTGCAAATGCCCGATGGTAAAATGGCGATTGGCACCAACCTGGGGATCACCCTTTTTAACCCTTCTGATGACTTTACCAAACTGACCGATATAGAAATATACAATACCAATACAGGCTACCCGGTAAAGGATGTAAGCGCTATGTTTGTAGACAGCAAGGGCATGCTATGGATAGGTACAAACAGCGAAAAAACAGCTTTAGTCCGGTTTGATTATACAGCATTGCTCAGAAATACTGAGCCTCCAACAGTGGTGGTACAAGCTGTAAAAGTGAAGGATCAGCCTGTTTGCTGGTACAATCTGCTATCAAAACAGGAAGGAAAAAACAACTACGACAGTGCAACAGTCTTATTGCAGGAATTTTTTGCCTATGGAAAAGGTATGTCTCCATCCAAAAAGGATTCACTGGAAAAAAGTTTTGCCAGACTTCGGTTTGATGGCATCACTGAATTTTATCCCCTGCCTGAAAACCTGATGCTGCCTTATGAATTTAATCAAATATCTTTTGAGTTTGCCGCCATTGAAACAAGCAAACCATTTTTGGTTAACTATCAATATATGCTTGAAGGGTATGACCAATACTGGAGCCCTGTGACCAAACGCAGCAGTGCCAGCTTTGGTAATATGCACGAAGGAACTTATACTTTTAAACTTAAAGCACAGGGAGGCAACGGGGTATGGTCTGACCCCATTACTTATACTTTCAAAGTATTACCACCGTGGTGGCGGACCTGGTGGGCTATTGCGTTATACATACTAAGTTTTGTATCCGGTGTCTATCTATTCATTCGCTGGCGCACGAAAGCACTGAAGGATGAAAAAGAATTACTGGAAGTTAAAGTATCAGAACGCACCACCGAATTGAAAAATTCATTACAAGACCTCAAATCCACCCAGGCTCAACTCATAGAATCAGAGAAGATAGCTTCCCTCGGCCAACTCCGCCTGAGTGAATTGGATGCTCTCAAAACCAAACTTTACACCAATATCACCCATGAATTCCGAACTCCTCTGATGGTTATTTTAGGGATTGCGGATCAGGAATTGGATAAACCGAGTGAGAATTATAGGGAGGATTTGAAGACGATTATCCGTAACGGGCAAAATCTGTTGACACTCGTCAATCAGATGCTCGACCTCAGCAAACTTGAAGACGGAAAGTTAACCCTGCACTATCACCAGGCTGATGTCGTGGCTTTTTTGGAACTTATGGTTAACAACTTCCACTCCTTTGCTGAAAATAAGGGAGTCAGGCTTCACTTCCTCTCAGATACAGACCAGTTTAATATGCCATTTGACGGGGTGAGATTGCAGCAAATTGTATCCAACCTTATTTCAAACGCCATCAAATTCACTCCAAAAGGAGGCAACGTCTATGTGTCCATTAATACGACAAATGACACGTTTGTCCTAAAGATCAAAGACACCGGAATTGGCATAGACGAAGCTGACCTTCCTAATATTTTTGACCGGTTTTATCAAGCAGATAGTTCTCATACCAGGCAGAGAGAAGGTACCGGAATAGGTCTAGCAATAACCAGCGAATTGGTAAAGTTGATGGAAGGAAGCATAACTGTCAAAAGCTATAAGGGCAATGGAGCTGAATTTGAGGTGGCCTTACCCATACAGGCTATTTTGAATGGAATAGAAAACGTTGAAGGAGTTTCTGTTCTGCCAGGCAATTTCTCGTTGGAAAACATTGTTCCAGACTATGAGAGTCCTGTTCCGGCTTCGATCTCAGAAACCCACAAAGAAAACGGCCATCGAAATCATCGCCCCACAATATTGGCGGCAGATGACAATGAGGATATCGCAGTCTATCTTGCTTCGTGTCTGAAGGATGAATACGATTTTGAAATTGCAAAAAACGGACAGGAATGTGAACAAATGGCTTTTGAACTGATTCCAGATCTGATTTTAATGGATGTGATGATGCCTTTCAAAGACGGTTTTGAAGTATGCAAGGCTCTGAAGACCGACGAACGCACCAGTCATATTCCCATCATCCTGTTAACTGCAAAAGCTGATTTCGACAGCAAGATCGAAGGGCTGGAACAAGGCGCTGATGACTACTTGATCAAGCCCTTCTACAAGAAAGAACTGCTTCTGCGCATCAGGAACCTACTTAAATTGCAACAACAATTACAACAGTATTTCCGCTCTTCGATAGCGTTCGACTATTCCAAAAACCCACCTGCCATAACTCAACAAATTCCTACGAGTAGTATCCCTACTCCACATATGCTATCGTCCAAAAGCTTGGAAAACCGATTCGTTATGAAAGTCAGAAAAGAGATCGAAGCGCATTTGGACGACAGCAGCTTTGACGTCGAAAAGCTTTGCCAGGCCATGGCCTTGAGTCACTCACAAGTTCACCGCAAACTTTCAGCTTTAACGGGCCTTTCTGCTACCTATTTCATTCGATTTGTCCGATTGGTCAAAGCAAAAGAATCACTCCTCCGGCCCGAATTGACTATTGCATCGGTGGCCTACGATTGTGGCTTCAATGATCCCGCTTATTTCAGCCGGGTTTTCAAACAGGAGTTTGGCCTGACTCCTCAGACTTGGAGAGAAAAAAATTCTGATTGAGAAAACGCTTTCGTGATTATTCTCTTTCTTACCACTGCCCACCGTTATCACGTTTGAGACTATTTCAAAGCTGATCCTCAGAACGATCAGGAGCGGTCCGAGCCATCGCACTCTCTTTTTTTGCGTCACTTTTCTAATTCCCTTTCGCCTTTAAAGGTGAAATTGAGTCTTTCTTTTAGGGCTTTCCGAAGATATCCTGCGAAAAATGCAATCCCTATCCTACTGATACACTCTCAGTCTAAGGACCGCGCCCTCTGTCCTATCCGCGCAATTCAAGTCCAATAGAATCAAAAACATCCCATCCATTTTTGACTACCAATTGATTCGGAGTTGTCTCCATACGCAACTCCGTTTTTCTAAAGAAATTTTTTAACTAAAAATAAACAAGATGAAAGCGCTCCTATTTTCTATTGCTCTTGGTGTCATGCTGCCTTTTCTCAGTCCTAAAAACGCACCTGTCACCAGCGTTTCATTTCAACTCATCCGTAATCTAATCCTAGTCAAAGGATCAGTGGATGGCAGAGAAGGTCTTTTTATTCTGGACACCGGTGCTTCGGATATGATCTTGAATAGCCGCATTTTCAAGGGCAAGCCAACAGAAAAGAAATTCTATGGAATTCACGGAAATGAGATCGAAAATGAAATTAAATACATAGAGTTTAACCTCGAAGGATTTGAAAAGAATATAGTCGCACACGTGGCTGATTTCACTGCTTTGGAGAAAATAACTGGTTTGCAACTATTTGGGGTGATCGGCAATAGTTTATTTAAATATTGTGAAATTGTCTTAGACTATACCTTTAAGGAAGTGACCATCTATCAACTCGATAAAGATGGAAACCGCCTGTCTTCGAAGAGTATCCATCAGAAACCACAGGCCACCATACCCACTTTTGTCGGACGAGGCTTTCCCATCATAATAGTAGATGCAAATGGAAAACAGCTAAAAATGATTCTGGACACAGGTGCCAGTGCTAATGTCATGGACAGCCGGCAAATCAACCACCTGAATTCAGATTTATTACGGGCGAGAGCGGATTCAATTACAAGTTTCGGACAAGACCTAGTTCCAGTAAAATCTTTAAAAGTAAATGAATTGAAGATAGGCGACCTTCCCTGTCCTTCTATGAAAACACTTTTTGTCCCATTGAATCAACTAAATAAAAACCAATGGGGAATAAGTGTCGATGGCATATTGGGGTATGAATTTCTTAGCAACTTCCGAGTGGCTATCAACTTCCGAAAAAGGGAAATTTATCTTTGGGATCGGGAATCTGTGGAACTACAGTGGGCTGTTGCAAATAAGAATTTGAGAAACAATAAGGTTAATAGACCAAATTGGGAGGGTGATTTAAATCGTTTTGACAATTAGTTCTAACACAAAACAGGATCATCAACAATGCTTTTTAAGCCTGCAGGAGAAAAGACCTGCTTAGCCCTTATTACCAACGCGTTGAAAACCTCGCAGGTAAAAGGCGCCATGTGACTATCGCCACCAAAACCTTGGTGATATATCCAAATAGACTACGGTTCCGGCATCCCCAAATCTTCCTGCCCTTCTTTATTACTAAACCCACAGGACAGGGAACAGAATTGAGCTTGAGTTACTATATAGTGAAAGCGCATGGAGGGGAATTGAGAGTGGAAACCAAAGAAGGGGAAGGAAGTGAGTTTATCATTCAATTACCGACTTCTTACTAAAGATTACCTGTATTCCTATCTTCGCAATAGGTTGAACAGCATGTTATTCTTAAAATAATTTGATACCTTAGAAAAATCCTTTTACAAAAGGTAATTTGCATTTTACTCGCCAAAAACTATGTTTTTTGCTTAGAGGGTTGGATTTTAGATTTTATCAGAATCCTTTCACTTTTTGACGTATTTAAATTCTTTGAAAATTTAACAGGTATCCAATGAGTAGACTCCTCACACTCGGTAACATGCTGTTGGTAGTATTGCTACTAGCGGCTAATTTTTCTTATGCCCAAACAGTTAAACTGGAACAAGGCCAGAATGGCGGGGTTGGCAAAGATCCTCTGAGCCCAATAGCCTGGGCAACCGGAAATTCCAATTCAGCCAACAGCCATTTCTATGAAGGGCAATCCATTCCCTATCGTTTGACCATTTCAAAGTTGCGGGCCGGAAACCATACCGTAGAAATTGAATGGGATACGCGGGCAAAAGACAAAAGTGCGATAGACTATATCACGAGTTTTAACAGAATCTGTGAGAACGTAATCCCAAATTCCGGCACTCCAAATTTTGGTTCAATTCCCACCCCAAATGGGTCTCCCCACCCTTCTTCGAGTTTCAGTAAACTGACAGATGATGAAAGAAAAATTGCCATTTATGGAGGTTCATTGGGCGAAACTAAGTACGTCCTGCAGGAAAATAATGCTGCAACCACCGCGGTCACCAGACTAAGCATATCTTTTACTGTCAGCGGCAGCAACGGACCAACTAACACAGTTGTAATAGCCTGGGGGGGTCATATCGCCAGCGCAACGGATTGGGGTGAAGGACAGTCAGCTTCGAGTATCACAGGATCCCCCTATCATACCAGGGTCTTTTCCCTAGATGGGAAATCCCTGGGAGGCCAGGACCGCTCGGTGCAGGCTGTTTCCGATGCCATTAATCTTGATACGGATTGTGATATACAGGGTGAAAGCGAAGTTTGTGAAGGTTCTCCAGCATCCTATACTGTACCTGCCGGAGCATCCACCTACACATGGTCAGTTACTGAGGGCGGAGAAATAACTTCCGGACATGGTACCAATTCCATCACAGTGAAATGGTTAAACTCGGGAACTGTATCAGTGGAAATAGACGATGAGCGGGCTTGCTTCCCTACTCAATGTAGCCTAGATGTGACCCTTACCACCCCTCCTGTCTTGTCTGTAACGGATGCGATATTGTGCAGCACGGAAAATGGTGGGGATACTGCTATTGGAAACTTGAACGATTATGCCACTGTCAGTTCTGGAGAGCTGATTTTTGAACGGAATGGCCAAATAATAGAAAATTCTGAATCGATTCTGCTTACCGACGGAGATGTGATTGAGGTCTCGACAGCAGGTAGTTGTGGCAGTGGGGAAACATTTACAATTACAGTCAACGATCGCCAGATTTTCGGTATCTGCTCCCAAGGCAAAGTATATGAAATTATCGGTTCGGAATTGACTGCTCTCAATGAAATTTTTAATCGGGGTCAAACAGTGGAAACCAACGAAGTCTTCTATATCGTCGGACACGAGGTACTGATTGAGGTCATATACATCAAGGATAAGTTTGGACAGGCTAAGGCAATCTTGGAAAGCTTAGGTTTTGTGACCCCAACCGAAGACGAACTTAAACAAGATCCCAACTCACTGATAATTGCCGGATTTCTTCCCATAGAAAGGTTATTGGAACTGAACCAATACCGAGATGAAATAAACTACGTACGTCCCGCGATCCCTCCTTTTACCAATAAAGGGGCGACGACAACTCAAGGTGACCGAGTCATGCGCTCTAACCTTGTGAGAGCAGGATATTCCCATTTTGAAGGAGACACGCCGATAGACGGAACTGGAATTAAAATCGGGGTGCTTTCTGACAGCTATGCCACACGAACGGATCCAGGAGTCAACACATTGGCAGCCGATGTAGCCAACGGCGACTTGCCGGAAAGCCTTTATTTTACCAGCGATCTTCCAAGTAGATTTGGAATCGGGACGGATGAAGGCCGCGCGATGCTTCAGATTGTTCATGACGTAGCTCCAGGCGCACAACTTGGCTTCCGAACAGGCGTAGTAACCGCGGGAGATTTCGCACAAGGGATCCGCGACTTAGCAGCTGCCGGCAGTGATATTATCGTGGATGATATCAACCACATCACGGAACCCTTTTTTAGCGATGGAAAAGTGGCAAAAGCAGTTAACGAGGTTACCGCCAACGGCGTTTCATATTTTACTTCTGCCGGGAACTTTGGAACCAAATCCTTTGAAGGTGTATTTGCTCCAGTCGATGATCCAACGATTGACTTACCGCTGAATGGCGGCGAATGGACTGAGCGCGGCCGTGTACACCAATTTAGCAGCGGCAATCCAACGCAATCCATCAAAGTCTTTCCCGGGCAAAATGGCCCTGCCGTGTATATGATAGTTCTTCAATGGGATGACCCACTTTATTCCGTTGACCAGATTGGAAGTTTGTACGATCTGGATATTTATCTAAAAGACTTTGGCGTACCCCTATTTGGTTTTAACCGAAACAATGCAAATGGTGATCCTATCGAAATCCTTTCATTTACTATCATCGAAGAAACCAACGTCGATCTTGTAATAGCTCGGGAGTGCGAAAGCTGTACTGACTTGGATTCCAATACAGGCATCGACTTCAAATATGTAGTTTTCAGAGGTGAGCTTGATCCAAACGATCAAAATGGGATAAATGCTTCTACTATTGTTGGTCATGCCAATGCAACGGGAGCAATGACAGTGGGTGCGGTGCTCTATGCCAATACTTCGGTTTATGGATTTGACCCAGCACTAGTTCCCAGTGGGACAGATGCATTCACGGTCGCTGCATTCTCTTCCAGAGGAGGAACATTGACCAATGAAGCGCTCCGCAGTAAGCCTGATTTCACGGCACCAAATGGCGGGAACACCACGGTTAGTCTTGGTGCACCGGACTTGGAAGATGATAACTTTCCAAATTTCTTCGGGACTTCTGCAGCAGCACCCCATGCTGCTGCAGTTGCCGCGTTAGTCAAGCAGGCCCGTGTTAAGTATTACCCAACAACAATTCCAACCGGCTGGCTAGGAGAGCCGGGCACGAGTCTGCCCGCCGATATCCGAAACTTACTTAAATCAACAGCACAGGATATGCATGAGCCCGGCGAAGATCTCAAGTCGGGTTCGGGACTTGTTCGGGCAGACCGGGCGTTGCTTTCACTTGCCGCACCCAACCCTGACAACATTGAGCTGGTTTATGATGAGAATATAAATCCCGGTGAAGTTGAGTTTAAGCTGATTGTCAGGGGAACAAATCTATATGAAGGTTCAAATGTCTATTTGAGGGAAGAGCTGTTGAATTCAACCTACGGAATTGATGAGCTTGGAAATGGTTATCTGGAGATTACTGTCCCACCATTCGTAGGAAATCCGGGAGTCACGGTCGTAAACAAGGCTATTTCGGATAGTCAGACAGACGGTGGAATTGCCGATCCGGAATTTTTCTTTGATGTCAATAAAAAAACCATTGCCATCCGCGCAGATGATCAGAGTAAAAAATATGCTCAGGCTCTAGAGCCTTTTACTGCCAATGTATATGAATTGGTTGACAATAATTGGGTACCAAGTGAACTGACTCTCGAAGAGGTTGGGCTCACATTGAATCCCGAAAATGAAAACGATACTTTGCAGGCGTTGACACTAGCCAGTCCAATCAATGGAGACTTAGCCGAAGTCGGCACCTATATCATAACAGCATCTCATGCGCCAACCGGTTTTGCTTTCTCAGACTTCTATAACTATGTAGGCCTGCTTCAGGAAGATGGAAATCTATTATATGATGGAATAAATAATGCCTTGGGAAACTACGGTCCGGGCATCATCACCGTAGATCCTTTACCGGTTACCATCAAACCGATTGACCTGACAGGTGAAACTGCTTTGGAATATGGTGAATCGATCAGCGATGCCATCCAATATGAAGTCATCATCTCTGATGAGGACGCTGCCAAAATCCTGGATGTGGGCGGATTGAAAGCTTCGATTCAAACTAATTATCTACAGGATCTGGAAAAGGCCAAACAAGAGGGTGACGATAGTCTTCCACTAGGCCTTTTTGATACTAATGGAAGACCTCTTATCAATTCCGAACTGATCAATCTCAGCTTTATGGTGAGTGGGCGGACCTTGATAAACGGTCGTCCTATTATCAATGGTAGAGTCCTTATCAATGGTAGAACCCTCATCAACGGACGGCCATTAATCAATTCAATCATTGATGTTCCAACGGGTTCTTTCCTGGATTATCTGGAAAATCCCGAAGATCAGAATTTAATGGGTGCAGAAATAAACGGTAGGACACTTATAAACGCTAGAACACTTATAAATGGACGCACATTGATAAATGGCCGTACTATCATCAACGGTCGCACACTGATCAATGCCCGTACAATGATTAATGGCCGGACCCTAATTAATGGTCGAACCCTGATCAATGCGGAAGGTAACGAAGATGAAATTGAAGAACTTGACAATGTACTAATCATCTTCAAAGAAAGTGACCTTGAGGAAGCTAGTGAAGTCGAAGTTAATTCCATTAAATACTACGACTTTGGTGAGGCAGATGAAAATAACCCCGAGGATGCCAATCTGGAATTCTTCTCTATAACCCTTGTAAGTGGTACCGGAGTCGGAAACCACTTCATTGTCCCTGGTAGTTTTGAAGAAAGAAACTTGAATGTTTCCTATTTACCCGCCAACTTGGAAATTACCCCGGCTGCATTAACAATAACTACTTCTGCAGATCCCTCGGAAATTGATTTTGGAGATCCTGCGCCTCAATATTCTTCTGAATTAGAAGGATTTGCTTACAGTAGCAATTTGTTGGACAGCGAAGGAAATGAAGTGGAAATTAAAGAAGATGAGGCCTCCGTTGTGGAGAAAATAGAGTATTCGCTCATCAAAGACGAGATAGTCTATCCTAGCACTGGGACTATTGACATTGGCACTTATAGCATCCGTCCTCAAGTAACATTCTTTACTCCAGCCAATTATACGGTCGATTTGGAAAACTCCACTTTGGGAAGCCTTACTGTTACAGGCTGTATCAATGAGGCATCAATTGTTGGGGAATTTGAGACAGCGATGGGAGCAGGAAATACCAGTAATCCTGCAATAATAAAAAGGCCTGCCAATACCCAAATCGGAGATTTGTTGATTGTCGGTTTGATGTTTGAAAAAGGACAGTCACCATCCATTACTCCTCATGACAAGGATTGGATACTGATCCAAAGAGTCAACCAGCTGAACCAAGTCGCCATGGCCACTTATTACAAAATTGTGAAAAGCAACAATGAACCGGAAACCTATGGATTCCGGATCAACCAAAGTCCGAAATGGACTATGGGAATATCCAGAGTAAGTGGCGCTGACATCCATCATCCAGACGGACCTATCGTGGAATTTACCGGGCTATCAGGGGCTCAGGGCTTCATTGCCACTGCGCCTTCGTTGACTACCACTGATTGCAATACCTTGATCATGCTTTTCTACTCCAACAAGAAAAATGCTACTTGGACTCCACCTGTAGGAACAATTGAGATCTACGACGACCCAAATAATCAGCAGGGTTTAACCTCCAATATGATGTCTCACTACACGCAATATAAACCGGGCGACACCGGGGATTTAAATGCCATTGCCTCGTTGAGTGAAAGTTGGGTAGCCCAAGCCATAGCCATTAGGCCTGTTGTAAACGACCTGGAATCTGCTAGGACAAAGCCGTTGCCAAGTGAAAGCGCGATTCAAATATCCGTATCGGAAGGAGTTTCGACGGAAGGGGACGAAGTGTCAGGCAAACTAAAAGCATACCCCAATCCGGTAAAAGATAGACTGAATCTCAGCCTCAGGGGTCTTGTCAAAGAAATACCCAATGAATCCTCACTAGTCCTCTCGGATGCTATGGGCAGAACACTTCCATGGAAAGGTGAATGGAATGAAAGAGAAAGCCGCTTAGAATTGGACTTCTCGCAATTGCATATCGGCTTCTACTCCATCACCATCAGCACCTTACAAGGCGTGAAAACCGTACGGGTGATCAAACAGTAAAGTCGGATCTTGGGGTAAAAAAAAGAATGGAAGTCCTTTCCATTCTTTTTTGCTTTATACAATTTGATCCAAGGGATGTTGTCGCATTTTGTTAAATTTAATTCTTCCGCACTTTAGCCCCGTGTTAAGCAGGTATATGAATATTTTTAAGTACGTCCTCTTTGTAACTCTATTATCTTTTATTCTTACAAATGGAAGTAGCGCCCAAACTACAAGAGCGGACAGCTTATCACGTAGCATTGCCCAACTGGATGACGATAGTTTAAAAGTTGATCTGTATGTGGATTTGGGCTTGGAACTTCTTGGTTCAGATATCAATCGTGGCCTTGGTAATTTGGATGCAGCCGTGCAATTAGGGACCGAAATAAACTACAAAGTGGGTCTGGCGAAGGCATACAACGCCAAAGGGAGGGCATACGCCCAACAGGGAAATTTTCAGGAAGCAATCTTGAACTTTCAAGAATCATTAAAGAATTTCCGCGAGATAAATGACAGGACGGGTGAAGCCAATATCCTCAGCAACCTCGGCTCTATTTACTTTATGTTAGGAAACAGCACCAAAGCGTTGGAGCTGCATTTTGAGTCTCTCAAGATTTCCGAAGAGCTCGACAACAAGCTAAGAATAGGAACTTCCTTCAATAACATCGGAACGGTTTATCTCGAAAACCGAAAAACGATCGATGAAGCGTTGGCTTATTTTAAGAAATCGCTGGGGGTATTTGAGGGCATACAACAGCAGCAAGGAATCGCCACTGCATCCATGAATATCGGGGAAGTGTATTTTCTGGAATCGAACTATGATTCAGCCATCTATTTTCATCAAATGGCTTTGGAACTTTGCGACGGCACCCTCGACGCCACATTTCCTCTCACCCAGTTGGGAGAGATTCATGCGGCAATGGGCAATTTCCCAAAAGCGTTTGATTTTCACAGGCGTGCATTGGAAATCTCCGAGAGATTGGATGCCAAGTTTGAGCAGACACAGGGCTTGATCGGTCTTGCAAAAACCCAGAGAAAACAGAAGAATTTTGCGGATGCCATCATCTCTTTGGAAAAAGCCAGATCGCTGGCGAGCGACATCGATGCTAAAGATGAAATGCTGGATGCTTATCTAAATTTAGCTGAAATACAGGCGCTCGTCGGTAATTTCAAAGCGGCTTATGAAAATGAAATCAGCGCGAAATCTGTCAAGGAAGAAATCGCAAAATCCAGTACAGAACAGATGATTCAGCAGCTTCAGTTTGAATTTGAATTGAACAAAAAAGAAGCTGAAATAGAGCTCCTTCAGAAGGATACAGAGTTGAAAAATGCGGCAGTTTTTAATCAGCGGATAATCATATTTGCATCTTTGGGAGGGTTGCTTATGTTCGTGGTAATCAGCATTTCTCTCTTTCGCAACAATCTGAGTAAGCAAAAGGCAAACCGACTGCTCCAAGGGCAAAAAGCGGAGATCCACGCCCAGCGGGAACAAGTAGAATCAGCTTACGAACAGCTGAAATCTACCCAAACCCAATTGATACAATCCGAGAAGATGGCAAGTCTTGGGGAACTCACCGCCGGCATCGCACACGAGATTAAAAATCCGCTGAATTTTGTAAATAACTTTTCCGAAGTCTGCACCGAATTGATCGAGGAAATGAAAGTAGAACTCGTTGAGGGAAATCAACAAGGCGCCGTCGAGATCGCTGACGATATAAAGATAAGTCTGGAAAAAATCCACCAGCATGGTGAAAGGGCGAACTCCATTGTACAAAGGATGCTGGAACATAGTCGGTCAAAAACTGGCGAGAAGGTATCGATAGATATCAACGCCCTGGCAGACGAGTATTTAAGACTTTCTCACCTCGGTATACAAGCAAGAGACAAAAACTTTGCAGCCCACTTTTTGACCGATTTCGATCCCAGTCTACCGAACA
Organism: Algoriphagus terrigena DSM 22685; assembly: GCF_000429445.1. Lineage (GTDB taxonomy): Bacteria > Bacteroidota > Bacteroidia > Cytophagales > Cyclobacteriaceae > Algoriphagus > Algoriphagus terrigena. The sequence goes on from NZ_AUBW01000016.1 coordinate 43,590, forward strand.
TCAGTGTGGTACCGCAAGATATCGGAAGAGTCCTTTTGAACATTATCAATAATGCTTTCTATGCTTGCACAAAAAATACTCCGGCGGATAGGCATCCCCTTGTGACTGTCTCCACTAAAAATCTTGAAAAAGCGGTAGAAATCTCCATCAGAGACAACGGCGTCGGCATTCCCGATGAAATCAAAGACAAGATCTTCCAGCCCTTTTTTACCACTAAGCCAACCAAAGAAGGAACTGGCTTGGGATTGTCATTGGCCTATGATCTCGTCAATGCCCACGGGGGCGAAATAGTGGTTGAATCAAAAGTAGGAGAAGGAAGCGAATTTATTATCCATTTGCCTTTATTCTAAAATTTTCCTCCTTGTAATGAAGGCGCGTTGAGTTCCTAAAATCCTCCGTTGCAGATCTGACGCAGACCACTTTTCCTTACCTGAAGCTCTCATTGATCTGATCAAGCACTTTCGTCCCCGGATTTAAGTCTTCTTCCTTCAATTGATTTAGCGGAGTTTTAGCCGTATTCAGAGTTCGATGAAGATCCTTCCAGTCTGAATTGACATACAGCAATCCAGTCAAAATCTCCTCCTCCATTCTGGCCTTTTGCAAGGCATTCACAGCAGAGAGCCGATCTTCGGGATCCCAGTCCCGCGCCAGTTTGTTCAGCTGGATCTCCGAATCATCGTGCATTGCCACAGGGGTCGATGTTCCCGCCTCATAGTCAACGCTGATCTCATTTTTCATCGGAACCAGATCCTTTGCCGAAGTCGCTTCTATGTGTTCACGCACATAATCATAGGATTTGGTAGACCCGGGATTGTTGTTAAACGTAACACAGGGCGAGATCACATTCAAGAAGGCAAATCCCTGATGTCGGATCGCAGCCTTGAGCAGAGGAATGAGTTGCTGTTTGTCGCCGCTGAAGCTTTGTCCCACAAAAGACGCCCCCAACTCAATCGCCAAACTGGCGAGATCGATGGCCTGAAAAGGGTTGATGGCTCCGGACTTGTTTTTCGATCCCAAGTCAGCAGTCGCCGAGTCCTGCCCTTTCGTCAGTCCGTAGCAACCATTGTTCATCACGACATAGACCATATTAAGATTTCTACGAATGACATGGACGAGCTGCCCCATCCCAATCGAAGCGGAATCCCCATCTCCGGAAACGCCAAAATAAACCAGGTCTTTATTCGCCATATTCGCGCCAGTAGCCACGGAGGGCATTCGCCCATGCACAGAATTGAAGCCGTGCGAATTGCCCAAAAAATAGGTGGGAGTCTTGGAAGAACACCCGATTCCGGAGATTTTGGCAACGAGATGCGGCTCGATATCCAGCTCATAACATGCCCGCACGATCGCGGCGCTGATGCTGTCATGTCCACATCCGGCACAAAGTGTCGATAAACTTCCTTCGTATTCCTTGAGCGTGTATCCCAATTTGTTTTTGGGAAGCCGGGGATGACTAAACTGTGGTTTGAGATAGCTCATGGCTGGTGCTGTTTTTTTGGTTTAGGTAATTGGTGATTTGCTTTTTGATGGCGTCAGCGGTGATCGGCATGCCGTCGTAATTGAGCACAGGCACCAGTTTTTTGGGATTGCAGTCGAGCTCCATGAGCAGCATCTTTCGCATCTGGGCATCTCTGTTTTGCTCGATGACAAAAAGAGTCCCGTGGTTTTCCACAAACTCAACCACGTCGCTTCCAAAGGGGAAAGCTTTGATTCGGATCGAGTCGACGGCAATTTCTTCCTCTGCCAGCAAATCTCTGGCTTCCTCGGACGAAAAGCTGGATGTGCCGAAGAACAAGATGCCGATAGCATTTGAGCTTCCCGAGATGTTGATCTCAGCAGCAGGAACCATCGTTTTGGCAGTTTCCCATTTCTTGATCAACCGATCCATATTTCTCTTATAAGCTGCCCCGTCTTCGGTGTAGGCGGCGTACTCATCTTTGGAAGTACCCCGTGTAAAAAAAGCGCCCTTGGTCGGATGCGTCCCCGGATAGGTTCGATAGGGAATCCCGTCCCCGTCCGAATCCAAGTACCTGCCAAATTTCCCTATTTCCTCCAGATCGTCCGCGGTCAAAACCTTCCCCCTCTTGTATTTGCGGCCTGCATTCCATTCGAAGGGCTCGCTGACATGGTCGTTCATCCCCAAATCCAGATCCGTCATGATGATCACCGGAGTTTGCAATTGCTCCGCCAGATCAAAACTGGCGGCAGTCATCTCAAAGCATTCACTGGGACTTGCCGGAAAAAGCAGGATATGCTTGGTGTCTCCGTGGGAGGCGAAAGCAGCTGCCAAGAGATCGGATTGCTGTGTTCGGGTCGGCATCCCGGTGCTTGGGCCAGCCCGCTGGACATCTATCAGCACAGCGGGCACCTCTGCAAAGTAGGCCAATCCCAAAAACTCGCTCATGAGCGAAATGCCCGGGCCGGAGGTCGCGGTAAAGGCTCTTGCTCCATTCCAATTCCCTCCGATCACCATGCCCATTGCTGCCAGCTCGTCCTCTGCCTGCACGATCGCAAACTTATTTTCACCGCTTTCGTCCTTTCGGTATTGCTTGCAATACTTTTCAAATGCTTCAGCCACCGAAGTCGATGGGGTGATCGGATACCAAGCCATGACGGTGGCGCCGCCGAAGACGGCCCCCAGACCGCAAGCTGTATTTCCGTCCACCAGAATCTTCCCATTCAGCAATTCCCGCTTTTCCAGGCTAAAGTCCAGCGGGTAATCAAAGTGCTCCTCCACATACTTCATCCCAAGGCTTAGCGCCGCAAAATTGGCTTCAACGAGGGCCTTTTTCCCTTCAAATTGCTCCTCGATCAGCGTCCGAATGACGGCATCATCCATCGCCAGCAGCCTGACCAGCGCCCCGACATAGATGATGTTTTTCAGCAATTGCCGTTTACGCGGGTCTTCAAAAGCTACATTGGCCATCTCCATCATGGGAATGCCAAGGTAATTGATACCCTCCCTGTAGTATTCCGGGCTTAGTTTTTTGGTGCTGTCGTAGATAAAATATCCGCCCTCCTTCACGCTCTGCACATCCTTGGCCATACTTTGAGGATTGACACTCACCATGAGATCGATCCCTTCCCGACGACCCAGGTAGCACTTTTCGCTCACCCGGACCTCGTACCAGGTAGGCAGTCCCTGGATGTTGGAGGGAAAAATATTCTTGGGAGTGACCGGAATTCCCATTCGGAAGATGGTCTTGGCAAACAGGTAGTTGGCACTTGCGGACCCTGTCCCGTTCACATTCGCAAAACGGACGATAAAATCATTGATTCGATGGTTCATTTGCTGATGGAGGGAAGGGGTGGAATCTGATACGCTTTGGTGACGCTGTAGAAGTACTTTTGCATGTCCCAGGCAGAAGTCGGACACCGTTCGGCGCAAAGCCCACAGTGAAGGCATACGTCCTCGTCTTTGACCATCACCCGCCCGGTTTTCAAGATGTCAGAGACCAGGATGTCCTGAGACGTATTTTCGGCAGGCACAAGCAAATTCTGCCGGAGCTGTTCCTCGTCCTCGTTGACAGTAAAAGTGATGCAGGAAGTCGGACACACGTCCATGCAAGCATCGCACTCGATGCAGCGATCTTCAGAAAAAACCGTCTGCGCATCGCAATTGAGGCATCGCTGGGTTTCCTTATAGGCCGTACGAATGTCAAAACCCAACTCGACCTCTTGCTTTCGATCCTTCAGTGTCAGAGACTTTTTGGCCTGTGGCACGATATATCGTTGGTCTATGGCGATCTGACTGTCATAGCTCCACTCGTGGATGCCCATTTTTTGGCTGACCAGATTAGTGTAGGGAGAGGGTCTGTCTTGGAGGTCTTTTCCCTCGCAAAATAAATGGATCGACACGGCGGCCTGATGTCCATGAGCTACCGCGGTGATGACATTTTCCGGCCCAAAGGCCGCATCTCCTCCAAAAAAAACGGTCGGTAGCGTGGATTGAAAAGTCGTGCGATCCACCACGGGCATATCCCACTCATCAAACTCCAAACCTAAATCACGCTCGATCCAGGGAAAGCTATTTTGCTGCCCAATGGCAAGAAGCACCGTGTCCGCCTCTATAAATACCTCCGGCTCCTCGGTCGGAATCAGCTGCCGTTTCCCCTTCTCGTCATACACGGCCCGTACCTTTTGAAACTTCATCCCGGTCAGCACACCGTCGGAGACTTCGAAACTTACCGGCACATGGTTATCCAAGATTTGCACATCCTCATGAGCCGCGTCCTCTTTTTCCCACGGAGATGCTTTCATTTCGCCAAAAGGACTCCGCACGACCACTTTGACGTCCTTGCCTCCTAATCTTCGAGCAGTCCTGCAGCAATCCATCGCTGTATTTCCTCCACCGAGGACAATGACCTTTTGGGAAATCGACTGGGTGTGCTCAAAGGCCACACTCGCTAACCACTCGATGCCAATATGAATGTGAGCAGCTCCTTCTTTTCTGCCCGGAAGCTTGGGTAGATCTTTGCCTCTCGGCGCGCCGGTACCGACAAACACCGCATCATAGTCCTTCGAAACGAGGTCTCTGAGGCTTTTGACGTAGGTCAGAAACTGCGTATGAATTCCCAAATCCAAGATATAATCTACCTCCTCATTCAGGACAGTCTCCGGTAGCCGAAAGGAAGGAATCTGGCTTCGCATCATCCCACCGCCGGCAATCTGCTCATCAAAAAGGTGTACCTCATAACCTAACGGCGCAAGATCTCTGGCCACAGTCAGCGAAGCGGGACCTCCGCCGATTAGGGCAATTTTCTTTCCGTTTGGGGGAAAAGGTGCCTGAGGCATGAGTTGCTTTACTTCGCCTTTTTGGTCGGCAGCGACTCTTTTCAACCTGCAGATGGCGACGGGCTCCTCTTCGACCCGCACCCTCCTACAGGCGGGTTCACAGGGTCGGTCGCAGGTTCTTCCCAAGATACCGGGGAAGACATTTGACTCCCAGTTGACCATGTAGGCTTCGGTATACTTCTCGGCTGCAATCAGCCGGATGTATTCCGGCACGGGTGTATGGGCGGGACAGGCGTACTGGCAGTCCACGACCTTGTGATAATATTCCGGATTCCGGGTATCGGTGGGCTTCATAGTTATTTTGGGTTACTATTATTTTAGAAAAAATCGAAATTTAATGCGGGTATTCGATAATTAATATAATTATTAATTCTGCAAAAATGGTAACAGACAGCTATTTATGAACAAATTGGCGCCGGCTGATGTCGGAGACGAGACTTTTCCAGAATTGATGAAAGCTGAAAAATCCAACAAGAACTCAAGCCATTTTTCTGGAAAAGAATCTCGCTTTTTGATAAGAGCGGAAATCCGGTTTTGCTGAGACACTTGCGCTTTGGCCGCCGACAAGGATTTTTGGTGCTTTTCTAAAAAGTAGCCCAGCCCCAGCGATATGAAGCAACAAGTATGGGTGTATATAAAAAAGACTTCAAAAAATCTAAAATGCTACGCATATCGCTAACTGTCTCTTAACAATCCGATGAGCGAGCGAATCTCTGAATTGAAGGCCTGTTTTTACGTTCTGGCGGGATCTACGCTTCTGGTACGAGCCGGATCTACCACCTGCGTTCTGGCAGGATCCACTTCGATCATTCCTCCCCGAGTCGAGCTTTCGGAAGCGTCCGAATCCTCTCTTTGCTCTTCCTCTGTTGGCTCTTCGGCAGACTCTTCATCCCCGCTGTCCTCCTCTCCGTCAGACCGTGATGCAAGGACAAGTGCCGCCACAAGTAAATACTGCTTGGCAAGCTGATTTAGCAGATCGGAATTCTCTCTCATACAATACATAAAATGCAAATTTTATATGCTAAATATAATTTTTTTACTTATAAATCCAAATTATATTACCTCGAATTTGAGTTCATCCACCCCACTTTTTCGACGAAAAGCGATACCAGTAAAATTATGAAATCGAGTATAGCGCAAGCGACACACAGAGCAATAAACCGCGTGAAGGCTCTCCCAAAAAACAATCGGGACAGCCTATCTGGACTTTATGAAAACAAATTATAAAACAGATGAAAGGTCACCGTGGATTTCAGATGAGGCTAAGTCGGAGGGTTGGTTTTTTAGCGGCATTTTTCAACCTCCTGACCGTGTTGGTGAGCCCTGCCCAAACCGCAGAAGGTCTGACTTCAGAGCTACGGAAATTCGAAAACTCACCGGGTTTTGAATCTGATACTACCTATCTCAACAAAGCAAATGAACTGGGATTTTTGCTTGCAGAGAGCAATCCAGACAGCTCTTTGGTTTTTTTGAACTCAACTATCCTCCTTTGCCGGGAGGCCAGCTACAAAAAAGGCGAGGCCGAGGCGTTGAAGATCTACGGCAACGCACTGCAAAACACGGGAGACTTCAAGGGTTCCATTGAGCATTACAATACCGCTCTGGCGATTGCTAGCGAGATTCCGGGCGAGAAGCAAGTCCCTGGGATTTTGAACAACATCGGCTTGGTGAATTATTATCTCGGGAACCACACCCAGGCCCTCAATAACTTCTATGACGCGATCAAACGCGCCGATCTGACAAATAATGCCAATGTCAAAGCCGCCGCGATCAACAATGTGGCAATGATCTATTTTGAACAGGGAAAACTGACGGAGGCGAAAGAAAAGTACCGGGAGACGCTGGCGATCTACCAAGCCATCAACAACCCCGGACGCGTCATCCTAGCGTACAACAACATCGGGGACGTGGAACTCAGGCAAAACAACCCCTTGGAAGCGCTTAACACGCTGAAAATCGGATACCGTGCGGCTTTGGAGCTGAAGAGCCCCGAGTTTATCGAAATGACCTCCAGAACTCTCGCGGATATTTATTCGGCACTCGACAGTTTAGACAAAGCGGAGGCCTTATTTCGAGAGTCGATCTCCATGTCCCGGGAAAATGGCTACGGCGTGCCCCAGGCCCATTCCCTGATCGGTCTGGCAGACCTTTACTATAAAAAAGGAAAGCTGGCTGAAGCGTCTGGCTTTGCAAAAGAGGGACTACAGCAGGCGGAATCCATGGCTCAACCGATGCTGATCCGGAATGCAAACGAACTTCTCTCCAGGATTTACGAGGAGGAGGGCAATTTTGCGGAGGCATTGCAAAGCTTCAAACTGTTCAAATTATTCAACGACAGCATCAACACCTCGCAGGCACAGCGATTGACTGCCTCTTTGGAAGCGGAATACGAGTTTTCGAAGAGGGAGCTCGAATACGAAAAAGCAAGTCTGCGTCAGAAGTGGATCATCTTCTCCACCATTGCCGGGCTGATCGCTTTTCTAATCATCCTATTTGTTGGAAACCAAAACAAAAACCGTCTAAACAAGGCCTATCATGCGCTGCAGGAAAAGACAGCTGAAATCGAAATCAAAAATGAAAAGCTAGAGAAGGCGCTCGATCAACTGAAAGCCACACAGGTCCAGCTGATCCATGCCGAAAAAATGGCTTCACTCGGTGAGCTTACTGCGGGAATTGCACATGAAATTCAGAATCCATTGAACTTCGTCACCAACTTCTCAGAACTGGGTTCGGACATGGTGCAGGAGCTCCGGGAAGAGCGGGCCCGAAAGCCGGAAGAACAAGATCAAAGCTTGCAGGATGAAATCCTCGCCGACATCCAAGTAAATCTGGACAAGATCAATCATCACGGCAAGCGGGCGGATTCGATCGTCAAAGGCATGCTCCAACACAGCCGCACCAGCTCCGGCGAGAAGTTGCCGACAGATATCAATGCGCTAGCCAACGAATACCTCCGTCTTTCCTTCCACGGTTTGAGGGCCAAGGACAAGACTTTTTCAGCAGACTTTCACACCGATTTGGATCCCAATCTTCCAAAGGCAGAGATCGTCGCGCAGGATATTTCGCGGGTATTGATCAACCTGTTCAACAATGCCTTCTACGCCTGCGCCAACGCTGAATTCAGAAAGGAGAATCCCGACGTAAAACCAATGGTCGAGCTCTCCACCAAACTCGTCGGAGACACGGATCGACGCCAGATCCAGATCACCGTCTCGGACAATGGTCCCGGCATCCCCAGTGCGATTGCTGACAAGGTCTTTCAGCCGTTTTTCACCACCAAGCCGAGTGGGCAAGGCACTGGCTTGGGACTCTCTCTGAGCTACGACATCGTCAAAGCCCACGGAGGGGAGTTGAAATTAAAATCAAAGCCTGGGGAGTTAACCACCTTCACCATTTTTTTACCCGTATAAAAAACCTAACTTTTAGCCTATGAAAATCCTTGTTGTCGATGATGAGCGAGATGTAGAAGACCTCTTTCGTCAGAAGTTCCGTAAAGAAATTCGAAATGAAGGCCTTGAGCTCGTCTTTGCTTTTTCAGGAAAAGAAGCCCTTGAAATCCTGGAAACCACTAATCCCCCCCAAGTTGCCAGTGTCTTCTCAGATATCAACATGCCTGGAATGAGCGGGCTCGAAATGCTGGGCATCATCAAAAGCCGTTTTCCCCAGCTCCAGGTCAACATGATCTCTGCCTACGGCGACACGGACAACTACACGCGAGCCATGAGCTCTGGAGCAAAGGGATTCTTCACCAAGCCTGTGGACTTTGAATCTCTGAGAAGGGAAATAGGCGAAATTCTAAGAAGTTGAGTCCTGCGCTTGCCCCATTTTTCCTCCCAATCTAACGCTAAGAAAAGCCACCGAGTCGTATGATCCTGGTCAACCTGATCTCTCTTTTTCTCCTCTACTACCTTAAGAAAAGCTCCGGCCCACAGGGATTTCCGGCACATTTGCATCGGTATTTTAAGTATGGGATGATCGCAGCTGCCGTCCTGATCGCCTTGGGCGTTGCCGCGGCACCTCCGGTAATCTTGTTTCAGTTGCTGTCATTTGTGCTCGTCGGAGGCATCATCTACCTGATCCTGAATACCCCCGAGCTGCAGTACCAAAGGGCACTTGCAATCACCCCTCTTCCGATAGTGGGCGTGCAGCTGTTGGATTATCTGATCAAAACGCTCAGTCCCGGTATTCACGAGGTTATCGAAAATTACCTTGATGCGGCCGGCTTTTTTGCACTGATATGGGCGGTGACGATGTGGCTCAATCATCGCAAGCAGATGAAGGAAGTGGAGATCGAGCGCATCATCTCCAAAGAGCAGGAAAGGCAACTTCGCAGTACTGCCGAACAAAAAATCCAGCTGGAAATGCTTGTAGCCGAGAGAACCTCGGAGATTCTCAACCAAAAAGAGGAACTCCAGCATGCACTTGACCACCTGCGCTCCACGCAGGAGCAGCTCATCCAGCAGGAAAAACTCGCCTCACTCGGACAGCTCACCGCCGGAATCGCTCACGAGATCAAAAACCCGCTCAACTTTGTCAACAATTTCTCAGAGCTCAGCGTGGACTTCCTCCAAGAAATCGGCGAAGAAATGCCGAAAATCGCAGACAGTCCCGAAAAAGAAAACATCCTGGACCTGTTGGAAAATGTCAAGTCAAACCTTGAAAAAATAAGACATCACGGCTCTAGGGCCGACAGCATTGTCAAATCCATGCTCATGCATTCGAGGGGAGGGACGGGTTCCTTGGAGCCTACCGACCTCAATGGGCTGATCCGCGAGTACTCCAATCTCGCCTTTCACGGGATGCGAGCCAATCCCAATCCGATCAATGTGGACATTCAGCTGGCGCTCGATGAGACACTTCCCAAGGTCAGACTCAATGCGGAAGATTTCAGTCGGGTCATCCTCAATCTCGTCAAAAACGCATTCGATGCAATGCGGGACAAGATCAGCGTGAGCGGAAGTGAATACCATGCGAAAGTCCAAATCCGCACCAAAGAACAGGGAGACGACGTTCTGATCGAAGTGGAGGACAACGGCCCCGGGGTGCCGGAACAAATCCGGGACAAGCTGCTGATGCCATTCTTCACCACCAAAAAAGGAACAGAAGGTACCGGACTGGGACTCAGCATCACACACGACATCATCAAGTCGCATGAGGGAACCTTGGAAATAATCTCCGAGGAAGGCAAGTTTACCATCTTCAGGATCTTGATACCCAAGTCGACTGAGTAGTTCCGAACTCGAACCTTGCCTACCGTCGGCTGGCTGGTTTGTTTGAAAATCGAAGGATTTTTCTCAATGAAGTACTTGTTCCGATTTTTTCCATTAAAAGAAAACCAAATTGACTATGAAGATTCTATTTGTTGACGACGAGCGGGATGTGGAGGCACTATTTCGGCAGAAATTCAGAAAGGAGATCAAAAGCGGCGAATTGGAGCTGGCTTTCGCCTTTTCTGGAAAGGAAGCCCTAGAAATACTTGGAGCGGAAAATCCACCGAAATTCGTCTACGTATTCTCCGACATCAATATGCCCGGCATGAGCGGATTGCAGTTGTTGGAGGAAATTAAATCGCGGTTTCCAATGATGCGGGTAAGTATGATCTCGGCTTATGGCGACAGTGAAAACTATGACAAGGCAATAAGCTCCGGAGCAAAAGGATTCTTCACGAAGCCGGTAGATTTTGAGCGACTCAAGGAAGAGATTGCCGCTTTGAATGAAGGCAGTTGATTGGACGTTGTGTGAGGAACTTGTCATATAAATTCGGCAAGTTTTAATACTCGACGAGGGCAGAATCGAGGCGTGATCATCAACTGTAAAAAGAACCACGAGATCTACCCCGCTTTATAAAATTTTGGCAAAAACCGCTTTTGGTAGTGTACTCGACAAAATATCTGCTGTAGGATCGGAATATAGGTTTAAATTAGTGGACTAGACCCTGGATCTTGGAGTGAGGTAAAATTAGACGCTGAAGATAGCAGAATCGGCATGCCCGAGGAAAAAGGAAAGGATCCCTGAGCATTTTTATCTTAGTTCGAGATATCTCCAAGCTAGCGCTGCAGCATACCGTCAGCGGCAAGCCATCCAGATTCAGGAGTTTATTACCCAACGAAACACCTTAGCTTTTTTCTTATGAAGATCTTAATAGTCGACGATGAGCAGGATGTAGAGATCATGTTTCTCCAAAAATTCCGAAGAGAAATCAAGAGCAAACTTCTGGAGGTTGAATTTGCCTTTTCCGGCCAACAGGCGCTGGATATCTTGGGCAAATCCGGCTCGCCGGACGTCGTCTACGTCTTTTCAGATATCAACATGCCCGGAATGAGCGGACTCGAGCTTCTCTCCAGCATCAAAGACCGATTTCCCCACATCTTGGTCAGCATGATATCGGCCTATGGCGACAAAGAAAATTACAACAAAGCAATCAACTCGGGTGCGAAGGGATTTTTTACCAAACCGGTCGACTTCGAGTCCCTTAAAAATGAAATAGCAGAATTGCTAACCAATAAATAATATGGCAAAAATACTGGTAGTCGATGACGAAGAGGATTTGGAGATGCTTTTCAGGCAAAAGTATCGCCAAAAAATCCGGGCCGGAGAATACGAAATGCTATTTGCGCTCAATGGACAACTCGCAATGGACACACTCAGAGACCACCCCGACGTGGACATGATCCTGAGTGACATCAATATGCCTGTGATGGATGGACTCACCCTCCTGTCCAACACCAAGGAAAAAAATCCGCTGGTCAAAACAATCATCATATCTGCCTACGGGGACATGGAAAATATCCGCAAGGCAATGAATCTCGGTGCATTTGACTTTGTGACCAAGCCGGTGGACTTTCAGGACCTGGAGATCACCATCGAAAAAACCCTCAGCTACATCAGCCAGATCAAAGACACGCTACAGGCCATGAGGGAAAACAACATCCTGAGAATGTACGTGGACGAGACTGTACTCAACTTCATGGGAGGCAAAGAAATCGAATCTGCCCTTATGGAAAATGAGACCATAGACGCCACGGTAGCATTTATCGACCTGGTTGGATTTACCAAAATCTCAGAAAACGAAGACCCAAACACCGTCGTCGGACTACTCAACGAATACTTTGACCTGATGGTCAGGGAGATCATTGACCAAAAAGGAAGTGTGGACAAGTTCATCGGAGACGCGGTCATGGCGGTATTCCTCGGCCCGGATCATCTCAGCCGGGCAATCAATGCCTGCCTGGCGATTCGGCAAAAAATGGACGCAATCCCGGAATATTCCACAAAGACCCATTTCAAGCCACAGGTATCCATCGGCATCAATGCCGGAGAGATGGTCTCTGGCAACATCGGCTCCAAATCTCTGAAACGCCTCGACTACACCGTCATCGGTGACGCAGTCAATATCGCGTCGCGCCTGCAAAGTGCCGCCAACCCCAGCCAAATCCTGATCTTGGATCGTTGTGCAGAGATGGTGAAGGACAAGTTTGAGTTGCGTCCCGTGGGAGAGATGAATCTGAAAAATAAAGCGAACGCGGTGACGGTTTTTGAAGTCTTGGCCTAGATCGCCCTGGATTAATGTCACTCTTCCGCAAAAACCCTTGAGCTTTTATATCAATCCCGAAGCCGATCCAATCTAGAGAGTGGGATTCCCATCCGGAAAAACTGGAAATCGTCACCATTTCCAGCATAATTCTAAACCCTCAGGATCAATAGAATTAGCTACTCCGACTCGACGGTTTGGTCTTCGGACTAGCGGAAGAACTTCTAGTCCAGCAAATCCTCCTTCCTCCGCCGAAAAATATAATTTCGAAAAACGTCCGAATTCGATCTATTTTCTCCATACCGTCAGTGGATATTGCAAAAAACAAAAGATTCCCATTAGATTAATTGCCCAAATCCAAATGATATGAGAAAACTTACCCAACCCGCATTTTTGGTTGCTCTTGGTGTTTCCTTCAGCGTCGCGGCGATGGTTCCTAAGTCAGAAGGAGAGCTTCTTTCCCTGAAAAAAGATACCAATGCCCCAGCTGATTCGGTCAAAAAAGACAGCCTAAACTATCCAAAATTTAAAGACCTACCACTCAATCCAGAGCGAGAGGTCAAATTCACCGCCACGGAAGGCACTTGGATGAGTGTCGATGTGAGCCCAGACGGCCGAACCATCGCCTTTGATCTCATGGGCGACATCTACACCCTTCCGATCGAAGGAGGTAAGGCAATTCCACTCACTTCAGGAATTGCCTACGAAACACATCCTCGGTTTTCCCCGGATGGAGACAAAATCCTGTTCACTTCCGACCGCGCCGGAAGTGACAACCTCTGGTATATCGATACAGCAAAAAAAGATACCGCCCAGATCACCAAAGACAAAAACGGCGATGTACCGAGCGCCTATTGGACACCGGATGGAGAATACATCATCGTGGCAAAAGGCCGGAGAATTACCAAGCTCTGGATGTATCACAAAGACGGCGGTGGAGGGATTCAACTCAATGAAAATCCCGCCACGATGAAGACCATCGACCCGGTCGTAAGCCCGGACGGTAAAAAGATCTACTTTTCGCAGCGATTCGGTTCTTGGAACTACAACGCCCTCCTGCCTCAATACCAAATCGGCACCTACGACTTTGAAAAGGGAGAAATGGCCAGCATTACTTCCCGATACGGTTCTGCTTTCACCCCGACGCTCAGCAAAGACGGCCAGTGGATGGTGTATGGCACCCGCTGGGAAGATAAGACCGGCCTGGTACTCAGAAATCTGAAAACGGGCGATGAAAAATGGCTCGCCTATCCCGTCCAACGCGATGAGCAGGAATCCATCGCTCCACAGGGAGTGCTTCCGGCGATGGCTTTCACTCCTGACAGCAAGTCCGTTATTGCATCCTATGGGGGCAAAATCTGGAAACTTGCCGTTGACGGTAGCCCTGCTGTGGAGATTCCTTTTGAGGCAGATGTGAAGCTGGCCATGGGACCACGGCTCTATTTCAACTACGCCGTCAAAGATACGACCGCAAAGCTTGCCACCCAGATTCGCGACGCAACTCCTTCTCCTGACGGGAAAAAGCTCGCCTTCACCGTACTCGACAGATTGTATGTCATGGACTATCCAGGCGGTAACCCCACCCGAGTCAGCACCAACGAATTCACCGAAGCGATGCCTTCCTGGAGTCCAGATGGTACGCAGTTGGTCTTCACGACCTGGGACGAAAAGAAGGGCGGCCAGCTCTACAAAGCCTCTGTGGGCGGTAGAGGCGGAGTCAGCCAATTGACTACAGAATCAGCCCTATACTACTCTCCAGTCTGGGGACCAAACAACAAGATCGTGGTCTACAAAGGCTCCAACCGACTTCTTCAGGAATCAGAAGGCCCCGGAGTCAGTGGTGCCGAAGCACTTTTGGTTTGGATACCTGCATCCGGTGGACCATTCCGAAAAATCATGGATGCGGGAAACTACGGCAATCCGCATTTCACTCAAGATACCAGCAGAATCTTCCTCAATGGTTCCGGAGGCGCCTTGCTGAGCGTCAAGTGGGATGGCACGGATGAAAAAGTCTACGCCAAGATCACCGGCATCACGCCTTTTGGCTCTGCCGCCGATCCGCACGCAGACCATGAGCATGCCAGCCTGGAGGAAGCATCAACTGTCCGCTATGTGATGGGCAAACCGATCTCCAATGCAGACGCGGTCAACTACTGCATGCTTCCAGAGGGAGCCAATTCCCGCGAACCTCAGATGATGCCCGCCAGTGCCAGCACCATCCTCATGGCTCCCGTCGGCGACAAGGCCTTGGCTCAAGTGAACAACAATGTGTATGTGGTGACCATTCCCAAGGCAGGCAAAGTGCCTACGATCAATGTGGCCGAGCCAGCAAGCAGCAATTTCCCTTCTCGTCAACTGACAGAAATAGGCGGCGAATGGCCGGCTTGGGAGGCTAGCGGAAAAAAGGTCCACTGGTCTCTCGGCAACGGGCATTGGATCTATGATTTGGATCGGGCTGAGGCGGTAGAAGATTCTGTCAAAGCTGCGAAGAAATCAAAAACGTTGGCAGACGCAGACAGCGTCTCAGCGCTCAAAGCGCGTGGAGAAGATGCAGTAAAGCTTGCGGACTCTTTGGCAAAGGCAGATAAAAAACGAATCGATTCTCTGTTTAAAGCAGACAAGACATTGGCTAAAGCAGACAGCCTTCACAAAGCCCAGCTGAAAGAAAAAGAATCCTACAAACCCGCCGAAAATCAGGTCAAAGTATATTTCGCCAAAGACACTCCAAAGGGAAGTATCCTGTTGAAAAACGCCAGGATCCTCACCATGAAAGGCTCAGAGGTCATCGAAAACGGTGATATCCTGATCGAAAACAACCGAATCAAGGCAGTGGGCGCTACTGGAACTCTGGACGCAGGAGATGCGGAAGTCATCGACGCATCGGGCAAAACAATCACCCCCGGATTCATCGATACTCACGCACACATGTGGCCTACTTGGGGGCTGCACAAGAACACCGTATGGATCTATGCAGCAAACCTCGCCTACGGAGTCACGACCACCCGTGATCCTCAAACCGCCACCACAGATGTCCTGACGTATGGAGATATGGTCGAGGCAGGCATGGTACCGGGACCAAGGGTCTATTCCACAGGACCGGGGGTTGGCTATTGGATGTACAACATGAAGTCCCTCGAGCAAACCAAAAGTGTGCTCAAGCAGTATAGCAAATATTACAACACCCAGTACATCAAGATGTACCTGGTCGGAAATAGACAGGCACGTCAGTGGGTGATCATGGCTGCCAAGGAGCAGGAACTGATGCCGACGACCGAAGGCGGCTTGGATTACAAATTGAATATGACGCAGCTCTTTGACGGATACCCCGGTCATGAGCATGCGATTCCGATCTATCCATTGTACAGTGATGTGACCAAAACCATTGCGGAAAGCAAGATGGCCTACACGCCTACTTTACTGGTAGCCTACGGTGGTCCTTGGGCTGAAAACTTCTACTACACGACAGAAAGCCCGCTGCACGATCCAAAGCTGAACAGATTCACGCCGTACGATGAAATGAACTCCAAAGCTCGGAGAAGAGTAGGAGGACTGGGAGGCTGGTTTGCCCCGGAAGATCACGTGTTCACAAAGCACGCAAAAGCGGTAAATTCCGTCGTATCGCAGGGTGGCCTTGCAGGCATAGGATCTCACGGACAGTTGCAGGGACTTGGCTACCATTGGGAGCTTTGGTCTGTGGCCAGTGGAGGCATGAGCAACCTCGAAGCAATCAAGGTGGCGACTATCCTCGGAGCGGAAGCGCTCGGGCTTGATCAGGATCTTGGAAGTATCGAAGCCGGAAAGCTTGCCGATCTGGTGATTATGGACAAAAATCCTTTGGAAAGCATCCGAAACACCAATACCATCTCACACGTCGTGAAAAACGGACGGGTGTACGACGGAAACACGCTCGATGAAATCCTTCCCACTCCAAGAAAACTCGATGTCAGCTCCTGGACCAAAGAGGCACCAAAAGTGACTACGACGGTGATCGATTGATTTTGCTCACTTTCTATTCAAAACCCAGTCAGGATTCCCTTGACTGGGTTTTTCTTTCTTGAGAATCGAATCACTTTATCATAAAAAGGTAAATCTTCCCGCCAGGTGCTATTTGCCGGCTCCTAAAAAACTGAGTCTTTCTTTGGGCGAAAATAGGAGAGCAGGAAATAGATCACAGCCAACACTCCGATGAAAACAAGTATTCCAATCTTTTCAAACCCACTCAAGTTGGATAGGAAAAAAAGAATAATCCCCGCAGAAAGGACCGGGATCGTATATCCAAAAGGCAGCTTGAACTCCCCTGGAGTGTGCCCATGTTTTCTCCGAAGTTTGATCACAGCCAGCGAAACACCAAAGTAAACCAATAGCATACTTGCTGAGGCGATCACCGCCAATTGCTTAAATCCGCCGGTTGCAGCGGTGATGAAACCAATGCCTGCGTAAACCAGAATGGCCAGATGCGGGGTCTTAAACTTGTGATGGACGATTGCCAGCTTGTCGATTGGAATCACCCGATCACTGGCCAGACCAAAAATCACCCGCGGAAGATTCAGGATTTCTCCGCTCAGCATTCCGAACATGGAGATCCCTGCACCGAGGATCAGAATTGTATAGCCGATTGGGCCAAAGACAATATTTGCGGCCTGAGCCAAAGGAGCTTCCTTGAACAGTGGCAGTTCGCTTCCCAATATCCCTTGGGCAACGGTCTGAATCAGAATGTAAAGCAGTAAGACAAAGGAAATCCCGATGAATATGGCTTTAGGCACCGTTTTCTGCGGGTTTTTGATCTCTCCTCCCACGATCAATCCCGTATCTCCTCCCTGAAACGCGAAGAACAAAATCAGCGAGGCCGTGCCAAACTGCTCCAAAGTCGGCGTAGTATCCCAGCTTAAATCAGCAAAAGAAACATCTTTCCAACCAAAGAAAATCAGGAGCAATATCGGGGTCAACTTGGCGACTGTGTTGATTTTGACCAAGCCAATTCCCTGTTTTACCCCAAGGACATTCAGTGTGGCTAATCCCGAAAAAATCAGAAATAGTAATACGAAACGCCCATAGGCATTTTTGAAAAGCGGGAATGCCAGTCCGATTAAGTCCACCAAGGCATTGGCAACCGCCGCGTCGGAAAAGGCAGACCCCAAAACCAGAAAAACCGCGGCCAAAAATCCCGCAAAAGGCCCAAAGGCCGTTTCCACGTAGGCATAACCACCCCCAGATTTGGTGACTTTACTCCCTGCTTCCGCAAAGCAAAGCATCACCAAGGCAATCAGAAATCCACAAAACAAATAAACCGTAATGCCAGACGCGCCCATCGTTTCGGCAATGATCGCCGGCAAGACAAAAATTCCCGCGCCCACGATAATGTTGACAATATTGGCTGAGAGTCCCCAGACACCGATTTCCCGTACTAGCTCTTCATTTTTTTTTATCATCGAATCGGCATGCGTTTCATGAGATTTTGATCGGTCTCTTGTTGGTCAAAAAAATAAGCTTCTGCAGCGATTCAGTGCTTATGCTCCATCCTGTGCTTTTTCAGGATGTCCTCGCCAAAATCGTTTCCTTTTTCCCGCCAAATGGTATGAATGTGGTTGGCATTGTCCTGAAAGCCGACATTGTCGTATTCGATCAGGAAGTCGGGACTGTGGACCACATAGTAGTGCGCCTTCATCGGCTCATAGCTTCCTATCCAGGCAAAGTACACTTCCTGCACTCCACGCGCGTGGAATTTGGCGAGGTATTCTTCGGCCTTCTCGTGCTCCAGATTTCCGATAAATTCCTCAATCAGGTAGTGTAAGATCTTTAGTTGCTTTTCGTTGAGTTCAGATCCTTTAATCCCCTGATACTCCTCCAGCCATTGGGGGCGATCCGGACTGGTGATGATGTCTCCCGGGACTTTTTCACTCACGGTTGCCTTGCGTTTTTGGTCTTCATCCAGAGAATTAATCAGTAGAAAACCATAGTCTTCCTCTTTACTCAGTGGTCTGAGTCCGGCATATTGAGTTGCCTCGACCACTGCGGGATCGGAGCCCAAAAACAGCGGCGTCATCGAAAAGGTATCGCCCGTCACAGTAAGATTGACCGAGATGTGATGGCCTTCCAACTTGAGGCCCCAGATGTCATCGGTTTCGGGATTCCCTGCAAGGGCGATAAAATAATTCCCATAGTCCCAATTGAGTTTTCTGATAAATCCCATGCTTTCCTCACTGACTTTGCCCTGCTGAAACTGAATTTCAAAAAGTTCATGAAGGATATCGTCCACTTGCATGATTGCGAAGGTTTTCAAGTAACCCTGAGAGCTGAATATTGAACTTAGGACTTTGTGAAAAGCGATCTTGCTCTGGTCGCTGAGGTCGCCGAAGCGAAGGCCGGTTCTTGGCGCCAAGCCGATGGGCAGATTTGTCCATTCGGTCCGGGCCGAATCCATAAAGGAGATCTCCGCCAGGGATCTTTCTTCCGGACTTAGAGTCTCCCAAAAATTTACTGTGGCCCTTTTCAGGTCAGAAACCTCCTGTGCATGGATGTTTTGGTAGCTGACAAGGAAAAATAAAAAGGCTGAGAGGCAGACCTTTTTGAAGAACGGAAAATACAGAGCCAACCGAGTCATAGTTGATTTGGAATATTTTAGAATCAGTGAAGAGCAGAGGGGTAATTGAACGTGTCAAGTTCCAGAAGTTGGCTATTGGGAAGATATGAAAAAATGCCAAATCTATTTTCCTGTTTTCGAGGGGTCGGCGCTAATGTAAAAAAGCCAATGGAGGCAGTCCATTGGCTTGATGTAATATTGAAATCCCTAAATGATTTGCTGAAGTCGACCGTTTGATCAGAGTCCAAATCGATACTGAACTCCCGCGATGACCTGCGTTCGGGAGCCCAAAAACCCACCTTCTCCACGCACCATAAAATGCTTGCTGAACTGATATTGGCCTCCCACAATGAAGTTCCACATATCCGCCGGGCGCTTGTCCATGGAGTATTGGACCGTTGAACTTTCGATAGTGCTGACCGCTCCATCTGCAGCCACCAATATATTACTGGCTCTTTCCAAGATATCATTTGCTTTGCTGTACTTGGCTTTATTAATCGGATTGTTTTGTTCTACCGGACTGAGGCCGTCCCACCAGGTGTCCACCTTTATTTGTGCGCTTTCGACTTTTTCAATACCGTCATCAATTCTTCCTCCAAGGGATCCGTCGGGAAACACGTCACTCAGAGGAATCGAACCGTTGGTTTCCGAACTTAAGTGTACTCTAAATCCCCCAACCCACACAGTCACGGCTTTTTCATCTTTTAGCCTGAAATTCTTTCCAAAGCGGGGCCCAAACACAAAGGTTTTGGCGGGCTTGGCAAGCTGTGGCACATCCGTCCAGGCCACATTCATATCCAAGGCCATAAATCCTCCTCCGATACCGATCGTCGGGGTCATACCCAAGCCAAACGTGGTTGCATTGAATTCAACCGTAGAGCCGGCAGTCAGTACTTCCGTAAAATTATTGTCCCCGTCAGGTAGCCAAAGACCGAAACCGATGTCTGTGCTTGCCTGAGATTTTCCCAAAATCCCGTAAATATTCAAGAACGGCAGCAGCCAGATATCAGGCCTCACTGTTATCGCCCCGGCAGAGGCTACCGCTTTGTTGAAGCGAATGAGTTCGTCCACGTCGTACATTTGACCACCATTGAATCCAATCATTATGTTTTCGATGATAATGTCAGATTGCTGACCAAAATACTGAACACTCACACCGGCAGAATAAGGCAACTCAAATCCTGCCCCGGCCGCCTTATCTCCCAAAATAGGAAGCGCATACGGATATTCAGCCATCTTGACGCTGTCAATGACCCTTTTCTGTTTTTCCCCAACTGGCTTGTTGGAGAAAACCTGGGCCTCAGTCAATCCTAGAGATAAAACAAGAGCACATCCCAGTAGAAGTATTCGTCTCATAATAGTGGTACGGTAAAAAGGAACTAGATAAAATTATTGATCCAATCAAAGGTATAGGGGCTACTTGCCAATAAACATGACGAAAGTCAGGTTTGTAAACCACCGCTTTCAAAAGCGCTTTTATCTTTGGCAACGACCTTACGGCTAGGGAAGATCTGGAACGCAAAGGAATTATTTCAATAAAAATCTGATTAAATTAATCGCCTATTCAAACTGTCCAAAAAGTATGAAAAAACTGGCTATTCTCCTTATGCTCTGCCTTTGCTTTAGCTTCCTGACTAAAGCTCAGAAGGTCGATCCCGAAAAAGTAAAGGCAGCTGTCGACTCCAAAACCTTCGTCTTTCTAGGGCGCCAGGCGACCGGAATGCGCGGGAGGTCCATCCAACTAGATCCGGGATACACACTCAATGTGAGTCCGGAAAAAGTCGTAGCCGATTTGCCTTTCTTCGGAAGAGCCTACTCATCTACTCCCGGCTCCACCGACGGCGGATTGAAATTTGATTTTAGCGAGTATACCTACGAGGTCAAACCCCGCAAGAAAGGCGGCTGGGATATCACCATTGAGCCTACTCAGCAGAACGACATCCGATCCATCTTCCTGACGATCCAAGAGACGGGCAACGCGTCGCTTCGAATCACCAGCAACAGCCGGGAGGGTATGTCTTACACCGGTATCCTGCAGTTGGAAGAGTAGGCGCTAGCTTCATGAGTCGCTACATTCTTGCTCGTGAAGCAAAACGCAGTCTTCCTCGTCTATCTCCGTCTCAATTGTATAATGCTCAAAGGGATGTTTCTTCATGATCTCTTTGAGCTTATTTTTTACTTCCAAAATCTCGTTGATAGAGCTGACAGGCTTGAGTTTCACATGGGTGGTAAACACGTGATGCTCTCCGTCCAATGACCAAATGTGGGTATGGTGAGTAGATTCCACATTGGTGATCTCCCTTATTTCAGCTTCGATGGCAGACTTATCCACATCCGCTGGCTTGCCCTGAAGAAATAGAAAAACCGTCTCCTGCAGTCGCTTCAATACATTCCACAGGATATAGAGCGAGATCAGCAGCGAAAGCGCCGGATCCAAATATGGACTTGGGTAAAAAAGCATCACAATCGAAACGAGCATCACGGCAGCCCAACCCAGCACGTCCTCGATCAGATGCCAGGATATCACCCGTTCATTGAGGGTTTTGCCATGACTTACTTTCCAGGCCGCATAGCCGTTCACAGCCACACCAAGAATGGCAAAGTAGAGCATCCCCTTGGCATCAGAGGGTTCGGGATGAAGGAGTCGCAGGATTGCCTCCCGGATCACAAAAACTGACCCCAAGATCAGGACGATGGCATTGATCAGCGCACCTAAAAGTGAAAATCGGCGGTAGCCAAAGGAATATCTCTCTGTTGCCTTCCTCTTCGAAAGGCTATCCAGCCGCCAGGATGTCCCCAGAGAAATCGTGTCTCCCAGGTCGTGCACCGCATCGGACACGATCGAGACGCTATTCACATACCAGCCTCCGATGAGTTCCAGGATCGTAAAAGTGAGATTGAGGAAAAATGCGGCTTTCAGGCCGCCTCCCGAATCGTGAGCATGGTGGTGGTGGTGATCGTGTGCCATTGCTTTAAAGATAGCGGCTTTTCGAAAACGATGGATTTATGCACATTCATTGCAAGTGTAGGATTGTGGGTTTGAGTCGTATATTTAAAAACACTAACCCAAACCTAACCTATCCTAATGTCCTCAAGACGTGATTTCATCAAGCAAAGCGGACTTGTTCTTTCCGCTGCCGGCCTCGGCCTTTCTTCCTTCGATTTTTCAAAAGCAAAACCCTACAAGATGGGCTTGCAGCTCTTCACCATCCGGCAGCCCATGGCCGAGGATCCGGTGAAAACGCTAAAAATCATCGCCGGCTTCGGCTATCAGGACACGGAAATTTACGGCTATGACGGTCCGGCCAACAAGTATTATGGAATGCCCGCTGCTGATTTCAAAAAAGTCCTCGAGGACAATTCGCTCGAAAGTACCAGCGGACACTACGATTTTATCAAGTACTTCAAGGGGTCGGATGACGAGCTCATGCGCTATACCGATCAGTGTATCGTAGGGGCTCATGCCCTGGGACAAAAGTACATCACTTGGCCCTGGCTCGATCCAGAGTCCCGATCGATCGAAAAGTTCAAACTGCTGACCGACAAGCTAAACCTGATCGGCGAACGTGTCAACAAAGCCAAGCTTGGTTTCGCCTACCACAACCATGACTTTGAATTCATCGATCACGACGGGGAAAACGGATTTGACCTCATCCTGCAAAACACCGATCCGAAATTGGTCAAGCTGCAGATCGATCTCTATTGGGTGGCGCACAGCTCTCCGCTCTCCGCGCATGAGCTATTCAAGAAAGCTCCGGGCCGCTTCCCGATGTGGCATATCAAAGACATGGACAAAGTCACTCGCGACTACACTGAGATGGGGAATGGCTCCATCGACTACACGAAAATTCTCCCGGACGCTTCACTCGCCGGCATGGAATATTACTACATCGAGCAAGGTGGAAACTTTGCCCAGAACCCCATCCAAAGCGTCAAGGACAGCGCAGACTATTTCAAAAAGAACCTGATTGATTTGTTTGGTTAAAAGAGGGAAATACCTAATTCTCCAGGGGTTTGTAATCCTTGGAGAGTTTTTGATTTTAGGGCGAAGTTTAGTTTTTAGGTTCGATTAGACCTGTGCGCTTCGAAATAGCTTTCTTCTAATTCATCGGCGGAGGCGGTGTTTTTTTTCTTTTCAATAACCAGAGTAGCAGTGCTCCAAAAATCAGTACAAAAGGCCAGAGGTTGATCAAAAAAACCAGAAACCACTGCAGATTTTCCCAGCCTGCTCCGATTCCTTTGCGGGCCTTATCCAAGAAGCGAAAAGAGTTTTCACCCTCCACATAAAACGAAACATTGAGCGTGCTGAGCGCCACTCTATCGCTGAGGTAATTGAGTCGCCCCTGCATCGATTCGATTTCTCCGCGTACATTAGCGAGCTCCCGCTCCAAGCCCAATATTTCATCAACTGTCCGAGCAACTTTGAGGAGTTCGGTATAGCGGATTTCCAATTCTTTTTTGGTTTTCAGCCGTGCTTCTACGTCGATAAACTGCTCCGTAACATCCTCACTCCGGATGTTGATATTTTCGATTTTGACCGCGTGTTCTTGGATTTTTTGGATCAAAGGATCTAATTGTGCCGTCGGCATTCGAATGGTAATTCGCTTTTCGGTACACTCGCCGTAGCTGCTGGACGATTCATTGGAGACGAAGCCTTTCAGATTTTTAATTTCATTCTTTAGAAAAGCATCCGTCTCCGTGATGTCTCTGCATTCAAAGTAGAGGTCTCCTTCCCGGATGATTTTTCGCTCCGCAAATTCAGTATCCGGAGCGGCTTGCTCGGTCGCTGGCACGTCCGCCAACATTTCATAGGAGGTTGCGGAATCTCCTGCCAAGTCCGGGGAAGTCTGTGTGTTGCAGGCCGCGACGATAAATCCCATCAGGATAGGGAGTTTGATCAAAAAGAGTTTCATGGAGCTTGGATCTGGATGAAAGTTAAAACGTCAAGATTAGACATTATGCCGCAAATCAAGGAAAATTTAACATCTACCGATCCAGCCAGCCTTTGAACTCTCCGACTTTCTCCCGGCTGATCAGGATGTCGGTGTCCGAGCAGTTTTTCAGCTTCACTTTCAGTCGGCTGTTGGAGTAGGCCAAGACTTCATCGACAGCATCGACCCGGCAGAGATATTTCCGGTTGAGGCGAAAGAAAACTGCCGGGTCGACCTGACTTTCCACCTGCTCCAGCGTAGCATCCAGCACAAACTTCTTCCCGGTGAAAGTCTGCAAAAAAGTCACCCGCTCCTCACTGAAAAAGAAGGCGATCTCTTCCACGGCGACGCTTTGGATCTTTTCACCAAATCGAACCAGAAACCGGTTTTTAAAGGTCTTCTTCTCCGGCTGGAGCAGACCTTTCAAAAGCTCCAAATCCAACACAGGCCTGATCTGGCTGGCTTTGAACTTATCCACAGCCCGGGCGAGATCCGCGGGATCGATGGGCTTCAACAGATAATCTATCGCATTGACCTGAAAGGCTCGGATCGCATATTGGTCAAAGGCCGTCGTGAAGATCACCGGACTGTTAATTTTCACTTTTTCGAAGATCTCGAAGCTGATCCCGTCTGCAAGCTGGATGTCGCAAAAGATCAAATCCGGGGCGGCATTATCCGCAAACCAACGCACAGCCTTGCTGACTGTATCCAGGTTTTCCGGAAATCTTGCCGCTGGAAAATGTGGTCTCAGAAGCTTTTCCAGCCGGTTTGCCGCCGGTCTTTCATCTTCTATGATCAGGATTTTCATATGATTGTGTTTTGTCTTTTAACGGCCATATAGCCTGTCCCGAGCTTAACTCGGGAGAATCTCGCTTATATAGTTATACCGGTGTGTGACGTTCCTCGTCATGCTCGATTTCATTGTTGAATTGTCAGTAGGGGCAGCTTGACCAAATATTCGTGCTCGGTCTGAACTACCTCGGGCTGTGCCTTGCTGAGGATGAGATAGCGGGACTTGATATTATTCAGACCAACTCCGGTTGAGGGTTCGGTTTGGCTGGATTTGGGTTGAAAGGTATTACTTATCCACAGCTCTTTTTCCTTCTGGATGATGTGGATAAACAGCGGATCTTCGGCAGAAGCGACGTTGTGTTTGATAGCATTTTCAAGCAAAAGCTGTAAAGAAAGTGGCGGTAAAAACAATCCTTTCGGATCGGAGACTTTGACCGAAAAATTCAGATTTTCCTCGAAGCGGATCTTTTGCAGCTCCAAAAAATTCTGTGCAAAATCGAGTTCCCGCTGTAGCGAAACCAACTCTTCCTGCTGCACTTCTAGCACATAGCGGTAGATTCGGGACAGCTTTTGGATAAAAGCCGCCGAGCGGTCCGCATCCTCATACACGAGGTTGGAGAGGGCATTGAGCGAGTTGAACAGGAAATGGGGATTGAGCTGATTTTTGAGGCTTTGGTACTGGCTCGCGAGTTTTTCGGAGCGAAGCTGCTCCGCTTCGATAGCTGATTTTCTCCACTCCATCAGCCAGGATCGGGTTGTGAAAATGGCCAAAAATACCAGAGAAATGCCTAGCGGATATTTTGTAAACCCGAGCAGGTCTTTCCAGGGGATTTCTGGGGATGAAAGCCCATCGAGCACTAAATGATAGCCGAAGACAATGGCAAAACTCACCACAAAAGAGTAACTCATAAACAGGGAAACGGTCAAAAGAAGCCGTTTCACCGGAGAATAAACCCATGATACTCTGGGATCCAAAAAGCACTCAACCCGGCTTCCTCCCCAGCTAAGTGCCGACGATACCAAAAACGAAAAGACAAAATCCGGAATCATGCTTTTGATCCCATCCCAGCTAAAGAAGCATGGAAAGCAGAAAACTACCTGAATAGACAGCGCAATGGCGAGATTGATCAAGATGAATTGCCGGAGGTTGTACCATAATGGGCTTTGATGTCTCGGGGTTAACGGGGTCTGGGGCATGGCGGAAGATAATCAAAAAGGGTTTTCGAATGATCAGCTGGGCAGGCAAATAGCCAATCTCCGGCGCCTGTCCGGAGATTGGAAGGTTGGCTTAGTTTTCGAAAGCTGTTTAATTGCAGGCATTTGCCACTTGCTCAGCCTGAGCTTTTCCCCAGGTGGGCAGCAGATAGTCGTCGCTCACTTTGGCTTCCTCTTTGGAATAGAGCGCGATTGCGTTTCTAGCAAGTCCGCAGGCTTTCTCTGGGCCTGACCCGAAAAACTGCGCCATCCCTTGCTCCATCTGGGACATGAGCATCAACGCGCGCGGATTTTCGCGATCCAGACTGATCGCTTTCCCGAAGAGTTGCATGGCTTGAGGACTTAGACTCTGACCTCTCGATGCTGGATCCAGAGAGATTTTTCCCATCACCACATAGCCTTTCATGGCTGTGATTTCAGAGTTATCCACACTGATTTTCTCGGCTTTTTCGACCAAAGTCATCGCCTGATCGAGGTATTGATCTTTGTCAACTTCAAATCGGAAGACTGCCGTAGTCTGCAAATAGGCCGCATAGTAGAGCGGAAGCCACTCTTCGGGCTTGGCTTCGGCCATCCGAAGAAAGGCATTGGTCACCGCTTGGGATTCCTCCAGCGTCTGGATGGTTTTCATGGCCGTCACTTGCTTTTTCATCGCGTTTTCATAAGCGGGATCTGCGCAAAAGGCAGAGAAAATAAAGGCGAAAGCCAGGGCGAGTGTTGTGGATAACTTTTTCATAGAATGAGTATTAGAGGTTGTTTAACATGTTTGCGTTTTTGTCTTTGGATAGGGTCAGGAAGACTCCGATCACGATAAATCTCGGGGCGGACTGCTTGATGGGCAGCGATGCGTAGCTGCCGGATTCATCGGGAGCGACCGTGTAGTTGTATCCGAAAATATTTTCGCTGCCCAGCACGTTCGTGACTGCTCCATGGATGATCAGATTTGGTTTTGGCAGATAGCTCCAGCTTAGACTGAGGTTTTGATAGGATCGTGTCTTGGAGTTCATCTCTCCCGAAAAGTTAGGATCGGTGTAGGTGTAGCCGTCGTTGAAGGAAAAGGACGCTCCAATCTGCGACTTCAGAGAAGGGACAAAGTGCTTGATCACGACTGAGAAGTTGTGTTTCGGCGCAAAGTCCGGTTGCACTTGCGTCTCGTATTGGTTGTAGCTGCGCTTGCTGTCCACAAAGCTGTAGGTGATCCAGTAGTCGGTATTCTTGATGCTTTGCCGATCACGGAAGAACACATCAAAGCCTTTGGCATAGCCCGATCCGCCGTTTTTCAAGAGGCTTGGGCTCTGCGGATTTCCTTCTAAAAGTGCCAACTCATCGTAGGATTTGTAGAAAGTTTCCGCGCGGAAAGTTATCCCGTCTGTTTGCAGGAGATAGTTCAGAATTAGATGATTAGCCTGTGAATTTTGGAGGTTTGGATTTAAAACGCGGAAGTTATCCACAGGCAATTGATGGAATCGCCCGGCGGCAAGCGACAGCGTTCCATTTTCTGAAACCTGATATGCGAAGGAAGCTCTGGGATCGGCCCAGCTTTGATCTGCCAGCTTGGAATGGCCGGCTCGGAGACCTCCTCTCAAGACGAGCTTGCGGCTAAGATACCAGTCCCACTCGGTGAAGAGGTAGCCTTCCTGCTCGTCAAAGGATCGGCTGAGAGCTGATCTTACCAATTTTTCGGCGTAGGAATGGATAAAGAACTCCACTCCGCTTTTGGCAGAAATACGACCTGAGAAATCTTTGACTGCTGTAAATTTCAAATGTGTCAGGTCATTGGCCCGGTCGATTTCCATGGAGTCGTAGCTCACCTGATCCCGGTTGTGAGAGTAAGAAGCACCGGCAAATAGCGTCCAGCCGTTTTCATAGGCCTTTCTCCAGTTGGTCTGAGCATAGGAGTAGTTGTTTTTTAGATTGACGAGCACGCCCTTCCCTGAGATGCCAGGCATCGCTTGCCAGAGTTCCATTCCTCCGGATTCTGTACGGGCGAGGACTTTCAGTATCCCTCCTTTTTTCAGTTTGGACTGGGCAGCCAATTCCAAATCCCAGCCATGCGGAGCGCGCTCCCAGTCAAAGTTCTGCTTGACCAGAGCTTGATAGGGAGTCAGATCCAGGATATTTCCGCTGAGCGAAATGCTCCGATTGTCGTTTGCGAGCGTGTGGGAATAGCCAGCGCCGACGGAAAGAACCGAAAGATCGACCTGGCTACGGACAGCGACATCCTTGGTGTTCATCGCCAAAGCTGAGGAAAGTGCCTGCCCATATTCTGCAGAATAGCCGCCGGTAGAAAAAAACGTTCCCTTGAAAAGATTTGGGTTGAAACGGTTGCGGGTAGGCACGTTAGCGGCTGTGGTGCCGTAGGAGTTGGCGACTTTCAGTCCGTCGATATAGATCCCCACTTCACTGGCATCCCCGCCACGAACGAAGAGCCGCCCGTCATTTCCCACTGTGCTCGTGCCGGGCAATGTCTGGAAAGCGCCAATGATATCGCCGTTGGCAGAGGGAGTGGTCACGATGTCCAAGGGACGGAGAATTACCGACTTCTTTTCATCCGAAGCTTCCATAGATCCGGCGGAAATAGTCACTGTGTTTAGCTCGTTGAATTCTTCTCGAAGGGAAACGGCAGGAAGATTTATCGTGCGGCCAACGAGTTCGATCTTCAATTCCTGAGACTCAAAACCGAGCATGCTGAATACGAGGATTTGTAAGCCGGACTCGGTTGTTTCAAATTGAAATGCTCCGGCAACGTCGGTACTGCTACCATCAAAACTTCCCTTGACAAAGACATTCACTCCGGGAAGCGGGTGATTCTTTTCGTCAAGGACTCTGCCGCTTAAGGTGGTCTGGGCAAAAGCTTGGGTTTGGCTGAGGAAAAAGTAGCTTAAAAGTATCAGTCGGATATTCATTTTGATTCAGATTTGAATCAAAAGTGCAGCGGCAACTTCAGTCCGAAAATTGAAGCTGACTGAAGTGTCGAAAAGTGGGACTGAAATGCGGGGAATTTCAGCTGAAGTGGGAGAAGTGTTAGGCTTATTGGGGTAAAAATTGTCATTTTTATCCCCCAAAGAATATTTCCACATGAAGATCCACCAACTTTTACTTGCCGCCGCATGTGTCGGCTTTGCTTGCTCCTCTCCTCAAAAGGAAGAAACTACTGAAATCGTCGAAACCAAGCTTTCCGGCAATCCGATTTTTGAAGGTTGGTATGCGGATCCCGAAGGGATTGTCTTCGGGGATGAATATTGGATCTATCCGACTTTTTCGGCAGGCTATACCGACCAACTTCACTTTGATGCATTCTCATCCAAAGATCTCGTGACTTGGGAAAAGCACGAACGTATCCTTGACACGGCGTCGGTCAAATGGGCAAGACAGGCGATGTGGGCTCCCGCCGCCATCGAAAAAGACGGGAAATATTATCTTTTTTTCTCCGCCAATGATATCCAGCGACCAAGCCGTGAAGGCTACGATCCCAATAACGATATCAACCATTTTGGTGGAATCGGCGTGGCTGTATCCGATAATCCAGGAGGTCCTTTCAAAGATTTGTTGGGAAAACCGCTGCTGTCCGAGTTTCACAACGATGCCCAGCCGATTGATCAATTTGTCTTCAAAGACACCGACGGCACCTATTACATGCTCTATGGGGGTTGGAGCCACTGCAACATTGGTAAGCTAAACGCAGATTTTACAGGATTTGAGCCTTGGGAAGACGGACAGCTTTTCCATGAAATCACGCCGGAAGGCTACGTCGAAGGACCCTTTGTATTTATCAGAGACGGCAAGTATTACTTCATGTGGTCCGAGGGCGGCTGGACAAACAGCAGCTACAAAGTAGCCTACGCCATTTCGGACAAGATCACCGGCCCATGGGAGCGAATCGGAACCATCTTGGAAAACGATACTACTGTAGCAACTGGTGCTGGCCATAACTCGGTCATCCGAAAGCCCGACAGCGACGATTGGTACATGGTCTATCACCGCAGGCCCATTCCGAATGAAGGAAGAGATCATCGTGTGACAAGCATTGATATTCTGGAGTTCAATGAAGACGGTACAATCAAGCCGGTCAAGATGACCTTTGAGGGAGTCGCTGCTAATCCGATTCGCTAGTCCCCCTATCGAAAAAATCCCCTTCTGATCAAGCTCTTTCTTGGATTTGGCCCCGCAAGTCTCTCCGAATCTTTGGAAAGACGGGGATTGCCTGTCCTAAAAAACCAATTATGAACCTCAAAAAGGCCTTCCCGCTTCTAGTTCTTTCCTTTTTTCTCATCCTCTCCTCGTCGTTCCAGAAGCAAAAGGAGTTTTTGGAGATCTCCAAGTTTGTGGATGGGGACACTTTTTGGGTAAAGTATGCCAACGGCTCTGAGGAAAAAATCCGTCTGATCGGAGTGAATACACCGGAGGCTAGAAAAACAGGCAGGACGCAGGTCGAGTATTTTGGAAAAGAAGCATCCGCGTATGTGAAGAATTTCTTAACGGGCAAGAAAGTTAGGCTGGAGTATGATGTGCAGCGCCTGGATCGGTACAAGCGAACGTTAGCATACATCTATCTCGAGGATGGGACATTTTTGAACGCGCATCTGGTGGAAAAAGGCTATGCCACCGTGGCGACTTATCCACCGAATGTCAAGTATGCGTCAAAGTTTCAGGAACTGGAAAGAAAAGCCAGATCCGGGCAAAAAGGGCTCTGGGCAGCGCAGTAGGTGATTTATCGTGCTTTTAAAAACTTGGACTTGGTAGCTTCTCAACTCAGGCCAAGCTCGGAATCGACTTTTCGTTTTCAAAGATTACCTGAAAGCCTTCGAGCATTGAGCCAAAAAAGTAAAATAAGATTTTCTTTATTTTACTTTGAATGCATAGGATAAAATAAGTGAATTTTCACCTCGAGCTAATTTGAAAAATGCCTCTGGAGTCTTCCGGAGGCATTTTTCAAAGTAAATCGAGTACAAATCAATCCACTCGATCATACACTAACTCTCCGATACACATGGACATCATTCCAGTAAGCATATCGTTGCATTCAAAGACGAGAGAAATTTTATCGCCATCATCCATTCTTTTGAGCACGCCTTTGGACTCGCTGAACTCCGCTGACAATTCCTGCGCTTCAAGATCCTCCAGACTTTCGGCGTAGCCGTCTGGATATTCCTCATAATCCAACTGGTAGGTTTCGGTCACTTTCGCAACAAAATCCTCTCCCCTCAAGATATAGGTACCTTTCGCGTAGTATGTGTATCCCAGGTCACTTCCGTTTTGACTCTCTCTCAAAAGGATAACAAATTCATAAGTGCCGTCTGCTTTAAAAGTGTACTGCTGGACATACCAAATGCCCGTATCGGTGTTTTCACCGGCAACCTCATAGGTTCCATCCAGAAAGCTTTGCGGAACGGCATCGTCCCCGTCTTTACATGAAGCGAATAAAATGAATGCGAAAAGCAGGAAATACAAAGAGTTTTTCATGGGAAGAGGGTTTTGGCAAACAATTATTTCTAGGACGTACACAACGGATAATTCGTTACAAAGCAAAATGCCCCGGAGATTCCCGAGGCATTTTCACCTGATTCTTTTTCTTCGAAAGTTAGAATTTCACTTGCGCTTCCACTTTTTGGCCTTCGCGTTCGATCACTACTTGGGCAGAATCTCCTTTTTGGAAAGCACTCAAAGCGCGCATGTAGCTCATCATGTCATAGACGGTGGAGTCTCCTAGTTGGACCACCACGTCACCCTTGAGCAGGCCGGCGGCTTTGGCGGGCTTGTCTTCAGACACACCATCGATCCGCATCCCTTTGCCATCAAAC
This sequence comes from Algoriphagus terrigena DSM 22685, assembly GCF_000429445.1. GTDB lineage: Bacteria > Bacteroidota > Bacteroidia > Cytophagales > Cyclobacteriaceae > Algoriphagus > Algoriphagus terrigena. The sequence continues at coordinate 75,234 of NZ_AUBW01000016.1, forward strand.
ATGTAGTCCGGCACTACACCCAGCGAAACGGTAAATCTTGGATTGTCACTCGAGTCTTTTGTCTTCGTGAAAGCCAATTTCTCCTCGGCATTCAGCGCCAAAACCACCCGGGAAATGTATCGCACGACTTTCACCAATCCTTCATAGTTGATCAGCTCGGAGTCATCGCTCGGCTTGTGGTAATCTTCATGCTGTCCTGTGAAAAAGTGTAGAACCGGCAGGTCCTGAAGGTAAAAAGAAGTATGATCCGACGGTCCGGTGCCCGACTCGGAAGTCACAAGCTTCAGACTATCTGTATTGATCGAATCAAAAACCGGAGGAAAACTCGGGCTGGTGCCCACACCGTTGATCGCCAATGAATTGTCCTCTTTCAGTCGGCCGACCATGTCCATGTTGATCATGTAATTGACCGTTTTCAGGTCTATCGTAGGATTTTTCACATAGTAGTTAGATCCCCAAAGGCCGTTTTCCTCACCCGAGAAAGCTATAAAGAGAACGTTGCTTTTCAATTCGTCATGTTTGAGGATTTTAGCCAAAGCCAAAAGCGCAGCGGTGCCCGAGGCGTTGTCGTCGGCACCGTTGTGGACGGCCGAGTCACCCCGGTGAAGCGAACCCTGTCCGCCCATTCCCAGATGGTCAAAGTGCGCTCCGATCACGATGGTTTTGTCGGATTTTTTATCTAAGAAGGCAACCACATTTCGGCCGGTAACGCCCTCGCCGTCTGTGCCGATTACCGCTTCTTCGTGCGGATTGGTCGGTTTGGAGACCGTGAATGGCTGGAAAAAGCCTTCGGTTCCTTTTGGCTCCAGTCCGATTTTCTCGAATTCGCTGGCAAGATATTCTGATGCTTTTTGCTCGCCTTCGGTTCCGATGGCCCGTCCACCCAAGTCATTGGCAGCAAGGAAAGTTACGTCGGTTTTCAGGTCTGCCAGCAAAGACTCATCCGTCGGCGCCGTGTCACAGCTGAAAGAAAGCGCCCCGAAAACGACCAGAGCGGCGTAATATTTTAAGTTGTTTTGCATGACTTAGTTAAATTCGGCTCAAAGATAAGAATTGGTATCTTCGTGCTGCAATTTATAACCAATCTAATTAGACAAATGAGATCATTGCTTGTGGTGGCTCTATTCGCGGCTTTTGCCTGCAGTTCCAAGGCCGAGAAATCCGAAGTTTCCACTCCTGAGGCACATTCTGCTTCCGATTCGCTGCTTCTCCATCCCGAGGAGATGAGGTACCTCAAAAACATCAAGCAGATTACCTTTGGCGGAAACAACGCCGAGGCTTATTGGTCTTTTGACGATTCCATGCTGGTATTTCAGTCGGATTATGCCGGCTGGGACAATGAATGCGATCAGGTGTTTTTTGTCAACTGGCAAACCGACAATCTGAAAACTAATGCGCCTAAAAAAATCAGCACCGGCTTGGGTCGCACGACTTGCTCGTATTTCCTTCCAGAAGACAAAACCTTTGTCTATGCTTCCACCCATCTGGCTGGAGATGCTTGTCCTCCCGTGCCGGAAAGAAGAGACGATGGCAAGTACGTATGGCCGATCTACGATTCTTTCGATATTTTCACAGCGGATTTGAACGGAACGATTCTCTCCCAATTGACCAACGAACCTGGCTATGATGCTGAGGCGACGGTCTCACCAAAAGGCGACAAGATCGTCTTCACCTCCATGCGCACCGGAGACTTGGAGCTTTACACCATGAATATCGACGGGTCGGATGTGAAGCAAATCACCACCGAACTGGGCTACGACGGCGGAGCTTTTTTCTCCCCGGATGGCAGCAAACTTGTCTGGAGAGCTTCCCGACCACAGTCCGAAGAACAAATCGCCGAATACAAAGACTTGCTAAAAGAAGGCCTGGTCAAGCCAACCGAAATGGAGCTATACGTAGCCAATGCGGATGGAACCGATGTGAAAAAGATCACCAGCCTGGGCAAAGCCAACTGGGCACCGTTTTTTCACCCTTCTGGCGAAAAGTTGATCTTCGCCTCCAATTACCAGACCGAGCGCGGCTATCCCTTCAATCTTTTCATGATCAATCTCGACGGGACCGGCCTCACCCGAATCACCCATGACGGGACGTTTGACGCCTTTCCGGTCTTCTCCAACGATGGGAAATATCTGGTCTTTTCCTCCAACAGAAACAACGGCGGCACACGGGATACCAACCTTTTTGTAGCTGAGTGGATCGGAGATTAAACGGATGTAATTGCAGACGAACTAATAAGGACCGCCACTTTGGCGGTTTTTTTGTGCCCTTATCGGGACAACCAACCGATAAAAGTTTATGAAAGCGCTTAATCTACTCGTAGTAGCGGCTTTTGCCACTATCGCCTGCAAGGGTCCAAAGGAAGATTCCCCAGTTGATGCCCATTTTTCCCCAGACAGTGTAGCGACCGCTGAGATTATGGAGGACTGTTTTCAATTCGTGAAGGGAAATGATACCATCCGTCTGAGGATCCAGCCAGAAGAGGTCAATGTGACGGGAGAACTTGCCTATCTGTTTTATGAAAAAGACAAAAGTTGGGGCACGATCGAGGGGACGCTGCAAGACTCGCTGTTGAATGCAGAATATACCTTTCTCTCCGAAGGGGACACCTCCACCAGACAGGTGGTTTTCAAGCGGTTTCGGGAAGGATGGAAAGAGGGCTATGGCGAAATCAACGAAGTCGACGGAGTCGTGGTCTATAAAAACATTGACTCTCTGGACTACAGCCACGACGTCAATCTGGTGCCGATCCCCTGCGATCAATTCTACTCCAAGCTTGACTAGGTGGACCTAATTGCCTACTTTCTTATTCCGATTATTCCGACGCCCAAAATCGACTGATTTGCAGTCTTCCTGCTTTTTTAAACCTGTCAAATCCGATGAATATTAAGAAATACAACCGTTTGGTTCTTCCGCTGTTGGTCACCTTGCTTCTCGGTTTTTCCAAGATCTACTTTGGCGACCAAGCCAAACACTGGGAGGCTCCGTTCTCCTATCTTCCGCACCTGAATACCATCCTGATTATCTGTGGATTTACCTGGTGCCTCCTAGAACTTATCCAGATTCTAAAACGGGTCTTTCTGAGGCACTTTGATCTCACTCAGGAAAACAACCTCCGCGCAAGAAAGGTCTACACGCAGATCAACATCCTCGCTAAAATTGCCAATTTCCTGATTATCGTCATCGGCCTGGGCGTGATTCTGGTTTCGTTTGAAGCAGTGCGGCAGATTGGAGTCGGCTTGTTTGCTTCGGCTGGGGTCGCCGGCATTATCATTGGTTTCTCCGCCCAAAAGGCCATCGGGACCCTGATCGCAGGGATTCAGATTGCATTTACCCAACCCTTTCGCCTCGATGATGCCGTGGTCGTGGAGGGGGAATGGGGCTGGATTGAAGAGATCAACCTCAACTACGTGGTGATCAAAATCTGGGATCAAAGAAGACTCGTTTTGCCGTCTACCTACTTTTTGGAAAAGCCTTTTCAAAACTGGACCCGCACCTCCTCCGAAATCATCGGCTCGGTGTTTATCCACACGGACTACTCGGTTTCATTTGATGCTATGCGGACCGAATTGGACCGGATTCTGGAAAACACCACTCTTTGGGATCGGAGGGTCAAGGTACTCCAGGTGACAGACGCTAAGGAGCGGACAGTCGAAAGCCGCATCTTAGTGTCCGCCAGAAACTCACCGACCGCTTGGGATCTCCGAGTGCATGTGAGGGAAAAAATGGTGGAGTTTCTGCAGAAAAATTATCCCGACGCACTTCCCAAAACGCGCATTATGATGGATGATTTGCCTGCAGAAGAGCAACCTTTTAGCAAGGAAAACCCGCCGGCTTAGTACTTAAAGCAAGGCATGGAAGACTTCCTTCCGGCGCCTTTCGCAGATCCTGCCATGAAGCTGTAACGAATCGAAATCTCGTTGGCTCCACCGGTATTGCCATTTCCCAGAGAAGAAATCGTGAAATCGTGGCTGTAACCTACATCAAGACCATTTCCGAGAGAAATTCCCAGCAAAGCAATCACTGATTCATGATTGGATTGGGTAACCTCGGAGACGGGAATTCCACGATACCAAACTCCTAGCACCAAAGGCTGCAGATTAATTTGAGCGCCTAAATCCAACTGCGAAAATGGCTCCTGATTTTTGTAATTGAAGGCCAAAGTCAAATCACGCGTTCCGGTTCGCTTGTTCATAAAGTTAGTCTCAGAACCTCCCGAAAGATCGATTTTGTACCCGCCATGTGCAGAAAGCTTCACCGGCAGTTCGCTGATCTGGCCATCGACAAAAGACATATTTGGCTGAGTAATGTGGTGTGCGGAGATGCCAAACCAGGCGTTTTCATTGTTGAAAAGCATCCCGAAGCTGTAATCCACAAATTGGTGGTTGAAGTCTTCGCCAAGATTTTCTCCCGAAAAATCCCCGATAGAGCCTGTTTGATCGTCGATCTGACTGCCAAAGACCAGATTGCCAAAATACGCGTCCCGATCCATGTAGCTGACTTGCCCGCCCACCCGGAGAAAGGACCGGAAGCCCAATCGTGCGCGATAGGAGTAGGTCGCCCCAATCTCCGTGACGCTCAAATTGGCCATGCTCTGCTCAGAGCGGTTGAATACCAGTCCGATGCCACTGTTGATATTGAACAGGTAGTGATCAATGGAAGCAGCATAGGAGGTAAAGGACTGGTCCAGAGAAGGCCACTGGTTGCGATAATTCACACCGACTCGGGTCATCTCGGAGGATCCGGCCATGGCAGGATTGAGATACAGCGGGTTTGCGTAAAACTGGGAGTATTGAACATCCTGAGCCCGCAGGCTCAGGGATGCGCAATACAGGGGGATAAACAAAAGGGCGGCAAACTTAAATCTTGATCTCATAATCTATCTGATGAGAGTGATACCACCTGTACGATTGACCGATTGTCCGTCCAGGGTAATGTAGGTGATTTGATAAAGGAAATTGCCGGCGGGAGCCAGCTGGCCCTTGTAGGTGCCGTCCCAGCCATTGCTGTCGGGACTGTCGGTGGAGTAGAGTTTTTCTCCCCAGGTGTTGAAGATTTCCAGTTGGAAGGAGGAGATTCCTCTTAGTTTGGGCTTAAAGGTATCATTGAGCCCATCCCCGTTTGGAGAGAAGGCGTTGGGTATCACGATCATTTCTGTGGGCGAAGTGACTAGTACTCGATTTGCCTCCAAGGTGGAGCAACCGAACAGATCGTATCCCGTGAGTTTGACTTCAAATTCTCCCGCCTTGTCGAAGATGTGGATGGGATCTTTGTCGGTGGATTTGCTTCCATCGCCAAATTCCCATTCCCAGGCGATAATTTCCGGAGCTATTTCACTTTCGAAGAGAATCTCTTCCTTCGCCATCACTTCAGGTTCGCTGGTGATGACGAGTTTCCGATAGTTGAAGTCCAGTCTTGCACCATCGCTGCTTTGACTTGGGAAATCGACCTTGGCCTCCGAAGTCACTGAGCAACCACGGGCATCTGTCACGATGACTTTGAGGACGCCAGCCTTGTTGAAGCTGATCTCTCTTGAATTGGATGCGCCCGGATTCCACTCGATTGCGTAGGGAGCTTCGCCGCCTTGGATCGAGACCCATGCTACGCCGGTAGCCTTTCCAGTGGCACAGTCCATGTCCAGTGCCGTTTCGATCTTGGCATTGATCGCAGATGCTTCCTCCACGGCCACTGTAATAGAGGCGGTGCATCCGCTTTCATCGACAGCAGTGATCGTGTAGCTTCCCACTTTCAGGTCTCTGCGTTGCAGAAGATCTTTCACTCCGTCAGACCAAGTCAGTTGATAACCCCCTTTGGCACCGAAAATGTTCAGAGAAATCCCGCCATTAGCTTCACCTGAACAGGAAACCGGACGAGTGTCCACAACCTCCAGCGCTAGGCTGGACTGATTTGAAAGCGAAAACTGTTGCTCGACACTACATCCAGAAGCGTCGGTAACCCTAACGGAATGATTTCCCGCGGAAAGACCAGTTGCTTTTGAGTTGGTTTGGCCAGAGGTCCAGAGATAAGTAAAAGGAGCTGTTCCGCCTTTTACGGTCACAGCGATCTCTCCCTCGGCAGCACCTTGACATCCCGGACTTTTGACCAGAGCGTCAAGCGACATCGGTGCAGTAGCCTTTAGCGTATAGGAAGCCTGAAAACTGCACCCCTTGCTGTCGCTGATCAAAACCTCGTAAGTCCCGGCTGCAACATCAGCCAAGTCCTTTGTGCTCACTCCGTTGCTCCAAGAGTAAGTATAGGGAGCAACGCCGCCCGATACATTCAGGGCTATTTTGCCCGAGTTGGCAGATTGGCAGCTTGGCGCTTGGATCGTCTCGGATACATTAATGCCCTCGGCTGCCGCTTTGATGTCAAAGGAGATGCTCACGTCACAGTTGTATTTATCTGAGACGACTACTGTGTAGGAGCCGGGAGCGAGATCGTGAGCTTCCCACACGTCCTTGAGACCATTACTCCATCTTACTTTATATGGTGGGCTGTCTTCTTCGTAGTCGTTGCGACCTAGTTTTACACTGATCTTGGCGTAGCCGTCGTTATCGGAGCCACAGGAAGCGTCCTTCTTTTCGATAGGATTCAGGATCAATGGAAATGGCGGCTGAATGATGATTCGCTGCGTGAAATGGGTGCCTTCCGAATCTGTGATGATTACCGTGTAGGTACCCGCATTAAGGTTTGTTCGGTTTTGACTTGTCTCGTTGGTGTTCCACTTGTAGGTATATGGAGCTACACCGCCAGTCACGGTGAGGAGGATGGTGCCCCTATCGCTGTGAGAGCAGAGAGCCAATTTCCCGTCGACTTCTACCTGGATCGCAGAATAGCTTTCGATTCTGTCGTTTTCCCGACTTGGAATGTTAAAGGCAAACTGTCCCAAAGCAGCATAATTAATCCCCATGCTGAGCATCAGCAGAAGAATCATGGCGCCGGACATTTTATTTAACATTCTCATTTTTGTATTTCCTCACAGTATTCAGCCATTTTGGCTATAGAATTTTGTTTTACAAAAACCTTTTTGTGTATTTGATTTTTAAGAATAATATTTTTTGTAAATCACATACAGCAAAATGATATTCTATCAATTGGCCGATTTCTTGAAAATAGTAGCTAAAAATTCTCTTTTGCAAGAGGGCGGTAATGAGATGTAAATGAATTGCATGGCTTAGAAAAGTCTAATTTTTCTTCAAAATGTCTTATACTTTAAAAAACTGATCGGGTGATGCTTTTTTCACGATGTGAAATGAAAAAAGGCCTGCTAGACAGGCCTTCAAAAAAAAGTCAAAATTTCTTGGATTATTTTATCGGGTGATGGGAATTTACCCTGAAAATCAATACCTAAAGCACGGAATTATCCTTGATCGCTGGTTTCGTGAACCGGGATCTCCCCACAAAAAGGTGTAACGGATGGAAATCTCATGGGCTCCACCACTGTTTTTCTGTCCAAGTTTAGATGTGGTGACGTCGTAGGAATAGCCAATATCCAGTCCGGTATCCAGCGCAACGCCCACAAGGGCGATGAAAGCTTCGTTGTTGGGCAGGCTATTTTTCATTGGAAGCCCCCGATACCAGAGACCCAATACGAGCGGTTGCAGAAACAACTGAGCGCCAACGTCCAACTGGCTAAATGGCTCCTGTTGCTTGTAGTTGAAGGCAAATGCGAGAGATCTCTCCTGATAATTGTGCGTGAAATAATCCCTCCTACCCGGAGCTAAGTCAATCTTGTACCCGCCCTGCAGGGAAAGCTTCATGGGCAGCACGCTCGTTTGGTCGTCTACGAAAGAGACATTCGGCTCGGTGAGGTGATGTGCAGAGCCGCCCAACCAAAACTTATCATTGTAAAACATCCCCCCGACCGCATAGTCCATAAATGAATACCGACTGTCAAGCGGAATGCCGTTGAGCTCATCTGTAATACCCCCCACACTCCCGTTGACGATATCGATCATGGACCCAAAAACCAAATCTGAGAAAAAGGCATCTCTCTGCATGTAGCTGACTTGGCCTCCGACCCGAAAAAAGAACTTTTCGCTCAGGCGAAGTCGGTAGGAATAGCTCAGCCCGATCTCGTTGGTGGAGAGATTGGCCATACTTTCCTGATTACCATTGAAGATCAAGCCGATCCCACTGTTATAGTCAAAGATGTAGTGATCGATGTAGGCGGAGTAGGAATTGAAGCTGTGGTCAAGACCCGGCCATTGGTTTCGGTAGTTGACACCCACTCGGGTGAGCTCGGACGCGCCGGTCAGCGCGGGGTTCAGATAGAGCGGGGCGGCGTAGAATTGGGAGTATTGTACGTCTTGAGCACTCAAGTGTCTACCACTCAAGAGCCCTAACAACACAACCAAAATCCCAGTTAATTTCCGCAGCATAAACCAATCCTCAATCACGGAACAAAGTTATAATCAATACTTTATCCGGAAATTGATTTTTATTAAATAAGAAGATGAAACTACTAGGGCTTAGGATTGGGGTTAGCAATCAAATGGTTTCAAAACTTACTTTAAAACGTACCAAATCGGCATTTCGCTACTTGATACGCGTGGAAACTCAATAATTATACCAAAGGCGCCGTTCTAGGCGCCTTCGTCTTAAAATTCCAATATTTGCTGATTTCGGATCAGATCTTCAAAGTCTTCCCGCTTGCGGATGAGCTGAGGTTTTCCGTCCCAAATGAGTACTTCCGGAGGTCGCAGCCTTGAATTGTAATTGGAAGCCATGCTATAGCCATAGGCTCCGGCGTTTTTGATGACCAACAAATCACCGATCTTCACTTCGTCCAATTCCCGATGTGACGCGATGGTATCTGTCTCACAGATATAGCCAACGACGTTGTATTTTACTTTCTTTCCCTCCGGATTGCTCAAGTTATACAAGCTATGGTAGGCGTCGTACATCATCGGCCGGATTAGGTGGTTGAGCCCGGTATCAACTCCGACAAAGGCCGCCGTAGGCGATTGCTTGACGACATTTGCTTTGACCAAAAGGTATCCAGCCTCGCTCACGAGGAATTTCCCCGGCTCTAGCCACAACTCCAGCTGCCGTCCGTACTTCTTGCAAAACTCCTGAAAGGCCTCTCCTACTTTTCTTCCGACTTCTATCACATCCGTGGAGACGTCATTGGGCTTGTAGGCCACTTTGAACCCTCCTCCAAAATCCAGGAACTTCAGATTCGAAAATTGCATCGCTGCTTCGAACAGCACATTTCCACCTCTCAAAAACACTTCCGCATCCAAGATATCCGAACCAGTGTGGATATGTAGACCGACGATCTGAAGCTTGTATTTTGCGACAGCCTCCAGAATCAAAGGTAATTGCTCAATGGAAATCCCAAACTTGCTTTCGCTGTGGCCGGTGGAGATCTTGATATTCCCGCCCGCCATGATGTGCGGATTGATGCGGATACAAGCAGGAATCGAACCTCCGTAGGTCTGCCCAAACTGCTCCATCAGCGGCAAGCTGTCCAGATTGATCATGATGCCCATACCGACGGCCTCCTGGATTTCGTCGAAAGAAACTCCGCTGGGCGTGTACATGATTTCAGACGGAGTATATCCAGCCATCATACACAGCCTGACCTCCTCGATCGATACCGCGTCTACGCCGGCACCGGCCTTTCGGATCACTTTGAGAATATTAATATTGGAAAGTGCCTTGGTGGCATATTTGATCTTCAACGGAACGGCAGCAAAAGCGGCTTGCAAGGTTTTTACCTGTGCGGTGATCTTCTCACCGTCATAGATATAGAGTGGCGTTCCGAATTCGTCGGCTAGTGAAGCGATCGATACTCCCTGGATGTGCGTTGGATTTGGCACTGCGGATAGGTTTAAGTAGTTACGGCCGCAAAGGTACCTATTCAATAAAAAAGGGAAGCTACAAACTTCCCCTTTTTTCGGATATGGTGTAATTAAGAAAACGTATCAAATGTAACGGCAAGAATACTAGGATTGTTCTACATAGAAAAACGTAGAAAAAGGCCTCTGAGTTAAATCATGTTAAGGGCTGCGTCCCACTTCTGAATCAGCATAAATTTGTGCCATGACCAAAGGAAGCATCACCCTGATCGTAGTCCTGATGTCCCTGGCAAGCTTTGGCTTGATGGGTTTTCAATCCTATTGGATCAGGAATGCCATCCGGATCAATCAGGAGCGATTTGATCAAAACGTGCTTCAAGCACTCTCCGGCGCCATCGCTGAACTCGAAAAGGGAGAAGCCAGTGATATCGTGCTCAGCAAACTGATCCAAGACTCTGCGCTGCAGGAGACAGTTTTTAAGAGAATAGATCCGATCGAGCTGGATATCCAATCGACCCCAACTTACAGTCGGCCTTCGATGGTCGATACGATGCTCACGCCGGTCCCTCAAGTGAGTCCTACATTTCGGAGGATGCTTGCTTCCCGTGGGGTAGACATGTCCGAATTGGAAAACTTCTTTGCTTACATGACCCCAGAAGTAGCCTCGACCATGTTTACTCCGGACGAGATGCAGATCTTGCTCCAGGAGAAAGAACGCTTACTGGACTATTTGAGCAAAAACCCGGGGTACGTGAACTCAGGCGGCCAAACCAGACGATTGATACCTACGATGCGCACGGAAGTCAACATCTCGGATGACGCGATTGAGAAAATCCAGAAAACCAACCTGAAGATCGAACTGTGGAATCAAGCTTTCGCCGAACTGGCAGAAGGCCAGCAGGCTATTCTGGATCGGTTGGATACCGCTTTTGTCAAAAGACTACTCAAAAGCCAGCTCGTCGCGAAAGGAATCTCGGAGGATTTTGAGCTGGGACTGATGAATGACAAGGCAGAGCTCGTGCCCATCGGGGTAGTGTCAGATGCCGTTCGGCTAAAGAACAACGGCGTCCAGGCAAAGCTTTTCCCCAACGATATCTTGGGCAAAGACAACTTTCTTTTCATCTTTTTCCCGGAAAAAAACAGTCACGTAATCAGCCAGGTGTGGCTGCCGATCTCGAGCTCGATCATCTTTATCCTGGTAATCATCTTTTGTTTCATCTACGCCATTCAGGTGATCATTCGGCAGAAGGCCCTCTCCGACATCAAGAATGACTTCATCAACAACATGACCCACGAGTTCAAGACTCCGCTCGCGACGGTAAGCTTGGCGGTGGAGGCGCTTCAGGATCCGGACCTATCGAACCAGGACAAATTCCGCACGCGATATCTGGGCATCATCAAGGATGAAAACAAGCGACTGGTCTCGCAGGTCGAAAAAGTCCTTCAGGCTGCTGCTTTGGATAAAAAAGACTTCCAGCTAAACGTGGAAACCCTCAATCTCACCGAGCTCCTCGAAAGCACAGTAGATCACATCACGCTACAGATCGAAAAGCGTGGCGGAAAGATCGATTTTGTCAACAAGCTGCGAAATCCCGAGATTGAAGGAGACGCCTTTCACCTGACCCATATCTTCAACAATCTCATGGATAACGCCAACAAGTATTCCGGCGAAAGCCCGGTGATCCGCGTGGAAGCTTGGGATGAGACAGATCAATTCGTGGTGACCATCCGTGACCAGGGAATTGGGATGTCTAAAGACGCAGTCAAGAAGATTTTTGATAAATTCTACCGTGTACCCACGGGCAATGTGCATGACGTGAAGGGCTTCGGACTCGGGCTTTCTTATGTAAAAACCATGCTAGAGGCCCATAAAGGCGAAATTCACGTACAATCAGAACTCGGAAAAGGAAGTACCTTTACCATCAACCTACCCAAAAAACAATGAGCAAGGCCAAACTGTTAGTAGTAGAGGATGACCCAAATCTGGGCGATATCCTGAAGGAATACCTGGAAATGAAAGGCTACGAGCCGACCCTCTGCCGGGATGGGGAAGAGGGCTGGAACAAATTCAAAAAGGACAAGTATGATCTCTGTCTGCTGGACATCATGATGCCCAAGAAAGACGGCTTCACCCTGGCCAAGGAAATCAAGAAAGTGCAGGAAGACTTGCCGGTTCTTTTTCTGACAGCAAAAAACCAAAAAGACGATATCATAGAAGGCCTCAAAATCGGGGCGGACGACTACCTCACCAAGCCTTTCAGCATGGAAGAATTGCTGTTGAGAATCACGGCAATCCTCCGTCGAACCCAAAAATCAACGGAGGTCAATGCGCTCAAAACCTACACCTTTGGAGATTTTGTGCTGCACTACGACGAGCAGTTTATCCAGGGGCCGGAGGGAAAACACAAACTCACCTCCAAGGAAAACGAGCTGATCCGTCTGCTCGCCTCTGAGATCAACAAATTGGTCAACCGCAGTCATGCCCTGAAGCAGATCTGGGGGGACGACTCGTATTTTAACGCCCGAAGTATGGACGTGTACCTCAGCAAGATCCGAAAAATTCTCAAGGACGATCCGAAGGTTCAGATCATCACCGTGCACGGCGAAGGATTTAAGTTGATCGTGGGAGAAGGGTGATTGAGTATCAAGTATCTAGACTTAAGTATCAAGATTTGGAAATCCCGTGGCGAAAATGCTGCGGGATTTTTTTCATCCTAGCAGCTCCGCCCCGATCCCGGGCCCGTCTGGGAATGTCACTTTTTCAGGAGTAATCCTCACGCCTCTTGCCGGGTCTTTGGCCAAGAGCATCGCACCGTCCATGTCCACATAGTCCAGCAGCGGAGCGATATGGGCGATGGCGGTAATTCCCACAGACGACTCCGTCATGCAGCCGACCATCGTTTTCATGCCCAAAGATTTGGCTTCGTGGATCATCCGGAGTCCAGGAGTGATTCCGCCAGCTTTGACCAGCTTAACGTTGACCGCATGGAAAAGCCCGTGACATTTCTTCACGTCACTTTCTACGATACAGCTTTCGTCAGCCATTACCGGCAGCTTGGAATATTTGTACACTTCCTTCATGCCTTCCAGATCATCTTTGCCCAGCGGCTGCTCCATGAATTCCACTCCGAGTTTGGCGAGCTCCTCTGAATTGCGAATTGCCTGTTCCGCTGTCCAGGCGCAATTGGCGTCGATGCGAAAAATAGAATCAGTATGCTTGCGAAGCTCCCGGACGATTTCCAGATCATGTTCCGTTCCGAGTTTAATCTTGTAGATCGGCCAATCCACTTCCTTCATCTTGGCGACCATCTTTTCCACGGTATCGATGCCGATGGTAAAATTGGTCAGCGGGATATTTTTGGGATCGAGCTGTAGGTATTCGTAGAGCTTTTTACCTTTTTTCTTTGTAAACCAATCCCATGCTGCCAAATCCAGCGCGCATTGTGCAAAGGGATTGTTTCTGAACACGTCTCCACCCAACTCCCAAAGTTCTTCGGGCGTCTTCCAATTGCCAGTTTCAACCACAGAACGAAACTCCTCCAAACATGCCGTCATATTCTCAATGGTCATGCCGTAGAATGGATTCGTGGTAGACTCTCCCAAACCATATATGTCATCACCCTCCAGCTTGACGATCAGCGTGTCCTGGACGTCCCGGCTTTGGTGGGCGATGGTGAAGGTATGCTTGAGCGGAAGGTCGAAGACTTGGTAGCTTAATTGCACGGCACGATTTTTCAGGGAAAGGCAAAAATACACAGGATAATTTCTTTCGAATGCCTAGTTTTATCAGAATTGACCGAATCGACATCCCATGAATTTGCCTTTCATCAACAGAGTTTTCGCCCAGATTTTCTTTCTCGTCCTGCTCACTGCCTGCCAGAGTTTGGCGCAGGCATCCTATTCCAAGATTCCGCTCGACAAACTTGAATCTGCTTTTGAACAGTACAAAGAACCTGCTATCACCCATCGCCGGTTTAAACACGCGGATCTCCAGCCTTTGATTCAGAAGCATTCCGCTGCTTTTCGGGTAGAAAAACTCGGCGAGTCTGTCGATGGCAGAAGCGTGTCATCTATGGATTGGGGGAAAGGAAAAACCAAGGTGATGCTTTGGTCTCAGATGCATGGAAATGAAAGTACCGCCACGATGGCCTTGTTCGATTTGTTCAATTTTCTGGAGGGAAAAGGAGACGGATTTGATGACTTGAGAACTCTGCTGCATACTCAGCTGAATCTGAAGTTTATCCCCATGATCAATCCCGACGGAGCCGAGGCTTTTAAGCGAAGAAACTCTCTGGACATCGACTTAAACAGGGACGCAATCGCGCAGATTTCACCCGAAGCCGTGATCTTGAAATCAGCCCGGGATTCATTCGAGCCGGATTTTGGATTCAATCTCCACGATCAGCAGATCTATTACAACGTGGTGAATACCCCGAAGCAGGCAACGATCTCAGTTTTGGCACCAGCCTATAATCTGGAGACTGAGATCAATGAAGTGCGTGGCAATGCGATGAAAACCATCGTCGGGATGAATGAAGTCCTGCAGCAATTGATTCCCGGCCAAGTTGGAAAATACGACGATGCGTTTGAGCCAAGAGCTTTTGGCGATAATATCCAAAAGTGGGGAACGAGCACGATCCTCATTGAATCCGGAGGATACGTGGGAGACCCCGAAAAGCAGTTTATCAGAAAGCTGAACTTCCTGATCATCCTGAATGCGCTCCATCAGATCGCCACCAAAGGCTACGAACAATACACGACGGAGCAGTATTTCTCCATTCCTGACAACGGTTCCCAGCTCATGGATTTGATCATCAACGAGATGCAGGTGAAGGTGAAGGACAAACTTTATCCCATTGACATCGCCATCCGCAGGAGAGAATCCGAGGCCAATGGCGCATACTATATGGCTGGATCTGTGGAAGATTTGGGAGATATGCAGGTGTTCTTTGCCTTTGAGACATTGGATGCCACAGGCTTGGTGTACACGTCCGGCAAGGTCTATCCTACAGCGTTCGAAAGTGTGAAAGACATCTCTGAAGACAAAGCACTTGAACTGCTAAGACAGGGCTTTTTGGCCGTAAAAGTGAAAACCGGAGAAGCGCGACAACTTCACGAACTGCCGGTTTTGGTGCTGAAGACCACCGAAAAATTCTCCGGAGGATGGATGACCGGTTCCTCTCCAAACTTCTTTCTGGCAAAAGACGGAAAGCTGAAATATGCCGTGGTTAACGGATACCTCATTGATCTGGAAAATCCTAAAAAACAGGAGTTTAAGAATAGGATTCTGTAAGTGTTAAATCTGCTAAAAACTTTGAAAACCTGTCTTTTGGGCGGGTTTTTTGCATTTGGCTTCATAGGCAAAATCAGGTAACTTCCACCGTACTCAATTTTTAACTATGGCAAATAACATCTCTTCTATCGTTTTTGGAATTGCGATTGTCATCGCAGCTTTTGTCTTGGGCAATGCCGTGATCAATCGCAACCGACCCCAAGGAACAGTGAATGTTACGGGATTGGGGGAAACTAATTTCACATCCGACTTGGTGGTTTGGGAAGGAAACTTTTCGAGAGAAAGCAGCGATCTGAAAGGAGCCTACGCAAGTCTGGAAAGCGATAAAACCGCGGTGATCAACTACCTGAAGTCCAAAGGAATTCCGCAGGATCAGCTAGTCTTCAACGCCGTCTCGACCAACCCAACCTATCAGCAAAACTATACTGCAAACGGCACTTATGCCGGGCAGACTTTTACCGGATATCAGCTGAGCCAGACGCTTGTCATCGAATCCACGGAGGTCGAGAAAGTGGAGAAGATCAGCCGCGAGATCACCGAGCTGCTCAATCAAGGGATCACGTTCTACTCTCAGCCTCCCCGCTACTACTACACGCAGCTGGAGTCTTTGAAACTGGAGATGATCGCCAAAGCGACAGAGGACGGCCGAATCCGTGCTGAGCGGATTGCCGAAAATTCCAATTCAAGTCTTAGCGACTTGATCACCGCCAACATGGGAATCTTCCAGATTACGGGGCAAAACTCCGGGGAAGATTATTCTTGGGGAGGCACCTTCAATACCGCCGCCAAGAACAAAACTGCCTCTATTACGATGAAGCTGAGTTTTGGGGTGGAGTGAGTTAACTTTGATGGATGAAAGGTAAGCAACTACCACAAGGTCTCCATCCCCGCAACCTCCACCAAGGCAGGTATGATCTGGAGGCTCTTTCAGAGACTTCACCAGAACTTCGTCCTTTTGTCTTTCAGAATGAATTCCGAAATCTCAGCATCGACTTCTCCGATTCCAAGGCCGTCAAAGCGCTTAATCAGGCGCTGCTGAAGCATTTTTACCAGATCGAATTTTGGGACATTCCAGACGGATTCCTTTGTCCCCCGATACCCGGCCGGGCGGATTACATCCATTATCTGGCGGATTTGCTGGCGCACTCCAACTCCGGCAAGATCCCAGCCGACGACAGAATCAACGTGTTGGACATCGGCACGGGAGCCAATCTGATCTATCCGATCCTGGGGAATTCAAGTTATCAATGGAGCTTTGTCGGTTCGGAACTGAATCCGCAGGCTACCGTCGCTGCGCAAAATATCCTCGGGCAAAACCCTTCGCTACACAGCAAGATTGAGATAAGACCACAGACTAATTCTTCAAAAATCTTTGCCGGAATTATCCGGCCGGAAGATTTTTTTGACCTCACGCTATGCAATCCTCCTTTTCACGAGTCGGCTCAAGCGGCTCAAGCGGGAAGCCAAAGAAAGATTAGAAATCTGACCGGGAAGACCGTCACCAAAGCGAAACTGAATTTTGGCGGTCAGGCAGCGGAACTCTGGACTGAAGGCGGAGAACTAGAATTCATCCAGAAGATGATCCTGGAAAGCACCAATTTCAAGAATCAGGTTTTTTGGTTTACGACCCTGATCTCGAAGTCCGAAAATCTCAAACCGATTGAATTCCTACTCAAAAGTGCCGGAGTAGCCGCTCGAAAAACTATCTCAATGGCACAGGGCAACAAGCAAAGCCGATTTGTGGCTTGGACTTTTCTCAATGAATCTCAGCAACTGGCCTGGAAAAAATCTCGCTGGGATAAATAAAAACGCTCCACGGGTTTCAAATCCCTTGGAGCGTTTCTTAAGCTTTGGTCGCGTGTCCTCACAGAACGTATAAGATCACTTAAATCAAGCGTTCAGCGTGTATTCTGAGCTGATTTCCATCTTGAGAGCCTTGGAGATCGGGCAGTTTTCCTCCGCGTCCTTCACCAATTCGGCAAACTTATCTTCGGCAATACCATCCACGGTTGCCTTTATTACCAAGTGGGATTTTTTCAAGGTTCCGTCCTCAAAGGTGATATTCGCAGTCACATCCAGTTCCTTTGGTGGGAACTCGGCACCGGACAGGTTGAAGCTGAGTTTCATTGCGAAGCAGCCTGCGTGTGCTGCTGCGACCAATTCCTCGGGATTGGTGCCTACCCCGTCTTCAAATCGGGTCTTGAAAGAGTATTGAGTTTTGTCCAGGACTGTGCTGGCGGTAGTCAGGTGGCCTGAGCCCTCCTTGCCGCTTCCATTCCATACGGCGGTTGCTTTTCTGATCATAGTATTAAAGAGTTTAGAGGTTAAAAGATAGCAGTCAATTTCCTACCAAAATACAAATTCTGAAGAAAGTAATCTCAGGGAATCATTTTTTCCACCTTGTCTGCTTCCCCCGAGGGAACTTCCACTTTGAAGCCAGCCAAATCTTGGAAGACCTCAAGGTATTGTTCGGCGACATAATCCCAAGTGTATTTCTTTACTAACCCACTGCGTGCGATGGAACGGAAATAGTCCATCCTTTTCGGCGTGCTTTCTGCCGCCTCGGTGATATCTTTGATCGATTGGGCACTTCTCTGAAAGTACCATCCGTGCTTTCCGTTTTGCAGCATTTCTTGATTGAAAGGGGTATCCAAAGCCAATATCGCACAACCATAACCGAGTGCCTTCAACATCGCTGGGTTAGTGCCTCCAAATTCGTGGCCATGGAAATAGGCGTAACAGTGCGTATACCACGCCGCCAACTCATTTCCGTCGGTGATATATCCCAGGAAAAGTAACCGATCATCGTCAATATTTTTCAGAAGCGTAGCGTAATCGTCCAAGTAAGGCACATCGCCTACGATGACTAACTTTCTCTTGGAGTCAGATTGGAGAAAGCCCTTGATAATAATATCTGCATTATTGTCTGGGATCAGCCTGCCTACAATCAAGAAATATTCCTGGGCGCTGATTCCCCATTTTTCCACGTATCCCGGATCCGCTTCTTCCACTGGGTTGGCACCATAGGCAATGACCTTGGAGCTGGCATTAAAGAGTTGCTTGTATACCCTTTCCATTTCCACCGAATCATTGATAATCTGGTCGTAGAATTTGGTAGCCATTCTGGATGCCCAGAAGAAATACTTCGATCCAAACCCCTTCCATTTGGGTCTGAGCCACTCTAACCCATCCACATTGATCGCGGTAGGTTTTCTGAAGATTTTTGAAATCAGGCCAAACGGGCCGTTTGCGCTGTTGACCACTAAAATCACATCCACGTCCGAAAGACAGGCATGAATCATCGAAAAAAAGGTGTGCGAAAGCTGGGTAAGGCTTTTGGTCTCTATTGCCGGAGTGTAGATACACTCGATTCCGTTTACGTATCGAGGTCTTTGCGGAAAAAGCGCGCGGTGGTTGTAAACTCTCACATGCACACCCCGGTGAACCAGTCTTTCCCCCAGTTCCCTCACCATCGTATCGTATCCCCCATATACATACGGGTAGCCCTTTGCACCCATTATGGCTACTTTCAGCTTCTTCTTAGATTTTGCCATAAACGGATTTCATTTTGTCTTCGAAAGCTTCCAGGCTGTATTCCGCAAGCACTCTTTTTCTTCCAGCCTTTCCGAATTCCAAGCGCAATTCAGGGTTTATTATCAATTTCTCCAGCACTTCGGCCGCAAGTTCAACATTTCCAACGGGTATCAAAAATCCAGTTTCCCCGTCAATCACCATCTCGACAGAACCTCCGGAGTCTGTCGCCACTACTGGCAGGGCGGCGGCCATCGCCTCCAGCACCACCGTTGGGAAAGGATCTTGAAATATAGAGGGTAACACGAAGATATCCATCGCTTTCATCAGATCTGGGACGTCCGTCCGGTATCCCAAGTAGGAGACATGGTCTTCCAGATTTTTGTCTACTATCTTTTGTTTCAAGTCTTCCAGGATAGACTCATATCCCGAAAACGGATCCCCAACTAGAATAAAATGGACTTTTAATTTCTTTTGGATTATGCGTTCAGCGATTTCCAGGAAAAAAGCCTGTCCCTTATGTGGATTGACACGGCCAACCATTCCCACGATTAACCGATCTTCAGGCAGGCCTACTTTTCTTTTTGCCTGTGGCAGCTCCAGCAGGAACTCATCGTATGGAATACCATTATGGACAACCTGAATTTTTGATTTTTTTAACAGAGGCTGCCAATGATTAGACACGGCATGGGAAACGGCTATCGGGCGGGGCGTAGTACTGTCCATCAGGCTACAAATAAACTTCACCAGCGGCTTTGGCCCCCCAAAGATCTCATGGATATGCCATTGGTGGGGAATGTTTCGCTGCTTGGCCCAATAGGCACCGACTATGACCGCGAGGGTATTGGAATATACCAGTTCAAAATCATACTTGGAATGCAGGTCATTCAAAAACCGATAAGCTTTTACATTCTTGCTCAGTCTATTGAGTAAGCCAGAAGGGTTGACATACTTTCGGCGAAGAATGCCGAGATTTTGGATGAAGACAGTAAAACCCTCCGCCTTCAAAATCTCCTCAAGAGGTCCGGGTCCGGTGAGTAACACCACCACATTGATGCCTTCGCGCTGATACAGGCGGAGCACCTGTAGGATGATCTTACCGGTGCCATAGAGGTCGGAAGAGCTTTGGAGTAAAAGTACGTTGCGCTGTTTAGCCATTTTTCTTTAGATACACACCAAATACCCCAGATTTATCAAATACGGTAGAGACTAGCTCAATGGTTGAGGCAAACGGCAAAACAATTCCTATCAAAAATAAAAGCTTCGGAGATTTTCTCTGCTTCAATTGTAGGATTAGGTTCTTCTTATACCCAAATGTGAACAGCAAGGCCTGTACCATTCCCAAAATCCCCAAATGAACGGACAGCCCTCGCGAAGCGACTTCCCTGTATCCTATCTTGGAAAACTCTTTCTCCAAGCCCGACTTTGTCCAGTGAGTCAGATGCTTGGGAATATCCCAATGCATCCATTTCTTACCTGCAATAATGGCTTGCCAGGAGTTCGCCCGAGGCACTTCAATGTAAACCAGTCCGCCGGGTGCCAGATTTTTATCCAACAGTTCGGAGACCAATGTCAAGGGTTCCGGCAGATGCTCCAATACATGGTTGAGCGTGATCAAGTCAAAGCTTCCATCTCCGATCTTGCCTCCGGCGTAGAACTCCTGCCGAACATCCACCTGATAATTTTTCCTTGCGAAGTCAGCTCTTTCAGCGGCAGTTTCGATCCCCACGCCCTGCCAGCCAGCATCCTTTGCGACGGCAAGAAATTGCCCTTTTCCAGACCCAAAGTCCAGTAGAGATTTGGTCTTGGGATGGATTTTTCGCGCTTTGGCTAGTACCTTCTTCGCTTCTGAAAAAATGATCCGCTCAAAGACCGATTTCCTGTTGTCCACCACCGCGTAGACTTCGTCGGCATACAATGCCTCTGTATTGACCTCCTCAGGGAGGTAAGTCCAGCGGAGTCCGCACGAAGCACACACGTGAATCGAGTATGATTCCGGTGGGTTTAAAGGATCGGTGCTACAAACTGGACAGGTAATTTGCCTCATCAAACAAGTGGCGAACGGAGTATGATTTCTTGAAAAGCTGTGATAAATTTCTCTGCCGAAAAGTCTTTGGATCGGTTCGCTCCGGATCGGATCAATCTGGATCTCAGCTCACTTTCACGATCCAAAAGTATCATTTTTTCCGTCAAATCGGACTGCAAACCTGTGGTAAAGGCAAGTCCGGCTCCTCCTGCCACTTCCAGCAAGGCTGGCTGATCGGAGTGGATGACTGGCACACCAAAGCCCATTGCCTCTAGGATGGGAATGCCAAACCCCTCATTTTGAGACGGAAAAACATAGGCAAACGCTCCGGCATACAGCGCCTTGACCTGCCCGTCGGTCAAGTATCCCGGCAGCAAAACTTTTTCCTCCAATTCCAACTCAGCTACTAGGTCCCGGACAGTCGGGAAATCATTCATCACTTTGCTCTGACCGGGTCCACCGGCGAGCACAAGTTTCTTTTCTGACTGAGTTCTGGCAAGAAAATCCGCAAAAGCTCTGACCAGCGACGGAAGGTTTTTCCGCATCTCAAAGGTCCCGATATGGAGAAAATAGTTGCCCTTTTCCAGGTTATTCTCGGCCAGAAACTGCGGATCGGTTTCAGTCACCAAGCTCTTAGGGGCTTGATAAATCACCGAAATCGGCCAAGTGGAGCCCAAATGGTCCAAAAGCGAAGCCTTCGCATATTCCGTCGTGGTGATAATCTCGGTCCTTTCCTTCAGGCCTTTTTTGATCAAACTCAGGAAATAGGTGCGCCACCACTTGGGATAGTTATTGGGCATCTGCCAGAAAAAAGCATCGTGGATCACCGTCAGCCTTCTGCAGGGCAGAGATGCGACAGGAGATACGAAGTCCGGGCAAATCAAGACGTCGGGTTGGTGTTTTTTGACTAGGTCGGGCAGCTGAAATTCCTTCCATCGAAAATAGTCCAGGTGAAAGTTCAGCTTCTGAATCTTGGACTGAGGACCTTTGTAGGTCTCATCACTTGTCTGCACATCGGGGTCATGGGTAAAAATCCACTCAATCTCCGGATGGGGAAATCTCCGGGCGGCGTGAGCGAGCTCCTGCATGTAGGTTTTGATCCCGGTAGTGGCGACGTTGAGGTATTGGAGGTCGAGGAGGACTTTCAAGAGAGGGAATTTGTCCAAATATAATCAGATTCAAGCAACTGCTTTTATACCCAGTATCTAGAGAAAGTTGTTCTTGAAATTGCTGATGTAGTAAGGCAATCCGAAAGTGTTGAAATCCCTTTTCATTCGTGCTTAATTCTTCCTACACACAATCCACTGATTGACCTGAAAGAAGTTCTGCACCAGACGGTTGAGTTTCTTCTTAAGCGGCGTCTTGTATCGGAGCAGGTTTCCTATTTTTTCCCGAAGTACATGGGTGTAGCGGTCCTCGATTGCCAATCCCTCTTCAAGGCAGAGATCAGCCAGCAATCTTTTAGGAAAGATAAAGGTATGCTCCAGACCGTCGATCACATCGGGAAGCTGGAGTCGGAGCAATTTCGTCCATCGATGCATTCGGTAGAGGTTGCTGGACATATTGGGAGTCCCGATGGCCAGATACCCGTCCGGCTTCAGGACGCGCTTCAGCTGTTGTATGTAGCCTCTGGGATCCAGAACGAGCTCGATCACGTGGGAGATATGGATCAAATCAAGTCTTTATAATCCACCGCTTGATAGTGGTCTTTTTCATAGTACTCGGTGTAGTATTTCTCCAGCTCTTGGGCATCCGCCATTGGATTGGCAAATACCAACCCACAATTTTCGCATTTTACCCTAGAAATATGCGGGCCCCTTCGCCGCGTATCCAGCGCAAGACCGCTTAGATCGGAAGACTTACAAAGTGGGCAGTGACGATGTAGGATCATTTAGTCTGGATTGCTTTATTCTTGAATATTCATTGACACTTGTTCCGATCATCCACCAGGAGATCCAGGATACAAAGGTGTATATTTCCACATTTGCAGTAAAAAGAGGTAGTAGAAGCCCCATCTTCACCGTCGCTCCCAAAAAGGCGAGCCGGGCCATCTGCAGATTGTCAGAATGACGGAAGGCAAAGATCGACAGGTAAACGCCCGTAAATAGGGCGCCAATATACAGGAGCATACCGAGCCAGCCCAATTGAACCCCGTAGATCAGAAACTGGTTTTCGCCTCCTGTCTTGAGATCCTCGGTAACGCTTCCAAAGTTACCGCTCATCGCCAGCCCGATACCTTGCGGCGAGGCCACCATCGAGTCGAGTGCCAAAAGCCATTCGACCACGTGCCCGGCGCTGGATGGATCCGCGAAGCGAAGCGTGTCAATGACAAAAAAGTAAAAATCCTCCGGGGCAAAAAAGACGACATACATCACAAACAGCAGGAAAGACGCGATCCCCAAGCCGATTAACCGATACAGTTGGAACACAAGCGCGATAAAGCCCAGCATCAAGAAAAACGCCGCAAAGGATGCTCTGGAAGAGGCGAATACCAGACTGCCCATCCCACACACCATGACGATCAGATACGGCCAGCTGTATTCTTTCTTGCTGGTGAGAAACCAGATCAAACCTGCCGAAAAGCCCATCAAAACTGAGCTCGCAAGCTCCAGCGGATCTGAAAAAAAGCTCGCCAGTCGCTTCAGTGCTCCCGTAGATTCAAAGGTCCAAGTCAAGCCATAATGTCCCGAGGGCTCAATGTCGTTGATGTGAAGGTTATACAGTCCATAACCGGAGAATTGCTGCAGATGGGCGTCCAAGACAAAACTCTCCAGACAATTGACCAGAAAGGCTGCGATAGTGACCACAAAGATGATCTGGAAGAGCCAATGAATCTCGCGGCCATTAAAGCGCGTATTTCTCCCCAGAAAATAGACAAATCCGGGGATCAGGATGCTTTTGAAATAGAGAGCTTTGTTGACAAAAGATGCCTCTCCAACCGGCAAGAGTAGAAACAAAAACGCCAAACTCAAGAAACCCAGCATCAGCCAGTCGGTAGACTGAAGCCGAAACGGATAGTCGAAGGGTCTCTTTTGATAAAAAAGCCACACCAAGACAGCGATCAAGACGATCACTTCTTTGATGACCTGAAAGAGTCCGACGATCTCGGCGGATCCCGTGGCCAGATAGGCCACGCTCAGGGTGGTGATATAAAAGGGAAGAAATGCCGCCAGAAAGAAGACAAAATAGGCCCACTTTCCCGCAAATACCATCTGCTGCACTGTCCAAAGAAATCCTACAGCTACGGCAAGCGCGATAAGTACCAAGAATATTATAGCCATGGGCTTCCCATAGTCGGGGCTGTCAGTGTTTTACAAAGAAACAGTTTTATTAAAAACGAATCGAGTATGTAAATACCGGATAAACCTGGCAGGTCGATAATAAACTCAATCTTTTGTGATGTATTGATCCTTGTAGAGCTGATTGTCGGCTCGCTTTCGGATTAGCTCTTCAATATCAGGATTGGAAATCTGGTCTTCGGTGGGAGCATAGAGCGCCCGCTGCCGATTTTCCGTATTCGCCGGTGGATCGCAGAGGTAGTAGATGGCGAGGGATTTTCGGACGTTCGTACCTCCTGAACTTACCTGTCTGCTCAGCCCATGCCATGACTGATAGGTCGTGTCAAAGATCACCGCACGGTTAAACCTGATTTCTACTTCTTTCTCCAGTTTAAGCGGACGACTGCTGACTGGGTCATTGCTCCAGAGACCAAAATGGCCACCAAACTCAGCCTGCCAATCTTGGGACAGGTATAAGATCAGATTGATCCTTCGCTGCAAACCCAGTTTGGGGTGAATGTTATAGTCCAGGTGCGGGTTGAGCTTGCCTCCATCCGGGTGCATGTGCCAGCCACCGCCGTGCAGGCCAAAGTCGGGATACAGTTTGATGCCCAACAGCTGACCGAGCTCACTTACAAAAGCCTCTGAGCAGAGGTATTCAAAAAACTTGTAAGTGAACGCAGGGAATCTGTTCCAGTCATTCAGGGCAGATTTTTTTTCCAGCGGGTTGGAATAAGTAAATAGGCTGCTGTCATCGATCACCGGAA
Organism: Algoriphagus terrigena DSM 22685; assembly: GCF_000429445.1. Taxonomy (GTDB): domain Bacteria; phylum Bacteroidota; class Bacteroidia; order Cytophagales; family Cyclobacteriaceae; genus Algoriphagus; species Algoriphagus terrigena. The sequence continues at coordinate 99,929 of NZ_AUBW01000016.1, forward strand.
ACTCCCCCGCGAGTGACTTTGCAAAGTCTGTATCTACAAAATCATCGATCACTAAATGCGGAAATGGTGCTGCCGAGTGAAACTCCCCGACTCTTTTCTTAATCTCCTCAATCTTAATCATGGTAGGTTTTTAATAGGCCATCCGCGAAGCCACTCCAGGCCATCCGCAATTTTTGTGGCCTCCATCTGGCGACAAAATACCCCGTGTAGAGGATCATTTTTCCAAATTGGACGGCAACGGCCAAAGGTATAAAAATATTTTTAGTGTGATGTTTGATGAAGATCATCTGGTTCCGCTGTGCCAAATAGTGTACCATGGGATTCACAAAGCCCTCTTTTCCTTTGGTCTTGGATTTGGATGAGTTTCCTACCGAATGGTAAATCTTGGCTTCGGGCTCAAACCACAGCTTGTATCCCCTTTCGCGAATCCGCATGGAGAGATCCACGTCCTCGAATGAGCCAAAAAAGAAAAACTCTTTCAGCAAACCCGTTTCCCGCAATACGGCTGTTTTTATCAATGTGGCGCAGCCTGTAGTCCAGTCCGTTTCCGTAGGCACGACATTAGTCAGATCTGTCGACCCTTCTTTTATCGTCAGAGAAAGACCCAGCGAGGGGATAAGCTTCCCTCCAGCATTCCAGATAACGTTCCTTCGATCTCCGTTGTAAAAGATCAAAGGCTGCGCTGCCCCGAATTGGGGTCTACCATGAATGGAAAAGACCAATTTGTCCAAAAAATCCGGGTCGACCTCCGTGTCGTTGTTCAGCTCTAGGATATAGTCAAACCCTTCGGCCAACGCGTACCGAAATCCAACATTGTTGCCTCCGGAAAACCCGAGATTTCTGTCCGTGAATAAGAAATGGGCAAAATCCCCAAATTCCTGATCGAGTCTTTCGCCAGATCCATCGCCAGAGTGATTGTCCACGACTACAGGTTTGAAATTGGGATAGCTACAGGCCTGGAGAGAGATAAGGCATTTTTGGGAATCGTCGTAGTTTTTCCAGTTGATCAGTACTACCGCTACAGAGGGAAAAGATGGGAAACTCATTCGGGAATATTATTCGCTTGGTATGCAAAAAGGGTAAGCATGATCTATCTAGGCTCAAATATACTGCCCAAGCAAAGACATGCCTTCATTTTCTTGTTTATCTGGTGGAAAAAAACTCGTTCACTAGCGTACGATTGTACTTCCAATTGAAAAAACTTGAAATCAAAAAGGAGGCCACTTCCGTAGAAAGTAGCGCAATGGCAAGGCCTTGTTCTCCATAATACGCCGTCGCAAAAACTGAGGCAACGAGCATGTATCCGCAAATCAGCCAAGAAGTCCTGAACAACAGTTGTTTTTGATCGTTGATCAGAAAAACGATGACGTTCCAAATATTGATGCAGGCCAGAAATGGGATAAAGGCCAAGATTTCCAAAACCTGAACCGACTGGGGGAGTGATCTTCCAGAGAGGATCTGAATAATAAGATCTGCTCCAAGATAAGCGCCGATAGACAAGATCGCACTGGCCCCCATGGACAGTAGCGCCACCTTGGTCGAAAACGTCAGGAATCTGGTACGGTCCATCAGATACAATCTGGCGGCATTGGGAAAAGTTGCCTGCACAATCAGTGACGGAACCATTCTCATCACCATGATCACCCGCTCGGCAAGGCTATACATTCCCAAAATCTCCGCTGTAGAAAAGAAACTTAGAATAATCAATCCACCATTGATTGCGATATGGCTTCCCAGATTGGAAAAAAACAGGAGAATATTGGTCGTGAGACTTTTCCAGATCGCGGAAAACTCGGGCCAGTAAAACTTAATTTTCAAGAAAATATGAATGTAGACGAGCAGGAAGAGATTGATCCCCAGTCCAAAGAATCCCATTAGGAAATTGACCCACTGACTTTGCGTGGGAACGTGGATGAACAGCACGATGCCCATCAGGAAAAGCAGCTTGGAGAACACGTTGGCGATCGACACTAGCTTCATCTTCTCCATCCCCTGAAAAAACCAAAGTGGCAAGGTGGCCTCGGAAAACAAGAGCAAGACGGAAAAGACGAGCACTAGCTGATATTCTCTGAATAGATCCAGCCCAAACACCCCGATAAAAATGGCGAGGCTTGAAATTATTGCCAAAAGGATTTTCGCGGAAAAAACATTGGAAAGAATATGCGACAGGGCGTCTTTGTCCTGTTGATTGATTGCCACCTCTCTGGGCGCGCTGAGATTGTAACCAAATCCTACCAATATATTGAGCATCACGATCACCGAAAGCGCCAGATTGACCAATCCAAACTGGTCTACGCCAATGCGCTGGATCAGCAGCGGCATTGAGATAATGGTGATCAGGACGTTCGACGACTGGATAAAGGCCAGAAAAAAGAAATTCTGTATCGACTTATTTCGGATGTAGTTTCCGAGCGGGAATAGCAGATTTAGTTTCTCAAACATCGCAACTCAGGGCTTAGCTTTCCTGCACATGCTTGTGGTAAAGCCTGCGAAAATAAAGGCCAAAGATCACCAAGAGTCCGGTGATCACGGCTCCCAAAACCATCCCTTTCACTAAGCGAATCTCGGAGCGCTTCAGCGGAAGTCTCGGCGAATCAATAATCTGGATCAGCGGGGAATTGTTGCGGTGATTGACTTTGGCAATCTCCAAGTTTTTGACAATCTCTTGATACACCGCACCGGTGGCCTGAACGTCGATTTGGCGCTTTTTACTCTCCACGGTCGCCGAGCTCAAGAGCGGGTTGGCGTTGGGTACCCGGTCAGTGGCACTGGCATATGCTCCGATACTTTCATCCAAGATTGTTCTGACACTATCTGCCTGAGTCTGCAAAATCGCCAGGTTTTCCCCGGTCTTCTTGGTTTTGGTCTCGAAGTAGAAGGTATTTACTTTCTCCACCAGCGCTTCGTTGAAAGTCTTCGCGAACGACTCATCCTTCGATGAGATAGTAACCTGAATGATGCTGAGCTTACGGTCGGGTTTTGCGACACCGAGTTGATTTTCGCGGATCAGCTCAGAGACCTCCATGATCACTGAGTCCTGCGTCACGGAGAATTGCTCCCTCGGAACGGAGAAGTCCATCGCCTCAAAATCGACCTTGGACGCCCACTTTTTGTCCAACTTTTCGAACTCCACGTATCGGTCGATTAGCAGCTGCGAATCACTGAACGGACTCAGCAAAGTCTCTCCAAGCATTCGATCAGAGCGATAGAGCTCCATGATGTTATCTCCCTGAAACAGTCCACTGGTACCACCCAGAGAGCCGAGATTGACTCCTACCAGCGAGGCCAAGCCGGACATCTGGCCGATACCACCGCCTTCGCCTTCTTCGAGCACAAAGGACGTTTCGGCGTGGAATACCGGCTTTTTAAACACCGAAACCAAAACTCCGAGGACTATTCCTATCATTCCGGCCATGACCAGAATTTTCCACTTCGAAAGAAAAAAAGCAAACCATTCGCCGAGGTTTTGAAAGACCTCCTTGAGCGTAAACTGGCTTTCAGAAAAATGCTTGGATCCTGCCATTACCAGTTGATTTGGGACATGACTAAGGCCAATGTGGCCAATCCAGTGGTGATGCCGACAATATCTCCCAATCGTAGCGGCATCTTAGGCCCTTTCGTTGGCACGATCACCTCGGCGCCCGGTTCGACGGGAGGGAAATCTCTGATTCCGATAAGTCCTTTGGTGCGCTTTACCGCTCCGTTGGCATAGACTACATAGGTCTGTTTTTTGTTTGCACGACGCTCAAACCCACCGGCACCGTTAATGTAATGTTTGAGACTTCGCCCATTTTCGTAGCGGAGTGTAGTCGGATAGACGACATCGCCACGCATCCGGACGGTTTGAAGCAGCTTTGGCACCGACAGAATATCGCCGACTTCCAGGATCAGGTCATCGTCAGAGCCGGGGTTTTGGAGGATTTTTTCCAAATCGATGGCGACGGCTTCCGATTCCTTGATCTTCACCGCAAATCCCGGTGTACTTGCGGCGACTTGATCGAGCGATTCCTTCTTGGTATTGGCCAGCAGGGTGTCCACCGCATTTACTTTTTCTGCGGGCAGATCTCTGAAGAGCCGCTGGAGCAATTCCTCCTGAGCTTCGGAATTGTTGGGGTCTTCGATGAGCTTCAGTCTCAAAGCTTCGAGGTTGCGCTGTCTCCGGATCTGTTCTGATTCGGTGTTGAAAAACTCGGTGCGACGGATCAGCGACGCGCCCTTAGGATAGGCAAATTGATTGAGGCCGCCGGCTCTTTTGACCAGATCAGAGATCCGCTCGACGCTATTTTGGATGGCAAACATGCCCGGAGCATTTACCTGACCTTCCACAGCCACCAGTCTCTGCATCGTGAAATTAGCCCGCTTTCTCACGATCACCTGATCAAACGGCTGGAGTGAAGGAGAGTCCGGACTGATGGAAAGATTCGGATTGACGCGGCTTGGAATGATGTCCGAAAGTGTGCCCAGATCAGAATCTTCCAATCTTCTGGCTATCTCGATATCTTGGGAATTGGCAGATTCCTGTAATCCTCCAGCCAGGATGATCAGCTCTTCGATCTTCATTGATTCGGAGTAAGGATAGGTGCCGGGCTTTTTCACCTCACCGAGGATCTGGACGTAGTGCTCGTTTTGGATGTCGTAGATACTGGAGATCCGCACCACGTCCTCCCGCTTCAATACCAAATCGGGCGCCGATCCGGCAAGAACTGCACCTAGATTGACTTCGATCATCTCGGTGCTGAGATCAGCTTTGGTCCGCAGGATGCTCGCCCGCTCGGTGTAAGCATCGCCGCGAAGGCCCTCGGCATTTTTCACCAATTGGGACAAAGTCAGCCCTTCCGACAGCGCAAACACACCTTCGCGGTAGACAGCTCCTTTGATCTGAACCCGGTTGCTGTAGCGCTCCAAGATCTTGCTCACGGTGATTTCGTCGCCGCCTTTTAGCGTAAATAGATTGAATTGATTTTGGTAGACGTCGGATACCGAGCGCTGATTCCCGGTGATTCGGGAGATGGCAATGCGGTCTTTGAAAGCCACATCAGTAAAACCTCCTGCATAGCTTAGGAGATCCTCAAAAGTATCTTCGGCGCCGATCTCAAAGGTCATCGGACGCTTCACTTCACCTTTTACTTTGACTCTGGACTGGAAAGGCGACACCAAGATCACATCCTGATCCTGGAGTTGTAGGTCGAGGTTTGCGGTGCCGTTGATCAGTAGGTCATAGACGTCGATCTCAGCGATGGGCTTGTTGTCCCTCACCAGTTTGATGGAGCGCATGGTCCCATTTTCATTCGGTCCACCAGCGGCATACAACGCGTTGAATGCAGTAGAAAATGCGCTGAGGGTAAATGTCCCGGGCAGTCTGACTTCGCCAAGGATATGTACTTTGATCGTTCGGACGTTGCCGAGCGTCACCTGAAGAAAGGTGTTGGGATTGCTCCCGCTTAATCCTGGGTAGAACTTGCTCACCCGATTTTTGATGATTTCGGTGGCCGATTCGATGCTTTTGCCGGATACCGACACCGGGCCAATATTGTCCAATAGCACAAATCCATCGGGATTGACAGTCGCCTCGTAATATTGCTCGGATTGACCGTAGATATCTACAAAAACAACGTCTCCGGGCCCCAAGATGTAGCTTTTCGGGGTGGCTTGATTTAAGCTGGGCTCAAAACTCAGACGTCGGTTGGTTTGATAGAAAAGTGAGGTTCCGAAGATTTCATTTCCGCCAGCGGCCATAGCTATCTCCGTCTGCGGTTCATACAGTCCCCGTGTGATTTCGTTCATATTCACCTGCTGCCGCGGATCCCGCTTAGACGCATTGGCGCTTCGCTTGGCGGTGCCCGTGGTGTCAAGGTCCTGAATCCGGCCGCGAAGCTTTTCGACTTCCCCGGCAGGCATCCCGCGAAGCTGAGCCATCTGCAGAAACTCATCCGCTCCCAGCCCTGCGTCACTCGCGCGCTTGACCAGTTCCGTTACTTGATCGTCTGTGAGTTCGTCAACCTTGATAGTCGTTAAATCAGTATTTTGCTGGGCGTTGGCCTGTGGAACGGAGCCTATCAGGAGGGCGATTAAGGCAAAAAAATACCAGATTCTTGTGTTTAAAATCATGTTTTAAATGGCTGTTCCGGGTGAAAGTCGGGCAATTATTGGAGGTAAAAATCCGTGAATTTCTTAATTCTACCAAATATAGAACCAAAAACTGGGCTTCAGCCCAGTTTGTACTCCAGCTACTCCGTACAATTCCTGCAAATCTCGATCTGAGTCCGATCGGCAAGCAGTTGTTTTCTAAAGTTGAAATAGGATATCGAACCCCAGATGGCGGCCAGCGACTGATTTTTCAGTTCCCCCATCACATGGCTAGCGTCCTTGTCAAAGCAGCAGGGCACGACTTTGCCGTCCCAAGTAGCCACTGCTCCCTGCCACATTCTCCAGCATTTGTTTTCCGGCTTCTTTTTCAGCGCCCATTTGCCTTGCCCAACCGGAATATATCTGGAGTAGCCAAGGTCAGAAGGAATCAGGTCGGAGCCGCTTTCGAAGTCGTAGATCTGCGTGGTTTTAAGCTGGAGTTCGTCGACTTCCATCTCTTTTGCCCAGGATTTCAGAGCGTGAAGCTGATGTTCGTTTTGTCCGGTGACCAGGAATTGAAGCACGATTCTCGGAAAGTTTTGCTTTGCTTTTCCTCGCTCGGAAACCAGCAATTTCAACCCTTCCTGCACCTTCTCCAGATTTCCCCCGACCCGATATTGTTCATACACTTCTTGGGTGATTCCGTCCATCGACACGATCAACTGCTTGAGTCCGCTCTTCAAAACTTCCGTCACTTGCTTTTCCCCAAGATAATGGGCGTTGGTCGAGGTGGAGGTGAAAATGCCCTTTGAATCGGCGTAGTTGACCATCTCCATGAATCTGGGATTCAAGAACGGCTCACCTTGAAAATACAGATGAAGCCAGGAAAGATGACCTTTGACCTGATCGATCACCCGCTCAAAGAGCTGCTCCTGCAGCATTCCCGTCGGCCGGGTAAAAGACCTCAGTCCAGAGGGACACTCTGGACAGCGCAGGTTGCAGCTTGTCGTTGGTTCGATGCTCAGGGTCGTGGGTTTTCCCCACACCAGCGGCTTTTGGAGGAGTTGGCTTAGATGAAAAGAGGATCTTAGCAGGAGGTAGTTGATGACTTTTTGCAAAGTCAGGTATCGAAAAAATGCCAGCCCGGTGATCCATTTGTTTTTCACTTCGGAAAATACGGCATTAAGCCTAGAAGAAGCAACCCCGAAAGATACCAAGCTCCTACTGACGCCGTTTCAATGGATTAACAATTCATTTCTTACTTTTGAAGCTGAAACCTAAGAACTCATGAGGCTATTCCGATTTGCATTTCTGATTCCAGTAGTAATGGCGGCTTTCGCCTGCGGCAAAAAAGAGGAAGCCTGTGAACTCGATCCGGAGATCTTGGATCAGGATCTTGAGGTGAAAATCACCCGCTTGGAGGATGAGTTTTTCGCAGCAAAAACCCGCCAAGACTTCTCTTTTCTCCTGGAAAAGTACCCTGACTTTACCCAGGCGTATTTTCAATCGGCCGACTATCTATCCCAGGATTCGCTTGCCGCCAATCTGTTGGAAGTGCATCAGGACTCTGCGATGCGAGAGCTGTACGATTCGGTGAAAGTCGAATATCCCGACATTTCGGATATTGAAAAAGACCTGGAAAATGCCTTTAAATACATCACACATTATTTTCCAGACTTCAAGGCGCCTAAGGTTTACACGTTTGTCTCAGGTCTCAACTCCGATTTGGTAGTGACAGAGGACGTCATCGTGATTGGGCTCGACTATTTCCTTCCGGCCGACCATACTTTTCAGCCGGATATCGCCCGCTACATGGCTGTGCGGTATGAGAAGCCTTATTTGGTCCCCATGATTGTCCTAGCGATTTCTTCGCAGTACAATGCAGTCAATCCCAAAGAAAACACGCTACTGTCGGAGATGATCTATTACGGCAAGGCCTATCACTTTGTCAAGGCCATCATGCCCTGCACACCGGAGCAATACATTATTGGCTACACCCCAGCCGAAATCGCAGAATGCTACGACAACGAGGAATTTATCTGGTCGCACTTTGTGGAAAATGAATTGCTGTACGAGACCAATCCCTTCGAGATCCGCAAATACATCGGTGAGGCGCCCTTTACGGATGCGATCTCGACTAAGGCGCCCGGGCGATTGGGCAGATGGCTGGGCTGGAATATCGTGGACGATTATCAGATGAACAATGCGATTCCACTGCCGGATCTGATGAAGGAATCCAATGCGGAGACGATCTTCAGGCAGTCCGGATATCGGCCACGCCGCCCGGAGTAACGTTTGGCTTTGGGTCGACGACTTCCAGCAGTCTGCTCACCGCAAGTTCCCTCGAAAAATAACTTTCAGCCAGCTTTCTGGAATTTCGCCCCATTCGATCCAATTCAGATGGATTTTGCTCCAGATTTTCAAGTTTGGCGAAAGCCGCCTCCATCTTTCCGGGCAGGCAGGAGATCCCAAGTTCATGCGTCTTGACCAGATCGTACACCCAGCCTTTGTGGTTGACGAGGATCGCCTTACCGGCGGCCAACGCATCAAAAAACTTGTTGGGGCTGTTGGTTTTCAATACGGGAAGGTGGGCAAAAGAAATCCAGGCTAAGTCGGCAAGATTCAGGATGTCATTGACTTCATTTTTTGACCCAAAAGGAATGAATCGGACGCGGTTGAGGGCTCTGGCTTGTGCGATTTCCTTTAATTTTTCTGCATGACTCCCCGCTCCCATGATCAGGAAGTTCCAGTTTTTCTGACGTTTTTGCGCCATTTCTGCCAAGTCCAAGAGCTCCTCCAAGGCATTCACCTGACCCAAGGCTCCGGTGTAGGCAATTGTAAGTCCGCCTTTCAATCCGAATTGAGCAGTAAGCAGCTGATTTTTCTCTTTTGGAAAAAAGGTGTCCAGGTCAGAAAAATTTGGAATCAGAGCTATCGCCCGTTCCGGACTTGTCTTACGAAGATGCGATGCGATCCCGGGAGAAAGAGCAACCAAACTCAAAGCCTGGTCGTAGATTCGCTTTTCCAACGAGTAGAGCAGCTTTTTCAAAATCGGATTTCGGATCGCTCCCACTTGGATCGGCGCCTCCGGCCATAGGTCTCTGACCTCGAAGATGTAGGGCAAAGCCAGTCGCCTTTTTGCCCAAAGTCCAACCAGTCCTGTCGTCAAAGGTGTAGAGGTGATGTACAGCAAATCCGGCCGGGGAAGCTTTTTCACCAGTCTTTTTGCTGCAATCACAAAGATCCAAAAAGCCCAAACCCGCTTCAAAAAGCCAAACTTTTGGTCATAAGCTACCGGAAGATAATGCACCCGGATCCCGTCAATCCAGCGCTGATCATATCCCGGACCGTCATGAGCGGTGATCATATCCACCGCTAATCCCGCCTGCACCAGCCCCCTGGCCAGGTGATAGGATCTCACAGCCCCGCCCTGCTCGGGTGTACGGAAATACTGATGGATGTAGATGAGTCTCATAGCCGGTGCAATTTCGCCCATTCTGCCAAAAGAAACAGATTGTAGAGCGTTAAGAATTGGGATTTGGCGGCTTGCTCCGGGTTTTTCAAAAGCTGTCGAACCGGAGCAGAGAAGTGCTCGCCATGGCTACCGTCAAAGCTTTTTAACGTGGAAAATACCCGATTGGAAAACTCTCCTTTCTCGCTCAGCCACTCTTTGAGCGGGAGCCCAAAGCCAAACTTTCGTCGATCAGCGACCCAGCCGAGCTCATTTTCCCGAAGGATATTTTTGATCCAAGGCTTCCCGGAGAGAAGCGCGGGATCTTTTACTTTCCCCCAAAGTCCCAGGATCGATGCATCGAGGTAAGGAGAGCGGCCTTCGATTCCATGCGCCATCAGGGCGTTATCGTGAATTTTCAACACATCCTGAACCAAGTACACCTGCCTGTCAAAGTCCAACATGCGCTTGTATTCAGGCAGCTGGTTGTTGAAAATCCGGGCATAGTCAGCGATCATGTCGGCTGGAGGGTTCTGCAAAGCAGAAAAGTTGAGGAAGGTTTGATTGGGCTCAGAACTGATCGCTGACATATATTTTCTCCATCCTCTTCCTAATGTGAATTTCCCAAAAAACCCAGCCCAATTGTTCCAAAAGGTATGTTGCTCCCAATACTTGGAAAAGGCCTCGTGGCGCTGATAACCTCCCCAGAGCTCATCTGCCCCGGCGCCTGAGACCAGAACTTTAAACTCGGCCTTCGCTGCTTTACCGATCATCCACGTCAGGAAACCCGCTGAGTCTCCGATCGGGAGATCGACGCTCTGCAGGTATTCTTCCCAATTTTCGAAAAAAACCCGTTGGTCTATCTGGATGAGTCGATGATCTGCCGGGATCTGCCGGACCAGCCGGATGGCCGAGTCGGCGTCGCGGTACTTTGCACGGTATTTTTTCTCGACTTGGATTGTGTAGGCAGTTAGGCTTGTGCCGGTCTTTTGGTGCCAAAGTGCGTAAAGCAAACTGCTGTCTGCACCTCCACTTAGGAGTATTCCCACCGGAACGTCCGCGTGAAACTGGTTGAGCACAGCGTCTTCTAAAAGTTGCTTGAAGACTGCCTGGCTTGGAATTCCCTCGGGCTCTTTTGGAGCATCGATGGTATCCCATCGAAATGTACTGTGTCTGTAAATCAAGCTATATCGCCCCGGCTTCCAAGCACGGATGCCACGGTGGAACGTCTTGCCGGGCAAGGGCGTCCTGAAATAAAAATAGTGCTCCATCTGCTCCCAATCCGGACTGAAATCCTGAAGACTTGCTATTCCCCTGATCTCAGAGGAAATAACCAAAGCATCTTGGTTTTGGGCATAGTAAAGCGGCTTTTCGCCGTTCCTGTCCACCGCTACCAAGACAGATTTGCTGACCAAATCAACAAAAATCAGCGCAAACATCCCGTTGAGTTTCTTCAGTCCCTCCTGCCCAAAATGCTTCAGGTAATAAAGCAAAACTTCTGTGTCAGACTGTGTGACAAACTCAATTCCGATCTTGGACAGCAATGTCCTGAGTTCGCGAAAATTGTAAATCTCACCGTTAAAAATCAGCAGACTGTTTCCCTCAGCATCCCAAAGAGGCTGATCCGCATCAGGCCCCGGATGGAGAATCTTCAGACGGTTTACACCGATCCAGAGGCCGGTCCAGGGGGAATAGATCGCGGACTGATCCGGCCCCCGGTGATGGGAAGCGTCAACCAGCTTTTGAATCGCTTCCCGATTTGCTCCTTTCCCCCAAATCAGATGAATGCCACACATCAGGATTCAGCGTCTTCGAGTGTTACCTTACCCTGAGTTTTTTCAAAAAACTTACAAAAATGGGTCAGTGTACATTCTTCGCATTTGGGTCTGCGGGCGACACATACATATCTGCCGTGCAAAATCAGCCAGTGATGCGCCACATGGATATATTGTTTTGGGATGTTTTTCACCAGTTGCTTCTCGACTTCCAGCGGTGTTTTGGCGGTCATCGGGACAAGCCCCAATCTTCTTGAAACACGGAAAACGTGTGTGTCCACGGCCATATTGGGCTGATTCCACACGACTGAAGTGATGACATTTGCCGTCTTGCGACCGACACCAGGGAGCTTGATTAATTTATCGACCGTATCGGGAATCTCGGAGCCAAAATCCTCCACAAGCATCTTTCCCAATCCCAGGAGGTGCTTGGTTTTGTTACTCGGATAGGAGACCGACTTGATGTAGGGATACAGCTCGTCGAAATGGGACGCTGCCAAATGCGCTGCTGTCGGGAAATCCCGAAACAAAGGAGGCGTTACGATATTGATGCGCTTGTCGGTGCATTGGGCCGACAAAACGACAGCCACCAACAGCTGAAAGGGGTTCTCATAGTGCAGCTCCGTCTCGGCGACGGGCATATTCTCCGAAAAATGTTTGATAAATGCTTCGTATCGCTGTTTTTTGAGCATGCTGCAAATAGACTGATTGGAACGGAAAAGTAATTAATTTTTGATGCCTTTATTTTCCTGTGTACGCCAAACGCGGTGTAAGTTTACGCCAACTTAACTCCTAAATACCATCTGCCAAATGGATTTGAGCGAACTATCGATATGGAATCTGCGGGTCAGATCCCATCTGTTTCAAGCCGGAAAAGGAGGTCGCTGAAAACCTTGCAGATCACTTGGATGCAAGGATCTTGATCTACCGTTAAATTGGAGCGAAGAAATTTTGTCTTAAAATCGACAAGCCCTAAAAACTAAACAACTGAATATGGTATTTGAAGTAATCGGCTGGATCGGCGCTATCCTGTTTATTCTTTCCTACTATCTGCTATCCAGAGGAATATTAAAGCAAGATCAAATCAAGTATCACGCTTTTAACCTGAGTGGGGCGATTTGCCTGATCGTCAACGCGATACACTTCAGAGACACGGCCAATATTCTGGCAAACGGGGTATGGGCGGCGATTGCCCTCATGGCGATTTACAACAACTGGGCCTCCTTTTTTCGCAACAAGTCGTAGACTTGGTTTTTGAAGTAGGTCACCTTTTGACTGTACGCAGCCTCGTCGTCAAACATCGATAGATAGTAATAGGCGCCCTCGACCACTATAAAAATCTGCTCGGCAAGTACAGCAGTGTCTTTCCCCTCCATCTCCTTATTCTTGTCCAGAATCTCCTTCAGTGATTCTCTCAGTTTCTCGTGGAGGATCCGGTATTCCTTTTTTATTTTATCATTTCTGAAAATCAACGCATAGCAACTGTAGAAAACCCCATCATCGAAAAGTAGATTCCAATTCCTCGAGAAAAGCGTCTCCACAATCAGGGAGGCATCTACGCTTTCGTTTTGCTCCAGGTCCTTGATGATGGGCTGATAGATCAGCAGGTATTTCTCCAGGATGTAATCAATCAAATTTGATATCAGAATTTCCCTGGTCGGGAAATAATGCATGATCAAACTGGGAGGCATATCGAGATGTTTTCCAATCTTGGCAATCGAGGTGTTTTCCAATCCATTGACAATGGAGAGGTTATAAAACCCTTCGACGATCTCGCGTTTCCTTGCAGTGGAGATTCTCTCTTTCATTTCATCTGTTTATAATTTTTTCTCAAAGGCCATATAGCCTGTCCCGTCCGCCGCCGCGGATCGGGAGAATCTCGCATGGCAAAGATTCATCCCATTGTGTGACGCTTGCAACATGCTCGATTTCTTTTGATTTGATAATACAAGTTTAACCTTGATTTTTTGTATTTTTTAGGGCTTCGTCCCTATATTTCGAAATATAATATTGAATGAGTGTTCAATATATTTACAGAAATCCGGTATTCAAATCTTTTCCTTTTCTTTTAAAGAATTATTTCTCGGGAAAGTATCGGTTTACCTAATAAAATTACGAATCGCCTGATTTTTCATCTGAAAACATCTATTAGAGCATGAAGAGAAGAGAATTTTTCGGCAAAGCCGGAGCGGCGACAAGTGCCTTTTTGGCCTCTGGAGCCACTTTCGCTGAAAGCGAGGAGAGAAAAGCCCCGCTGAAAGTCGCCCATATTACTGACGTCCATATCCGCCCTGAAGAAAATGTCCCCGCAAGAGCTATCGCCTGGCTGAAGAAGGTAAAGTCGCACCAGCCGGACTTCTTTCTGAACGGCGGAGACTCCATCAACGATGCCTCCTATGACGGGGTGAGCAGGGAGCGGACGCTCGAGCAATGGGAAGCTTGGGATGAGTTTCGTGGGCAGATCTCCGACTTTGAGGTCTATAGCTGCATCGGGAACCATGATTCGTGGTGGGATGTAGCTGACAAGGCGGATGAAATGTATGGTAAGCCCTACGTTGTCAAGAGATTGGAGATCCCCGCCACCTACTACAGTTTTGACAAGGGCAATTGGCACTTCGTCATCATCGACGGAAATCACGAGGGAATCAGCCTCGGATCCGAGCAAATGGAATGGCTCAAAAATGACTTGGAAGCTTTGGCGCCGAATACTCCTACTTTGATCATGTCTCATTTCCCGATCACTTCCGTCACAGATGCTCTGGTAGGCGGACAGCATAAGGATCACAGAGAATTGAAGGCCTTGTTCTACACCCACAGAGATAAAGTCAAGGTCTGTCTGAGCGGGCATCAGCACATGTTGGATCGCGCGTGGTACAACGGCGTTGACTATTTCTGCAACGGTTCGTTGAGTGGATTTTGGTGGGGCGAGGGAGACGAGCAATCGGCTGGAAAACAATATTATCTGGAAACCCCTCCGGGTTATGCGATCCTTGAGCTTTTCGAAGACGGAGAGGTGAAAAACACCTACTACCCACTCGCTTAATAAATGTCAAACGAACTGGTTTAGGAATTTTTTTTATAAATCTTAGACAAACGGCGGGTGCAGGGTGGTCTGGAAGGCTTGCAAAAAGTGAAGTTCTTAAAAATTCCCCCTGCACCCGTCCTTTTTTCTTGAAAAAGCCAGCGTGTTACGTCCATTTTATTTTTTGGTGAATTCGCTACTGCCCACTTTATGAGAATATTATCTGGCAGTTAAATCCTTATTTATTCCTTAAATCTATTTTTTTATTCAAATACAGTATTTAATATTGAATGAATGTTCAATATAAATTTCAACCCATACTCCCTCAACTCTCCGCTTGCCGAGGTTTTGGGAAGTGTTAACCTTAACCACTATGAAACAAAATCTACAAGATCAGCGCCCGCCGGGTTCTGGATTTAGGAGGCTTGGGCTTCTCCTGATGTTGGCAATGTTTTTTGCCACTCAATCCATGGGACAATCCGTGGTCAAAGGAGTGGTGTCAGACCCCTCTGGAATGGGAATTCCGGGAGTGTCCGTTTTGGAAAAAAACACCCAAAATGGAGTAATCACAGGAGTGAATGGTGAATTCACCATTCAGGTAGCCAACCCCAATTCGGCGTTGCTTTTTTCATTTATCGGCTACGAAACGCTCGAATATTTACTGGACGGCCAAACCTCCCTTGAGATTCAACTGTCCGAGGAGGAAACGATGCTGGAGCAAGTGGTCGTCGTAGGCTACGGAACCCAGAAAAAGATCAATGTAACCGGCGCAGTGGACCAGATTTCGGGCGATCAGTTGATCGACCGTCCCGTTGCCAACCTGGTTCAGGGACTTCAAGGAGTCAGCCCGGGATTGAACATCACCTACCTAGGCGGGAAGCCCGGCACGGTGCCCAACATCAACATCCGAGGATTCACTTCTATCAATGGCGGCGGCCCGCTGATCGTGATTGACGGAGTAGCGGGGAGCAATGATGACCTCCTGAGATTGAACCCTGCAGATATCGAATCCTACTCTGTACTGAGAGATGCGGCATCGGCAGCCATCTATGGTGCAAGGGCGGCATTTGGAGTTATTTTAATTACCACCAAAAGGGGACAGGAAGGCAAACAAAAAATCACCTACAACAATTATTTCGCCTGGGGAAAACCGACCGTGCTCCCTGAACCGGTGACCGATCCGTATATTTTTTCACGAGTACTGGAAACCTCCACCAACAATACCCCTTGGGATTATGTGAACTACAACGACGCGCACTATCAGTGGGCGAAGGAACGGTCCGAAGATCCCTCGATCGAAGATACCCGCTTAAATCCGACCAACCCGGATCTGTGGGCCTACATGGGCAGCAACGACTGGTATGACTACTTTTTCAACTCGGCTTCTTTTTCGATGAACCACAGCTTGTCCATCAGCGGTAGCAGCGGCGGCAAAAGCCCGGTGAGCTATTACGTCTCAGGAGACTACACCAATGAAAACGGGATGAACAAGCTGGCCGAAGACTATTGGGACAGGTATTCGATGCGGGCGAGAGTGACCGCCAATCCACTCAAATGGCTGAACGTGGACAACAATGTCAACATCTATCAAACCAAACGTGCAGATCCCTCCACCAGTCTCACCGACCTCTACTATCTCCGACCGACCGACGTCGCTGTCAATCCGGACGGAACTTGGGCTAACACCGACGCCGGAAGACTAGCCGGAAGGCTGACTGACGGTGGCAAAAATCAGGAGACCATGTTTGGTTTTCACAATATCCTGAGAAATACCGCCACCTTTTTAAATGGCGATTTGACCTTCAATGCCAACGCAAGTTTCAAGAGAGAGCAATGGAAATACCATCGTGACGTGACCAAATTCCAGGTTGGCTATGGTCCGGAGGATATTCGGTTTGAAGGTGGAGACGGATCGGTCATGGAGCGAAACGGCGACCTTTCAGATGTCATCTTTGACCTGTATGGACGATATGGCAAGACGATAGGTGACCATACTTTTGGCATTTTGGGAGGATACAATCAGCAAAGCTATACCTACAGCTCCGTACAGGCCGAAAAGCGGGTGCTGATATCTTCTTCCCTGCCCTATATCGGCTTGACTACAGGGGATGCTTTTGTCACCCCAACTTATAGCACCTATGCCACCCGAAGCTTCTTCGGCAGAGCTAACTATACGTTCAAAAACCGCTATATCTTCGAATTGAACGGGAGATACGATGGTTCATCGCGATTCCCTTCCGCTTCCCGTTGGGGTTTCTTCCCTTCCGTGTCGGGTTCTTGGCTGATGATGGATGAGCAGTTCTTCTCCGGCTTGACCAATGTCATCTCCACCTTCAAACTCCGCGCTTCCTACGGTGGATTGGGCAATCAAAACGTGAGCGATTTCGGTTATTTACAGACCTTGCCGACCGGTTTGTCCAGCTATCTGATCAACGGAAACAGACAAACCGTCATTACGTCGTCCCCTTCTCTGGCTGTGGATCCCAATTTTTATACTTGGGAAGAAGTAGTCACCAGCAACTTCGGCTTGGACTTCGGTCTGGCGAATGACAAGATCATCGGTGCTTTCGATTACTTCATTCGCGACACCAAAGGAATGCTGACCGACCCGGTGGAACTTCCAGGGGTCTTGGGCACCAGTCCTCCCAAGCAAAATGCGGCGGATCTGAGAACCAAGGGATTTGAAGTTTCGGTAGAATACCGGGACAACTTTGGAAGCACTTCTAATCCGATCAATTTTGGAATGAAGCTGATTCTATCCGATTCAAGATCCCAGATCACCAGATTTCAAAATGAGCAAAACCTGCTGTCTAACTACCGGGAAGGACAATACATCGGTGAGATGTGGGGCTTGGTCAGCGACGGGCTTTTCCAAACTGAAGACGAAATCGCCGCTTTGGATCAATCCGCGATTGTTCCCTGGGGAGCTTTGGATGTCGTGCCTGGATGGCCAAAATATGTCGATCTGAACAATGACGGAAAGATCGAAAAAGGGCTTTCTACAGATGATCCGAAAGATCTGCAACTCATCGGCAACACCAGCGCCCGCTACCGATACGGAGCCAATTTCGACATCTCGATGAAGGGATTTGACTTGTCGATCTTCCTGCAGGGCGTGGCCAAAAAAGACTACTACCCAAGACACTACCTGTATTGGGGACCTTATCAGCAACCGTATGCCAATGTGTATCCGTGGAACCTGGACTTCTACAGAGCCGAGGCCGATGGCGCGGATCTGATAGCACAGCATTCCCAGTCCTACATCGATGCAGGATTGGCGGATGCAAATACCGATTCCTTCTACCCGGTAATGCAGTCTTGGCTCGCCGACGCCAACTACGGTGGTGGTCTGGACATCCCGCAAACCCGCTACCTACTCAGCGGAGCCTATCTAAGAGTCAAAAACGTCACCCTAGGCTACACTTTTCCGGAAGCCTTGACCAACCGAATCAAGGTCACGAGGATCAGAGTATTTGCCTCCGGCGAAAACCTGTTTGAGTTTTCTTCCATCAAAAAGTTTGTAGATCCCGAAGCCATCAATGACGGCTACGGCTGGGCGTATCCGTTCCAGCGCAAGTATTCCTTTGGGGTAAACATTGATCTCTAATCTCAACAAAGCATCATCATGAAAGCGAAAAATTATATAGCAATCATCGGAACAGTCCTCGCATTGGCGTCCTGTCAGGAGGACTTCATGGATCGATATCCACAGACTTCAATCGCTCCGGAGGCGTTTTTCAAAACTGAGGAAGACCTTCAGTTGTATGTCAATGGCTTGATCTCAATGCCCGGAATGGGAAACTACCTGGGAGACCAAAGCAGTGACAACATGGCGACTACGGGAGCCATCGAGATCAAAAATATCATGACCGGAACACCTTCTTCTCAGACGGTCACCGGTGGTTGGGATTGGGCCCGGCTCCGAAACATCAACTATTTCTTGGACAATTACCAAAACGCGGTCGCTCCAGATGACGCGGTCAATCACTTTGTGGGTTTGGCCAGATACTACCGGGCACAGTTTTACTTTGGAATGGTCAAAAGATACTCCGATGTGCCCTGGTATGAGACGACTTTGAGCCCCACAGATGAGGACTTGTATAAGACCCAGGATTCCAGGGAAGTGGTCATGACCAATATCATGGCGGATCTGGCGTTTGCCGCCGAGCATGTGAGAGAAAGCGTCCCCCTAGGCACTCCGACGGTATGGGCTGTGAAGGCATTTTACGCTCGGGTTGCACTCTATGAAGGAACGTATCGAAAATACCACTCCGAATTGGGCTTGGGCGGTACTGCAGCCGAGTTTTTACAGACCGCCGTCACACAGGCCCAAGACCTCGTCGACTCTGGCAAATTCTCAATTTACAGCACTGGAAATACTGCAAATGACTATGCGACGCTCTTCAACAGTACGAATCTCGTCGGCAACCCCGAGGTAATCTTGGTCAATGCCTATGACGTCAACAAGGACCGAAGCAGCGACAACAACACCGGAATCTTTGGGGACTACGAGCAGTCGCCATCGAGGGACATGATCATGTCCTACCTGATGGCTGATGGGACTCCCTATACCGATCTGGAAAACTTCAGGACGAAGGGATTTGTTGAAGAGTTTCAAGATCGGGATCCCAGATTGATGCAAACCATGGCCTATCCCGGCTGGATCAGAGAGCCAAATGCTACTCCATACATCCAGACGCTGAGCAAGAACTTCACCGGCTATCACCAACTGAAAGGGTACAAGAACACCACGGATAATATCCAACGTGCCAGTGTCGACTTCCCGGTCTACCGTTTTGCGGAGATATTGCTGATTCTGGCGGAGGCAAAGGCCGAACTGGAAGTGCTGACTCAGTCCGATCTCGACATGACCGTAAATCGACTGAGATCCAGAGCAGGAATGCCCCCGCTCTCTCTCACAGAAGCCAACGCCAATCCGGACGACTTCCAAGCCGCCAAATATCCGAATCTTGGCGGATCAAATCTGGGGACCCTACTCGAAATCAGGAGGGAACGTAGGGTCGAACTGGCAATGGAAGGCTATCGATACGATGACCTGATGCGCTGGAACGCAGGCAAACTCCTTGAAGTGATCCCTCAGGGAATGTATTTCGCAGGCTTGGGAAAATATGACATGACCGGAGACGGAATCGAAGACATCATCTTGGTGGATCAGGATTCAAGCATTCCGGTAGGCGATGCCAAAGAGAAAAACAGCCTCGGAGTGACGCTGATCTATTACAAGGCAGGTTTGATCACTGACAATGTAGACGTGTTCCTGGAAAACGGAGAAGACGGAGGCAATATGGTCACAGAGACCAAAGCCAGAAACTTCGTCGAACCCAAATATTACTATCGTCCTGTTCCCATGCAGCAGATGGTCTTGAACCCAAATCTGGTTCAGATCTTTGGATGGGAATAGATAGGTTGAGTAGGTTGAGGCCGGTGGTCTTGAGTAAAATCCAAGATCGCTGGCTTCGATTTTAGTAGCTTAGACCAACCAACGCATCCTTTACATTCTCCCTTCGGGAACAAATTCTTTTGATTCAGCATGAAAAAAACGTTACTCGCTCTAGCCCTTGGATTTCTTCTATTTCCCGCTGTGGCTCAGACTAAAGCCAAAAAAGCAATTTTTATCATCGTTGACGGAATCCCGGCTGACGTCGTGGATTCAGTTCCGACACCCAATATCGACCAAATCGCAAAGGTCGGCGGCTTCACCACAGCGGTCATGGGAGGAGACGTGGGCACCTATAGCCAAACGCCAACAATCTCAGCGGTCGGATACAATTCGATGCTGACGGGAGTTTGGGCCAACAAACACAACGTCTGGGGAAACGGAATCGAAGATCCGAACTACCAGTACTGGACGATCTTTAGAGCTTTCAAAGAAGCAAATCCCGGTAAAAAGACCGCAATCTTCTCGACCTGGCTGGACAATCGTACCAAACTGCTGGGCGACAAATTACCGCAAACGGGTCACTTCTCTCCTGACTACTACTTTGATGGGTTTGAATTGGACACGGTGAATTTTCCACCTCAAAAAGACCGGTCACATTTTCACCTCATCGACGAAACCGTCTCCAAAGAAGCCGCAAGATATATTCATGAAAAGGCGCCCGATCTCTCCTGGATGTATCTCGAGTACTCCGACGACATGGGGCATACCTACGGCAACAGCCCCCAGATGATCGACGGGCTGAAGAAAGCCGATATTCAAATCGGCAGAGTCTGGGAAGCGATTCAATACCGGGAAAAGAACTTTGACGAAGATTGGCTGATCGTCATCACCACCGATCACGGCAGAACTGCAGACGGATTCGGACACGGTGGACACAGCGAAAGAGAGCGGACGATCTGGATCGCGACCAATGGCAAAAACCTGAATTCCCATTTCGAGGACTCACCGGAGATGGTGGATATTTTCCCGAGTGTTGCCCACCACCTTGGCTTGGAAATCCCCAAAAGTCAGGCGATGGAACTGGACGGAGCTTCCTTCATCGGACCAATTGATGCGGTGGATTTGAAGGCAGAACTGACGGATGGAAACTTCAAATTGACCTGGAAATCCTACTCAACGGGGCAAACGGGAAGAGTCTGGATCACTGCTACCAACCACTTTAAATCCCGCGGCTTGGACAACTATTCGCTGATGGGTGAGGTAAAACTGGAAGAGGGATCGGCTACCTTCTCCACCAAAGGAATGGAATCAGACTTTTATAAAGTGGTGTTGGAGACTCCCGCTGGGTACCTGAACTATTGGATTGTCAACGATTAATCAGGGATTATAAGCCCGATAGATCATCAAGAGCGCTACAGACGTCGAGAGACATAGGAGTATGATGGCCAGGATGGCTGCTACCGAGTAGCGGCTTTCCGGATAGCTGGACTTTAATCTGGCCATACTGACCCGGTGCTGACGCAGGGATAGGATCAAGACCGAAATGGCGATGCAATACAGAATCAGGGCAAGTTCCCTGCCTGTGAACGATTCGAAAAGAGGCCTTTTCCCGGATTCCAAACGGTTGAAGAAAAACTCATAGACCCCGACCGCGATGGCTAAGATGGTCAGGGCTGTTCTGATCCAAGCCAGCTGCAAACGTTCAAAGGCAGTCCGCGTCCGCTCCAATTGGATCAGTTTCTTTGCATTTTTCTTGCGGGATTTTTCCAAATCCTCTTCTTCCAACAGATCAGCCATAGCCGTGGGTTTTCTCTTCTGTGATTTTAGTCAAAAATTCACAGAAAAAATCACGTTTTAGCCAAGGTGTTTATGTCAAATTTTATCGGGAAATTGTCGGCAACATAATCGGTAAGATGAACCTTCCCGAAATTTTTCCCAAAATTGCCGACTTAAAGAAAAGACCTTCTCGCTCACAAGGCGGCGCGGGCGAATCAAAACTTGAAACCATGATTTTTCACCCTCCGGGAAAAGGTATCGTAAGGTTTACTTTCTTCTTTATTTTGAGCACGCTGCCAAGCTTTTTACTTGCTCAGACGCGTCCTCGAGAGAATGGAGTGCGATTTGGCGTACTACCGACCGGCCGGCTCAATGCGATCACGGATGTGAAAGGGCTGAAGGTCGGACATTTCACCAAGGTCGAAGGGGAAAACATCCGAACCGGAGTGACGGCGATCTTGCCGCATGGAGGTAATCTTTTTCAGGAGAAAGTGCCGGGAGCGATCTTCGTCGGAAATGGCTTTGGCAAGCTGGCCGGCGTCACGCAGGTGCAGGAATTGGGCACAATCGAATCTCCGATCATCCTCACCAACACGCTGAGCGTGGCGGCGGGGATCGAAGGCGCGGTCCGTTTTTCTTTGGCACAACCGGGAAATGAATCCGCCCAATCGGTCAATGCCCTCGTCGGAGAAACCAACGACGGCTATCTCAATGACATCCGCGGCATGCATATTTCTCCCGAAGAAGTCATCCAAACCATCGAATCCGCTGAGGCTGGGCCTGTTTTAGAAGGAAATGTCGGAGCAGGAACTGGCACCGTCTGCTTTGGCTGGAAAGGTGGCATCGGGACTTCCTCCCGTACCCTCCCCGAATCGCTCGGGGGCTATACGGTCGGTGTATTGGTCCAGACCAATTTTGGAGGGAATCTCCAGATCTCCGGAGTTCCGGTTGGGGAAAAGCTCGGAAAATATCCCTTCAAAGATGCACTCCAAAAATCGGACGGAAGCTGTATGATCGTGGTAGCGACCGACGCTCCGGTGCTGGAGCGCAACCTGAAGCGGATGGCGCAGCGGGCTATGATGGGTCTGGCGAAGACAGGCGGGATAGCGTCCAACGGCTCCGGAGACTATGTGATCGCCTTTTCCACCCACGAAGGTCTGAGAATTCCCCATTCCAATCCATCTCAAAAGCTCCTAAAAGCAGAATTTCTTGCAAACGACGACATGACGGCGCTTTTCCTGGCAGTCATCGAAGCGACCGAGGAAGCGATTGTCAATTCCCTTTTCGCAGCGGAAACGATGACTGGAAAAGACGGGCACCAAGTGGAAGCGTTGCCGAAGCAGGAAGTGCTGGATTGGATCAAAGACAATAAGTAGTTTATTCAAATTTTTCGATGGAAGATTCTGAGATCAAAAAGCAGCAGGAAATGACCTGGCTGGAACACCTTCAAAGAAACAGTTGGGAGCCGGAAGTGATCATTTCGGGTATTTCGCTGGCATTTCTATTCGTGATTCCTTCCAGACTCTTTGACATCTCCGTCATCCTGATCCAAGATTATGGACTGGAGCAGGTTCCTGCAATGTTGATCTTGGTGTATTTTTCGGTGATCATCTCAGTGTTCAAAATTTTTCTCGTCACCCATTTGGTGATGCGCTTTATCTGGGCTGGAATGCTGGGAATTACCTATGCGTTTCCTGATGGGATAGTGAAGGAAAGGCTCTTCAAGTATTCCCAATCTTTGGAGTATAACTCCCCGCAATATTATCTGCTGAAGATGGAGCGATGGTGCAGTATGCTGTACGGCGCTCCCATCTCGGTGGCCATTCCGATTTTTTCGATCACGCTCTATCTCCTTGCACTGATCGGGATCTATTTGGTTTTCGATCTTGATTTCGAGGTTGTCTATATCGTTTTTATGATGACTATGATTGGCTTTGCCATCGGAGGGATTGTTGGTAAAAAATCTAAGCTGAAGAACTTTATCGGAAAGAGCATCAGCGGTACGATCGGGGCGATTTATCAGAGTAATATTGGAAAATGGTTTTTTGCATCGTTTTCCTTGACCTTGGTCGTGTTGGCGATGCCATTTATTGCTCAGGATCTAAGCGGATTCTCAGCTTTTTATGCAAATGTAAATACGGACGATTCCGACTACGAATGGCCGGATGACCGGGGGTATTTTGAGGAATACAATCCTGACGGAAAACGCTTTGCGAGAATGTGGACTTCGAACAAAACTATTTCCGGCGAGGTGCTAAATCTCTATCTCGTTCGCTATGAACGTGAGGAAAAGGCAATCCCTCAGATGAATAAACTCCTGGAAACTGACACCATTCAGTGGAAAAAAGTGGAATCCCTCGCAGATCAATACCTTATTTACGTCAATGATTCTCTCATCAAAAACGAAAAATGGGTGAAAGTGAGAGCCGGCCTTGCAGGGCAAAGGGCCCTGCTGGGTCAGATCCCAACTGGTCATCTCCCTGCGGGAATTCATGAAATCAGACTTGAAAAACTGACTTACCTACCGCCGTTTTTGGGATCAGGCAATCAGCTCAGACATCGGAAAAAGTGGGCTAGATTTGAGTTTATCAAAGAGTAACCATCAGATGCGGATCCGCCAATCTTTGGGATAGTAGTTATTTACGCGGTTGCCGAGGTTTTTCACCCAGCCGAGCGGAAGATCGTGATAGGTCATGAGCACCCAGCCATTGAGCAATCCCGCTATCTCAAAGTCATTTTTTCTCAGAAACTCCAAGGCTTGTTCTTTCGAAAGTTCGTGACTTTGGAATTGATGTTTTGGCAAAAGAGAAAGTGCCCATTCGTGTGAAGGAATCCAGTCCTTCTTCTGCTTTTTGCCCAACTCCACACCGAAATAGCGAAGGCTGAGATGCAGCGACAACTTCTCGAAATGGCGGAAAAAATCCCGGCTGATCCGGAAGTAGGAGTCGTTGAGCGTGTAATATTTTCCATTTCCGTCGAAGCCCAGTTCTGCCTCCAGCGCCTGGTCCTCATTCATATTGACGGATTTCAAGACTGCATGCTTGAAGTCCTTAATCTTGCCGGGCTCCAGCGTGGATGCGGATTCGGGACGCTTGAGCACAGTGATGAAGAAGCCCTCGCCCTCGACTTTGTGTTGGAAAAAGCGGTAGCCGAAGAAGGTGCCATCGGCAGTTTCCACCGGAGATTCTACGATGTTCCAAGTCAGATCGAGGGGCACTCTGACCGGTTCGAAGGCAAATTCCTCGGTAAGAAACCGGATCATGTCTTCATTTTCCTGCTCGTTGAATGTGCAGGTGGAATAGACCAAATAGCCTCCACCCTTGACCAAGGCGCCGGCTTTGTCCATGATACGCTTTTGGCGTGCGGAGCAAAGCTGGACATTGTCAGGCGACCATTCTTCGCGGGCCTGAGGATCTTTGCGAAACATGCCCTCGCCAGAGCAAGGTGCATCGACCAGCACCAAGTCGAAAAATCCCTCCAAAGGCTCAAAATGGTCGGGGTCATTGTTGGTGACCACGGCGTTGCCAAGTCCCCACTTCACCAGATTTTCTTTCAAAATCTGCGCTCTGGACTGGATGACTTCATTGGCGACTAAGAGGCCATCGTTGCCGAGGTAGGAAGAAAGCAAGGTCGATTTCCCTCCCGGAGCGGCGGAGAGATCCAAATAAACGCCTTTCGGCACGGCCAGTGAATTCAGGACATGCTCGATAAACATGGACGATGCCTCCTGCACGTAATAAGCTCCGGCATGGATGGCGGGATCGAGCGTGAAGCTGGGTCTTTCGTCCAAAAAGTAGCCGTTTTCTGACCATGGAATGGGGCTTTTGGGCCAGGCAGTCGAAAAAGGTTTGCCGGGATTGAGTCGAATCGAGGTGCGGGAAGGCTGGTCGATTGCCGTTTTAAATTGCTCAAATTCGGCGGCGCCGAGTAGCTTGAGCATCTGAGACTCGAAGGCCGGAGGAAGTTGGATTTCTGGCATGGGGCAAAGATAGTTTTTTTGGTCAACGGTCGACCGTCCACAGTCCACAGCCGTCTCGGTCCGTACATTCAGCGGTCTTCTCTCAATCGCAGACTATTACCCTTTTTCCCTATCTTCCAAATAAAACAGACTATGCAACTCCTCGCCGATATTCTCATTGCAGCCATTGCCGCACTTCACCTGTATTTTCTCTACTTCGAAATGTTCGCTTGGGACACGATCGGGAGGAAAACCTTCAAACAAATCCCGGCTGAGGTATTTCCAAAAACCAAAGTTCTCGCCGCCAATCAGGGCTTGTATAACGGTTTTTTGGTGGCGGGCTTGGTCTGGTCGCTGTTGATTGAGGATCCAATGTGGTCGTTCTACGTTGCCGTCTTTTTCCTCAGTTGTGTGCTGATTGCCGGTATTTTTGGAGCGATGACGGCAAGCAAAAAGATCTTTTTTGTGCAGGGACTTCCTGCGCTGGTCGCTTTGATTTTGCTGCACTTGAAGTGAAAAATGTCCGTAGGGCTGGAATTCCTTAATCAAGCTATTTGAATTCCACTTTCCTTAACCTTTGTAAGCAAGGGTGAGCTTTCTGAATTTTCGTACTTCTTTGTTCCCACCAACATCGGCTCGATCCGAGAATTAACTTTACTGGTCAAACGCCAAACTTTTCCAACTAGTGTGTCATTTGATTCTTCAAAGCCATCAGACACTAATAGTACATCAATATCGCTGTCCTCTGCGGCTGAATTATCACTGTAGCTTCCGTATAAAAAAGCCTTGCTCACTGATATGCCTTCTGCTCGAAGCAGTTCGACATATTTTTTTAGTAACTGAATAACTTCTCTTTGAGCCATGACAATTGATTTTTAGTCTCTTTCAAATAGCCTTGAATAATACGCGATTCGGGAACATAGGGTTGATAACCAGGATACCTTCCTTCAAGTTGATATTTCATCAATATTCCGAAAAATTCCAACATAGTATCATCTAAGGTCAGATTGGATTTCTCAGAAAGATAAATCAAGTTATGCGATTTTGGAGCCAACTGGCCTGTAACCTTGACTACATGGGCTTTAAGTGCTTTTTCGATTACCAAATGACAAAAGAATAATCCGTGGAGATAGCGCCGTTTTTCGATTAGAATTTGGGCCACTTCAAAATCATCTTCGGCTCCATTGATCCAATAAGTAACCTGCTTTTCTATATCCATTTCCTTCTGCACTTGTAATATCTAAAGAGAAACTACCATTTTAAACTCCAATTCACAAAAAAAGAGGCTTTCGCCCCTTTCTTAATTGTCGTCTTCTTCCCCGAAGTCGCCCTCGTCCGCTGTCCCGATATCAAACATGGAGCTGAACAAGTCCTTGAACTGCAACCCTGTGTCGAGCACCTTTTTGCTCAGTTGGGAATACTCAGCCAATCCATGCAGTGCAAATTCCATGTAGAATTCCTTTTCTTTTTCAGAGAGGCCCTTCACCATCTGGGTGACGACTTCCTCCAGTCCCGGCACGGCGTGGAGTAAGGTTTTATAGGCTTTGTCTGGCTGCGATGCCAGAATATCCAGCGTATTTCCTTCCCCAAACCAGGCCAGTGGAATCACATAAGGATTACCGCCTTTGTCTTTTTTCTTTTGCTCCGGAGATGGGAAATAGTTCACAAACTGGGTTCGGATGGCTTTTCCAATCAGATTGAAAGCGACTAGTCCAGCTCCTTCCTGCTCGCCTTCGTAGACCAGTTCGACCTTTCCGGTAATCGCCGGTATGACTCCAATCAGGTCGGCGATCCGAACCACCGTGTTGTTTTCCCCATTGAGATAAAGCCTCCTTTCCGCGGCGGAAATCAGGTTTTCATAAG
Source organism: Algoriphagus terrigena DSM 22685 (assembly GCF_000429445.1). Lineage (GTDB taxonomy): Bacteria > Bacteroidota > Bacteroidia > Cytophagales > Cyclobacteriaceae > Algoriphagus > Algoriphagus terrigena. The sequence continues at coordinate 127,241 of NZ_AUBW01000016.1, forward strand.
CGGAAATGGTCAATCGGGCCGACACGCCGCTTTTCTCGTCCACATACTCTGAGCCTCTCGCCTCAATCGCAATCTGCTCGATGAGGTCCTTCATCAATTCGGGAACGTGAATATTTTCCACCGGTTTGCCTTTGAGATTGGCTTCCTGTGCGGTGATTCTCCGGCCGATTTCGATAGATTTTGGGTAGTGGGTGATGATCTGGCTTTCGATTCGGTCTTTGAGTGGCGTCACGATGCTTCCCCTGTTGGTGTAGTCCTCAGGGTTTGCGGTGAAGACAAACTGGATGTCTAGGGGCAATCTGAGTTTGAAGCCACGGATTTGGATGTCCCCTTCCTGCAGGATATTGAACAAGGCGACCTGAATCCTCGCCTGAAGATCCGGAAGTTCGTTGATCACGAAGATGCAGCGGTTGGATCGCGGCACGAGTCCGTAATGGATCACCCGCTCGTCGTTGTAGCTCAGCTTCATCGTGGCTGCTTTGATCGGGTCCACGTCTCCGATCAGATCGGCGACGGATACATCTGGCGTTGCCAACTTCTCTGAATAGCGATCATCGCGGTGGAGCCAGCTGACGGGTGTGTTGTCGCCTTTTTCCTCGATGAGATTTTTTGCAAAAGAGGAAAGTGGGAGCAAAGGATCATCATTGAGTTCCGAGCCAAATACGACCGGTACATATTCGTCCAGCAGGTGCGTCATCATCCGCGCGATGCGAGTTTTTGCCTGGCCACGGAGGCCAAGCAAATTGATGTTGTGCCGAGACAGGATCGCCCGCTCGATATCGGGAATCACGGTGTCTTCATAGCCCCAGATTCCTTCAAAGACATTTTCTTTTCGCTTGATTTTTAGGATCAAGTTGTCACGAAGCTCTTCTTTGATGGATTTGGGTTGGTAGCCGGAAGCCTTGAGTTGGCCAAGGGTTTTGATTTGGGTGAGTTCTTTTCCAGTCAGTTTGTGGTATTCCATGTGGATCAAAAGCGTTTGGTTCGGTTTCTTCTGTAGTCTTCAAAAATCAGGTCGCCAAGCCCTTTCAAGCTGCTGTAGTAGGCATTCCCGTTGTTTACTTTGGTAAATTCTTTGACAAATTCCTTCAGGTAAGGGTCCGAAGCGATCATGAAGGTCGTCACGGGGATCTTGAGTTTTCGGCATTGTGCGGCCAGCTTCAGCGTCTCACCGAGGATCTTGCTGTCAATACCAAAGGCATTTTTATAATACTTGATGCCCACTTTCAGGCAGGTCGGCTTGCCGTCGGTGATCATGAAGATCTGCTTGTTTGGGTTTTTTCTCCTGCGGAGTAGATCCATGGCGAGTTCCAATCCCGCCACTGTATTCGTATGATAGGGCCCAACCTGCAGGAAAGGCAAATCTTTGATTTCGATCTGCCAGGCGTCATTTCCGAATACTATGATGTCGAGCGTGTCTTTCGGATAGCGTGTCTTGATCAATTCCGCCAAGGCCATCGCCACTTTTTTCGCAGGCGTGATCCGATCTTCTCCATACAAAATCATCGAGTGGGAGATGTCGATCATCAGCACGGTGGACGTTTGGGATCGAACCTCGTTTTCCATCACTTCCAGATCGTCCTCGGTCAGCAGGTAATCGCCTGAAAAACCATGGTTTGCCTGTGCATTCCGCAGCGAATCTGTCAGTGCGATCTGATCCAGATTGTCTCCGAACTCAAAAGCCCTGCGATCGGTCCCTCGCTCATCGCCCGTGCCAGAATGGGTGGTCTTGTGCTGCCCGGATTTTCCACGTTTCAGCTTCCCAAAAATCTCCTCCAAGGCATTTTTCCGGATCGTCTGCTCTCCTTTGCCGGTCACCTTGAATTCGCCTTTTTGGTTTTCCTCGGTCAGGTAGCCTTTGGTCTTCAGGTCTTCGATGAAGTCTCCAATGCCGTAGTTTGGATTGGTCATGCCGTAGCGATTGTCCAGGTTGGTGAGCCAACTCAGGGCTTCCGCGACGTCACCGCCGGTCATGGTCACCAGCTGCAGAAAAATATTCAGCAGGTTTTCGAAGGTGTTTTTCTCCGGATCATTGGGAGGCACATATTGGGTAAACCGAAATCCTTTCATTCTAAGACGATAGTAGCAAGATGCGAGACACTAGACGGGCACGTTGTTGAAAATTAGCAAAGCTCGTCCATAGAACGCGCTTTTTTCAGAATAATAGCGATGGAAATGGATCTCTCGAAGAGCTCCGTTGCGCTAAAGAGGTAACATCACGAAGCGATATGGAGTTTACTATATCAGAGAAAATTCCCGAAAAAGATGAAAAACTACCTCGCAGCTGTAGGACTAGTGACCGGGATCTTGATCGTCTTTGTCACGTTGATTCAGATGAATGTCGCGCATTTTCTGATTTGGGGGATCTTCTTGGCCTCGCCCGGACTACTGCTTTGGATGGTTTGGTCGGTACTGAAAGCTCCAGTGGAAGTAGAAGAAACCTTTGACGAGCAATGGTATCAGGATCGACCGGACTTGAAGCGAAAGCCTCGGGTCTAGGAGGCAAAGAATTCTTGGGGGGATAGAACGGGAATTTCCTCAGCGTATTTGAAATCCTTTTTGTCTCTGGTAATCAAAAAATCAGATTTGTTGGCTAAGGCCGTGTAGTATTGCAAGGCGTCTTCTTTGTCCTTAAAATTTGATTCTAAAGACCTATAGATCACTTCCTTCCCTCCCGAGAGTACGTCGCACACCATAATAAATTTATTCATTACAAACTCAGAATGAGGCAGCTTGTAAACACTGAATGCTAGGTAATAGAGATTACCCAAACTACTCTCGGCTATTTGCAGTCTAGCCAGGCCGTTGGAATGTAAGCTCAAAAACAATTTGGCATCCTGATAAAAGGGCTCCCTTTTGCCAAGTAAATCCAAAACCACATTGGTATCCAAAAATATCTTAACCATATTTTTCTTTCAAATATCGGGTCAATGCAATTTTGTCGGACACTTGCGGTGCCTGAGTCGGCTCCATCTCCTCCAGTCTTTTTAACAACCTACTAGCAGCAAGTTGTGATTCTGAGGATTGGATTGAAGGATTTTCCTTATCAAAAATCTCTTCAAACATCTGGGAAAGAGAAATCCCCTGACTTGAGGCTTTCATCTTGGCTTTTTCCACAATTTCTTTTCTGATGGTCAATGTCAGTTTCGTCTTCATAGCTACACGTGTCTAGTATAAATATACGTGTGATTCAGAAAAAGAATCGAATTTTCAAGGGGCTTTTTTCTGACAAGCCTCGAAGGGATATTGGGGGACACCTTTTTTTGCGTAGTTCTCTCCGCCCTATAGTCCGAAAAATTATTTTGCTGGTACCTCCTTTAGGGCAAAAAACCATATTTTGCCCTCCCGAAAATCAAGCCTCAAAAAGCACAGTCCCTTTACAATAGACCTCCGGTCTGTTAAATTTCTCTGATTTAAGATGCACTTATCCCAAAAACTCCTTTTTGCTTCACTTTTCTCCATCGTCGCATTGTCCAGTTGCAAGCAGGAAAGATCCCCATTTGATGTTTCTCCGGCGGAAAGTCTGGATCCTAAACGTGCCGAAGCTCCCTATCCAAGTATTGCCATTCCGGCCGACGTGGACATGGAATCTCCCCGCTGGAAAGGAATTGACCTGACACCTGCGCCTCCGGTGATTCCGGTTTCTGCCAATGAGGAAGCAAAAACCTTTGTACTCAAGCCTGGATACAAGATCGAACCCATCCTCTCCGAGCCGCAGATCCGTGAACCCGCGGCGATTCAATTTGACGGCAACGGGCGAATGTATGTCCTCGAGCTTCGCAGCTACATGCAGGATATCGATGCCAACGGGGAGCTTTTTGCCACCTCACGCATCTCCAGATGGGAAGATACCGACGATGACGGCGTATATGAAACAGGCGTCGTGTTCTTGGACAGCTTGGTGTTTCCTCGCTTTATAGTTCCTTTCGGACCAAATACGATCTTGTCTATGGAGTCCAACGAGGATCACGTGTACAAATACACCGACACGGATGGAGACGGCAAATCCGACAAAAAGGAGCTTTTCGCCACAGGTCTAGGCCGCTCCGGCAACGTCGAGCACCAGACCAGCTTCCTCACCTGGACGATGGACAACTGGATGTACAGCACCTACAATGCCCACCGGATTCGCTGGACGCCTGACGGTGTGATCCAAGAGCCGACGGGAAATCCCTACGGACAATGGGGCGTGGCACAGGACAACTACGGTCAGGTGTGGTTTCAGGACGGTGCCGGCGGAGTGCCGCAGAATTTCAATTTTCCCATCGTCTATGGAAATTTCCGCGTAGAGGGTCAGTTTCAGGAAGGATTCAGAGTGCCTTATAGCCTGGTTAAATTGGCAGATTTTGAACCGGGGATGCGGGAAACCAAGGCTGACGGATCCCTCAATAATGTGACAGGATCAGCTGGAAATGACGTGTTTCGCGGTGATAAACTTCCAAAGGAACTCATCGGGCAATATTTCTACGGCGAACCTGTGGGCAGAATCGTCCGCCAGGTCAAGTCTACCAAAGAAGAAGGACTCACCTATCTCCAAAACGAATACATAGCCTCAGAAACAGAGTTTATCCAATCAACCGATCCGCTTTTTCGCCCAGTAGATATCGCCACCGCACCTGATGGCACGATGTATATCGTCGATATGTACCGCGGCATCATCCAAGAGGGAAACTGGACGCAGGACGGCAGCTACTTGCGCACCAAGATCCAGCAATATCAGATGGACGACATCATCGGCAACGGCCGAATCTGGCGACTGAGCTACGAAGGCATGCCGAGAAGTACCGAAAAGCCGCGCATGTACGACGAAACCACCGCCGAGCTGGTCAGGCACCTCGAGCACCCCAACGGCTGGTGGCGAGATCAGGCCCAGCAAAACATCATCCTCAGACAAGACAAATCCGTCGCCGGAGAGCTGGAAAAGATGGTCAATACCTCCACCAACGAACTGGCGAGAATCCATGCGCTTTGGACTTTGGAAGGGCTGGGAGCTTTGAAAGCCGAAACGGTCAAAAACCTGATGAAAGACCCGAGTCCGGCTATTCGGATTCAAGCCTTGAGAGCAAGTGAGACGCTGTATAAATACGGAGAAAAAAGCCTGGCGGAAAACTACCGCACAATGGCTCTGGACGCTGATCCAAGCGTGGTAATCCAGGCGATTCAAAGCGCTTACATCCTGAAAATCGAAGATGCCGACAAACTTCTTAAGTCCAGTCAGCAGGCGAATAAAACCAAAGGCGTTCAGCTAGTCACCACTCAACTTTTGGAACGGGAAGAAGAGGCGAAAAAGCTGGCCTCCACCAAATACTCACCTGAGGAGCAAGTGCTTTTTGCCAAGGGCAAGACCATCTTTGACAGCTACTGCTCGACCTGTCACGGAGTGAAGGGGCTTGGCACGCCAACTGGCGGCGGAGAGCTGATCGCTCCGGCATTTTCCGGTTCGCCACGCATCATGGGCCATCCAGAATACGCGGTGAAAACCTTGCTGCACGGCCTGACCGGGGCGATCGAGGGCAAAGAATACGAGGGAGTGATGATCGCCATGAACACCAACGACGACCAGTGGATCGCCTCAGTGGTGTCTTATATCCGCAATGAATTTGGGAATCAGGGCAGTTTTGTGGATGCCGATTTTGTCGCGCAACTTCGTAAAGAAACAGAAGCCAGAAACTCCAACTATAACTACGATGAATTGGTCGGGGAAATCCCGAAAGCACTTTTCCCGCAGGATACCTGGAAAGTAACCGCGAGCAGCACGGCGCTTCAGGGAGTCGGGTCGACCAAAGATCCCTCCTATGCATTTACCTTCAAAGGCTGGAAAACAGAAACTCCTCAGGAGCCGGGCATGTGGTTCCAAGTGGAGCTTCCCAAGGAGCAAAATCTGGCGGAAATACAGTTTGACTCGGGAGATGAGCAGTTTCCGCTGAAATATACCGTGTCGGTTTCCGCTGATGGTTCCAAGTGGACAGAGGTTGCAACCGGAGTCGGCGAAAAGGGAATCAATACCGCACGTTTGAAAACTCAGGAAAGCGCCAAGTTTGTACGAATTCAGGCAGCTGAGAAGGGCGAACAACCTTGGGCGATGAAGAAACTGACGATCTACGCGAGGTAAAAATTGAATTCCATCAACGAGAAACAGCCCGAATTTCGAAAGTTCGGGCTGTTTGCATTTTGAACTGACGAAAACTCCGATTACCTATCTTTGCGCCATGAGTCCCGCCGAAAGACATGCTTCCATCCTGAAATCCACTGCCAAGCGGCTGGGGTTTGATTTTTGCGGGATAGCGAAGGCAGAGTTTTTGGAGGCCGAGGCGCCAAAACTGGACGACTGGCTCAGCCGAAACTACAACGGTCAAATGGGCTATCTGGCCAACCACTTTGACAAGCGACTCGATCCCACTAAGCTGGTGGAAGGAGCCAAGACAGTCGTCTCACTCATCTACAATTACTATCCAAATCAGAAGTTCCCCGAAGGAAAGTCCGACATCAAGCTAGCCAAATACGCTTATGGAGCCGATTATCACCTCGTGATTCGGGAGAAATTGACCGAGTTTCTGGAGATCCTCCGAGAGGAAATCGGAGAAATCAACGGTCGGTCTTTTGTAGATTCTGCTCCCGTGATGGAGCGGCAATGGGCTCAAAAAGCGGGTTTGGGTTGGTTGGGAAAGAACAGCCTGCTACTCAATCGAGAGATGGGAAGTTTCTTCTTTTTGGCGGAGTTGATCATCGATCTGGAAGCTAGTCCGGATGCTCCCTTGGCGAAAGATTATTGCGGAACCTGCACAGCCTGCGTCGACGCCTGCCCGACGGATGCGATCGTGGGGGATGGCGTGATCGACGCTTCCCGCTGCATCTCTTACTTGACGATCGAACTAAAGGATGCGATTCCCAGTGAGTTCAAGGGAAAGATGGAAAACTGGGCTTTTGGCTGTGATATCTGTCAGGATGTGTGTCCTTGGAATCGTTTTTCCAAGCCAAACAAGGAGCCCCAGTTTAAGCCGAATCCAGAACTAGCCAGCTTCTCAAACAAAGAGTGGGTCGAAATGACCGAGGAGACGTTTCGGCGAGTGTTTGACAAGTCAGCAGTGAAGCGCACCAGGTTTTCAGGCTTGAAAAGAAATCTGGATTTTCTTGAAAAGTAAGGAAGGAAAGGCGTCTATCTTATATAAGAGAATCAAAATAGAATTTCTCGCAAAAGCGAGAAGACACAAAGAGTAGAAAACTCTGCGTCTCTAGCGTCTAAGCGAGAACGAACCTTGCTGCTGCCCTCTCACTCTTTCCTCAAACAGCCTTTAGGCTCATATCCAACGCCGTGACAGAGTAGGTCAGCGCACCCATGGAGATAAAATCGACTCCGCATTCGGCGACCAGCGGCAGCGTTTCTTCGGTAATTCCCCCAGAGGCCTCGGTTAGAAATCGCCCGTCGATCAGCTTCACAGCGGTTTTCATCGTGTCATAGTCCATATTGTCCAGCATGATATAATCGATGCCGCCGACGTCCAGAACTTGCTGTATTTCGTCGAGATTTCGGGTTTCGACCTCAATCTTGAGGTTAAGGCCTTTTTCAGCGAGGAATCTTTGGGTGTTCTCTATCGCGGGTCTGATCCCTCCGGCAAAGTCCACGTGGTTGTCTTTCAGCATCACCATGTCGTAGAGCGCAAAACGGTGATTTACGCCCCCGCCGATCAGCACGGCCCATTTTTCCATCATTCGAAAGTTCGGAGTCGTCTTGCGGGTGTCCATCAGTCTCGTCTTGGTATGCGAGATCAGCTGGGTCAATCGGTTGGTTTTAGTAGCAATCCCACTCATGCGTTGCATGCAGTTGAGCACGAGCCGTTCGGCGGAAAGAATCGATGCGGATGGTCCTGAGACAAGCAAAGCCACATCCCCGACTTTGACTTCGTCGCCGTCTTTTTTCAAAAACTCAACCTGAAGTGCCGGATCGACGGCCCTGAATATCTCTCCGGCCAGTTCCAATCCAGCCAAAATCCCCTCGTCTTTGATCAGGAGCTGGGCTTTGCCGGTTTTTCCCGCAGGGATAGATGCCAAAGAAGAATAGTCTCCGGGGCCGATGTCTTCGAGCAGCGCTGAGGTGATAAAAAATCGGAGAGCTTCCGGGGTCAGATAGGGTGGCTTCATGCCGCAAAAATAGCCAAAACTACCGGCTTGAGCTTTTCAAACTTAGCTTTTTACAAAATCCAGACTGTAGATCCGGACTCCGTTGCCATTTTGAGAGACTTTAATGAAAACCTGGAATTTTCCCGGGTCGCTGGAATATTCACCAACGTAAGTACTGAGACTGCCGGGATTTTCGTTTTGGAACACAAGGGAAAAACCGCGGGAAGGATTCTTCTTAAAAAAGTCCTTTAAGACAATTTCGGCTTGGTTTTTAGAATATTCTCCTTGCTGGCCGTTTACATTCATGGAGATGCTAGAGTCAAAAAACCGGGCCAAATCACTGCTGGAGCCACTTTCGATAGCCGAGACGATCGGCTCAATAGTTCCCCCTTGGTCGGGGTTGGAAAGCCACAGGAAAACTGTCAGGAAAAGATTAAGCACTAGCATCAGCCTTCGTTGGCAAAATCCAAGCCAAAAAAAACCGCTGCAACTTCATTTATTCTGCTTCAAAAATGACGCGGACAAGTCGTGTCAGAAAAGAATTCGGGGGAAAGATTGGATTGAAAAGTAATATATTTGCCGCATGGACAAGAAAGTTTTATTGATGATTTTGGACGGTTGGGGTATCGCAACCAACCCGGCGGTTTCCGCAATTGACAAAGCCAAGACTCCTTTTGTGGATAGCCTTTACACTAAATATCCTCACGCCAAGCTGGAAGCTTCCGGTCTGGCCGTGGGTCTCCCAGAAGGTCAAATGGGCAACTCTGAAGTCGGCCACATGAATATCGGTGCCGGTCGGATTGTTTTTCAGGATCTCGTCAAAATCAACTTAGCCGTTGCCAACGGCGAACTCAATACGCATCCTGTTTTGGCCGCTGCCTTCGCGCGAGCAAAAGCAGCTGGCAAAAAAGCCCATTTCATCGGTCTGGTATCAGACGGCGGTGTCCACGCACATCTTGACCATCTGAAAGGTCTCTGTGACGCAGCGAAGTTTCACGAAATGGAGGAGGTGTTCATCCATGCATTCACCGATGGACGGGACACCGATCCAAAAGGTGGAATCAAATACTTGACGGACCTACAGGAGCACCTGAAAACTTCCGCTGGACAAATCGCCTCCGTCGTGGGGAGATACTACGCCATGGATCGCGACAACCGCTGGGAAAGAGTAAAACTCGCCTATGACGCGATGGTCAATGGAGAGGGAGAAAAGTCCAAAGACATCCTCACCGCAATCAGAAAATCCTACGACAACAACGTCACGGATGAGTTTATCCGTCCAATCATCCACGTCGGCGCCAACAACAAGCCGCTTGCGACGATCCAGGAAGGCGATTTGGTAATCTGCTTCAACTTCCGCACAGACCGGGGTAGAGAAATCAGCCAGGCATTGACCCAGCGGGATTTTGAGGATTACAACATGAAAAAACTCAACGTGGAGTACATCACCTTCACGAACTACGATGACACATTCCAGGGAGTTGAGGTGCTTTTTGACAAGGACAACCTGAATAATACTATCGGCGAAGTGCTGGAGAGAGCTGGCAAAAAACAGATCCGAATCGCCGAAACGGAGAAATATCCACACGTGACGTTCTTCTTTTCCGGAGGAAGAGAGACGGAATTTATCGGGGAAAGCAGGATCCTGTGCCCGTCACCGAAAGTAGCGACCTACGATCTCAAACCGGAGATGAGCGCCTATGAAATCGCATCCAAGATCAATACCGAGCTGAAAAAGAAGAGCGCTGATTTCATTTGCCTCAACTTTGCAAATGCCGACATGGTGGGTCACACGGGCGATTTTGATGCAGCAGTGAAGGCTTGCGAAGCGGTGGACGAATGCGCTCAGAGCGTCATTACTACGGCTTTGGCCAATGACTATACCATCATCGTGATTGCCGACCATGGCAACTCAGATATGATGATCAACGAAGACGGCACGCCAAATACCGCGCACACCACGAACCTAGTTCCGATAATCATGGTTGATGACCATGACCAACTCGCCGTAAATGACGGAAAACTCGGAGACTTGGCACCGACTATCCTGAAGTTGATCGGTGTCGCGATTCCGGAGGAGATGACCGGAGATATCTTGCTAAAGTGATGAAATTGAAGATCCATTTAACATTCGGGCTGCTCATTTGGGCAGCTTTTTCATGTGTATCCCATGAGGAAGGGAAAAAGTTGGAAAAGCTTCCCTACTTCAATCTGAAGGGTTTTATGGACCTGGAGCTTGCCAAACTCGATGGGGCAGAAGTGACGAAACTCTCCGAAATCGACGGGGAAGAGACGACGGTCGAAAAAACCTACTCGCTGAAAGAATGGAAAGAGGAGTTCGAGGCCTTTTACAGCGCCGATATCAATACGCCTGCGATGGCACTTTCCTATTCCACAGAGACAGAGGGCGAATACTTGATTCACAGACTTTTGCCTGACACAAAAGGAAAAGTGAAGGAGATCAAGATCAAATACATCAAGGAATATCCCACATCGGTGAGTATTAAGACTGCTGACAAAAATCTCTTTTTCTCCACCACCACCATCGCCGATTTTTATATGAATCTGGCAACCGAAAAGGTGGATCACTACACCATCGAAACCACCCAAAAAGTATGGTTTCTAGACCCGACGCATATTAAGATTTCGGGAGTGGTGAAGTAGTGGATTGAAGGCATCAGGTAGCAAATATCAAGAACGTTTGAAAGACTTCTGGCCCTAGTCAGTCGTTAATATTTTTTAAACAAAGTCTCAAGTCCTTAGCTGATTTTAAAATCATTTTTTCAGTCTTGTCTTTTGTTTCAAAGTCCTTAAAGTGTCTGTGATTATTTTCGAATTCAGCCTTGTCTAAAGTTTTTAAGTGTTTGTCTGTCAAATTTCTTAAATGAAAAGTCTTTGAATTGTCGTCATAGTCGGACCTTTTCCCTTTGTCTAGAGTAAATATTATCACTCGAACATAATTTTCGATTGTCTCTAATGAAATTGAAATAATTTTTGACTTGTTGTCTGTGTACTCAACGTCATAGAAAACGTTTCCATTAACCTCTCTTTTACTCAATTCATATTGAAATTCAGTCTGTAGGAACTTGAATGTCTTTGTCACAAAGTCTGTAAATGTTTCTTCTTTAATCATCTGGCATTTGGTCAAAATTGTCCGAGAGGCTTTTCTACAACAAAAAAGTGCATATATCCGCCCACTGAAATAGGTTTCATCTGTCAAACATCGGAGGGCGCTTGGCTTGCCAGTCAGTGTTTTTCTGGATCAGCCGGCCCAGCATGATGAGTTTTTCCTCGTCAAACAGATTCGCGAGTAGTGTGATCGAAGTAGGGCCTCCATTCTCTGCAAAACCATTGGGCAGGCAAAGCGCAGGATGACCCGTCAGATTGGTGATCTGCAGCTGCTGCCCTGCAAACGAGGGCGTCACGATCACGTCATATCCCGCAAACAGCTCGTGCATCTCTTGGATCAAAAGCGTCCGCTGTCGGCTCATCTGGACATATTCAACAGCCGGAATCAATCGCGCTGAGCGGAAGATATTCGGCCAGGCATTGCGGTGCTGCGCGACCAATTGATCATCCAGATCGAGGCGGGTCAGTTCATCAAATGCTGCAGCACCCTCCACCAAAAGCATGTTCACAATCGGTCCCGGATTCATGCTTGGCTTGAGTTCCAGCGGATGCAGCTCAATTCCCTGATTTTCCAACACTTCCAGTACCGCCTGATCATTCTTGATATTTGGCCGATCCCCTTCGAAAAAGGATTTGAAGTAGCCGATCTTGAGTTTCTTGACGTCATTCTTAGCCGAGTAATTGAAAGCTGCGGGGATCGTGGAAGCGTCTTTTTCATCTTTTCCATTGAGGATAGACAGTACGATCGCATTATCCAAAGCAGATCGGGAAATCGGCCCAATCTTATCCATCGACCAACTCAGTGCCATCGCACCGTGTCGACTCACCCGGCCAAAAGTCGGCCGAAGTCCGGTGACGCCGTTTCGGGTCGAGGGTGAGACAATTGAGCCCAAGGTCTCTGTCCCGATAGCGAAAGGGACCAGCCCGGCGCTCACTGCGGACGCAGATCCTGCCGAGGAACCGCTCGATCCTTGCTTGAGATTCCAGGGATTCTTGGTCACTCCTCCGTACCACACATCTCCCATGGCCAACGCTCCCAAGGTAAATTTTCCGACGAGCACTCCCCCGGCTGCATCGAGCTTTTGAACCACTGTAGCTGTTTCATCGATGACTTGCTCATGGTAAGGTGCGGCACCCCAAGTCGTCTTGGTGCCTTTTACCGCCAATAGATCTTTGATTCCATACGGAATTCCATGAAGCGGACCGCGGTATTTTCCAGTGGCAAGTTCTTCGTCCATCGCACGGGCTCTGGCCATCGCGGGCTCTTCCATCAAGGTAATCAGGCATTGGAGCGTATCAGAGTAGGTTTTGATCCGGTCGAGGTAGATCTTGGTCAGACGCTCGGAGCTGATTTGTCTGCTTTTGATCATGACGGCGAGTTGATGGACGGGGAGGAAAGCGATGTCGCTTTCCTTTTCCGGCAAGGTTACCGATTGGGGAAGTCCCCAGTCCGCGATCTCCTGATTTTGATTGGGGTAAAATCCCTGCGGAAGCGGATTGAAGACAAGCGCGGGACTGACCGAGTTTTCGAGTTTGGTCTTTCTCAGGATTTCAAAATTGTCCCGCTGGGTATTCAGGGCGCTGAGCATGCTGTCTTTTTCCGAAGGGGAAAAAGTCAAGCCAATCAGCTCCGCAGCATGATCAATGGTCGCGGGGGTAATTTCTCCGGCATTTCTTCCCAGCGTAAATCCCAAGGCTAGAAATGTTGCTGCTCCCAAGATCATAAAAGCGCGGAGCTTTAAGTGGTTTTTACGCTGCATTGGATAGTTTTGCATAGGACACCGAAGATTAGTAGTCTTAAAGGTGTTCCTTTCGCCCAAATAAATCAACCCACCGATGGATCAAAAACCGGCATTCCCCACATTCCCAATGCATTTCAGAGGATTGTTGCTGCTGGCAGGAATGTACACGATCGCTTGGTCGGCTTTCTATAAGTGGCTGGGGCCGCCATTGCTCAAGTGGCTGGCGATGGGAAATCCAGAACTGGTGGATTTGCCTTCCAATTATTTCGGGAGCTTTGGGCTGATTGTCGGTCTGCTGATCTTTGTTTCGGCCTTTTATCCCGTGACTTGGGTCTGGCTGATCTTGGCAGGAATCACCGGAAAAAGTATTTCAGCGATTTGGTTTGCGCTGGGATTTGCCTCAGAACTCGGATGGAACAAGCGCAGCATTTTTCACCTCGTCTTCAACGAGTTGATCTGGCTGGTTCCGTTGATTTTGGTTTTTCTCAGAGCCCTGCAGGTGAAAAATTACCTGGATCAAAACGATCTGGAGGAATAGTTTTAGGCGGCTTTTTTGGGAGAAAAAAATGGTTCTACCACGAATTTAATGGAAATGGTATCTTTAGGCAAAAAGATGTTCACAGAGAATTTTTTCACAAAGCTGCTTGATCTGGAAGACGGTTGGATAGTTGAATCTGTAGATTCGGATTTAACAAAGGAGGAGATCTACATACAGGTTGTTTGTGTGTTGGATCAATTGGAAGACGCTGGATCCGGAGAGTTCTGCAAGGTTTATGATTATGCGCCGGAGCGTTCTTGGAGGCATTTGGACACGATGCAATATAGGACTTACATCAAGTGTCGGCTCCCTCGAA
>NZ_AUBW01000017.1 GCF_000429445.1 Algoriphagus terrigena DSM 22685
CGTATGGCGCTCATAACCCGAGGCCCAGTTGGGCTGAACAGTCTTTACTTTTCCGTCGGAGGCTTTGATTCGAGGGAGCCGACACTTGATGTAAGTCCTATATTGCATCGTGTCCAAATGCCTCCAAGAACGCTCCGGCGCATAATCATAAACCTTGCAGAACTCTCCGGATCCAGCGTCTTCCAATTGATCCAACACACAAACAACCTGTATGTAGATCTCCTCCTTTGTTAAATCCGAATCTACAGATTCAACTATCCAACCGTCTTCCAGATCAAGCAGCTTTGTGAAAAAATTCTCTGTGAACATCTTTTTGCCTAAAGATACCATTTCCATTAAATTCGTGGTAGAACCATAAACATTTGAATATCATAAACTTTAAAATCCAAACAATTCAAACTTCCCCCGTTAATTAAATCATGAATTTTACTTTCTAAAAAATCCTTGCTTACAAGGTCTGATTCAGATAATTCAGAATCCTTATTCAACCTGAATTTCCTATCCTCTTCAGAAATAACCAAATGCTTTGTTTCAGCTTTAAAAATCAATTCAATTCCATACTTATCTGATTTTTTTATTGGAATATTATGAAAGGATATGTTTTCTGAATGGATAATGTTTGTATAATGATTCGAGAAATATTTGGACAACACTGAATCTTTAATATTCATTGGTTTTGCAAAAAATGTGCCTTCTGAAGTTTCAATTAAAATTTTTAAAGAATACTTTTTAATTAAATTTGGAATTTTAATTATATTCATATTCATACTATAAAAAATTGACTGTTCCAATTTCTTCCTATAATACTCAAAAGGCTTTAATGTCACAGGATTGCCAGTGAAATCATCTAATAATAAAAAATTATTATATCCTATTTTTAGATATATTTTAAATAAAATAGCACTCTTATCCTTTTTGTTTTCAACAATATATTCTGAAATTTCATATCCATTAGAATCAAAATTATCCGACAATAAATATGAAAAGCCAAAATTATTTCCGGTTTTAAGCAAAATTGCTAATCTCGCATAATAGGCTGCAATTATCGAAAAAATAAGGGCAAAAAACGATAGAGGATCATTTTTAAAGAGATAGAAACATTGAATTAAAAATTCTTTTATCTGCTCCATAGATTAAACATTCAACGCCTCCCAAAGTATCTCCACCGGATGCTTGGCTTTGCGGCCCGTGCCGTCTGCAATCTGGTGGCGGCAAGACGTGCCGGGAGCGGCGATCAGGGTATCGGCTTCTGCTTTTCGCACCGCCGGAAACAACACGAGCTCTCCTACCTGTTGCGAAACTTCGTAGTGTTCCACCTCATAGCCAAAGCTTCCCGCCATGCCGCAGCACCCGCTCGGAATGGTTTCAACGGTGTAGTTTTCAGGTAGGGAAAGTAATTTTTGAGTCCAGGTCAAGGAAGAAAGCGCCTTTTGATGGCAGTGTCCGTGGAGTTTGATCTTCTGCGGTTTGGTAGTAAAAGACTCGGACTTGATATGTCCAGCGGCTGCCTCCTGAGCCAAAAACTCGTCAATCAGCTTGACGTGAAATTTGAGTTTCTTCGCATCCTCTACCAGTTCAGGCCCCACGATTCGAGGATATTCATCCCGGAAAGACAAGATCGCTGAAGGTTCAATGCCGATCAGCGGTGTATTTCCGTTGATCAGCTTTCCGAAGATTCGGACGTTGGCTTCGGCGTGTTTTTTCGCCTTCGGCAAAAGTCCCTTCGAAAGCGCCGAGCGACCACTTTCTTCATGATCCACGATCATGACTTCATAGCCCAGTTTTTTCAAAAGAGAGATTGCTTTGATCCCGATCTGGGTGTCGTTGTGGTTGGTGAATTCATCCACAAAGAAATAGACCGACTTGATCGGCAAGTTTGCTCCGGGTAGCGTTTCGTAGTTTCTTTTGTACCACTTCCGAAGACTGAGCGGGCTGATTTCCGGCAGGTTTCGCTCAGGGGCTACATCCAGAAAAGACTTCATCAGCCCTCCCGTTAAGGAATTATTCAGGAAGAAATTGGCAACACCAGGCACCAGAGATCCCAGTTCGTTCAGTTCATTGATGTAAGCGAAGGCCTTGGATCTCAAAGGGACGCCGTTGGCTTTCTGATATTGATAGAGAAACTCGGCCTTCATGCTGGCCATGTCGACATTGGAAGGACATTCGGCCGTGCAGCCTTTACAGCTCAGGCAGAGATCCATCGCTTCCTTGATCTCCGGATGGTCAAAGGCATTTTCCTTGTTGTCCAAGGTCAAAAACTCCCGAAGGGTATTGGCCCGGCCACGCACTGCGTCCCGCTCGTTTCGCGTCGCCATGTAAGACGGACACATCGTCCCGCCAGATCCCGGCAACTTGCGGCAATCGCCCGAACCGTTGCATTTCTCAGCCAAGCGGAGAATCCCGCCCACTGATGAAAAGTCAATCATGGTCTCATGCTCCGGAGTTTTCATACCCGGCTCATAGCGCAGGAATTTATTCATCGGAGCGGCATCGACGATCTTGCCCGGGTTGAAGATATTTTTCGGATCCCAGGTGAATTTGATCCTGCGGAAAAGCTCGTAGTTCTTTTCCCCAACCATCAACGGAATGAAAGCAGCACGAACCCGTCCGTCTCCGTGCTCGCCACTCAAGGAGCCTTGATACTTTTTGACCAACTGGGCAGAGGCCAGCGAGATTCGGTAAAACTCCTCCACATCCTCGGCTTCTTTCAAATTCAAGATCGGACGAAGGTGAATCTCACCGGCTCCGGCATGCGCATAGTGAACTGGCTTTTGGTTAAAACCAGCCATCATCGCATCCACCTCGTCGATGTAGTCCGCCAAATCCTCAATGTCCACAGCCGTATCCTCGATACATGCCACAGCCTTCGGATCGCCGGGTATATTTCCCAAAAGTCCCAAACCGGCAGCACGAAGTGCCCACGCAGAGGTCACCATGGCCGGCTCAATGATGGGGAAAGCGTAACCATAGCCAGCCGCTTTAAGATCTGCGATTAAAGCCTCTCCCTTGCCCATCGCCTCTTCGAGGGTCTTGCCGCGAAACTCAATCATCAAAATCGCCTCGGGATCACCCTCAACGAAGTACCGGTTTTTGCTGTATTCGATGCTTTCTTTGGTGCAGTCCAGGATGATTTTGTCCATCAACTCCACCGCGGTGGTTGGATGCTTCATCGCCACTTGGGCCGATTTCATGCTTTCGTGGATACTTACAAAATGCGCGGCCACGACGATTTCGATTGGGTCGGGAAGCGGATCAAGGCTTATTTTGATTTCAGTTGTGAAAGCCAAGGTCCCTTCCGAACCTGTCAAAAGCCTACAGAAATTGAATTTCTCTTTCCCTTCAAAGAGCTCCGCCTTCATCAATTCATCCACGGCATAGCCAGTATTGCGGCGATGGATGGACTTCTTGGGAAACTGCGCGTGAATCTCCTCCCGGATTTCCGGATTGTTGAGTTCGTCAAAAAGCTGTCTATAAATCTGTCCCTCGAGATCGGTTTGCCCGCATTTCCGGTCAAAATCATCCTGGGAAATCTCTCCAAAAACCACCTCGCTGCCATCGCTTAGAATCGTATTCAGAGAAATCACTTTGTCGCGCGTGACGCCATACACGATGGATGTGGTGCCGGAGGAATTATTTCCCACCATTCCACCGATCATCGCACGGTTGGCGGTGGAAGTGATCGGGCTGAAGAAAAGCCCGTGAGGTTTCAGAAAGCGGTTGAGTTCGTCGCGCACCACACCCGGCTGCACGCGTACCCAGCGCTCCTCCTTGTTGAATTCAAGGATCTGGGTAAAAGTCTTTGAGACGTCTACCACGATTCCGTTGCCGACACATTGCCCGGCAAGTGACGTTCCCGCTGTTCTGGGGATGAGCGAAGTGCCATTTTCAGAAGCAAAGCGGATCAGCTTTTGGATATCCGAGACCGATTGGGGAAAAGCCACCGCCAGAGGCATCTCACGATAGACGGACGCGTCGGTGGCATAAAGGGTCTTGGTCAATCGATCCACCTGAAGCGCTCCTTCGAGCTGGGTGGACAGGGTCTGCAACAGGGGCAATAGGTTAGGCTGACTTGAACTCATGCCCAAAAATAGCTTTCCCGATCAGATTAAGGAAAAGTCGCGGGAAAAGAATTTTTTTTCGACTTTTCCGGCAAGACCAAGGATTAAATTGGAGTCCGTCGCGATTCATCTATGCTTTTTTTGGTTTGAAAGTAGTCCTTGTGCCAGTAAATTGGGTTTGAAGAGGGAGAATGACTTGTTCTTTTCCGGACAAATCATCGGTCTTCCAAGAGGATTTTCTCACCGGGAGCAGTTGCCGGTTCCAGATCTGAATTTGCGAGTCTGCAGGACGTTGTTGATTCTTTTTTTAAAAGAATCCTTTCTTAAAATGCATCTCGGGACAGTTGAATTGATTAAAGATTCTATTTTAGAAAATCACCCCCAAAAAGTCTGAAGAGGTATTTAGGCCAAAGAGTAAAGGCTATGAAAAAACAACTGGGTCAATTCGCTACCGTGCTGGTTTTTGGCATATTTCTCTTCCCATCCTGTGAAGAAGGGGGAAGCGGTGCCGAAAATCAAAAAATTCCCAAGGAAGTCAGTTTCAATTTCGATATCCGTCCGATTCTTTCTGACAATTGTTTTGCCTGTCACGGTCCGGATGCCAACAAACGGGAAGCAGGCTTGCGACTCGACATCGCGGAGGAGGCCTACAAGGCGCTGAAGGAAACCAAAGGTGCACATGGCTGGGTGCCGGGCAAGCCGGCTGAATCCGAAGCGTACAGGAGGATTACATCCGAAGATCCGAGTATCATGATGCCCCCGCCGGAATCCAACTTGAAACTAACCGATCGGGAAATCCGCCTGATCGAAAAGTGGATCAGCCAAGGTGCCGAGTACGAAAAACACTGGGCCTTTGTCCCGCCAACGCTGCGTGAGCTTCCAGAGGTAGACAATGAAGACTGGCCAAGAAATGAAGTGGATTATTTCATCTTGGCAAAGCAGGAAGAATCAGGCCTCAAGCCCAATGCCGAAGCTGATAAAGAATCCCTTCTGAAAAGAGCAAGTTTGGATCTGACGGGCTTGCCTCCGACTTTGGAGATGATGGACGCCTTCCTCGCCGATGATGCACCTGATGCCTATGAAAAGGCCGTCGATCGGCTGCTGGCAAGCCCGGCTTATGGGGAAAAGATGGCGGTTTATTGGATGGACATTGCCCGGTTTGCCGACTCTCATGGATTTCAGGATGATAGCTACCGAAGTCAGTGGCCCTGGAGGGATTGGGTAATCCATGCTTTCAACGAAAACATGCCTTACGACCAGTTTATTACCTGGCAGCTGGCAGGCGACCTGATCCCCAATGCCACCAAAGAACAACTGTTAGCGACAGGCTTCAACCGAAACCACAAGATCACGGAAGAGGGCGGCGTCGTGGATGAGGAATATCGGGTGATGTACGTGACCGATCGAACCAATACCGTCGGCAAATCCCTCATGGGAATCACCATGGAGTGTGCTGCCTGTCACGACCACAAATATGATCCTATTTCCCAAAAGGAATATTATTCGTTTTATTCCTTTTTCAACAACATCAAGGAGAAAGGAATTGAATCCACCGTCGGCGGTCCGGAGACTTATGCCAAGCGCCCGATGATGCAAATCAGCAATGCTGACGTAGACTCCATCCTGACCTTTATCAATAAAAAAGACACGCTGGACCTGATAGTCTCCGTCATGGGAGAACTCGACTCTATTCGACCGAGCTTTGTCCTTGAGCGCGGCGTTTACGATCAGCCCAGAGACCCGGTGACTGTCAAGACACCCGAATCGATTCTTTCTTTCGGTCCCGAATTTGAAAAAAACAGGCTTGGATTAAGCAAGTGGATGTTTAGCAAAAAAAATCCGCTTACCTCAAGAGTCTTCGTCAATCAGATCTGGCAAGAGATCTTTGGAAGAGGGATCGTGAGCACTCCCGGAGACTTTGGAATGCAGGGAGCCTTGCCTACCCATCCGGAATTGCTGGACTGGCTGTCGGCAGATCTGATGGACAATGGCTGGGACGTAAAGCGACTTGTCAAGCAAATGGTCACTTCGGCCACCTACCGCCAGTCCGCTGTCGTCAGCAAAAAGCAATTGGAAAGAGATCCTGACAACCTCTTGCTGAGCCGAGCGCCGCGTCATCGACTCAAGGCAGAATTCATCCGTGACCTGATCCTCGCAAGCAGTGGTCTGCTCAATCGGGAAATCGGCGGACCGAGCGTGAAACCCTATCAACCAGCCGGACTTTGGGAGGGCGCGACCTCAGGCAGAGGGATCTTGTCAACCTACAAGCAGGATCACCATGAGAAGCTTTACCGCCGGGGGTTGTACAATTTTATCAAGCGGACTGTCCCTCCTCCAGCGATGACCATCTTCGACGGCAGCAATCGGGATCAGTGTGAGGTTCAAAGATCCATCACTAATACTCCACTCCAGGCTCTGGTGATGCTCAATGATCCCACCATGCTGGAGGCTAGTCGGGTTTTGGCGGGAAAGCTACTCCAAGAGTCTGGTGATTCGGAGGCACACATCCGCAAGGCGTTTCGCATCATCGTCTGTCGAAACCCCAGCGACCAAGAGGTAGCGATTCTCAAAAAATACTACGACGGAAGACTCCAAGTCTTGAATGACGAAGCTGCCAAAGAACTCTTGGCGGTAGGAGAATATCCAAGTCCTGTCGGGCTGGACACCGTGGAGTTAGCCTCTATGATGCAGGTGATTGCCAGCATTTATAATCTCGAAGAAACCATCTCCAAGACCTGATATGGATAAGAATATTTTCGAATATCGCCTAAACATCAACCGAAGAAGGTTTTTGTCCCAGTTGAGTATGGGAGTGGGCAGTGTAGCCCTGGGCTCGCTGCTGATGCCGGACTTGTTCAAAGGAACCGGAAGTGTGGATGCGGATATGGTTCCCGGGTTGAGGGATTTTGCCCCCAAAGCCAAGCGGGTGATCTATCTCTTTCAAAACGGCGCGCCCTCTCAGATTGAGACTTTTGACCACAAGCCCAAGCTGAAAGAGATGTTTGGACAGGAGCTCCCCGATTCAGTCCGGGGAGGTCAGCGATTAACCGGTATGACGGCCAATCAGTCCTCTTTTCCCCTGATCGGCTCCTTTACCGACTTTAAGCAGTACGGACAATCCGGCGCTTGGATCAGTGATCTGATGCCATATACTGCCAAAATCGTTGACGATCTATGCATCGTTCGGTCCATGCACACCGAGGCGATCAACCATGATCCGGCACTGACCTTTTTCCAAACGGGAGCGCAACAGGGCAACCGCCCGAGTATGGGAGCTTGGCTGAGCTATGGACTGGGCAGCGAAAACCAAAATTTACCGGCTTTCACCGTCTTGCTTTCCCGGGGAATTGGCAATGGGCAAGGGGTTTATTCCAAGCTTTGGACCAATGGTTTTCTGGATTCTGTACATCAGGGAGTGCAATTCAGCAGCGGAGAAGATCCGGTTCTTTATCTCAAAGATCCCAAAGGACTCAGCCGTGATGAGCGGAGAGTCATGTTGGATAATATCTCCGAACTGAATCATCTGTCCTATGAGAAGTTTGGCGACCCTGAGATCAACGCCAAAATCCAGCAATATGAAATGGCTTACCGGATGCAGACGACCGTGCCGGAGATCATGGACTTGAACAAAGAACCTGACTCGATCATCAAACTATACGGACCAGATTGTCTGGTTCCGGGGACTTATGCTGCCAATTGTCTTTTGGCCCGAAAGCTCTCCGAAAGCGGGGTTCGGTTCGTGCAGTTGTATCATCAGGGATGGGATCAGCATGGAAACTTGCCTTATGAAATCACCCATCAGGCCAAGGATACCGATCAGGCCTCGGCGGCTTTGGTGACTGACCTGAAGCAACGTGGCCTATTGGACGAAACTTTGGTGATCTGGGGAGGGGAATTTGGCCGGACCAACTATAGTCAGGGAAAACTTGACCCCAAGGACTACGGACGTGATCATCACCCCCGCTGCTTCAGTATCTGGATGGCCGGCGGAGGAGTGAAGCCCGGACTGGTCTATGGCGAAACAGACGAATTGGGATACAATGTGGCCAAAGATCCCGTCCACATCCACGACTTTCAGGCCACGGTGCTAAACTTGATGGGCCTCGATCATGAAAAACTGATCTACAAGCACCTGGGCAGAAGATTCAGATTGACTGATGTCTCCGGCCAAGTCGTCAAAGGTCTTATTTCTTAAAAAACGACACTTAACAATAACCCGAACCAACCCATGAAAAGCAGAATTGTCAGCATTTCAGAGACGATCCTATTTGCTGGAAATATCCTGTTGCTTTTCCTCCTACTCTTTGAGTCGCATCTGAGCATTCCCCAGTGGCTGCAACCCATCGGACGGATGCATCCCATGATCCTCCATTTCCCGATTGCGCTGTTGCTTCTGGCATTTTTGCTGGAGTTTTTCCGCTTTCGCCCGGAGCTCAAGACACAATCCTTTTTTCACAAATTCACCCGTCAACTGCTTTTATTTGCCGTTCTGACGGGCCTGGTCACCGCAATCATGGGCCTGTTTTTGGCACAGGAGGAAGGATATTCTGGTCAGTTGTTGGATTGGCACAAATGGTCCGGCGCAGGCATGGTTTTCCTGGCATCGATCCTTTATGCATTTAGAAACCACCGATGGTATCGCGAAGGAATCGCCAAAGTCGGAATTGGGATTACTACACTTACGCTGGTTTTGGCGGGACATTTCGGAGCGTCGCTAACTCATGGCGAGACGTTTATTTTCGATCCTATTTTAGCTTCCAACGTAGAAGTCGTTCCTTTCGAAGAAGCCGAGGTCTTCAATCATCTGATCCTTCCTGTCTTGGAGAAAAAGTGCAACTCCTGCCACAATGCTTCCAAAGCCAAGGGCGAACTGGACATGAGCAGCATGCAGGCTCTGCTCAAAGGGGGTGAAAACGGGGTGATTTTCGTCGGAGGAAACCCCGAAGAAAGCTCCCTCATTGAGCGAATTCATCTGGAGGAAGAAAACGAAGATCACATGCCGCCTGTCGAGAAGCCTCAGTTGACCGCCGGCGAAAAGGCCTTACTGCTGCAATGGGTCAAATCAAACCTCGAACCGGACACAAAAGTCGCATCACTTCCACAGGCAGATTCCTTGAGGGTTCTTGCCATGAATTTTCTGGACAATGACTCCGATGAGCCTGTTTTTGAATTTGCGGCAGCCAATCCCAAAACCGTTCAAAATCTGAATAATTCCTACCGATCCGTGATCTCCTTGGCCAGAAATTCCCCGGCGTTGGATGTGGCGCTTTTCAGTCCGTCAAACTATAAACCGGCCTCGCTCGAAGAACTCACCTCGGTGAAAGAACAAGTCGTAGGGTTGAACTTGAACAAAATGCCGGTCTCCGATCAGGATCTGAAGACAGTGGCAAGCTTGGAAAACCTGATCAGGCTCAATCTGAATTACACCGAAATCACCTCAGCAGGTCTGCAGGAATTGATTAAGCTTAAAAATCTCCGCCACCTTTCTCTCTCCGGGACAGCCGTGGACTTTGCTGCTTTGCAGGTCTTGGGAAAGAACTTCGCAAGCTTGCGGACAGTGACCGTCTGGGATACTCCGATAACTCATTCGGAGTTGAAAACTCTCAGAAAAGAATATCCTAAAATCACGTGGGTTTCGGGAAGAGAAGATCTCGAAGCTGATACTTTGCAACTGAATTTGCCCAAACTGGCTAATACCTCCAATATTTTCAAAGATACGCTGGCACTCAAGCTGGGCCACCCGATCCGGGAAGTGGAGATTCGCTTTACCTTGGATGGGACAGAACCCAATCGGGAGAATTCGCCTGAGTTTGTCTTTGGAGAAACCCTCCTGACCGAGGGAAAAATGATTAAAGCCCGCGCTTACAAGGAGGGTTGGAATGCCAGTGAAGTGGCCACTTTCGATGTGTACAGAAATCACTTCAGCCCTGATACCGTGATGATCTTGAGCCGAATGAGCAAAGTCCACCCAGCCAATGGGTCTAAAACATTCTTCGACAAAGAGCTCGGAACCTACAATGCCAACAGCCCCGCTTGGGCTAACAATTGGGCCGGTTTCCGTGGAAATGACATGGAACTTCTATTGGAATATGGCGAAGAAATCCAGACCAGCTCGCTCAGCATGCGAGTCTTGGTAGAGCCCAACAATGTGATCTTCCCACCTGAATCCATTGAAATCTGGGGTGGAGATGATCCGGAGTCCTTAACATTGGTCGGCAAGATGAAACCCAGCCTGCCTACTCAAGGCGGCGAACCCTACATCGAACTGGTCACTTGCACATTCAAACCCTTCACGGGAAAATACCTAAAAGTAGTAGCCAAGCCCGTAGAAAAAATCGCGAATTGGAGTAGTCAAAAGGGCAGGCAGGCGCTTTTGTTGGTAGATGAGCTGTTCGTGAATTGAGCCACCCACAGGGAAATGCAGCTACGGGGTGGCAGATTGTTAAGTTCTACTGAAAGACAATTCCCTCACTCTTGAGTTCAGGTTTTGAATCAAGACGAATTTCCTCCTTTCTTTGCCCCCAAACCACAATCGTCTCATGTTTTTCTATCTCTCCCAGTTTCTGAGTTTTTTGGCCATGCCGCTGACGATCATCCTGATTTTGATCATTGGTGGAGCCATTTTTCTCAGAAAAAAATGGGGCAAAAAAAGTCTCTGGACCGGGATTTTCCTCCTGCTTTTTTTCACAAACCCTTTTCTCTCCAATCTGGCTTTATTGGCTTGGGAGCCAGAATTCAAGGATTTTAAGGAAATCGAAAACCACGAAATCGGAATTGTCCTTACAGGAGTGACCAACCTAAGCAAGACCGCGTACGACAGGACTTTTTTCAACAAAGGAGCAGATCGGATCACCCACGCCCTCCAGCTCTATCGCATGGGCAAGATCAAAAAAATCTTCATCACCGGAGGCCAGGGCCTCAATCCCGTCAATCCGCAAAGCGAAGCGGAGCTGCTCCAGCGTTTTCTTTTGATGACAGGCGTCCCCGAATCAGACGTTTTGATTGAGGATCAAAGCAAAAACACCGCGCAAAATGCCGCTTTTACCAAGGCCTTTCTTAAACAACGGAACATCTCCACAGACCAGGAATTTATCTTGATCACCTCCGCTTTTCACATGTCTCGGGCGAAGGGATGTTTTGACAAAGCCGGTCTGAAAACACAGACATTTCCGGTAGATTACTATTCCCACGACATCAAATACGACATTCCCTCGCTGATTTATCCAGCTGCGAACTCCCTGACTTTTTGGGACAAACTGATTAAAGAGTGGCTGGGGATTGCGATGTACAAAGTCGCTGGATATATTTAGGGGTAACTTTTAACCTCACTGAGATGAAATTCGGAGCCGTCGACAACCCAGAAGCCATAGATTTTACCCTCCCGGCAGACCATCCTGACACGAAAAAGACACTGGCTGAGTACAAGTCGGCTAAGGGCGAATTTGAGGTATTTGTAGGCTGCGCAAAGTGGAACAAGGCCGATCTGAAAGGGTTTTATCCCAAAGGAACCAAAGATGAGCTGAGCTACTATTCTCAGCAGTTTAACTCGATTGAGCTCAACTCCACACATTATGGAGTTCCAAAAAATGAGCAAGTAGTTGTCTGGAAACAAAAAACTCCGGCTGACTTTAAGTTTTTCCCAAAAATCCCCCAGACGATCAGCCATTTCAAGCGCCTGATCGAGGTCAAAGAGGAAGTGGAAAATTTCGTGGCAACCATGAGCCATCTGGACGAAAAACTCGGAATGATCTTTCTCCAAGTTCATGAGAATTTCCAACCCAAGGACATGAGCCGGATGGAGCGGTTCGTCTCCGAATTCCCGAAAAGCGCTCATTTGGCCATCGAAGTTAGGAACCAAGCATGGTTTGAAGGCAAAGCCGCTGACGATTTTTACAAGATCCTTCAGAACTACCACGTCTCCAACATCATCGTGGATACCGCCGGCCGACGGGACATGCTTCACATGCGCCTGTCGAGTGAAGAGGCTTTCGTGCGCTTTGTCGGCGCAAATGCGCCCAGCGACTACACCAGATTGGACGAATGGGTGGATCGCATCGAATCGTGGAAAGAACAGGGACTTCAAAAACTCTATTTCTTCGTTCATCAAAATATCGAAGAGGCGTCCCCACTCCTTTCTGCCCATTTTATCGAGAGATTGAATGGCAGATTAGGACTGAACCTGCGGATTCCAAACGACCCGTCGAACCGACTTCTGTAAGCCTAGACCAGCAAAGTCTTCTTGATTGACTCGCTAAGCTTGGACTCTACCTTGGCTTCCTCGGCAAATTCCGACCATCTCCCAACAGCAAGTCTTGCTTGACTGATCTTGTCCAGCGGTTTTTTGATGTTCATCTTTCGAGCTACTTCCAGAAAGTCATCATCGCTTATCGCGTCTCTTTTTCCGTTGACGGTGAGTGACTGGGCACTCACCCAAAGACTGCCCGGACGATAGGCGTGACAAATGTCATAAGCCGGTGAAAGCGCCCATTTGCCGTCTTTTTTCATAAGAAAAGCAAAGTTCTTGGTATGGTCGTCGCAGTTTCTGGCGAGCACGTTGAACACCATCCTCAAATACATCTGCTCGGCATCCGGATAGGGCAAGCGAAGCATTCGCATCGTCTCGAAGACCTGTTCGTAGCTATAGTATCCCACCTGGTTGAAGTCAAAATGCCTGAGTCCGCAGAGACTCTGCATGTGGATTTTCTCCCCGTCATCGGTTCGGTCAAAGCGCTTGGTCATAAAGTGCGCCCGTCCGTTTTCCTCCAAAATCCTGCACTCGTTCATCTCGATTCCCGCGACCTGGGCCATCAGGTAGTAGGCCATTTCTACTCTGCCGTAGCCTGCCGTGGCTCCAAACTGTGAGTCATGCACTCCGTCAAACTTGATGATCCATTGGAAAAAACCCACCGGAGCTTTGACCTGACCACTTTTCACTTCGCCAGTTTTAGGGTTAAAGGCTATCACTGCCTTCGCCCTTGCTCCGCCTGCTGAGGTTCCGATCTTGAGAATATCCGCCAGAGCCGATTCTTCGTCTTTTGACAGATCACTCACAAAGCCTTCCTTGGAATTAAGCACTTTGGCAGCAATATCCACCAGGCTCTCTATCTCCAGCGAACTTGCCCGGGTAGCCTCCTGACGCAGCGAAGGCCTAATCTCCAAAGCCCCCACGCCTCTCTTACCAATAAAACAAAGCAATTCAACCGGGTTCAGACTGTCGGCAGGTCGACCATTTTGTACCAGCCAGGCATTGATCAGCTGGTTGCCGTACTTGTCAGGAAGCATGTCAGCCAGCAATCCAGGCAAACCTTTGAATGTATCAAAAGCATCTCCCCTCCCACGCCGGGTCTCCGGAAATGAGTACAGCCGCTTGCCCTGAGCCAAAGGCATCAAAACAGGTGAAATATCCCATCCCGACCGCAAAAACCCGCTATCAAACTCAAAACTTGCCAGCTGCTGGCTCTCATCCCATAGCACCGCTCCAGCCAGCTTATCCCAGAGCCATATCTCTGCCGCGACTACCATTCTGACGGGGGAGGCTCAGCAGCCCTGTCAGCATTGCGAACCCGCTGACGCTCGTGCTTCTTTTGGAGCTTGATATACTCGATGGGACTGATCTGCTGCCGAATCTCAAAGATTTCCAAGATCTGCAGCTCATCCAACACCCGCAAAACCTGAATCAGTGTGATCAGATTCACCTTCTCCCCCCGCTCTAGCAAACTGAGCGTAGACCGGCTGATCCCTGCCTCATACGCCAGTGTATCTTGGGTCTTCTGACGGTCAATCCGCTTCTTTTTGATGAAGTCTCCGATCATACGGAGAATAGCAATATCCGAAAGCTGTGTTATATTCATGACTCAAATATCATTCAATATATCCAAATATAGACTTATTGAATGGAAATTCATACAAAAATAAATAATTTTAAAGAATTATAAATCACTCATTAAATCATGAAAACTAAATTAGTGAATGATTTATAATTCATTAATTTCACATACTACATTTTGTATAAATTTAGCCTTTCAAAAAATCACTTCTTGACCATCTCCATTCCCAGGTCCAACCTTTTTCCTCCAGCAAGATTGGATGATAAGCCATAGTTGCCTTGGCAGTCGGCGCATTAAAAAACCGCTGATCATCGGTCAAGATTGCCGCCTGATTTCCCTCTGAATCCGATCTGACCAAATCCATCACCGAAGAGGGAATCTCCTTCGAAAAGCTCGATTCCAAATCCAAAAGCCTATTTTTAAAACTCCAGTCCAGCTCATATCCAATCGGCTTTACGTCGGGCGGTGCAATGCTCCGCTTCATACTTTGGGCTTTCACAAAACCAAAAAACTCCCTGAGTAAGGCCAAACCCGGATTCTGCAATTGACCTGCACGGAAATCCTCCGGCTCCACCGAACTGATCACATGCATCGCCTTTCGCGCTCGGGTGATCGCCACATTGAGCCGATTTTCAGCTCCCGATTTGCCCAAAAGACCAAAGTTGGTCACCAGCTTCCCCTCTCGGTTGGGAGCATAGCCCAGCGACAAAATCACCTGATCAAACTCATCTCCTTGGACGTTTTCGATATTCCGGACTTTGATTTCACTGTCCTGAATCCCCGCTTTCCAGAGCCTCTCCCGAATCAGTTCCATCTGAAAATAATTTCCCGTCACAATACCGATTGAATCCAAGGGAATCTGTTTTCGGATTATTCTCACTTTTTCAACAACCGTATCGGCATCGGTTTTATTCACCTGATTCTCCCAGATTCCTTCGGTTTTCTCCCAAGAAAATGGAGTCTTTCCTAACTTCACCGTCTGGTAATCTGGCAATGTCTCTAACTGATTTCGGTAAAAGTGTGAGTTGGAAAAGTGAATCAGCGCAGGGTCCGTCGATCGATAATGGCCTTTGAGCTGATGCTTTTCGAAGAAATGTCCTGCCAGCTCCAAAAGTGACTCAGACTCATACTCCATCCCTTCTTCATCCGACTCCCACTTGACTTGATAAAAATCAGAGGGCCTCAGCTGCTTGGAGTCTCCGGCCACTACCACCTGCTTACCGCGAAGCATAGCCGGCAAGCCACGCTCCACCTGACACTGGGACGCTTCGTCAAAGATGACCAAGTCAAATTTCTCGTTCATTGGAAAAAGCGCAGACACCGTCTCCGGGCTTGCCAGCCAACAGGGAAGCAAGCGAAACACCTCCGACTCCATTTCTCCGATCAGTTTTCGGATAGGCCAACGCAGGCGTTTTTTGCTCACCTGATGATGGAGCTCGCGGTAGGTCACACGGTTACCCAGTCGATTAAACTCCAGATGATTGCCCACCTGCTCACGAAGCCGGAGCAAGGCCATATGTCTTGATATCTTCCTTTTCTCCAGAATCGATCTTTTCAGCTCGTCCATCTCTTGGCTTAGCTTCAAACTCCCAGCCTCTGCGAGGAATGGACTTCTTCGCTCTATCTCTCCAATCCACGCCAGATACCAGCCATTTCGGAACGCGGAAAGTTTCGCTTCCAGCGTAAAATCCGAAAATTGATCTTCAATCTCCCTGGCCAGTTCCCGCCGCTCCACACTCCAATCTCCAAGAAACCGGTCAAAACCGATCAGCTCGACGAAAGTGCTGCTCAGGCTCAATTCGTGATCAATGGAAAGACTGGAAATACCTTCCTGTAGGATTTTAACAAGCTGCTCCGAACTAAGCCAAAGCCTCAATCCCGGCGACGCTTGCTCAAAATCATGGAACCAATTCGCGACCGCCTGCAATCGAGACCGGAATCCTTCCAAATCCAAAACCTGCCAGTCAGTCAAGCCGTGGATTTGGGGAAAATTTTTCCAATCCTCGTCCCAATTCAAAATACCCGCAACATCATTCAATTGAGACCGAAGGGATTCCAGAGAGAAATCCAGAGATGAAAATCCTCCCACATTTGGAAGAGCTTGGTACTCGGCCCGCAAATCAAACAAATTCTTGGCTCCCTTTTGTAGCTGGAAGAGCGAATCCAAATCGAATTTTAGTCCGTTTTCAGCCAAGGAGCCGAAGGTCAGCGGATACTTACCTTTATTCCATCTTGCTGAAACAACCCCAAAAAACGAACTTGCCTTTGGAATCAGGACTGCCAGCTCAGCCACAAGCTTCTCAAGCTGCCCTATATTCTCGAAAAGTCTCAACTCCATCTCAGAAGCTTTTTGAACAGCCTCGATAAGCCACTTTTGACGCTTGCTTAGCGCTTTGATTTCTTTCTCCCTAAAAGCAAACTGGAAGGTTTTCTCAGAATCCGGAAGTTCAGCAAGGGATTTTTGAAGCGAAAAAAACCGATTCGTAAGCGGGCTCAATTCGATACCTAAAGTCACCAATTCTATCCATCTGTCAGGGTCTAATTCAGTTGGAATAGCTTTTCGAAACCGCTCTAAAGTATTTAACGATTGATGTATCCTCTCAAAATCCGCAGGTTCCATCCGCGCAAACGAGAGACGTTTCTCCCAAAAACTACCGGAGATCTTTTGATGATAGGAATGAAAAACCCTGAAGTCTGACTCGAACTCAAGGGCTTGTCGGTAGTCGATTTTCATCAATTGAGAAGTCGCATTCAACGCCGGCTTAGCCAATTCCGCCTTCAGATACATCGCCTTGACCGGAAGCCCGGCCGGAGCGTCATTGAACAGCTCTTTTCTCAGCTCTTCAAATTTCTCAGAAAGTAGACTGATCCTTCCCGAAAGCCGCGAAATCTCCCGCTCCAGTTGAATCGAATCGATCCCCCGGTTTTGATCCTGATATGATTCAATGGCCTCGATCTGAAGGCGGAGCTTCTCGAACAGCGAGCGTTGATCTCCTCTGAAATCGTGAACGAGCGCCAGAAAACTTCCAAATCCGGCCTTTTCCATCCGCTCAAAAACCACGTCCAACGCCGCCCGCTTTTGGGAAACAACCAGAACCTTTTTCCCCCGGGCGATGTAATCCGAAACCAGATTGGCAATCAGCTGGGACTTGCCTGTGCCCGGAGGCCCTTCGACCACCAAACTGCTGCCTTGACGAACTTTGTATAATACGTTCTCTTGGGACGCATCGAGCGGAAAGACCGGAAACAGCTGCTCCTCCCGGGGGATTGGCAACTTCTCATCCGTTGCAAAAAACTCCAGAAACATTTCTTCGAGAGACAGTTCTCCGTACGCCGCCATTAACTCTTCGTAATCCCGAAACAGAAAGCTGCCTTTTTGCGAAAGTTGCCCCAGCGTGGCATAGGTTTTCAGAGCCAGCTTCCCATCCTCAAAACGACCTTGATCCAAAGCAATCTGCGAAACTGGAAACGGCGTGATTTGATCCTCAAAGAGTGCTGAACTCAGCTGTATCGGGAAATTTTCGGAAAGGATCTTGTTAAGTTGGACTCGGAATTCAACGGGATCGTCCGAGCAATTCTGTAACGATTCGTCCAACAGTTCCCGGTTGATCTCTTTGCCGTAGGCATGTCGATAAGCCAACAGCAACGCCGGATTCCATTCCCAAGCGTCTTCAAGGACGAGGTTCCAATCCCCTTTTTTCAACACCAAACGAATTGGGATGAGTAAAATGGGCGCCCGAACGATCTGACCGTTGATCAGCTTTCCCTCCACAAAAGGCCAGGCCAAATACAGGGTTTGGTCGCCGGTCTCCTCTTGGGTCAACTGATCCCGAAAGTACATTCTGGAAAGTTTTTTTGAAAGTGAATTGGTCTCTCCGATCCTTGGGTCAACCTCTGGGATCAGAGGGATCTGCTTTTTACCCTGAATCAATTTTCGGAGGATCTCAAATGCTGGCTCGCCGTTTAAAAAATCAAACTCCCTGACATCTATCAGACCAGCTCCATCCAACCGGGGTAAATAAAGCGACCTGTTTTTGGAAGACAGGTCGGTGAGTCGGTTGAGATAGGTTTGAAAGATCGATTCGGCCATTTAATGAAATGGTGAGTCCTTTTCCTTGGCCATTTCACGAAAAACTACCCCATCCATAATCCCGGGCATCCACTTGTTGAGAAATACAACGACTTTGCCCTGCACAGTCAGGACAAGGTCTCTTTTTCTTCGCTGAGTTGCTTTCAATATCTCTTCGGCGACCTGGGTAGAGGTCATCATCTTCCCCTCGTCACGGGGAGATTCCCCCTGGGTTTTCCCGTTGGCTGTCAGTGCGTTGTTTCGGATATTAGAAGCAGTAAAACCCGGCGCCGCCACCATCACGTGGACTCCCTCATGCATGACTTCGGTTCGCAACGCTTCAAAAAATCCATTCATTGCATATTTGCTGGCAGTATAGGCCGTACGGGCAGGTGTGCCCCTGAACCCATTGATGGACGAAATCCCGATGACGGACCCTTTCGCTGCTATGATCGAAGGAAGGCAATACTTGGTCGCGTAGACGGTACCCCAAAAATTGGTATCCATCACTTTACGAAACACTTCCAAATCCAAATCCTGAAACAGCGCCCGCATCGATATACCTGCGTTATTGATCAAGATGTCGATCCGCCCAAAAACCCGCAGAGTTTCCTCGACCATTCGCTTGTTGTCAGCCTCCAATCCGGCATCGGCCAAGACTGCCAAAAACTCTATTCCGTTTTCCTCCAAAGTCCTCGAACTTGAGTCAAGTTTTTCTTTACTGCGGCCGGTAATCACAATCTTAGATCCTTCCCTACCAAAAATAAGGGCGCAAGCCTCCCCGATTCCTGAGGTGCCACCTGTAATGATCACTACTTTGTCTTTGAGTCTCATGGGCCTATTTTCACTTGCTAAGATAGGAAATTGAAAAGTTATAGACCGAAAATATCGGGTATCAATCTCATTAGAACGCACTGGATTTCAAAACCTGAAACGAGGTCTTCTGTTTTTTCCCTAATTTTGCGGCCATGTCGCGAAAAATGAAAAATAAGGTGATCACCAACCTCAAGATTGAGCGGATCGCTTCCGAAGGAAAATGTGTCGGGCATCATGACGGAAAAGTGGTCTTTGTCGCCAACGTGGCTCCTGGCGACGTGGTGGATGTACGCATTACCAAAGGAAAGAGTTCTTTTATGGAAGGAGAAGCCATTCATTTCCATGAATATTCCAAAGACCGGATCGAGCCGTTTTGCTCCCATTTTGGTACCTGCGGAGGGTGTAAGTGGCAGCATATCCACTACGATCTGCAAAAAGAATACAAGCGACAGCAGGTGGTGGACCAGTTTGAACGGATCGCCAAAGTGCCGATTCCCGAGGTATTGCCAATCCTGGGTTCTGCCAAAACTCAATATTACCGCAACAAGCTGGACTTCACTTTTTCGAATAAAAAGTGGCTGACATTGGATCAAATTCGCTCAGAAGAGGATTTTGATCGAAATGCGTTGGGCTTTCATATCCCAAAGATGTTTGACAAGATCATCGACATCGATCATTGTTATCTGCAGGGCGGGATCTCCAATGACGTCCGCAATGAGTTGCGGGCTTTTGCTCTGGAGCACAAGCTGAGCTTCTATGATATCAAGGGACAATCCGGACTTCTTCGCAATCTGATCATTCGCTCCACAAGTACTGGCCAGACGATGGTGATCGTGCAGTTTGGAGAAGATAATCCTGAGTCAATCGGGTTAGTGATGGAGTTTTTGAAACAGAAATTCCCCGAAATCACTTCCCTGATCTACGTGGTCAATACCAAAGGCAACGAGACTTACAATGATTTGGACCTGGTGACCTTTTCCGGTCTTCCTTACATTGAGGAAGAGATGGAGGGTCTAAGATTTCGGATTGGTCCGAAGTCGTTCTACCAGACCAATTCGGAGCAAGCCTATGAACTTTACAAAGTCGCCCGTGATTTTGCCAATCTGCAAGGCGATGAGGTGGTCTATGATCTGTACACCGGCACGGGGACGATTGCCAACTTTGTGGCAAAAAAAGCCAAACAAGTCATCGGCGTGGAGTATGTCGAGGCTGCGATCGAGGATGCCAAGCTGAACTCGCAACTCAATGGAATCGACAACACCCTGTTCTATGCAGGGGATATGAAAGATATTTTGACCGATGAGTTTGTGGCTAGTCACGCGGCTCCGGATCTGATCATCACTGATCCGCCGCGCGCCGGAATGGATGAGAAAGTCGTACAAATGCTGCTGCGGCTGGAGTCTCCCAAGATTGTGTACGTCTCTTGTAATCCTGCTACGCAAGCTAGAGATTTGGCGCTGCTGGGGGAGAAATATCAGGTGAAAAAAATACAGCCAGTGGACATGTTTCCGCAGACTTTTCATGTCGAGAATGTGGTACTCTTAACACTCAAAAAATGATTTCAGACTTCAATGATCCAGAGTTGAGCGGAAAATATCTGGGTACGATCACCAGCGATTTTATAAAAGTCTCTGACGTGCTCAAGGAAGCTTCTTATCAGATTCGCACCAGGGGATTTTCTGATTTTCCGGTATTTCCGATTTCCAAGGACATGCAGCCGATTGGGAAAATCTTCTTGGGAAAGGCCGAAAAGGACCTCGACTGGAACTACTTCATCACCTACGTGGACGAGTTTGTGCAGCGGAAACTGATCGCTGAGGAAGCGCTCGAAGACTTCAAAAGTGCCTACAAAGACCCGGATGAGTTCTGCTGCCTGTTTGTCATGGACGGCGCTTTCACTCGGTTTGTCTACATCCCCTACCCGAACGACTGAGCAACAAAGAGCTTTATCTATCATCTAGATAAAGCTCTTTTGTTTATTGATCGACAGAGTCTTAAAGCAGCTTAGGTCAAGTGTCGAGACATCCCGGATTTTTGATTTTTTTGGTGGTATATCAGTTCTTTTTGAACTTCTTACCAAAACGATAGCCGATCAAAAACTGATAACGGTAGCCAATACCGACCACATCCACCTTCCCAGACGAGTCAAGTTCTTTGTCCTCGAGCAGATCGTCCAGTCCGGGGAATTTGTCGATCAGGGCGTCGAGGATCTCATTTTGCACATCATCTGGGTCAAACTCGAAATCCCCTTCCAGTCTCATCCTCGCATCGTATCTGGTGAGCGAGGGTCCGACCACTACCAAATCCAGCGTCCACCGGTCATTGAACACAAACTGGTACCCCAACTGTCCTCCCAAGCTGAAGAGATTAAACCGTGCATTATACCGCGCCTCTTGGGGAGTTTCTCCGCCTGTGTAAGTGATGTCCCGCGCAGTGTTAAATCCCAGTACCGAAAAATAGGGACCGATATAGACGCCACGTGGAGCGGCAAACTTGTTTTCCTTTTTGAGATAAAATCGATATTCGGCCCCCACCTTATACCCCCCACTATTGTCTGATCTTTCCCCCTTGATGTTCTCTCCCAAGTTTAGAATTTGGGGAAATTCTTGCCTACCCACAGTTATTCCCAATGTTTGGTTCGGCTTCATGATCCGCTCCCAAGACAGATTGTAGGCGTTGCGATAAAGCAGGCTGTGCGTCAAATCCAGCTTGATGGTGTTCATTCGCGAGCCAACTTTCACGCTGTCCTGCGCAAAAGCGACCGGAACGTAAAAGGTGACGAGCAGTACAAATAGGATAGCTTTCATAGGTTTCGATTTAAAAATAAGTTGGTCAATTCTACCTTGAATTTCGCCTTTTATCGCCAATTCCAAGAATTGCAGCTTAATTCACGCGAATGATAAAAATCATATTTTGACCTTCATGGAATTTAGACACCTCAATTGCCTTGAGTTTTCTATTTTTCCCGAAACATAACCAGCGGTGACCAACGACCTTCTAATCGAAATCAAGTCTGCCAAAATCCTGCACGGAGGCACCCAGCTTTTCGAGAATCTTGATTTCTCCTGGACGAAGGGCCAGCACTGGGCTATAATCGGGAACTCCGGGAAAGAACTGACCGCGTTTCTGGAAACGCTTCAGGGACATACGGTCGTGCGATCCGGTGAAATAGTCCGCCCCTTTGCCAAGGAATATTCGCAGCAAAAGAATGTAGACGGAGAGGTGCATAGTTTCCGGGATTTGATCGCGTATGTTTCTCAGAGATATGAGCTGAAGAACCGATCCAATCAGCAAAATTTCTATTTCCAGCAGCGATTCAATTCCTCAGAGTCGGAGCAAACAGAAACCGTCAGAGAATACCTTCAAAAGGGTCATTCGTCGCTCTCCGACTTCTGGACCATCGAAAAAGTCAGTCAAGCCTTGAACCTCGGGCATCTGCTCGATCGGTCGCTGTTGAAGCTGTCCAATGGAGAGACGCGTCGGTTGGTTTTGGCGCTGGGTCTGATGCGGCAGCCGCTGATCTATCTCATGGATCAGCCGCTCACGGGGCTGGATGCCAAGACCCGGCAGGAGTTTGGGGCGATACTCCACGAGATAATCCAGGCTGGGATCCACGTGATGATGACCACCTCGCCGGATGAGATACCGGCAGGAATCACGCACGTGGCGCAAATAAACGCTTCAGGAATCGCTCAGATCTGGACCCGTGCCTCATTTCCCCACCGGGAAATGGCTCAGCTGAAGTTGGAATGGGATTGGAAGCTTTTGGGAAAACTGATTCCCGCGACGGCTCCTTCCGATGAAACTTTGATTCAATTGGAAAATGTATCCATCAAGTATGGGGAAAAGCAAATCTTAAAAGATCTCAGCTGGAAAATCCGGTCCGGGGACCGTTGGCTTTTGAAAGGTCCAAATGGCTCTGGAAAGTCCACGTTAATCAGTCTGTTGATCGGGGAAAATCCGCAATCCTATTCGCAGCAGATCTTTCTCTTTGGAAGAAAAAGAGGGAGCGGCGAAAGCATCTGGGATGTGAAGCGACCGATCGGCTTCGTCGCGCCGGAATTGCCGCGATTTTTCCCGGCAAACCAGACCTGCCACAAAGTGATCCTTTCCGGCTTTTTTGATACGATGGGACTCTTCAAAAAAACCACATCTGACCAAGAGTCCGGCTCAGCGGCCTGGCTCAAAGTCTTTGAACTTGAAGCGGTCAAGGACATTCCAATCCAACGGCTCACGCTCGCGCAGCAGCGCTGGACGCTCCTTGCCAGAGCATTGATCAAGCAACCCAAGATCTTGGTTCTGGACGAAGCTTCTCAGGGCTTGGACGATCTTCAGCGGGCGCTTTTTAAAGAAACGGTCCAGAAAATCTGCGAATTGAGTTCGATCACGCTGATCTATGTCAGCCACTATGCCGAAGATATTCCTGACGCTGTGACCCAGCTCAAAGAGCTGTGAGGATAATTTTACAGTCTTTCGAAACATTCGCGTTTTACTTTCCGGGAAAGATTTCCTAACTACTTGAAACTAATCGTGCAACGTGACAAGCAGAAGGGACTTTATCCAAAAACTCTCAACAGGAATTGCGCTTCCGGGTTTGGTGGGATTTGCGCCAGCAAAAGAGCATATCAGCCAAAAGATCGACCAAAATCTCTCCGGCGAAGACTTCTGGAGCCAGGTCAGAGCTCAGTTTCCTCTGACCAAAGACCGGGTGTACATGAACAACGGCACCTTTGGTCCCGCTCCCTATCCGGTTCAGAAAGCCTTGGAATCGTCTCTCTTGGAGATCAATACCTCTGGAGAATATGGCAGCATCGATCGGGAACGTGAGCTCTTGGCGACTTTTCTGGGAACCAAAACTTCCGAGCTTAGCCTGACTCACAATACCACCGAAGGGATCAACATCATGGCTTGGGGAGTGTCGTTGGAGAAGGGCGACGAAGTCATCGTCACCGACCAGGACCATGTCGGCAACGCCGTGCCTTGGCTAAACCGCGCCAAGATAGACGGCGTCGTTCTGAAAGTCTTTTCACCCGCGGTGACGCAGGCAGAAAACCTCCAGCTCATCCAATCGCTGGTGACTCCAAAAACCAAGGTAATTGCCATACCACACGTCACCTGCACGACCGGTTTGGTCTTTCCCATCAAAGAAATCTCTGAATTTGCCAGAAGCAGGGGAATCATTACCGCCATTGACGGGGCGCATGGAGCTGGAATCTTTGACCTGGACTTAGGAAAGCTCGGCTGCGACTTATACGCCGGTTGCTGTCACAAGTGGCTGCTGGGGCCAAGTGGGACGGCTTTTCTGTATGTACGGGAAGGAATCTTAGACCAGATTCGCCCCTTGCACATCGGGGCGGGAGGAGATACCGGCTGGGATTTGTTCAGCAATCCGCCCGTTTTGGCGGGATATGTTGCGACCGCTCATCGGTTTGACTACGGAACTCAGAGCACTTCCCTCATGAAAGGAGTCTCGGCCGCGGCGGCTTTTCACCTGGAGATTGGAAAAGAAAAAATCGAAAGCCGGGTAAGGGAGCTGAATCAATATGTGTTTGACGGACTGACAGACCTGAAAGACCGGTTGGATATCCTCTCACCTGTCGAAGCCCAGTCCCGTATTGCAATGGTAACTTTTCGACCAAAAAACACAACTTATCAAGCTGTCGGAGCGGAGTTGGGAAAACGTGGGTTCAGAATAAGACAAGTGCCTGAAGGGCGGGTCGACGGGATTCGGATCTCCACCCATATTTACAACTCCAAAGCGGAGATTGATCAGTTTCTCCGAGTGCTTCTCGAGACGCTCGGCTAGTTTTTCTTCTTTTTTGCAGGCTTAGCTTGGACTTCCAAAAAACGGAACTTGGCAATGTCGGCGATCAAGTCCAGCGGCAGGGGTTCGTCGTGGGGAAACTGGATGGCGCCTTTGCTGGTCTGATAGGGCTCAAGTTCTTTCTTAAACTCACTCACGCCGCTGCCAGTCGGATAGAGTCCGATGTGGTGTTTTGCAACAGCATAGTAGATCAACACCTCTGTCGTTTTGAAAGCAGGCATGCTGTAACTGATAACTTCCTTTGCTTCAGGAATTTCGCGTTTCAAAACCTCCCTAATGCGCTGCAATCGCTCCAGGATTTCTCCTGAAAACCAGCTGAAATAGTGTTCGACCGACTCCGGTTTTGGGTTCATCATGGTGTTGAAATTTTACGTTTAGATGAAAATAAGCAGGATTTTAGCTCAAAAACAATATTAGAAATTTATCATAAAATATGACTTAAATCATGAAAATCATCCAATCACCCTCTTTACTTTTATAGAACTAATCCATCTCACTTATTTGGAAAAACTAAACTACAAAATGATGAAAAGTAAATTTTCTAAACTTATGCTCGTGCTGGTTGGCGGGCTTGGTCTTTGGGGTTGCTACCCTGATGGACCTGAGTACTACGACGACACCGATATCACTCTGACTCAGTTTGATGCGGAATTCGACTTTAGCTCAAAGCAGACTTATGCAATGCCTGACAAGATCGTAGTCGATGTCGAAATCGACAACGGAGATACGACCTACGTCTATATGAAGGACATCTATGCAACTCCGATCCTCCAGTCGATCGAGGCCAACATGTCAAACTACGGCTGGACCAAAGTAGCTATCAGCGCAACACCCGACGTGCTGCTTACTCCTGCTGCCATGAAAAACACCACCTTCTACTACAGCTACTGGTATGACTGGTGGTATGGCGGATGGTACGGCGGTTGGGGATGGTATTATCCTCCATATTACACCATCTCGAGCATTACCACCGGATCTGTGGTGATCACCATGGCGGATCCAAATATTGACAATCCAGTCGATAGAGTAGGTGCTGCTTGGTTAATGGTTGGCAATGGACTGGCTTCCGGTTCAAACAACGTAACCCGAATCACAGACGCGATCGATCAGGCATTCGTTCAATCTCCCTATTTGAAAACCAACTAATCAAAGACAAAGCGATGAAAAAATTTCTAGTTATATCCGCCTTTTTGGTTTTGATGTTGGCCTCAAGTGCTAATTCTCAAAGCCTGACTACCGTGTCCTATTCGATGGGACTAGCCACCGGCGACCTTGGAGACTACGCTTCTACTTTTAGTGGAAGAGGCTTTACAATAGATTATAGAAAGATGGTGCAGCCAAATATCGGCGTAGGTTTCTACGGCGGTTGGAACGTATTCTACGACGAAAGACCCTTTGACTCATACACAGTAGATAAT
Organism: Algoriphagus terrigena DSM 22685; assembly: GCF_000429445.1. Taxonomy (GTDB): domain Bacteria; phylum Bacteroidota; class Bacteroidia; order Cytophagales; family Cyclobacteriaceae; genus Algoriphagus; species Algoriphagus terrigena. The sequence continues at coordinate 26,013 of NZ_AUBW01000017.1, forward strand.
CGAACCGTCACCGGGAAGCAGTACCGATACGTAAACAGCGCCCCGATGATGGTGGCTGCCGATTACTACCTGAAGCCGGGCGAGGATTTCAATCCTTATATCGGCTTGGGAGTAGGTACCATCTACACCGAAAGAGCCACGGACATGGGGATCTATCGATTCACACAGGACGCGTGGAGCTTTGCATTCACTCCGCAGGTAGGTTTTATATACTCAGTAAATCGCTATGCGGGCATCTCAGTATCTGCAAAGTATAACATGGGACTTGCTGCAGGTGATTTTGACACTACCCAGTCTTACCTATCCTTCAACATCGGATACGTGTTCATGGGCAATTAAGTAGCCGATTGATACTTAACACGTCAGAGGATGGTGAATAGCCATCCTCTGATTTTTTTACCCCTAATCTGTTTTTGAAAAATGAAAATACTGACCAAAGCTTCTCTCGTTGTTCTCCTTTCCCTACTGCTGTATTCCTGTGGCACCATCATGCAGACCTACTCCTACAAGGCCAAGGGAGTCGATCTGGACAGTTACAAAACCTACGCCTGGGTCAATCTGGAGCATTTTGTGGATGAAAATAAGGAAGGAGAAAAAAGGTACGCGCGCTACATTCTGGATCTTGCCAATGCCGAGCTTTTGAAAAAAGGATTTGTGCTGGACGTCGAAAATCCTGATGCCGTCTTTCAGTTTGATACCCAAATAGAAAACAAAGTGAAATACAACCAATCTCCGACCGTGAGTGTGGGAGTGGGTATTGGCGGTCCCGGCTATTATGTCGGCGGGGCGATGCCAGTTTCAGGCGGGCAGATTACCCAGTCCAACTATGAAGAAGGCGTGCTGACTGTTGAGATGCTGGAGCCAAAGACCGGAAAGCTCGTTTGGAGAGGATGGGCTCAGGAGGAAATCTCCTTCGAAACCGACATGGAATCAGATTTGAAGATGGCGGTGCGGAATATATTCATGAAACTGCCTGTGAAGCACAAGGTAAAGTAGGAAGTCGGGAGGTTGGAAGTTTTCGGCTACTTCGCTGAAAAACTCAGAAATCAAAAAAGCCGGAGATCAATCCGGCTTTTTTGGCTCTTTACTTTTTCGTCCCCGAAAGCGGAACAAATTGGGCGCTTAGATCAGGATCTGCCATATCCTTATCCAAAGGATACATCGGTCGGATGATCCGCTTGTGTCCCAAGCGCTCCAGATCCTGATCCACCCCACCCGGAGTCTGTGCCATGATCCAATCGCCGCGCATGTCATACAACTCCGGCACGAGGTATCCGATCTTTACGACCACAATGTCCGCTTCCCTTGGCTTCAAGCCAAGATCCGTGAAGTCCTTTTCATTGTGGTAGGGCTTCCGCTTTTTGGTCACGATGACATGCACCGAGCCGACTTTCACCACGACCTCGACTTCTGCGGCTCCATCACCTACTTTGATCGCTTCCACGGTTCCTTTCAGTAGCACGGGCGGCGCAAAGCGGTTGTCGATTGCTGCTCCGGCTGTTCCTTCCACTTTCCCGCCAACTCCGGCAGCGATTGCTTTCTCCACCAATTCAGGACCGGGGATGGAAGCGTAGATTAAGGTCGGCCCACTTTCAGACCTGAACTCAGGTCTTTTGAGGATTTCCGTCAATGTCCAGGTCACATCTCCGGCACCACCGGCGGTCGGATTATCGCCCATGTCACTGATCATGAACGTTTTTTTGTCGCTTTCCAGCGCCATGTTTAAGCTTTCTTCCAAAGTCCCCACGGGCGCCACGAATTCGAATTGATGACGAACGTCCCAAAAGCTTTTCGCCAAATGCTCTGCGGCATTTTTCACCTCAGTTTGGTCATCTCCTGTGACCATCACTACTGCGTGATTTCTTGGCTCGTCAGCCCATGCATAGCCGATCCAGATCGCAGCGTCTACCACGCCTTCGCTCTTCGTCACAGGATCAACCTTGGCATACAACCCCTTTCCGGGTTCGATGCGTGTACTCGTCTTTTCGCCGGGAAGCAAGATCGGAACAGGAATCCAAGCCTTGTAGGCTGGCTTTCCCTTTCCGCTTTCCAGACGATCCAGCAGGTTTTCAACTGCCCGCTGCTTGGACTCCAAAGCGTCCTCATGCGGAGCCATTCGATAGCAAGTGATCAGATCGGAGTTTTCCGCCAGGACTAGTGAAACATTGCCGTGCAAATCCATCGACGTAGAAATGATAGTCTCGTAGCCCACTACTTCACGAACTCGCGTGATGAAATCTCCCTCCGGATCGTCCAATCCGACCACGCTCATCGCGCCGTGGATATCGAAAAACAGGCCGTCGTAAGGCAAATTTTCCTTCAGCATCGCCAGAGTTTTGCCGACCAGTTCCTCATAAGCCTCCCGGGTGACAATTCCTCCTGGGATGGCATGGCCCCGAAGGGCCGGAAACCATTCTGCTCTGCCTCTGTCCACCGAAGCGGAATCCAGAAAAGGATAATAGCTAAAGATATCGGCTCCCTCTCGGGTTCGGAAGGCAGCCACATCGCTGGTGGCGGGCGAAAAAGTACTGGACTCAATCGCCAATCCCGCAATTGCAATTCGAGGAAGTGGTTTGGTTTCCTCTTTGGTAGCGCAGGAAATCGCCCCTAAGATGAGAAGCGCAAATAATAGGTTTTTCATGTGATTATAATTTTTTAAGAGTGGTGGTTCTGTCTTCTGGAAATCACAGGTCAAATGACACCTTGATCCCTTCTATAATCATCGTGGTGCCAATAATGGCGATGATCAAACCCATGATCTTGCCGATCACGGTGATCACATTTTTCCCAACCCGAAGTACGATCTTATCTCCCAATTGGAACGCCCAATGTGTCAAGATGCACATGAGCGCAAAGACGGCGATCACGATGGAAATCCGGACGTAGCTTCCGGAGGAGACGAAGTTCATCGCAGTGACGATCGTACCCGGTCCTGCCAAGATCGGGATGGCTAGCGGAGAGATCGCAATATTTTCGTCAAAGGCGGTCTCCTTCAGGTGTTTTACCGCGGATCTCTTGGATTGGAGCATTTCAAATCCAACAAAGAAAATCAAGATCCCGCCGGTGATCTTGAAAGCCGGGATCGTAATACCGAAGAGTTCGAAGATAAACTTACCGAGGAGAACAAAAAGAAAAACGATCAGAAAGGCGATGGAAGTGGCTTTTCGACTGATCTTTCGCTTTGTCTCCTTGTCCGCATCTTCTACCAAGGAGGAGAAGATCGGCACGTTTGCGATGGGGTTCATGATCGCAAAAAATCCCGTAAAAACAGAAAGCGTAAATGCTATTAGTTCGTTTTGCAAGGGCTAAAAGCGTTAGAAAATCAGAAGTTCTGGATCGATAATTTGTAAGTTTAAAACGGAATTTCCGCCAACCGTTTGACCAGAGGCGTAATTCTGCTTTCACGAAAATGATAAAAACTACCAACAAGCTCAAATGAAATCTGAAATCACCCTATCCGAAGCTCAAGCGCAAGTCGATCACTGGATCAAGACCGTCGGCGTGCGCTACTTCAATGAGCTGACCAACATGACCATTCTCATGGAAGAAGTCGGCGAATTGGCGCGCATCATGTCGCGAACCTACGGCGAGCAGTCATTTAAGGAAAGCGACAAAGGCCGTGACCTAGGTGACGAGATGGCGGATGTGCTTTGGGTGCTGATCTGTCTGGCCAATCAGACTGGGGTGGATTTGACCGAAGCCATGAAGAAGAACTTCGAAAAGAAAAACATTAGAGACATTGACCGACACCGGGACAATGAAAAGTTGAAGTAGGAAAGCTCGAAGACAAAAGCAGAAATCCGCCCGACCGATTATTTATTCAATATCGCTTCCCTGGAAAAGCTCATGATCTCCAGTCCCAATAGGCTGTACGTCATCGAGCCCTCTGTGATGAGTTGATTGTTGTACTCCCGGATACCGCCGTATCGCCATTTTCTACCAAAAACAAAACCCGAGATATTCGAATCTGACAGGACTGGATCGATCCGCCCATCAGACTTTCGTCTCACTAGTACGATTTCCAACGTATTGACCACAGACAACTTGGTGTTTTTTGGTTCTACAGAATAATCAGCCCCAATTATTTTCGAAGGTTTTTCGGTCTGGCTACGGCCTCCAAAAAAAGAGATAATACCTATGACCAGAAAAGGCGCCGCAAAAAGCCGCTGTCTACTCGGTAACTGGGATAGTCCAATTCTAAAAACTTTAAAAAAGAAATAGATGAAACCCAGCAACAGAACTGTGTTTAGAATACTCCAAAAAAGATCAAACATAGCGTGAACGTCAAGTGAGAAGGAAAATACAAACTATTTTCCTTTTGACGAAATCAACACATCAGTGCTACTGACCTCAAAAAGAACGAATTGAGTCAGGATCGGCGCCTAAAAAACAAGTTAAGACGCCTCGCACTAAACCTTAACTAAAAACCCTCTCTGGTCCACTTTCACCACAAAATCATACAGATCCAAAGTCAGACAAAAGTCAATGTCCGATTCTATTCCATGGTTTTGAAGTCGTTTGGCATGGGATGCCTGAGATAAAAATCCTTTGAGGTTGTGGCCTTCTTTCTCGAAGAGTGACTTCATCGCCAGCGCGCCGTCCTCATCCGCAGGATGTGTGGATTCTAGGGCTTTGACCAATGCACCCGCATAGATTGAATCCTCCAGATTAAAATGTCCTTTCCAACCCGCACAGTGGATCAACACATCTTTGTCCTGGGCCTGAATGTAAGAAACCGTGGCTTGAAGATTTGGAAAAGCTCCTACCAGGATCTCCTCAGCTCCTCGGGATTTGTCTATCGCTTGGGTACCGTTCGTCGTGGTCATGGCTAGCGAACGTCCGGAGTAGCCACCTTTGAGGTATGCCACAGGCGAATTGCCCATTTCGAAACCCAGCGCAGTATGTCCGTTTCGCTCCCCACCGATCAGGAAGCCCTCGTCCTGCATGACTCGGCAGCTTTCCAAATCCGGAAATGGAAGGATCTCTTTGACCCCATTTGCGATGGCAGCTACCATGGTGGAAGTGGCGCGAAAGATATCCACCACCACCACTATTTTGCCTTTCAGCTCGTGTAAATGAATCAGCTCCGGGCTGAAGCAAACTTCAATCTTTCTCATCAGCCTTTCAGCAGGGGCAGTTTTTCCACCTGAGCTTTCAGGTTTTTGTTACGGACTTGGATAAAAATCTCCGTTCCGGGCTTGCTAAATTCGGTCTTCGCATAGCCCATTCCGATCCCCACTCCCATACTTGGAGATTGAGTGCCGGAAGTCACCTCACCGATCACTTCTCCGGCTGCATCTACGATTGGATAGTGTCCTCTTGGGATGCCTCTTTCCTGCATCACAAAACCCACCAGCTTCCTGGCAACTCCCGCTTCCTTTTGGCTTTTTAAGGCTTCTGAATTGGTGAAATCCTTGGTAAACTTAGTAATCCAACCCAGCCCCGCTTCGATTGGGGAAGTGGTATCTGTGATGTCATTTCCGTAGAGGCAATAGCCCATTTCCAATCTCAACGTATCTCTTGCGCCCAAGCCGATTGGTTTGATGTCGAAGTCTTTTCCAGCTTCAAAAACAGCTTTCCAAACGTGCTCTGCATCTGCATTTTTTACGTAGATCTCAAATCCGCCAGCACCGGTATAGCCCGTCCCCGAGATAATGACATCCTGCACGCCCGCAAACTCCCCTACAGTGAAATGGTAAAACTTTACCTCAGAAAGATTGACCGGAGTCAGGGACTGTACCGCCGCGATGGCGTTTGGGCCTTGGATAGCAAAAAGTGAATAGTCATCAGACACATTGGTCAAGTTCGCTCCCATGCTGTTGTGGGAATTTACCCAGGCCCAATCCTTGTCGATATTGGAGGCGTTGACGACGAGCATGTATTTTTCCTCGCCAAACTTATAAACGATCAGATCGTCGACGATTCCGCCCGTCTCGTTGGGGAAGCAAGAGTATTGCGCTTGCCCCACGACCAGTTTGGACGCATCGTTGGATGTCACTTTCTGGATCAGGTTGAGCGCCTCAGGGCCTTCTACCATGAATTCGCCCATGTGGGAAACATCAAAAACACCCACTCCATTTCTTACGCAGAGATGCTCTTCGTTGTCGGAACTATAGCGCACGGGCATATTGTATCCAGCAAACGGCACCATCTTGCCACCGAGGGCTACGTGCAGATCATTAAGAGGGACATTTTTGATTTGGGCTTCCATATTCGGGTTGTTTTTATAGGTCGCAAAGGTAAGGATTGGCGGCAATTTACGTCAGTCAAAACCAAAAAATGCCTCCATCAGCTTCATTGACCTTCCTTTTTCGCCAAACCGATTTTATTCAAAAAGAAAAAAGCAACCCTTCCGAGCTGCTTTCCAAAATTCCAAAATGATTGGCCTATTACACCGAGAAGCTTTCCCCGCATCCGCAGGTGCGGCTTGCATTGGGATTGATGAATTGGAAGCCTTTGCCATTCAATCCATCAGAAAACTCAAGCACTGTCCCAGCCAAATACAAAAGGCTTTTGCGATCCACGAGGATCTTTACGCCTTTGTCTTCAAACACGTGATCGGTCTCTATCACCTTGTCATCAAAGCCCAAGTCATACATCAAACCGGAGCACCCGCCGCCTTTGACGGAAACCCGTATATTTTCATTTTCGGTGCGGCCTTCCTCTTGTCTGAGTTCGAGAATTCTCTCTTTGGCCTTATCTGAAACGACTATCATAAATTTTACCTTTACTTTAGATGATTGAAGCTAAGCCCAAAACAGACCTTCTTCTAAAAAGATTCAGCCACAAAGATACAAAATAAAGGGATGAGGAAAATCGAACATATCGGAATAGCTGTCGCGGATCTTGAAAAGTCAAATGAGCTTTTTGCCAGGCTGCTTGGGAAAACACTTTTCAAAACAGAAATCGTCGAAGGTGAAGGCGTCCAAACCAGCTTTTTTCAAGTAGGAGAAACCAAAGTTGAACTGCTGCAAGCCACCCGAACTGACAGTCCGATTGCCAAGTACTTGGAGAAAAAAGCAGAGGGAGTGCATCATATCGCCTTCGACGTGGAAGACATTAATGCCGAAGTCATCCGGCTGAAAAAAGCAGGCTTCGAAATCCTGAATGAAACGCCAAAACAGGGAGCCGACAACAAATTAGTGGTATTTTTGCATCCCCGGAGCACCAACGGCGTGCTGGTGGAGTTGTGTCAGGAGATTTAATTGGAAGATTTGAAAATTGAAAAATTGGAAGATTGAAGTCACTTACGATTATAGCTTATTGAATCTGATGTATTGTCAGACTGAGTGAAGTCGAAGCCATCTCTCGTAAAATAAAACATCGTAAACTACCATGTCAGACGTAAGAACAGAAATCAGCGAATTGGGCGAGTTTGGCCTGATTGATCACCTTAGCCAAAATGTAATTCTCAGAAATCCCTCCACGCTCAAAGGGATCGGCGACGATGCCGCGGTCATCGAGGCGGGAGATCATGTGAAGGTCATCACGACGGATTTGCTGATCGAGGGCGTTCATTTCGATCTGTCCTATGCTCCTTTGACCCATGTCGGGTTCAAGGCTGTGGCCGTGAATGTTTCCGATATCGCAGCCATGAATGCCATTCCAACCCAAATCACGGTAAGCATCGCGCTTTCTAACCGGTTTTCCGTTGAGGCGGTGGATGACCTGTATGCCGGAATCAATGCCGCCTGCGAGCACTATGGAGTTGACTTGGTGGGTGGAGACACAACCGCGTCAAGAGGAGGATTGGTGATCTCGGTCACCGCCATCGGTGAAGCCCATAAAGATCAAATCAGCTACCGCTCCGGCGCCAAAACCAACGATATCCTTTGCGTCACCGGTGACTTGGGCTCAGCCTTGATTGGCTTGCAGATTCTTGAAAGAGAGAAGCAAGTCTATCTGGCAAACCCGGACATGAAGCCCGAGCTGAGCAAATACGACGTCGTAACCGGCCGCCAATTGAAGCCCGATGCGCGGATGGACATCATCCACGAGCTGCGGGAAATGGGCGTCGTGCCCACCAGCATGATGGACGTTTCGGACGGATTGGCCTCCGAGATTTTCCACATCTGCAAGGCATCCAATGTCGGAGCAACGATCTATGAAGATAAGCTTCCCATCGACAAGCAGACTTTTGACACGGCTGTCGAACTCAATCTCGACCCTATCACCTGCGTACTCAACGGTGGTGAAGACTACGAATTGCTCTTCTCGATTGATCAAAAGGATTTTGCAAAGCTGGAAAAGCATCCAGACATCCACTTCATCGGCCATATGACCAAAGCGGAAGAAGGAAAGTTTTTGGTGACCAAAAGCGGAACAGCGGTTCAGCTGAAAGCTCAGGGCTGGAAGCATTTTTAAAGAAGCAAGAGATTAGATACAAGAAACAAGAAGGCTGGATTCAACTATCCAGCTTGCTTTTTTGACTAATTTAAAACTTAAGCTCTGTAAATTCTAGCTAAGATAAATTGGAAAGCTCATCATCTCGAACCAAAGAAGATCCATTATGAAAGACAAAACTGAATACAAGGGCTTCATTGGATCTGTTTATTTTTCCTCAGAAGACGCAGTTTTTCATGGGAAAATCGAAGGAATCGATGACTTGGTGACTTTTGAAGGAATCACTTTGCCAGACTTAAAAACTGCTTTCGAAGAGGCTGTGGATGATTATGTCGAAGTCAGCCAGCTGCTAGCAAGGTTCTAATTTTAAACCCGATTCTTTGAATCAATCATGATCGTCACCGGGCCGTCATTGACCAGACTGACTTTCATATCGGCTCCAAATTCCCCGGTTCCGATGGATTTCCCCAGTTCGGTTTCCAGCGCCTGAATCATCTTTTCGTACATCGGAATGGCAAAATCCGGCTTGGCTGCTTTGATGTAAGAAGGCCGATTTCCTTTTTTGGTACTTGCGTGGAGTGTGAACTGCGAAATCAATAAGATCTCCCCTCCTGCTTCCAAGACACTTCGGTTCATCACGCCGTTTTCGTCGGGGAAAATCCGCAGATTCACGATCTTTTTGGACAGCCAGTCAATGTCTTCCTGAATGTCTGCATCTTCGATCCCCAAGAGAATCATCAAGCCCTCTCCAATTGTGGACTTGACTTGTCCGTCGATCTTCACCGACGATTCGGATACTCGCTGGATGACGACAATCATTGGGTCAGGTCTTGCATTTGGCCGGAAGTGACGATTTCCGTCTGGTTCGTTTTGGATTGGTTTGCGGTAGTTACCATGGCTTTGGCGACTTGATAATCGTAGATGGGGCGGATGTTTTTTGCGAGCTTCAGCCACACCAGCGGTTTCATCACAATCGCTGCTATCTGCTCCCCGAGCCTAAATTCATGTCGGTTTCCCAAAAGTAACGAGGGTCTGAAAAGTCCCAAATAGTCAAATTGAATAGCTTTTAGATCCGCTTCAGTCTCTCCTTTCACTTTGCTGTAAAAAACCGACGAGCTGGCATTTGCACTCATCGAGGAGACGTAGAGGAACTTTGCCGCACCGAGTTTTTTTGCCCAGCTCGCAAAAGCAATCACCAAATCATGGTCTATCGCATAGAACTTCTCCTTGGATCCGGCCACTTTGATCGTGGTTCCCAAGCAGGAAAACGCATGGATTTCAGCAGTCTTCCCTGAGATAGCGCTAAGAACAGAATGATAGGCGCCTCCCAGTGATTCGGCCCTGACCTTTTCCTCCCATTCCCAAGAACCGATCCTGGCCAAATCTCCTTCAATCTGGATCAATTTTCCATGCTTCAGTGCCAGTTTTCTCCGTCCCACACTCAGCACAAACTCGTGCTCACTGCTCTGCAAAAGCTGATGCAGTAGCTGCATTCCGACCATACCTGAGGTTCCTGAGATTAAAGCGATTTTCATGTGATAGTCAATTGTTTTTTAAGGCCAGATAGCCCGTCCCGATTTTTCATCAAGAATCTCGCACGTTGAATATCCATCTCTCATTGCGACGCTTTGGCTAAGCTCGATTTCATACGATCAAAGTTGACTGAATTAACGGGAAAAGCTCGAGTTCCAAGTCTTGGTTTTTGTTTTTGGCATACCAAAGGTAGACCTCAGCCAGGTAGTCCTGATAGCTTAGACCCTGAGCGTCGTGTTTATATGCCTTTTGTCGATCTATCAGATACTTAGGCTTTGGTCCCCAAGTGAAGAGCTCGCAGGTCAAATCCGCCGTCATCGCGACTAGCTTGGGGATCGATCGGGCTCCGTTGGTCAGATAAGCGTCCATCACCTCGGGATATTCATCCCGCATAATCACTTTGAAATCTATCAGAGGATTCAGATCGGCGAGCGCCGCCATGTATGGTATAGACTGTGAACCGTCTCCGCACCAAGCTTCCGTGATCACGAGCCACACCTGATGCTCCTCGATTGACTTGACCAGATCAGTCATATGGGCAGAGATCTTTAGGGTTTTGTCCCAGCGATGCATCCGCTGATGGTTGAGTCGGGTATATTCGAGGTAGGCCTCGCTTTGATTGGCGCCGGTTGTTTTGCGCTCTTCCACCAGTGTTTCGGTCAGTTCCCTAAACTCAGGATAAGACAACGCTCTCCTTACAATATTGTGGGTAATCGGCCCCAGCACATGTTCCATGTTTCTATTTTCCTTGAGAAAAGGGGAAATCAAAGTTTACTTTTTTCCCATTCCAAAAATCCATCGACTTCATCCTTCACCTTGGCAAATACCGCCAGGACAATCGACAAGTCGTCAGCAAAACCAAAGAAACCCAGGAAATCCGGGATCAAATCAATCGGCGAAAGGAAATAAACCAAGGCCAAGATGATCAATCCCAGCGTGCCAAACGAGATCTTATGCTCTCCTCTGAAGTGCGCCTTGATCATCCGGACAAAAATCTGGATCGGCTGGGTCAGCAGTTTAACTTTAGGATTGTCGGCCAGTTTCGCTAGCTTTTTACCGACATTCTGCACCAGCTCCACCACTTTCTGCTCCTGTCGTACGATCGCATCGACTTGTTTCCCAAACAGTGCCTTGGCTCTGTCAATGATTTCGGTGGTCTTGCTGGTCGTTTCCATGAGATTAGAAATAAAGTTGGATTTCTGATTTTACTTTTCGCAGCGCAAAGCTGATTGCGTCATTTTTTTGATCCAGAGATTGCGCAAAGATGGCTTTCGCCAAATCCATCCCCGTCGCTTCCGCATTGAGTGTTTGTCTGCTCATATTCAGCAGAGTAACCACATCCTCCACTGCCCGACGTACCGCTTCCCAAGTCTCTTCCGAGAAGTAAACCTGCTGGCTAAGATTGTGATTAAACTCTTCACGAACCTCCGACAACAGCATTGGGTGAAGCTCCGCTGCCGACAACTGGCTTGGATTGGACCGTCTTACCAGATTATTGGGAGTGATCCGCTCCAAAAGCAAGCACAGGCGCTCGGCAGCCTGAAGCCGGATTGGCAGCACCACTTGGGTGTTTTGGGTTTTCAGATCTACGAGCAGTTTTTCTCTTTCCTTCGAAAGAAAGGATACCACCACCAGGTACATCCCATAAAGTACGATGCCGGCGGGCAAGATGATTTTCAACAAGTCGAGTAAGTAGTCCATTTGCGATTAGTAGTATCCGAATATCAGTATTTATGGCTTGTCAAAAAACCGGCCGATTCGATAATTTTGCACGAAATTGCGAACCAAAAGCCTAAAAGTTTGATTGTCCAACCATGCTGATTCCCATTTCCATCACCGAAAAAGCCGAAGCTGAAATCAAGCACATCATGGCTAATAAAAACATCCCGGCAGACTATTTTTTGCGGGTCGGTGTAAAAGGCGGAGGCTGTGGCGGGATGTCTTACGCCCTAGGATTTGACAAGCCAAAGACTGAAGATCAGCAGTTTGAGATCGATGGAATCCGTGTCTTGATTGAGAAAAAACACTACATGTTTCTGATGGGGATGCAGATTGATTTTTTTGAGGGGGATGAAGCCAGAGGCTTTACTTTCATCAATCCCGACATCCCAAAACGCCACGATCTCTGAATATTTTCTATCTTGAGCGCTTTTCCCGGACACGATGAGAGCACTCCTAACCTTCATAGTTTTTCTGACATTTAGTCATTTCACCTCCGCGCAAGTGCGCCAACTTGAGGAAAACGAGCCCTCCGGAAAGGGAACCGTCGCAGAGCTCAACTGGCTCGCGGGTTACTGGACTGGTACAGGACTGGGCGGAGAGTGCGAGGAAGTTTGGCTGCCCGCGAAAGACGGCCACATGGTCGGGACGTTTCGCTTTTGGGATGAGGGAAAATTGATTTTCTCCGAATTCATGAACTTCGTCCAAGAGGGAGAAAGCGTCTCTCTCAAACTCAAACACTTCAATCCTGACCTTACGGGATGGGAGGAAAAAGAGGAATGGACGACGTTTAAGCTTATCGAACTCGGCACGAATACCGCTTCGTTTCACGGGATTACTTATGAGCGAAAAGGCGATGAACTGGTGATTTACCTAGCTTTGACCGACAAAGGAGAGCGACGGATTGAGGAGTTTCGATTTACACGAACGGAACTTTAGCAGTCAGCAATTAGTAGCAGGGGGAGTTCCAGTAGTAAAGGGCAAAAAAAACAAGTGGTTTACCAACTCCTTGCCACTGAAGGCTCAAAGTCGACAGACGACTGCAAACCGCGACTGCCCACCGAACACTAGTCTTCAAACCCCGGCTTCACCTGATCCCAGAATTCGTCCAATGCGATGATCCTTGGCTTGAGAAAAGAGATGATTTTGGGCCAATCTTCGGGCTCCATCACATTCACGCCGGGCAGTACTTTTTCGATCCTCGTGACGGTCTGACCCATTTCATTTTTAGCGTGGAGCTTCCAGTCCCATTCTTCTCCGACGCTGGCTAGGAGAATCTTTCTCATCTGATCCATCTGATCGAAAAACAGCTCCTGCATCTCCTCGTCGGCATGGCCGAGCTCGATGCCGATAGAGGCAAAGTCCCGCTCAGCTTTCATCCGAAAGTAGATGTCTTTGACTCCTGTGCGGTAGTTGGGCCAGTTGATCCGTCGGCCCTGGGCATTGGGTACGGGCTTCATGTATTGCCCAAAAGTGATCCAGAATTCTGTCCGGATCTTGGAGGCTTCAGATCGACTGTACATGGATTGTTTTTACGAAAAATCCTCAGGATAACACACGGTGACAGCCGAATATTGGACGATTCCGCCGAGTGCCGGGTGATGTTTCTTCAGAGTCAGACGAACGGACGATACCTTGGGATAGACTTCCAAGATATCAGAGATGATCCGATGCCCAAGATGCTCCAGCAGCTTCACTTTCACATCCATCCGGGCCTTGATGAGTTGGTAAAGTTTGGCGTAATCGACGGTATCTTTCAGATTGTCGTGAAGCATCGCTTCTCTAAACTCAGTCTCCAGCTCCAGATCCAGCGTAAACCGGTTTCCCAAGATCGATTCCTCGGGATAGGCTCCGTGGTAGGCATGGAACTCGATCCCCTCAAGCGCAACCTTACCCATCAGTCAAACTGGTCAAAGAAGGAACCGGAGGAGTTTTTCGGAGACTCTTGTTTTGGCGGATCAGGCTGAACTTCCGCCTCAACCTTTGCAGGGATCTCCTCGCGGATCTCCAGCTCTTCCTCCTCTTCTACCTCAATCTCATCGGCCACAGGGGTGGAGTCTATTACCTCTTCCTCGGCGATTTCCTCCTCGATTATTTCCTCCTCCTGCTCCTCGACAGCCAGCTCACCTTCGTCCTCCAGCTCGTGCTGCAGGGCCGCGATCGTTTCCTGCGTCTCCTCATCAAGCGTGGCGGATGCCATGTCTTCTTCCAATTGTTCCTCTGGCTCAGCAGCTGCCGTAGGTGCGACTAGCGGGGTCAGTGCTGCGATATTGGCGACGGAGAAATGGCTGGACCGACTAAGTTCTTCCACTGCCCGTTGGTATGCTTTGCCGTCGATTCTTAAAAAGTGAGCGTCCGACAGATCGATCTGATTGAGCGCGTCTTGGGAAAGCCGTTTCAGACTCTTCACCATTGCATCGCGCTGCTCGAGTAGTCCCTCGTAGCTTCTGACCAAGCTCTGCATGCTTTCACGGATCTCTTTGATCGTAGATTTCGCCTTGAGTTCGGCGGCTGAGGTGATGATCCTAGCCTGCTCGTCCGCATGCCGCTGCACCTGCTGCGCGTAGTGGTTTGCCTCTTTGGTCGCTTGGTCGGAGATGGAATTGGCTTCGGCGATGATCTGATCAGCCGCCTCAGATGCCTCGGTGATGATACTCGCGCCGGTATCTTCGGCAGTTTTCAGCGTTCGAAAAAGTGAATCCTCCACATCCTTAAGCCGTTTGGCTTCACCTTCGACCTGCTGGAGCTTAGAGCGGAGATCGAGGTTTTCCTGGTTGATCTGCTCCATCACGACACTCATCTCTTCCAGAAATGCCGAAACTTCTTTCTTCTCATAACCTCTAAAGGCTGTTTCAAATGCTTTTTGCCGAATGGCTGTAGGGGAAATTTTCATGTGTTTTCAGCTTCAATTTGCCAAATAGAAATGGTACGGTCGTCCGAAATGGACACGACCTCACCGGAATAGGTACTCCAAAGGACTTTGTTGATTGACGTGCCATGGCCTGCATTCCTGGCCTTATCTATCACCTTGAGTAATTTATGGTCGATGGCATCCCAGACTTTGATGGATTTGTCCATCGAGCAGGTCACCAGGTACTTTCCGTCCTCTTTGAAAGATAAAAAATTAATGGCATACATGTGTGCCACAATATTTTCGGTCAGGGTATAATCCGCAGTATTCCAGAATTTCATCTGGGCGTCCCGTGATCCGGAGACGAGCGTCTGCTCGTCGGGGGAATAGCTCAGTGCGAATACGGAATTGGAATGGCCCGCCAGATTGGCAATCGGCTGGAAGCCATCGGCCAGATCCAAAATCTTGATCGAGTGATCACTCAGACCGATGGCCAGCTGCCTTTTTTCGGAAGCGATGGACATCACGCGGATGCTTTTTGAGCTCAGTTTAACGTGTTTTTTGACAGCCTTTTCGTCTGCGTCTACCACGACCAACACACCGTCTCCGGTGCCGATCAGGATTTCGCTTCCGAAAACTTTGATGTCAAAGATCGCCTGGTCGGTCAGTCTCAAACTCCAGATCTCTTTGTTTTCGCTCAAATCAACGACATGGATTCCTTCAAAATTATGCCCGATGATCAGATGGTTTCGCTCCCGATCCACCGCCAAAGCATAGACCGAATGCGGCAGTTTGGCGATGAGTTTTCCGTTTTTAGGCTGATCGAGATCCCATTCCACCACCATGCCATCTCCTGCTCCGGTATAAAAAAATCGGGGATCGCTCCCCTCCGTCAGTGCATAGACGCAATCGTTGTGTCCGGTCAGCGTATGCGATTTATTTACTTGGATTTTTGACATATATTGGACGATCACTCAGCGGCGCCCTTTTGGCCTATGCAAGCAAAAATAGAAAAAATTGATTCTTACTCGGCCCTCGCGGTAAAGATTATCGAGGACCAAGAGGATCAGCAACTCGATTTCTTGAGTTTTCGCGAAAAGCTTTCGTTTGCCAACATCTCCCATCCGGAAAAAAAGAAAGAGTGGGCCACCGCCCGGATGGCAATCCACGGCGCCTTGGAAGTGCTGAATGTCCCTTATCCCGGCTTTTTCAAGGACGAGCATGGGAAATCGCACTCCATGAACGGCCAGGGATATGTATCTCTGACACACACCTCCGGGTTTGCCGGGGCGATCTACCACCGGGAAAATCCTGTGGGAATCGACATGGACCTGATCCGGGAAAAGATCCTGCGCATCGGATTTCGGTTTCTCGATCAATCGGAATTGGATTTCTTGGAAAATGACCCCATTCACTATACAATGGCTTGGTCTGCCAAAGAATCGATCTTCAAATGTCAGGGTCGAAAGGGGGTTTCTTTTAGGGACAATATCCTGCTCAGCCCTTTTGAAGTTGGAGCTGGAAAAATTAAAGGACGGATCCGGGGAACGGACTTTGCGGACCATCACTATACGGTGGAAGTGAGAAAATTGGAAAATGTGATCTTGACCTATACGACCTGGTAACGCTATGAGAAATCTGATTGCAACTTTAATCCTGTTTTTAGCGACGGTTTTCAGCACCCGGGCTCAAGATCTCAGTGCGCTTTCGGCGATAGATGCCGTCACTGGCTCTCAAAAAACCCTCGTAAGTATGGTCAGCGGCAAAGGGATCGTATTGATTTTCCACACCATGAACTGCCCATTCACCAAGATGTATGAAGGCAGGATAAAGGCATTGAAAGCGACTTTTCAAAGTCAGGGGATTTCTTTTGCACTCATCAATCCGGAGGTTGGCACCGCTGAAAGCGATCAGGCTCCGCTGCGAAACCACATCGACCAGAGCGGACTCAATATGGCCTACCTGATAGACGCTGATCATATCTGGGCCAAGCAGTTGAATATCACAAAAATCCCGGAAGTGATCGTCCTGACTCCAGGCCAAAACGGGCTGGAAATCCGCTACCGTGGGGCGATCGACAACAATCCCCAGGCCGAATCCGCCGTCAGCGAAAAGCACCTGGAGCGGGCACTGAATCAGATCCTGAGAGGAGAAGGCGCTACTCCGGCACAAGTGCGTGCCGTCGGTTGCAACCTGCGAACCTACTGATTTTCAAGTATCGCAATCATCTGACGTACCTCCTCCACTTTATTGGCCTCCCCGAGTTTCTCGAAGGCATTCCCAAGATTTCGCAGAGATCGGAGGACTATATCCAAATGAGCGCAGGGCTCAAAGAAGTAATCCTTGGGTTCAATCTTCAAATGCTCCAAGTAATTAAAAATGTCTTGTTTGCTGAACACCAAGCCTTTGTTAAAGGCATTGATGTAGAAGGTGAGGTCGGCAGACTTATAAGTTAGCACAAAAAGATTGGGAAGGTTCACGCCGTAGATCGGAAGGCCGAGCTTCTTGGCGACCAAGAGATAGATCGCGCAGAGACTGATCGGATTTCCCCGCTTGGTGTCCAAAACCGTGGACAGCATGCTGTTGCCCGGAGAGTGAAAATTTTTCGTGTTGGCCGAAAAACGCAGGGTGTTGAATAGGACATTATTGATGATTCTGACCTGATCGTAGGGCTGCAGGTCGTTTTTGAAAGAAGTCCAAACCTCAAAATAAATCTGGTGCAGATCAGCATTCAGCTTCGCAAAATCAAGATCGGGATACTGGTAGGTATTGAGAATCCAAAGCCCCGTCAACAGATCTCTATCTTCGGTATCCCGCCACTCGGCAAACCTGGTTTTGACGAGCGCAAACTGCAAATCGTGCACTAATTCTTCGATTTCTTTCTGGACTTCCGGATTGAAACTCGTCTCCCACTTTTCTTCCAGAAAAGGAATAATCTCCGCACCCAAAGAGATAATCCGCTCGCGGACGTGGCTTTTCACTTCCAAGTCGGGATCATCCAGCAGGGACACCAAGGCATCCAATTGGGAGATAGTCAATTCACTCATGCTTGTTTTATTGGCTTTCTTTAAGTTAATAAAAAGGTTCAGGTCTGGATCACGCCCACATTAAATCTTTCTAAAATCTCGGCATGATTGGCAGCTTCGACTCCCATGCTGATGATCTTACGGGTATCCCTGGGATCGATCACCCCGTCGACCCACATTCGGGCAGCGGCATAGTACGGGCTGAGTTCCTCTTGGTATTTCTGCGTAATTTCTTCGAAAAGCCGATTTTCCTCCGCTTCTGATATCTCCTTGCCGGATTTCCTGAGTGAGGAGACTTTGATCTGAAGCAAGGTTTTCGCGGCTGAGGTACCCGACATCACCGCCATCTGCGCCGATGGCCAGGAGTAGATCAAGCGGGGATCATACGCTTTGCCACACATGGCGTAGTTGCCCGCGCCGTACGAGTTACCAAGGATAAAAGTAAACTTTGGTACCACGGAGTTGGCCATCGCATTGACCATCTTCGCGCCGTCCTTGATGATGCCGCCATGCTCGGCTTTGGAGCCGACCATGAAGCCGCTCACGTCTTGCAGGAATATCAACGGGATTTTGCGCTGGTTGCAATTCATGATAAAACGCGCGGCTTTGTCAGCAGAATCTGAATAGATCACGCCGCCCATTTGCATCTCACCCTTGGCGGTCTTGACTACTTTCCGCTGGTTGGCGATGATCCCGACGGCCCAGCCCTCAACTCTGGCAGTGCCGCAGATGAGTGTCTTGCCGTAGTCCTTTTTGTATTCATCGACAGCCCCACCATCAACCAATCCGGCGATGACCTCGAGCATGTCGTAAGGCTTCACCCGCTCCAGCGGAAACCTCTCCAACAACTCATCGCCGGAAGCTCCGGCCTCCTTCGCCTCGATTCGGTCAAATCCGGCTTTTGAATTGGCTCCCAGGGTCGCAAAAATCTTCTTAATGGCGTCCAAACAATCCGCATCTGAGTCGTATTTATTATCCGTCACACCGGAGATTTCGCAGTGGGCAGTCGCTCCGCCGAGGGTTTCATTGTCCACAGTTTCGCCGATCGCGGCTTTGACCAAGTAGGAACCTGCGAGAAAGATGGAGCCGGTCTTGTCCACGATCAGCGCCTCATCAGACATGATCGGCAGATAGGCCCCTCCGGCCACGCAGCTGCCCATGATTGCTGCGACTTGCACGATGCCCATCGCCGACATCTTGGAGTTGTTTCTAAACTGCCGGCCAAAATGCTCCTTGTCGGGAAAAATCTCGTCCTGCATCGGCAGATAAACTCCGGCACTATCGACGAGGTAGATGATCGGCAGGCGGTTTTCCATAGCGATCTCCTGTGCGCGGAGGCTCTTTTTGGCAGTCATGGGAAACCACGCCCCGGC
Organism: Algoriphagus terrigena DSM 22685; assembly: GCF_000429445.1. Lineage (GTDB taxonomy): Bacteria > Bacteroidota > Bacteroidia > Cytophagales > Cyclobacteriaceae > Algoriphagus > Algoriphagus terrigena. The sequence continues at coordinate 44,858 of NZ_AUBW01000017.1, forward strand.
CTTCACAGTTGCGTCATTGGCCACGATCACACACATCCGGCCGCTGACATACCCTATCCCGATGACTACACCGGCGGAGGGACAGCCCCCCTCCTCTTCGTACATCCCATCGGCTGCGAAGGTACCGATTTCCAGAAAACGTGACCCGGGATCGACTAGGTAGTCGATCCGTTCACGGGCTGTCAGTTTGCCTTTTTCGTGCTCAGATGCTATTCGCTTTTCTCCACCTCCCAGCTTCACTGTTGCGGTTTTTTCACTCAATTGATCGAGTAATTCCCGCCAAGTCGAATTAGATTTTTCCATGCCAAAGCTTCCAGTCAATTTTAAACTCTTAAATCCCAAGGTCCATACCTCTTGGAAGATAAAAAACTAAGCTACAAAAAAGCCCTTTTCCGCGAAGAAAAGGGCTTAAATGCTTAGAGGTTAATTTGAAGATCAATTGATCTCTATCTGCTCCTTATAATCTTTGATAGCTCTATAGATTGCCGACGCCATGTATTCTTTCCCTTCTTTGGTCATTAGAAATTGCTCCTCTGTGGAGTTGGACAGAAATCCAACCTCAACCAATACCGATGGCATTGATGTGGTCCAAAGGACCCACAAAGGCGCCTGCTTGACACCGCGGCTTTTCCTACCCACCCGATCCCGAAACTGCGTCTCAATATGATCAGCTAAGCTCAAGCTGTTGCTGAAATTGGCTTTGGACATGAGGTTAAACATCATGTAAGACTCCGGCGACGCTGGATCAAAACCTTCGTATTCTGCTTCGTGATTCTCTTCGAGGAGAATTACCGAGTTTTCCTTTTTTACTATGTCAAAATTGGCCTCAAAATTTTTGGTCCCCATCACAAAAGTTTCTGTACCGAAGGCCGATTTGTTAGGCGCAGAGTTGGAATGGATCGAGACAAACAAATCCGCCTTGTTGTTATTGGCCAGTTTGGGCCGATCCTTCAGTGCAGGGAAGCTGTCGTCATCCCGAGTGTAAATTACCTCGACATCCGGCATATTTTCCTTGATATATTTCCCGACGAGTAGCGTCACGGCTAGGTTAATGTCCTTTTCTTTGGACCTGGCTCCGAGATTTCCGGGATCTTTTCCTCCATGACCTGCATCCAACACAATTTTTTTCATCCGAAAAGCCGGCATCATCGTTTCATTGGGGATAAATCCGCCAAAGAAAAAGGGAATAGCGATAAGAAAACTTAAGAGATTTTTTTTGTTATTGAACCGTTCCATGAGGGCAATCGAATTAACTTTACGCAAAATTTCAACCAAATTAAACAAAGCGCAAGCAGCAGTGTCGGGTTTCAGAATCCTTTTTTTGATTATTTCAGGGCTTTGGATCTTCCCACAACTGGCATTGGCGCAGCGTCCTACTCAGCCTAACAGGGAAAGAGTCCTCGTCGCACCGGACACCTTGACGCCTCCACCCCGAAACCTTCCACCAACAGATACCATTCCTGCCAGGCAAGACACTTTGATTAATCTTGATTCGGCAAAAATGATGCCCACAAGTACGATCCAGACCGAAATTCTGTATTTCGCCGAGGACAGTATCATCACTGATTTCACTGAAAACAAGGTTTACCTCTACAAAAGCGCCCGGTTCGAGTACGGTCAGATGAAGCTGGAGGCAGAGCGGATTGTGATCGATTGGAAAAACTCGGAACTCTACGCCACTGGGGTCACCGACAGCTTGGGAGCCGTCACCGGCAATCCGTTTTTCACAGATCAAGGCACCTCCTATGAGATTCGTAAAGAGATGCGGTACAACTTCAAGACGCAAAAAGCCATCATCAAAGATGTCGTCACAGAGCAACAGGACGGAGTACTGCGGGGCGAAACCATCAAAAAAATGGAAGACGGCAGTATCTATCTGGATCACGGCTACTATACCACCTGTACGCTGACCAACCCGCATTGGCATATCTCTTCCAAAAAAATCAAAGCGATCCAAGGCAAGCAAGTGGTCTCGGGACCTTTCAACCTGTATTTTAACGGGATTCCGACGCCGCTGGGACTCCCCTTTGGACTGATCCCGGACACACCTGAGGAAAAAGCTTCCGGCGTCATCTTTCCCCGATACGGCAAGGAGCAAACCCGAGGTATATTCCTGCAGGACTTGGGATATTACTTTGCCATCAACGACTACATACACGCCCGTGTCACTGGAGACATCTATTCCAAAGGTGGCTGGGGTCTGAAATCGCAGGCGGTGTACACCAAGCGCTATCGCTTCAGCGGGGCATTCAACGTAGATTTTCAGAAATTTAAAAGCCCAGAAACCGAGCTCAATCCCGTCGACTACAACACCTTCCGTGTTCAGTGGAGCCATACGCCGGTCAGCCGCGGAACCAGCCGCTTTTCAGCCTCGGTGAATGCCGGCTCGACCAGCTATTTCAATAACGTGGCCAGCCAAAATAATTTCAACAATAACGTCACGGCCGATCTTAACTCAAACATCTCTTACTCCAAAACCTTTTCCGGCACTCCGTTTAGCATGTCTGCCAACTTCCGGCATTCACAAAGTGTGCAAACCGGAGAAGTACGACTGGATCTGCCGACGATTGCCGTGAACATGAACAGGCAGAGTCCTTTCAAAAACGTCAAGTTTGAGCCCCTGAAAACGCTGAACGTGGCCTACAACTTCAACATGCAAAACACGATATCCAACCGGGTTCAGCAGCAGTTTGGAGTTAACAATCCCGAGATTGGCACCGGGCCGGAGATTATCCCTTTCAATCTGGCCAACTTGGATTTGCTGCTGGCTAATGCAAATAACGGCGCCAGAAACACGATCCCGCTCTCTTCCAACTTCACGCTTTTCAACTATTTCACAGGTACCGCCTCGGTCAACTACAACGAACTCTGGTACCTCCAGCGGATCAACTACTACTACAACCCGACCGAAGAACGGGTAGACCGAATTGTCGAAGATGGATTTAACCGGGTTGGATTTTACAACAGTTCGTTTGCGATGAACACCAACTTTTACGGCTTCTATAATTTCAAGCCAAGCGGCAAAATCCAGACCATACGCCATCACATCGCACCGACTTTCGCCTTCAACTATACCCCCGATTTCTCTGATCCATCCTACGGGTATTATCAGGAGGTTCAGGTGGATTCGACGGGTAGATTCCAACGATTCTCCAGACATCAGGGATTCGTATTTGGCGGAGCTCCGCTGGGTGAATCGCGTGCGCTCAGCATCGGCATTCGAAACGTGCTGGAAGCCAAAATCCTAAATCTAAAAGACAGCACATCCGAAAACGCCACCAAGAAAATTCCTTTGCTGGAGTCCTTCAACATCAACACTGCCTACAATTTCGCGGCGGATTCGTTCAAGCTTTCTCCTTTTCAGATATCAGCCCGGACGAGCTTCTTTGAGCGCAAGCTCTCTGTCAACCTGACCAGCACCATCGACCCGTATGCCGTAGTCACCTCTCAGGGTGAAAACAACACCCTTCTCTACGAACGTGTTAATCGATTTGCGTGGTCCAACGGTCAAGGAATCGGGACGATCCGCAATGCCTCACTCAATATGAACGCGTCGATCAATCCCCGAAGCGGACAAACACCCGGCGAAGTCCGCGACGACATCACGCAGGATTTCATCCAACGAGGAGGCGTCATGGACGAATTTGCCCAAAATGAAATCAACCGGATCGTCTCCGACCCGAGTCGATACATCGATTGGGACATCCCTTGGAATTTATCCATGGGCTACAATCTGTCCTATTCAAGGCAGATCAACAATAACACAAACATCACCCAAACCTTGAGCTTGAGTGGAGATTTGTCACTTTCCGAAAAATGGAAAATCAACTTCAACTCCGGCTTTGATTTCCAGGCTGCCGCCATCACCCAAACCATGATTGGCATCGCGCGGGATCTTCACTGCTGGCAGATGAACGTCAACTGGGTGCCCTTCGGAAAGTTCACATCCTATAGCATCGACATCCGGGTCAAGTCGAGTATTCTTCAGGATCTCAAAGTATCCCGAAGGAGGTCATTCTACGACTTCTAAGGACATGCAAAAGCGCCGTCAAAATCACTTTTCGACAGCGCTTTTCAGTTTTTCCACTACCTACCTCTCAGCGAAATCAGATTCTCGACCTGCTCAGCGGCATCGTCATGCACCTTGGACCGCCGAGGCCGCGGCTCAATTCTGAAGAAGGAATCTCCAGCACTTCTACGCCCATATTTCTAAGCGCACGGTTGGTGTGGATGTTCCGATTGTACGAAATCACCCTTCTCGGGCCTATGGCAAACACGTTGGCACCGTCAAACCACTGCTCCCTCAGCGCATAGTCCGCATTGCCGTCTCCAGTGCTCAAGATCTCCAGGTGGGGGATTTCCCTGGACAACACGGTCAGAAGCGATTCCTTGAGCACTTCTCTTTTGATGCTCACTTTGTCGCCGTTGGCCTCCTTCAAGGTATAGAGTGACGTCTGCAGCACCGAGTTCATCGCATCAGGATAGGTCAACACGAGGTTCTCATCCAAGACCGTAAAAACTGTATCCAAATGCATGAATTGGCGTTTTTTAGGTAAGTGAACCTCGTAGACTCGCTTGACCGAGCCCTCTGCAAGCAGGGCTTTTGCAGCATGGTAGATGGCTTTCTCATCGGTCCGCTCGGAGTTACCGATGGCCACGGCTTCGTGGGAAAGGATGATCACGTCCCCACCTTCGATACTTGGCGGCGTATCATGCCCCTCGATGGGATAGATGGTCGTCACGTTACTTTTGAAGTCCGGGTGATTCTCAAATATCGTCCGTAGCAGATCCGCCTCGCGCTGTCGGCCCTCCATCTTCATCGAGGAAAAAATAATCCCTCCCGGTGTCAGTGCCATCGGATCCCGCTGGAAATACAGGTTAGGGCACGGAGGTATCGCAAAAGCAAAATCATACAACTCCCCTGCGTTCAATTTCGGCAGCTTCTGCTTCAACTCGTGAATCTTCAGCCCCGCAGTCAAGATACCCGCGCACTCCGCCGTAGAATACCGCTCCAGGATATCCTCTGCAATATGCGTCAGACCAGAGCGCCTGAGGGATTCCCGCATCAACCTGAGAAGAATTTCCCCGTCGTAGAGTACGCGAATCAACAGCTCTCTCAATTGATACACATGGGCGCCTGTGGAGTCCTTGATAAGGCTCGAGAAAGTGTCGTGCTCTCTCTGAAGTGCTTCCAGATAGGGTACATCCTCAAAGAGCAGGAAATCCTTGTTGTAAGGCGTCAGCCTGTCAATCTCCTTTCCGGGCCGGTGCATCAGCACAGCCTTCAGTGTTCCAAATTCCGAGTTTATCCTAAGATTCATTATTTCCACATTTTCAACAAAAATGACATTTTGTTACATTTTCCAAAATATAAATTTTACGTCATTAAAATATTCACAACAAAACACTTACTCCTGTCAATAATTCAAGTTAAATAATAAATCTGATTTCTAGCTAAAAAGGGTCGCATTCTGACCAAAATGGAAATCTGCACGTACAGCTTCCTCTTTTATCTTTTTGCAAACCAAATCAATTGGCATACTTATTTCGTTGGCGTGTTTATCACTTAAAAAAATCCTTTCATGTTCTCATTTCAAAAGCTTGCCATTCCGTGCATCTTGACCGTGGCATTTTTCATACAATCCTGCCAATCCACGGCTCAGATAAATAAGTTACTGGAAAAAGCCGGACAAATCGCCGGAAACCCCAGCACCTCCGAAATCACCATGGGTCTGAAGGAAGCTTTGGAAAAAGGAACCGGAATCAGCACGGATCGGCTGTCACTGACAGATGGCTATCTAAAAAACCTGGACGTGCAGATCCTTTTTCCGGAGGAAGCAAAAAGCGTAGAAAAGACACTGCGGTCTCTTGGACTCGGGTCGATGTGCGATCAGGTAATCACCAGCGTCAATCGCGCAGCCGAAGACGCGGCGAAAGAGGCTAAGCCAATCTTCACGGCAGCCATCAAGCAGATGAGTTTTCAGGATGTGCAACAGATCCTGCTGGGGGAACCTGACGCTGCCACGCAGTATTTTCATCGAACCACGACCGATTCGCTTTCTGCCAAGTTTTCTCCAATCGTCGACGCAAGTCTGAAGAAAGTCGACGCAACCAAATACTGGAGCGACGTCATGACCCAGTACAATAAAGTGCCTTTGGTTAAAAAAATCGACGCTGACCTAACAGCCTATGTGACCAAAAAAGCGATTGATGGGCTTTTTATAGAAATCGCCAAAGAAGAACTGAAAATCCGCGAAAGCGTCGGAGCGAGAACCTCCCCGCTGCTGAAGAAAGTATTCGGCTATGCCGACAGTCAGAAGAAGTAGCGAACAGAAGCGCCATTGGTCTTCAATGACTTATGAATTTGAATCCAATGGATGACCTGTATCGAATTTTCACTTAAAGACCTACAGCAAAGCTTTGGGAAATTAATCGATGCAGTTTTTTGACGCACTGTTCAAACCGTGTATTGGCTTTGTCGTCTATCGATTTGCTAAACCAGTTAACCAACTAATTTTTATATGAAATCAAGCATGTCGCCAACGACTCACACTGGGATGATTAGTGGCCATGCGAGATTCCATGTGGCAACTAAAAACAAGTGATAAACACATGAAAAACGGAACCATGATCCAGTATTTTCACTGGTACACACCCGAGGATACCCTCTGGAAGGAAGTCAAAGAAAAAGCCGAATATCTCGGCTATCTGGGAATTACCAGCGCTTGGCTCCCCCCGCCCGGCAAAGGAGAAGTCGGCGGAATGAGCGTCGGGTACGACTCCTATGATTTGTTTGACTTGGGAGAATTTGACCAGAAAGGATCCGTGCGAACCAAATACGGCACCAAAGATGAATTCATCGAAGCCACGAAAGCGCTACACGACCGCGGCGTGCAAGTCATCCTAGACTTTGTACTGAACCACAAAGCAGGTGGAGATGAATCCGAGATCGTCCAAGCGGTAAAGGTCAATGAAGAAAACCGGCTGGAAAACCTCTCCGAACCTTACGAGATCGAAGCCTTCACACGGTTTACTTTTCCCGGGAGAAGCGGTCAGCATTCCGACTTCATCTGGGATCGGCACTGCTTCACAGGAGTGGATTACGATCATCGTAATCAAGAACAGGGAATCTTCAACCTGATCAGCGAATACGGAAACGACTGGGAGCAGATGATCGATATCGAGAAAGGAAACTACGACTTTCTGATGTTTTGCGACATTGAATTCAGAAATCCTGCTGTGCGGGAAGAAATCCTCAAGTATGCACTTTGGCTCCACGAGCTCACCTACTATGATGGGATCAGACTGGACGCTGTAAAACACGTTTCGCCGGAATATTTCCAAGAATTGCTGTACCATATCCGGGAAAAAACCGGCAAAAACATCTTTGCTGTCGGAGAATATTGGGCCCCCGGGCAACTGGATCTTATGACCCGATACCTCGATGCCACCAAGGGTACAATGAGTCTTTTTGACGCTGCGCTGCAGCATAATTTCCATACGGCATCCGGTGCAGGCAGCGACTACGACCTACGCCAAATCTTCGACGGCACGCTGGTGGCGCACACGCCAGAGCTGGCAGTGACTCAGGTTGACAATCATGACACCCAACCGCTGCAGACCTTGGAGGCTCCCGTAGAAGCCTGGTTTAAACCGCTGGCCTATGCCTTGATACTCTTGAGAAAAGACGGCTATCCTTGTGTTTTCTATCCCGACCTTTTTGGAGCGCACTATTGGGATCAAGGCAGGGACGGACAGGATCATGAAATCTTTCTCGACCGGGTGGAAGAGCTGGAAAACCTACTTTATGCCAGAAAGGATTTTGCGTTTGGTACCCAGCGGGACTATTTCGAGAACCCGAATGCACTTGGCTGGACGCGGGAAGGCGACGAGGAGCACAGCGGATGTGCGGTGGTACTGTCAAACGCTGACGGAGCAACTATACGCATGGAGATCGGAGTTAGATATGCGGGTCGAAGCTTCAAAGATATGCTCGGCAAGATCCCCGATGAGGTATGGGTAGACGACTCGGGATGGGCAGACTTTCACTGCGCACCGGGCTCAGTGTCGGTCTGGACGGAGGTGATTTAACAGAAGACTCCGTCCACATGTGCTATCGGTTTTCTGAAAGTTTTATAAAACAAAAAACCGGGCCTCTCAGCCCGGTTTTTCTTAAATCAAATTATCTATCAAAGCGGATGAACTGTCAGTAGATCTCCGTCTTTTTGGACTTTGGCCAGTTCTTTTTGGGTCAAGCCTTTCATTGCTACATCCCATTTCTTGCCGCTTAGACCAGATTGTCCTTTTAGTTTAGCGAGATCCATCGGATGCTCTTTCTTCAAGAGTTCCAGCACCAGTTTTTCATCCTCTGTCATCTCCACAGCCTTTTTCTCAGGTCTCATCTGAGGGAAAAACAACACTTCCTGGATCGTGGTATTGTTGGTCATCAACATCGTCAGTCGGTCGATTCCAATTCCCAAACCTGAGGTTGGCGGCATGCCGTACTCCAGGGCACGGAGGAAATCTTCGTCCATCGCCATCGCTTCATCATCGCCTCTCTCGGCAAGCTTCAGCTGATCTTCAAAGCGCTCCCGCTGATCAATTGGATCGTTCAGTTCTGAGTAGGCGTTTCCGATTTCTTTGCCATTGACAAACAGTTCGAATCTCTCCACTAGCCCTGGCTCTGTTCTGTGCTTTTTCGCGAGCGGTGTCATCTCGATTGGATAGTCGGTAATGTACGTCGGCTGGATCAAGTGTGCTTCCACCTTTTCGCTGAAGATCTCATCGACCAGTTTGCCTTTGCCCATGGTCGCGTCAGTGGCGATACCCATCTCTGCACATACCGTGCGGAGTTCGTCCTCATTCATCTTGCTCACGTCGACCCCAGTATATTCCTTGATCGAATCGTACATAGTCAGCCTTCGGTATGGCCCGGCAAATTCGATCTCATTGGCGCCGACCTTGATCTTGGTCTTGCCATGAATCGACTCGGCAACCTGCTCGATCATCTCTTCCACCATCTCCATCATCCAGATGTAGTCCTTGTAGGCCACGTAGATCTCCATCGAAGTGAATTCCGGATTGTGCGTGCGGTCCATTCCTTCGTTTCGGAACATCTTTCCAAACTCGTACACGCCGTCGAAACCGCCTACGATCAACCTTTTTAGGTAGAGTTCATTGGCAATCCGCAAATACAGCGGCATGTCCAGCGTGTTGTGATGCGTATTGAACGGACGGGCGGCAGCGCCGCCGTGGACCGCCTGAAGGATTGGCGTCTCTACTTCCAGCCATCCGTGGTCGTCGAAATAACGACGCATCTGCGTGATGATTCGGGAGCGGGTGATGAAGGTTTTCTTCACATCTGGATTGACCGTGAGATCCACGTAGCGCTGTCTGTACCGCATCTCTGGATCGGTGAAACCGTCGTGAACTTTGCCATCTTCATCTCTTTTCACCACAGGGAGCGGTTTCACAGACTTGGCAAGAATCTTAATATCGGTGACGTGAAGTGATATTTCACCGGTCTGCGTGGTGAAAATGTAGCCTTTCACCCCCACAAAATCTCCCAGTCCAAGAAGCTTCTTGAAAACGGTGTTGTAAAAAGTTTTGTCCTCATCCGGACAGATATCGTCCCTACGCACATAGATCTGCAGAATCCCCGTCGAGTCCTGAATCTCAGCAAAGGAAGCTGAACCCATGATCCGACGACTCATCAGACGACCAGCGATGGAGATGTCCTTGTAGTCTGTCTTTCTGTTTTCGTAATTTCTATGGATATCCTCCGCAGTGACGTTGATGGGAAAAGACTCCGCCGGATAGGGATTGATCCCCAAGGCCATCAGTTCTTCCCGGTCTTTTCTGCGTTCAAGTTCCTGTTCGCTCAGAAGTTGCATTTTCTATAGTTGATATTTGAAATTCGATATTTGAAATTAGGTCTGTCACCCTGATCACTGCGGCTGCAAACTGATCACTGCCTACTTACTTTCCTCCTTTTCATCTCCCTTTTGATGAGGTCAAATTCCCGGCTGCTTTGCCCGGCAATCGAGGTGTTTTCGGATGCTCTTCGGGTCAGATAAGGCATCACCTTCTCCACCGGTCCATAAGGCATGTACTTGGCGACGTTATACCCGAGTTTTGCAAGGTTGAAGGAAATGTTATCACTCATGCCATAAAGCTGGGAGAAATACACGCGCTCAGACTTGGGATCGATCGCGTGTAAGTTCATCAGTTCTGTGAGCTTGAGCGCGCTTTTCTCATTGTGAGTCGCACACACCAACCAAACCGAATTTTCCAAGCAATACTTGATAGCGGCGTCATAGTCCCGGTCCGTTGCGGCCTTGTTAGGCTGGATCGGGTCTGCATACCCCAATTCCTGGGCTCTTTCTCGTTCCTTTTCCATGTAGGCGCCCCTTACGGGTTTTGCTCCCAAGATATAGCCGCGGTCCAGCGCCTCGCCGTGTGCCCTTTTCAATCGAGCGAGCGAATCATGACGGTACATCTGATACGTGTTGTAGACTACGCAGCGATCTTTGTTATATCGCTCCATGGCCTCGTAAGTCAGATCGTCGATAACATCCTGAAACCAGCTTTCCTCTGCATCAGACATAATCTTCACTCCCAAGTCGTGGGCTGCCTTGCACAAGCGATCCACCCTTCCACGGGTTCTTTCAAAAGCGGCACGCTCTTCCTCAGTCAACTTCTCTCCGGCCTGAATTTTCTCCATGATATGGTAGTCACCCAGCCCAGTCACCTTGAAAACCCCAAATGGCATGTAGTCGGTCTTGGCTGATTCCACGAGAGTTTGGTAGATCTCTTCACAGGTTTTGTCAAAAGATTCCTCATCCCCTTTTCCCTCCACGGAGAGATCCAAGATGGATTTAACGCCAAACTTGGCCAGGTGCTTACACGCCTGAATGCTTTCGGCGATGGTTTCTCCGCCACAGAAATGCCCAAACATGGTGCGCTTCATGATTCCTTTTACAGGAAGCTTGAGTTTGAATGCCAAATTGGCCAAGCCAATACCCAAATCAGAAATCAGATTGTTGTTGAGGGTTGCGAAAATCAGGTACATTTTCCTGAGCTCTGCATCACTTTTGGAAGCAAAAGCCACTTCCAGATTCTCGAAAGAAATAGTGGGTTTGACCGGCATACCGCTGTTTTAAGGGTGCAAAGATATCAAAAAAAACAGCTTGAATCCGTCGAATGTTTGGAGAAAGGCGATGACTCGAGCGCAAAACGAAGGCAAAATTTCGAGTTTCTAAGCTGCCTTACGTTCTTTCCAGCGACTTTTTTGAATAGAAAACCGAAACAAGTCCTTCACCTTCCCGATCCCAGCAAACACCTTCGATCAAGCAACATCGCCAATTTTCATTGCACAGAATCACAGAAATTAAAAACGAAAAATCACCAAAGTATTTTTTTCAAAATTTTAAAAATATTTTTTAATTAATTTCGAAACATCATTCTGTTTTGGATTAAATATTTTGCCGATTTAGAGAAAAAGCAAAGAATCCGCTCTTGAATTAAGAATTGCTAACAAAGCTTCGGGAAAATAATTTTGTTTTTAAACAATCAGCTTCTATTTTTGTGGCATGTTACTTACAGCAGCGATCTATTTTACCTTCTTTTACTTTTACTTTCGAAGCCAAAATCGAATCGGAGCTGTGTATTGCCTAGCCAAAAACTAAAAGAAAATAAACACACAAAAAGCCCGGTTCGAAAGAGTCGGGCTTTTTTCATTTCAAACGTTCAGAACTATGAAACCGCACAAACAAATCAAAGATTGGGGAATGGGATTGACCACCCCGCTGATCATCGCAGGACCTTGCTCAGCCGAAACTCCGGAACAGATCGAACAGATCTGTAAAGAAATGAAGGAAGAAAACATGATCCCTCAGGTGTTCAGGGCTGGAATCTGGAAACCAAGAACCAGACCGGGATCTTTCGAAGGTGTCGGTGAAGAAGGTCTGAAGTGGATGGAAATCGTCCGTCACAACCTCAATATCCCAATCACGGTGGAAGTGGGAAATGCTTCTCACGTAGAGCTGGCGCTGAAGCACAAGATAGACGTGCTTTGGATCGGTGCCCGCACCACTGTTAACCCTTTCGCAGTACAGGAAATTGCCGAAGCGCTTCGCGGCGTGGACATTCCCGTCATGGTAAAAAACCCAATGAACCCGGATCTGGAGCTTTGGATGGGAGCTTTGGAAAGAATGTACGCGGTAGGCATCGACAAACTGGCGGCTATCCACCGGGGCTTCTCTGATGCGTATGACAAGAGATTCAGAAACAAGCCAAATTGGTCTATGCCGATTCACCTAAAGCGTGAGTGGACCGGAATGGAAGTCATCAATGACCCTTCGCACATCGTAGGACGGAGAGATGGACTGCTTGAAGTGGCTCAGAGCGCCATGAACTTCGGACTGGATGGTCTGATGATCGAGACGCACCACGATCCGGACAAAGCCTGGTCTGATGCCAAGCAGCAAGTGACTCCAGCCAGACTGAAAGAAATGATCAGCTCTATCGACTTCAAAGAGTCTCTCGAAGCGATGAAGCCAGACGAGAAGCTTCAGGATCTCCGCAGAGCGGTGGATCACCTGGACGACCAGTTGCTGGACATTCTTCAGGAAAGATTCGCAGTGATCGATCAGATTGGCGCGCACAAGCGTGAGCACCATTTGTCGGTATTTCAGTCTGATCGCTGGAAAGACGTGATGGAAAGCCGCACCCAAAAGGGAGTTGCTAAGCACCTCAGCGAGAAGTTTATGAAGGAGTTACTTTATTCTATTCATGAAGAATCCGTAAAACGCCAAGAGAAACAACTTCGAGAAGGAGAAGCTGTCAAGAAATAAATCTGCTCTCAAACCCGGAAAGCAGTCCCTCCTGGAGGCTGCTTTCCTTACCTTTATTTTGTCTCAAAATCCTGCTGCACTTTGGATCCTGTCATTTTCGCCTCAGAAGTCAGGCATGCGCTTAGCGGCGTCTTAGCCGATCTTTCTTTTTCCAGGTTGGTAGTCCTGACCGACTCCAACACCCAGTCCAAATGTCTCCCGCTGATCTCCTCCGTCTTACCACAGGACACAATTTATATCAGTGTCTCCGCCGGAGAGATTCATAAAAATCTCCAAACCTGCGCCGAAATCTGGAGTCAAATGACCAAAGCTGCGCTGGATCGGAAAGCGTTGATGCTCAACCTCGGCGGTGGCGTAATCACCGACATGGGGGGCTTCTGCGCGAGCTTATACAAAAGAGGCATCCGCTTCGTCAACATGCCGACGACCTTGCTTTCTCAGGTCGATGCCAGCGTGGGCGGCAAGCTAGGCGTGGATTTTGAGGGTTTGAAAAACCACCTCGGTGTATTCAATGAACCCGAGACAGTCATCGTCGCGCAGGAATTTCTCGCAACCTTACCCAAAGCCGAACTGCGATCAGGCTATGCCGAAATCCTGAAGCATGGATTGATCCGCGACAGTAGCTATTTTTCGAAGCTGAATGCGGAAAACTGGGAGAATCAGGATTGGGAGAGTTTGATTCATCATTCTGTCGGGATCAAAAAAGCCGTCGTCGAAGCCGATCCCAAGGAAGCTGGCCTTCGCAAGATTCTCAACTTTGGCCATACGATCGGACACGCGTTTGAATCCCACTTTCTCGATACTTCCAATCATCTGCTCCACGGCGAAGCCATCGCCTTGGGAATGATCTGCGAAGGATTTCTGTCCTTTCAGAAGGTCGGTTTTAGCTATCAGGAATTGGATCAATTGACGAAAATGATGCTTCAGATCTACGGGAAAGTTGACTTTTCGGTAGACGAGCTTGATCCGATACTTGATCTTTGTCTGCAGGACAAGAAAAACGAAGGCAGCACTTTGATGTTTTCGCTGCTTACTTCCATCGGCGACTGCACCTACAATATCCCGGTCAACCGCGAGGAAATCCGCGAAGCAATCATCCACTATCACAATCTTAAAACGGCCTGAGCCTTGACTACTCACACCATGACTTTACTTCGCCTAAGCCAAAAAAGCGATTTCACCCCTACCCGAATACCTCTTCCCTCTTCCAAGAGCGAGTCAAACCGCGCCTTGGTGATCGATGCATTGACATCCGGGGAGAACAAACTCACCAATCTGGCAGAAGCCCGCGATACGCAAACCATGATCCGATTGCTCAGCAGCAATCCTGCCGTGTTTGATGTCTTAGATGCTGGCACGACGATGCGCTTTTTGACGGCATTTGCCACGGTGAAAAACGAGAAAAAAGTCATGACCGGCACGGCCCGCATGTGCGAGCGTCCGATCGGAGTTCTGGTCGATGCACTCCGCGCGATCGGTGGCGACATCCACTACCTGAACAAGGAAGGCTATCCGCCGCTGGCGATCCACGGCCTTCCAGAGCAAACTTCTAACACGGTGAAAATCCGGGGCGACGTCTCCAGCCAGTACATCTCCGCGATGCTGATGATTGCACCGTTGCTGCCACAGGGACTGGAAATCGAATTGGAAGGCAAGGTCGGCAGCCGTACATACATCCAAATGACCCTTGAGCTCATGGCTCAGTTTGGGATCAAATACACTTGGGAAAAAAACAAAATCAAGGTGGCTAACCAAGCCTATCAGCCGACTACTTTTGCGGTGGAAAGCGATTGGTCGGGAGCGAGCTACTGGTTTAGCCTATTGGCCTGTGCGGATTCAGGTGCTCTATTTTTGGAAGGATTGAAGGAAAACAGCCTTCAAGGTGACTCCGCCATCGTGGAGATCATGAGCCATTTGGGCATCAAAAGCACCTTCGAAAACGGCGGGATTTTACTAAAAAAACAGCCGGTAAAAGGCCTGAAAAACTGGGACTTCACCCATTGTCCGGACTTGGCTCAAACCGTCGCCGTCACCTGCGCGATACTCGGCCAAGCCGCAATCTTCACCGGCCTGGAAAGCTTGAAGATCAAAGAAACCGACCGAATCTATGCCTTACAGCAAGAATTAGCGAAGTTCAATGCGGAACTCCGAGAGATCGAACCGGAAGTGTTCCAGGTAATCCCCTCGGTGACCATGCCTCGCAAAGTACAGATTCACACCTACGAAGATCACCGGATGGCAATGGCCTTCATGCCCTTGCTGACCAAGACGGAAGTGATCATCGAGGACCCCGAGGTAGTCAACAAATCCTACCCGAGTTTTTGGAAGCATACCGAACTGTTGGGGATTTCCACTGAAAAACTGGCTGAGCTATGAGTTTGAAAATAGCCATTCAAGGCGTCCCGGGCTCTTTTCACCACAAAGTAGCACTGGAAAATTTTGGCGCAGACTGCGAGATCATCCCGTTCAATACCTTTGAAGCACTTGCCAAATTCGTCTCACACGGGGAAGCGGATTTTGGTGTGATGGCCATCGAAAACTCCATCGCGGGAGCCATCTTGCCCAATTACGACCTGATCGACCGCTATGAGCTGTTTATCCGTGACGAATATTACCTGCCGATTGCACATCAACTGATGGCACTACCCGGGCAATCAATCGACGACATCCGGGAGGTGCGCTCGCATCCGATGGCGATTTTGCAGTGCAAGGCTTTTCTTTCCAAGTATCCCCATATCCAGCAATTTGACGATGTGGATACAGCGGCAGTCGCTCAGCGAATCGCTGATAAAAAACTGCTCGGAGTGGCCGGAATCGCCAGCGAAATCGCCGCAGACATCTACGGACTGGAGATCTTGACCCGCGATATCCAAACGGTGAAGGAGAACTTTACCCGGTTTATCATCCTGCAAAAAGAAAAGATCGAAACCGAGATCCTGCCAAATAAGGCCTCCTTCAAGATCACGATCCACAACGAGGCCGGAGGATTGGCAAAGCTGCTGACCTATCTGGCAGAAAAGCAACTCAACCTGAGCAAAATCCAGTCGATTCCCGTGATCGAAAAACCTTGGGAATACGCATTTTTTATCGACGCGGAATTTGCAGATTACAACCAGTATCGGGAAGCCATGGCCTTGGCAACCCGGGAATTTGGGGACTTGAAAATTTTTGGTGAATACAGAAGCAGAAAATAATGAAGGGATTCGCCGATAGAATCAATACAGTCGAAGAGTACTACTTTTCAGCCAAACTCAGAGAAGTCAATCAGTTGATTGCGGATGGCAAACCCGTCATCAATCTTGGCATTGGATCACCTGACAGGGCACCGGACCGCTCTGTGATCGATGCGCTGAAGAGCGCCGTCGAGCATCCACAGGCGCACGGCTATCAGAGTTATCAGGGTATTCCTGAGCTGAGAGCCGCCATGGCGGAGCTCTACTCCAGAGAGTACGGTGTCATGCTCAATCCCGCCAAGGAAATCCTCCCGCTTTTGGGATCCAAAGAAGGGATCATGCACATCAGCATGGCATTTCTGAACCCAGGCGACCAGGTGTTGATACCCAATCCCGGCTATCCGACTTATACTTCAGTCACCAGATTAGCTCAGGGAGAGCCGATCTTCTACGAACTGGACTTGGAAAGAAAAGGAAGACCGAAGCTGGAAGCGTTGGAGCAACTTGACTTGAGCAAAGTCAAGCTGATGTGGATCAACTACCCCCACATGCCGACCGGAGCGCCCGGATCCAAAGAAATCCTGAGCGAGCTCGTCGCTTTCGCACAAAAGCACCAAATCGTCCTGGTCAATGACAATCCGTACAGCCACATCCTGAACCCTGAGCCGCTCAGCATCCTGGAGATTCCGGGAGGAAACGAGGTGGCTTTGGAACTCAACTCCCTCAGCAAGACATTCAACATGCCAGGCTGGCGGGTTGGGATGCTTTGCGGACGGGCGGACTGGGTCGAGGCCGTCTTGAAAGTCAAATCCAACATGGATTCCGGGATGTTTCTCGGCCTTCAAAAAGGAGCCATCGCGGCCCTGGGTTTGGGAAAAAGCTGGTTTGCTGATCAAAACGAAAACTACACCAACCGCAGAAAACTGATCTGGAAACTGGCGGAAAAGCTGGGTCTCAGCTATGACACTAAAGGCTCGGGGCTATTTGTGTGGTGCAGACTTCCCGATGGAAAATCCGCCGAGGAACTGGTCGATTGGATGCTATACGAAAAAAATATTTTTATCACTCCGGGGAAAATCTTTGGCTCGCAGGGAGAAAACTACGTCAGGTTTTCACTTTGCATGCCCGAATTCAAAATCCTCGAAGCGATCAACCGCATCAAATAAAACCCTGTCATGAAATCGAGCATATAGACGGCCAAACACACTGGAGTAATTATCAACCTTGCGAGATTCCATGTGGCCGATAAAAGTAAACTATATACACATGAAAAAAATACACATCATCGGACTTGGCCTTTTGGGAGGCTCATTTGGCCTGGGTGCCAGACAGAAGTTCCCTGAATTGATCATCACTGGAGCAGATGCCAACCCCCAAAACCTTGCCGATGCCTTGACCTTGGGCATCATTACCGAGGCAAAAGAAACCCCGGATGCCGATACCGATCTGGTAATCCTGGCCACGCCGGCGGATACGCTGGGCGATTTGGCTCTGAAAACATTGGCGGAAGTCAAACAAAACACCTTGGTTTTCGATGTGGGCTCGACCAAAGGCAAGCTTTGCGCTTTACTGGCTAAGCATCCGAAGCGGAATCAATATTTGGCTGCGCACCCAATCGCCGGCACGGAATACTCCGGACCAAAAGCTGCCTCAGTAGACCTCTTGGACAAAAAAGTCCTGATCATCTGTGAACTGGAAAAAACCGACTTGCACCTGAAGGAAAAGGCTTATCGGCTTTTTGAAGCGTTGAATCTGAAACTCAGATTCATGGATCCTGAAGAGCACGATCTTCACCTGGCTTTTGTCTCGCACCTATCCCATATTTCCTCCTTTATGCTCGGGGAGACGGTCCTTCAGAAGATGGCTGACGAAAAAAACATCTTTGACATGGCAGGTTCCGGCTTTGCCTCCACCGTACGACTGGCCAAATCCAGCCCGGCGATGTGGGCGCCGATCTTCACCGAAAACAAAGAAAACATCCTCAGCGCGATGGACGGCTACATCGCCAACCTAACCGCATTTCGCAACAAAATCGCAGCCGAAGACCACAAGGGACTTTTCGACGAAATGTCAGAGATCAACAAGATTCGGGAGATCTTGGACATGGGGAAATAGAACGGTTCGAAGTTTGAAACTTTAAAACCACGGAGGAATTCGTGGTTTTTTCATTTGCAAAAGTCTGAAATGAGGCTCCTCACGAGTGCATCCGTTCGAGCGATGATACTCTTCAAATTTCTTGACAAAACTCATCCTAATTAATTGATTTTTTATACAAAGTATTCTTTTTAAAGCCCTGAAAAATCCCTTAATTCAGGTCACTTTAAGTAACATGGGGCTGAAAACGGCTGTCTCAAAAAGAGCCAACCCATCGAGCGGTCAATGAAAATCATTTAGTGACTTAATCACCTAGCTCGGTCGATCCGAATCTAATTCCCCTTATGAGTCCTCGTTCCCAAATCAGGCACAAAACGCTTTTAACGATCTTCCTCACCTGTCTCGTCCAGCTCGCACTGGGACAGGCATTTTCGTCAAAATTCGAAGCCGTCCCCCCCAAGAAAAGTAATATCACTTTCAAAAATCAGCTTTCGGAGAACGACAAAAACAACATTCTACGGTACGAATACTTCTACAACGGAGGAGGCGTCGCCGTAGGAGATTTGGACAACGACGGACTGGACGACATTTTCTTTACCGGAAATATGACCGACAACAAACTCTACCGCAACCTGGGCGGATTGAAGTTTGAAGACATCACCAAGTCTGCGGGAGTAGCTGGAAAAAGCACCTGGACGACCGGCGTAAGCATGGCTGACGTGAACGGCGACGGACTGCTGGACATTTATGTCTGCTACTCTGGCAAAGGCGCACCAGAGAAACGAAAAAATGAACTCTGGATCAACCTTGGCAAGTTCAAGTTTGCAGAGCAATCGGAAGAATTCGGCATCGCCGACCCGTCCAACAGCACCCAGGGACTGTTTTTTGATTTCGACATTGACGGAGATCTGGATTTGTTTCTCCTTAACCACCACATCCAGGTTGTCAATGCCATTGAATTTGACTCAGCGCGGGCCAAGCGGCATCCTTATGCTGGAGACAAGCTGTATGAAAACGTCGATGGAAAATTCCAGGACATCAGCGAAAAAGCCGGTATCAAGGGTTACTCCTTGGGATTTGGCCTGGCTGTACTGGCGGCTGACATCAATCAGGACGGCTGGCCCGACCTGCTGGTGACCAACGATTACATCGAGCCTGACTACCTGTACATCAACAACGGAGACGGGACTTTTTCGGATCGTCTCACGGAAAACTTCCAGCACATCTCCCACTTCTCCATGGGCGCGGATATCGCCGACATCAACAACGACGGACTGCCGGATGTCTTCACGCTGGACATGCTGCCCGAGGACAATCAGCGCCAAAAACTCCTCTACGGTCCAGAAAACTACGAGCAGTATGCGCTGATGATCAAGCAGGGCTTTCACCATCAAAACATGCGTAACATGCTTCAGCTCAATCAGGGCAGCGGGGCGTTTTCCGAGATCGGGCAGATGGCAGGCATCTCCAACACGGACTGGAGCTGGTCGGCGCTATTTTTTGACGCGAACAATGACGGGACCAAAGACCTCTTCATCACCAATGGCTACTACCGCGACTATACCAATCGGGACTTCTTGAAGTACAAAGGGGACTATTATTTCAAGCAGGCGATAGCCGGAGAAAAAGCCGACACGCTTCACCTAGTGACCTCGATGACCTCCACACCTGTCCATGATTATTTCTTCGAAAATCAGGGAGATCTCGAATTCTCCAATCGCTCGACGGAAGCAGGCTTTGCAGCCAAAGACTTCTCGTCAGGTGCCGCATATGCCGATCTGGACAACGACGGCGACCTAGATCTCGTGGTTTCCCGCCTGAATGAAGCTGCAGGAATCTTTGAAAACAAAAGTAACGCCGGCTCTTGGCTACAAGTAGAGCTGCGAGAAAACTCCAAAAACCGGTTTGGCGTCGGCTCAAAGCTCGCCGCGTTCTCAAAAGGACATACGCAAGTACTTGAATTAAATCCAACCCGGGGATTTCAGTCCTCCAGCACCTTTCGCCTTCATCTTGGTTTTGGAGAAGATCAGCAGCTAGACAGCCTACAGGTCATCTGGCCCGACCAGTCTGTTCAGACCTTGTCAAAGCCGGGTCTGAATCAATTACTGAAGATTGAAAAGGAAGATGGACTTCTGTCCTATCGACCCGTTGACAAGAGTGAAGGTCTCTTGACCAAACTAGCTTCATCTCCCGATTTCGTGGCCGGATCAGCTTCCTACAACGACTTCAAGCGCCAGCCGCTGATGATCACCATGCCCAGTCACCTCGGGCCTGTGATGGCCAAAGCGGATCTGGATGGAAACGGAATCGACGAGTTGTTTATTGGCGGCAGCAAAGGTTTCCCCGCGAAGATCTTTTCCTACAAGGATCTCACTTGGGCTCCCTACCGGGGTTTTAGATCTGCATCTGAGTTTACAGATGCTGTTGCGCTGTTTGAAGATTTCAATGGCGACGGAAAAACCGATCTTTTCATCGGGAGCGGGGGATATCACGACTATACCAGTGAGGACGAATCGCTGCGCGACCGTCTATTTCTGAATGACGGCAATGGCGTCCTGGTACCCAAACCCAATTTTCCCAATTACCGGATCAGCACCGGAGCTGCGGTAGCTTTGGATTTCAATGGAGATGGCTTTCTGGATTTATTCGTCGGAGCGAGGTTGATTCCGGGAAGATACCCCGAGATCCCAAGCTCTAAACTTTTGCTCAACGACGGCAAAGGCGCATTTACGTTAATAGAAGAGGCACTGCCCCTTCAGGGAAAACTCGGCATGATCACCTCCGCCGTAGCACAGGATCTCAATGGGGACCAGGTCAAAGACTTGGTCATCGTCGGCGAATACCTCAGTCCAAAAGCGCTGATCAACCAGGACGGACGCTTTGAAGACCAGTCCGAGCGATACTTCCCCACCAACACGTCCGGCTGGTGGAACAGTCTCGTGCAAGCAGACTTTGACGGAGATGGGGACTTGGATCTCTTTGCAGGAAACTTCGGTCTCAACACCCAGCTTGTAGCCAATCCGAAAAAGTCACTGCGCCTCTATGCCGCCGACTTTGACCAAAATGGCAGCATCGATCCGATTTTGGAATGCTTCATCGATGATGCTTACTACCCTTACGCCAGCCGCGACGAGCTGCTCGATCAGATGGTCGGAATGAGGAGCAAGTTTACGGACTATGCCTCCTACTCCAAGGCAAAACTCACGGACCTTTTCACCCCAGCAGAGCTCTCCCAAGCCCAGCTTTTGGAAGCCAACCATCTCGAATCGACTTATTTTGAAAACACTGAAGCTGGTTTCGTACCTCACGCCCTGCCTCGGATGGCACAAAGCTTCCCCGTCTATGCCCAACTGGTGACGGACGTGAACGGAGATGGCAATCTGGATGTGGTCTTGGGAGGAAATCAAAGTCAAAGCCGCATCCGAATCGGGAAAATCGATGCTGGATTGGGCTTGGTTTTGCTGGGGGACGGCACCGGTAATTTCAGCCCATTGAGTCTCAAAGAGTCCGGCCTAGCGATCAAAGGTGACATCAAATCAATCGTCGATCTCAAGATTGGCGATGACAACATTCTCGTCTTCGGAGTGAATCAACAAAGAGTCGAAGCTTACCAAATACGATGAAAAAGTATCTCAAGCATGTCATCTTTCTTCTGCTTTTGACGTGGAGCAGCCCGTTTCTTTTGGCCCAAAAGAAGCAACCGGATTGGTCAAAGATCTACGCGGAGCAGCTTTTTCACATCACCACAGTCATGGTGACGGATGTGGCCAGCCCGCCCGTGGCAGCCAGAATCTACGCTTACACCAATCTGGCTCCTTATCGGGTTCTCCAAGAATCGGGAGTGAACTTCAAGCACGCAGACATCCTGAGACAGTCCAAGATCCAGGGTCAAATGTCTCCTCTTTCCTTGGAAAAAGTAGCTTCTCCAGAGTTTGCTGCGATCTATGCGATGTTTTTGGTGGGGGAGAAAGTCATGCCTTCGGGCTACTTGCTTCGGGAAAAACAAAACGACTGGAAAGAGTGGGGACTAAAAACCAAGATCGTCAACACCAAGAATCTGGAGGCTCATATGGCTTTTGCAAAGTCAATCGCCGACCAGGTACTGGCCTCCGCCAAGACTGACGGCTATCTGCAACTCACCGCTATGAACCGCTATACGCCGGTGGAAGGTCCCGGCTATTGGTATCCCACGCCGCCAGCATACATGTCGGCAATAGAGCCGGAATGGAAAACCATGAGGACCTTTTTCCTTCAAAATCTCAATGACTTTGCTCCACTTCCAATGGCGGCATTTAACATGGAGACAGGTAGTTCTTTTCAAAAACAGACCATGGAAGTCTACGAGCTGGGTAAAAATCTCAGCACAGAAGAGCGCTTGATCGCTAATTTCTGGGATTGCAATCCTTTCAAGGTGGAGTTTGCGGGACACATGTCGATAGGTGTGAAGAAAATCTCGCCGGGAGGACATTGGATGGGGATCACAGGCATCGCAGCTCAAAAAGCCCGGCTGGATTTTACCGAAACCACTTACCTCCATGCCCTGCTTGGCATGACCCTCCACGACGCCTTCGTCTCTTGCTGGAAGGCCAAATACGACACGCATCGAATCCGTCCAGAGACGGTGATCAATCAGCACATTGATCAAAGTTGGAAGCCACTACTCCAGACTCCTCCATTTCCGGAATATTCCTCTGGACACTCCGTAATCAGCAGTGCCGCTTCCGTTATCCTAACGGCCTATTTGGGAGACGACTTCGCGTTCACCGACAATTCTGAAGTGTATTTCGGCTTGCCTGAGCGGGAATTTAGCTCGTTTTTTCAGGCTTCTGACGAAGCAGCCATTTCACGGCTCTATGGAGGAATTCACTTCCGGGATGCGATCGAAAACGGAGTCTCCCAAGGGAAAAAGATCGGCACATCGATCTGGGAAAATCTAGCCAAATAAAGCCAAAGAGCTTGATCTGAGCTTTTGGGGAATACCGGATAGCTACGACTCGATCCGTTTATCGGCGAATTCTGTGGGGAGCTTACCGACCAATCCAAAACTCTTAGAGCACGACATCTCCTCAGTCCAAAAACTTTTCAGCAAAAAAAAGAGGCCCTGGACGCATCCAGAACCTCTTTCAATAAACTCAGGGAGAAATTAATTTCCTCCGTCCCACCACATTTTGGTGGCGAATAGATCGCCGCCCATTCTGGTGGCAGCATCCTGATAGTTTGCAGGATTGGAACCAATTTCATTTTCCCAGTATTTCAATCTTCTAGGTATAAAGTTGCCCTCGAATGCATTTGGATCCTGGGTCGGAGTCAGTTCCGGATAGCCGGTTCTTCTCCAGTTGGACCAAGACTCAATGTCATTCAAGTAAGTAGCAGCCCAGTATTCCTCACCGATCAGGCGGAGTTTGTCTTCATTGCCTGCCGCAGCAAAGCCTCTTCCTGAGATATAGGCCTGGATTTCCTGTGGAGTTCTGGCAAAGGAAGGATCAAACAACTCCCAAGATCTGATAGCAGCAGTCACACCTTTGTTAAAATGCTCAGAAGCATCTGAAGCGATCCAGCCTTTCAACGAAGCCTCAGCTTTCATCAATTCCACCTCAGCATAAGAGATCAAGTAATATGGATCTTCCCAATCAAGATATTTCAGGTTTAGCATAGAGAAAATCCAGTTACCATTGGTAAGAGAGTTAAACTCTGCAAGCTCTTCTGGCGACAAAAGCGGTCTAAGCGTGGTGGAGGTATATCCATTAGGCAAACCTTTTTGCGCAGCAGCATCAGTATCCCAGGTAGACGGGT
Organism: Algoriphagus terrigena DSM 22685; assembly: GCF_000429445.1. Classification (GTDB taxonomy): domain Bacteria; phylum Bacteroidota; class Bacteroidia; order Cytophagales; family Cyclobacteriaceae; genus Algoriphagus; species Algoriphagus terrigena. The sequence goes on from NZ_AUBW01000017.1 coordinate 68,772, forward strand.
CATCTGGGTTACCGGTAGCTCCAGCAACAATGGTAAGTCTTGGATCGTTATTGGTTCTCATCCACTCTAGGAAAGTTTCCGAAATCTTGCAATCTCTAGAGTACTTGTTATTTCCCCAGTAGCCGTCATTCAGACCATTTCTGTTCACACCCTGGGGCCCGGTTGCAAATTGGATAGTTGCCATATCATCGATAGATTCAAAAGCCCCGCTGTTGCTGGCTTCCACAAACACTTCCTGAGCTCTTGCTGCATCCACATTGCTCATACGCATGGCGATTCTCATCAAAAGTGAGTTGGTAAATTTTCTCCACTTGGCGATATCACCTTCATAAATAAAGTCTTGAGCTCCAAATCCTCTTGCAGATTCAGAAAATAACGCTCTGGCTTCAAGCAAATCAGCGATCATTGCAGAATAGACTTCCTGCTGGCTGTCATACTTTGGAAACCAATATTCTGGACCGTCCAAACCTTTTCCAGCTTCAGAATAAGGGATATCACCGTAGATATCGGTCATTCTGTGCAGATCGAATACTTGCAACACGATGGATGCCGCACGGAAATTATCCATGGTAGGATCATCCTGAGTCTGAGTGATTACGTGCTGAAGCAATCTAACCACATTGGTGTAGTGACTTTCCATATAAGCTCCGCTGTATTGGGCATTATACAAGTATTTGTCACCGCTGAAATAACTTGCTGTAGAAGCTGTGTGCTGAATCATCGTAGCCGCATAGAGCATCGGCACCCGGGTATTTTCATATTCTGAAGCTATTCTCAAAGTACCCAAAGAGAACAGATAGGCCATATCTATAGTAGTGGCTGCATTCTTGTCTACGTTCAAGTCCAAGAGGGCGCTTTCGTCACAAGAGGAAAAAAGCCCAATAGAACCTGCCAGAAGAATAGCCGCTAGTTTATTAGTAAATTTCATAATTCGCGTGTGTTTTTTGGTTTTACCAATTGATTAGAAAGTAGCCGATAGGTTAAAGCCGAAACTTCTGTTGGTAGGCATGCCGAAATATTCCAAACCTTGTGAGTTGCCGTCCACTGCATAGGCAGATTCAGGATCTACGTTAGGGACATTAGACCACAACAGCGCCAGATTTCTGCCTACAAAGGAGAGAGAAAGGGTCTGAATCGGAGTGTTTTTCAAGAAACTGCTTGAGAAAGTATAGCCGAAGTTCAACTCTCTAAGTTTGGCAAATGAGGCATCGTACACGATGTTTTCAGTCACCATAGCATATCGGTTGTAGTACTGATCGAGGGTATAATTGGCAGCATTGGCAGCATCTGCACCGATAGTCCAAGTATTAGCTTCACCGTTCACATCTACTCCAGACACAGTCAGGTTGCCATCTCTTCCCACCAGGGTTTCTTCATGCAATCCGTAGGAATAAGCGAAATAGTTGGTACCGGACACCATGCTACCTCCACTTCTGAAATCAATCAGGGTGTACAGTCTGAATCCTTTGTAGCTGAAGGTATTGCTGATACCGCCGGAGATTGGGTGACGGCCTTCGGCCAAAGTTTCCAAGCCAGCAGTAGTCACAGGGAAGCCATTGGCATCATATACTTTCTGACCGTCGATCGTAAGTTGCTTGTAGCCGGCAATCATACCAAGTGGTTCGCCCACAATGTGTCGGATTGCTTCTCGCTGTAGACGGCTGTTGCCCAAATTAATAAATTCAATTGCCTCGCCGGCAGCGTTTTCGCCCAAGCTCAAGACCTCAGATCGGTTGTTGGCAAAGTTGAAGGAAATATCCCATCTGAATTCTTTCGAAATCGGAGTGATGTTCAACAACAATTCAATCCCTTTGTTTCGCAATTCACCGATATTGACAGTAGTGGATCCAAATCCTGAAGTACTGGAGATACCAGTATTGAGGATATCATCATTGGTCAATCTATTGTAATACGCGACATCCAGTCCAAGTCTGTTTTTGAAAAACCTCAAATCAGCACCGATTTCGTATTCGGTAGAAGTATAAGGCTTCAGGGTAGAGTTAGGAATAGATCCATTGTTTATTTGACCCAAGTTTCCACCCATGTGACCGTTACCAACCAATCCATATGTCAGATTGAGTGCATAAGGATTTGGTGCTCCACCACCCGCTTGGCCCCATGAACCTCTCACTTTTGCAAAAGTGATCACTTCAGGAAGAGTAATCATATCACTGATCACTGCTGCTGCGCTGACAGATGGGTAAAACAGCTTGAAATTTTCTGGGGAAAGGGTTGAAAAATGATCTTCACGAGCGGTAACGTTCAAGAAAATCATGTTTTTGTAAGCCAGGTTAGCTGCAGCAAAGTAGGAGTTGATTCCATACTCAGAGAAGACGTAATCGATCGTCGGAGCGGCTACGTTTTTCACAGAATGCCAATAAGGAATAACTAGGTCATTTCCACCACCTCTAAGGCTTTCGGCAGTTCTTCTCATCCTGTTTCCACCAACAAAGCCGTCTAAAGCAAAGTCACCAAAGGTCTTATTGAATCCGATAAACAAATCAGCATTGTCCTCTCTGATGGTTCTCTCGGTGACGTTGTAATCACCTCTTGGCTTGTAAGCCGTACCATAAGGCTCGGAGCTGTCATCCACTCTGGATTGGAAATCCAAACCTACACGGCCTCTCACATACAACCAATCTGTGATATCGTACTGCAAAGACATATTTCCCAACAGTCTGTTGGTCTCATCTTCACGGTAGAACTGATAGGCTGCCCAATAAGGGTTGGTAGAGAAGGTGTTTTGCTGATAGCGGAGCTCAGTTCCGTCAGGATTTGCGCCAGGTTTGTTAGGATCTCCTTTCATCACATCCAAAGGAATATGACCAGGCTTCACCAACATGGAGAAGTTGGCGTTACCCGGGGAATCAGAAAGTCTAGGTCTGTTCAAGGCCTTCTGGAAAGTGTATTGACCATTTACCGCCAGGGTAAACTTGCCCAACTTGCTGTTGACATTGACATTGGCCACTCTTCTTTTGAATTCGGCATTTGGCATGATGTCATCGTTTGTCAAATCAGAGAATGAAAAACGGTAGTTGGTGCTTTCGTTTCCACCATCGAACGCGATGGAGTTAGTCAAGGTGTAGGCTGTCTCATAGAAGTCAGAAAGTCCCTCGCCTGTATAAGAATAAGGTCTGGATACATTGTCAAACTGAACCACCGGAGATCCATTGTACATCGATCCCCAACCGTTGGTAGCATCTTCCATCGCTTCTGTAGAAGAGGACGACACTCTGCCGTCACGGCCCGGGCCATAAGTTCTTTGCCAGTTGGTCTGATCCCATACATTGTCAAACATAATGCTTGAATTGAAAGACACGCCAATGCCTTTTCTTGCCTTTCCGCTTTTGGTTGTAATCAGGATTACACCATTGGCAGCTCTGGCACCGTAGAGGGCAGCGGCAGCATTTCCTTTCAATACAGACATGCTCTCGATGTCATCCGGTGAGATCGAAGCAAGTCCGTCACCGGAGTCATTGCCACCCCACATCCCTGCGTTGCCAAGGTTTCCAGATTCGATCGGAATACCATTGACTACATAGAGCGGCTGGTCATTTCCGGTCAGGGAAGATCCTCCCCGGATTACCACTCGGGTAGAACCCGCAGCACCAGTAGCCGGTGGAGTCACATTCACCCCCGCCACTTTTCCTGAAAGCGCATTACCGGCGTTGATCGCTCTGGCTTCGGTAAATCTGTCCCCGTCGAGTTGGGTCACTGAGTAACCGAGGGCTTTCTTTTCGCGCTCCAAACCAAAGGCTGTCACGACTACTTCATTCAATTCACTGGCTTCCTCATCCAGGACCACATTCAGCTCGGATTGATTCCCGACGGTAAACTCCTTGCTGGTGAACCCAATAAATGAAAATACCAAAACCGACTGCTCGGTCACCGAGATCGAGTACTCACCATCCACGTTGGTGGTGGTTCCCGACTGATTACTCTTGTCCAGGACCGTGACTCCTGGCATGGGAAGTCCATCTGCCGACGCAGTGACCTTCCCCTTCAATACCCGCTGTTGGCTATAGACTGAGCTTGATAGACTCAGTAATACCACCAGAGCGAAAGCAATGGGTAAAACCTTTCTCATAAGTAGGTAGTAAAATGGTTAGAAATAAATTGTTTGGACTATCCGGAAGACCGGATGCTTTTACGGAAATAAGATCAAGAGAATCTTGCACCATATATCTACACCAGGGTACACAACCCTAAACCTGTCAATCTAAAAAGGACTAAGAGAATAAAAGATCAGCGACTCAAGCCCCTTTGGTTCGCATTTTAAAGCTAGAAAAATGATTTACGCTTACAAAATGAAAATCAGATATTTTTGTCCAAAACAATAATTCTTTGTTAATTTTTTTAGACAAGAGATTTTGAATAGAGATTATTTTTCATTTTCCCAAACACACTTCAATTACATTTTGAACAAGTTTTGATTAGAAAAGTGAAAAAACGGAAATTTTTTAGACACTTTCACAATATTTAAAATGGCCACCAGAAGGTTTTAGATCGATTTCGAAACCCTAACAGAGTCCAATTCCACATCGGAATCACCCAATGCTTCTTCCACAAAGAATAACCGTCCAGCTAGAACTGTTGCCACGCATAGTCAAACCTACAAACCCTAAGAAAGTTTCGTCACTAAAAACGCCTCTTCCTGTAACCAGTTACGTTTTATTTGACTAATTTTACGTAACCAGTTATACGATTCGGAATGGGAGAACAAGATTTTCTTACAGAGATTGGACCTGCAGGATTACATAGCCGCATCAAGCGGCTATGTGACAACCTGCTTTACAGTACCCGGGATTTTTACAAAGCAGTGGGAGCCGATATCGAGCCCAATTGGCATTTGGTTTTTTTGCTCCTTCAAAAGCATCAGACGCTCACCATCACCGAGATCGCCGAACGGCTGCAACTGTCCCATCCCGCGGTGGTAAAAATCATCCGCAACATGCGACAGAAAGGTTATGTGCAAGCCGAGACCGACCTCACCGACTCAAGAAAGCAAAGCCTCACGCTTACAGAAAAAGCAAAAAGCACATTTGAAGAATTCGAAAAATACTGGGACGCCGGCGTATTGACCACGCTGCAAATGCTGGAAGACAACCCCAGCTTCCTGGAAGCTTTGACCAAACTGGAGAAGCAAATCTCCCGGAAAAGCTACAAAGACCGAACCTTGGAAAACTTACTATAGAAGTCAGATGCTCAAAAACATTTTGATGGTACTCGGCGGAGCGATCAGTTTTGGGGTCCTCACTTCCTTTGTCAAATTGGCCTATCGACAGGGCTACAATGCCGCTGAGATCTCGTTTGTCCAAGCACTGATCGGTGCGGTAGTATTGTGGCTGGTCTTCTTTTTTTCCAAAAAAGAAAACGCGACACGCAAGGAAATCCCCTATCTCCTATTCACCGGAGTGTTCATTGGCATCTCCACCTATTTCTACTACCTGTCGGTCAAGTACATCTCCGCATCCGTGGCGATCGTGCTGCTGATGCAGTTTACCTGGATCAGTATTCTGCTCGAATGGGCTGTGTTCAAAAAGAAGCCATCACGATCCGAATTTGCGATCACTGTCCTGATTTTGATTGGAACCCTGCTGGCTAGCGGACTTACCCCAAGCCAAGACATCTCCTTACCGATAGAAGGAATCGGTTATGTCTTGCTCGCGTCGATGGTCTATGCCGCATACATTGTGTCAAACAGCAGAATCGGCAAAGACGTCAACTGGCAAAACAAAAGTGCTTGGACGATGACCGGATCCGCAATATCCATTCTCCTCGTCAACGCGCAAACCCTGGTTTTTGACCATCATCTTGGACTTGAACTGCTGGAATGGGGCGTTTTTCTAGCCGTTTTCGGAACGATCCTTCCTCCGGTCCTATTCGCCATCGGTATTCCAAAAATCGGAGCCACCACCAGCAGTCTGTTGATGACGGTCGAGCTTCCCATGGCGGTTATTTCAGCCCATTTTATCCTCGATGAAAGTCTGAGCACGACTCAGGTCGTCGGGATAGCCATCATGCTCACGTCCATTGTCATGATGAATCTGATCAAGTCAAAGAAACGAGACCTACTCCCGACTTAGCTCTCGAGGTGAGTCTGGAATACCCCCTCATTCTCGATTTAGGGATAAAAAAGGCTTTCCAGCTAATAGCGAACAGGCTGGTTTCCGGAACTTTTTGCACCTTAGCCAAATGCAAGAAGCCGAAGTATTTTACCCCAGAAATGCCGCCGAATGGCGAACATGGCTAGAGCAGTACCACATAGCCAAGTCTTCGGTTTGGGTGGTATTTTATAGTAAAGCTTCGCAAAAACCTTCCCTCACCTGGAGCGAGTCCGTCGACATTGCACTTTGCTATGGCTGGATCGACAGCAAAAAAATCAAGATAGACCATGAGACTTCCCACCAGTTTTTTAGCAAGCGCAAAGCAAAAAGTACTTGGTCTAAGATCAACAAGGACAAGATCTCGAAGCTGATTGAAGCAGGATTCATGGCCCAGGCGGGATTGGATTGTATCGAGATCGCCAAGCAAAACGGCTCTTGGACGATCTTGGATCAAGTTGAAGAACTGATCGTGCCGCAGGACTTTGCGGATGCTTTGAACGCCAACCCCGGAGCCAGGGAGTTCTACGAAAGCCTCAGCAAGTCCGTGCGGAAGATGATGCTGGCATGGCTCGTCTTTGCAAAACGACCTGAAACCCGACAAAGTCGCATCAACGAAATCGCGGAGCTAGCATCCAAACGCCAGAAACCAAAGCAATTTTGAGCAACAATCTATAGCAGGACGCGACGGCTGTATTTTAATCCTGCGACGCGATGTGACTGGATTTGTATTTCGGTTCGAAGTTAGTCCAGATTGCTTTTACTAACTTATTGCCGTCAATCAATCCTCCCCCACGAGATCGAGCATAACTTTGTGAAATGATCATGATACAAGCGAGATTCCGTGTGCCCTCTAACCATCAAATTGTAACCATATGAAAAATCTATTCTTCGCTTTTCTCTTACTTTTTAGCCTTGAGGCATATTCCCAAGAGACGTGGACGGTCGTCCAAGCCACCAACGAAGCGACTCCGCGCCATGAAAATTCCTTTGTAGAATGTGATGGTAAGCTGTACTCCCTCGGCGGACGGAGCGAAAGGCCGGTGGAAGAATACGATCCCAAGACCAACACTTGGACAAAAGTTGCCGACGCGCCGATGGAGATCAGCCATTTCCAGGCAGTCTCCTACAACCATGAAATCTGGGTGATCGGCGCCTTCACCGGCGGCTATCCGCACGAAACTCCGATCGCAAATGCGCTGATCTTCAACCCCAAAACCAAAACATGGAGAGAAGGTCCGGAAATTCCAAAAGATCGACTGCGCGGTTCTGCGGGGGGTTTTGTGAGAAACGACAAGATCTACTTGGTCTGCGGGATTCAGGATGGCCACTGGGACGGTTTTGTGGGTTGGTTTGACGAGCTGGATCCCCAAACAGGAAAATGGACAACGCTCGCGGACGCCCCAAGAGCAAGAGATCATGTGAGCGCAGCCATGGTCGGAGACCGCCTCTACCTCGCCGGTGGCCGAACTTCCCACGCCAAGATCAACCGGGTGATCGACACGACGATCAAGGAAGTGGACTTTTACGACTTCAAAACCGGAACCTGGACGACCATCGATGCCGGAATCCCAACTGAGCGGGCGGGAAACTCCAACCTGGGCATCGGCCCCTATCTGATAGTGATGAATGGAGAAAGCGGCGTGCAGGTTCCCGCACATTCCGAAGTGGAAGTACTCGACACACGCACCAACACCTGGAGTAAGCTGCCGAACCTCCTCCAAGGAAGGCACGGAACCGGCACCGTCTTTCTCGATGGAAAGATCTACGTGCAAGCGGGCTCCGCCAACCGCGGCGGTGGTCCAGAACTCAGCGAAATGGAAGTGATAGAGTGGAAGAAATAAGGACTAGAGGATCGAATCGAAGATTACATTTTGCTTATAAACAAATTGCGTAAGAGATAAACATGTTAGGGCTAAGAACAACCATCTACAAAGTCGGAGATATTCAGAAAGCGACCGAATGGTACGCAGCGGCATTTGAAACAAATCCCTATTTCAACGAGCCCTTCTATGTGGGATTCAACATTGCGGGGTATGAATTGGGACTCCAACCCGAGGAGGTTCCCAATACAAATAAGGCCGAAAGTGTGGTCTCTTATTGGGGCGTAGAAGATGTCCAGCAAGCCTATGATCGACTCATTGACCTGGGAGCAACCGAAAACGAAAAGCCCGAGAATGTCGGCGGAGAGATAATGACGGCGACAGTAAAAGACCCTTTTGGAAACGTCATCGGCTTAATCTACAATCCCCACTTTAACCTAAACACCTGACAACTAATTAAAAGTCAGACCTCTTTCCATATAGCTCCGTAAAAATCGGAGGCTATCCGAATAGCCGAACCAACAATGAACATACTTTTTATTTGCAGCAGGAATATCTGGAGAAGTCCTACAGCAGAAGCTATCTACAAGGGAAAACATGGCCTCGAGGTGAGATCGGCAGGGACAGAACCTTCTGCTAAGATCAAGGTGAACAGAAAATTGCTGGAATGGGCAGATTTGATTTTTGCGATGGAAAAACGGCATAAGCAACGGCTGCTTGAAAAATTTCCAGAGGATATGATCGGCAAAACGATAGTCGTCCTTGATATACCGGACGAATACCGCTTCATGGACGAAGAGCTCGTTGAGAGCATCCAAACCTCCGTGTCGCCGTATTTAGATAGTATTTAAAGATTTAATAAAAGCGTATCTCCCACAACACGCAGCCTCCAACTGAGTGCAGCTGTACCTTCAAGTTTCAAAGTCCGGCGGCGACTTACCTCCTCCAATCCTCATAAAACTTGATCAGCGGTCTTACGCTACTGCCACTTTTTCAGCATTTTAGGCATCGAATCATCACGCCCATTATGAAACCAGCTTTTGCCCTGCTTCTGTTAGCCCTATCCGCTTTGGCTTGCACGCCAGCCGACCCAATGATCGGTCACACCGAAATCACCAAATTCCAGGGAAATAAAAAAGGTGCAATCTCCATAACCTACGACGACGGCATCATCAACCAACTCACCATCGCCAAACCGATCATGGACAGCTTGGGCCTTCCCGGGACGTTTTACATTATCACGGGAAAAGTCGAAGGCTCCTGCAAAGGAAAATTCATCGGGAGAGATCCACAGGAGATCATTTCCGAAACAGCGAAGATCAAGACCGACTCGAGTAACTTCTTTGAGCGGGCTTCCTTGATTGCCTTTACCGGCACCAGCGAGGCTGAAGACTATCACGCGCGTGCGGGTTCACTTTTTGAGCAGGGAAAAGTAGCCGAAGCACATGCGCTGATCGATGAAGGCTACGCAAAAATCCGTCAGGGAACGATGAAAGACACCGATGAGGTGGTCTTTCACAACAACGTCGAAGACACCACCACTTGGGAGCAGTACAAGGCCTATTCCGCCCAAGGCCATGAGATCGCTTCCCACACGGTCACCCATCCCCGATTGGCGGCTTTGGATGAAGTCAACCTGATGTATGAGCTGGAGCAGAGCAAAGCTGACTTGCTGAAATTCATCGGTCCCGAGTCCACCTTCAGTGCTGAGGGACCCTATGGCACAGAGAACGAACGGGTCATGGAATACGCCCACACCGTCTATCCTGCACTGCGAAACCGGATGCCGGAAGACTGGCTGGAGGAGATCAACCGGGGAAGCAAGATGACTCCTGGCCAATCCACCAAAGAGTATGTCCAGTGGCAGCGCGGTCCCGTGACCCGCATTGATATCCATCAGATGAAAGCTTGGGTGGACACAGTCATGACGCACGACAACAACTGGCTGGTACTGGTCATCCACGGCGTCGAAAATCTGGGTTGGGAGCCTAAAACCCGTCCGGAACTCGTGGAATATTTCTCTTACATGAAAGCCAAGGAAGCCGATCTTTGGGTTGCCACTTTCCGCGATGTGACCAAATATCTTCGGGAAAGAAAAGCCACGCAAGTCAGCAGCAAAGTCGAAAAAGACGTTATCAACCTCAGCCTTTCATCTACTCTAGATCCGGGAGTCTACTCCGTCCCTCTTACGCTTAAAACCTATATTCCGGCTGATTGGACATCCGTGCAATTGACTCAAACTGGCAAAAGCCGCTCGCTTGAAATTCAGCAGGATGAGCTGGGAGCTTTTGTGTCTTATGAGATAAAGCCTGGAAGCGAGGCCGTTTCTCTGAACAGAGGTTCGTGAAAAATCGTAAGATCTTCGATAGTTTCTGAGTGAGTTTATTGCTGAGGCGCAAGAAAATGATAGTCTGATACTATTAAAATCTGCCTTGGATTTAATCAGCCGGCACTCAGTCAATCACTTGTCAATGAAGCGATCAGACCTTTTAATATTCGACGCCAAAGGAATCTACTGCCCGCAAGCTCAGGTCTACATCGATCCGTGGAAGCCGGTAAATCGCGCGATCATCACGCATGGGCATTCCGATCACGCCAGATTTGGACACAACAAGTACCTGACGCATCACAGCAATATCCCCATCATCCGCCATCGTCTAGGCGAGATCAACGTGCAAGGAATCGGCTGGAATGAGCCTTTCCAGATCAATGGAGTCATCTTCACTCTCCACCCAGCAGGACATATCATCGGCTCCTCCCAGGTTCGTGTCGAATACAAAGGCGAAGTATGGGTCTTCACCGGAGATTATAAGACAGAGAATGACGGCGTCTGCACGCCCTACGAGTTGATCAAATGCCACACAATGATTACCGAGTGCACCTTTGGCCTGCCTGCATTCAAGTGGAAGCCACAAGCGCTTGTCTTTGAGGAAATCAACTCTTGGTGGCAAAGCAACAAAGAAGACGGCAAAACCTCGGTTCTTTTTGGCTATACACTGGGTAAAGCCCAGCGAATCCTCAAGCACCTCGACACTTCCATAGGTCAAATCTTTACCCACGGCGCGGTGGAAAACATGACTGAGGTGCTTCGTCCTCAGTTGGAGCTGCCCAAGACAACCCTCATCACCCCAAGCACTCCCGCAAGCGATATCCGGGGAAGCGTCGTGATCGCACCTCCGAGTGCACACGGCACCCCATGGATGCGAAAGCTGGTGCCATTCGAAACCGGCACTTGCAGCGGTTGGATGGCTTTTCGCGGAGCTAGGGCACGGCGAGCGACGGACAAAGGCTTCGTCCTGTCCGACCATTGCGATTGGCAGGGACTTCTCCAAAGTATCAAGGCCAGCGAAGCCAGCCGGGTAATCTGCACGCACGGCTATACCGATATCTTCAGCAGATACCTGCGAGAACTCGGATATGATGCGAGCGTAGAAAATACAGATTACGAGGGCGAAAAGGAAGAAATCACGACAGTTGAACCCGCTCAGTCGACATGAGAAAATTTGCAGAACTCATCGAAAAGCTGGATGCCACTAATAAAACCAGCCAGAAAGTAGCTGCTTTGGCGGGGTATTTTGCGCAAGCAGATGAAAGCGACAAACTGGCAACGATCGCGATCCTATCCCATCGACGGCCCCCGCGTCCGGTGAATACCACCTTGCTCCGGGCTTATGCTGCCGAACTTGCGGAGATTCCCCTTTGGCTTTTTGAGGAGAGCTATCACATCGTCGGAGATCTGGCAGAGTCGATCGCGCTCGTCGTCCCAAATGATGAACATACCAGCGACAAGTCTCTGAGCGCAATTCTCCGTGAACTCGTCCAACTGAAGTCCAAAACAGATCCCGAAAAAAAAGAATATGTCCAGCACACTTGGATGCAGCTGGACTACTATTCCCGGTTTGTATTCACCAAACTTCTGACGGGATCCTTCCGAATCGGGATCAGTCAGAAGTTGATGACCAGGGCGCTTTCGCAGGTCACATCGGTTCCAGAAGACGAACTCGCTTACCGCTTGATGGGCAACTGGAGCGCGAATGATACCACGTTTGAGGAGTTGGTCTTTGGAAGAAACGAACAGGCCTATGTCTCCAAACCTTACCCCTTTTATCTCGCCTATGCACTCGAAAACGAGATCCATGAACTGGGCGACATCTCAGATTGGGCAGCAGAGCATAAATGGGATGGGATACGCGGGCAGGTGATTTTTAGAAAAAACGAGATATTCATCTGGTCTCGCGGAGAGGAACTTGTCACCGAAAAATATCCCGAAATCGCCGAACTGGCCAATGTTCTTCCCGAAGGAACCGTGATTGACGGCGAGATATTGGCTTTTGTCGACGACCAGGTCGGCCTGTTCAACGACCTACAAACCCGAATCGGCAGAAAAAATGTCAGCAAGGCTGTTCTGGCAAAAGTCCCGGTGATATTCAAAGCGTATGACCTCTTAGAGTTTCACGGCCAAGACATCAGAAGCCAAAGCTATCGGGAACGTCGGATTCTGCTGGAGGCTTTGGTCCAAGCAGCAAACTATCCAGTCCTCCAACTTTCGCATCAGATGAACTTCACGTCTTGGGAGGAGGTGATCACCGAGCGGGGAAGATCCAGAGAAAAGCGCAGCGAAGGATTGATGCTCAAAAAGAAATCAGCCAGCTACCAGGTGGGACGCAAAAAGGGAGATTGGTGGAAATGGAAGATCGATCCGCTCACCATCGATGCAGTGCTGACCTACGCGATGCGCGGTCATGGCAGGCGAACAAATCTCTTTACCGACTACACGTTTGGACTCTGGCATCTGAACGAAAAAGGAGAAAAGGAGCTAGTCACCTTCGCCAAAGCCTATTCCGGCCTTACCGACCAGGAGTTTGCACAGGTCGACAACATCATCAAGCGCACGACACTGGAGCGGTTTGGCCCCGTCCGCAGCGTAGAACCAACGCTGGTGTTTGAGCTGGCTTTTGAGGGGATTGCTCTATCCAACCGTCATAAAAGCGGCGTGGCCGTCCGGTTTCCCAGGATCCTGCGCTGGCGCCGGGACAAGAAAGTAGCCGACGCAAATACGCTGGATGATCTGAAGGCATTGATTCCAAAGTGATAGCCGGCACGCCTCAGCGACTCGATTCATTGATCCAGTGAAACTGCCGCTCGGCCAGGGGAAAGTGCCTTTCTAGCTTTCGCAGCACCACATGTAGCGAGTCCTGGCCCTTGGTACCATTTAAAATCATTCGATCCTCTGAAGGAAAGTCCATCGAAAATGTCGCCGCACGCCGTCCCAGACTCCTCCATACCATCTCCTTTCCCAGACTGTCCGCCTGATAGATGAAATAGGCCCTGCCATAGTTCATGAACAGGCTGGTGTCATGGGCGGCGAGACTTCCTTGCCCGTTGTAATCAAAGATTAGATCGCGCCACCGCAGCGAGTCCGCCATGTTTTCCGGGATGGTGTCACCGTTGTTCACAAATAGCTCGACATGGTAAAACCCCGGATCCACAGGACCCACGATCATGGTACTGCTCGTCTTCCTTTCGATAAAGGAGTTGTAGTCGTAATAGATATGTTGAACGAAATAGAGAAAAAAGAAAAGCACCTTTACACCGATTCGTAAGAATCTCTGCCACTTTTTTGGCCAAGATTTTTCATAGAAGGAAGACGGTAAAGCGACCTTGTTTTGGACAAAAAAAGCAAAAAGCCGCTCCCGCTCTTGCCAGACGAGAAATAGACTAACAATCAGTAAATGAAATGAATCGATCTTCACCGGGATATCATAGCTGAAATTCAACATGACCACGTTGGCAAAGACCCCCACCGCCAGGATTGCACCCAAAAGTGCCGTCCTTCTCCAAAGCAACAGCAGCCCAACCAATACCTCAGCAATCCCTGAAAAGATCTGATATGGCTCGCTGTACCCAATAAACATCCAAGAAAGACGCATGGGCAAGTAGTCACCGAGTGGCGTGGCCAACTCGCTCATCGAAGGAAAACGCATTTGTAATGCAAAGACTTTTGATATGCCATAGGAAAAAGAAACCCCGGCGAGGCTGTACCGCAAGATGAGGCAGAGCCAGTAATTCCAGTCGACGTAATTTGCCTTTCTCCTGTCTATTGCAGACCACAACAAACCACCAGTCACAGCCAAGAGCATATACGTAAAAATTGAGGCCCATGCGAAACTCGTGTCCCCTGACCCGTTTCCGATTTGGTTTAGCTGGGGACGGATGTGAAAGAAATGCTCGTTGAGGAAAATAGTCAGCGGAGCGAATATCCCCGGCAAATACTTTGCAAACGGAGCGAAATTGAGAAGGAGGTAGATAAAGACGATCCGAAAAGCGACACGGCCAAAAAGTGACCAACGAGGTGATTCTGAATGCATGAACGAGAATGTTAGAAACCGAAAAGCTGAAAATCAAAAAGTTTTTTCGATTTACCAACTAAAAATAAAATATTGATCTTCTGCTTCAAGAGAAGCTTGTAAGTGACTTCGAATCAAAGCGGTGAAGTCTGCCTCCAAAAAATCCAATTATTTCTAAATTGATAGGAGAGATAAAATACGGGCAGTTTGGATTATTGCTTAAATTCAAAGAAATATCCGAGAATATGGAAACACCGCTACCTGAGAAACCGAAAGAAAAAGACAAAACTCAGCGTGACAAGCAGACCTTCTATCGAGTCGCTTTCAAAAACAACTGCAATCTGCTCCAGATCGCAGACAACAAAGCCAACATCATCATCACGATCAACTCGCTGGTGATTTCCTCTACGGTCGCAGTCTTGGGCTACGGTACAGTGTCCCAGCGGCTCGAGATTGATTCGCTGTATACCATCGGCCCCGTCCTCGTATTTCTGAGTATAATCCTGACCTCTACCATGCTGGCCGTACAGGCCGCTAAGCCTTCGATCATTGGAGCGGACAAAAAAACCGGAGAAATCGGCAAATCCAGCTTACTTTTTTTCGGCGAAAGCGCCAAGTACACCATGGATGACTACCTCGCCGAAACTCACCGCTTGCTCGGAAATAGAGCCTCAATCATGGATCAGATGTCCATTTCGCTTTACTATCAGGGAAAAGTTTTAAATAAAAAATACCGCCTCATCCGCAAGGCCTATGAAATATTCGTGCTTGGCCTGACCGTCGGGATTTTGATCTTTGTCGGCTTTGTAGTGCTATAGATCTGATTTCTTTCTTCGGATTTCTCCTCTGGAAAAAAAGCCTGGGTGAGCCCTAAACCGAATAATCGCATTAAAACGCTCGCTTTTGCCAAATAACCAGCAGATTTCAAACCCGGCAAAACTTGGATTTTGGGTTGAAGAATGCATATTTACTCCATCCCCAATTTCCACCCGACGATTGCCCTGATGCTGCTTGCTTTACTATCCTTCTGGACTGGCCTACAATCCCCACAAACTTTTCCTGACAGTATCCGAAACGTGATCGCTACCACAGAAAGCGACTCGACCAAGGCTGTGCTTTATCTTGATCTGGCAAAGCACTACTACGGCTTCGAGCAGGACACAGCGATCCTTTACGCCCAGACCTCTATCCAACTGGCCGAACGCCTGGGACTGGAGAAGATCAAAGGGAATGCCCTCAACATCATGGGCGTGGCTCAGTTGATCAGTTCAGACTATGAAGAAGCTCTCAAAACGCACCTCAAAGCTCTCAAGATCCGCCAGAGTCTTCAAGACTCGACGGGAATGCTGGAGTCCAACCTGAACATCGGCAACGTCTACTACCGAAATGGAGAAATGGGCAAAGCGGCCGGTATGTATGAGACCGCGCTCATCTTTGGCATTGCCACCAAAAATCTGAGAGGCCAGTCGATGATCTACAACAACCTCGGCAATTACTACAAAGATCTTTGGTCCCAAACACAGAAAAAAGAAGATCTCGAAGAAGCCCTCAACTACCTGCATGAGTCGCTCCGCATCAAAGAAGAACTCAAGGACTACAACGGGCTGGTGAAGACGCTCACCCAGCTCTCGCAGCTGAGCCTGGACGATCGGGAGATGGCAAAGGGCTATCTCGTCAGGGCACTTTCCATCGCCGATGCGAGTCAGGATACCGAAAACAAACTGGCCGTACTCCACGAACTCTCCAACTACTACCTGACGGAAAAAAACTTTGCGCTGGCGGAAGAATACGCCCTACAGGCCTACCGCACAGCCAAAGTCGCCGGATCGCATTTTTACATTTCCATAAGCTCCGAATATCTGATCGAAGCCGCCCTGGGTCAAAATAACTTCAAAAAAGCCTACGACTACCTCGTGGTGAAGAATGAAGCCGACAAAGCCGTATTTAACGACAACCGTCAAAAAATCCGCGAAGAACTCCTGATCCAATATGAGTCAGAAAAAAAAGAACTCGAAAACCAGCGTCTCATCCAAGAGCAAGAATACCTTGACCTCTCACTCCAGCGGCGAAATGAACTGTTGCTAGGAACAGGCATCCTGTTGGCAGTACTGGGAGCTTTATTTTGGATTCAGAAGCGAAATCACCGCGCGCTCAGACTGGCGCACAACCAACTGGAGGAGGCTCACTTATTGGCGACCAACCAAAACACGCAGATCATCGAGCAAGCGGATCGGCTGCACACCACCAATCTGGAGTTGACGGAGGCCAACCGGTTTCGGGACAAAATTTTCTCGGTGATCTCACACGACCTCAGGGCGCCTTTTTCCTCGCTGCACAGCATTATTCAGCTTTGGGATAAAAAAATCCTCTCTGAGGAGGAGCTTTTTGAGGTAATGCCGCTGGTTGCCAGAGAGACGAACTCGCTGTCGCTAATGCTGAACAACCTCCTCATGTGGGCGCACTCCCAGCTGGGCTCTGACAAGGTCCAGCTGACCACGTTTGATCTCGGCGCATTGGTCGAAGAGAGCACCAGCCTGCTAAAGTCTCAGGCCAGCCAAAAAAACCTAAATCTAAGCCAGGAATTCAAGACAGGAATGATGGTGAATTCCGACAGGGAGCGGTTGAGTTTTATCGTCAGAAACATCCTGATGAACGCGATCAAGTTCACCCCTTCCGAAGGAAAAATTACCGTGGACTATCCCACCGACAGCGAAATAAGGATCACGGACACCGGAACAGGAATGCCTCAGGAGATGATATCCAAGCTATTTTCCGATCGGGTAAGCTCGCAAAAGGGAACCGAAGGCGAATCCGGAACCGGCATCGGCCTGATGCTCAGCCGGGAGTTTGCCGAGAGTATCGGTGCCAAAATACTGGCCGAAAGCGAAGTCGGAACGGGGACTACGTTCAGAATCCTGTTGGGAAAAACAGAAAGCTGAAATCCAAACATTGAAGTTGGCGAGACCTGAGATTGTTGCCACAAAGCGTGTTCGCACTCAGGTCGGCGTTGCAGAACATCTATCCACAAAAAAACCGCGAGTAAGAACACCCGCGGTCGTTTATCCAGAATCCTGCTAAAATAAATCAGATCCCTTTTTAATAAGTGTACTTCACAAATACGCGCTTGGTCAGAGACTGCTCGTCGGTCTCCACCAGCATATCGGCCGACTCCGCCGTTGCTACTTTGGCATTAGCCCGGTACATCGGCTGAGGATTGAAGTTTTGCTCCATAGTCACGTTAAATACCCGAAGTCCTTTCAGATTCAGCGTGGTCCCGATCAGATTCGCTCTAGCTTCTGCATCCTTCAAAGCTTCCGTCAGCAACGTGTTTTCAAGAGATTTGCGAGTCGCCTCTGATATACCAAAACCCAGATGATAGCTCATGTCGCCGGCACCTTGGATCGCGTCCACGATCTTCTGAAGGTCCTCATTCGTAGCAGAAGTAACAATGCGCAAGCTCTGACGGGCCACATAGCCGCTGTCTTTTTGAGTTCCTGTACGATAGATGCGGTTAACGTCTACAGAGTAATTGTCAGCTACGAGTTTGTAGTCTTTTATTCTTCCTTTTTTCAGGGCATCTGCTAGGTTTTCGGTCTTTTTGTTCAGGACATTGACTGCATCGTCGACCTTCATCGCCTTTTCTTCGAGGGAGATTGAGAATATCGCTTCATCAGGAGCGACCTTCTTTTCGGCATAGCCCTCGACCTCGATCAGAGGGATTTGTTGGATTTGCTGGGCAAAAAGCGGTGAAGCCAAAGCTAATGCGAGAGTTAAAGTCAGGAGTCTTTTCATTGTGGTTTTAGTTTAATTCCATGAATACTTTGTCAAAAGACGCACCAAAAATAGAGATGCTACAGAAAGCTCTACTTTCCTTCAATGAATTTAGGAAAATTAAGAAAGAGGGGGACGTCTGAGGTTGGAAGTTGGACGGTCTTGAATTCGGAGGAATTGTTCGTACTACCCGAGTGAGCTAGCAGCTGCGCTGCGCACGGCAATCGCAGATCAAAAATCAGAAAGTCTAAAACACCAATAACCCATGTTCCCGCAGGATTTCCCAAACTTCGGATTCCAGCATTTCGTCAAACTCTCCAAGTTCCGCCTCGTAGTTTTCGCGGATGGTTTTCAGCGTGTTAAGGCTTTCTTCGTAGCTGACTTTCGCCAGCAACCAGCACACCCACTCTCCAAGCTCTAGCGGTAGTTCGATCGCAAAATCCTCCTTTTTCCCGGAAAATATCACATCACAAAGCTCCGGATCCGTCTCCATCAGTTCGGGTTGGGAACCGATCCAGACGATGCGATTCTGATCCTTGTAGGCCAGTCCCACCTCACTCTGAATCTGCCTCTCGATGTATTTCTTGGGGATCGAAGTTGGCGGCACTTTGGTTTCAAACCAGTTTTTCAACGGAATCTCAAATCCAACTCCGTGCATGTAGTTAAAGAGCGACTTTCGCAGCCCTTCGGAAAAAAGCCCATGGTCGACTCCCACAGGATCGTCAAAGTCCAGCTCGTTGTTGGCAAAAGATCCGTCGGAAAGATCGGTTCTCCTGACACCAAAAGCCTTCGGATCCAAGCCCACCGGACTGTGCGCGGTCATCGCAAAGCGGTGCCAAAAACCCGATTGCAGCACACCTGCTTCAAAAAGCTGCCTCACCATCTCCATGGAATCCAACGTCTCCTGGGCGGTCTGAGACGGATAGCCGTACATCAGATACGCGTGAACCATGATGCCCGCTTGGGTAAAATGATTGGCCACTTGGGCAACCTGCGCCACAGTCACGCCCTTCTTGATCAACGCCAAAAGCCGGTCAGAGGCAACCTCAAGTCCTCCTGAAACCGCGATACAGCCCGACGCCCGAAGCAGTCGACACAAGTCAGCCGTAAAGCTGCTTTCGAATCGGATATTCGTCCACCAGACCACCACCAATCCGCGGCGCAAAATCTCGATCGCCAAGTCGCGCATTAGGGCCGGCGGCGCAGCTTCGTCCACGAAATGAAATCCGTTCGTGCCGGTCTGAGCCATGATCTCCTCGATCCGGTCGCACAAGATGGTGGCGTTGATCGGTTCGTAGCGGCCGATATAGTCCAACGAAATGTCGCAGAAGGTGCATTTTCCCCAATAGCAGCCGTGGGCCAGAGTTAACTTATTCCACCGTCCATCGCTCCACAGCCTATGCATCGGATTGGCTACTTCGATCACTGAGAGGTAGTCCCGCAGCCTAAGATCGCTGTAGTCCGGCGTCCCGACTTCCCTCTGAGGCAGATCCCTGACCGCAGAATTATTCAAAAACTTCACCTGCCCATCGATCCTCACAAAGGTCCTCTTCAGTTCGGAAACAGGGATCTTCCCGTCAAGATGTTCCAACAGCAAGCGAACCGGTGCTTCTCCGTCGTCCAGCGTAATGAAGTCGACATAGTCAAAAACCCGCGGATCTTTCAGAGATCGAAGTTCCGTATTCGGGTAGCCTCCACCCATCCAGCGGGCTATTGTCGGATGATTTTGTTTCAAATATTGTCCACACTTGAGCGCGCCGTAGAGATTGCCGGGAAAGGGAACCGAAAAAGCAACTGATTCGGGCTGATAGGTCTGGATTTTCTCCTCCAATGTCTCCAGCAGAATCGAATCAATCAGGCTCAAAGGCTGGTTCAGGGCCTCTTTCATCTCGTCAAAACTCAGTGCTGACATCCCCAGCCGCTCGGCATAGCGGCTAAATCCGAAATGTGGATCCACCGCCTCGGTGATCAAGTCGCCGATATCTTCGAGGTAAAGTGTAGCCAGGTATCGGGCTTTGTCACGAACTCCCAGCGATCCAAACGCCCATTCCATATCATCCAACTGCTCAAAGCGTCCCGCTTCGGGAAGAAAATCTCCTTCCGAAATGTGGTAAGCCAGTGTCGGATTTTTGTCCTGAAGAAAATCAATCACCGTCCCGATGGTCTGGAGGTAGGCAGCTTTCATCCGCAGGATCCGGGCAGCGTTCTCGGAGAGTTCATCCACCTTTTGTCCAGCGATCTCAAAAACCTTTGTCAATCCTTTTTTGGAGAAAAGCTTCAGGATCACCTCGATTCCCAAATCCGCTTGGTTGGACTCTACCTGGAGGGTGTTCAAAAAACCTTTCAGGTAAGCCGTCGCCGGATAGGGCGTATTGAGCTGGGTAAATGGCGGGGTGACAAAAAGTACTTTTGTGGACAAGGGCTTGGGAGTTGAACAGGCCAAAGGTCGGAAAAATAATTCACCGCAATGACGCTGAGGGCGCGGAAGATTATGTTTGGTTAACAGTCGGGTGTTGAGACCTCAGTCGACTGTGCTCTGCTAATTCTCTAGAATAAACACGGGTAGTTGAAAAATCTAAAAAATCTCTCTGCAGTCTTTGCGACTCTGCGGTGAAAATCTTTGTGCTCTCTCCGATTTTCCCGGTGGCATCAGTGGTGAAAAATCAATCTCCTCTCGAGTAAAAAAACGATCTTTGCTCCCATGAGCAACAACGACACCCTCCGCACCCTTCGCTATTCTTTTGATTTCAATGACTTTGTAATGATAGATATTTTCAGCAAGGGAGGATTAAAAGTCACTCGGGAAGAAGTCAGCAACTGGCTCAAGCGGGATGAAGACGAGGGGTTTAAAGCGATCTACGACAAGGATTTGGCGGCGTTCTTAAACGGCCTGATTATCCTGAAGCGCGGTCCAAAAGAGGATGGTGTCCCTGTTGCCGAGAAGTCCCTGGACAACAATGCAATCCTGAGAAAACTGAAAATCGCCCTCAACATGAAGGATGACGACATGCTGGAGATCTTCGGCCTAAGAGGCTTTCGCCTGAGCAAGCACGAGCTCAGCGCCTTTTTCCGCAATCCAACTCAATCCCAATACAGACAATGCAAGGATCAGGTCTTGCGCAATTTCCTTCAGGGATTGCAGATGAAGCTGAGACCGACGTCTGAATAAAAACGCACCGCGAATCAAGTTTTCAATTCCATCGAAACCTCTGATTTCGCGCAAAAAAAGCACAGGCGTTCCGATAGAGCGCTCGGAAACTCCCATGCACTTTTATGCCGACCGCTTGTGCTGATGGAACCGTTCATCGGTCTCAGCGATTTTTCAATTTTCAGATCTTCCGATTTCTCAATCATTCTAACCGCTTCACCCAATTTTTCAAATCTTCCAATTCTTTTAAATAACTTATCAGAACTAACCAAACCATAAACCCATGGACAAATTACGAAAGGAAGATATCCCTCAGGAGGCTTTTGACCTCTATGACTACTATTGTCACAACAAGCTCGACCGCAGGACTTTTGTGGAAAAGCTTTCTGTCTATGCCGTCGGCGGCATCACCGTGACGGCGCTCATGAGTTCCATGATGCCCGACTACGTCAATACCAAAACCATCGAACCCAATGACACGCGGCTGCAAAGCTCCGACTATGTCATGTATGACTCTCCCAAAGGCGGTGGTCAGATCAAAGGGCTGCTTTCCAAGCCAGCCGGAAGCGGCAAATCCCCGGGAATCGTAGTAGTCCATGAAAACCGCGGCCTCAATCCCTACATCGAGGACGTGGGAAGAAGATGTGCCGTAGCGGGTTTTATCTCCATTGCCCCGGACGCGCTGACTCCGCTAGGCGGCTATCCCGGCAATGACGACGAAGGCCGCACCTTGCAGGCAAAACTCGACCGAAACTCCATGTTGGAGGACTTCATCGCCGCCTACGAATACCTCAAGAAACATCCTGACTGCGATGGCAACGTCGGCGTGGTCGGCTTTTGCTTTGGTGGCTGGATCTCCAATATGATGGCTGTGAGAGTCCCTGATCTGGGTGCAGCGGTTCCTTACTACGGAGGGCAACCGCCGGTAGAAGATGTACCAAAGATCAATGCTCCTCTGCTGGTAATCTACGGCGAACTCGACGAGCGGGTCAATGCGGGCTGGCCAGCGTATGAGGAAGCGCTCAAAGCCAACAACAAAAAATACGAAATGATCAACTATCCGGGTGTAAACCACGGCTTTCACAACAATACCACTCCAAGGTATGACGAAGCCGCAGCCACCAAGGCCTGGGACAAGACAATCGCTTTTTTCAAGGAAAATCTCAAGTAACAAAAGGGGGCGAAAGCCTCCTTTTTCATTTAACTCGTGCTCTAGAGACCTCTGCTCTGCTTGCAATATTTCCATCTATCACTCACCAAACTCCGCTATTTCCAGATTGACTCCAGCCTGGCCTAAGATGGACGGAATCCAGGCTCTTGCTTCTATTCTTTTAATTCCGAATATTTGGTAGGTATTCTCTTCAATCCCGTCACCGAATGAAACAAATCATCCCTTTTCACACCTTTAAGGAAGCCATCGAATCGTTTGACAACGGCGGTAGATTTTTCAACTTTCTGAGCCATGCCAAAGACGGCGTCGTGACCCCCGCTGAGCTGGGAAAGGTCGCAGGAGTGACGCACGATCCGCAGGCGATGATCCTGTACTTGATGATGTCTATTTCAACTTTGGATAATCACTCCAAAGAGCGGGTCTTAGCCCATCTCGATACTGCGCTGTTTGATCTTTATGAAAAATACCATCCGGTGCACATGACCTTGGAGCAATTTGCCGGACTCGGCAAAGCGGGCATCAGCACCACGGTGGTCGGCACTCCAAAAAAAATCAGCTCCACCACCGACTTCGGCGGCTCCATCATGGTTCCCGTGATCGTCGATGCAGTGACGAGTTTCGCCATTGTGCCGATCGTCTCCGCCTACGACGTATATGAACTGACCTCCGACGAAGGCCACGTCGTCATGACCGTAGCTCATCACAAGGAGAAATCCCCGCTTCCCGAACGAAAACTACGACTCGGAGGAATGCTCACTTCACTGAATCAGTCCGAGGAAGCTGGCAAGGCCAGCGAGGTATTCTTGGAAGTTCAATACTACGTAGAGGAAGATTGAGGTCTTCACTTCCGTTAAAAACTTAAACTTGGAAACATTACTCATCGATCAGGAATCTTTTTCACTTTCTCAGGGGGATTTTATCATCCGCCTGCTGGTAGCCATTGGCATCGGCAGTGTGATTGGCTTAGAGCGCCAATACAGCGCGATGAAGGAGGATTCACAGAGCTACGCAGGGATTCGCACCTTCGTCTTCTTGGTTCTCCTGGGATTTATCGCCGCTCTTTTCAATTTCCTTTTTTCGCCTTGGGTCTATTTCGCCTTTTTTCTGGGAGTATCACTATTGATCGCAGTGTCCTATTGGTTTACCGCCACTCAGGGAGACCACGGGGCGACCACAGAGTTCAGCTCTCTTTTGGCCTTTGTACTTGGCTCCATGACCTTGATCGGCATGATCGAGATCAGCCTTATGATTACGGTTTTGATCCTTTTAGTGCTTTCCTCCAAGTTCCGGATCAAGGCGATCGTGGGAAAGATCACCGCCGAGGAGATGTACGACTTCATCCGGTTTGTGGTGATCGCACTGTTGATTTTTCCGTTTTTACCGGACCAAACCTTTGGTCCATACGACGTCCTGAATCCGAAAGAAATTGGCTGGGTGATCATCCTGACCTCCGGTCTTGGATTGGTCGGCTACATCTTGACCAAATTCCTTGGAGCCAAAAAAGGAATCCTACTCGGAGGCATCCTCGGCGGCTTGGTATCCAGCACAGCCGTGACTTGGATCTATGCCAAAAAAAGCAAAGAAAACGAAGCCCTCTCCGCAAGCTGCGCCACAGCCATTTTGGCTGCGTCGTCGATCATGTTTGTCCGCGTGGGGATCTGGACGTCTATCTTCAGTCAAGACCTCTTCATTAAACTGCTTCCTGCCATCAGCTCGATCTTCCTGGCTGCGATCGGGATTACCCTTTATATCTTTTTCAAAAGGCAAAACAAGACAGACGAAAACGCGGAAATCCCACTCAAAAAGCCACTGGATCTGAAAGGAGCGCTGGTCTTTGGGGTAATCTATAGCTTGATTCTGCTGCTGGTCAGCTACGCCAATGAAAATCTCGGTAACAGCGGAACGATTATTTCGAGTGCGGTGGCGGGATTTTCCGACATCGATGCGATCACCATCAGCATGTCCAAGCTTGCCGGAGGTTCTTTGGATCTTGGGATCGCTGCGATTGCAGTGCTGGTTGCTTCGATATCCAATACCTTGGTCAAGATGGGAATCGGCATCTACGCAGGAAGTGCCGCCCTGCGGAAAAACCTCCTGATCGGCTATGGCACCATGTTTCTCGTGGCTTTGGCTACCTTGCTTTTCCTCATCTAACTCTTTCCCAAAACCATGACCCTTCGCACTCTGCTCACGTTTTTGACGTCATCATTCTTACTTTTTTCCTGCGGAAAAGAAAAACCTGCGTCCGGAAATCCTGTCTCCGAACTCGTCGCCGAGTCTTATCTCTCCTGGAATGGAGACTCGCTCCCTGCCTACCCTGCCGGAAAGCCAAAAATCACAATCGTCAAAGTCACCATACCTCCCCACTCCACGCTACCCAATCACTATCATCCGGTGATCAATGCCGGAGTTTTGCTCTCAGGTGAACTGACCGTGGTGGATGTGAAAGGAAACGTATTGGAAATGAAAGCCGGTGATCCGATCATCGAGGTAGTCAACACGATTCATCATGGAGTCAACAAAGGGGATGTGCCCGCCGAGATCCTCGTTTTCTACGCCGGAGCCGACGAAATGAAAATCGTCGTAAAAGATTCTGTTTCGAATTAAAGGTGCCATATATTCCTAATTCAAAAATTCTCAATTCAACATTTTCTATCATGCCCTCACACAAGACCACCTTTCAGTTTATCAGCGAACCCGGAGACGTCAACTTTGGCGGAAAAGTCCACGGAGGCTCCGTGATGAAATGGATCGATCAGGCCGCTTACACATGTGCGCGAACCTGGGCCGAAAGCTATTGCGTGACGGTGTATGTTGGGGGCATCCGCTTCTACAAACCCATCAGCATCGGCGAACTGATCAAGATCGACTGTCAGGTGATCCTGACCGGAAGCTCAAGCATTCACATCATGGTAGAGGTGTATTCGAGGGCTTTTTCGGAGAAAAAATTTGAGAAAAAGACGCACTGCATCATCATTTTTGTCGCTGTGGATGAAAATGGCAATCCCAAAAAAGTAAAGCCTTGGATTCCAAAGACAGAACAAGAAAAGAAACTAGAAGAATACGCCGAAAAGCTGAAAAAACTCCGCGGAGAAATCCACGAAGAAATGCGGCCGTTCTTTAATGAGTAAAAAAAAGGCCTGTCGAGTTTGAAGCTCGGCAGGCCTTTTTGTTTGCGCTATTTCTTCAATTCACCCTCCACCTTCTCCAAAAACAAGCCCTCCACATAAAACTGCCAATCTGAAAACTTCAGTGCCTGATTGGCCAAATGAACGTGGTGGTCTTGATCCAGAATATAGTCCGCGGGTTTATTCAGCTGTCGGGTTTTACCATAGACTGCCTCGAGTTGGCCTTGGATTGCGCTCCACTCCTCCTGCATTCCGGCCAATTTGGCTTGGGCTTGGCTTCTTTTCTCTCCGCTGGGTTCATCCAGTTCCGCGAGGGTGATCAGAGCCCGATTAGAGAATTGCGCGGCCTGAGCGACTTGCTCATAGACCTCGAGGGTGTAGGAATTCCTCACCGCAAGCTTCTTGCTCTGCTGGATCACCTGAAGGACTGAGTCAATTGCCGCCTGATTGGCTTTGGCAAGCGCGACCTTCTCTTGATATTTTTGCGTCCAAGCTCCCGCCGAATCGGCATTTGGAAAAGGAATGACGGCTTCCTCCATTGGATTCTGGTATTTTCTTAATTGGTTTCTGTCCCGCTTTGTGTCTAACAGCGCATTTTTCCAGAAAGCAACCGGCTCCTCTAGTTGATTGATAAACTCCATATCCGCACCCGCCAGAGCGGGGCCAAAAGTGCGCTGACGGTACGCAGCATGCAGTTCCTGTGTATTTCGCTTTTCCCCGGACCAAGTGTACTCCGCGAAGATTGCAATGCCTCTCCCATAAAGTTCAAAATGCGGAGAGTCGTCATCCCAAAGGGTCAGGAGCAGGCCATCCGCCTTGTTGCGGATTGAGATCAGGGCAAAATCCCGAATGTTGTTGGTGTTGCTTTGATCCTGCGGCAGGAGGTTCCAGCGAGTTTGGCCTGCGGTTGCTCCCATGACTTTTAGTCCATTGTCAGAAAACCATTTGATTGCGCGGATATTCCCCGGAGACTCAGGCGCGTCATAGTTCCAGCGCATGTACACGCAGTTTTTTGGAAACATGTCAACGTACTTATTCAGGTTTGGTTCGTTAGCAGTCCAAATGCTGTCCACTTCCGCCCCGGTCAACTTGAGATTGTAGATCGAATTGTAAACCTCCGCATTCTTCAGCGGCATGTCATCCCAAAAGATCGGAGTCAGCCCTTTTTGCGCAGCATAGTCACTCACCCGGTTGAGCCAAGTCAGCTGAAGCTCCAGCGGAGATTTCCCACTGCCACGCCCTGTCGTGTGGACTTCATCTCCACCCACATGCAGGTAATTGACGTAAGGGAAGGCCTTCAGCGCATCTTCGTAGAGGTTAAACTGAACTTTATAAGTTTCTTCGTCGAGCGGGTTAAAAGCCCAATCGCTTTCAGGATCGTCACGAAGAGGCTTGTATTCTTCATGCTTTAGGATAAAGGAAGCATGTCCAAGACCTTGCACCAGCGGGCTGATCCGAATGTTTCTCGCCATTGCATAGTCGCTGATTGCCTTCCAGTCGGCTATGGAAAAAGCATCCGATGAGCCCACTTTCGGCTGAAGTTCATAGCGGAGTTTGTCTTCGATTTCGACGATAACGGCATTGATTTTTTGCGCAGCAAAGCGATCCATCAGTTCGTAGTAATACTCCTTCTTCTCCAAATGATGCTTCACATCCAGATGAACCGCACGATAGGCCAAGGCCGGAGCGTCGGTTATCTTGCAGATCGGAAGCGCCGCATCCTGATCCTTGGCGTCTTCCAACAACTGCGAAAGCGTCATCAGCCCATACCAAAGACCTGCCTTCGTGCTGGCTTTTATCTCCAGAAGCTCCTCGGAAATCTCCAATTCGTAGCCCTCTGAAGCAATCCCAGAGGCGGGGTCGAGCACCAAAGCAACCTCATCGCTTTCGGTGTCGAGTTCGTCTTCCGCGGCAACGTACCTATCTTTTGCCAGTTTCAGCGATTGCTCGATCTCCGCGACATCCAGTCGAGACTCTCCGGTAATTTCGAAGGTCATCGGGCTGGGCAAAATCAAGAATTTCGCGTCGGATTTGGGTTTGGTTTCGCAGGAGATCACCACGAGAAAAAGTGCCGCAACAGCAGCAAGTTGAAAGAAGCGCATGGGTTGTTTTGGATTTTTCCCAAAAATTAGGAAAATCTGGGGCACTAGCACCTAAAAATTCTGTGATTCGGTGGAAATCCATGATCGGCCTTTGATATTCCTCATTTTTGCCTAATTTTTAGATTCTCCAATTTGGAAAAATATCCGGTTGGGAAACCTTTAACCACAACAAACCCAAAATGCTGACACTTCTGATAATCCTGGTCGCCCTGGCCCTGATCCTGATTGCCATCGTCAAATACGACATTCACCCATTTCTGGCACTTTTTGTAGGAGCGATTTTATACGGGTTGATGATGCAGATGCCTTCGGAACTTATTATCAAATCGATCTCGGATGGATTTGGCGGGGTGATGGGAAGCGTCGGTTTGCTGATCTTGCTGGGGGTGATTCTGGGAACCTTTCTTGAAAAAACAGGCGGGGCCATGGTCATCGCCGAGAAGGTGTTGAAATGGGTCGGAGAAAAGTCGGTGAATCTATCTCTGATGCTAAGTGGCTGGGTTTTATCCATTCCTGTGTTTGGGGACAGCACCATCATCATGATGAACCCGATCGCCAAGTCACTTTCTGCACGTAGCACCATTTCCTACGCGGCCACCATTGTGGCAGTGTCTTTAGGTGCTATGGCGAGTCACTCTTTGGTTCCTCCTACTCCCGGACCGATTGCTACGGCGGGAATTCTGGGAGCAGATCTTGGCCTGGTGATCTTTTATGGAGGTTTGGTTTCTCTGATTACGCTGATCCCGCTTTACTTTTTTGTACAAAAATGGGTGACTAAAATCCCACTTAGACCCCAGCTTTTGACAGAAAATCTTGAAATTCCCAAAAAAGACCGACCAACTTTTGGTTCATCTCTTCTCCCTATCCTGTTACCGCTTTTTCTGATCATCCTCGCCTCCATTGCCAACTATCCTACCAAGCCATTTGGTGAGGGAAAATTAATTTCGGTCATCTTGTTTTTGGGAACACCCGTCATTTCACTTTTGATTGGAGCGATCCTGTCCTTTACTTTACCGAAAAAGTTCGACCGAAAGCTGCTTTCGTCCACAGGCTGGATCGGAGAATCGATCTTGGTGGCGGCACCTGTCATTTTGATCACCGGTGCAGGGGCAGTGTTTGGGAAAATGCTACAAAACTCTGGTGTAGGTGACATGGTCACCTCCTCCATGAGCGATGCGAACTGGGGGATTTTTCTTCCCTTTCTGATAGCCTTTGGACTTAAAACCGCCCAAGGTTCTACTACCGTTGCGATGATCACCACAGCTTCGATCATCGCTCCAATTTTAGGCCCTTTGGGTCTTGATTCAGAAATCATGAAGGTCTTTACCACTGTGGCGATCGGTGCGGGAGCCTTGGCGATATCCCACGCCAATGACAGCGGTTTTTGGGTCGTCACCCAGCTCTCCGGCATGACCACCAAGCAGGGCAATCTTTCCCACAGCCTTGGGACTATCATCGCTGGAGTTACAGCTATTTTTGCAGTCTATGTGCTGAGCTTGATTTTGGGATAAAAACAATTAAAAAATTAGACTTGCAGATTAGAAATTGCACTTCTATTCTGCAAGCCTCTAAATTCCAAGACAAAAGAAACTAAAAGCCAATTCTCACTCTGTCCCCATTCTTCATTTTACATTTTTAATTCATAATTCTTCACCTCGCCGTCCATCCCCCATCCACGGTAAGCATCGAGCCAACGAGATAGGTTCCGGCGGCGGAGGCCAAGAAAATAGCCGCTCCCTGGATCTCTTTTAATTCTCCCCATCTTCCCAGCGCAGTGGCACCCACGACAAACTTTTTACCCTCTTCGGTGTCCGCAATCGGCAGATTCATTTCCGTCAAAAACGGCCCCGGACAGATCGCATTCACCGTAATATTCCAGGGCGCAAGCTCCAAAGCCAGAGCCCGCGTCATCTGCACCACTGCTCCTTTGCTGGAGGCATAGGGCGTGCGGTTGGACAATCCCACCAA
This sequence comes from Algoriphagus terrigena DSM 22685, assembly GCF_000429445.1. Taxonomy (GTDB): domain Bacteria; phylum Bacteroidota; class Bacteroidia; order Cytophagales; family Cyclobacteriaceae; genus Algoriphagus; species Algoriphagus terrigena. The sequence goes on from NZ_AUBW01000017.1 coordinate 98,334, forward strand.
ACCCAGTGTACTTGCCAAGTTGATGATCGAGCCACTCTTTTGATCTTTCATAAACGGCGTCACGGCTCGGCTTGCCAGCCAGGTGCCGGTTACGTTGATATCCATCACCTTCGTAAAATCTTCGTAACTCAATTCGTCTATGGCTCCTCGGATGTTGATGCCAGCAGAATTGATCAGAATATCGATGCTTCCAAAAGAGTCGGCTGCAAACTTTGCCATGGCTTCCATGGCCGTTTTGTCCACCACATCGGCGGCAAAGGTCAATGCCTTCACGCCGTATTGGGCCGCGATTTCAGCTGCAGCCGCGTCGCCGTCAGAAGCATTTCTACTTACCAAAAGTACATTTGCTCCGGCAGAGGCCAGTCCGGCGGCCATGGCCAAACCAAGGCCTTTGGTACCGCCTGTAATGATGGCTGATTTGCCTTTGAGTGAAAAAAGTGAGATTCCGGGGAGTTGGGAGAAGTCGAGTTGGGACATGGGGTTGTTTTAGGATTTAGAGTTTTTGGTAAACAGTAGACAGACGACAGTCAACCCCTTTTGGAAATAAATTGGAGCTTATTCAAACCAGCGACTATTTGTCTGTCTCGCTTTTCCATTCGTGTTCAATATTTGTCATGAGCAATGCGTTGTCAAATTTCACTGAACCTTCCGGGAAAACTTCTTTATTTTCAAAAAAGCTGGATTTCACTTTCAATACGTCAAGTGGTTTTACTTCCCATCTGTATGCTTTCAATCTTAGCCCATCAAATTTCTCTTTGTTTGGTGAATAACCAAGATCGCCATTTTCAAAAAAATCAGAAGCATTTCTTAGTGTTCCGAAAATAGATTCACTGTCAAAAAGTTGCGTTTCGCCAGCATGAATTAATATTTCAGTGTCATCAGAACTTTTAAATTCAATGTGATACTTTCCATTTTTTTCTTCTACGTTGAATTTTGCATGATAGTGTTTCCCTGGAAATATTCGCCCTCCTACAAACTCGTTTAATTTCAAGGACGTATCCCTTCGAGGAATAAAAACACCTGATTTTGTTTCACCTTTTTCATCCCATTCAACAGCAATTCTGTGGGCACCATTTTCCGAGTTAACTCCTACAAAGTCAGGAAGTCCTTTAGGCTTTATGTCTTTTAGGCGAATTAGACAAATACCGACGATTGCTTTGTCTTTATAAATCTTTGGCCGAAAAGGAAACGGAATGATCTTCTCCACAGCTTTTGGGTCAGCCGTAAAGTTGATTAGTATTCTTCTGTCGATGTATCCGTGAATTGCAGGAATTTTCATTTGGTATTCGTTTTTCACACATTGGTTAAAAGTCGATGTATCGTGGATTCATCGCCGCAGACAACGATATTCGACGTCAATCAGTTGACAATTTAACCCAACAATTCTTTTTTAGAGTACGCCAGACACCTGATCACATTCTCCTCCTCGTATGCGAGTTTTTGCTCGGGATTCAGATTCGTAACTTCAGGAAGTGAACTGGGATAAGTATGATCACGAACGAGTCGCAGCGTTTTAGCTAGCTCTTGGGCGGAAGGATTATCGAAAGTCGCCCAATAGCTTTCCTCCAAACAGGGAATCTGCAGCGGATCGCGGGTGATCATCTCCAGACTGAACGTCACCGCGGGATTGTATTTTTGGCACAAGCTCACCGCTTCTTTCAGATCCACGATCCCGGTCCCCAAAGGAACCTCCGAGAGCAGGAAACCCTTATCAAAAGCCTTCACCCCCATATCCTTCACATGGGTGGAAAACGCAAAAGGTGCCAAGGTCCGGATCACCTCCATCGGATCCTCCAGCAGGGAGACATTGTTTCCAAAGTCCAGCGTCACTCCCACCCACTCACTGCTCAGGTCTTCGATGATTTGCTTGAGTTCAGCGGCTTTCCAGTCCTTGTGATTTTCCACCGCCAACTTCATCTGGTGCTTCCTCACAATTGGCTCTGCTAGGCGGATTGACTTCAGCGAGTTTTCCTTGAAAGTCAACCAGTCCGCTTCCGTCTTAAAGGTTTCATAGCGACGACCACTGAGACAGGCTGTACGCAAGATCGCAGCGCCTGCTTCTTTGGCTACCAAAAGTTCGGTTTCAAACCGCGCCAGATCATCGGAAGTTTTCGGCAAACCGATACTTCCCTCCAGATACATCCCCAGTTTTTCCCGCTCATGTCTGACTTTCTTTCCAAAATCTTCCGCCCAACCTCCCACGGTCGTCTGAATCCCCCCAGCACCGATCGAATGGCAATGGCGCATTAAGTCAATAGCATCCTTGAAACCCGGATAGGTTGGACTTTCGACCTTGGAACCGTAACGACTGTAGGAATGAACCACCACGCCCATGGGCACGCCTTTGAGACTTTCCGGCAAAGCCGAAAAAGGAAAAGTCATCGCCGCGGCAGCTAGACTGGACTTTTTGAGAAATTCCCGTCTCGATTGGGAAGTGTTGGGATAGGTGTCCATGGGGTAGGATTTTGGGTTAGGGTTTTGGAGCGGCAGTGCCAGCTATGTGCTTTTTCAATTCATTGGCCGACCAGGGATAGACACGGCCCTGATTGAGGTGGCGGGTAGAACTCACGGTGCGACCGGTAACCGGCGGCGCTTGGTTTCCCCATTCATTTCGAATATACGTCAGGATCGCAGCGATATCTCCGTCATCCATCGTCGAATGAGACGGCATCACGGGCAGGATTTCGGGTGCATCATACGTTTTGCCAGCGACCTCGATCGGCCCCTCGATTCCGTGGAGCAAGATCAGCGAAAGCTTGACTTCATCACCAGTCACCCACTCCGACCCGGCCAGCGGCGGCCCCATTCTCGCAGCACCTTTGCCATTGCTGCCATGGCATCCGGCGCAGGAAGTCAGGAATTTGGTCCGCCCAACTGCAAACTGCTTCATTGCTTTTTCGTCCAAATCTCCGGCTACGGCAAGCTTGCTTTCGGGTTGATATCCCGGCCAGGAAAAGATGCGCTTCAGCATCGCTGTTCGGTTTTGATCCAAGGGAAAGTCCTTTCTTGAGAAAATCGAAGGGCTTTCACTTAGCTTGACAAATCCCGGAGCTTCGATATCTGCCGCCTTGATGGCGATTCCGGTGAGGATCACTGTTTCCTTCCAGCCTATCTGCTCTGCGTCTGCCAAGGTCAAAAGGCCGCTGATTTCCTCCGGTTTTCCATTGTTCACTACCGCAGTCGTCAGCATCTCAAGGAAAATCTCCCGGTCGGTATTTGCTTCTGTCCAAGTCGGAGAAGCGGCTAGCCTTTTCAATAAAACAAACTCCTCTCCCTCCAAACTACTGAGGATCGCGTCGCGTATGAGCGCCAGGTGTCCGTGCTGTTCAAAAATCCCAGAAATGATTTTCGTTCGGGTTTCGGTTGGGAAAACAGCCGAACTCAGCGCCAACTGAAGTGCCAACGTTTCTGAAATCTTATCCGGCCAAGCGTTCACTACTTTTTCCACTTGGGCCAAGAGATCGGGGCTTTCAAAAGCAGGTTTCTCAAGTTGTCGTAAAGCCGTCGCTTTCAGCAGATCTGAATCGCTTTTCAACACTTCCAACAGAAGCTCCGCATTGACTTTTCCCATCCCTTCCAAGGTCCAAAGTGCATGGAAACGCCCCAGGTCGGATTTCCCATTTTTCACTAACCCTTCCAATCCAACAACTGAAGTCGGATCATTTCTTTCGACCAAAATCCGCTGTGCCATGTCCCGAAACCAGCCATCTTCGTAGCTGAGGTAGTCGATCAATTCTTTATTGCTCGCTTTAGACAACTTCGGAAATTGCGCAGGATCAAAGCCCTTTGGCACCACTCTCCAAATCCGCCCCATATGCCCGGGAGAGTCCAGTCCCCGCTTTTTGGTTTGCTCCTGCAGGTAGGGCGTCATGTACGAGCCATGCTGCACGATACCCTGATACATGTCGGCAACGTACAATCCTCCATCCGGCCCGACCGTAGCATTCACGGGTCGAAAGCGCTCATCAGTCGACGCAAAAAATTCCTTTCCCGGATTGGGATCATGGGCCTCCAACAAGGCTCCGTTTTCGGCGACGACATTGCGCTTGACCAAGTTTCCGGCATTTTCCATCACAAAGACATTTCCCAGATACTCCTTCGGAAAAAGGTGACTGCGATATACCGTCGGCGCGGAAGCTGAAGTAAACTCCAACAGTCGCCCAGCACTGTCCAGTGTCCCCGGGATATAGCCCCGATTGATTGCGGGATTGGATCGGATGGGAAAGATCTTCCGATCGATGGTCAGACCGTGGTCGATTCCGGTAGACGGTTGGTGATTCTTATTTCGGGATAAATAATTGGCAGGGACCAAGTCTCCATGTAGTTGAGACCAGTTGTAGTTGTAAATCAGCCGACCTCGGTCATCTTGGGAAATCCCCCACTGCCCGCGTAACTCCGTCGAATCCCGAATCCATTCCCCATCCTGAAGTCGGTAGCGAAGACTGGATTTGGCGCTGTAATACCAGTTGTCGACGTTTCTGACAAAGCCATTGTCCGAATGCTCCGGAATTCCATTGGCGGCGTAAGTTGAGTCTAGGAGGACTTTAGAATCAGCCTGCCAGTCGCCATCGAGGTCTTGGGTGATCCAAAGTGAGTTATTTTCAGCAACTAATGCTCCGTTTTTGAAGAGTCCCAACGCTCTCGGCATGATCAAAGAATCCAGGTAAACGGTCCGCTTGTCCATCTGACCATCGCCGTCCGTATCTTCCAAGATCGCCACCGAACCGACGGGTTGGTTTTCCTCTGAGCCTTCGAAATCACTCATATATCCCCGCATCTCTACTACCCACAGTCGGCCATCTTCGTCAAACTGAATGATCACCGGAGATTCCACAAGCGGTTCGGAGGCAACCAACTGAATTTCAAACCCCTGCTCGATCTGGAAAGTCAGAGCTTCCTCCTCGGCAGTTCGTGCGGGACTCTCGGGGGTTTCGGGCAACGGCCCGGATTCCTTACAGGCAATAAAAAAAAGCATCACAACCGAACAGCACAGCAGGGCACTTCGAAGCATGGATTACTGGTATTTTGGGTTTTTGTCAGGATGAAAAAGCAATTCCCCCCTCATCCTCAGGTTTTTCCAAGTTGGTTTTTATTCCGCTGATTTACAAGGTCAATTCTGTAGAGAAATCAATTGGCGGGTAGACGGCCTCGAAGATCGGCCAACAGCTGAAAAAAGGAAGCTTTCGCAGACTTATGCTAACTTTGCGCAAAATCCCGACTATGAATTTTTCCGAGCTAGGCCTTTCCAAAGAACTGATCACCGCCACCGAGCGGGCAAAATACGAAAGCCCCTACCCGATCCAGGTCGAGGCCATTCCGGCCATTCTTCAGCAAAAAGACCTACTCGGTCTCGCACCGACAGGTTCAGGAAAGACCGCCGCTTACATCCTTCCCATCCTTCAGCGTTTGCTGGCCAAGGATGCACCGACCGAGCGATTCGTCCCCGTTTTGGTGATCGTCCCCACCCGTGAGCTCGCTGTGCAGGTCGCAGAGGTGACTGAGAATTTCAGTCGGTTCTTGCCCCGAAATATCAAATCGATGGCGGTTTTTGGCGGGGTTTCCATCAATCCGCAGATGATGAAACTCCATGGAGTGGAGATTCTGATCGCAACTCCGGGTCGCTTGATCGACCTAATCGGTAGGAACTCTGTAGGTATCTCGCGCATACATACGCTCGTGTTGGATGAAGCAGACAAAGTCTTGAATATGGGTTTCCGAGAGGAAGTGGAGCATATCCTCGACTTGCTGCCAGGCCGAAGACAGAACATTCTCTTTTCGGCGACGATGGATGAGGAAGTGGAAGTTTTGACTAAAAAGCTGCTCAAGGATCCGGTGAAAGTCCAGGTCGAGGCACCCAACTTCACCCCGGATCAGATTGACCAAAAAGCCTATCGGGTCAATGCTGAAGAAAAGGGCCCTTTCCTCCGCCAACTCATCAACTCAGGGCATTGGAAGCAAATCCTGATTTTCGCTTCCTCAATACGAACGGCAGACAATGTCGTCGGAAAACTGGTCAAAAACGGCATAGAAGCGATTGCTTTCCACGGAGACAAAAGCCAGGGCGCAAGAACAGAGGCACTTGCCAGATTCAAATCCGGGAAGACCCGGGTATTGGTCGCTACCGATCTGGCTGCGAGAGGAATTGACATCCAGTTTCTTCCTCTGGTGATCAATTACGAACTGCCCCGATCGCCAAAAGACTACATCCACCGCATCGGTCGAACTGGCCGGGCCGGTGCTGAAGGCGAAGCCATCTCCCTGATCACCCCAGAGGAAATGCACCACTTCAAAGTAATCCAAAAGAAGATGGGCAAGTGGGTTCAGTTGACTCACGCGGAAGATTTCGGCAAGGCGACGGAGGAACCCCTTTCTTAATTTTCCGTCGCCCAAATGAATTGCTCGACCAACAATCCTACTGGCGGGCCGTGGACCGTTGACAGTGGTCGGTCGACCGATCATAGAAACTCATACACGCTTCGATAGGCGCCTTTTTCTTCGAAATAGCGGAGCAGCGCGTCGAAAAAAGGATTTTGAGCCAAGGTACCGCTGTCGCCTATCAGGATCAGTTTTCGTTTGGCTCGGGTCAGGGCGACGTTCATCCGACGGGTGTCGGAGAGAAAACCAATCTCGCCTTTCTCGTTGGATCGGGTCAGGGAAATCAGCATCAGATCCCGCTCCTGCCCCTGAAATCCATCCACAGTATCAATCGTGATCAGGTCGGAGAAGGCTTTCAAATTCGGATAGTCAAAGGTTTCGAAGATCAGATTTCGCAACATCCGCACCTGTGCTCCATACGGAGCGATCAAGCCAATCGACCAGTTTTCTTGTTTGAAACGCGCAATCCCAATTCGTTTGATCGTCTCGTTGAGGTAAGTGCAGGCAAATCTCGCCTCCTCGGGATTGAAGGTACTGAGACTTTCGGCCTCCTGCTGGTCTGTGTAGCCCGAACCTGCCGTGTCGATCCATTCCAGGACCGGCTCGTCAGCCGAAAAAGCGTGGGTTTGGGTGTTTTCAGCCGCCTGCAATTTCCCTTCGTAAAACCATGCATTTGAAAAACCCATGATGTCTGTCGGCATCCTATATTGGACCTGAAGCATCTCGGCAGTCATGGGCTGACGCTCGATTATTTTCTCAAAAAGGGTCACCGAAAGTCCGGCTTTCGCAGCTTCATAGGACTTGATCGTCGGTGGAAGCTGGCAATGATCTCCTGCGAAGACCACCTTTTTTGCCTTCAAGATCGGGATCCAAGTAGCGGCTTCCAGCCCTTGCGCAGCCTCATCGATAAAAACAACGTCGAACAGCATGCCTTTCAGGTTGTAATTGGATGCCCCAACCAGCGTACTGGCAAAAACCTGCGTCTTCTGAAAGATATCCGAGCGGATGTAGTCTTCCAGATGGCCCGCTGCCTCCCGGATTCGGGACACTTCCTGGTACATCAATTTGCGCTGCATGCGCTCCTCGTGCCCAAAGTTTCGCCTGTATTGCTTGGCCAGTTTGAGGTATTCCTCGGTTTCTTTGCGGAGCTTTTTCAGATCCCGATAGCTCTCATGATTGGCTATCTTGGCATCCAAGGTCTGACTGAGGATCTTTTCTTCCACCCGAGCAGGATGCCCCAATCGCAGGGTAGATACGTCGGCATCGACCAACTTCTCCACGAGCAAGTCCACCGCGGCATTGCTGGGTGCGGTGACCAAGATGCTCAAGCCTTTCTCCACCGCTTGCCGGATCGCAGCGATCAAAGTCGTCGTCTTGCCCGTGCCCGGTGGGCCGTGAACGACCGCAAAGTCCTGCGCGGCAGCGATCTTTTGACAGGCTAGGTTTTGGGAAAAGTTGAGATTGGGCAGCTCTATCGGATACTCTTGGTTGAACCGAGGATTCTTCTCTCCCAAAGCGATGTCCCGAAGCTCGGCGAGTCGGGGAGTTTCGCCTGCGATCACTTTCTTGAGTGCAAACTCCATCTCCCGGTAGCTGGCTTCATCAAACAGCAAATCCACGCCCAGTCTGCTATCCTGCATCCAGTCGGGGACTTCATCTGCCTGAAGCGTGACCACCATGGAATTGCGAAAAACCTGATTTACCACGCCATTGACACGGTTTTCGGCGCCTTGATAGCCTTCGTGAGTTGAGAAGAAAGTCACCGATTTTCCCGAAGAAAAGGCCGATGGGCTACTCGCGTCCAATCTCTCCACCTCCACGATCAGCCGCTCGCCCATGCCGATCTTGGTCTTTTTTAGATGAATCGGATGCCAAGTGATGCCTTCCTTCTTCTTTTCGGCGAGGGAAGTGTTGAGAAATTTCCTCTTGTACTGCGCCAAATCCTCCGACCATTCGAGCTTGAGAAGTTTGAGACTTTGCTTGAGTTCTTCGATGATATTCGGCATCAATCCTTACTTTAGGGTACAAACTAAACAAAAACCGGAGGCTTTATTCCGGAAAAAATAAGATGAACTTTTTAGCCCACGCCTATCTGTCTTTTGGTCAGGAAGAAATCCTGGTGGGAAATATGGCAGCTGATTTTGTAAAAGGAAAGGAGTTGCTTCGCTATCAGGGAAACGTAAAGACGGGAATCTTACTGCACCGTGAGATTGACTCTTTTACCGACTCACATCCGCTGGTGCGGGCTGGACAAAGCTACCTCAGACCCAAGTTCCGGCACTACTCAACCGTGATTACTGATATTTTCTTTGATTATTTTTTGGGAAAAAATTGGGCACATTTCTCCTCAGTTCCGTTGGAAATATTTGTAAATCAGACCTATGAAATCCTGGACCGTCACTTGGAGGAACTCCCTGCTAGATTTGGCGAGATGTTTTATTGGATGAAAAGCCAAAACTGGCTGTACCAATATCGCGAGATCTCAGGCATCCAAAAATCACTCAGCGGACTGAGCAGACGGACCGTTTTCGACTCCAAGATGGACGAAGCGCCGGAAGTGCTATTGGAAAAAGAAGCGGAATTTGAGGTAATTTTCTTCGCATTCTTCGCAGAATTGGAGACTTTTGCCCGACAAAAACTCTTCGAACTGCAGCGCATCCATGGTCATCATTAAGCCAAAAGTATCCACTTACATTTCTTTAAGCGTCGTTTTATTGGTCTTGATGACCGGCTTGGTGCTTTTGCTGCGGGACTTTTCCTACAAGGGTTCCTTTGGGCTTTGGTTCTACCTGATCGCCTGTTCGCTGATCACGCTGGTCATCCTGATGCTGCTGGTGAAGATGATGGCTGGCTGGAGATTTATCTCTGCCGGCAAGGAACAGATCACAGTCCGGCTGCCGCTTCGGGGAATGACAAGGACGTACCCTGTCACCGAGATTTTGGCTTGGGAGGAGGAAACCATCTTGGCTAACAAGAGGGAATTCAAGCAAGTGACGATTGCTTTTCAGGACAAAAACTCTATCTCGGTATCCAACCACGAGCACGAATCCTACACCGAATTGGTCAACTACTTGAAGAAAAAAGCGGCCAGGCAGATGATAAAAATGAAAAAAGCCTGATCGCTCAGGCTTTGGATTATTTTCTGGTTCTGAAATTCTTGTCGTAGAGGTCGATACTTTCTCTGATGATTCGCATGGCGTCCTCTTTGCCAAGGAAGTCTTCCACTTTCACTTCCTTGTTTTCCAACTTTTTGTAATCTTCAAAGAAACGGTGAACCTCTTTCATCAAGTGGGGAGGAAGCTCATCGATGTCGTTGATGTAGTTCACCGACTGATCTCCGGCCGCTACAGCGATGATCTTGTCATCTGCTTCTCCGCCGTCTACCATCCGCATCACACCGATGACTTTGGCTGGCACGAGCGTCATAGAAGGGATGTCGATCTGGGAAATAATCAAAATATCGAGCGGGTCATGATCTTCGCAAAATGTCTGCGGGATAAAACCATAGTTTGCCGGATAGTGAACTGCCGAAAACAAAACGCGGTCAAGCATCAACATGCCGGTTTTCTTATCGAGTTCATACTTTCCTTTGGAACCTTTTGGGATTTCAATCACGCCCATTACAAATTCAGGAGCGTTTTTCCCAATGTTGACGTCATGCCAAGGGTTAATCATATCTTTTTATTTTTGATAAAAAATGGCTAAATGCCGGCGCAAAGATACAATCCGAAAGCAAATTCCAGCTTTTAAAATTCCTCTTTATTCAAAGTCGGAAGATTGACGGTCATAGTAGTCCCCACATTCGGTTCCGAATCGAGAATAACTTGTCCGCCCATCTGCTCCACGGCTTCTTTGACCATGTAGAGACCGAGCCCCGTGCCCACATTCTTTTGGGTAGCTCTGGCAAAGAGGTTAAACACTTCCTCCTTATATCGCTCCTCGATGCCGATCCCGTTGTCTTCCACCACGATGACTGCCTTTCCATCCGAAACATCGACGGTAAGGCTAATTCTTTTTTCGCCTTCTTCTTTTTGAAACTGGACGGCATTGCCGAAAAGGTTGTTGAGAATCACCCGGATCTTGGCGTCGTCGGAGTAGAATTCATCGCGCTGGTTGACTTGGACGTCGACATGAAAATGAGTCAAATCAAATTTCTCCCGATAGGCCGCCATTTGATGATCGACTGTCTCCCTAAAGTCGATCTTGGTGATCTTATGATCGATCTTGGTAGAGCGATAGAAGTCCAACATCTTGTAGATGAAATCATCCAGTTTTCCGGTAGCCGAGTCGATCATCTCAAAATACTCCAGCACATTAGGCTCGCTCAGCTCCATCTTGGCCAGCTTGGAAACCCCCGAAATGCTCATCAGCGGGCCTCTGAGCTCATGCGACAAGCTGTAGACGAACTGGTTCATCTCCGAATGCAACTTCTGAAGCTTGAGATTTTTCTCCTTGAGCTCGCGGCGCATGAAGTAAATATCCGCGGCGTTTTTGATGGAGTTTTTGATCTGCTCGATATTCCAGGGCTTATCAATAAAGCGGTAAACCTCCCCCTTGTTGATCGCGTCGATCACGCTGGCAATATCCGAATACCCGGTGAGCAGGATTCGGATCGGGTCGGGATTGATCTTTACCATCTGCTCAAAAAATTCGGTACCCGTCAATCCAGGCATCCGCTGATCAGCAATCACGACGTGTATCTCTTCCTCTTTAGCTATTCGTAGCCCTTCCTCAGCATCAATCGCTGTAAAAATCTTGAAGTCCTTTCGCAAGGTCGCTCTAAAGGACTTGAGGTTATTGTCCTCATCGTCAATATAGAGTACGTGAATTTTATGACTCATACTTTGGGGCATTTTGGTAAATCGGAAGCGAAATAATAAAAGTAGTGCCCTGGCCTTCCTCGGTATTTACTTCCAGAGTTCCCTTGTGGTTTTCAATAATAGAATAAACTATGGAAAGCCCCAAACCTGTACCCCTTCCGACGGCTTTTGTAGTGAAAAAAGGTTCAAAAATCCGCTGTTTCACATGCTCAGGCATGCCCGGCCCGTTGTCTTCGATCTCCACCACGACATGATCCACAAAGGCTCTTGTGCGAATGGTGATTTTGGGATCGGGTATTTTATCCAAGTTGTCAGCCAGCGCATGAACAGCGTTGTTGAGGATATTCATAAACACCTGGTTCATCTTCCCAGCAAGGCACTCTACCATCGGCAATTCAGCAAATTCCCTGATGATTCTGATTTTACCCGGTATGGAGCTATTAAGCAAGATGATCGTGCTATTGATCCCGTCGTGCAGGTCGACCTTTTTAACATCCTGTTCATCCACACGGGAAAAAATCCGAAGTCCTTTGACGATCTCCACAGTCCGCTTGGCCCCGTCATCCATTCCCTTGAGTAGCTGCTCTACTTCCTCCAGCACATACTCCAGCTCCAATTCTTCTTCGAGTTGCTTGGCCTCCTTCTTGGTCTTATCAGAAAATTCCCTTTCGCCCGATTCCCTGTAAAACCCGATCACTTCCATGATGTCCTTGATGTCGCGCTTGAGAGGCGTGATGTTGGAGCTTACAAAGTTGATCGGGTTGTTGATCTCATGCGCGATACCAGCCGTCAATTGACCCAAAGAAGCCATTTTCTCCTGGTTGACGAGTTGGCTCTGGGTATTCTGGAGTGTTCTTAATGTTTGCTCCAGCTCATCTGTCCGGATTCTCACTTTCTCCTCCAGCATGTTGTTTTGTTCCTTGATTAGGAGCTCGTTCTCATGCAGCGCTTTGAGTTTTTCGGCTTGTTCTTCTTCCTTTTCCTTTTTGAGAATGTTGATCTTATCCGCCAAGGCAAATGAAAGCAATACCACCTCCAAAGCCGAACCTAAAGGCATGATATACGCCGTCAGATTGTTGGTTGGAATAAAACCCATTTCGCTGAAAACGAAAAGAAATATACCGATCATAAATATCGACCAGGCCAGAAGATAGTAGCGGGCGGGCCGGTACCCCATCCGGAGCGTAGACCAGGCAACGAAAAGAACATACCAGACCACGACAGACTGGGTGATCAGGATCGACCGGTAGCTAAGAGTAGGCGAAAAAAACAGCGCGTTACTCAGAATGAACGCGTATACCAGATAAATGATATTAAATCCAAAATCCAGTCTCGGGAGGTGCTGTTTGGTAAGTAGAAACAATCTCAAAAACCAAATCCCGACCACGCTTACGAGCGAGGAGAATATGACGATGGATCGGGAGTTCATCCAGTCCCATTCCGGCCAAAGCAAGATCTGGGTAAATCCCAAGATGGAAGCCTGCGCCACCCAAACCAGTGCGGTATGAATGACATATACCAGATAAAGCTTGTCCTTGACAGAGAAATACAAAAACAGGTTATAGAAAAACAGTCCCACAAAGACTCCTGTCAACAGTCCGAAAAGTATATTTTCAAAATCAAGAATGGACTTAAAATCCGAATCCTCGACAAATGAGCCTGTGAAGATTTTCTTGTCTGTGTTTTCAATTTTCAGAAGCAAATAATCGGATTCTTTCTCCAACTCTGTAAGCTGAAAGACGATCTTATGGGATTTGAAATACCTGTTTTCGATCCCGTCGAGCCTTCCGCTGACCAGACTTCTTCCCGCTTTGCCGGCCTTGACCGGAAACAAATACACATAATCCAGAGAAGCTGAATTCAAAGCCAAAAGAGGATTGGAGAATGAACGGAGTTCTTTGGTGTCAATTTTCACCCAGACTACTTGGTCATTGATTCCAAAATTAAACGTCTCGCAATCGTTGTCTAAAAACTGATTGACCTGAGTCAATACATCGTCTATACTCGCTTCTTTTTCAGCCATCAAATAGGAAAAGCATTCAATCTTAGCCGCCCTCTCCTCTGGAAAAATCTGGTTGGAGATAAAAAATCCCAGGCTAAATAACAAAGCAACTATTTTATACATCTTTTCTCCAATCTGGATTTGAAAGTACTAAATCATATTCAACTAAAAACTCTCCTTTCGGTCCAATCTCGGTTTTGGAGCATTGCAAATTATTCCTCATGCCTTGGATGATTTCCCGCTCCACTTCATCGGCCTTCGGCAGATTGTAGGGATCTTTCATCACGATGGAAGTAGCGACCAAGTCAAGCTTAGGGTAAAAAAAAGTGCCTGAATTGCCAATTCCTTCTTCAATCTCAAAACCTTTCTGAAGAGATGGTTTGAGGGTATATTCCGCTACCAAGGCCAGCAGGGAACCCAACTTCAGTTGGCTGACGATCGCAATACCGGCCCGGATCAAAAGAACTGCTCCCACACCGTAGCCGGAGATCGACTTGGAATTCCACAGTCCAGATACCTCTCCTGTCCCTTCGATCGAGTAGTCCTTTACCAATCCGAAGATCTTGTGATCGACCTGCGAAACGGCCATCTCCATAGGCAAGGGATAGTTCGGATGGGCGATGTGAATTCTCAGTCCGCTCACGACCTCTCCAGTATCCTGCAATTCGACGGTGACAACATAGACAAATGGATTAAGAGCCCAATCATTGTTGGAGGAGGTGACTTTAGTGACGCCATATTGCTTTAACACATCGGCATGCCCTTTTACAAATTTCTCACACCGTTCCGGCTCGTCTATTGCCCTAAACGCCTTAAACTTAAACATTGTCAAACAAGAATTAAGGTATCTTCGACTTCGCGACGGATGGCTCTCACGCTCGGCTCACCAGCTTTGTTTAGTCTAAACATAAACAAATCTTGCAATCCATTGTCGTTTTTGAATAAGCGGTCGAATTTTATTTTCAATTTTTTAATTTCATTCTCCTCGCTCTTGGTAAACCCATGGTTGGCCTCAGTAAGTACCTTCTGGAAAATAAACAGCATGGCAGCCACCGGCTGAACACTTATTCCCATCATGTTTGCTTTTATCCAAACCCGTTGAAGCACCTTTCCGCCTTCGAGATAGGTGGCCGGAGAAAACTGTTTCCCCTGCAAAAGCATGATGGCCGACGAGGTGGTCAGGGTATCTTTTGAAATCTTGGTAAGGCCAAAGCCCATCAGAAACTTTCTGAAAAACTTCACCGTTCGCGGATCTTTGAGCAGTCCCATGGCAGCTCTGTCGGTAGCAGACATCTCCAGCGTGGCGATGTCTATTCCATCTTTTGTTTCGATGGCGTCTTTTTCAGTCCATCTCACTTCTTTGATAAAATCCAACAAACCATCCTCGTGGAAAAAACGCATCCGGTCCATACCGCCCACGATCTCCGCGAGCGCTTCGAGATCATCTTTATCTTCGGTGATTTTGATGGTGACTCCATTTTCTTGCGCAAAAGCCGTCAATTCCTTCAATTGGGCTGGCTCAAGCAACTGTCTGCTGAGATTCTTTCTGTTCGTGCATCGAATGGATATCCCATCGGACAGCTCATGATGTGGCACAAGAATCGGGTTCTTCAGTTTTGCCACAAAACGAATAGAGCAGATTAACTCCTCCTCAAATTCACGAATTTGGTTTATGAGCTCAATTTCAATCCCCTCTTTTGCCGCAGCGAGTCTAAGATTCTCCAGCGCTGCACCAAAAGCAATCAAAGAGCCTGTCCCTTTGTAATCGAGCATGGAGTGGCTCCTCGCTTGGTCGTGGAAAAGATGAAGTATTCCCTTTCGGTCAAACACCCAAATCCAGGGTTGGATATTCCCTCCCGATGGAGCCATGTTGGCGGAGGAAAGGATCTTCTTGAGCTCCTCTGGAGAAAGGATATAGCCTGACTGCAAGATATCACCCGGCAGCTGTTCCAAGAGTCGTTTCGAAAACGCCGAAACATTTTGAAAAGTGGGGACAACCACCTCTTCCTGAGGCTGGTCTATCTTAATAATGTCATCAAAATCCACATAAAATCTTCCTGAGGGCACATTGTCCCCCAGAAGCAGCCTACGTCCCACATGTGCTACAGAAGCTCCGCCCAGGAAAACTCCCGAGGCTAATTGTGGCCAGGAGGTGATAGTAGAGCCAATCTCCAAAAGAGAGGCCTTCATCCTGAGCGAAAGTGTCTCCAAACCGGTGATTTTCAAAACTATCGCTACCCGCTCCTTATTGGTGAGATTGGCTAATTCTGCCTTGGTAATGCCATCGAGCATGCCGTGAAAAATCGGCCGATCGGGATGAGAATCGAAGCGCTCTATGTCAAGCATCCCTCTGTCAGAGGTCTCCATGATCACAGGGATGTGCGCTGGCTTGGCACGTTCTCTCAGTAAAACTTTGATATCGAGACTATCGCATTCGTCCACGAGAAGATCGAGCTTCCCGTTGGCGGTCAGAAAATCCTCGATGTTCTCTTCATTGATTCCATCACGGAAAAGAGTCACACGCAAATAGGGATCTATCTCGGCTATCTCTCTCGCCGCGATCACTACTTTCTCAATTCCGAGACTGGTGACTCCAGCCTTTAGCCGATTAAGATTGCTCAGCTCTAGGGTATCGAAGTCTGCAAGCCGCATTTCCCCACAACTTCTCTCCAGAGCCATTGCCAAGGCAATACTTTGGCCCACCGACAAGCCCACGATACCGACTTTTTTTGTCCCAAGCTCGGCTTGCTCTGACGGAGTAATCTTGTAGTTGTTTCGTAGGGTTCTGACTTTGATGAATTCTTCCTCTGGCAGCACATGCACCAGGGTGTTTTTCCATGGGTAAAAAACCCAGTTTCCATAAAAGTCTCTCGCTCTTTCACGAAAAAAATCCTCGACCTTTTGGGCTATCTCTTCCTTCGAAAGTTGGATCTCTGCGTGATCTGCTTTTATTAAATCCGACACCTGACTATCGATCGGATCTATAGTATAAATAAACTCGTTAGATCTCAATTTTTGAATCTCTTCCCAATCATTTAAAACACTTGGATTGAGAATTACAGGTCGGGCTTGATCTGCTTGATCAATCCTGGGGTTGGTGAGCATAATTCGACTTTAGGGGTGATAAAGCTCAGTAAAGTTAATTTTTTCAGACTGAAGTCAACTTAATCTGCTCCTAATTTATATCAAAAAAGAACTAAATTCTACCTAGCTTAGCGCTCAACTAACAGAATTAATCTCCCTAATTTGTTTTCCGTTCGAAAAACAGAATATTTGGAGTGTCAAAAATCACCCCCCTTTTAAGGTACCCTTTGGATGGAAAATCAGCCTGACGAAAAAATTAAAATTCTATACGTAGACGACGAAGAAAATAACCTCCAGGCCTTCAAAGCAACATTCAGGAGGGATTACAAGATTTTTCTGGCGATATCTGCGAAAGAAGGTGAGGAGATTCTTGCCAGGGAGGATATTGACCTGATCATCACCGATCAGAGAATGCCTGAAAAAACAGGAGTGGAATTTTTGGAAAGCATTATCCCCATCCATCCCAAACCGATCCGTCTGCTGCTGACCGGATACACCGACATCCAAGCTGTGATCGACGCGATCAACAAAGGACAGGTGTACCACTACCTTACCAAGCCCTGGGAAGAAGACTATCTGAGGACGGTCATCAAGAATGCCTTTGAGGTCTATGCACTGAGAAGGGAAAACGAGCGACTGACGGCCGCTTTGCTCAAAACCAATGAGCAACTGGAGTTTTTACTCCGTCAAAACCTGCTCTCCTGATCAATAGCGAGCTGCAAGCAGCAGCTGTAACTCCTTGTGGTTCAAGCCAAACTTCCGCGCCAAAAATGCATTGGTCAGGCTTCCCCTGTAGGTGTAAACTCCCCTCAAAAACCACTTGTAGATGAAGATCATCTCCTCGGCCCCTCCCAAATCCGACATCTGAAGGATGATCGGCGTAAAGATATTGCTGAGGGAATAGGAAGCGGTGCGGGCCACTCGGGATGCGATGTTTGGGACGCAATAGTGGATGATGTCGTGCATTTGGTATACGGGATCCGAGTGCGAAGTCATACGTGCCGTCTCAATGCACCCCCCTTGGTCGATCCCCACATCGATGATAATGCTTCCATGGATCATGTTGGCCACCATTTCCTCGGTTACGACGATCTTGTTCCTGCCCTTTTCGGCGCGCAAAGCGCCGATGACCACGTCAGCTTCCGCCAGTGCCTGGCCCAAACTGTAATTGTCAATCGTTGAGGTGTAGATCTGTTGACCGAGCAGCTGCTTGATCCTTCGCAGTTTGTAGATATGGTTATCGAACACCTTAATGTTCGCTCCTAGCCCTATCGCAGTCCTAGCTGCATACTCAGCTACGGTGCCTGCTCCGATGATGACCACCTGCGTGGGCGGTACACCAGTCACGCCACCCAAGATCAATCCCTTTCCCTCGTTGACACTCGACAGATATTCCGAGGCCACCAACATCACGGTGCTACCGGCGATCTCGGACATTGCCCTGACCACTGGCATCCCTCCCACTTTGTCTTCGAGGTATTCAAAGGCCACGGCGGTGATCTTTTTCTCATTCAGCGCCTTGATAAATTCCGCGTCCTGTTTTTCCAGCTGCAAGGCTGAAATCAGACAGCTTCCCGGTGACATATCGGCTATTTCCGCGACTGTCAAGGGGTCGATCTTGAGCACCACGTCTTTCGACAAAACTTCTTTTCTGGAATATACAATCGTCGCTCCTGCGTCAGAGTAATCCTGATCGGTAAACTTTGCACTCAGCCCCGCACCCGACTCCACTACTACCTCAATGTCATTGTTACTCAATAGACCGACCGCTTCTGGAGTCAGCGCGATGCGCTTTTCATCATTTGAAAGCTCTTTGGGAACTCCAACGTGAAGTGGCTTAGCGCCCCTTTTTACCTTCGCGGGGGATTCCTTGGGGATCAATCCCACAGACGTGAGTTCTGTAAATTCAGTCGGCATTTCGGGAATGTTGAATCGTGATGGTTCTTGTATTTGCTGAGTCGGAATGGATTCTGATCAGGAGAAACTCGTCCGGAAGAAACTGAGCGATCTTTTCGGCCCATTCGATCCAGCAATATTCTCCCCCATAAAAATACTCTTCTATTCCGATATCCAAAGCTTCGGTGGGGTCATCCAGTCTATAAAAATCAAAATGGAAAATTTTGGTTCTACCAGCTGCCTCGTATTCATTGACGATGCCGAACGTAGGACTGCTGACCTGATCTATGACCCCCATCTCAGCAGCCAGGGTTTTGATCAAGGTCGTCTTTCCAGCACCCATCTGTCCCTGAAAGACCCAGATCTTCTCCGCCCCAGCTGCCGCAATAATCTGGCGAGCAGCAGAATCAATCTGCTCCAATTGGTATTGAAAGGTGACCAAAATAAATCTAGCGTTTGGAGGTGAGGTGAACCAATGGAATGATCATTTCCTCCAAAGATATACCTCCGTGCTGAAAAGTATCCTTGTAATAGTTGACATAATAATTGTAGTTGTTTGGATAAGCGAAAAAATAGTCCTCTACAGCAAAGACATAGGAAGTAGAAACGTTCAATCTCGGCAGCATCGCGTCTTCCGGTCTTTTGATCTCGAAAACCTTCCCGTGCTCAAAATTCAGATTTTTCCCCTGCTTGTATCGGAGGTTGGTCGTTACGTTTTTGTCCCCGATGATGCGGTAGGGTTTATTCACTTTTTTGGTGCCGTGATCCGTGGTCACGATGACATCGGCGCCTGCGTGTTGGATTCTTTTGAACAGCTCAAAAAGCGAAGAATGTTCAAACCAACTCCGCGTCAACGACCGATAGGCGGACTCATCCGGCGCCAACTCCCGGATCATCTTCATGTCAGTACGGGCATGAGAGACCATATCCACAAAGTTGTAGACCAAGACATTCAGGTCATTTTGGAGAAAGGTGTGGAACTGATCCAAGACCGCCTTGCCTTGATTTGTTTGAAGTATCTTGTTGTAGGTGAATTTATAGTTGAGTCTGTTTTTGGCCAGATTGATCTTGAGCCATTCTTCTTCAAAGTTGTTTTTGCCCTCGTCTGAATCCTCGTCCTCCCATAAATTGGGATGGAGTTTGGCCATTTCCGAGGGCATCAATCCACTGAAGAGCGAGTTTCTGGCAAAGGCCGTAGTCGTAGGCAAGATGCTGAAGTAGGTGTCCTTTTCCTCCACATTGAAATATGGGTTCAACAGATGCTCGAGATCTTCCCATTGATCCAAGCGGAGATTATCTATTACGATCAAAAAGAGCGGTTTTTTGTCTTTCAAAACAGGAAATACTTTCTCCTTCAACACTTGATTGGACATCAGCGGTTTCTGGGTGTTTTTCACATCCATCCAGTCGAGGTAGTTCTCCTTGATGAACCGTGAAAAGGAAGAATTGGCTTCGGCTTTTTGATTTTCCAGCACTTCAAGCATGTTTTTGTTTTCTGTCGAATCAATCTCCAGCTCCCAAAACGTCAGCTTGCGGTACAACTCTGCCCAGTCCTGATGATCTTGGGCATCGCCGAGCGCAAACCCGATCTGCATGAATTCTTGCTGGTAACTTTGAGTCGTTTTGGTGTCGATCAGCTGCTTGTTTTGGAGGAGTTTCTTGACGGAGAGCCAAATCTGACTTGGATTGAGCGGCTTGATCAGGTAGTCGGCAATCTTACCGCCGATCGCGTCATCCATGATGTGTTCCTCTTCACTTTTGGTGATCATCACGACCGGAATCTGCGGCTTGATCTGCTTGATCTGCTGGAGGGTCTCGAGTCCGGTCATTCCCGGCATCATCTCATCCAAAAAAATTACGTCAAAATTTCGTGTCTCCACCACTTCGATGGCGTCTATTCCTGAATTGACCGTAGTGATCTCACAGCCTTTCTGTTCCAAGAAAAGAACGTGCGGCTTGAGCAGGTCGATTTCGTCGTCGGCCCAGAGTATTGTGAATTTTTGAGACATGTTGGTTTCCCTTTCTTTTAAAATTATAATTACTTTTGAGTCAATCAAATGAGCGCTGATTGAAAAGCCAGAAAATACTCAATGATCCCGTTTACGGGTTCATTACCATTCCCAGTGAGTTAATTTTCACAATCATTGACCACCCATTTTTCCAGAGACTACGACGGATCAGGCAGTTGGGCTTGACGGATTTTGTCTATCCAGGAGCCCTTCATACCCGATTTCACCACGCGATCGGAGCCATGCACCTGATGAGCATTACGCTCGACAATCTACGAATTAAAGGCACAGAACTCTCCGATGAGGAATATGAGGCGGCCCTGATCGCTATTTTACTCCATGACATTGGCCACGGGCCATTTTCCCATGCTTTAGAATACAGTCTGCTCATAGGCGTACCCCATGAGGAGCTCTCGCTCCTGACTATAGAACTCCTAAATGACCAATTAGGTGGCAAATTGGGGCTCGCTTTACGAATTTTTAAGAATCAATATGAGCGGAAATTCCTGAATCAACTGGTATCCAGCCAATTGGATATTGACCGCCTGGACTACCTGCAGCGGGATTGCTTCTTTACGGGAGTCTCGGAGGGCACGATCGGCGCAGACCGGATCATCAAGATGATGGATGTCAAAGACGAGCAATTAGTGATCGAAGAAAAAGGAATCTATTCGATCGAAAACTTCCTGAGCGCCCGCCGGCTGATGTATTGGCAAGTATACCTTCACAAGACTACCGTCAGCGCCGAGAAGATGCTCATCAATCTAATCAAGCGAGCAAAGCATCTGGCTCAGGCGGGAATGAAATTGCCGGTGAGCGAGGAATTTGAGTTTTTCCTGAAAAGTGATTTTGGCCTCGAAGATTTCAAAAAAGACCGGAAGATCCTCGAAAACTTTTTGAGCTTAGATGACTTTGACATCTGGGGGGCCATCAAGCTCTGGAAAGGACACGAGGATTACGTCCTCAGGAATATCTCACAGATGTTTTTGACGAGGAATCTCTTCAAAATCAACCTGGTGAATGAGCCATTTTCTCCCGAGGAACTGGAGGACATGAGGTCAAAAACCCAAAAGAAACTGCAGATACCGGAATCCGATATCGACTATTTCTTCTCATCCGGCACGGTGAGTAACTACGGCTACTTAGCCAAGGACAGAATCAACATTCTCACCAAAAAAGGAAAGGTCATGGATGTGGCATTGGCGGCTGACCTACCGAATATCAAAGTCATGAGCAAGATCGTGGAGAAACACTACGTTTGTAAAGCCAAAAACCTAATTTTAACCCTGTAAATCCGCAGCTGTATATGGAATTCACTTTAGGCCAGCTGGCCGCACTTTTAGGAGGAAAAGCAGAAGGCGACGAAAACCAAAAGGTAAACCGACTGGACAAAATCCAGGAGGGAAAACCCGGCGGAATCAGTTTTTTGGCCAATGAAAAATACGAACCCTTTCTCTACGAGACAGAATCTACCGCTGTCATCGTTTCCGAGGGATTCACCGCTAGCAAACCGTTTAAAACGACGCTGATACGCGTCGAGGACGCTTATTTGGGCTTCACCAAGTTGCTGGAAGCCTATTCTCAATTTACCAAAGCTATGCTGGTGGGAGTCGAGGAGCCGAGTTTTATCCACTCGAGCAGCACCATGGGCGAAAATGGCTATCGCGGCGCGTTCTCTTACATTGGCAAAAAAAGCCAGTTGGGAAATAACGTCAAGATCCATCCTCAGGCTTTCATCGGAGACAATGTGAAAATCGGAGACAACTGTATCATACATCCCGGAGCGAAAATATCCTCAAACACCCAGATCGGTAACAATTGCGAAATATTCCCCGGCGCTGTGATCGGCGCAGACGGGTTTGGTTTTGCTCCGCAGCCTGATGGAACTTACAAAGCAATTCCTCAGATCGGTAACGTGATCTTGGAGGACAACGTGAGCATTGGTTCCAATACCACGGTCGACTGTGCAACGATGGGCTCCACGATCATCCGAAAAGGCGCAAAGATCGACAATCAGGTACAGATCGCCCACAACGTGATTATCGGCGAAAACACGGTGATCGCAGCGCAAAGCGGAATTTCAGGCTCCACTGAAATCGGAAAAAACTGCATCATTGCCGGCAAAGCCGGGATTGTAGGACACCTGAAGATCGCAGACAACACAACTATCGGCGCCAATACTGGCATCAGCAAGTCCATCAAAAAGTCCGGGGAAACGCTCCTGGGCTACATGGCGATGGACGTGAAAGATTTTTTGAAATCTTATGCGCTCTTCAAAAATCTGGATACGCTCGAAAAGCGGATCAAAGAACTGGAAAAAAAGGGCTAATTTTGCTGCCCTGAAATTCCGTTAGGAAAATAGAACATGAAATCGAGCGTCGCTAAAAAGTCACTCACCAGGATGATTGTCAACCATGCGAGATTCTTCCAAATCAAGTTCGGGATTGGCTATATGGCCTCTGAAGGGCAAATTATAATCATATGAAAGTAAAACAGCATACCATCAAGAAACAGGTGGAACTTTCCGGAGTAGGCTTACACACCGGAGTCGTTTCCAACATGACTTTTCTGCCTGCACCGCCCAACCACGGCTACAAGTTCCAGCGAATCGATCTCGAAGGTCGACCGACGATAGATGCCGATTGTGATTTGGTGGTAGACGTCTCACGTGGCACTACTTTGGAACAAAACGGAGCCAGAGTATACACGGTGGAGCATGTCTTGGCAGCATTGGTGGGGCTTGAGATTGATAACGTATTGATTCAATTGGACGGACCTGAACCTCCAATCATGGATGGATCTTCTGTGCAGTTTATAGAGGTGTTGGAAGACGCCGGATTCGAAGAACAAAATGCACTTCGGAGATTTTTTGAAGTTCAGGAAAGCATCCAGTACAAGGACTCCGCAAGAGAGGTGGAGATGGTCGCCTTGCCAACCGACAACTATCGGGTGACAGTGATGGTCGATTACAATTCTCCGGTACTTGGAAGCCAACACGCCTCTATCACAGATATCAGTCAGTTCAGAACTGAGATCGCATCCTGCAGAACCTTTTGCTTCCTGCATGAACTGGAGATGCTCTACAACTCCAACCTGATCAAAGGCGGCGATCTGAACAATGCCATTGTAGTGGTTGATCGTGTAGTAGAGGAAAAAGAACTAGCGCACTTGGCTAAAATGTTCAATAAGCAACGCGTCGAAGTCAAGAAAGAAGGCATCCTGAACAATGTCGACCTACGCTATCGAAATGAACCTGCGCGTCACAAACTGTTGGACGTCGTAGGAGATCTGGCTTTGGTAGGCAGACCCTTGAAAGCTCAGATCCTTGCTGCCCGTCCGGGGCACGCAGCAAACGTCGCTTTTGCCAAAAAACTGAAAAGAGCTATGGAGAAAGCCGGTGCGTCACACATTCCGCACTATGATCCCAAGCTTCCTCCGGTGATGGATATCAACCAGATCAGCAACATTTTGCCGCACAGATATCCTTTCCAACTGATCGACAAAATCATCTACTTAGACGAAACTGTTGTGGCTGGCGTGAAAAACGTAACCATGAACGAGCCTTTTTTCATGGGACACTTTCCCGGAAACCCAGTGATGCCAGGAGTACTGCAAGTGGAAGCGATGGCTCAGACCGGCGGCATCTTGGTGTTGAGTACAGTAGAAGATCCCGAAAACTACTGGACTTATTTCCTTGGAATCGAGAACTGTAAATTCAGAAAGATGGTTTTGCCTGGTGACACGCTGGTTTTCAAGTGTGAACTTTTGGCGCCTATCCGTAGAGGCATCGCAAAAATGAGAGGAGAGGCATACGTCGGAAACACCCTTGTCTGTGAAGCTGTAATGACCGCCAGCATAACCCGAAAAGAATCATGATCAGCCCCATGTCCCATGTCGACCCTAAGACCCAGCTTGGGAGCAACGTTCAGGTAGATCCGTTCACCATGATCCACGGAGACGTGACCATTGGTGACAATACCTGGATAGGATCGAATGTCACCATCTACCCCGGCGCCCGTATCGGCAAAAACTGCAGGATTTTTCCCGGCGCAGTCATAGCGGGCGTGCCGCAGGATCTGAAGTTCCAAGGCGAAGACTCCACCGTAACTATCGGTGACAATACCACGATACGAGAATGCGTCACGATCAGCCGGGGAACGGTCGACAAACAGACCACCGCCATCGGCAGCAATTGCCTCCTGATGGCGTATGTCCACGTAGCGCACGACTGTGTGATCGGAAGTAATGTCATCATCGCTAACTCTGTCCAGATTGCCGGCCACGTATCGATTGACGATTGGGCAATCATCGGCGGATCAAGTGCTGTTCACCAGTTTGTCAAGGTCGGAATGCATGCGATGGTTTCCGGAGGATCTTTGGTGAGAAAGGACGTTCCGCCATTTACCAAAGCGGCCCGCGAGCCCCTTTCTTACGCAGGTGTAAACTCGCTGGGATTGAGAAGACGAGGATTTTCCAGCGAAACGATTTCCCATATTCAGGAAGTTTATCGATACCTCTTCCTCAACAGCTTGAACAACAGCCGTGCCTTGGAAGAAATCGAAATCAACCTCCCCGCTACCAAAGAGCGCGACGAAATCCTCAATTTCATCCGTTCGTCCGAACGTGGTGTGATGAAAGGCTACATCAACTGATATGCTGAAAGTCCAGTTGGAAAAAGCGTCCAAACGCTTTCAGTACGAATGGATTTTTAAAAATCTCAACCTCCAACTCTCGCAGGGAGATTCACTGGCGATCACTGGAGGCAACGGCTCCGGAAAGTCCACTTTGCTAAAGTGTCTTTCCGGGGCCGTTCCCATTACATCCGGCAGAATTATCTTCGAAGTAGACGATAAGGAAATCCCCGAATCTGACCGGTATAAATCCCTGTCTATCTCGGCTCCTTATCTGGAGCTTCCCGAAGAATTCAGCCTTCTCGAACTCATCGACTTTCACTTCAAGTTCAAACGCCCGATCAATCAGATACAACCCCGGGAACTGATCGAACTGCTCTACCTCGACCAACATATCACGAAGCCTGTTTC
Organism: Algoriphagus terrigena DSM 22685; assembly: GCF_000429445.1. Lineage (GTDB taxonomy): Bacteria > Bacteroidota > Bacteroidia > Cytophagales > Cyclobacteriaceae > Algoriphagus > Algoriphagus terrigena. The sequence continues at coordinate 123,562 of NZ_AUBW01000017.1, forward strand.
ACAGTTTTCTTCGGGAATGAAACAAAGGTTAAAATTGGGATTAGCGCTTTTTTCCGATGTTCCGCTGATTTTGCTGGATGAACCCACCTCCAATCTGGACAAAAAAGGAATCGCCTGGTACGCTGACCTGATCAAAAATCACCAAAACAACAGAACCCTAGTCGTCTGCTCCAACGAACCCCGAGAATACGAGTTTTGTGAGCAAAGACTTGCCTTGGAGGATTTCAAGTAAAAAAATACACTTTGATCATTCAGCTATTACTTTAATTTTACAGTGTTCTAATTGAATTTTTATGAAATTGAATCTGTGGAAAGCAACTGTATTGGCCATAGTCGTAGTGGGACTTCAAGCATGTGGCGACGATCCAGCCCCCACACCACCGAAATCACCCGAGCAAGTCGCAACTGAGGCTCTGACCGGAAGCGCCACTCAGGCTTGGACGGTTTCCGGAGGAGGAAAAGTAACCAAAGGAGACCTCGATGTAACCAATCTTTACTCGACTTTTGACCTGGTTCTCACTTCGGTTCCCTCCAAAACCTATACTTCTGCAAATAGCAATGAGCTCTTCGATGCCAATGGAAGCTGGTCATTTTCAGGATCTAACTTTGATAAAATCACCCTGACCGGCACCAAGCCAGCAGCCGGACGGGAGATTTCCTTTACACAGTCTGGAAGTAATCTGAAGCTGATGTTTTCGATTCCCGCTCCGGGAGCGAGGATCAACGGGCAATTGGCCGTGGCAGGAGATTATGTGTTTGATCTGATCAAAAAGTAAACTGAATCTCGCATCCAAAAGGGGAGTCAAACGGCTCCCCTTTTTTATTTTCCGACGGGAGGGAGTGCTTTTTTCATCAATCTCAATCGATAGGAGTTCATCGCAAACTCACCCAGATGTTCGGTCAGCTTGTAGTTGGCCACCGCACCGACCGGAGCGCCGATGATAGGCACGAGCTGCAACAGCTTCGCCAAGTCGATGTAATCCCTGTAATCGAGCTGAAAAGTCTTCCAATCAAACTGATCGAAGTCCTTTGGAAGGTCATTTTTGAAGGAATCCCAGTTTTCGATCAGTCCAACCAGGTCATTCCGTCGAGTCTGGCTGGAAAAGCTCAGCTGGAAGACATACACCAGAAATAAGCGCTCCTGATAGTCCTTCGTATCGACGCCATAGAGCGCTGCGATATCAAATAGCATCTTCATCTTGATTGTAAGAAAAGCCGGGAAATCCGCCAAACCCAACAAAATTCCGCCCGCCCCTGTCACGGCTCCTTCGGCAGACGCGGTATTTCGATACCACTTGATCCGCTTCCGGACCTTATCTTCTCTGTCTTTCAGCGTGATCGGCTCCTTCACTTTGGGCACGATCCACCCAGAGCCGGTCAGTACCGCTTTTACCATGTTCTCAATGGCTACGGTGATGGCTTTGTGTACTTTCTCGGGAATGATCGAGTTGATCTTACCCTGAACGCCATGCGTCATCCGCCCAAAAATCCCCGGAGGCTTTTTCAATTTGAGGAGCCAAACCAGCAGCTCCGCATTTACAATTTGTTGGTAGTTATCCATTGGCTGTTTTCAACTGTTTTAAACTCCAATTCCCCGCTCAAGTTTCATTTTGGCGATATCCTGCGGGACTACGCGAAAGTTATCCGATTTTTCTACCTACATAAAAATAAGAAAACCGCCCTTGTGGAGCGGTTTTCAGGATTATCCGAATTCAATTTCTTATTTGTAAAGACTGTTGAAAAGCATCTTGAATGTGCCGTGTGATTGACCTCTGAAAGTGATCTCCGGGCCATAAGCGTAAAACTTGCCCTTACCCACCTGCGCTTCAAACGCCGTCACGCCATTTTTTAAATACTGCTGACCCCAAGCCCAGCCGCTTTTCAAAGGTGGCTCAGTTCCAAACCAAGCCAAAGGCTTGATCCCATTCAAGCCCGCTTCCGGCGCCAGTTTGAAAACAGGGCTGTTGTTAAACAAGACATTTGCAGTCTCCCCCATGCCATAGTTAGCAGGAGAAGTCGTGTCCACGTGCATCTCTAAGATACTGCCCGGGATGTAGTATTTATCCCCAGTCAATGATTTCTCCTTGCCGTCCACGATCTCGACCAACGCATTGGAAACGGGGAGCTTCAACTGGTAAGCGAGCGCAGTGGCGGGACCGACAGCGACAATTTCGCCTCCATTTTCAAGGAATGATTTCAGCTGAGGAATCGATTTATCGACAGACATCCTTCCTGTCATGTGGTGGTATTCGGCCGGGATATCTTCATTTTTCGCAGAAGAGCCTCCGCCATATCCCCCACCTCCGGGGATTCCAGGTCCGATGAACAAGATCACGTCGTATTTTTCATTCAGGTCCCCGCCATCGATCTCCTGTGGGAAAATCAAACTGTACTCGAAATGAAACTGCTCCATCATCCATCTCACCCATCCTGATGGCATCGATCCGCCATAGTAGTCATACAGGGCAACTCGGGACGGTTTGATCTCTTTGGCGCCGGAGGGTGTTCCCGACACGGAAGAAACCTTCACTCCATACTTTCCGGCTGCTTCTGCCAAAGCTTTCTTGCCGGCAGACGGCACGTAGAAGGAACCCGCCGGGGATCCGTTGGCGGCAGCGACAGTTCTATAGACTTTCACTTTTGCTTTCAGCAGGTCATTGACTGCCAAAAATGAGTCATTGACTCTGGCGTCCAGCAGGTAGCCCGATCCGGCAGGAAGAGTTGTCGGATCGGGGGACAAGATCTGCCCGTACGCAACGCGCTCAAATGGCCCGTCTAATCCCTCCATCACCCGGTCAAACTCAACACCCATCTGGAATGCGAGCGTCCAACCTGCCGCATCATAAGGCCTCACGGGAGGGCCACCTGGATACATGAAGTCATTTGGGTGATCCTGTGGCTCAAACATATCCAGCACATGCGGTCGGAACGCCTGTGCTGTCTTCACCACATACGATCCTTTAGGATACGTTTTCCCGTTAACAGTAAACGATGCCGTCGTTTTTTCGACCAAGACACCGGACTTGATCAATGCGTTTAGAAACTTGATAGCAGTAGAAAAATCCGCCTGATCGGCAGAAAGAATGTACCCTCGCGGATCTCTTCTAGCCGGATCTTTATATACTGAATCATAAAACTGTAGCGGCAGTCCTGCTCTGAAGCCAAAGCTCGCCATCTCAGGGTCATCAGAATCCTTTTTTTTCTGCGAAGCATCAAACTCATCCTGGACAGCTTGGGCGTACTTCGGATACTTCGTCCAGGTGTCTTTATTTCCTTTTTCTATGGAGCTTTTGCCCATCAGATAGAAGTTGTACAGCAACTCATCCCCATGTCTTACGGCATGGTTAAGGATAGCGTAATTCAGCGAAACAGAATAGTCGATGGACGTTCTAAATAGCCACGGACCGGGAGTCACTGGATAGGGTGTGCCGTTGTTTGGAATCAAGCGATCTGGCACCAGCGGGATTGAAAAAGGCGATGGATCACCCACAATCTCGGTCAAGATCCCGATCATGTTGTGATAGTAAGGAGTCGTCCTTAGGCCTCCGTTCCACCAAGTGGAGAATACGGAGCCATCGAGTCTCGTGTAGCCTGGCTTGTCCTCGACATGAAGTCTGTTGATCATCGCCGCGCCCACCGCATCCAAGCTGGTGATGATCAGTGGATCAAAGACGTGGTTAAACGGATCTCTATAAGGAGGCCCAGCAACTACGGTCCCAGACGGTCCGCTTTGGTGGTGGTTGTAGACTATCTGGGGCAGCCACTCGACGTACTGCTGGAGAGAGATGTTGGTGGACTCCTTCATGTTGTTCATGTAGAAGTCGCGATTGTTGTCGTGCCCCACATACTTTTGATACAGGACGGGGATATTCTTGTTTCGCTTTGTCTGATCCTCATTCATCATGTACCAGTCGGACATGATCTCCATCCCGTCAGGGTTGACATGAACAAGAAGTAGGATCACCTCATCGAGGATCTTCAGCGTCTCTTCGTCATCTCTGGAGGCAAGGGTGTAGAGCGTCTCGATCAGCTGCTGGGCACCGACCACTTCACTGGCATGAAGTCCCCCGTCAATCCAAACCACAGGTTTCCCTTCCTTGGATAATGCTCTGGCTTCCTCTTGAGTGATTTCCGCTCGGCCGAGTTTCTGGGAGATTTCCTTGTATCTCTCCAGCTGCGCAAAGTTCTCGGGAGCAGTAATGACCAGCATCGGCTGCTCCTTACCAAACTCGGTCTGACCGATACTTGTGTACATCACCCGATCCGAGGCAGCATCGACTTTTTTGAAATAGGCCTCGGTCTGGGAGAAATTGGCGAGCATGTACGGGTCGCCGATGTCAAATCCAAAATGGGATTTGGGAGTAGGGATGGTCTGGGAAAATGCCAAAAGCGGCAAGATCCCAAACAGGAAAATTAGTGTTAAAACTCGTTTCATAAGGTAGGGGTTAATACTTGGTATTGGTAAAAATACCCCATATCCCGACTAATGGGTCAAAAAAGCTCCCAGCTTTCAAAAAATTACAGGATCGGTCATATCCCATGAAAAGCCCCGGTATTGACCACACCTTCATTACATTCTTTTTCAAAATATTACTGACTATTATTTGCATCAAAAGCCGCATCTCTAGCCCATCTGTCAAAAATCCTTACTTTTGCTCTAGGTTCCTTTCCCATCCAAATCTCCCAAAACACTCCCCATGTCTGAGGTCAAAATATTCGCAGGCACCAACAGTCTCCATCTGGCAGAAAAAATTGCCAAAAATTACGGCAAAAAACTAGGTGATCTGACCATGTCCAAATTCAGTGACGGAGAAATGTCACCGAGCTTCGACGAGTCAATCCGCGGTTGTACCGTATTCATCATCCAGAGCACCAACCCTCCGAGCGACAATATCTTGGAGCTTTGCCTGATGATAGATGCAGCTAAGCGTGCCAGTGCTTACAAGGTTTGCGCTGTCATCCCCTACTTTGGCTATGCACGCCAGGATCGGAAAGACCGTCCTAGAGTTTCTATCGCAGCCAAGTTGATAGCCAACATGCTGACCTCGGCCGGGGCGGATCGGATCATGGCTTGCGACTTGCATGCCGGACAGATTCAGGGTTTTTTCGATATCCCTTTGGATCACTTGAATGGATCTGCTATCTTTGCACCCTATTTGAGCACGCTGAGGCTTCCGGACATGATTTTCGCCGCCCCCGATGTTGGAGGTGTGGCAAGAGCCAGATCGTTTGCCAAGCACTTTGAAGTAGAAATGGTCGTCTGTGACAAGCACAGAAAAAGAGCCAACGAGATCGCATCGATGCAGGTGATCGGAGATGTAGAGGGAAAAGATGTAATTCTAGTCGATGATTTGGTGGATACCGCAGGGACACTTTGCAAAGCCGCTCAGATCATCCGCGAAAAAGGAGCCACTTCGGTCAGAGCCATCGTCACACACGGGGTACTTTCGGGAAAAGCTTACGAAAACATTGAAAACTCAGTTTTGGAAGAATTGGTCATCACAGACACCATTACTCCCAAACAACACTCTTCAAAAATCAGAGTACTGACAGTGGCTGATCTGTTTGCGAAAGCAATCCATGCGGTGACTGGCAATACATCGATCAGTTCTCTCTTTATCTAAAGAAACCAATTTAAAATACAAATACTTATGAAAACACTAGAGATTATAGGGTTTAAAAGAGCAAATCTCGACAGTGCTGCTTTGAACGAAATCAGAGATTCAGGCAATGTTCCCTGCGTGGTTTACGGACCTGGTATCCCTGAGCAAGTTCACTTCTACTCTCCGGCAATCCTTTTCCGTGATTTGATATACACTCCTGAAGTTCACTTGGTTGAGCTGAACATTGAAGGCACGATCATTAAAGCTGTATTGAAGGAATCTCAATACCACCCGGTAAGTGAGACCTTGCTTCACGCAGATTTCATGGCTTACACTGAAGACAAAGCGATCAAATTCGAAATCCCTGTGAAGATCGAAGGTAGCTCACCTGGTATCGCAAAAGGTGGTAAGCTGGAATTCAAAACCAGAAAATTGAAAGTAAAAGGTCTGGCAGGAAATCTTCCTGACTTTGTCTCTGTTGACATTTCTACCTTGGATCTGGGTAAATCTTTCAAAGTCGGCGAATTGAACGTCGAAGGCTTCGAAATCCTTACATCTCCAAACGTTTCTGTTGTGACTGTTGGTATTCCAAGAGCACTTAGAGGCAAGAAGGGAGAGTAATCCAAATCTTACTGATTTTACAAATCCTGCTCCTAACCGGGCAGGATTTTTTTATTTTCGAAGCTCTGAAATCTTGCGCTCATGAAATGCCCATGATCCTGTAACTGCGGAATCACACGCGGAAATGATTGTTAGGGCATTCGCCGAATCAAGTTTAGGACGGGCCATTTGGCCACTGGAAAAAATCTAATCATATGAAATACCTAATCGTGGGATTGGGCAATATCGGCCCGGAATACGAACTCACAAGACATAATATAGGCTTTCTGACCATTGACCGACTTGCCGACAAGGAAGGTGCCAGCTGGAAAAGCGACCGCCTTGCTTTCAAGACCGAGGTGAAATACAAAGGCCGAACCCTCCACCTCATCAAACCGACCACCTACATGAATCTCAGTGGAAAAGCGGTCAACTACTGGATGAAGGAACTGGGAATCTCAAAAGAAAACATCCTGGTGCTGGTGGATGATGTCGCCATTCCATTTGCCAAGCTCCGGATGCGTGTAAAGGGCAGTGCGGCCGGACATAACGGGCTGAAAAACATCGAAGACCTCACAGGAGGGCAGGACTACTCCAGACTTCGGATGGGAATCGGAGACGATTTCCCAAAAGGAAGACAGGTCGACTTCGTATTGGGGAGATTCACCCAGCGGGAGTTTGATGAGTTACCGATGATCATGGACAAGGCAATTGAGATGATTCTTAGCTTTTGCACCATCGGCATTGCCCAGACGATGACACAATTCAACGACTGATTTGAAGGGATATTTGGAAATGCGCAAATCTCCCTTTTTATTTGCAGCACTTCAGGAGACTGATTTATAAAGAAGAGGCGAGAGAATAGGCTCGATGACCCTCTGGCAACCATCCCTGCCACGGAGAAAGGTGCCAAATCCTACCCTCAGCGGGAACTATAAATTGGCGTAAATACTACTGCCTCAATTCTGGTTCGAATACTGCCTCTGGGAAAATTCTTTTTCAATCCTGGACCATCTAGTTATTCAAACCTACCAGAAGATGTCCCATAACGAAACTGATTCGATACGAATCCAAACCCGCTCCGACCAGCGGGAACATTCCTCTCCCATCTACCTCACCTCCAGCTTTACTTTCGAGTCAGCTGAGCAGGCCAGAGCCATGTTTGCAGACGAAATCCCCGGAAACATCTACTCCCGGTACGCCAATCCCAACTCCTCAGACCTGATCGAAAAAGTCTGCGCAGCCGAAGGCACAGAGGACGGCATCGCGACTGCCTCGGGGATGGCCGCCATGTTTGGAAGCATCGCCTCTCTGCTTCAGCAGGGAGACCATATATTGGCAGCCCGATCGCTGTTTGGATCCACGCATCAGCTCTTGACCCGGGTATTTCCAAAATGGGGGATCACATCCACCTACGGCGATATCTCGGACTATCTAAACTGGGAACAATTGGTACAACCCAATACCAAAATGCTGTTCATCGAAACTCCTTCCAATCCCGGACTGGAGATCATCGATCTGGAATGGGCTGGAAATTTTGCCAAAGCTCATAACCTCATCCTGGTGGTGGACAATTGTTTTGCGACCTCCTATTTGCAGCAGCCTGCAAAATGGGGAGCGCATCTGGTGACTCATAGCGCCACAAAATATATCGATGGCCAGGGTCGCGTCATCGGAGGTCTGATCCTTGGAACGAAAGAACTGATCAAAGAAGTACAGTTTTTCACGCGTCATACCGGCCCATCGCTTTCGCCTTTTAACGCCTGGATTTTGACAAAAAGTCTGGAAACTTTGGCCGTCAGGATGGATCGTCACTGCGACAACGCACTAAAAGTCGCGGGCTATTTCGAGGGCAATTCCGAGATCGAAACGGTGCGATACCCGTATCTCAAGTCGCATCCGCAGCACGACCTCGCCCTGAAGCAGATGAAAGCCGGCGGAGGCATCATTACCTTGACTTTGAAAGGCGGGGGAGCCAGAGCCCAACGGTTTATCGATCAGCTTCGGATGGTCTCCATCACACCAAATCTGGGAGATACCCGAAGCATCATCACGCACCCCGCGTCAACTACCCACAGTAAACTGTCGCCGGAAGAGCGGGCGCAAGTCGGTATTTCTGATGGCTTGGTGAGATTGTCTGTGGGGCTGGAGCATGTCGACGATATCATCAAAGATGTCGAACAAGCGATAGAAAAATCCAAGTAATCGCGCCTAAAAAGTCAGAACATATGCAAGAAGAGCTCGGAAAATTCCGAGCTCTTCTTGTTTTTACCACGTTGTATGCTTGAGTTTGGGGAAAGCTCGGATCAGGTCACTGAGGCTGATCTGTCCAACCAGCTGTCCGTCTTTTAGTACCGGAAAACGTCGGATCTTGTGTTCAAGAAACTTTTGAGCAGCATCAAAAAGCGACATGTCCGGCGAAATGGTGATCACGTCAGTACTCATATACTCGCTGACTTTGGCAGGAAACCTCACGGTATTCGTATATTTTCCCTTTATAATCTCCGCCAGACAATCAGTCTCGGAGATGATTCCCACCAGACCGCCAGCCTCGTCGAGCACCGGTCCTCCCGAAATCTTCCGCTTGTTGAGAATCTCCAACACTTGATCGATCGAGTCCTCGGGCCTGAAAGTGACCAGACTGGTACTCATGTGGTCTTTGACCAAAATCTGCTGGATCGGGGCCTTTGGCTCCATCACCCTGACCCCTTGAAAACTTTTTACCATAGCTCATCAGTTAAACAATATGAATAAGATACTGATTTCTAAGGAAAAGAGAAATTTTAGAACGGAAATTAAATTACTCCTATATTTTTATTTCGGTGAAGAGCAGGTACACCAAATTATCTCAATTTATTCCTCAGCACAATAAATGGACTCCAGGTCTGTGTGGGCGCCGCATAGAGCTGGTCAAAGGCGAAAGTTCCAACGAGGATATCGTCATCCCCATCCAGATCCAGATCTCCTTTCGAGATCATGAGCCAATGAAAATCGGGAGACTTTGCTAAGACAAACGGCTCAAAATCACCTTTGGAAGCTTGCCGGAAGTAGATGAGATTTTGTTTGGGAGCCTGATTTTTGTCGGGGAAAAACGAGATCGCTACTAGATCGGTCTTTCCATCTTGATCAAAATCGCCGGCTTCCAGTCCGCTCGCGCCATGCATGGGATAAAACCAGCTTTCCTCAAATCCCCCTGATCCGTCGTTTTCAAAGATTCGAACTCCATGAAAGTTTTTCAGAACCTGCGAAAGATCGGCGTTGTCGCCATTGACCAAGATCAAATCAGGAATTCCGTCACCCGTCATATCCTCGTACCTGAAGTCACTGGATCCAAAAGCGGGCTGAAATGCAAGCAGCGTTCGTTCCCGGAATTGTCCCTTACCCTGATTTTCGAAGAGCAAGATCGCTTCTCTCGCCTGAGTCATCAATGCTAGGATGTCCATATCCCCGTCCTGATCAAAATCCACCGCGATCGAACGTCTAGCTCCGGGATCTTTCTTCAGAATCTTCTCCTTAAAACCGGCAGAATCGGACAGGTAAAGACTCAATCTCCCCACATGATTTCCAAAATCACTGATCAAATGTTCTTCCTTCCCATCTCCGTTCCAGTCGGCAAATTCGACGTGAACAGGGCGGGATAGTTTTTCCTGGATGGGAATGGTACTCCAGGTTTCACCCGTTTTCGAATAGCTTTGAATCACTCCGAGCGAATCATTGGCCGGATCCATCAACCCCATCGACAGGAGTTTGAAGGAATCGTCTTCACCCCACTTTAGCTCCACAGGCGCCACCGGCGTCGGTATGGAGTCCAATTGCTTAAAGCCATTTTTGGAATCCAAGATATAAAGTGCGCGAAAGCGATGGCCCAGCCAAAGATCTCCCGTCGGTGGATGGACCTTGAGCATCGTGGTCAGGTCAGCTCTCACCATAGGAAATTCGGGAACCTCCAGTTCAAACCCCGGGATTCCTTGTTTTGGAGTTTGCTTATCAGCTTGGGGAAGCGGTTGCTCAGGGGCATTTTCGAGATAGTAGGCAAGAAGCTTGGCCCAGTTTTCCCGTGAGATCAATTCTGTCTTGGAATAGATTCCATCGGGCACACCTTTGTCTTCCGGCAGTGGTTGACCAAAATCCTCCTCCAAATAAAGCCCCATTCGCTTGCGCATATCGGGAAGCACTGAGGTCTCCCAAGTATATCTGTCCAGGGCGTCGGGCTCCGGCTTGAGGTGACAGGCCGCGCAATATCCATTGGCAAGCTGCTCGCCTGAGAGATCGAGGTCTGACTGAGATAATTGGTACAAGCTGGGAGGTGGCTGCTTTCGCTCAGAAATTTGCCCACAACTCCACAAGCCAAAAACTAGAGAACCTACTAAATACTTCCGCATCCCAATCTCACAAAACAGCTTTAAATTCATTAACTACGGCAGGATCAACTCCGAACCTGCTTGAAAAATCAAGCGGCATTCCTGAAAATGAAAGTCCGGCATTGATATATTGATTGGGCGAAGGCTTGGCCAGCTTGCAGGATGCATGGACTTCTTTCAGCAGACCGCTCTGCTTCAGGATGGGTACATGCTCCGCTTTCGTCCCGCCGCCTGGCATGATGATGATCCGGTCTTTGGCTTTTTGGAGCAAATCCTGGATCACCGGCAGCCCTTCGGTAAGCGAATTTTTCCCGCCGGAAGTCAAGATCCTTGCAAATCCGAGGCGAATGATTTTTTCTAAAGAATCATCCAAGTCCGCCGATGCATCAAAGGCGCGGTGAAACGTGCAAGGCTTACTTCCCGCAGCCCGAAGCAAAAGCTCGCAAGCTGACTGGTTTACTTTTCCATGTTCATCCAAAATCCCGAACACAAAGCCATCCGCGCCGAGCTCGCCCAGCAGCTGAATATCCTGCTTCATCACGATCAGTTCTTTTTGGGAAAAAACAAAATCTCCACCCCGTGGACGAATCATCACAAAAACGGGTATATCGACTTCGCTTTTTAGAAAGCGAAGCATACCGGCGCTGGGAGTCTCTCCCCCTTCGGGAAAATTCGCACACAATTCTAGCCGATCAATTCCAAACTGAGCTGCTTCAAGGGCTCCCTGCAAATTGAAAACGGGAGCTTCCAACAAAACTTTGCTCATGGCTTAAAATGGCTGTTTGAGTCGATCAACAAATTTCCTGAAGCCGTTGCTTTCGCAAAATTGAACCCGGGGTGAACGGCATAAGCTCCGGTTTCGCCATACTTGTTGATAGCGAGAAAACCAGCCTGAATATCTTTGATGTTTTTGCTTTTGGTGACCAGCCTCCTGACCGCTTCCTCGCAGGCTTCCTGCGGAGTCCTCCCCTGACGCATCAATTCCACGATCAAAAAGCTGCCGCAAATCCGAATTATTGTTTCTCCCAGTCCTGTGGCGGTTGCCGCTCCGACTTCATCGTCCACATACAATCCCGCTCCGATGATCGGACTATCACCGACCCGGCCGTGCATCTTGTAGGCCAAGCCGCTGGTGGTACAGCTCCCCGCCAACTTCCCATTGGCGTCGATCCCGATCATCCCGATGGTATCGTGATTTTCAATATTGATGATGGGTTTGTATTCGCTTTTCTCTTTCCACTTATCGTATTCCTTCTGGGCATTTGGGCTGAGTACTTCTTTCTCCAAGGGAAAACCCTGCTCAATCGCAAATTGTCTGGCGCCCTCGCCGACGATCATCACGTGCGGTGTTTTCTCCATCACCGCCCTCGCCAAGCTAATCGGATGTTTGATCTGACGGACAAAAGCCACCGAACCGCAAGCGCCGTCTCCAGTCATAATAGAAGCGTCCAACGTAGTGATTCCCTCCCGATCAGGCAGTCCTTGAAGTCCTACGGAAAGGTTCGTCAGGTCAAGCTCTGTGTTTCTCACGCCAGCCTCTACCGCGTCCAAGATATTGCCTGTCTCGTTGAGTTTTGCCCAAGCATCCGCGTTGGCGGGAACTCCATGATTCCACGTGGATAAAATCACCGGCTTCTCACCCGCAACTGATCTTTGCGCAGCTGAGGAAGTGTAGGCAGATGCGACACCCGGTAAAAAAATGGCTGATCCCACCAGGGATTGCTTGATAAACTTTCTTCTTTGAGACATGAAACGTATTTTAGAAATGGCTTTCAAATTATGAATTTGGCCCTAAAAATCGCTTACTTCTTCCTAAATCCAACAAACAAATCCATGAGACCCTATATTCTTAAAGAAGCAAACTGGAAAGACCTGAAAACCTTCCGATACGACTTGGCCATTCTGCCATGGGGAGCGACGGAAGCGCACAACTACCACATGCCCTATGGCACTGACGTATTTGAGGCGGATGGGATTGCTGCGGAAGGCGCCAGAAAAGCTTGGGAAAAAGGATCGAAAGTTGTGGTGTTGCCCTGCATTCCTTTTGGAGTCAACACGGGGCAGAGCGATATCTATCTGGATATCAATCTAAATCCAAGCACCCAGCTGATCATCCTAGGGGACATTATTGAAGTCTTAAATCGGCAGGGTTTGAAGAAATTGTTGATCCTCAACAGCCACGGCGGCAACAACTTCCAGCCAATGCTGCGTGAACTGGGATTGAAGTATCCTGAAATGATGCTCTTCACCTGTAACTGGTTTCAAGCCCTGGACAAAAGCAAGTACTTTGACGAAGCCGGAGACCATGCGGACGAAATGGAAACTTCTCTGATTCAATTCCTGCATCCGGAGTTGGTCTTGCCGCTGGACGAAGCCGGAGACGGCTCCGAAAAGAAATCGACGATCCGCGGTATCCGCGAGCGTTGGGCGTGGATGGAGCGAAAGTGGTCTCAAGTCAGTGAAGACACGGGAATTGGCAATCCAAAAAAAGCCTCCCCTGAAAAAGGGAGGCTATATTTTGAAGATGTGACTGACAAAGTCTCCGAGCTGATCCAGGATATCTGTGCCGCTAAGCCAGACGAGCTCTACCGCTGATCAGTTCCTTGTAAATATCTCGACTGGAACCATCTCACCTTGGTAATTGATCATCACCGCCGACTTTGCCCCGGCTGGAAAAGTGATCTCCCTGGAGGACTGTGAGCCAAAGCCAGATCCAAAGCCAAGGTCATATCGCTGCATCTTTCCACTCTCCAGCTCCAAGATCACAGCCATGGCTTCTTGACCGAATGAAAGTGTTTTTGCCTCCTTGTTTCCCGCCTTGAAGGCTAAAAGCTTGCCTCTGTTTTGCGAAGCAAAATATATCGGTGAGCCTTGGCTAGAGCTGAGCTTCACCAATGCTTTGGCATCACCCGGCACCACGAAACCACTTTCAGTCGGCTTGGAAGATTTAAAATCCCCCTTGCCGTCGCCCAACAAAAGGGCGCCAACAGAAGCATCAAGTCTACCGATGAAAATCTCATTTCCGTAGTCATTCCCCACCAGAAGAATGTCGAAAAAGCCATCCCCATTCACATCATCAGCTACGATCCCATTGGTTGGCGCGATTTGACTCATCAGCGGCAATTCATGGACCTTGAACTTGCCAGCGCCCAAGTTCTCCACCCATACCGAGCGATCGTAATTGCCGGTGAGTATGAGGACATTATTTTTTTCGTCCTCCGTGAAAAAGGACTCCTCAGTGCTTACCGCGTAATACTTGTAGCGTTCAAATTTCCTTCGAAACATCGGGCTTTGTCCGTTTAGATCATCCCAAAAATGACTCGGGAAGGAATTGAACACGCCTCCTTGCTTGTCTCTGTAGTACGCGAAAGTGACAGGATCCATGCTGCCATTGTTGTCAAAGTCCTTTGCGTAGATTTTTACCGGTCTCTGCGCCGTCGGCTGGTGTGGGTTGTTTGCTCCCAAGTTCCCGACGACAAAATCCGAATCGCCATCTTGGTCAAAATCAGCCGTGGTAATGGAGTTCCACCAGCCGAGGTGATTTTCTAATCCGGTGTCCTGAAGCTTCTCAAATTTGCCTCCCTGATTGATAAAAACCGTGATGGCCATCAACTCGCCGACCACGATCAAGTCTATCTTACGATCGCCATTGACATCGGTCCAGACTGCATCGGTCACCATTCCCACTTCGCGTAGGCCCGGCGCAACCTGATCCGTCACGTCCGTCATTTGTCCGTTTTCATTTCTCAGGAGAAAGCTCTTTTCGGGAAGAGGAAATTTCCCGATCGGAGATCTGCCGCCGACAAAAAGATCCATGAATCCGTCTCCGTCGAAGTCCGCGCCGCGCACTACGCTTCCGTTGGCTTTTACGGAAGAAAAGTTTTGATCCAGGCTAAAGTTTCCTTTGCCGTCGTTGAGATAGATGCGGTCCTGATGCTCCGCCGCTTCTGGCAAGAACTCATAGCTCCCACCGACCAAATACAGGTCAAGATCTCCGTCATTTTCCAGGTCTACCAGCAAAACGCCTGTTTCCTCAAAAGCCGTATTGGAGCCGGGCAGCAGCTCCCTTTGAACGAATCGGCCGTCTTCCTGCTGCGCATACCAAAGGGGCGAAAATCCGGACGAAGATCCGATGACCAAGTCTTCCAGGCCGTTTCCATCCAAATCTCCCACGGCCAGAGCCGGCCCAAACTGAGACAACTTATGCGGAAGCGTTCGTTGGATGTTATAGTCGATTTTATCTTCTTCCTGATGGACAAAAGTAATTCCCAATTCGTCCGACACCTCAGAAAGCAGCCTTGGTCCTCCGCCCAGATCGACGACGGCTACCGAGTCTTGGCCTACAGCCGCAGAAGCATAGTCGACCACCAATACTTGGTTTGAGGCGACGTCTTGCATTACCGTTTTCTTCCCATCCGGCCACATGACCATCAATTCGGCCACGGATGTCAGGGAATCCAATCCAAAATGGAGCACATCTTCAACCGAAGACATATAACCTCTCGCCACCTGCATTTCCTCATAGAGCAGCCTCTCCGAGGTTGGTTTTACCAAGACTTTGGTCCCCAAACCCTGTGGATTCTTAGCCGGCCCCTTCAACTTCACCCGAAGATAGTTCGGTGCTTTCGCTGCCTCGTTCAGCAGGTTCTCAAATACAAAAGCGGGGTCATTGATATTGTTCACGACATAGTCCAAGTCTCCATCCAGATCCAGATCCACCAAAGCGGCCCCGTTGGAAAACGAAGGGACATTCAATCCCCAAGTCGCGCCGCTGTCCTCAAATCCGAGATTCCCGGTATTGCGATAAGAGTAATTGGGGATTTTCACAATCGGAATGGAGTCCAAAAGTTGACGTACCGAGGCGATGTTTCCCACATCAGCACGGTAGTTGGCAAAATCCTTGTCCGTAATGTCCCGTGGAAAACCATTGGTGATCAACAAATCGCGCAAGCCGTCGTTGTCTACGTCCCCAAATAGCGGCGCCCAGCTCCAATCGGTCTGATATACGCCGGCCATCAGCCCAATCTCGGAAAAAGGAATCCCGGGGCCGTTGTTTACATGGAGCATATTGCGGACATATTGATAGTCATACCCGAAGGTCTCGTTGTTCAGATAAGTTTGGTAGACGTTTTTCCCGATGGTGGTCTTCTTACGAAAATTACCCTCCCCCAACATGTCAATAGTAATCAAGTCGGGTTGTGCGTCGTTGTTGAAATCCGCGATATCCGCCCCCATCGAAAACTGGCTTTGATGCCTCAGGTTCTCCTTGGTTTTATTTGAAAAAGTACCGTCTTGATTGTTGATGTAAAGGATATCATTGGTGATGTAGTCATTGCTGACATGGATATCCGGCCAGCCGTCGTTATTCATATCCGACACGACCAAGCCAAGACCAAACCCCTCGAAGACTATTCCAGCCTCGATAGTGACATTGGTAAAGGTGCCATCTCCGTTGTTTCTGTAAAAACTATCGTTATTGACTGCGGTACCATCTGCAACTTTTGACCGGAAATTGGTTGGTTTTACTGTCAGTTGTTCGTTGTTGAGGACATACAAGTCCAAGTCTCCATCCAAGTCATAATCCAAGAAGGCAGCACCCATACTGTTGCCAGCGTCGGCAATACCATAGTCTGCAGCCATCTCTTTGAAGGAAACATTGCCGGCGGCATCTTTTCCCTGATTTACAAAAAGCAGGTTATTCCGCTCGTTCGGGCCTTTCTTCATCGCGGTGGCGACGTAGATATCCGGCCATCCGTCGAGGTTGACGTCCACAATTGCGCTTCCTGTACACCATCTGTCAGCCGCCGATATCCCGGCACCTTGGGAGATGTCTCTGAATTTGAATTTCCCCTCATTGAGATAAAGGCGGTTGGACACCTGGTTTCCTGTGAAAAACAAGTCTGGGAGGCCATTTTGGTCGAAGTCTGCCACAGCAACTCCGCCGCCGTTGAAGATGTATTCGTCCGTCAGGATATTGAAGGAGTCCGATTCGATTATCTCGTTGTTGAAGTCAATTCCGGTTTCACCGGGAGCTCTCAGCGCGTATAGCGCGGTGTCTTTTTTACAGGCAGTGAAAAGAACAGTAATACCAAAGGCAATCGTGGTGATAGAATACTTCATGGGGTAATTTCGGGTAAGGATAGGAACGGTCAAATTAGCATTTTCCCGTCTGTAGAAAAAAATGACTGGTTGTAAAAAACAAAAAAAGAGGAGGCGATTGCCTCCTCTTTCAATTTTAATCAAGATCAGATTAGAAACCTGGATTCTGAATCAGAATATCCGGATTTGCCAAATCAATCCAATCATTAGAATAGGAACACATTTTTACTAAAGAGCCGGGAGGAATTCTAAATCAAAAACCGAGCAAGGAGTCCTTGCCCGGTTAGTAGATTCAAATCAGACTACTTCACTGCCTGCAGCAGCTTCTCCTCCAGTCGGCTTTCATCGACGGTGAGTTGGCAGATGCTAATCAGGATGGTGCCTGCTGTTACTGCATGGCCAGCATAGGCCAAGAGGATTTCAGGTACTTCTCCCGGTGCGGTCAGCATTGCCGTGCCGACGGCGGCGATCAGGAGACCTGCCTTCTTCAGCAACTGGAAGAAAGGAGGAGTTGGGGCGAGAGCCCGGTGTTTTATTTCTTCTATTGT
>NZ_AUBW01000018.1 GCF_000429445.1 Algoriphagus terrigena DSM 22685
AGCCGCCTATCATATTCTCAGGGACAATACCCCTTATAAAGAACCTCAACTCAGGCAGGAGATCATTGATGAACGAAGAAAAGCGGAAATGGAGCGCCTAGAAAAAAGGCTCCAAAAACTTAAATCATTAGCGTCCAACTAGAAAAGGTCGTCTTTTTTTTGGTGGACTATACCCCGAGCATAAAACTGATATCAGACGCTAAGCACCCACAGCTGTTGCCTAAGAGCACGTAGAAAAAACTTTTCTCTAAAGAAAAAACTTAGCCAAAACTGATGTCCTGGAACAACTATGGGGTAAGCTAACCAGACTTTCAGAAAAAAAAAGCCCCGGAATACTCCGGGGCTCTAATAAGCAACTTTCTCTAAAATTAATATCGGTAGTACTCTGGCTTGAATGGCCCCTGAACCTCCACACCGATGTACTGGGCTTGGTCAGCAGATAAAGTATCCAAAGCAACGCCCAGTTTGGCCAGGTGAAGGGAAGCTACTTTCTCATCCAAGTGCTTGGGAAGAACATAGACTCCAGGCTGATAGCTCTCATAGTTTGCCCAAAGTTCCAACTGAGCCAAGGTCTGGTTGGTGAATGAGTTGGACATTACAAAAGACGGGTGACCGGTAGCGCAGCCCAAGTTTACCAAGCGGCCTTCAGCCAAGATCAAGACCTCTTTTCCATCCAATTCGTAAAGATCTACCTGAGGTTTGATCACGTTTTTGGTGTGACCGTAGTTTTTGTTCAACCAAGCCATGTCGATCTCGTTGTCAAAGTGGCCGATGTTACACACGATCGCTTTGTCTTTCATGGACTTGAAATGCTCGCCGGTAATGATGTCTTTGTTGCCGGTAGCAGTCACGACGATATCGGCTTCTTTCACCGCGTCCACCATTTTCTTCACCGCAAACCCGTCCATCGCAGCCTGAAGGGCGCAGATAGGATCGATTTCAGTCACAATCACGCGGGCGCCCGCACCTCTTAGAGAAGCAGCCGAACCCTTTCCTACGTCACCATAACCTGCCACAACGGCCACTTTTCCGGCCATCATCACGTCAGTAGCGCGACGGATCGCATCTACCAGAGACTCTTTACATCCGTATTTGTTGTCAAATTTTGACTTGGTCACGGAGTCGTTGACGTTGATAGCAGGCATTGGAAGCGTGCCGTTCTTCATTCTTTCGTACAATCTGTGTACACCGGTCGTCGTCTCTTCAGACAATCCTCTGATGCCGGCCACAAATTCCGGATATCGGTCCAAAACCATGTTGGTCAGGTCACCACCATCATCCAAAATCATATTCAACGGCTGTCTCTCCTCACCGAAGAAAAGAGTCTGCTCGATACACCAGTCAAACTCTTCTTCGTTCAGACCTTTCCAGGCATACACCTGAATACCAGCTGCCGCGATAGCTGCTGCCGCGTGATCCTGAGTGGAGAAGATATTGCAGGAAGACCAAGTCACCTCTGCTCCCAAAGCCACCAAAGTTTCAATCAATACTGCAGTTTGGATGGTCATGTGCAGACATCCTGCAATTCTGGCTCCCTTCAAAGGCTGAGAAGGTCCAAACTCAGTTCTAAGAGCCATCAAACCTGGCATTTCGGCCTCAGCCAATCTGATTTCTTTTCTCCCCCACTCGGCTAGGGCGATGTCTTTTACTTTGTACTGAACGAATTGTTCAGATTTAATTTCTGACATATTATTGATAGTTAAAGAATTAATAGCATCGAATGCAGGCAAAGTTACCGCTTAAATTCGGGAATTGAAACCCTGCTCAAATATCAGGAAAGGATATTTCCTTCAGACCAAACGTCCGAACTCTACCGTCCGGGAGATTCATCTGAAGCTTGCCTTCTTTGGATATCCCGGAAATTTTCCCCTCAAATTCAATGTCATTTTCTCTAAAAACAGCCCATTGATCCTTGAGGAACAAATGCCGCAGGTAATCCTTCCTGACCTCGTCCATCTTCCCCTTTTTCAACGAAATAAAACCCTGCTCAATATGAGCGACAAGCAATTTGAATAATTCTTCCAAGCCATACTGTCCACCTGTGATCATAGCCAGAGAGGTCGCTTTTGTCGTACCAAACTGGCGCTGATTGATATTCAGACCGATCCCCACCACAGCATACTCCCATCTCCCGGCACTGAGAATATTTTCAATCAACACCCCTCCGATTTTTCCTTTTTTGGGCACGACTAGATCGTTGGGCCATTTCACCTGAAGATCCGGCAGGTAATCCTGCAGGAGTTTCCCTACACTGTTGGAGATCATCATATTAAGGTAAAACTGCTCGGATACGTCGAGAAAATCAGGCTTGAGCACCAGGGAAAAAGTCAGATTCTGTCCCGGCTGCGCCTCCCACGCATTTCCACGCTGTCCCCGTCCCCGAGTCTGGTGATCACAGATGATGATCGATCCTTCCCGAGCCTGACCGCGTCGGAGCAATTCGAGCGCCTTGTCATTGGTGGAGTGACACTCTGGCAGAAAAAGGACTTCTTTCCCCAAAAAAATCGTATTGGCAAGAATTTTATACATAAATTTTCTGTCCGGCTATCTGAGAATCTAATGGCTGGGTAAAATTAAATTAATAATATGACAGCAGAGGCGCTGAGCAAAGTAATCGTCAGGGGAATGGAAGAAAAAAAAGCTTCTCAAATCCTGATATTGGATCTTAGAAAAATCAAAAATGCAATGACGGATTTTTTTGTGATCTGCTCGGGAAGCTCCGACACCCAACTCGAAGCGATCTCAGAATCCATCGAGACGGAGATTCACAAAGCTGGCGAACGCGCTGCTCGACGGGTGGAAGGAAAAAACAATGGCGAATGGGTCCTGATGGACTATTTTGACGTGGTGGTACACATCTTCATCAAAGACAAGCGCGAATACTACGGTCTGGAAGACCTTTGGGGCGATGCCAAGACGACCCTGATCAATTAATCACGGATAAACTTTCGAATGTTTATGCCGTTTTACCTTAAGTTTACAGAACTACCACAAAAGCGATGAGCGAAAAAAATAAGAGTAAAAATTTTGTCCCTAAGGCCCCTCAAAAGCCCGGTTTCCAACTTTGGTTGATTATTGCAGCCGTGCTGGTGCTGCTCGGCCTGACTTGGATCCAGCAGCGGGGAGCGGTTATTGACATCACCCAGAAGCGTTTCGAAGACATGTATACCGCCGGCGATGTAGCCAAAGTGGTGATCGTAAGAAATATGAACCGCGTCGACGTAACATTGAAACCGGCCGCCTTACAAAACACAAAATACAAAACCGAGCTGGAGACCAACTCCTCCTTTTTCAACCCTACCGGACCACACTACGCCTTGCAGGTGACCACTCCGGATAAATTCCAAGAGGACTTTCAAGCATTGGAGGCCGCAGCCCCTGAAGAAAACCGAATCGGCGCCTCTGTCACCAATGAGGAAAACTGGAGCAGCTATTTCGGAAGTTTTGGCTTTCTGATTCTGTTATTTGTGTTCTTCTGGTTTATGATGCGGAGGATGGCCGGCCCATCGGGTCCCGGAGGACAGATCTTCAACGTAGGAAAATCCAAAGCCCAGCTTTTTGACGCGGAGAACAAAGTGAAGATCACTTTTGACAACGTTGCGGGTCTGGACGAGGCAAAGGAAGAAATCCAAGAAATCGTGGAATTCCTTAAGAATCCAGGCAAATTCACCAAGCTCGGCGGTAAAATCCCGAAAGGTGCATTGCTGGTAGGCCCTCCAGGTACTGGAAAAACCTTACTTGCCAAAGCCGTTGCCGGTGAGGCAGGCGTCCCGTTCTTCACCCTGTCCGGTTCGGACTTTGTGGAAATGTTCGTTGGCGTCGGTGCGGCCAGAGTTCGGGACTTGTTCAAGCAAGCCAAAGAAAAGGCACCTTGTATCATCTTCATTGACGAGATTGACGCGATCGGTAGATCCCGCGGAAAAGGCCAAATGCCAGGATCCAACGACGAACGTGAAAACACGCTAAACTCCCTTTTGGTGGAAATGGACGGTTTCGGTACCGACACCGGCGTTATCGTACTTGCCGCTACCAACAGACCGGACGTATTGGACAGCGCCTTGCTGAGACCGGGGCGATTTGACCGTCAGATCTCCATCGATAAGCCGGACATCGTCGGTCGCGAAGCGATCTTCAAAGTCCACCTCGCTCCGATCAAAATCGGAAATGACATCGATCCGAAGAAACTGGCAGCGCAAACTCCTGGGTTTGCAGGCGCCGAAATCGCCAACGTGTGTAACGAAGCTGCTTTGATTGCCGCCCGCAGAAACAAAACGGCAGTCGATATGCAGGACTTTCAGGACGCTGTGGATCGTGTGATCGGCGGGCTTGAGAAGAAAAATAAGATCATTTCTCCGGAAGAAAAGAAGATCGTTGCCTATCATGAAGCAGGACACGCCGTAGCAGGTTGGTTCCTCGAGCATGCGGATCCCTTGGTCAAAGTCAGTATCGTCCCTCGTGGCGTCGCGGCTCTGGGTTATGCCCAATACCTGCCTAAGGAGCAGTTCTTGTACCAGACCGAGCAGCTGATGGACGAGATGTGTATGACACTGGGTGGACGTGCTGCGGAGCAGATCATCTTTGGCAAGATCTCCACCGGAGCGCTTAGCGATCTGGAAAGAATCACCAAACTCGCCTATTCCATCGTGTCAGTGTATGGAATGAATGAAAAGATCGGCAATGTCTCCTTCTACGACAGCAAAAGTGACGGCTACAAGATGACCAAGCCGTACTCCGAAGCAACTGCCGAGATGATCGATCAAGAGGTCAGCAGTCTGATCCAGAACGCCTATGAACGAACGCTTGACTTGCTCAACGAGCACAGAGAGCATCTAGAGGTACTCGCCAAAGAACTCCTCGAGAAGGAAATCCTCTTCCAAGCGGATCTCGAAAGTCTGATCGGCAAGCGGCCTTTTGCCAAAGAGACAACCTATCAGGCTTTTACCAATAAAAAGAAGGAGCCAAAAGTACCCGAGCTGATCGCCGGTGAAGAAGAGGTACCCGAAGAGTCGTCTGACCCACTGACGAGTAAGCCGATTCCGGAGCCGAATCCAGACAATCAAATCTAAATTCCAAAGCCCCGAATATTTCGGGGCTTTCTTATTTTTGTCCCACGACCCTATCTTTCGTACATGCTGGCACCCTCCTTTGACTTCCCCCTACTTGGCAAAAAACTCTATTTCGCGTCCGATTTTCACCTGGGAGCGCCCAATGGAGCAGAAAGCAAGATCAGGGAAAGGAAGATCATCCGCTGGCTGGACTCCGTAGCAGACGACGCCGCTGCCATCTTTCTGGTTGGCGATATATTCGACTTTTGGTTTGAATACGGGCAGGTAATTCCCAAGGGCTTTATTCCCTTCATCTCAAAAATCTCCCAACTGAGGGAGCGGGGGATTCCAATCCTTTTTTTCACAGGGAATCACGACCTGTGGATGAAAGATTACTTCACCCAAGAGCTCGGCGTCCCCGTATACCACCACCCCATCGAGCTAAGCGTATCCGGTCAAAAGATCTTGGTGGGGCACGGAGATGGCTTGGGTCCGGGGGATCGATTTTATAAGTTGTTGAAGCTGGTCTTCACCAACCCATTTTTCCAGTGGCTGTTTCGATGGGTGCATCCAGATCTGGGGATCAAAATTGCCAAGGCTTGGTCTGGCCATAGTCGAATCTCCAACAGTGAGAAAGACGAAAACCGTTTCTTGGGAGAAGATGAGTGGCTTTGGCAGTATTGCAAGGAGATCGAACCCAAATCCCATCATGACCTGTATATCTTCGGTCATCGACACCTCCCCCTCCAACTTCAGGTTTCTGAAAATTCCACCTATTTCAATCTCGGAGAATGGGTCACTCAATTCACCTATCTGGAATATGACGGTACGGAAGCAAAGCTCCAGACCTTCGAGTCATGAAATCGAGCATGTCGCTGACGACACACAGAGGGAAGATTATATACATCTGACCGCTAAAAACGAATTATAAACAGATGAAACTTCCCCTGATTCTCCTTTTTGGATTCTGGTCCAGGATGCTCTTTGCTCAGGAGATCCTGGAATTTTCACGTCCGATTGCGGAGATCCAGATGGAGTCTCTGGACCTTTTGTCACTGGACACCAAGGATCAGATTTACGCAAGCAATACCTCGGGAGACATTTATCTTTTTGACCAAAAAGGGAAGCAAGTGAATGTCTTTTCCCCGACACGTCAAGGTCGCCTTCAGCAACTCGAAGCGTCTTGGACGGTCAATATTTTCAGCTTTTCGTCAGATCTGCAAGAATACAGGGTCTTGGATCGATTCCTGAATCCCATTGCAGAAAACAGTTTTCAGCTCAATGAAATCACGCTTCCCAAAGCCTCAACGCTGGGCAACAACAATGTCATCTGGGTGTGGGATGAGTCGGATCTGTCGATCAAAAGTCTCGACTACCTGCGAAATACCATCACTCAATCCCAGCCGCTCAACCTGATCTTGGGCGCCGAAAATCTGCGGGTGAGTGAAATCCGGGAATTCAAAAACAGGCCGTTCATGAACGTCCCCGAAAGTGGGATCTTCATCTTTGACAATCAGGGAAACTTTCTCAAAAAAGTCGATTTGAAGGTGAATCAACGGATGTGCTTTTATAAGGAAAGTCTCTTTTGGATCGAGGGCGGGAACCTGAAGAGGTACGCGCTGAATTCTCAGGAAACTTTTGACCTGGGCGCTCTCCCGTCCAAAGACATCCTGTACCTTCAAATCGGGCAGGAAAACATTGTATTCGTTGAGAAAAATCTGATCAAGGTCTATCCGCTTCCTGAAGGCTTGAGACAGCTGAAATGACAAATCATCTTCCGGATGCTGCCGGCATAAAAAAGGATGTCCAAAAAAAACCGACAGGATCTCCCCCGTCGGTTTTTCTATGGTCAGTCGCACTGGCATTTGCCCAAAACAAGCTAAGGCTAAGCCAGCAGGCCTCGTTTAGTTGATCGTTACCAGCTCGATGTCGAAGATCAAATCTTTACCGGCCAGGTCGTGATTTGCATCCAGGACGATCTTTTCCTCAGTCAAGTCTACCACGGTCACAGGCATCGGCTGTCCGCCTTCTCCCTGAAGCACCAGTTGCAGGCCGATTTCCGGCTGAATATTCGGAGGCACTTGGCTCAGCGGCACCTCGATCATCATATCGTCTCTGCGCTCGCCATAAGCTTCAGCTGCAGGGATTGTCACCGTCTTTTTGTCGCCGATGCCCATGCCGTAGACGGCCGCATCAAAGCCCTTGATCATATTACCGTCGCCCAGCTTGAAGCCCAGTGGTTCGCGGGACTCGGAGCTGTCAAAAATGCTTCCATCTTCCAGTCTTCCGGTGTAATGAACTTTGACAGCATCTCCTTTTTTAGCTTCCATGAGTTTTTAGAGTTAGTGAAAGACAAAGGTATGGAATATAAACTGTTCGCCCAATCGGACACTATTGTCCGAAAACAGTATATTTCCGTACATTTACGGACACTTTTAACGGGAAATAGACGCTAAATCGCTGGAATTGTACTTGGCACCATTTTCCCACTAGCATCCCAAACAATTGACCATGGAAGCTCAGACACTCGGCAAAATACTGATCATCGACGACAACGAAGACCTGCTCTTCGCTGCCAAAATGCTTTTGAAAAAGCACGCCAAAGAAGTCGTCATCGAAAAAGATCCCCGCAGAATCCCCTTTCTGATCAACAACAACAGCTTCGACGTGATCCTGTTGGACATGAATTTCCGCGAGGATACCACGTCTGGCAAGGAGGGATTTTACTGGCTGAGCCAGATCAAAGAGATCGACCCCAAAGCGGTTGTGATCCTGATCACCGCCTTTGGCGACGTGGAGATGGCCGTCCAAGCGCTGAAAGAAGGCGCGACGGACTTCATCCTTAAGCCGTGGCAAAATGAGAAACTCATCGCGACGCTCTCCGCAGCGATCAAACTCAAGGAAAGCTACAACGAAGTAGATAAGCTCCAGAAGAAACAAAAGCAGCTGCAGACAGATCTCAAAAAGCCTTATGCGGATATCATCGGCGCTTCGGCATCCATGAAGAATATCTTCTCCATCATTGACAAGGTCGCCCAGACCGATGCCAACGTGCTGATCTTGGGAGAAAACGGAACCGGCAAGGAACTCATCGCCCGGGCCATACACGACCGGTCGCTGCGCAAGGACGAGATCTTCGTCGGCGTGGATATGGGCGCGATCACTGAAACTCTCTTCGAATCGGAGCTTTTTGGCCACAAGCGTGGAGCGTTTACGGATGCCAAAGACGACCGAGCCGGAAGGTTTGAGATTGCCGACAAGGGCACGCTCTTTCTGGACGAGATCGGTAACCTGTCCATGCCACTGCAATCGAAACTATTGACGGTGCTGCAGCGCCGTGAAGTGACCCGGATCGGAACCAACAAGGCGATCCCGGTGGATATCCGTCTGGTGTGCGCGACTAATATGCACGTACATGAGATGGTGATGGACAGCACGTTTCGCCAGGATTTGCTGTATCGAATCAACACGGTCGAGATCTTCCTTCCTCCGCTTCGCGAAAGACAGGACGACATCCCGACTTTGGCCAATTATTTCCTGAAAAACTACTCGCAGAAATACAGAAAAAACTTCGTCGGCTTCAAGCCTGCCGCCATGGAGCTGCTCCAGCGCTACCAGTGGCCCGGCAACATCCGGGAACTTCAGCACGCCATCGAGCGGGCGATCATCATGGCCGAAGGCGATGAACTCGACAGCAGGGACTTCTTTTTCCTTTCGGCAAAGCCGGCCTCCGAAAAAGCGCCGACCTCCGTCACGCTCAATCTGGACGACATGGAGCGCAGCACCATCCAGCGGGCGATTGACAAAAACGGCGGAAATATCTCCAAAGCGGCCAAGGAACTCGGCTTGACCCGCGCCTCGCTTTACCGAAGACTGGAAAAATATGGATTATAGAGTTGGGCTGCTGGGCCGTATTGCCCTGGTAGCAGCTTCGTTGTTTTTGCTTGCATACGCCATCATGGGCAGCTGGGGAGTTTTTATGATTTCCCTTTTTCTGATTCTGGTGGTATTCCAGATCATTTTCCTGGTGAGGTATTCGGAAAGTTCCTTCAAAAAAGTGCGGCTTTTCCTCGACAATATCAAGCAGGATAAGTATTCCCAGCTCTACCCGGTAAAGTTTGACGGGACGGAGACGGATGATCTGCACATCGAATTCAACGCCATATTGGCCAAGCTCAAGGAAGATCAGGCGGAAAAGGAAGCCAACTACCAGTATTTTCGCTCCGTGTTCAAGCACTTGAGTATCGGATTGATCACCTTCGGAGAAGATGGCGAAATCCAGATCCTCAACGTCGCCGCCAAGCGAATCCTCAACATCGAAGAGCTCAAAAACATCGCTGAGATCGAAAGCATCAACAAAGAGCTCCACCTGGCCGTTCAAAACCTCCGCACCGGCGGATCCGAACTGATCAAGATCGCCCACCCGGACGGGATCATGCAGCTGTCGGTCTACGTGATCGAACTGCTCATGCGCGGCGAGCGGTTCAAACTGGTATCCCTGCAAAACATCCAGTCCGAACTCGAGGAAAAAGAGATGGAAGCCTGGCAAAACCTGGTTAAGATCCTCACCCACGAGATCATGAACTCGATCGCACCGATCTCATCGCTCGCCGGCACACTCAAAGGCGAGATCGAACAGCGCATCGAAAGCAACGAAAGAGCTTCAGACGAAGAGTTGGAGGATTTTCTGATGGGGATGAGTACCATCGAAAAGCGCAGCGAAGGTCTGATCAATTTCGTCTCGGAATTCCGCAGCCTGGCCCATATCCCAACTCCAAAATTCGGAATCATCGGCATCTCAAAACTCTTTGACCAGCTCGAAATCCTTCTTCAAAACCAATTGGAATCCCAGGGAATCTCCTTGGAAAAAGACCTGAATCCAAAGGAACTGATCCTCTTTGGCGATCAGACTCAGATCGAGCAGGTAATGATCAATCTGCTTCAAAATGCCATCCAGGCACTGGAAGAGGCCGAAGTCAAGCGCATCACGCTGAAGGCGTTCATTGACGAAGCGGGCAAGATTATCCTTGAAGTTTGCGACACCGGCAAGGGCATCGAGGAAGAAGCCCTGGGCAAGATCTTCATCCCCTTCTTCACCACCAAAAAGAAAGGCTCGGGCATCGGCCTCAGTCTCTCCAAGCAGATCATGCGACGTCACAAGGGTAATATCCAAGTCCGCTCAAAGCTCGGCGAAGGCACGACGTTTAAGTTGATTTTTAACGGGTAAAGGCCAGTAGGTGGTAGCCAGTCCCGGTGCTGTGTCACGTTGAGCGGAGTCGAAACTACTATTGGTAGGCAGTCTCAGTATTCGGTCGCAGTAAAGTAGGCAGTAGATCCAAATCTCGCCCTGCCGGAAGCAACAGTCCCAATGAGTGTAGTGATTTCGGGGAGCATGGAACATGTCTCCGATTTCTTAGCTGGGAGAGGAACGTTCCATCAAAAACCAGGAACGATGTACAAAAATGTAAGAACGTTGCTGCAAAATGGTCCATCGATGGTCAAAAATATAGGAACGTTGCTGCAAATTTGACCGACGTTGGTCCAAATTGGAGGAACGATGGTGCAAATTGGAGGAACGTCCGAACTGTAGGAGGAACGATGGTGCAAAATGGTGGAACGATGCACCTACAGAAGCATTCACCCACCTGTAGGTACAAATTTTTCTATTTTTCCAAATAAAATTCCGCCGTTCGACAGGTTTGATATCCGGTTTGACCCGCGCTCTGCCCTCCCCTGTCGTATATCCCCTCTCAGAATGTCGGGAATAGTGTCGCTGACTTGGTTTTGCCCGACCTAATTTTGGTTACACAAAACAACTACGACAATGAAACCTTCCAAATCTACTGTTATTACCTACTGGGTTGCCACAACTTTTATCTTCCTGTTTGAAGGAGTGATGCCCGCACTTTACTCCCAGAGCGAGCTGGGCAAGGAAGGCGTCCGGCATCTCGGCTATCCCGACTACTTCGGACTCGCGCTGGTCGTCTTCAAGATCGCTGGCTCCATCCTAATCATGATTCCCGGCCTTCCCAAACGGGTGAAGGAATGGGTCTATGCAGGCTTTGCCTTCGACTTCATCTTTGCCAGCATCAGCCATTGGGCGGTGGACGGCATGGGCTTTCAGACAATCATGCCCCTGATTATCTTGGCGATCCTGATGGTGTCCTATGTCTGCTACCACAAGATCTATGGATCCAAGGCAATTGCCCTGTAGGCGGCCGTCTAATGGGTCATTCCAAGTCCTGGGGGAGACAGCCCGAAAAGGATTTGGGCACGGTCAAACACTAAGATTTATAGAGAAATTTGCTTTTCCCCCGGAGTTTGTAGATGTTAGTCAAGCGACACCCTCGTTGAGTACCTCACTTGATTTTTAACTACCCTTGTTAAGTAGCATCTCTTTGATTAAAAAAAGGCTGCCATTGACAGCCCAAATCCTGACGGTTTTGGGGCTGGTCTTTATTGTCAGTTGGTTTTTGGACATCCACATTCTCCTTCAGGTATTTCCAGACCTTCCCGGGATCAAGTTCAATTCAGCACTTCTGCTTGCTGTCGCCGGGATTTGCTCCTGGCTTTGGGTCACCGGCAAATCGATCCGAACGGCCCGGATCTTGGGGTTGATCATCTTGCTGATCGCTTCTGTTTCTATTGCACAGGATTTCCTGAAGATCAGTTTTGGCATCGATGAATTGTTTGTCAAAGACAGCATTGGAAGATCTCAGGGAAGCATACATCCCGGACGGATGCCCGGCATGACAGCCATCATCTACCTGCTGTTTGGATCAGCGATTCTGTTTTTCACCAAACGTCCTCCCAAGCTATTGGCAGGACAGCTCCTCCTCCACGGGATCAGTTTACTGACTTTTATTGCGCTGATGGGATACCTGATGCGTGTGCCGGATTTCTACACACTGTCTTTTCTTGCCGGAGTGTCCCCCAGCATCGCCCTAATTTGGTTTATTTTCTCTTTGCTGTTGACCCTCAACCAGCCTCTAAAGGGAGTCACTGGGCTACTCATCGGAGAAAAGAAGGGAAGCGCACTGGCCCGCAAGCTGACGCTCAGGTTCATTCTGGCGTTGATTATCCTCAGCTATATCTGGATAGAGGTGCAGCGTATGGACTTGATCCAAGTCGATTTTGGTACCATGCTCTTTGCAATTAGCTTCCTGATCGTGGGCTTGATTCTGATTTGGGATTCTGCCGCTTGGCTCAACACTTCTGATGAAAAACGGGCTTTGGCAGAAAACGAACTCCTCCTGACCAAGCAAAACCTGGAGAAAATGGTGGAAATCCGCAATCAGGAATTGAAGGGAATCTTAGATTCGGCAGCGGTGTCGATCATTGCGACGGATAAGAACGGGCTGATCCGACATTTTTCGAAAGGAGCCGAACGTATGCTTGGCTACGATGCCAAAGAGATCGTCGGGAAGATAAAATTTGAGCAATTTCATGTCAAGGACGAAGTCCAGGCCAAAGCATCTCTGATGAGCGCCCAAACCGGTATTACCGTCGAAGCGAAGGACGTCTTCACCCTTTTTCCCCTGCAGGGAAAGACCCACTCTGACGAATGGAACTACCTGCGAAAGGACGGTTCCACGCTACCTGTTCAGCTCAACATCTCGCAAATCACCTCAAACAAAGGGAAACATCTCGGGTTCATCGGCATCGCTACGGACATTAGCCAGTTGACAACCTCCCGCAAGCAACTGAAAGACCTCCTTGATAAGCTGGAATCCAAAAACAGGCAACTCCTCAATTTTGCCCACATTATCTCCCACAATCTCCGCTCGCCGGTGAACTCGCTGGATGCGCTGATCAACTTCTACAAGATCGAGGAAGAGGAGCAGGAGAAAGCAATGCTTTTTGGCTTGGTGGAAGAAGTGATCAAAAATCTCCTCGCCACGATGGAAGAGACGATTGATGTCTTGAGGGTGCAGGAAGACACCGACCAAAAGATCGAGAGCGTCTCTTTGACGGAGATTTTTGAAAAGACCAAGACTGCGCTGATCGGCAAGATCATGGAGTATGGGGCGGAAGTGGACGTGGATTTGTCAGAAGTTACCGACCTGGATTTCTCCAGATCCTATCTGGAAAGCATCTTCCTCAACCTGATGTCCAACTCCCTGAAGTACCGGCATCCAGACCGTCCCCCTAGACTGACAATCAAGTCAGGAATCGACCAGGAACGTCCTTATCTGACCTTTGGAGACAACGGAATGGGTATTGATCTTAAAAAACACGGAGAGAAAGTGTTTGGCATGAATAAGACCTTTCACAAAAATGCGGACGCCAAAGGAGTCGGGCTCTATATCGTGAAAACCCAGCTCGAGTCTTTGGGTGGAAAGATCAGTATTCAAAGCCAGGTAAATGAAGGCACCACCTTTCGGATCGACTTTCGGTAAATCCGGCTAAAATCCCGCAAAAACCGACTCACAATCCCAATTTCTGCACGGTTTATTTTTCGCCGTTTTCGGTATCTTGCTTGTCCACCAGCCCCCTCGGAAGTGAAAAAAGAAACGCTTCTCCTCTGCTTTTTTATCCTGATCAAGTTCGTCCTGCAATACATCGTCGTCCATCCTGACTTCGAGTTGCACCGCGACGAATTTCTCCACCTAGACCAAGCTGACCATCTGGCTTGGGGATACCTTTCTGTACCACCAGTTACCTCCTGGATGTCCGTCTTGATCCGGTGGCTGGGCAATGCGGAAGTTTGGGTCCGCTTCTTCCCGGCACTCCTTGGAGCATTGACGCTGTGGGTAGTTTGGGATCTGGTAAAGCGCCTGGGAGGAAACCTCTACGCACAGTCGCTGGCGGCAACGGCGATGCTGTGCTCAGCGCTGATACGGATAAATATTCTCTTTCAGCCCAATTCTATCGACGTGCTTTGTTGGACGCTGGTGTTCTATACGCTGGTATGTTTCTTCCAAACGAAAAATCCCAAGTGGCTTTACCTGCTAGGATTAAGCTTTGCGTTCGGATTTCTGAATAAATACAACATCCTCTTTCTGGCGATGGGTTTGTTCCCGGCCCTTCTGGTCACCCCCAGTAGGTCACTATTTCAAAATAGACATCTCTATTTTGCGCTTTTGCTCGCATTGGTGCTGGTCAGTCCCAATCTGATCTGGCAATATGTAAATGGATTTCCGGTTCTGACCCACATGGAACTCCTGAGCAAATATCAGCTGGTCAACGTGAGCCGGGCCGGTTTTCTGCTGGAACAGTTGCTTTTGTTTTATCCAGCCCTTTTTATCTGGCTGACGGGTTTGATCGGGCTTCTCCCGTCCAAACAGCTTACGCCTTTCCGGTTTATCTTCTGGACTTTCATCTTTACCCTTGCGATCTTCACCTTCTTGCAGGCCAAAAGCTATTATGCCACGGGACTTTATCCGGTCCTCCTAGCAGCCGGATCCGTTTTGATTTCCCAATTTTTCGAAGTCGGCTGGAAAAAAAAGCTGAAACCGGTCTTATTGATCTTGCCACCTGCCCTGTTTCTCCCTGCCTTTCCGCTGATTCACCCTTATTATTCACCGGATAGAATCCTCGAAAATCCTCCCGCTTATTCGCTGCTGGGCCTCAGCCGCTGGGAGGATGGCAAGGAGCACCCCATTCCTCAGGACTTCGCCGACATGGTTGGATGGAGTGAATTGGCTCATCTCGTTGATTCAGCATATCAGATGATGCCAAAGGGAGAGCGGACCGTGATCATTTGCAGCAATTACGGACAGGCCGGAGCAGTCAATTATTACTCTAAAATACCCGAAATCGAGGCGCTCAATATGGGAGCCGACTATCTGTATTGGTTTGACTTGGAGGAAAAAGTCGACAACCTCATCCTTGTCTGGGAATGGGATGAGCAAATCACCGATCGGGAACTGAACTTCTTCGAAGAATATCTGGAAATCGGAAAAATTACCCATCCACTTGCCCGGGAGCGCGGCGCGACGGTTCACTTTCTAAGGGGCGCCAAAGTAGACATCAATTCTATTCTCAGAGAGGAAGTGGAGACAGAAAAGAAAGTCTGGGAGAGAAGGGAGTGACATACTAAACCCAAGAATGAAGATCAACCCGACCGCCGTCTTTTTAGTGCTTCTGGCATTCCGAGGGACGGCCGTGTGAGCAGCAAAAATGGCGTGATGTAATCCCACCCGCAAAGATCCAGGGTTCCCTCCTGTGCCGGGTTATGCTCTCGTAGGTGATCTTTCTCACCAATCGAAAAAAGTACCCGCTCTAGATTTGCGGACCATATTCCTGTTGATATTTGCCAGACAGGATATTTACTGAACATTGCTCCTACCTATTCCCAGTGCAGAGATTCCGACTCCTTTTAAAACACCTATTTCAATCCTTCGTAATTGTCGGGCTTTTGTTCTTGAGCACCTCGGCTTTTGCCCAGAAAAACATCCTACACTCCAATCAGTTATGGATTCAGTCCTATCATGAGGCCCGTATCTCACCAGACTTGGTCCTCTTGCTCGACGGCGGGTTCCGATGGAGAGACGGGTTCGATGAAAAACTGGCCTACATCGTTCGGGCTGGCTTAGGCTATCACGTGTCCCCCAATCTGAGGGTCTCCGCCGGTTTTGCCCATTTGGGTGTGTATGCCGGGGAAAAAGTCGTCCGCTATGAGTACCGCCCCCATCAGGAATTTCTCCTAAAAGACAAACTAGGTAAGATCAATATCAGTCACCGTTTCCGACTGGAGGAACGGTTTTTCAGAGACGTGGCGCTGGATCCAGTAACTACGGAATTCAATTTTCGCTTCAGATACGCGGTCATGCTGGGCATTCCACTGATCAATCTATCTTCCAAAGATCCCGATAGAAAACTCGTTTTGAATATTGGCGATGAAATCTTCCTCAATGCGGGCAAAGAAACCTCACATCGGATCTTTGACCAAAACCGACTGATCGTCAGTCCAACCCTACATTGGGACAAAGACCTCAGCGTGGCCCTCACCTACAATTCCCAATTTGCAAGCACGCCAGCCGTCGACACCTTTCTGCAGAGTCACATCATCTGGCTACAGATCAGGTACAACTTGGAATTCTCGGGAACTTCGAAAGAAAGATAAACTGCCTAGCTATTAAAAGAGTCGAAAACCGACTGACAGCACCCATTGATTAATCCGATTGTCGGTGCTGAAGGAGCCGATATTGTCAGTGACTTTACTCAGGCCGCCTTCATACTTGCCTTCGACACTGAGATTGCCGATATCCACACCCAATCCAGCTTGGTAGCCAAACGTAGCACCGTTGAAGTCCGCGTCATCGACGGTTTCGACCGCGTTTTTCAACTCTGAATTGATATTGATACTGGCAATCGGGCCAGCCATCACACGAAGTACCTTAAAAAACCTAAATCCAACCATGACGGGAATATCCAATCGGTTAAACTCTGCTTCGTAATTCTCAGGAGCTGAGCTGCCTGTCACTCCACTCGGGACATAAGCAAATTCACCGCTAGTCTGGGTAAACAACAACTCAGGCTGAACAAAAAACCCGGCACCGCCAAATCTTCCAAAGAGCCCGATGTGATAGCCAGTCTGTGCGTCCGAAGGCACGAAGTTTTCGTTGTCAAAATCTATCTTGGTGCTGCTGAGCCCAGCTTTGATCCCAATTCCGTTTTGTGAAAAAGCCTGCGTCGTGCCTAGTACGAGGAGCAGAGCAAAGAGAAATCGCTTCATGTTTTTGTGGTTTAGGGTTTAGTCTTCAATTCTAATCTAAACGCACCTTTTGCAATTCCCTTGCCAATAATCGATCAGTCCAGCTGATTGCCTGCTGCAAATCTGGCCAAGTTATATAAATCGTAAAAATCCAAAGGCTTGGCGACTAAGCTATCAAAACTGTGGTTGCTCTTTTGACGAAAGTACTCAACATCACCTGCCGTAAACCCGATCGTAGGTATCCCGGCTGTGCGGGTGCTTCCCTTCAGATGTTCCATAAACTCCAATCCATCCATGATCGGCATTATCATATCCGTAAGGATAACATGAAAAGCCCAATCAAACTCTAAATATTGAAGCGCCTCCTTTCCGTTATGAGCGACCACCACCTCGTGGTTAGATTTTTCAAAGATCTTTCTGAGAATCAGGAGGTGTACAAAATCATCGTCTACGAGGAGAACTTTCATGATATAATGAAATACTTTTTCAAGTATATGAAAAGCATTTTGAAATAAAAATGAAAATCAATCCCTTACCTAAAAAAATAAAAAAGGGAGCCTTCTGAGCTCCCTTTAAATGAGAAATTTTCCCATCAGCCTCCCTGTTGCGGGGTACCAAATACGCCGATCAAATCGAGAATAACCAACCCAATCACAATCGGGCAAATCCATTTGATAAAAAAGATCCAACCCTTACGCATAAATCCGTTGAATCGCGGAGAACCCAAAGCCAGTTCGTCTGCAAACACGGAAATCTTTTGAGCCCAGCCTGTGTAAAGTGCCAACATCAGACTGATCACAATCACTGCGAACGTCCCGAACACAAAATCCATGATTCCGAAAAAGCCAGTCAACTGATTTCCAAGGAAATTAAAAGTCATGCTGGAGAAGATATTCCCTTCAATGGAAGAAAGGGCCGAAGGAACCGAAAGAATCATCGCTGCGATCCCCACAGTCCAGGTGGCTTTCTTTCGATTCCACTTTCTGTCATCGATCAGGTAGGCTACCGGCACTTCCAACATCGAAATAGTCGAAGTCAGCGCAGCCACCATCAAGAGGATAAAGAACAAGCCTCCGATGATATTACCTCCCGGCATTGCGTCAAATACTCTGGGAAGCACGTCAAATACCAAAGCTGGCCCCGAAGCGGGATCTTTGCCGGGAAGAAGGGCAAACAAAGCCGGAAACACCATCAGTCCTCCAAGCAACGCTACAGCGGTATCCATCCCTGCAATCCAGCTCGCTGCTTGGGGTATATTTGCGTCTTTTTGCAAGTACGAACCAAAAGTAATCATCATGCCCCAGCCGACTGACATGGAGAAAAATGCCTGTCCGAGGGCCATCAGGACTACCTTGGTATCAATCTTTGAAAAATCCGGATACAGATAATACTCAATCCCCGCCTGGGCACCTTCCAGGGTCACTGATCGCCCGGCTATGAAAATAATGATGATGAACAGAATTGGCATCATAAACTTGGCTGCCTTTTCGATCCCGTCGGCTACGCCGCCCAAAACAATCAGGATAGTGGCTAGTATAAATACAAAGGTGAGGGGAATGACATACATCGGCGTCTGAACGAACACCTCAAAATCAACCGGAATGTTGATTATTTCAGTGAAAATATAGCCGACAGTCCAACCGGCAATGACAGAATAATAGCTAAAAACGAAAAAACAAACCAATACGCAAAGTACGCCTGCAAGCCTCCAAAATGCATTTCCTCCGGTAGTTCGGATCGCTCCAATCGGGTTTTTACCGGACTTTCTACCTAAGGCTATCTCATTGAACAGCAAGGGCAAGCCGATCAACAACACACATAGGATATAGACAAACACAAAGGCTCCGCCTCCATTTTCGCCGGTCAGATAGGGAAACCTCCAGATATTTCCGAGGCCCACAGCCGACCCGGCTGCAGCCATAATGAAACCAAGGCTTGAGCCAAATTGGCCTCTATCTTCTTCGTTGGAACTCACTGCCATAGATTGATATAAAGTTAAATTTAGGGTGTAAACGGCTTTTTAAGACCGGGCTAAGATAATTTGTTTTGCCAAAATAGCTATTCCCGTTCGGAAAGTTTTGGGTTCAAACCCGAGCTGTTTTCGAGCTTTTTCGATAATAAAGCCTGTTTTCATCGGCCGCTTGGCTGGCTGAGAAAAACGGGCGGAATCGGTCTCCTTGATCAAGTTCCTGTCAAGTCCAAAATAGTCTGCTGTCTGGATGGCCATTTCGTAGGGAGTCAGCAGATCGCTGCCGGCGATATTGAATATCCCAGTCGCCCTTTGCTCAGCAATTAGGATGCAGCCAAGGGCGAGGTCTTCCGCCAAAGTCGGTGTGCGAACCTGATCATTGACCACGTGGATTTCTTTGCCGACTTCCAGTGAGTTTTTCACCCAGAGAATAATATTGCTCCGGCTGAGGTCATTGGCGATGCCGTACACCAAGACCGTCCTAGCAATTGCCCAGGATGTCTTTGAGTTTCTCACCAGATCTTCCCCGGCCACTTTGGTCTCTCCGTAGAAATTAACAGGATCCGGAGTGGCCTCTTCATTGTAAGGCCCCGCGTTGCCTGAGAAAATAAAGTCTGTAGAAACGAAAATGAAATGGCATTGGGTCTTTTCCGCAGCGCTGACCAGATATTCCGTCGCCTTCACGTTGACTTTTAGACAATCCTCCTGATTCAGCTCACACTGATCGACATTGGTGATAGCGGCCCCGTGAATGATCACAGCAGGAGCGACTTCGCAAATGACTTGATCTACCTGCGCCGGATCAGTGATGTCCAATTCTTGATAGTAAAAGCCTTCACCGTTCAGGCGACTCGGTCCTTTCCCCGTCGCTATCACGACAAACTCTCCCCTTTCGACCAGTTGTTCGACCAGCTTCTGCCCGAGCAAGCCATTGGCTCCCGTGATCAGGATCTTTGACTTAGTTGCTTTCGGGATAGATATATCCATAGTCTTTTGTGATCTTCTTTTTTGAAACTCGCTCCACAGTCACTGTCATATACACCGGACTATTGGGAATTTCGCTGGTCGTGGGTTCGGCAGCGATCTTCTCCACGACATCCATCCCAGACAAGACCTCTCCAAACACTGTGTATTCAAAGTCCAGATGAGGAGTCCCGCCTATTTCAGCGTATGTTTTGATCTGCTCGGGAGTGTAGTCCTTGGTGAGTTTGACATTCAGCGTTTGGGCGATCTCATCACGCTTGGAGTACAGCAAACTGGTCAAGCTGTCGAATTTCTCCTCTTGGTACAGCCGCGCGTAATCCTGCTTGAACTGCTGCTGACTGCCGAACTGCATAAATTGAAAGGCCGCTTTCTGCAAGGCTGTAAAATCAGTAACTAACTCCTGCTCTTCGACTTTTTCACCTTGGACGATGAAAAACTGCGATCCATTGCTCCTCTTTTGAGGATTGACGTTGTCTCCTTGGCGGGCGGCTGAGATCATCCCCTTCCGATGCACGTACTTCGAATTGATTTCAGCTGGCAAGGTCGGCCATTCTTCCGCAGGAAGCCCCTCTTTACCAAAGACATCCCCTCCCTGAACCATGAAGTTTTTGATAACCCTGTGAAACTGCGTCGAATCAAATCTGCCGGCTTCCGCCAATGCGATAAAGTTGTTTTTGTGCTCCGGAGTATCGTCAAAAAGGACCGCTTTAATATCGCCATGGCGGGTCGAGATAGTCACGACATAGTCTTTGTTTTGCCCGCAAGCCAAGGTACTGATCAGCAAAAAACTGAGTGAAAGAAAATTCAGAGCTTTGATCATTGCTTTGCTTGTGTCTTTTTGATTTCGTCCAGAATTACTTTTCCGCCTGCGGCGAAAACCATCTCCGCCAGTTTTTCACCGAGCGTCTCTGCCTCCGTCATTCCTCCGGAAACTTCCAGAGCAACCCGCTCTTTTCCGTCGAGACTGATGATTCCCCCGTTTATTTTTAAGATATTTTCTTCCAAAGTAGCCAAGGCAAAGACTGGAATACTGCATCCTCCCTCCAGCACGCGCAAGTAAGCACGCTCAGCTTTGAGTCGGAATTCCGTTTCAGGATGGTTGCAGGCGGCAATGATCTGCGCTCTCAAGGACGGATCGAGTGACTTGGCCGCTTCGATGGCGACTGACCCTTGGCCGACAGCCGGGGTAAAATCCCCCAAGTCCAAAATCTGTGCGATCATGTCATCATAGCCCATTCGATGGACTCCTGCGTACGCCAGCAACAGCGCATCGCAGAGCCCTTCTTCCATTTTTCGGATTCGGGTTTGGAGATTTCCACGGACGTCGACGGTCTTGACGTGGGGAAAAAAGTGCTTCAGAGTCGCCACGCGGCGAGTCGATGAGGTTCCCAAGACGAGCGGTTTTGAAGGGTCCTGAATATCAATTCGAGTATTTGTGGAGAGTAGGATGTCGTTTTCCTTTTCCCGCTCGGTAAAGGCGATGAGTTCAAACGCCTCCTCCAGGGTCGACTGCATATCCTTGGCCGAATGAACGGCGATGTCAATCCGTCCGTCCAACAGCTGGTCTTCAAGCTCTTGGGTAAAAACCCCTTTGCTGCCAATCTTGGAAATGGAAACATCCAGAACTTGATCTCCTTTGGTATCGATGACGACGATCTCTGACTCGACTCCTTTGCCTTTCAGCAAATCACCCACATGATAGGCCTGCCAAAGTGCCAGTTTACTTCCTCGCGTCCCTATTTTTACCTTTCTGCTCATTGATTCTTGTCGCGTTTGAAGGATTTCTTTTTCACTCCTTCGGTGACATATTTAATAATCTCGCCGGCGATATTCACCCCGGTGGCCTGCTCGATCCCCTCCAATCCGGGCGAGCTGTTGACCTCCAGGATCAGCGGTCCTCGTGCGGACTGCAGCAGATCTACACCCGCCACATCCAAGCCCAAGGCTTTGGCTGCATTCAAGGCGGCCTGCTTTTCGAGTCGGGAAAGTTTGATTACCGTCGCGACTCCGCCCCGATGGAGGTTGGATCTAAATTCACCCTCAGCACCCTGACGCTTCATTGCCCCCACGACTTTGCCATTGACCACGAAAGCGCGGATGTCAGCGCCCTTGGCTTCCTTGATAAACTCCTGCACGATGATCCTGGCTTTCAGGCCGTGAAATGCCTCCACCACAGACTGCGCTGCTTTCTTGGTTTCTGCCAAAACTACACCCAAACCCTGGGTTCCTTCAAGTAGTTTGATGATCAGCGGCGCGCCGCCGACCTGCTCGATGAGTTGCTTTTCGCCGCCTTTTGAGAAATTGGTAAAAGCTGTCTTCGGCATCCCCAAGCCAGCTTTGGACAGAATCTGCAAGCTTCTGAGCTTGTCCCGGCTACGGACAATCGCCTGGGAGTTGACCGCGGAAAATGCCCCCATCAGCTCAAACTGACGGACGACAGCCGTCCCGTAAAAGGTCACCGATGCCCCGATCCTTGGAATGATGGCATCGAACCCTTCAAGCTTTTGTCCCCTGTAGATAATCGAAGGGCCTTCCTGCTCAATGATCAGGTCACAAAGGCTGTGGTCCACAGTGATTGCTTCGTGGCCGGCACTTTTGATCTCCTCAACGAGTCGACGGGTGGAGTATAAATTTGAGTTCCTCGAAAGGACAGCGATTTTCATGTGCTTATAATTGATTCTATATGGCCACATAGCCTGTCCCGATTTTTCTTCGGGAGAATCTCGCATGGTATATCCCACCCCGACTTTCTACTATTCTTGGACATGCTCGATTTCATTTTTTCTTGCGGTAAACCTTTGAAAGATTGGCACCATTTACATCCACCAGAAACCTGCCCTGAAGGATTTTTCTCCCCAGAAGAATGGAGTTTTTCATACTGGAGCGATCCGAAAGCGTAAATTCAGCGGGGAAGGTTTCCCCCGCTATTCTGATTTTTGTCACGATCAGAAATCGCGTCTCCGTCTGGCCAAAGGAGTTTTTAACTTGCTTTTGCCGATAGCTTCGAAAGCTAAGCGTCTTGCCGGTGAAATCCTTGTGACCCGCCATCAGCACTTCAAATCGAAGAACTTTTTCACCCTCTTCGATTTCCTCCCTGATATTCTCCACATGCAGACTGCTCGTGAACGCCCCGGTGTCAATCTTGGCCCACACCAACTTGAGACCCAACTTGGGAAGGGAGATTTTCTCTTTTCGGCCGATGATCTTCTTTGCCATCTCCTTATTTTTTGGACATCATGAGCAAGATGTCCATCGACAGATCCGTGAAGATCATCTTGGCGTTGCCGTTTCGCTCGAGGTGATAATGCGCCTGGTTGAATGACTCGTAGAGTTTCACCACATGGTCCTCGTTCAGCACTTTTTTGCTGATGTTATCGATAAATCTCCGATCGTCCTCCGTGGTGCGCAGCAGCTGATCGAGATCAAAGTTTTTCAACAAAATCTCCCGGGCGACATTCAAACCGGTCAGCAGAAGCGATTTTTGGGCTTCCTTGTCCACTTTGTGAAACCGATCTGCCTCTTCAAATATTTCTTTGAGATTTTTGGTAGCGCAAAGACGAAACCAGTCTCTGACTTGACTCACCTGCTTGTCCTCCACTTGGTCGATCATCCGATACGCTTCGCGGAGATTGCCGTCCGCGAGCATGGCGATCTGCTCAGCAGCTTTGCTGTCGCAAAGTCCGGTACTCGCCAAATACCCTTTGATCTCGTCATCGGAAAAGGCCC
The DNA here is from genome assembly GCF_000429445.1 of Algoriphagus terrigena DSM 22685. GTDB lineage: Bacteria > Bacteroidota > Bacteroidia > Cytophagales > Cyclobacteriaceae > Algoriphagus > Algoriphagus terrigena. Next base: position 23,384 of record NZ_AUBW01000018.1, read on the forward strand.
TGACCATGATCTTCTGAGTTCTGGACAGAATCGTGGTCAATAATTGATCCGCCTGCGAAGTCACCAGCATGAAGAGCGTCTTGGCTGGCGGCTCCTCGATAATCTTGAGCAGGGCGTTGGCTGCCGAAGGATGCAGGAATTCCGGCGCCCAGATGAGCATAATCTTGTATCCTCCCTCGAAAGACATGAGCGAAAGTGCCTGGATCATCTTTCTGGCGGCGGCTTTGGAGATGTTCAGCTGCTTCTTTTCAAACCCGTTGAAATAGATAAAATCGTGGACGTTCCCATAGGGCTGGGCTGTCACAAACTTTCGCCAGCTGCTCAGCACGTCAGTTTTTTCATCCTCATCTCCACCGTCATCATCTTCCTTGGACTTTGCGATGACCGGAAAGGCGAAATTCAAATCCGGCATCACCAATCGCTTCATCCGCTGGCAGGAAGCACATGTCCCGCAAGAATCCGTTTCGGTGCGGTTTTCGCAATATAAAAACGTGGCCAGCGCCAGCGCCATAGTCAAATTTGCCGATCCTTCTGGCCCATGAAACAGCAGCGCATGTGCCAAATGGTTGAATTTGACAGCGTTGATCAGCTTTTCTTTGGTCTCCGGCAGGCCGGGTATTTCTGCAAATTGCATAGTTGGATTGATCAGGAATTCTTATCCCAAATTCTGTAGCTTTTTGTCAATTCAAAAACCCGTTCCATTATTTCTTTGTCTTCCGCCGCCCATTCTTTTCCTCTGCGAGCGACAACCGCTCTCACGGTTTCATCGAATTTCGCGATGATGAAGGTAGACAGTCCTTCCGCACCTCCCCAGGAAAAGGATGGAATAAAGTTTCTTGGATAGCCGGCTCCGAAGATAAAAGCGCTCACGCCTACCACCGTCCCGGTATTGAACATGGTGTTAATACCGCATTTGGAATGGTCTCCCATCATCAGGCCGCAGAACTGCAGACCCGTATTCGCGAAAGTGCCCTTGGTGTAATCCCAAAGTTTCACTGGCGCGTAATTGTTTTTCAGATTGGAGGTATTGGTGTCAGCCCCGAGGTTGCACCATTCGCCTAAGACGGAGTTACCGAGGTAGCCCTCGTGTCCTTTATTGGAATAGCCAAAAATCACCGAATTGGAGACTTCCCCCCCGATTTTCGAAAACGGCCCGACGGTCGTGTCTCCACGCAGCTTGGCTCCCATGTTGACGATAGAGCCTTCGCACAGGGCAAACGAACCCCGGATCATCGCTCCTTCTTGAACCTCCGCATTTTTCCCAATGTAGATCGGGCCATTTTCGGCATTCAAAACTGCCGCTTTGATCTTTGCGCCTTCCTCTACAAAGATATTTTCCGGCGCATACACGATCGTGTGCGGATCGGTAATGGGCTGGGAAATTCTGCCTTTGGTGATGAGTGTAAAATCCTTGCGGATTTCCGCAGCGTTCAATTGGAATATATTCCAAGGTTTTTGAACCAAAATAGGCTCTTTGTCAAGCTGAATTGCTTCTCTCTCAGAGACAAACGCCAGGTTTTTTTCAGTTCCGCCGATATAGGTAGCCAGTAATTGCTTACCCCAATAAAGCGCCTGATTGGGCTTGAGTTTTTTTAGAATTTCAAAAGACTCCGTCTCGGGAAGCCATGCACCGTTGACAGCCAGGGCAGGCTGTGTGGTTCGGGGGAATTTTTTCTGGAGGTAATCTTGCGTCAAAAAGGAAACCTCCGCATTGGTGTATTTCTGCCATTTCTCAGAGATCTTCAGGATACCCACCCTGATATCCGCGACCGGCCTGGTAAAAGTAAAGGGCAATAAAGAACCCCGCAGGGCAGGGTCGTCAAACAATACGATTTGATTCATCTGTTTATAATTTGATTTTCAATTGCCAGATGGAATCTCGCATAAATTATAAACATCCCACCGGGTGACTCTAGGGTCATGCTCGATTTCATAGGGCAAAAATAAAAAAGTCTCCCGGAATCCATGCCCCAGGAGACTTTTTCGGCGATCGCCGCTTAGAATTACTTCTTCGCGTATCTTTTGTTGAATTTCTCCACTCGACCAGCGGTATCAAGAAGCATCTTCTTGCCAGTGTAGAATGGGTGAGACTCAGCGCTCACTTCGATTTTGTATACAGGGTAGGTATTACCGTCTGTCCACTCGATAGTTTCGTTGGTCTCGATAGTAGACCTGGTCATAAACTTAAACTCGCTGGAAGTGTCGTAGAAAACTACGTCTCTGTACTTAGGGTGAATATCTTTTTTCATGTCCTTATATTTTGTTTTTTTTGGTCACATGGAATCTCGCATGGCTGATAATCGTCTCGCTCCGCGAAGCTTGACCCCTGCTCGATCTCATGATATAGCTAGTTTCCTATTGCCTTTTCGAAATGAGGCACAAAGATATCCTTTTAAATAAATCTCACCAAATGTTTGTCGAGGATTTATTTCGAGATCAACTAGAATCAATCTGGAAAAGGCAATTATTTGCTTTTCAGGTCACCCCGCTTGATAGACCGGATAAACTGTGACCACGCAAAAGGGTCCAGAATCCGAAGTGGCCGGGGGCCGTAGAGATCCTGATTTTGGAGCATTTGGCCCTGCTGGAAGTATCGGAAATTCTCCTCTCCCGATGCAGGCATGGATTCCGCCCAGCGGAGGAGCATTTCAGGACTCATGTTTGCACGGCTGATGGCCATAGGATCCACCACGTTCATGGCAAGTATGGCTCGTTTGAATTCGTCCTCTGTTGGGTAAGGCATTACCTCGATCTCGGCAAGGGCGATTTCATCTACTTCCATGGTCAGAATGAGACTGATCCGATCATTTTCGACAATATCAGGCACTTTGAAAGTCTGCTTTTTCAACCCGATAAAGCTGAATACCACACTATCTCCTTCCAATACCGGCATGGAAAAATAACCAAAACGACCACTGGAAGTACCTCTTCCTTTCTTGGGAACATAGATATTCACACCGGGCACCGCATCGGTGCTGTCGGCATTGAGGATAATACCGGACAGTTGAATGACTTTTTTATCCTGCTGATCTTGAGCAACAGACCGGGCTGGAGCAAGGAGAACTCCCAACACCAAAATCAGGGCAAAAGGAAGAAGCTGAGTAATTTTCACGAATATTGAATCAATTGAAAGCCTGTAAACGCTGTTGCGATTTTAGTCTAATTTCGGCTGAAATTTTATTTCCGCCCCTATTTATAAGTTAAAACTTACAAATGAGACTCAAAAATATCAGTTTAAACTATGGATTGCGAATTTTCAAGGCGCTTTCCGAAGAACCCCGGGTGCGAATCATCCACCTGCTACTGCTGAACAAAGAATTGAGCATCTCTGACCTGGAGCACATCCTGGACTTCACCCAAACCAAGACCAGCCGGCATCTGATTTATCTTAAAAATGCTGGTCTGCTGGGAAGCCGCCGGGTTGACCAATGGATGTTTTATTACATCCTGGAAGAATACATTGAAATCATTCAGCAGATTTTCAAGTTTATCCAGAAAGACCCCAGCCTTATCAAAGATCAGGAAACCTACGAAATCCTGAAATCCAATCGGGAACTCGCCATCAACAAGATTCAAAACAACCAATACCGACGCTGATTACCCCTGTGAAAACTTACCAACACCTCTTTTTCGATCTGGACCACACGCTGTGGGACTATGATCGAAATGTCTCCGAATCCCTGTCCGAGCTCTACCAGATCTATGAGCTGCAAAACCTGGGCATCCCGACTTTCGAACTCTTCTCCGCTTCCTTCCATCACATCAACTTCCAGCTTTGGGACTGGTACAATGTGGGCAAGATCGACAAAGTCAACCTGCGAAAAGAACGCTTCCCGAGGATCTTTTCCCATGCTGGCGGAAGACATGATGCGATTCCAGCCGAATTCGAGGAGGATTTCATGAGCCGAACCTCCTCCAAGCCGCATGTATTTCCCCATGCAAAGGAAATCCTGACTTACCTGAAAGCCAAGTACCGTCTTCACGTCATCACCAACGGATTCAATGAGTCTCAAGCAAAAAAAATGAAATCGGCCGGCTTGGACGGATTCTTTGAGCTGGTGGTCACCTCAGAAACCACCGGGCACAAAAAGCCCGATCCGAGGATATTTCAATATGCGATGGAGCAACTGGTGACCGAGTCTGATAGCTGTCTGATGATTGGTGACAATCCTGATTCAGACATTTTAGGCGCCCAGAGAGCCCGTATCGATCAGGTATTTTTCAATCCCGAGCGAAAAATTATCACTCTAAAGCCCACTTATGAAATTTGCCACCTGAGAGAGTTGGAGGACCTTTTGTAGACGAAATCACTTCCCTTTCGGCGGGGAAGCCTTATCTTTGCTCCCTCAGAAACCAAATAAACTCCAAATAGAATGTTAAAGGGATTTTTCAACGTACCTGCTCCGGTCAATGAGCCGGTAAAAACCTACGCTCCGGGAAGCGCAGAGCGAAAAGAACTTCAGGCCATGCTAGCCGAACTGCGATCTAAGCAGCTCGACGTACCAATGTACATCGGCGGTGAGGAAGTACGGACAGACAACACCCATCCAATGTCTCCTCCCCACGACCACAAACACATCTTAGGTCATTTTCACGAAGGCGATGCATCCCACGTAGAGCAGGCGATCAATGCCGCTTTAGGAGCAAAATATGCTTGGGAAAACCTCGCTTGGGAACAGCGCGCGGCGATTTTCTTGAAAGCCTCTGACTTGATCGCAGGCCCATATCGAGCCAAAATCAACGCAGCGACGATGCTGGGACAATCCAAAAATGCCATGCAGGCAGAGATCGACGCGGCATGCGAGTTCATCGACTTCTTGCGATTCAACGTCCAATACATGACCGAGATCTACCGCCAGCAGCCTCCAGTGTCTGGAAACGGCGTCTGGAATAGACTCGAGCAACGCCCTCTCGAAGGCTTCGTGTTTGCTTTGACTCCGTTCAACTTCACGGCCATTGCCGGGAATCTCCCGACTTCAGCAGCTTTGATGGGAAATACCGTCGTTTGGAAACCTGCCTATACACAGATCTACTCTGCGAATGTGCTGATGGAGATCTTCAAAGAAGCGGGTGTGCCGGATGGCGTAATCAACCTGATCTATGTCGATGGTCCGACTGCCGGAGACATTATCTTCAAGCATCCTGACTTTGCAGGAATCCACTTTACCGGATCCACTGGCGTATTTCAGCATATCTGGAAGACGATTGGCCAGAACATCAACAAGTTTAAGTCCTACCCAAGAATTGTCGGTGAAACCGGAGGAAAAGACTTTGTGATCGCTCACAAATCAGCCAATCCCAAAGCCGTGGCCGTCGGGTTGGTGAGAGGTGCTTTTGAGTACCAAGGTCAAAAATGCTCCGCTGCATCGAGAGCTTATATTCCTTCCAACCTTTGGGAGGATGTGAAAAAATACATGCTCGAGGATTTGGCGACCATCAAGATGGGCGGCACAGAGGACTTCACCAACTTTGTCAATGCCGTGATTGACGAGAAGTCTTTCGACAAAATCGCTAAGTTCATTGACAGCGCGAAAGCAGCACCGGGAGTGGAGATTATCGCAGGCGGGAACTACGACAAGTCCAAAGGCTACTTCATCGAACCAACCGTAATCCTGACTCAAGACCCGATGTACAACACCATGTGCGAGGAGATCTTCGGCCCGGTGTTGACGATCTATGTATACAATGCTGAGCATTTTGACGAAGCCTTGGAGTTGGTTGACCAGACTTCTCCTTACGCGCTGACAGGTGCAATATTCTCTCAAGACCGATATGCAGTCGAACTTGCTACGCAAAAGCTGAAAAACGCAGCCGGCAACTTCTACATCAACGACAAACCAACTGGCGCAGTGGTAGGTCAGCAGCCATTCGGCGGAGCAAGAGCTTCCGGCACCAACGACAAAGCCGGATCAATGATCAACCTGCTTCGCTGGGTTTCCCCACGGACGATCAAGGAGACCTTTGTCTCACCGGAGGATTATCGCTATCCGTTTTTGGGGAAAGACTAAATACAGTTTCAATGCTCCTCAATGAGCAATGACCAAATTCAATTTTCAAGAGCCTCGGATTCAATTCGCGGCTTTTTTGTTTTCTCATAAAAAACGGCTGAATCTCTCCAGCCGTCGTAAATCGCAAATCAAAAATCGTAAATCAAGTATACATCGCTCCATTCACATGCAGCACCTGGCCTGAGATATAAGTACTCATATCAGAACCCAGAAAGACGCAGGCGTCGGCGATTTCCTCCGGCTTGCCACCGCGCTTCATCGCGATACCCTCTCTCCAGCCTTGCACGGTCTTTTCGTCCAGCACTTCGGTCATTTCCGTCTCGATAAATCCCGGGGCGATCGCGTTGCAGCGGATATTTCTAGAACCCAGCTCTAAAGCTACTGACTTCGTGAAGCCGATGATTCCAGCTTTGGAAGCGGCGTAGTTGGCCTGGCCGGCATTGCCTTTGGCTCCGACGACTGAGGTCATGTTGATGATCGAGCCGGACTTGGCTTTCATCATGGTGCGGGTTGCGGCTTTAACGGTATTGAAGCAGGACTTCAGGTTAACGTTCATGATTTCGTCCCAGGACTCTTCGGTCATCCTCATGAGCAGGTTGTCACGGGTGATACCTGCGTTGTTGATCAGGATGTCCAAGGCACCAAAGTCTGCTACTACAGCATTCACCAGTTCTTCCGCTGCTTTGAAGTCAGAAGCGTCTGAACGATAGCCTTTGGCTTTTACGCCAAAAGCAGCTAACTCAGCTTCCAAGGCCTGTCCCTTTTCCACACTCGATAGATAAGTAAAAGCAACGTTTGCTCCTTCTTGAGCATATTTGATAGCGATGGCTTTCCCGATGCCTTTTGATGCTCCGGTAACCAGGGCGGTTTTTCCTGAAAGTAATCCCATGAAGAGTAAAATTTTGTTTGGTCAAAATTAGAAAAAACTGCCAGACTTCCGACTTTCAACGACTGCCGGAAATGCTTTTTACCTGAAAGCCAAAGATTTAATCCTTCGACAATCCAGATCTCAAAAGAATCCCTCTTCAATTGAAGAAATGATAAAATTTCTAACCAATCTTCGCAAATTATTCAACCTGAGTGCGTTTTGGCTCAAAGAACTTGAAGAATATCCGATTTTTTTCTGAAGCCAAAAGGCCTATTTTTGCGGAGTTTCAATTGTAATTAAACCCATTTAAGATATGTCTTCGACAAAATTTGACTTGATCGTGCTGGGTAGCGGTCCAGGTGGATACGTAGCTGCCATTCGCGCTTCGCAACTCGGACTGAAAACAGCGATCGTAGAAGCTGCCGAGCTTGGCGGTATTTGCCTCAACTGGGGCTGTATCCCAACCAAAGCTCTTTTGAAAAGCGCCCAAGTTTTTGAGTACATCAATCACGCTGCGGACTACGGGATCACTGTGAAGGACGCGAGTGCTGATTTCACAGGCATTGTCAAAAGAAGCCGAGGAGTCGCAGACGGGATGAGCAAAGGGGTTACTTTTTTGATGAAAAAGAACAAGATCGAAGTCATCACCGGCTGGGGCAAAATCCAACCCGGCAAAAAAGTCGAAGTCACTGACAAGGATGACAAGAAGACGGTCTATGCTGCAGACAACATCATCATCGCCACCGGCGCAAGATCGCGTGAACTGCCGTCGATGAAGATCGACGACAAGAAAATCATCGGCTATCGCAAGGCTCTTACTTTGGAAAAACTGCCAAAGAAAATGGTCGTGGTAGGTTCCGGCGCGATCGGGATTGAGTTCGCTTATTTCTATTCTACGCTTGGCACAGAGGTGACAATCGTCGAATTCATGGACCGAATCGTGCCCATCGAAGATGCAGAAGTATCCAAGACACTTGAGAAAATCTACAAGAAAGCTGGAATGAAGATCATGACCTCCTCTGAAGTGACTGCAGTCGACACCAAAGGACCCGGTTGCAAAGTGACTGTAAAAACTGCTAAAGGCGAGGAAACACTGGAATGTGACATCGTCCTTTCAGCTGCTGGCGTGGTTTCAAATCTTGAGAACATCGGCTTGGAAGATGTCGGGATCTTGGTAGAAAAAGGCAAGATCAAAGTAGACGAATACTACAAAACCAACATGCCGGGCTACTATGCCATCGGTGATGTGATCCCCGGACCTGCTTTGGCACACGTCGCATCTGCGGAAGGCATCACCTGCGTGGAGAAGATCGCAGGACATCATCCAGAGCCGATCAATTATGGCAATATCCCGGGCTGTACCTATTGCTCTCCAGAGATCGCCTCTGTAGGCTTCACCGAAGCTAAAGCGATCGAAGCGGGCTACGACGTAAGAGTAGGCAAGTTTCCTTTCTCAGCCTCTGGCAAAGCATCAGCAGCAGGCGCAAAAGACGGGTTTGTGAAATTGGTCTTTGACAAAAAGTACGGCGAGTTGCTCGGCGCTCACATGATCGGATTTAACGTCACCGAGATGATCGCTGAGATCGTAGCCATCCGTAAGCTGGAAACCACCGGAATGGAACTGGTCAAAACTATCCACCCGCACCCGACCATGTCCGAAGCAATCATGGAAGCGGCAGCAGCAGCTTATGATGAGGTGATTCACCTTTGATCTAATAATATTTTCAGTAAATTGACACCAAGCTAAAACAAATGGCTTGGTGTTTAATTTTTATAACGATTCAACCACAACCCACTGACTTTTGCAGGAAGATGAACTGATTGCCGGCCTGCGGGCCAGAGAACGAAAGACTACAGAATACTTGTATGACAAGTATTCCAGGGCGCTCTTTGCCGTGATCTCGAGGATCATCTCTGATCCTGACATTGCCGAAGAAGTTTTTCACGACGCATTTATCAAGATCACCAAAAAAATAGACTCCTACGAAGAGTCAAAAGGCCGTCTATATACCTGGATGGCCAATATTTGCCGCAATTCTGCCATTGATAAACTGCGCTCCAAAGAAATTTCCCAAACCGGTAAGACCAATACAATCGACGAGTTCGTATATGGCCTTGAAAGTCAATCAGGCACGATGGAGCAGGTAGAGGCGATAGGAGTCAAAGAGCTGATGAACGATCTCAACGAAGATCAACGGTTCATCATTGAATACATTTATTTCAAAGGATATACCCATTCGGAGGTCTCGGAGGAGTTTGAAATTCCTCTCGGTACCGTCAAGTCCAGAGTCAGGGCTGCAATTCAAGTATTAAAAAAGAACTTAGACAGAATCTAGTGAACACTCAAGAATATATCGAATCAGGCAAACTGGAACTCTTCCTACTGGGAGAGTTGACTGAGCGTGAGCGTGAGGAAGTCCTGGCTCTGGCTAAAAAATCCCCGGAGATCCGGCAGGAACTCAAGGCATTGGAGGAAGCGATGTTTTCTTTCGATAATTTGACCGGCCCAGCTCCTTCTCAGAGGGTGAAAGGCAAGATCTTCTCCAGTCTGGAGGGGGACTTCAAAAAAGAGGAACCTAAAAAGGCAGTCCCGTCTCCACCGATAGAAGCGAAAACTGTCAAGCTTTCCCCTTGGAAAAATTTTGCGGTAGCCGCATCAATAGTAGCTGTCCTGGCAAGTGCTGCAGCGATCTACTTCGCCGGCAAATTCTACGATACGGAAGAGAAGTTCACCGCGCTGCTTCAGGATCAGCAAGTGATGGCTGACAATCTGAATCAGGTCAAACTCGAGTTTGAGGAAACAGATTCCCGACTGGATCGCTTGGTATCCGGCGACTTCAAACGCGTACAAATGGTCGGGGAAACACTTCCGATGCAGAAAGATGCCAAAGTGGATGTTTTCTGGGATCAACAAGCGCAAGAGGTTTTTGTGGCTGTGAACACCCTGAATACGCTTTCGGCAGAATTTGACTACCAACTTTGGGCGATTGGAAAAGACGGGCCAGTAGGCATTGGACTGGTAAACGCCGGCGAGAAGTTCACGCTGCAGCAGATGCAAGCCGTAGCCGAAGCCGGAGCGTTTGCCATCACCATCGAGCCAAAAGGCGGATCCAAATCCCCGACATTGGAAAAACTCGTAGTCTTGGGAGAAACCGCTTAAGCGTCATCAATACAATCTTCTCAAAGCCCGGTTTTTCGAAATCGGGCTTTTTTTGTTGCTTTTGCCGAACTTAAGACTCTTCGATGCTATTTTGAAACCATGGAACTCCAACTCTCCACCCCTGCCCTACTTTTCTCCGCCATCACGCTGCTGATGCTGGCCTTCACCAACCGGTTTTTGGCGATCGCGACGCTGATCCGCGGACTGCATAAAAATTACCGCAAAGAGCCCGATTCAGAGTTGATCGCCGAGCAGATTCACAATCTCCGACGACGACTGACGCTTATCAAAAACATGCAGCTCTTCGGAGTTTTCAGCTTTTTACTCTGCGTGATTTGTATGTATTTGCTGTTTCAGGGCTACACCTCCGCCGCCAACTGGGTGTTTGTGATGAGCATGGCTTCGCTGCTGATTGCTTTGGTCATCTCTTTGATCGAAATACAGATCTCGACCAAAGCCCTGAATCTGGAGCTTTCGGACATGGAGGATATCTTCGAAAAGCGGACGAGCAGCTTGGACGTGTTTTTCAAAAAAGACAACAAAAAAGAAAATGAATAGACGCTTGATTTGGTTAGTCGCTTGTGCTGGCCTTTTTACTTTTTGCAAACCCGACAGCTCCTCCAAAGTCGAGGAAGTCTTTGGGCAAAAAGTAGGAGTATCAGAAACCAATCTGATCCGGCTTTCTTCTCTGGAGGAAACCCGGGACTTTTATACCTGGACTTCTGACCGGATCCCGATGGTTTCGGCTCACCGAGGTGGGCCTTATCCCGGCTTTCCGGAAAACGCCATCGAGACATTTGCGAATATCCTGAAATACACCCCGACCATCATCGAACTGGACGTGGCGATGACCAAAGATTCTGTCTTGGTACTCATGCATGACGATGAGTTGGATCGCACGACGAACGGAACCGGCAAAGTCGAGGAAGTTACTTTTGAATACATCCAGGGACTTTTGCTGGAAGACAACGACGGAAACCTGACTGAGTTCAAAGTCCCGACATTGAAAGAAGCGCTCGTTTGGTCGAAGGGAAAAGCACTGCTGACCGTCGATATCAAACGATCTGTGCCCTACGAAAAAATAGTGAACGAGGTCCGAGAAACCGGCTCAGAAGCGCATGCGGCATTGATCACCTACACTTTTCCAGCAGCAAAGAAGCTGCACTCGATGGCTCCTGAGTTGATGCTTTCGGTTACGATTCGAAATGAAGAGGAGATCAAAAGACTGGAGGAAACCGGCATTCCTTGGGATCGAGTGATAGCATTCACCGGAATCGCTGAGCGCACGCCCGAGTTCAACAAAGCACTTCATGACAAAGGTGTGTTCACCATTCTCGGCGTGCTGGGCAACTTGGACAAAAGTGCGGAAGCGCGCGGAGATCAGCTCTACGCAAGCTTCGTCCAAAACGGCGCAGACATCCTAGCCACAGACCGCCCGATTGAAGCAGCGGCTGCAATCAAAACTCTCGCCCCTAAAACAAGTTCGAAATCCAAGTATTTCACCCATGCTGATTGACCTGAGAAGCGATACGGTGACCCGGCCGACTCCGGGAATGAAGGAAGCCATGTTTTCAGCTGCAGTTGGGGACGATGTATTTGGAGAAGATCCGACGGTCAATGCACTGGAGGAAAAAATCGCAAGACTGTTTGGAATGGAGGCGGCAATATTCTGTCCCTCCGGCACCATGACCAACCAAATTGCGATCCGCCTCCACACCGGACCACAGCGGGAGGTCATCTGTCATGAGCATTCGCACATCTACCTCTACGAGGGCGGCGGCATCATGGCAAATTCCATGGCTTCCGTAAAATTACTTTCTGGGAATCTGGGGAAAATCACCGTCAATCAAGTGGCTGCGTCCATCAATCCGGACGACGTGCATGCTCCCGATACGGCCTTGGTTTCGCTCGAAAACACCATGAACAAAGGCGGAGGAAGCATCTACACACTGGATGAAATCAAGCCGATCCGTAGGCTTTGTCAGGAAAAAGGAATCAAACTTCATCTGGACGGTGCTCGGCTTTTCAATGCTTTGGTCGAGACCGGAGAAAGTCCGGCAGCTTGGGGAGCACAGTTCGATACGATTTCTATCTGCCTGAGCAAAGGTCTGGGTTGCCCGATCGGGTCTGTTTTGTTGGGTTCCAAAGTCGATATCAAGCGAGCCCGAAAAGTCCGAAAAGTATTCGGCGGCGGAATGCGTCAGGCAGGTTTTTTGGCTGCTGCGGGCATTTATGCGCTGGACAATCACGTCGATCGATTGAAGGAAGATCACGCCCGAGCCAGAACTTTGGGACAAATGCTCGAAGCTTTACCTGTGGTGAGCGAGGTTTTCCCCGTTGCGACCAATATTGTGATCGCGAGATTGGAAGGGATTTCTCCGGAAAGCTTTATGAACAAACTGGCAGAAAAAGACATCAAATCCGTCAAATTCGGTGCGGACCTGATTCGCTTTGTCACCCACCATGACTTCGTTGATGAGGAGTTGGAGGAGTTTGGGAGGAGGATTGGGAAAATCTGAGACCGTAGATTTCAGACGCAAGACATTAGATTTGTTTTGCCTTCTAAGTCTCAAATCTTGTGTCTAACGTCTTGAATCTATTCAAATGAATCCCACTCCCCTAGCCGAACGAATGCGCCCAACCCGATTGGAAGATCTGATCGGACAGGAACATTTGTCCTCGCCCAAGTCCTTCCTTCACAAAGCCATCAAGTCCGGCAATGTCCCCTCCCTGATCCTTTGGGGGCCTCCTGGTGTCGGAAAGACGACCATTGCCAATATCATCGCCAACGAAATCAAAGCTCCTTTCTACACACTCAGCGCGATCAGCGCCGGCGTAAAAGACATCCGTGAGGTCATCGAAAAGGCTAAGTTTCAGATGGGAGTCGTGCTTTTCATCGACGAGATTCACCGCTTTAACAAGTCCCAGCAGGATGCGCTTTTAGGAGCGGTGGAGAAAGGGACCATCCGTCTGATTGGCGCAACCACCGAAAATCCTTCTTTCGAAGTCAACCTTGCCCTACTTTCCCGCTGTCAGGTTTTCACCTTGAATTCTCTGGGCAAATCCGAACTGGAAGCGATGATGCGGCAGGCCTTGGAAAAGGATGTCGATCTGAAGAAAATCCAGGTCGAACTCAAAGAAATCGACGCTTTGCTGCGCATTTCGGGAGGAGATGGAAGAAAGCTTCTCAACCTGCTCGAAATTGTCATCGACGGGATCAACGAGAATCCCTGCGTGATTACCGACGAGATCGTCATGCAGATCGCTCAGCAGAAGGTTGCGCTGTACGACAAGTCCGGTGAGCAGCACTACGATATCATCTCAGCTTTTATTAAGTCTATCCGTGGATCAGACCCCAATGCTGCTGTTTATTGGCTGGCGCGAATGATCGAAGGAGGAGAAGATGTCAAGTTCATTGCCCGACGACTGGTGATCCTTGCGTCCGAAGATATCGGCAATGCCAATCCAAACGCGCTGCTCTTAGCCACCAACTGTTTCGAAGCGGTCAAGATCATCGGCTATCCCGAGTCCAGGATCATCCTATCCCAATGCGTGACTTACCTGGCCAGCTCCGCAAAAAGCAATGCAGCGTACATGGCCATCAACAAAGCTCAGGCAATCGTCGCTGAGACAGGAAATCTTTCGGTCCCCCTTCACTTGAGAAATGCTCCGACCAAACTGATGAAAGACCTGAACTACGGAAAGGCCTACAAGTATTCCCACGACTTCCCGGGCAACTTTGTCGCTCAGGAGTTTTTGCCGGATGAAATCAAAAACACCAAATTCTACGAGCCCGGTGAAAATGCCCGGGAAAATGAGTTGAGGAAATACCTTTCAGGAAAGTGGAAAGGGAAATATGGTTATTGATGGATTTGAAATTTAAGGTTTGAAATTTGAAATACTCGTAGAATCACAAACCGTAAAAAATTAATTCTTCTCATTTTCAAATAATTGTAAGCGAAGCCAAAGTTTTATTTGCCTTTAAAAAATTAGAATCTACCTTTGCAATCCGTTTGACACGCAACGGGAGTTTAGCTCAGCTGGTTCAGAGCATCTGCCTTACAAGCAGAGGGTCGGGGGTTCGAATCCCTCAACTCCCACAATAAGATCTAATCACAAGAGATTAGAGCATTTCAAGTCCGTCCTTCGGGAGTTTAGCTCAGCTGGTTCAGAGCATCTGCCTTACAAGCAGAGGGTCGGGGGTTCGAATCCCTCAACTCCCACATTATAGCCTTAGATTTATCTGAGGCTTTTTTGTTTTTAGGCCTTTATGAAAAGGGTAAATAAAAAAGCCATCCCAAAAATGGAATGGCCTTTACACTTTTTCTCCAATAACACCCGACTACTCCAAGTTCACCATAAATCCAGCCCGAAACCATCTCCCCGGCATCTGGACAGTTCCTGCCTCCATGTAGTCGGTATCTGTGATGTTGGACGCTTCCGCAAAGAACCCAAGCTTGCCCAAGCGATTGTAGTCCACTCGCATGTCCAGGATGAAATAGGGATCTTGGCTGATTCGCTCCACATAGCGCATCTTGGTATTCCACTCGGTCTTTTTACCAAAGCCAACCAATACTCCGCCGATCAGCTGATTCTTTAACGCGGTAAGCGCATAGCGGGACTCTACGCCCGGCTGCCCGTCAAACTTTGTGTCGATGTAATTGTAAGAAAGCATCAGCTCTTTCACCTGGACAGTTCTGCCGCTTGGATTCACGCGATAGTAGCCGGAAGCCTCCACTCCATTGAACGTAACTTCGTTGAAATTCTGTGGCTGCCAAGGTTCGTCGGCAGAATCGCGAACCCAGTCGATTAGGTTTTCGGAATAGCGGTTGAAGTAAACCAACTCCGCGCGCCAGTTTGACGCCGTCCATTTCCCCCCAAACTCAAACGACCTCGCCTGCTCAGGCTGCAAATCGGGATTCCCTATATTGGTCGGGCCGACGTAGTACAAATCATTGTAGGTCGGGATACGGAAACTAGAGCCAATTCCGGAATAAAGCCGGATGGCTTTCGTGGCCTGAAAACCCACTTCCATTCCAGGAAAATGCTTCCAACCATACTCCGAATAGTAGTTGGAGTATAGTCCTGCCCGGATGTCGGTTTTATCGCCCAGGTTGACCAATTGCTCCAGAAAAATCCCGCTCAACGTCCGGTCGTGGTCGCCCAGATTGGTGCTTTCGATCTGTTCTTTTCTAACCTCCAAGCCAAAGCCGGTGACGCCGAGTTTGCTTTTGTAGGTACCGTTCGTTTCGAGAGCAAAGACATCCGAAGTATGGAAGTTTTGATAAAACTCTGGCTCATTTCTCCTCAGACGGTATTCATCCTCGTTTCTTCTCCAGTAGCCTCTCGTGTTGAGCGAAAAATTGCCTGAAAGGAACGTATGACTCAGCGAGCCCAAAGTAGTCTGGATACTTTCCCATTGGTCCGGATAGGTGGAAGCATAAAAACCATTGGCACCGAAAGTCCGATCCGCATAAGCGATCATCCCCCGGATCGCATTTTTCTCATTTAAGTCAATGCCCCCTTCGTAGAAAACATTGCTGACTTGATAGTCGGAATTGTACTGGTGTCCGTTGGAATCGTCGTAAGAAACCGCCAGGTTTTGCCTATACTTTCCCGCAGGAAGCGACCCGGCAAAGTTGATTCCTTTCATCCCAAAATCCCCGGCATATCCCTGAAGTCTCAAGCTCTTATTCTCTGACAAACTGGTAATCACATTCACCGCTCCCGTGTAGGCATTTTGTCCAAAAATCCTCGAAGCCGGGCCTTTCAGCACCTCCACCCGATCTACATTCACCAGCGGCACGGGGACATTCATCATGTGGTGGCCGGTCTGTGGATCACTGAGTTTGATGCCGTTCAGCAGCATCAGCGTCTGCTCGAAGGAGCCTCCGCGAATTCCGATATCCGCTTGCACCCCGGTCACCCCGCGTTGCCGTACGTCTACACCCGGCACAAAAGCAAGCACCTCGGGAAGGCTTCTCGCCGGGGTGGTCTCAATCTGCTGTCTATCAATCAAAGAAATATTTCTGCTTTGTTTCGAAAAAGGAAGCTGAATCCGGTTTTCTTGGATGATAATTTCATCCAGTTTCTGGGTAGTGGTGTCGGATTGAGCATTTACATGGGCGGCAAAAAGAGCACAAAACCCGGTCAAAATTAGTTTTTTCATGAAAGTGAGCTAAAATTTGAGCCAAATGTAAAGCCGAATTTGCTCCCCAAACAACCCAAAGGAGAATCTAAATTTTGGTTAAAGCGATTTCACTCATCAAAAAAAAGTTCGGCAGAACCCCCAAGGCTGTTACTTTTGACCTCCAAATATCTAAGCCCAATGAGAAAAATGAGATTAGTTGGATGGGCCCTCTCCGCGTTTTTGATGACCGGAAGCTTATCCGTTTTTGCCCAGCAGGGAAAAGAAAACAATCAACAGGATTTTTCGGAGTCCATCGCCCGAAAAGGCAATTATTACCGCGCTGCATCGGGGAAACCGGGTGAAGGCTACTGGCAAAACGCCGCCGACTACCAGATCGAAGTCACACTGGACGAGGCCAACTTTACCCTTTCGGGAAAAGTAACCCTGACCTACACCAACAACAGCCCAGAACCCCTGGACTTTATCTGGATGCAGATGGAGCAAAATCGCTTCACCCCAGACTCCAGAGGCACGTTGACTACGCCTCCGCAGGGAAATCGCTACAACGGAAATACCGACGGCGGCTACCAGATCACAAACCTTTCCGCAAAAGTAGGCACCAAAGGAGCCTCCTCCACCAAACACCTGATCGACGACACCCGCATGCAGGTCTGGTTTGCTGAGCCGATTCCTGCAAAAGGCGGCAAAGCGACTGTCTCCATGAACTTCTCCTTCAAAGTACCGGAGGACGGAATGGATCGCATGGGCAGACTGAAAGTGAACGACGGATGGATCTATGCGTTTGCTCAGTGGTATCCAAAAGTTGCGGTATTTGACGACGTCGAAGGCTGGAACGTCGAGCCTTACCTCGGCGCGGGTGAGTTTTACCTCGAGTATGGCAACTTTGACTACAAAGTCACTGTGCCGTACAACCACATTGTGGTCGGATCTGGCAAGCTGATGAACCCGAACGAAGTGCTGACCAAAGAACTTCAAAACAGACTTGCAAAGGCGTATGAAAGCGACGAGACTGTCTTCCTGGTCTCACCTGACGAAATCAAAAACACGCAACTGACCCGTCCGAAGCAAGACGGAATGATCACCTGGCACTTCCGCATCGAGAACTCCAGAGACGTGGCTTTCGCTACCTCTGACTCTTTTATTTGGGATGCAGCCAGAATCAATCTGGCCTCCGGCAAAACCACTTTGGCACAATCTGTCTATCCAAAAGAGAGCGAAGGACAGGAAGCTTGGGGCAGATCGACCGAGTACAGCAAAGCTTCCATCGAGATCAACTCCAAGCTTTGGTACGAGTTCCCTTGGGAAACTGCAACAAACGTCGCCGCCAAGATCGGCGGGATGGAGTATCCGGGGCTGAACTTCTGCCACTACACTTCCAAAGGCCGCGGACTTTGGGGAGTGACTGACCACGAGTTTGGTCACAACTGGTTCCCGATGATCGTCGGTAGCAACGAAAGACGCTATGCGTGGATGGACGAAGGCTTCAACACCTTCATCAACCACTACGCAACTCTCGAATTCAACGATGGCGAATATCCAAGCACGCTCAACCAGACCAGAAGGCTCTCCAACTTCCTGACCGACTCCAACCGCGAAGGAATCGACACCTATCCTGATGTTGCTGACCTGAGAAATCTGGGTTTCATCGCTTACCGCAAGCCGGCAATGGGCCTGATCGTACTCAGAGAGTATGTGTTGGGACCAGAGCGATTTGACAATGCGTTCAAATCCTACATCAAAACTTGGGCGTACAAGCACCCACAGCCGGAGGATTTCTTCAATCACATGGAAAATGTGGCTGGAGAAAATCTCTCTTGGTTCTGGAAAAACTGGTTCTACGGCACTGGCAACATCGACCTGGGAATCGGCGGCGTGCAGCCCTACGGCGGCAACTACCTCGTGAGCATCGAAAATAAAGGTGACATACCGATGCCGGTATTGCTTGAGGTAACTTACGACGACAACTCGACTGAGCGAGTCATGCTGCCGGTAGAGATCTGGCAGAGAGGCAATACTTGGGTTCACCAGATCAAAACCACTAAAAAGGTGAAAGCAGTCGTGATCGACCCTGACAAAATCCTTCCTGATGTCAATCTGGCCAACGACAGCTGGCCTGTTGAGATTTATAAGTAAAAATCAAAAGCTCCTGAATTCACGTTCAGGAGCTTTTTTTTGAAACTCTTCATTCGTGCTTTTCCGAAGCGAATGAAAAATGTTTTCAAATTTTCATTCCAGTTATTCTACCGATCAGTGCAACCATTCGACGGTTGACTGCATCTGGTTTTTGAGGCGGTTTGGATTCCATCATCTTGGTGTCAGAATTCAAACGACTCAAAGACGATGAAAACACGCTACTCCTCTCTTAAACTCTACCTCCTTTTGCTATGCTTCTGCTGCCCGTTGTTTTGCGGAGAAGTCTTGGCCCAGTCTACCAATGTCACTGCGCGATCCTCTGACTCCGGCACGACCAAATGGTCTGTCAATGACGGCAATCAAAAATCGAGTCTGGAGACCAACGGCAAAATCACCGTGTCCGAAGATGAAAAAAGCATCAGCGCCATCTCTCCCGGAGGATACCTAAGGATCGAAAAAACCACTTTCGGCAATTCCAGATCGCTCTTTATCACCAACAAAAGCGGCAGTCTGGACTACGAATACAAGGAAGGCGGACGGACGAAACCCTTCGAGCCGGACGGAAGAGCCTGGCTCAGCGAAATGCTCCCGGAGCTTTTGAACACCACCACCATCGCAGCGGAGTCTCGCGTCGACCGCTTCTATGCCAAAGGCGGAGCCAAGGCCGTATTGGGTATTCTTCCCCAACTCAGGGGTGACCACGTGAAGTCTAGCTATCTGGCTCTTTTGATGAAGAAAAACCTGAGTAAGACCGACATGGTTGCGGTCATTGATGCTGTCCCTTCCAACATGGAATCAGATCATTTCAAGTTAGAAGTGTACAAACAAATCCCTGCTTCCTACTTTGAGGACATCAATCAGCTCACCAAAGTGGTCAGCAATCTTGACTCCGACCATTTCAAAGCCCAACTGCTCAAGCCTATCTACAAAACCAGTGTCATGAATGGTCAGGGTGAAAAGGCGCTGCAACTCATCAACTTGCTCGACAGTGATCACTTCAAGGCAGACATCGCCAAAAGCATCCCTTTCGACAAGATGTCAGACCAAGACCTGCGTTTCGTAGTAGAAGATGTCATCCGCAAATTTGACTCTGATCATTTCAAAAATGACGTCCTAAAATCCATCGTCAATGCAGGAAACTTCACCGAAGCCCGGGCTTTGATCGTCATCTCCGGCGTCAACTCCATGGATAGCGACCACTTCAAAGCAGATATTCTCAAATACATTTGCGGAAAACAGGCTTCAGAGCGCGTGAAGCAACAAATCCGTGAAACAGCGAAGACAACGATCGATTCATCCCACTTCTTGGGTGACGTCATGAGATGCGCGGCTTAAGTACGATTGCTTTGTAAATTGAACCCGGATTTTGCACCCGAACCTTGATGCAAAATCCGGGTAAATCCCTCGGCCTTGGTGCCGGGGTTTACGTTTTCACAACACTATGAAGGAAAAGCTCCTATCCTTTTTGATTTCTGTGGCCTTGACCGCCGCCCTCACCTTCTACCTCTTCTATCACGTGGGGTTGATCAGCTGGATGAGAGAGGCATCACTGAGTCAGTGGGGTATTTTGGCATTCGCAGTCTCCTGCACAGGCTTGGTGATCTCACAGGGCTACGGCTTCATTGTCCAAGTCCGACCTTGGGATCAGGGTCATGCGACACGATCTCTTGCGTTGCTCACGATCCTCACAGGCACGCTCACGGCCTACTCTTATTTTCTGGATGTGATGGTCAAGAATTGGCTATTGGGCTTTGACGAAATTGCGGCAAGCCTCAGCGGCAGCTTGGTTCTCAAAGGAGCCTTGGTGAGCCTGATGCTCAGTCTGCTGATTATCTGGATAGACTATTCGCTGTTTGCTTTTGCCCGATATTCCAGGGAAACCATCCATCGTCTCAGAGCCAACCGCAATAAAAAAGAACTTCAGTTTAACCTGCTCAGATCACAGCTGACTCCGCACTTCCTGTTCAACTCGCTCAATACCGCTTCACATCTTGTCGCAATCTATCCGGATCAGGCGGAAGAGTTTATCCGTAAGCTGGCGTTCAACTTCACCAACCTTATTCGCAATGGCATCCAGCCACTTAACACGCTGCATCGGGAATTAGAGATCGTCGACAACTACATGCACTTGATGAAAGTTCGCTACGGCGACAAGGTGGTTTTGGAAAAAAGGATCAAACCGGGAACCGAAAGCAATTTTCTCCCGGCTTTGGGGATCCAACTCTTGGTGGAAAACGCGCTCAAACACAACGTGGCCAGCCTAGACTCCCCACTCAAGATCATGGTCACCGCCGATCAGATGCAGGTCGTAGTGACCAACACGGTCACGCACAAGCCTGAAAATATCGAATCGACCGGCATCGGTCTGCAAAACCTCCGGGAGCGCTACCTCCACTACGGACGCTCGACGCCTTCGATCTCGAATACGGGCGGCTTTTACGAAGTCCGGCTCCCTTATATCACCCAAAACGAGCCCGCCCGATGAACCCATTTCCGGACATCAAACCTATTACTCGTCTAGTCCTTCCCTTTTTGGTGGGGACTCTGGCGTACTTGGCTATTTTGCTGGCTTTTGACACTGTGGAGCGCATGCTGGAGGATTTCTTCACGCGCGAATTATTCTTCTGCGTCGTGGTGAGCATCTTCTTGCTGGAAGCCAATCGGGGTCTGCTTCTGGCTTTCAAGAGAAAACTGGTGTATTCCCGGGATTTTGGGAAGTATGCGGCTGCGCTGATCTTGCTCTCAGTGGTCGCGTGCATCTTCCTTGTCAGCGCACTCCTGATCGCGTATTTCTCTTACTTCGAAAACATGACCGAGGTCGCCGTCTACACGACCGAACTGAAGATCTTTAATGGGATATTTCTTTTTGTGACCTTTCTTTTCCAAGGTCATTTCTTGGGCTTTTACCTGATTCACAAGCGCTTTGAACGGGAACTGGAAAAAGAAGCCCGCGAGAAAGAATCTCTGGACAGGAATGTCAATCTCTTCCACTACAAGCTGAACCCAGGATTTTTGCTCACTTGTCTCGATGCAATCCTGCTGCGGCTTAAGGAAAAACAGTTTGATCAGGCAGACGAAGGAATCTTGCTTCTGTCGGAAATTTATCGGCACTCGCTGAAGACCCAAGACGAACTCGTACCGCTCGAGGAAGAGCTCAGCGCAATGAGAAGCACGGGGACATTCCTAAATCAGTTCATCTCAAGACACATTGACATCCAGAGCCCTGAGACCGTCGGAGAGTTTCTACTTGTGCCGCGTACCCTTACCAAACTTTTGGAGGCCATCGCTTATTCTCAGCTTTCTTCGTCCTCAGCTCCGCTAAAAATCACTGTGGAAATGCACAAGCATCAACTGGCGTTGAGCTTTCCCAGCAATTTCTCGCTGGTCTCTGAAGAACAACTTTATAGTACGCTCAAGGAAGTTCAGCAGCAATACGCCTGGCTGGATAAGCAGATGAAATGGCATGACAACGCGACCTTTTTTATCTATATTCCTTTGGAAAAGCCCTATCATCAGTCTTCTGAAAAGGCAATCAAATCCACCTATCCTACCTCCACTAATCAAGGCTAAATGAAAGTCTTACTCATCGAAGATGAAATTCCGGCGATTGAAAAAGTCACGCATTTCCTGGCTAAGTATGACCCAGAGTCCGAGCTTTTGGGGGTTGCAAAATCCATCGCGGAAGCCGTCCCCCTGCTCATTGAGCATGGCCCGCAAGCCGATGTGCTGCTGATGGACGTGCATCTGGAAGACGGACTTTCCTTTCAGGCGCTTGACCGGGTCGGATTTTTCAAGCCGGTGATCTTCATCACCGCACACAGCCAATATGCGCTGGAAGCGTTCAAAGCGAACGGGATCGACTACTTGGTGAAGCCATTCAGCTACGCAGCCTTTGCCGCAAGCTTGGATAAATTCCGACAGCTCCGCGACGTTCCCGCCACGCTCAATCCCAAAGTCTGGGCACAACTCTCCAAGCCAACTTACAAGGAACGGTTCATGGTCAAGATCGGAGAACATATCCATTCTGTTGCAGCGAATGCCGTTCGCGCCTTTTTCGCAGAAGGAAGAAATACCTATCTGATCCGGGAGGATGGAAGAAAGCTCATCACGGACTACAAGATGGAGACGCTGGAAGAAGTCCTGAATCCGGAGATTTTCTTTAGGGTAAACCGAAGCCACATGATCAATCTGGATGCCATCAAGGATGTCTTGGTGTACTCCAACAGTCGACTGAAGATCAATCCAAACTTTCCCTATTCCGAGGAGATCATCGTCAGCCGGGATCGTGTAAATGGATTCAAGGACTGGCTGGACGGGGAGCGAAAAACCGATTAGGGAGGATTTGCGATTTACGGCCTAACCGCAAGATTCGACCGAATTATCCATATTTCGAAGCATCCTACTCCCCAATTCCTAAGTGTTTGGCAGTAGGCAAAAGCCGCCAACCAACCCCCAACTCTGGCGATTCCCTCGTAAATCGCACTTCGTAAATCCCATTTTTGGAGGGTGCAAAAAGTTACTCTCTCCTTATCCCAACGCCTGATCCAAATCCTCCAGCAAGTCATCCGTATGCTCCAAGCCAACTGACACACGCAGGAGGTTTTGGGGAGTTTTGGTCGTCGGCCCTTCGACCGCAGCTCGTCTCTCGACGAGACTTTCTACCCCTCCAAGGCTCGTGGCATTCGCAAATAGCCGCATCTTCGATACCACAGCATCCGCTTCAGCAGCGCCGCCTTTGACAGTGAATGAAAGCATTCCCCCGAAGCCGGTCATTTGAGAAGCAGCGACCTCATGTCCCGGATGGTCTTTCAAGCCTGGAAAATATACTTTTTCGACCTTTGGATGGTGACTGAGAAAATCCGCCAAGATCATGGCATGTTGCGCGTGACCCCGCATCCGATACGCCAGTGTGCGGATACTTCGACAGAGGAGGTAGCAATCAAATGGCGAAGGTACCGCACCACCCACTTGCTGGATCATCTTGATTTTCTCCCAAAAAGGGTTCGTTTGCTTTGTAACGAGCGCCCCGCCCAGCACATCAGAGTGTCCTCCAAAGTATTTGGTACTGCTATGCATGACGATGTCCGCGCCGAGCTCGATCGGATTCTGGAAAACCGGGGTCGCAAACGTATTGTCACAGGCCAGTACAGCACCCTGAGCTTTGGCCAAGTCGGAGATCTTGCGGATATCCGTGATCTTCAGCAGAGGATTGGATGGAGTTTCCACCCAGAAAAGTCCTGTATTGGGCCGGATGGCATTTTTCACTTCCTCCAGATTACTCATATCTACAAAGCTGACCTCCAGAATTCCCCCAAAAAGATTTACCATGGAACTGTGCAGGCCGTGATACATATCATCCGGGGCGATGATGTGGCTACCCGGCTCCAGCGCCTGAAAAACTACTGTACCGGCAGCATTTCCAGAGGAAAAAGCTGCAGCGTCCGAGCCTTTTTCCAGAGCTGCCAATACTTCTTCCAGCGCTCTCCTGTTTGGATTGTTGGCCCGGGTATACAGGACTCCTCCTTCATTGCCATGCTCAAAAGTGGTACTGAGCGTGATCGGCTGCACGACCGGCTTGTTTTTATCGGTGATCTGGTTGCCTCGGTGGATGGCTATCGTTTCGAATTTCATGTGTTCCTGGATTTGCGTTCAAAGTAAGAAAGTCCCCGAAGGATTTGAAGGCCTTTTATCCGAAAGCGCGCTTTTTAAAAATTCCTAACAGAATTGGAAGCCATTCCAACCTTTTGGAACTTCTCCCGCTCTTTTACACAGAAGCACATGAAATGGAAAAGGAACGAGTAGACTTACGCTTGATCGAACTGGTGATTGCCCAAGACCGAAAGGCGCAATTCCAGCTCTTCGAACTCACCAAACGGATGGTCTATTCGCTGGCGTTCCGAATCCTGAATGATGAAGACACCGCTCACGATGTGCTTCAGGACACGTACGTGAAAGTATTTCAGGAAATACGGAATCTGAAACATCCCGAGGCCTTGATCTCTTGGATGAAAACGATCACCGCGAGAAAAGCGATTGAAAAGGGAAGGAAGAAGTTTCGGTTTGAGGAACTGAGCGCCGCCGAGGATCATGCCGAGGATCACTTTGAATCTTGGTTTGACGCGGAACTCTTGGATCAGGCCATCAGGACACTGCCGCCGGGATCGAGAGCGGTCTTTATGCTCGTGGCGGTAGAGGGCTACCCGCATCTCGAAGCGAGTCGGATGCTGGGAATCAGCGAAAGCACCTCCAAGTCCCAGCTGAACTACGCCAAGAAACTGTTGAAAACGAGGATCAAAACCCTGCTTCAGGCATGAAAAAGTTACCGGAACATTCGCCGAAGGCAAGCGCTTGGGAAGACTTGCTGAAGAAAGGAACCTTCGAAAGCCAGCTTGACAATCATCTGCCGACTCTTCCACAATTCGCTCCGCAGGATGCAGCTTGGGAAAGAATTACTGCGGAACTGGATCGGAAGAAAGTGATTCCCGTTTGGATTCGCTGGACTGCTGCGGCCGCCGCGATAGCGATTCCTTTGTTTTCCCTGATTTCCATAGACAGAACGGGCAATGAAATCGAAAAACAGGAGCTTCTAACGGAAAATCCAGCTGAGATCGACAATTCAGCAGTGGAAGTCACGCCCTCTCAAGCGCCAACCAATAAAGAACCCATCAACACTATTTCCGAAAAAGCTCCGGAAAAGTTTCCTCCAAAAAAGAAAACCAAGCGATCAATCGAGATCATTGAAGCTCCAAAGATGACTTTGCCCGACATTGAGCTTTCGCAGTCGAAAAATCTAAGCCTCAAAATTCCTGAAACAAAAGCCCCGGAAGCACAAATCCAAAAGACCCTCCACCAAGTCAGCATCTCCTGGAGCAAGATCAAACCCGGACTACAGGTCAAGACTTCCTTCGGACGGAGAGAATCCGAGTTGGGACAAAAACCACAAGCATCTGCCCCCGAAAACAGCCAGATCATGCTAGAAATAAACAACTAACCTTCTTAAAACCGCTCAAAAATGAAAAGACTGACACTTCTCACTGGCATCGCCATGCTCTTTTTCCAACTCGCCGTGGCCCAGGAAATAGAAAACAAGCCCTTTGGCAGCTATCTCGAAAAACTCAACGAAGACTCCCCGGTTACAGACACCCTGGTTTTTGACTTCCCGAATGATGGCAAGCTACTCCTGCTATTTAACAATACAGACTACGAGCTAAGCGATTTGGAAGAAAAATTCGGCCCTGTTCTAAAGAAAACCACCGCCTTCCCCGAATTCAAAACTCTGATCTACAGACTCAGCGAAGACTATCCTCAGACAAAAATAGATGCTGTGATTCTGGATCTGGAGAGAGACTATCTGCCCTATGTGGACCAACTCGAGCTCGGCGCGGTGATTGGGATGGACTATACCGGTGGGGAATTCACACCGGAAGTCGGAGGCCGGGTGATGTTCAATTTTAGAAAATTCGACATCGGCGCGTCCTTCACCAATAAGGTTTTCTTTCCGGAACGGATCGACGGCAACATCAAAGTCAACAGCAACTGGTTTGCAAACTTGGAATACCGCTGGGATCGCAGCGACCCAAAATCCAACAGCGGCAACATGTTTGGGGTGGGGATCTTAGTCAACGAGGATCAAAGTCAGCTGTTTACCGGAACGACCATGCAGGCCTTCTATAAGCGAAGCGTGAACAAAAACATCTCGATTCAGGTGGGAATCATCGCAACCGAAAACTTCAAGACTTTCTATCCGACGATTGGCGTTCGGTTTTGGTAGCAATCTGAATTAAAAGAAGAAAGCCAACGAGTCGCTGGCTTTCTTCTTTTTATAATATAACAGTAGAAACTTTAGTCAAGAGGTCTTGAATCTAGCTTCTAACGTCTTGGCTCTTATCTGATCCTGTCCACCGAGCGGACGAGCGCTTCATCTTTTCTGATAAATCTGTTAGCCAGCATATTGCAAACCATCGCTACTAATATCGCCCAGAAGCCGATCTGATACGATCCGGCTACTTCCGAGGCGATCTCCTGGTTGACTCCATTGGTCGTCAAAAATACTGTCGCCACCAATCCGACCATCAGCAGGCTATTGACCATATTGATCATCATCTGGCGACCTCTGCTTCTGTATTGGAAGATCGAAATCAAAGCCAGCAATCCCGCAAAGGAAGCCAATGCCGCAATGTACCACTTGGTGACGGACTGGATCTCCTCGCCCGCAGGATCTAGGTGAGTGAGTGCAAATGCTGTGAGGTTCCAGGAACCGGCAGGGTTTGCCTGCTCCCAAATCGGTAAACCGACGGTAATTCCCATGGCCACCACCACCAGGAAAAGAAATATTGTCTGAATGCGCTGAATCATCTTGCTGTGTTTTTTTGGCAAAGAAAAGGTCAAATCCAATCATAACCAAGGATCGAAAAGTCGACCTGAGGATTTGATCGGGAATTGTATCTTTGCAGCCGTATGATTGAGACCAAGCGGTATTTTCTGGAATTGAGCTACAAAGGCACGCCTTTTCACGGCTGGCAAATCCAAGGCAATGCATATAGTGTGCAAGAATGTCTCGAAAATGCACTTTCCACCTACCTGCGACAAAAGATCACGGTCATAGGCAGCGGCAGGACCGATACCGGCGTCCATGCCAGCATGCAGGTTTGTCATTTTGACTTAGTGGGCGCCGTTCCCGGAGAAAATTTCCTGAAGGGAATGAATTCGATTTTACCGAAAGAAATCGCCGTCCACTCGATCACCGAAGTGAAGCCAACTGCCCATGCGCGCTTTCACGCCGTACGGAGATCGTATATTTACCGCGTCATTTTCCAGAAAAGCCCGTTTCTAGATCAGTTGGCTTGGCATTGTTTTTACAAACCTGACGTGGACAGGATGAATCTGGCCGCAGAAGCTTTGCTCAGACATGAGGATTTTGAGTGCTTCAGTAAGATTCACACCGACGTGCCTCACTTTCGCTGCCAAATAATGTCAGCCTATTGGGAACAAAAAGACGGTGAATTGCTATTTCATATAACCGCAAACCGATTTTTGCGTGGTATGGTACGGGCGATTGTGGGAACTTTGATGGAAGTAGGGACTGGGCTCCGTGAAGTCGAAGACATGGACGCTTTGATACTTTCCCGCACCCGTGCAAACGCCGGCAAAGCCGTTCCGGCAAAGGGGCTTTTCCTCAGCAAAATCGATTACCGCAAAGAGATATACCTAGACTAACCTACCTTGAGCTTAGAAAAAGAAAAAGAGTCGTCCGGCGAGATCGTCGATATGAAAGTGCTGAAGCAGCTCTACTCTTTCGTAAAGCCCTATAAAAAACAGTTTTACTTCCTGGTCTTTTTGACGGTTGCGATGGCGATCTTGGCGCCTACCCGACCGTATTACATACAGATTGCCATTGACGACTACATCGCTTTGGGCGATTCGGTTGGGTTGATCCGCATCATCTATATCCTTGTCGGATTGATGGTCTTGCAGGCCATTGTGCAGTGGGCCCACACCTACTATTCGGGCTGGATCGGCCAGGTCATCATCAAGGATATCCGGGTGAGACTGTATAAGCACCTGCTGAAGCTCCGTCTGAAATTCTTTGACAATACGCCCATCGGCAGATTGGTCACCCGAAACGTCTCGGATATCGAAACACTCGCCGACGTCTTCAGTGAAGGTCTGGCAGCGATCATCGGAGACTTGCTACAGATTATCACGATCCTTGGCGTGATGTTCTACATCGATTGGAAATTGACTCTGGTCAGCCTCAGCACGCTTCCGCTTTTGATAATTTCCACTTATGTATTCAAGGAGAAAATCAAGGTTACGTTTAACGACGTGAGAAACGCCGTGTCCAATCTCAATTCGTTCCTCCAGGAACACATCACCGGGATGAACATCGTGCAGATCTTCAACCGTGAAAAGCGGGAGTTTGAGAAATTCAAAGAAATCAACCGGGAACATCGATCGGCTCATATCCGGTCAGTCCTCTACTATTCTGTCTATTTTCCTGTCGCTGAAATCATCCAAGCGATCGGCATTGGACTGGTCGTGTGGTATGGTGCTGTGGGCGTCCTGGGTTTGGATCTCCAGATCGGAGTTCTGATCTCTTTTATCATGTACCTCCAGCTTTTCTTCAGACCGATTCGCATGATTGCTGACCGCTTTAACACGCTCCAAATGGGCGTGGTGAGTTCTTCAAGAATCTTCAAACTTCTCGCCAGTACAGAACATATCGCCAACGAAGGCAGCTACAATCCCGCAAAAATCAAGGGTAATCTGAAATTGGAAAATGTCTGGTTTGCCTACATCGATGATGACTACGTCCTGAAAAACATCAATTTCGAGGTCAAGGCTGGCGAAACCATCGCTTTGGTCGGAGCCACTGGAGCCGGAAAATCCTCGATCATCAACCTGATTTCCAGATTCTATGAAATCAACCAAGGGCAGATCTTGATTGACGGCACAGATATCAAGGAATACGATCTGGGAACGCTGCGCAAGCATATCGGGGTGGTGCTTCAGGATGTTTTCCTGTTTTCCAACAGCATCTATCACAATATTACGCTGGGAAATCCGTCCATTACTAGGGAACAGGTGCTGGAAGCAGCAGAGAACGTCGGCGCACGAAAGTTCATCGAGCGGCTACCCGGAGGACTCGACTACAACGTAATGGAGCGTGGAGCAACCCTCTCGGTAGGTCAGCGTCAGCTGATTTCCTTCGTTCGGGCGATGGTCTACAATCCGGAAATCCTGATCTTGGACGAAGCTACCTCTTCGGTAGATTCCGAAACTGAAGAACTGATCCAAGAATCAACCGAAAAAATGATGACTGGAAGAACTTCCATCGTCATCGCGCACCGACTCTCCACCATCCAGAAAGCCGACAAAATCATTGTCTTGCACAAAGGAGAGATCGTCGAAACCGGAACACACGACTCCCTGCTCGAGCTGGGAGGACACTATACCCAGCTCCACCAGATGCAACTTAAAATGATGGCTATATAGCCTGTTAACGAACTATTCACCCAAATTTTACTCCATTGAAATACCGCTTCATCGTACTCTTCGCCCTCCTTCCCTTTTTTAGTTTTGCTCAGGAAAGAGGAATTGGAATTCGGCTTGGTGAGCCGCTGTCATTGACCTACAAGGACTTCATCGAAGATTATCTTTCCTATGAGGTCATGATCGGGATGGCTGGCGTGAACAATTCGGATTATTATCGAAAAGACTTCGAAAATAATCCTCCCGCGTCCAACTCATTTTATCAAAGCCATTCGGCAAGCAAAGGTGTCTCTATCAATGCAAGAGTAGCTTTGAATGAAGACATCACCGATGTGTTTGAAATCACACAGGGGTATCTGCTTGGCTATGCCGGCGCCGGGGTGCAGATCCGGACGACCAACGTGAACTACAGCTATTTCCAAAACATTGCCAGTTCGGCCACTCAACCGCTGCTGACGGAAGACCGGACGAATTTTGACTTTGGGCCGGAAGCATTCGCTGGGGCAGAGTATTATTTTGACGAAACTCCGATCAGCGTCTTTGCCGAGGTTGGGATGTTTTTGGAATTGATCGATCGGGTCAACATCAAAGGTCAGGGTGGGATCGGTGTGCGCTACCTCTTCTAGGAAATGAAAAAGATCGGAATCGCAACCTCGGTTTTGCTGACCGTTGTGGTGATTAGCTATTTTGCTTTTAACGGGCTTGGCGGAAACAACCCCATTGTGATTGAGCTAATGAACAGCAATCCGCCAAATCTCGCAGGCAAAACCTATCGGGGCACTCCTCAAGACAAGAAGCTGGGGGAAACTTTTAACTCCATCGAATCCCTGCTGGCACTTCACCCCGGAAAAAAAGTCCACACGATCTACTATGTGGAACCTGCTGGGAAACTGGACACTATGGAGGTTTTCGTGGGATTGGATTTGCCATTTGCTCCAGCAGAGTTAGAAGCCAAACACTTTACAGAGAGCCGCTACCTCCTCGCCACGATCAA
The DNA here is from genome assembly GCF_000429445.1 of Algoriphagus terrigena DSM 22685. Lineage (GTDB taxonomy): Bacteria > Bacteroidota > Bacteroidia > Cytophagales > Cyclobacteriaceae > Algoriphagus > Algoriphagus terrigena. The sequence goes on from NZ_AUBW01000018.1 coordinate 53,690, forward strand.
GTCAAACAGGTGGGTCATGCCCGGGCCGGACGAGGTAAAACAGACCCTGCAAGACTTCGCGAAAGAAAACAAGGTGACTTTAAGCGGGATTTTTATCGACAAGATTGTCGACGACTCTGAGGTGCAAGTGATCGCCCCGATCAAATAAGGAAAGATTTGGGTTTTATTAACCAACCTTGGCACGGAACCTGCCGTGAAAGGTGAAAAGCTAACTCAACTATTATGAATAAAATCTATTCAATGCTCGCTCTGATCGGCCTGATAGCCTTTCAAGCTTGTGAAGGGCCAGAAGGCCCGATCGGACCTCCAGGCCCAGAAGGCGAGCCCGGCATTAACATTGTCTCTGAAGTTTTTGAGGTCGATGCCGATTTCAATGCCGAAAATGGCTATGCGGCCATCTTCGATTTCGACCCGGCAATAGTTGAAAGTGATGTGGTATTAGCCTTTATCGAGTGGGAGAAATCTGGCGAGAGCTCCGTTTGGAGAGCTTTACCTCAGACTTATTTTTTCGAGCAAGGTGTTTTGATCTACAACCATGACTTCACCAGCACCGATTTTAGACTATTTCTGGACGGACCACTGGATTATTCCCAATTGAGCGCGGATTGGACACAGGATCAGACTTTCCGAATCGTAATTGTTCCAGGCGATTTTGCTGGAGCCAGAATAGATTTCACCAACTATGAAGCAGTCACTGAGATGCTGGGAGTCGACGAGGAGGATTTTCACAAAGTGCAGTTAAAACAAAAAAATTAAGATTAAACCAACTATACCACATGCAAAGCCCGGAAATCCGGGCTTTGTTGTTTTTATTCATTCAGCGATTCTGCCAAAAATAATTTGGCGCTTATCTTTGCAGCATGCAACTCAAAAATGATCTACTGCTCCGGGCAGCCAGAGGCGAAAAGACAGAACGAACTCCAGTTTGGCTGATGAGGCAGGCTGGTCGGATACTCCCCGAGTACCGCGCTGTCCGTGACTCCGTCAGTGGATTTATCGAACTGGCCCAGACACCCGAACTTGCCGCTGAGGTCACCATCCAGCCGGTGGATCTTTTGGGAGTAGACGCTGCCATCATCTTCTCGGACATCTTAGTCATCCCCGAAGCCATGGGCTTGCCTTACGAGATGGTCGAAAAACGAGGCCCTTGGTTTCCAGAGACCGTTCGGACGGAGTCAGACCTGAAAAAACTGCGGGTAGCAGACGGAGAAAACGATCTCAAATACGTGATTGATGCTATCCAGATTACAAAAAAAGCGCTGAACGGCCGGGTTCCTTTGATCGGCTTTGCCGGAGCTCCCTGGACTATTTTTGCGTACATGGTCGAGGGAAGCGGCAGCAAGACGTTTTCCAAATCCAGAGAGAAACTTTACCGCGATCCTGTATTTTCCCACAAACTTTTGCAGCTGATCACGGACTCCACGATCAACTACCTCAAAGCACAGATACGTGCCGGGGCCAATCTGGTGCAGATCTTCGACAGCTGGGCGGGGATCTTGGGACCAGAGCAATACCGGGAATTTTCACTAAAATACATCTCACAGATCTGCGATGCGATCACGGAAGTGCCAGTGACAGTTTTTGCGAAAGGCGCCTTTTTCGCGCGTGAAGAGATGGGCCAGCTCAATTGTGAGACGGTCGGACTGGACTGGAATATGGGAATTGCAGAATCCCGACGACTGATCGGTGGTGAAAAAACGCTTCAGGGAAATCTAGATCCAGCCGCTCTCTATGGAAATCCAGATCAAGTACGTGCTGCGACCATCGAAATGATGGAGCAATTCCGTGGATCACGACACATTGCCAATCTCGGTCATGGGGTCTATCCAGACATCGACCCGGAAATGGTCAAAGTATTCATTCAAACCGTAAAGGAATTTAAGTAATCGGCTATCGTTCGCTGATCACATCGCCGACTTTCACGGTGCCCGACTGCAGCGCAACTACGTTTTGTCCGAAATAAACTTTACCATTGATAGTACGATAAGAGGAAAGGGTCTTTAACGGCTCTTTTCCTTTTTCACCGGTTGCCTGATCCACCGTGGTCATTACACAACGGGCACAGGGTTTCACAATTTCAAATTCCAGCTCACCGATTTTTATCTTTCGAAGAGAATCCTCCAAATATGGGCTTCCCCCGGAGAAGACAATATTGGGACGGAAGCGATTCATAGGGACCGGACTTGCCAATCTGGAATTGAGATCGTCTAGCGACTCTTGTCCAATCAACAGGTAAGGCATTCCGTCCGCAAAGCTGACAGATTCCGAATGGACAGCATATTTCGGGTTGACTTTTCGGTGAGTGGCCTCCGGCATGATCACCAAGCTTACTTCGAAGCCCAAAAAGTCCGAAAACCAAAGATTCAGATCCGGATGAACGATCTTTGCCAAGACCTGATCATCCCAAATCGTCACCATCAACTCCGGGCCCGTGGCTAGGTCAAAGGGGATTTCCACGGACATTCCAGCCATTGTGTTATGGAAGACTTTCAATCCCTTTTCCCCCAGATCGACCTGCAAAAGCGCCAACTTAGGGTGTTTGCGCTGCGTGATAAAAACACCCTCGGCATCCACGAGCATCCATCGCCGGTCGTACCGAAATCCCCTTTCCTCGACCACGGCTTCTGACAGTCTGATACCGCCTAGCGACTTGATGGGATAAATAAAAATATCCTGAACGATGAGTAGTTGTTCCATTCCTTAAAAATAGAACAAATCGGTAAACCGAATCAGCCAAAAAAGAAAAACCTACCCGAGCCCAACGCCTTTAGAAACTGCCACAGCGATGGGAAAACCTCGACATATTGGGCAAGATGAATCAGCGCCATTCCCATAAGAAGGACAAAAAACCACTTGGCACGGTCTTGATTTCGGGAGGAGGAAAAAAGTCGCATTACATATAAGATGCAGATGGATCAAAAATGGTTGCAAGTAAATTCCCGATTGATGAAAAACCTGCCAAAATAGACAGTACAATCTTCGGCGGGGATGACAATACGATTTTTATGTGTTAAAATCTATGGCAGTTTATCTGACAAACTGACACCAAATTGCGGGATTTCCCTGGTGGCACAGCCCTTGAAGAAGGGGGATAGTACAATTAATGCAACTATTTAAATCTATATAATCATGGGAAAAATTATAGGCATTGACTTGGGTACCACCAACTCCTGCGTAGCCGTAATGGAGGGTAACGAGCCCGTAGTCATCCAAAACAGCGAAGGAAGAAGAACCACTCCATCTATCGTGGCCTTCCTTGACAACGGAAACGGGGAACGTAAAGTAGGTGATCCGGCTAAGCGACAAGCAATCACCAACCCAGCCAACACTATTTCCTCAGTAAAAAGGTTCATGGGCAAGAAATTCTCTGAAGTTTCTGCCGAGAAAAAACATGCTACCTACAAAGTAGAGCAAGGCACCAATGACACCGTAGTGGTGAAGATCGGTGATAGATCCTATACTCCACAAGAGCTTTCGGCGATGATCCTTCAGAAGATGAAGAACACCGCGGAAGACTTCCTGGGACAAACTGTAACTGAAGCGGTCATCACCGTTCCGGCTTATTTCAACGATGCGGAGCGTCAGGCAACCAAAGAAGCTGGACAGATCGCCGGTCTTGATGTGAAACGTATCATCAACGAGCCAACTGCTGCGGCACTGGCATACGGAATGGACAAGAAGCACCAAGACATGAAGATCGCGGTGTATGACCTTGGTGGTGGTACATTCGATATTTCCATCCTCGAATTGGGCGATGGTGTATTCGAAGTGAAATCTACCAACGGCGACGTACACTTGGGTGGAGACGACTTTGACCAAGTCATCATTGACTGGTTGGCTTCTGAATTTCAAGCCGAGGAACAAATCGACTTGAGAAAAGATCCGATGGCACTTCAGAGATTGAAAGAAGCTGCTGAAAAAGCCAAGATTGAGCTTTCGAGCTCTGCCTCTACCGAAATCAACTTGCCGTACATCACAGCAACTCAGACAGGCCCAAAACACCTGGTTAGAAATCTGAGCAGAGCGAAGTTCGAGCAACTGTCAGAATCCTTGGTGAAAAGATCTATGGATCCATGCATCAAGGCCTTGAAAGATGCCGGGCTGACCGCAGCTGACATCGATGAGGTAATCCTCGTCGGTGGTTCTACCAGAATCCCGAGAATACAAGAAGAGGTCGAAAAATTCTTCGGAAAAAAACCTTCCAAGGGTGTAAACCCTGACGAAGTAGTGGCAATCGGTGCTGCAATCCAAGGCGGTGTGTTGACTGGCGAGGTAAAGGATGTCCTTCTTTTGGATGTGACTCCACTATCTCTGGGAATCGAAACTATGGGCGGTGTATTCACTAAGCTCATCGAATCCAACAGCACCATTCCGACCAAAAAATCAGAAGTGTTCTCTACCGCGGTAGACAATCAGCCTGCCGTGGACATCCACGTACTTCAGGGCGAAAGACCGTTGGCAAAAGACAACCGTTCCATCGGGAAATTCCAACTGTCTGACATTCCACCTGCACAACGTGGCACTCCTCAGATTGAGGTGACATTTGACATCGATGCTAACGGTATCTTGAGCGTGTCAGCCAAAGACAAGGGAACAGGAAAAGAGCAGAAGATTAAGATCGAGGCATCTTCCGGACTTTCTCAGGATGACATCGAAAGAATGAAGCGTGAAGCAGAAGTAAATGCTGCTTCTGACAAGGCCGAAAAGGAAAAAATCGAGAAACTTAACCAAGCGGACAGCTTGATCTTCCAGACTGAAAAGCAATTGAAGGAATTCGGAGACAAAATTTCCGAAGGAAACAAAGCGAATATCACGACTGCTCTGGATACCTTAAAGTCAGCCCACGGTTCTCAAAACATAGACGGCATCGACGCTGCAATGGCAGAATTGAACAAAGCATGGGAGGCTTCCTCTCAGGAGATGTACAATGCAGGCCAAGGTGGCGGTGCTCAGCCAGGCCCTGAAGCCAGTGCTGACAACGCCGGCGATGGCGTGTCTGATGTAGACTACGAAGAAGTAAGCGAGGACAAAAAATAATCCAAGCGGATCCCCAATTACAGCGGCATCTGTTTCCGAACAGGTGCCGTTCTTTATTCAGAGCCAAGAATCACGATCTCAAAATCAAGACTCTTGGCTCTTTATCCTTTGACACAATCCATTAGCGAAATGCAACTGACAGCAGAAAACAAACTGAAGAAATTGATCCTGGTGGGCGATCGGGTATTGATCCGATTGAAAAAACCGAATGAAAAAACCGGCTCGGGACTTTACCTTCCTCCAGGTGTGCAGGAAAAGGAAAAAGTGCAGCAAGGGTACATCATCAAAGCAGGTCCAGGCTATCCGATTCCGATGCCAACGGAGGACAGCGAGCCTTGGATGGATCAGGAGGAAAAGGTCAAATACATGCCACTACAAGCTAAGGAGGGAGATCTTGCAATATTCCTTCTGTCGGGCGCCCATGAAGTGGTCTACGAAAATGAAAAGTACTTTATCATCTCACAGGGATCAATCCTGATGCTTGAGCGGGAAACAGAATTATAAAAAAAGAGCCCCGAAAAATTTCGGGGCTCTTTTTTTAATCAACAGTTTCGAACTGCAATTTGAGCAGCTCAGGTTTATTTATCCCAAGGGTTTCGATTTTTTGCGGCCGGGCCTTTGGGATTATCAACTACATCACGGAAGATTACCTTTGATCTGGAAGACGGTTTACTCTTCCATACCGGCGTGTTCTTGGAAGCAGGTCCTTGTAGAGTCACAGGACTTGCATCATGAACTAGCGTGGTTCTTGGGCCTTGAACAGTTCCGGGAGCAGCGTTTTTAAATTTAGGGCCGCTCAGTCTCTCTTGAGAAAATGCCATCGTCGAAAAGACAATCGCCGCAACAAACAGGGTCAACTTTTTCATATCTGTACATTTGGGTAAGTACAAAAATATACAGCAACACCGGCCCAAAGGTTACAAAGAATCAGTTGATTTAAGTCAAAAATTCAATTTGAAAGAAATTTTATTCTTAATCTACAAATTTATCAAGCCAAAACAGTATTTAATTTCAAACTTCATTTTTCAAAAAAAGCACGATTTTTTCGAATTCCAGTTTCAAAAACAATCAAGACATGGTAGTTTCTATAACAAAAAGAAAAAACCGAGGTGAAATTCACCCCGGCTTTATTTAACAATAGACCCTGTTTATAATCTTTATCTCTTAGAAGGCAAAAACCGCTGCGAAAAGAAATGACGCCAAGCTTTTGCTTCCATTGAGATCATTGTTCACAAAATACTCTTCTTTCATGCTGTCAACTCTCAGTTCAGGAATCAAGGTCAGATTACCTCCAACTTTAATATTTCCTGACAAAGTCGCCGCAAAGACACTACCGTCCCCAGTAGCCGGATCGATACCTACGACACCTTCTAGGCCGTTATTAAATACGCTGAAATATTCACCACGAACACCAATCGAGAAGTTCTCAGAAGGACTGGTCTGCAAATATCCCGCAAATCCGTAAAATCCAGCTCCGTCACCATCCAAATCCTGTACGTCCGACCCTGTGAAAACTTCTCCTGCACTGGTGGTATTGTAGGTTGTGTTGAATCCAAGATAGAACGCTTCTGAAAGATCAAATCCTGTAGTCAAGTCCACCTGAAATGTCTTTCCCAGAGAAGATTGATCCGTTACCAATGTACCATCATCTTCTAAGTTTCCATCTTGGTCCCCGTACACGAAGTTTAGATAAGTATTGCCAGCATCCGTAGAATAACCCAACTGAGCTCCCAACGTATACGTGCCAACCGGATTAAATTCCGTGATATCCGTAGGGTTCATCACAGCAGCCATGAAGGAGAACTTATCAGACAGCTGGAAGTTTGCTTTAATACCTGTGTGTGAAAACGGGCCGTAAGAAAACATGTAAGACGTCGAATAGTTGAAATTGGCAGTCGGAGAAATGACTTCGTAGCCCAAGAAGGTATTGAAGTTACCCATAGTCAGCGTGACTTTGTCAGAGACATTCCAATAGACATACAATTGATTGACGATCTGAGAGCTACCAGCCATTCCTCCAGCATAAAGCGGCGAACCGAATACAGCATCCTCGCCTCTTGGACCGAAGACCAAATCAGCAACTGCACCCACCTTCTTCCCTTGGTAGGTCGCGATAATATTGGCCATGCCAAGTGCGAAACCTGGAAGGTTACCGAATGAACTGGCTGGCGCCTGAGCGAATTCCCCTTTGTTTGGGCCATTAAAATTTGTCCTGAAGTAAGTATCTACCGAGCCAGAGAGTGACAGACCAGTCTCTTCTTCTTCAACAACTTCTTCGACAATGATGACTTCTTGAGAATAGGCTACCTGAGAAGCAGCTAAAACAAAACACAGTATAAGTAGGTATAGATTTTTCATTTTGATTTTGAATAACAGTTAGAGATTGTTTTTGATAATACCCATCCGCACGAAGGAGTCGCGATTTTTCTACCGGAAGTGGCGTGTACTTTTATGAGGCCAAACGCCTATTCGTCATACACAATGGTGTATCCGCGGATTCCATGTTCGTGAGAATCCAAGCCAGTTCTTTCATGCTCTTCAGACACTCGGATCCCCATGGTCTTTTTCAGAACAAAGAAAATTACAAAGGCAGAAGCAAAGGCCGTCGCTCCGCAAATAGCTACTCCAATCAACTGGGTAACAAATGAGTGGTCTGGATTGGTCGAGAAAATACCCACAGCCAAAGTTCCCCAGACTCCGCAAGTCAAATGCACGGAGACGGCACCCACTACATCGTCAAGTCTTGCTTTATCCAGAAGGACTGCTGAAATCACAACCAAAATTCCTCCGACAAAACCGACAAGAACAGCTGTACCCGGGTTAATCACATCTGCACCAGCCGTGATAGATACAAGTCCTGCCAAAATGCCATTGAGAACCATGCCCAAATCCAGGCGTTTGAAGGCAAAATAGGCAGCCAAAAAGCCTCCTAGACCACCGGCGCAAGCAGCCAGGCACGTCGTCACCAAAACAAAAGATACCAAGCCAGGATCTGCCGAAAGCACTGATCCGCCGTTGAAGCCAAACCATCCCAGCCAAAGCATAAACACACCGATCACCGCCAGCGGAACACTCGCTCCTGGCTTTTCGACTGTTTTTCCATTCACATATTTCCCGATTCGAGGTCCGACCAAAATCACTCCGGCCAGCGCTCCCCATCCACCTACTGAATGGACCAAGGTACTTCCTGCGAAATCATAGAATCCCATTTCATTCAAGGCTCCGCCGCCCCATTTCCAGCTTCCGATGAGCGGATAGACTATCCCAACAAAGAACAAGGTAAAAATCAGGTAGGCTCCCAATTTGACACGCTCGGCGATAGCTCCAGACACAATCGTAGCAGCCGTGGCGGCAAACATCGCCTGGAAAAGGAAATCAGTCCAATAGGTATAACCCCCATTTGCATAGCCGACAGTCACATCGGCGTCGGCAGGGCTAAACCAAAACATGCTCCATCCAGCCGCATCGAATGCAAACCAGCCCGGAACTTCAAAACCGGGATACATCAGATAGAAGCCAAAGGCCGCATAGCAAAGAATTCCGATAATCGGGGTAATGGTATTCTTGAATAGAATATTTACCGTGTTTTTGGCTTGGCCAAATCCTGCCTCTACTCCGGCAAATCCAAGGTGCATGATAAACACCAGGGCAGTAGAGAGCATCATCCATACATTGTTTGTCGTCAGGAGACCTTGGGCGATCTCCGCTGACAAATCGATCGCGGCCGCATCTTGGGCCAACAGGGGTGCGAAATACATCATTAGGTTTTGGTTAAATTTTGAACGTTTTTCAGAATTTAAAATAGGTTTGCGAGCAATTGCTTCTTTCGAATGTAATTATAAAAAAAGCATAAAAACAAACTGATTTTTGATTTTAACTCAACCAAATCAATATTTAAAGGCTATTTTACATCCATTTTTTACATTTTTTTCAATTTTTATACAGAAACACGATATTTCATAAACTGTTCGGTTAGAAAAATAAAATTTGGAAAATCTTCATGAAATTCTCTGGAATCGATTACGGAAGACCTCAAACAGTAGCAAAAAATATATCTTACCCATTTGACAAAACTATATTCTGAATATTTTACTTTTTTGGAATATTCATTCAAATGTCATTTTTTATGAAAAACATAATTTTTCATAAAATGGATTTTTTTTTATCTGAAATGAAAAAATCATACACGTTATCCAGAAGATTTGATGAAATAACAGCCCAAAACAAAAAAAAGCCCAGATAAATCTGGGCTTTGGGCAAAAATTAAAAGCAATATCTATTTTCCTAGCAAAGCGTACTCTTTTGCAAAATAAGACAGGATGATTTTTGCCCCGGATCTCTTGATGGAAAGCAAAATCTCAAGCATCGCACGGTCAGAATCCAACCACCCCTGCGCCGCTGCTGCCTTTACCATACTGTATTCACCGGAAACGTTGTACGCAGCAACCGGCAGAGGACAATTGTCACTAAGTAGCTTGATAATATCCAGATAACTCAGCGCCGGCTTGACCATAAGGAAGTCTGCACCCTCCTCGGTATCCAAGTCAGCTTCGATCAATGCTTCCTGGGAATTGGCAGGATTCATCTGATAGGTTTTTTTATCGCCAAATTTCGGTGCCGAATCCAGCGCATCTCTGAATGGACCATAGAATGCACTTGCATACTTGGCCGTGTAGGACATGATCGAAGTGTCCGAGAAGCCGCTTTCGTCGAGAAGATTTCGGATGTACCCCACCCTTCCATCCATCATGTCCGAGGGACCTAAAATATCCACTCCTGCGTCCGCTTGTGCCAATGACATCCTTCCCAATATCTCGAGCGTCTCGTCATTGAGGATTTTTCCACCTTTCACTAGGCCGTCATGCCCATCGCTACTGTACGGATCCATGGCCACATCAGACATCAAACAGACCTCGGGGAATTGCTTTTTGATCTCACGGAGTGCTTTCAGATAAAAAGTCCCCGGATTATAGCTTTCGGATGCATTGGAATCCTTTAGCGACTCGGGATATGCCGGAAAAACGTCAAAGGCCATGATCCCAAGATTCATGCAAGCTTCGATCTCCTTAAGCATCAGATCCTGGGAATATCTAAAAATCCCGGGCATTGAATTCACTTCCACTTTCTTGTTTGATCCGTCAATCAGGAAAAGGGGGAATATCAGGTCTTTGACCGAAAGGCTGGTTTCCTCAACCAGGTTTCTTACAGCTTCAGATTTGCGGTTTCTGCGGGGTCTTCGTTGCATCATTTCTTTTGTAAAACAGAGGACAAAGTTAACCATAGGCAGGGTAACCTTCTTTCAATTAACGAGAAAAGCATTCCAGAAAATCCAGAATGCTTGATGAGATTAACAATGAAATAGCCTTCTATTGTATCAAGCTGTCTTTGGCGTTCAAAAGGTGCTGGATTTTAGCTACCTCAAGGCCCAAATAATTTTCGATATACAGATCGCAAACCGGCAGCTCGTCTACAGTATGCGACGAGAGGACTCCCACCACTTTCATTCCCGCATTTTTTGCAGCCGAAACTCCCGAAAAGGAATCTTCGAAAACGATGCACTGACTCGGATCAAGCGAGAGGTTTTGAGCTGTCTTAAGGTAGACTTCAGGATCCGGCTTGTGCTTGCTCACGTGCTCACTCGCCAGGGCAGACTCCAGATGAGGAAAAAGATCCAGCTTTCCAGCTATCAATTCGAGATTTGCAAACGGCGCAGAAGTAGCCACTCCGGTTTTAAATCCTGCCTTTCTCAGGGCATGGAAAAACTCCAGAAAACCCGGAATCGGATCTACCTGCTCCTTATATATTAACCGAAAAAGACTCTCCTTCTCATCCTCCAGATCCAAGAGCTCTTGACCTTCAATTGTTCTTCTGAGAAAGTGGCTCAAGATGTAGCCATTGTTTTTCCCATACATATGGAGCATAAAATCTTCCTCAGTGGGAAAGAGCTCGCGTTTTTCAAAGAATTGCCTGAAGGCTTGGGAATGAAATGGGTTGGTATGGCAAATGACGCCATCCATATCGAAAATTACTGCTTGTGACATTGGATATAATAAAGGGGTACTGAAAATGGTAACTCAATCGGTTTTCAAAAAGTGCGATTTTAACCCCGGGTTTCAAATTTCGCAATGACGCGTTCGATAATGTCACAACATTCATTCAGCTGAATCTCGGTCATCACCAGCGGCGGCGCAAAACGAATAATGTTGCCATGAGTAGGCTTAGCCAAAAGCCCGTTTTCAGCAAGCGCTATACAAATATCCCAAGCGGTGGAGCTTTCTTCGCTGTCATTGATCACTATGGCATTCAGCAATCCTTTTCCTCGAACGAGCCTAACAAGGTCCGATTTCCCGACCATTTCCTGCATCCTTTGGCGAAAAATAACCCCGAGCCGTTCCGCATTTTCAGCCAGATTTTCATCCTTAACCACTTCCAAAGCGGCCATCGCCACTTTCACTCCCAAGGGATTGCCTCCGAAGGTTGACCCGTGCTGTCCCGGCTTGATCACATTCATGATATGATCGTCGGCCAAAACAGCAGACACCGGATAGAAACCTCCCGAAATAGCCTTGCCCAGAATCAACATGTCCGGCCGCACATTTTCATGATCTACAGCCAGCAGTTTCCCGGTTCGTGCGATGCCTGTCTGAATCTCGTCCGCAATGAAAAGCACATTCTTGCTCTGACAAGCCGCCTTTGCCTTAGTCAGATACCCGTCTTGAGGTACAAAAACTCCTGCCTCGCCTTGGATTGGTTCGACAAGAAATGCCACCACAGCCGGGTCCTCGAGCGCGCTTTCCAAAGCGGAGATGTCATCATAAGGCACCTTGACAAAACCGGCTGTGTATGGGCCAAAATTTTTCCGGGCATTTCTATCATTGGAAAAGGAGATGATGGTCGTCGTCCTTCCATGGAAATTGCCGTCAGCAACGATGATCTTGGCGGCGTTCTCATCCACCCCTTTGCGCTCATAGCCCCATTTTCGTGCAATTTTAATTGCTGTTTCCACCCCTTCCGCGCCGGTATTCATGGGCAGGACCTTATCGTAGCCAAAGTATTCAGTCAAGTACTTCTCGAAAGGTCCTAACACGTCATTATAAAAAGCTCGGGAGGTCAGTGTTAGAATCCCCGCCTGCTCGATCAGCGCTTGTTTGATTCGCGGATGACAGTGTCCCTGATTGACAGCCGAATAGGCCGACAGAAAATCATAATACCTTTTCCCTTCCACATCCCACAGAAACACGCCCTCTCCCCTGGCCAATACCACGGGCAAAGGATGATAATTATGGGCACCATATCTATCTTCAAGTTCGATTGCTTGGCTGCTGGAAGTAAGGTTTTCCATGTTTTGGTTAATTTTACGCGGTTTTGTAACTGGACCAGACTCAAATATAACAATTGCCCCTTGGCCATGCCATGAAAGAAGAAAAGAAGCCCTTGCCAGCTCTGACCGCAGAAGACTACTATATCAACGGAAAGGGGTTGATGGTTTTTACAGAAAAATATCACCTGAAACGGGGCTATTGCTGTGGAAACGGGTGCAAACATTGCCCCTATCCAAAAGCCTGAGGAAAAGCCGAATATTTTTAAAATGCTTTGTTGTTAATTCCCAAAAAGTTCCGATATTTGCAGACTCATTACAGAAACGCATTTATTTTACGATACGAAATCATGGCAAAAGTTTGTGACATAACCGGAAAAAGACCTCAAGTAGGTAATAACGTGTCCCATGCAAACAACAAAACCAAGCGTAGATTTTACCCAAATCTTCACAAGAAGAGCTTCTACGTCCCAGAGGAAGACGCATGGATCACTCTGAAAGTTTGCTCTAAGGCACTGAAAACTATCAATAAGAACGGTATCACTGCAGTTTTGAAAAAAGCGCAGGATTCTGGAATGATTGTTATCAAATAATCAAAGTCACAGTCCCTTAAATCAACACCGAGATGGCTAAGAAAGGCAATAGAGTACAAGTGATTATGGAATGCACCGAGCACAAAAACTCCGGCATGCCAGGTACTTCAAGATACATCACTACCAAAAACAGAAAAAATACGACCGAAAGATTGGAGCTGAAGAAATTCAACCCAATCCTGAAGAAAGTAACTGTTCATAAAGAAATCAAGTAATTTAGCTCGGGTCTGATCCCGCTTAAACAACACAGAAATGGCTAAGAAAGTAGTAGCAACCCTGAAAAAAGAAGGTGGCGTATCTTACGCCAAAGTGATCCGTGCCGTCAAGTCTGAGAAGACCGGTGCCTACACCTTCAGAGAAGAAATGGTTCCTTCCACCGCGGTACAGGACACCTTGAAAAAATAATTTGCCTAACGCATCGTAATGCACATTGAGTCCCTCTGGTTAAATATCAGCAGGGACTTTTTCATTATATTCCACTTTTATAAAAACAACGCAGCATGGGAATCTTTGGATTTTTTTCAAAAGAGAAAAAAGAAAGTCTGGATCAGGGACTTCAGAAAACCAGCGAATCCATTTTCTCCAAGCTAAGCAAAGCTGTAGTAGGAAAGTCCCAAGTCGACGAGGAAGTCCTCGACCAACTGGAAGAAATTCTCATCACCTCTGACGTCGGAGTGGACACCACCATCAAAGTCATTCGAAGGATTGAAGAGCGTGTCGCCAAAGACAAATACCTCAACTCCTCAGAACTGGATGTGATCCTTAGAGAAGAAATTGCTTCTTTGCTGGAAGAGAACAACACGCAGGATCTGTTGGATTTTGAGATACCGGCAGACAAAAAGCCTTACGTCCTCATGGTCGTGGGTGTAAATGGCGTCGGAAAGACCACCACCATCGGCAAACTAGCCAACCTATTCAAAAGCGCAGGAAAATCAGTCGTACTCGGTGCGGCGGACACTTTTAGAGCTGCGGCAGTAGATCAGCTCATTCTTTGGGGCGACCGCGTTGGTGTGCCTGTCGTCTCGCACGGCATGAACACTGACCCCGCCTCTGTTGCCTTTGACGCGGTGAAGCAAGGTGTCGACACCGGCGCCGACATCGTGATCATCGATACGGCGGGCAGACTTCACACCAAAGTCAACTTGATGAATGAGCTTGGCAAGATCAAGCGTGTGATGCAGAAGTTCATCCCGGACGCACCGCATGAAATCCTTTTGGTCTTGGATGGCTCCACCGGCCAAAATGCTTTCATCCAAGCCAAAGAATTCACCAAAGTCACAGATATCACGGCCTTGGCCATCACTAAACTTGACGGAACTGCAAAAGGCGGTGTGGTCATCGGTATTTCGGATCAATTCAAAATCCCGGTCAAATACATCGGAGTCGGTGAAAAGATGACTGATCTCCAGCTCTTCAATCGAAAAGAGTTCGTCGACTCTCTTTTCAAAAAGAACTAAATCCCACCAATCAACCTCAATACCCCGGCCACCCCGGGGTATTTTTTTTGCAGAAAATTTGCCATTTAAATTAATTTTCCGTTATTCACAATGATATCATTTTAACATCATATTGAAATGGAAAAAATAACCAAACCCAGCTCAGGATACATCATGGTTTTCCTGGTACTATTCGGAATCGTAGCTTCCGCCACTCTCCTGTCCTATGGATCTCCAATTGGCGGAGTTCTACTTTTCCTATCCATCGCTTGTTCGCCCGGCTTCTTCATCGTCGAGCCAAACAAAGCGATAGTGCTTTTGCTGTTCGGAAGATATGAGGGAACAGTCAAAGCAAACGGCTTCTTTTGGGTCAATCCTTTCATGGTCAAAAAGAAAATTTCTCTCCGTGTCAGAAACTTCGAAAACAAACCACTCAAAGTGAATGACAAGATCGGTAACCCTGTCATGATCGGAACTATCGTCGTCTGGCAAGTGGAAGACACCTTCAAAACCACTTTCGATGTGGAGGATTATGAAAACTTCGTACATCTTCAGACAGACGCCGCTGTCAGAAAAATGGCAGGATTGTTCTCCTATGACAATTTTGAAGATGACCATTCTGAAATCACTCTAAGATCTGGAGTAGAGGAAGTAAACCATTCTTTGGAAAAAGAAATTGCAGAGCGGCTGCTCCAGGCTGGAATAAAAGTAATAGAAGCCCGCATCTCGCATTTGGCTTATGCCTCCGAGATCGCGTCAGCGATGCTCCAAAGACAACAGGCTACCGCCATCGTAGCAGCAAGACAAAAGATCGTAGAAGGTGCAGTCGGAATGGTGGAGATGGCTTTGGCTGATCTGAAAATGAAGGACATTATCGAGTTTGATCAAGACAAAAAAGCTGCAATGGTGTCAAACCTGATGGTAGTTCTTTGCTCTGACCGAAGTGCCAGTCCGGTTCTGAATGTGGGAACTTTGCACCAATAAATCATGTACGGTCGGATTTTCAAAGAAGAGCAAACCTACCGGGGCACTTGGGTAATGTATCTGATCCTGCTGCTGGAGATTCCCACACTTGTCCTAGTAAGTGTGCTGGTGTTCACAGGCGAATCCACCGAGAGAATGGAAGGAATGATTGCCCTAATTGCTGTTTTCAGCGTTATGGCATTGGTCATGGGATTGATTTTCAACATCAAGCTGGAAACCAGGATCGACGAAAAAGGAATCCACTACAAGTACTTTCCTTTTGTCAAGTGGAGGCTAATTGAAAAGCATGAAATCCGAAAAGCAGATGTGATATCGTTCAGTCCGCTGACCGATCATGGCGGATGGGGAATCAAGGGGAATAAAACCACCAAAGCCTATACGGTGATTGGAGACACGGGTCTTTCGATCGATCTGGGTGAAAAGAAAAAAATTCTCATCGGCACGCAAAAGCCGAAAGAGTTGAGTGAGTTTATAGAAAATTGGATGGAGGACTAAATCATGTCAAAGAAAAAAGCGTTTGCGCTCCGACTCGATGAATCCATGATGAAGGCATTGGAGAAATGGGCCGCAGATGAATTTAGAAGCACAAATGGCCAGTTGGAGTGGATTATCAGGGAATCTCTGCGGAAAGCCGGAAGACTCCCAAAAGGATCTTCCGAATCCGACGAGCCGATTGGTTAGAGAGTAAATATTTTATTCACTCAAGGCGGAACTATCCGCCTTTTTTTTGTCCCAATCGACCCCGGGAATCCCGCTGAGAAAGCCGAACTGCAATTGTTTTGGTAACTTGCAGCGCAATTTACCCAGCATGAAAAAAGCCATCAGTTTCGTCATTCGCTACATCCCACGACCAATACTCCAGACCGTCAGCCCGATGGTGATGAAGGTCCTGTCACAATTGAACAAAGGAAATGAGGTAGAATGCCCGGTTTGCAAAAACCAATACAAGAAATTTCTCCCCTATGGGCGGATTGCCCGGGAAAATGCCCTTTGCCCCAGCTGCCTGGCCTTGGAAAGGCATCGATTGATGTGGCTCTTTCTTCAGGAAAAAACAGACTTTTTCACCGGCAAATTAAAAGTGCTTCACGTCGCGCCTGAGCACTGCTTCATTGAGCGATTTGAAGCGCTGCCCAATCTGAACTACATCACGGCAGACATCGAGTCTCCTTTGGCAAAGGTCAAGATGGACGTTCACTCCATCCAGTTTCCCGAAAACACCTTCGACGTGGTCTTTTGCAATCACGTGTTGGAGCACGTCGACGACGACATCCTAGCTTGCTCGGAATTTAACCGGGTGCTCAAACCAAATGGCTGGGGAATACTTCAGTCACCCGTTTACAATCTTGAAAAAACAATTGAAGACAAATCCATCACCGATCCGGCTGAGCGAGAGCGTTTGTTCGGACAGCGGGACCATGTTCGGAAGTTCGGGAAAGATTATGCCCAAAGACTAAGGAAGTCAGGTCTCAAGATGGAGGAAAACCTCTTCGTGAAAGAACTCCCTGCGGAAAAGGTGAAACGCTTCGCCCTGGCTCCCGATGAGACAATTTTCGTGTGCAGAAAAGGCAATTAGCCTTTGGTGAGCTTTCTGACAAATTCAAAAACCAATCCCGCCCCATAGCAGCAAAGCTGGATAATCGAAGTTACGAGTGCCAAATCACCCACAAGAATAGACTGATACTTCCAGCTGGCTGTCCAAATCACCATTGCTCCCCAAGCTCCCAAAACAAGAACCTGCGGGATCAGAAAAATCTGAAAAAAGACTGCATTGGCAAGTAGTGAGACCAAGAACAAACCAAAAAAAGTCGGCATCCAATGTACCAACTTGATCGCCTCGGGGTGAAATCGCGAAACGTTGACGCGGTTTCTCCCAAACGAAAAGGCCTGCCTTGCAAATGACCCAAGCGTGTTCTTCCGCTTGTGATAGACAAAAGCCTCTTCGACCAATTCCAGCCGAAATCCTGCCTTCTTGATCCGGATACTCCATTCGATATCCTCTCCCCGGTTTGGATCTACAAATCCTCCTAATGCCGCAAAAACCCGCCGCGAAACGCCCATATTGAATCCTCTCGCCTGATATTTTGAAGGATCTTTCAGCTTTCCACGGATTCCTCCGGTCGTCCAAAAAGAAGTCATCGCAAAATCCATCGCTTTTTGAAGATTGGAAAAATCCGATGCCGCCGCATCGGGACCGCCAAAAGCATCCAGATCTCTCTCCTGGATGGCTTTTTCCAAAACCGACAGATAATCTGGAGGTAAGATGACATCCGAATCCAATATGACAAAGAAGTCGCCTTTGGCTTCTGTCATCCCAAAATTCCGGGCAAATCCCTGTCCCTGATTTTCTTGAAAAAAGTATTGGATCGAAAGCTCTGAATCAAATCGTGATACGACTTGGTCCGCCTTGGTTGTCGAACCATCCTCTACCAATACTACCTCAAAACCCTTGTGGGTTTGATGGCTCAAACTAGTTAGAAGTTCAAATACCTCAGAGGGACGATTGTAAACCGGTATGATGACCGAAAAAAACATTAAAAGTCGAAATTGAGCTCCTCGTCTATCTTGTATTCGATTTCCTTGGATTGATTGGACGTCATCAGCTCTGCAATAAATCCGGTAACAAACAGCTGAACTCCTATAATCAGCGCTACCAAAGCGAGGAAAAACAGCGGCTGATCGACGATTTCGCGGACTTTCAGCCCTTTGCTCAGACCATAGACTTTCTCAAAAATCAGCCAAGCTGTAATCAGAAAACCAGAAAGAAATGAAAAAGTACCCAAGAGCCCGAAGAAATGCATCGGCTTCTTTTTGTACCGATGGACAAAAGAAACAGTAATCAGATCCAAGAAGCCGTTGAGAAACCGCTCCAGTCCAAACTTTGAGTACCCGTATTTCCTCGGTTGGTGTTGCACTACCTTCTCACCGATTTTCCCAAAACCATTCCACTTGGACAGCAACGGGATATACCGATGCATCTCACCATAGATGCGCACGTTTTTCACCACCTTGTTTCGGTAAGCCTTCAGTCCGCAATTGAAATCATGGAGTTGAATTCCTGAAATCCAGCGGGTCACCCCGTTAAAAAATTTGGAAGGAATGGTCTTGGAGATCGGGTCATGGCGTTCTTTTTTCCAGCCCGACACCACATCCAGTCCGTCTTGGGTTATCATGGAATAAAGCCCAGGAATCTCATCTGGACTATCCTGCAAATCGGCATCCATGGTAATCACCACTTCCCCGACCGCCCGTCGGAAGCCAGCGTCCAGCGCAGCAGATTTCCCGAAATTGCGGGTAAAATTAAGACCTTTGACGCTAGGGTTTCGAGAAGATAGCTTTTGAATCACATCCCAAGAACGGTCCGTGCTGCCATCGTTGATGAAGATCACCTCATAAGAAAAGCCGTGCTGATTCATCACACGGCTGATCCAATGGGCAAGTTCTGGCAATGATTCTTCCTCGTTGAAAACAGGGACAACTACGGAAATTTGAGTCATGGATTAATAGTCTAGCGATTTGTCACGCTTCTTTAGAATTGCGGCCAAAATTAACGCTATAATGGCATAAATGATAAGTCCAAAGCCAAAGCTTTTCAGCTGGCCGCCAATCGTAAAGGAATCAGCGGTGCTTTTTCGGATCTCATTCAGCGCATCTGGAGGAAGCGTGTCAGGATTTTGTCCGAAACTCGCCATCATCTCCAGCGATTTATTAAATGTAATATCCGCCAAAACCCCCGCGAGTGATGGGTCAATCACATGAAACAGAAGTATCTGACCGATTAGCGACACAACTCCTGAAATCAACATTGCAATGAAGCAGAAGTTGAAAGCCACACCAAAGCTCATGAATCCTCCGAGTTCTGTTCGGTATTCTTTGCCAAAGTAAATCAGCAAACCAAAGAATATCACCAATGCGATCAGTAGCATCCACATCGAAGCCAACAAACTGGAATCAATAAAATAAGCGACGTAGGTAACGGCCAAGGCGGCCAATCCCATGGTAAGTCCTGGTTTGATCGCTGCCTGTAGGGGAGTTTGTTTCTCTTCCATAAAAGAATTGGTTAGGGGTTTTTCCTGAAAATAATAGAAATAATAATGCTAAAAAACATTCCGGGGACGATTTTCCAAAGTCCATCGTTCAAAGCAACATCCCATGGAGACATCTCTTTCAAGCTTCCTTCAGTCGCCAAATAGGAATTTTCACCGAGTTGGGAGATAATCATCGCCTTACTTTCGAGCAGAACTTCAAGTTTTTGCATCTTGATTTCTTCGAAGAGTTCAGGAGAAAAACTGAGAATCACCCAGATGCCAAGTGTCGATAAAATACCGAGTAGCGTATAGGTCACAAACCCAACCGTCATCCCTTCGGAAAAAGACAGAAAGCCAGAATTGGAATAATCCTTAAAGAACTTGATGGAAAGAAACACAGCTACCGGAACCAGTACGTAGCCAAACAGCAGGTTCAAATTGGTAGGATCTGGATAAAGAAAGGAGAGGAAATAAAATGAGACAATGCTCAATACACCTCCCAAGGTGCCAAACTGATAAGCGGATGCAAAGTATTTAGTCATCCGTCTTGATCAAGTTTCCTTTCTGAAAAACATATTTCACCTTGCCGGTGACTTCTGTTCCAAACCATGGATTGTTTGCGGACAGCGACTGATTGGACTTTTCGCCATAGATCCACTTTTCCGTAGGATCAAAAATAGTCCAGGACGGAGTTGAAGTAGAAAGGATTCTCTCCGGGCCCTCGGTGATTTTCTCAATCAAAAGCTCCCAAGAAAGTTCGTCGGAAAGCTTGACCATGGCCGGAAGGAATGTCTGCAAACCCGCCATCCCAAAGGCTGCCAAGTCAAACTCGGCAAATTTCGAATCAAAATCCTGTGGCTGGTGATTGGAGACGATCGCATCGATTGTCCCATCTTTCAAACCTTCGACCAATGCAGCCCGATCTTCGGCTCCTCTAAATGGAGGCTTAACCTTGTAATTGGGCTCAAAGGTGACCAAATCAGCCTCTGAAAAAATCAACTGGTAAATCGACACGTCTGCAGTCACCTTCAGTCCCTGTGCCTTGGCTTCCCGAATCAGCGCGACGCCCTTAGCGGTATTGACAGTCTGAAAATGCACACGGCCCCCGGAATATTTCAGTATCTCAATGTTTCTCTGAATGGCGACATCGTCTGCGATATTTGGGATTCCCTTCATGCCCAGTTTGGTGGAAATCTCTCCCTCATGCATCTGCCCAAATATCGCCAGCAGCGGGTCATAGGCGTGATCGAACAACACTCCGTCAAACTTCTGGAGGTACTGCAAGATCTTCATGTACCGATCCGGATTGGCCAAAGTCTTGGTTCCGTCTCCAAAAAACCGAAGCCCGGACTGAAAATGCATGTCCAAGATCTCCGTAAGGTCTTCTCCTGAAGCATTCTTGGTCACTGCTCCCATTACATGCAGTTGCGGAGCATACTTCTTTGCTTTCGTCAACACAAAATCAACCTCACTTTTGGACTGGATGACCGGGTCGGTATTGGGCAAAATTAACGCTTGGGAAAAGCCCGAGGCACTCAGAGATTGGCAGAGGCTCTCGACTGTCTCCCGGTACTCCTGACCGGGCTCACCCAATCCGCACCGAAGATCGATCCAGCCCTTAGACGCCAAAAACGAGAAACAGTCTATTGCTTGATCAAACTCCCGGGAGCTAGCGTCCAACACCTCCTCGATCAATCCATTCTCAAAGGTGTAATCTCTAGGCTCCAAAATCGCCCCATCCTGAATCAATCTAAGGCCTTTCAGTAGTACGGTCATCAATTTGAGTTTTGCTGCAAAAATGCAACAATAATGGGTAAAAAGAAAAGTGATCGAAACAAAAACGGCACTCCGATGGGTTCCTCCACCCAGTCTACAAATCTCCCAAGCTCTCTTCGAAAACCCCGGACCTCTGTCTCTTTCGTTTCAGAAAGTCCCTCAGAGAAAGTGAAAAGCCTTCTCAAAAAAACAAAAAAAGCCAGACCCAAGGGCCTGGCTTTCTCTTCATTTATTTTTCAGATTCAGATCAGACGTTTTCGCTGGTCAGTGAAGCAGAGAAATACTCTCTGTTCATCCTTGCAATATTGGTAAGGGAGATTCCTTTTGGACATTCCGCTTCGCAGGCACCGGTATTGGTGCAAGCTCCGAACCCTTCGGCATCCATCTGGGCCACCATCTTTTCCACTCTCGTTTTTCGTTCGACTTGACCTTGCGGAAGCAAGGCCAGCTGAGAAACTTTCGCAGAGGTGAAGAGCATGGCGGAGGCATTTTTACAAGCTGCCACGCATGCACCACAGCCGATGCACTGAGCGGCATCCATTGCCAAGTCCGCGATTGTCTTTGGAATCGGGATCTCATTCGCATCCGGCACGCCGCCGGTATTGATGTTGACATAGCCACCCGCTTGGATGATTCGGTCAAATGCATAGCGATCCACCACCAGATCTTTCACCACCGGGAAAGCTTTGGCTCTCCAAGGTTCAATGGTAATGGATTGTCCGTCTTCAAACGACCTCATGTGAAGTTGACAGGTCGTTGTCTGAAGCGGCCCGTGAGGCTTGCCGTTGATGACCAACGAGCAAGTCCCGCAGATGCCTTCGCGGCAGTCGTGGTCGAAGTGAACAGGATCCTCGCCTTTTTCAGTCAATTCTTCGTTCAACACATCCAGCATCTCGAGGAAAGACATGTCTTTGGAAACATGATCGACGGGATACGTAGCGAAGCCACCTTTGTCGGATGCGTTTTTCTGTCTCCAGATTTTTAAAGTCAATTTCATAATCAGCTATGAATTTTTGTCTAAAGATTATTTGTAAGAACGCTGAGTCAGCTTCACGTTTTCGAATATCAAAGGCTCTTTGTTGAGCTCTTCTTCCTGACCTTCGCCCATATACTTCCAGGCAGCCACGTAGGCGAAGTTTTCATCGTCGCGAAGCGCCTCTCCTTCCGGAGTTTGGTACTCCTCCCGGAAGTGACCTCCACAAGACTCGTTTCTGTTGAGTGCATCGTCCACCATCAATTCTCCAAGCTCCAAGAAATCCGCCACGCGATGTGCTTTTTCGAGGGAAAGGTTCAACTCTTCATTGGTTCCAAGCACCTTGACGTCTGACCAGAATTCCTTTTTCAGGGCTTTGATTTCGGCTTTCGCTTTTGCCAAACCTTCTGCTGTCCGCGCCATCCCGCAGTAATTCCACATGATCTTGCCCAGTTTCTTATGGAAATGATCAATGGTCTGCTTGCCGTCGATATTCAGCAGCTGGCTGATTCTGTTTTTGACCTCCTGCGCAACCTTTGCAAATTCAGGATGGGTTTCATCCACTTTTTTGGGTGGAGTCTGCGCCAAGTAGTCACCGATGGTGTAAGGAATCACGAAGTAACCGTCTGCTAATCCCTGCATCAAGGCAGAAGCTCCCAAGCGGTTGGCACCGTGATCGGAGAAGTTGGCCTCGCCCAAGCAATACAAGCCCGGGATAGTAGTCATCAAATTGTAATCGACCCAAAGCCCACCCATCGTGTAGTGTACCGCCGGGTAGATCATCATCGGCGATGTGTAAGGGTCCTCTCCTGTGATCTGCTTGTACATATCGAAGAGGTTCCCATATTTCGACTCGATGACCGCTTTGCCATCACGCTTGATGGCGTCGCGGAAATCAAGGAACACGGCCTCGCCGGTTTCGTTGACTCCCCTGCCGTCGTCACAAGCCTCTTTCGCATTTCGGGAAGCCACATCACGCGGTACGAGGTTACCAAAAGATGGATATTTCCGCTCCAGGAAGTAATCACGGTCTTCTTCTTTCAGGTCACTGACCTTGATCTGTCCTTTGCGCAGCTTCTCTGCATTTTCTTTCGAAGCAGGTACCCAAACCCGGCCGTCGTTTCTCAGCGATTCGGACATCAGCGTCAACTTGGACTGATGATCTCCTGACACCGGAATACAAGTCGGGTGAATCTGGGTAAAGCAAGGGTTGGCGAAGTAAGCGCCACGCTTATGGGCTCTCCAAGCAGCGGTCACATTGCAGCCCATCGCGTTGGTGGAGAGGAAAAACACGTTGCCGTATCCACCTGTGCAAAGCAAGACAGCATGGGCCGCGTGCG
This sequence comes from Algoriphagus terrigena DSM 22685, assembly GCF_000429445.1. Lineage (GTDB taxonomy): Bacteria > Bacteroidota > Bacteroidia > Cytophagales > Cyclobacteriaceae > Algoriphagus > Algoriphagus terrigena. Next base: position 77,172 of record NZ_AUBW01000018.1, read on the forward strand.
TCTCAACCGCTCCGGTGATCAGATTTCGGGTGACAATACCTCTGGCTTGGCCATCGACCATAACAACGTCCATCATCTCGGTACGCGGATAGAGTTTTACTTTTCCGTTTGCTACCTGACGGCTCAGCGCAGAATAAGCACCCAAAAGCAACTGCTGTCCGGTTTGGCCCCGGGCGTAGAACGTACGGGAAACCTGCGCACCACCAAAAGAACGGTTAGCCAGCAATCCGCCGTACTCGCGGGCAAAAGGCACTCCCTGCGCCACACATTGGTCAATTATTTTTACAGACACCTCTGCCAGGCGATAGACATTGCCCTCGCGGGATCTGTAATCTCCGCCTTTGATGGTGTCGTAGAAAAGTCTATATATCGAGTCGCCGTCATTCTGATAGTTCTTCGCAGCATTGATCCCGCCCTGAGCAGCGATCGAGTGTGCCCGGCGTGGACTGTCGTGAAACGTGAACGCTTTGACATTGTAGCCCAGCTCAGCCAAAGATGCTGCAGCAGAAGCTCCTGCCAAACCGGTTCCCACTACGATGACGTCGTACTTTCGCTTATTTGCCGGGTTCACCAGCTTGCTGTTAAACTTGTGCTTCGTCCATTTTTCTGCCAAAGGACCAGCAGGTATCTTGGAATCTAGTATCATACGGGACTGTTGATTAGCTGTTGAAATAGATATAAACTGGCATGGCTGCGAAAAGTATCGGAACCACAATGCAGTAAACTAAACCGACTGCTCTGATCGCAGGGGAGTATTTTGCGTGATTCCAGCCCAAAGTTTGGAATGCAGAAGCGAAGCCGTGAGAAAGGTGAAAGGCTAGAAACCCCATTGCGATGACATACAAGACGACCATCCAGGTTTGCTGGAAAGCAATCTGCACCACTGAGTAAAGATCCTTGTAAGTCTCCCCTTCATAAGTCACGGTAGGGATCGCTCCCCAGTGCATCTGGTACCAAAAGCTGTACATATGCCCCACCAAAAACAGTAAAATAATTGTACCCAAAATCCCCATGTTGCGGGAAGCAGCGGAGCTGTTGGTAGACGATCCGGAGACCGCATAGCCGACTGGCCTTGCCGCCTGGTTGAGGCGACTCAATCCGATAGAATAGATGACGTGTCCAATCACCGAGAGGTAAGTCAGATAGGAAAGTATCTTGACGACAGGGTTGGTAGTCATGAACTTGGCATAGATGTTAAATGCCTCACCGCCATCGTTGTAGAACAACTGCAGGTTTCCGGCAACGTGGCCAGTCAAAAACAGAATCAGAAAAAGGCCCGTCAGAGCCATAATCAACTTTCTGCCTAGGGTGCTTTTCAAGGTTTTTGTAACCCAGCTCATACAAATTTGCGATTAGTTTAAAACGAAAGTCTTTGTTTGTTATGCCGCCAAATTTACATTTGGAACGGATAGCAAACAAAGCAATCAATCGCCATTTCACTATTTTAAAAGGTTCTAAATAGCTTTTTCCAGCTAGTTCAACTAGCCTCTGAATAGCGGCTTTTCCCGCCGGTTTATTTTTAAAGTTTGAAATTCCGGGGAATTTCTCCTTACTTCCATTTATTTCGTACTAGGTAAACACTGAGTAACGAATTTTGGAACTAACTTTTAGAATTCCATCCCGTTTTCAGATAAGAATCACCAAAGTCAACCAAACATGAAGCTTAAACTTTCCCTTGGATTTTTTTTAATCTATCTGGTGGCGGGAATCTCCTCAGCCTGGGCCACACACATCCGAGCCGGAGAAATCATAGCAGAGCGAATTTCTGTCCAAACCCTGACCTACAGGATCACTGTAGTTCTCTACACTGATACGAGATCCAGTGTCATCGCTGGACCGGGTACGATTAATTTTGGTGACGGTAGAGAAGACCAATTAAACACGGCCAGTGACTTCAGTTCTGTAGAAGATCTGGGGGATCAGATCGAAAAAAACACTTTTGTCGTCACGCACACATTTCAGGGTCCTGGTCAATACAAGATCCGCTTTCAGGAATTCAACCGAAACGATCTGACGCTCAACATGGACAATTCGGTGAATACGCCTTTTTATGTAGAAACCGAGATCAACATTGACCCTTTTATCGGGGTAAACAATTCGCCTGTACTGACTATTCCGCCCGTAGATAACGGTGCAATAAACGTCCGCTATATCCACAACCCAGGCGCTTACGACGTGGACGGCGACAGTCTTTCCTATGCGATGGACATCCCGAAGCAGCAGCTTGAGAGACCTGTGAACAACTACAGAAGTCCCGCCAGCCCGGAATTCAGCTTTAGCCAAGAAGACGGGACAACCCCTGCCTATCTGAGCATAGATCCTGTATTTGGAGATTTGATCTGGGACGCACCTGGGACAGCCGGCCAGTTTAACGTCGCTTTTCGAATCATCGAATGGCGAAAGATCAACGGGAAATATGAACAGATCGGCTACGTCGTGCGCGACATGCAGATCATCATCGAAAACTCCAACAACCGCAGACCTGAGTTGATTCTCCCTGACGACCTCTGCGTCGAGGCGGGCACGTTGATCCAGGAAATCATCCAAGGAACTGACCCGGATGGAGATCCTGTCAAGATTGAAGTCTTTGGTGAGCCGATGGAAATCACCACTTCTCCGGCGACGTATTCCCCCGAAAGCGAATATCAGCCACAGCCGGGGATTGTCAATTTTGGTTGGCAGACTGTCTGCAACCACATCAGAGCCCGTGAATACGAAGTCCGCGTCCGGATCACCGACGAGCCTCGTTCTGGCCCCAAGCTGGTCGACATCAAAACCTGGAGAATTAAAGTCGTCGGCCCACCTCCCGTCTGGGATGAGCTGGAGCAACAATCCGGCAGAACGGTGGAACTCAACTGGGATCCGTATGTCTGTGGAAATTCTGCCAGTGAAATGCAGATTTGGAGAAGGATCAACTCCGATCCATATCAGCCAGACAGCTGCGAAACGGGAATCAGAGCCGGGTACGAGCTAATCGGCACGACCAATATGCAGACCGTCAGTTTCGCTGATCTAAATGGCGGCGAAGGCCTCGCCCCGGGAAACACCTATTGCTATCGCTTGGTAGCGGCTTTCCCAGAACCAAGACTCGGAGAAAGCATCGTATCCGATGAAATTTGCATCACCATCGACGTCGATGTCCCCATCATCACCAATGTCAGCGTAGAAGAAACCGATCCCACCACGGGCGAGATCTTTGTGAAGTGGACTCCACCGTATGATATCGACAAAGTCCAATTCCCGGGTCCTTACCAGTATGAGTTGCTAAGAAGCGAGGGCTTCACAGGAAACACCAACAGAACTTCCTTGGGAATCACTACTGACACGCTGTTCACGGATACCGGATTGAATACTGAAAATCTTGTGTACAATTACCGCGTGGTTTTGCTGGACAACAACACCAAGATCGACACTTCTTCGGCCGCTTCTTCAGTCTGGATACAGCCGACGATTATCAACGAGGCGATAGAGCTCAATTGGAATTTTAATGTCCCTTGGAACAATCAAATTGGCGAATACAAACACGAGGTCTACCGAAACAGAACCGACCCAAGCGCCGCAGACACAGATACCTTTGTGAAAATCGCCGAAGTGGATGTCACTAGCAGCGGCTTCAAGTTCCTCGACGACGGAAGTTTCAACGGAATGCCGCTGGTCAAAGAGTTGGATTACTGCTACTATGTCATCACCAAGGGCGCTTACAACGTGGCCGGTCTGATATATCCTCTGGAAAACAAATCCCAAATCACCTGCGCAAAACCTGATGACAACCGACTACCTTGCCCGCCGGTCTTGACATTTGAAGGGCCCGAGTGCGCTGCATACGTCGCCGAACAACCTTGCAACAGCACCTCCTTTGAACACAACCTGAGTTGGGTTCCTGATTTCAGCGGCGACTGCGATGACGAACTGAGTGGCTACAAATTATACTTCACTCCTGATGGGGAAGAAGGCGTCTTCAACTTGGTCAGCGAGCTTAGTTCCCTGGACTTGGAGACCACGCTTACTAATCTCCCAAATTACCGAGGATGCTACTACATCACCGCAGTAGATCGCTCTGGAAATGAAAGCGAGCCGAGCAACGTCGTCTGCGTGGACAACTGCCCAGTTTACAACCTTCCCAATGCATTCACTCCAAACGGTGACGGAAACAATGACCTATTCATTGCCTTCGACAATCCATTCTCACAATGCCCCCGTTTCGTGACTGGCGTGGAGATTTTCATCGTCAACCGCTGGGGTGCAGAAGTGTTCCGATACAATAGCCTCGAATCCAACGAGAACGACGTCCTTATCCGTTGGGATGGCAAAGACAAAAATGGAAATGAGCTTCCGGCCAGCACGTATTTCTATTCCGGCACGGTGAGTTTTGATGTGTTAGATCCGAGTCAAAAAACCAGAGAACTGAAAGGCACCATTCAGATTCTGAGATGAGCCGGGCTAAATCTGTCATCCTCTTTGACGGAGTCTGTAACCTCTGCAACACCTCGATTGATTTCGTCCTTCAGCGGGACAAAAAGGACCAATTTCGGGTAGGTGCGCTGCAGTCAGCGGAAGGAAAGGAGTTGCTTTCCAGATTTGACACCAATCCGGATTACCTGGATTCGCTGGTGCTCATCGAAGGTGACCAAATCTATTATCGCAGTACTGCTGCACTCCGGATTGCCAAAAAGCTCCCAGGGCTTTGGCGGATTTTGTATGGATTAATCATCTTTCCACCGGCTATCAGAGACGCCGTTTATGACTGGATCGGCAAAAATCGCTACCGTTGGTTTGGTAAAAAAAACACCTGCCGGCTGCCTACTCCCGAAGAGAAAGCTAAATTCCTGTAGGACTTGATTGAGTCTCCGCCGGGCGAAAACTGTTTTGAGTTGGCCTCAATCTCCAAAAAACGAACAATCAGAAAACGACTATATTTGTCTATCCAATCAAAAAAACAAAAGATCAAATCCGGCATTTCTCTGGAGACACTCCGAGAATTGAATATTCGCAACGCGAATTCCTCCCGACAGCAACGGGATGGCTACCCAAATCAAACTAATTATAAGATATGAAAGCATTTGTTTTTCCGGGCCAAGGCGCCCAGTTCCCTGGAATGGGAAAATCGCTTTACGAAGAAAACTCGACTGCCAAAGCATTTTTCGAGCAAGCCAATGACATCTTGGGATTTAGAATCACAGACATCATGTTTGCCGGTACCGACGAAGAGCTGAAGCAAACCAATGTCACTCAGCCTGCCATTTTCCTCCACTCGGTGATCCTAGCGAAGACGGCCCCCGATTTTGTTCCGGACATGGTCGCAGGGCACTCACTGGGCGAGTTTTCTGCGTTGGTAGCGAATGGCACGCTTGGTTTCGAAGACGGCCTCAGGCTGGTCTATCAGCGTGCGATGGCAATGCAGGAAGCCTGTGAGATCACCCCTTCGACGATGGCCGCGATCTTGGGCCTTGCTGATGAAAAAGTAGAAGAAATCTGTGCCTCCATCACCGACGAAATCGTCGTTCCGGCTAACTACAACTGCCCAGGCCAACTGGTCATTTCCGGTACGATCAAAGGAATCGAGATCGCATGCGAGCTGATGAAAGCTGCCGGCGCCAAGAGAGCACTCCCGCTGCCGGTCGGCGGAGCGTTCCACTCCCCACTGATGGAGCCTGCGAGAGAAAAACTCCAAAAAGCCATCGAAGCAACCGAGTTCCGCGCTCCGGGATGCAAGATCTATCAAAATGTCAGCACGGTAGCTACCCTGGATGTCACTGAGATCAAAAACAATCTGATTGCCCAGTTGACCGCTCCGGTGAAGTGGACCCAATCGGTTCAAAACATGGTGAAGGACGGAGCTACTCAATTCGTAGAGTGCGGCCCGGGAAAAGTCCTCCAGGGATTGGTCAAAAAGATCCACGCCGAAGCTGAAGTTTCCGGACTATAAAACATCAAATCCCGCTCGAAAGGCGGGATTTTTTTTGATTTGACAACTTCGTCGGACGTTGCGTTCACTGCTTTTGGAGCAGAAACTTCCAAGCCTCGTTGGCATCCCCTCTTTCAAGTTCTTCTTTCGCACGGAGATGCAGGTGATCAAGCCAGGACTCCGCATCATTTTTGAAGCGAAGCCGCATTTCGGCCAGTTCGGAAGAGTGAGAAAGATCCGCAACTTCCTCCGCAGTAGGCAAGTGCCTCACGTTCCCCAGCCTGCCCAGATTATTTCCGGTCAAGATTGGGCTGCTCCGGATTTCGGCGGGAATCTGATCCACCCCGATTCCCAGGTTAGCAAGGGGCTTGGGGATCTGAAACAGCGAATCTGGAGTAATTCTGGAATACCAACTTCCTCCCAGTCGGGCTACCGGATCCAATTTATACGGATCGACTACTCCTCGTTCATCCAGTATGGATTCGGAAAGATGCATCGCTATCACTTCGCAGATCACCAGATTTCCGGCTCCTCCCTCCGATCCCAAAGCCTTTACTTCGATCACCTTGCATTCCAAAGCTACCGCCGCTTCCTTCACTCTCGGAGGAGCTACCAACTCTGATTTCACAGCAGTCAGTCCTGCCTTTTCAAACTCATTGACGCCTTTGGGGTACTCGGTACTTGCCAGTGACATCTGCTCCACGCGATCAAAACCCACGATGTGAATCACCACCTCCGGTACCTCCAGCACGTTGTCCAGCGTATGCTTGGTTGAATTGTCCCGCACCTTACGGGAAGGAGAAAAAATCAAAATCGGCGGATTCGCGCTGAACATGTTGAAAAAGCTAAAGGGACTCAGGTTTACATTTCCGGCTCCATCCACCGTGCTCGCAAAAGCAATGGGCCTTGGAGTCACTGCTCCCTGTAGAATTGTCTGAATCTCAACCGTGCTCAGGTCTTTGGGATAGTAGGTTTTCATGTGATTATAATGGTTTTTTGGCCACATGGAATCTCGCATTTTTGATAATCCTCCCAAAGAGTGACATTTTCGTCCTGCTCGATTTCATCTGTCTGTAATTGTTTCTTAATTGTCAGATGGAATCTCGCACGGCACAGGGTAATTCTCTTAACTGAATTCCCCGTCATGCTCGATTTCATTTGATCAAAATAGCATGCAATTTTAAAGTTATAAGTCTTTTTTCACCAATAAGTTCACATTTCATGCATTTCAAAACCCTGTTTACACTTGCCTTGGCCTTCGTTTTGGCTGCTGGGACAGCATTCGATTCCCCGGCGCAAACTCATCGCTTCGCGTCATTCAACGTTCGCTACGACAATCCAAATGATGTCGGGAATCTCTGGAAAGACCGCCTACCGCACGTGATCAGTCTCATCCAATTTCACCAAATCGGCCTTTTTGGAACACAGGAAGGTCTTTCCCATCAGGTCAAGCAACTGAGCGAAGGATTGGGCTATGAATTTCTTGGCGTGGGCAGGGATGATGGAGCGGAAAAGGGAGAATACACAGCCATCCTTTTTGATCCCAAACTCTACACACTGGAGGATTCAGGCACGTTTTGGCTTTCTCCAACACCAGAAAAACCGAGCAAAGGATGGGACGCTTCCCTCAACAGAATCTGTTCTTGGGGTAGATTTAAAGCCAAGGACGGAAAGCGGTTTTATATTTTCAACATTCACTATGACCACATCGGCCAGCAGGCCAGGGAAGAAAGCAGCAAACTCGTAGCTGCCAAAATCAAGGAAATCAATAAAGAAAACCTACCGACGATCTGGATGGGGGACTTCAACGTCACGCCTGACAATGCTGCCTATCAGACGATCATCTCTAACCCGGACTGGAAGGATGCACGATCGGTGTCCAAGATACCGGCCTATGGTCCAAAAGGATCATTTTCTGCCTTTGACTGGGAAAGGATGCCAGATGGAATTATTGATCACATCTTTGTCCACGGAAAAGTCGACGTGATTCGTCATGGAATTTTGACCGATAACTATGGGAAAAAATATCCTTCGGATCACTTCCCTATCTTGGTAGAAATTGAGTTATAACCTTTTCAGATAACCCCATGAGCATGACCCCGGATCTCCTGCTGTACATGATTGAGCAAAACAAACTCACCTGCTCTTTTTCCTTTGACAGAATCGCCCAGGAAAACTTATCCTGGAGGCTAAATCCCAAGACTGCCAGCATCGGCTTTGTCTACCGGCATATCGGGGAGACCATGAACTTGTTTGGGTACTTTTTTGGTGTTCCGCCAACAATCCCAAACACGACCATGGGGCAGGAGGATCTGGGGCAAACCTTTGATCTGGAAGAAAGCAAAGGCTACGTATCCATGGGATTTGATATGCTGGAAAATCTCGTCAAGACAAAACCGGAATCGGATTGGTCACGGCCGGTAGACACGCCGTTTTTTGGGGCTGTCCCAGAAATGCGGCTGTTTTCACATATTCTCTTTCATAATTCTCACCATGCCGGGCAAATCTCCCTGATCCTTTCCCGAGGCAGTTGACAGCATCAGTTCTTCACCGCACTTGGAGCCCGTAAACAAAAAAGGCCAGCTTCTCGGCCGGCCTTTTTTATTTCGGTTTATATCGATCATTCTGCCAAAGCAGCCACACCCGGAAGCACTTTACCTTCCATGTGCTCGAGCAATGCTCCACCGCCTGTGGACACATAAGACACCTGATCGGTGTACCCAAACTTATTGACCGCGGCAGCAGAGTCACCGCCACCGATCAGCGAGTAGGCGCCATTCTTGGTAGCTTCGGCTACATATTCCGCAATTGCCTTGGTTCCTTTGTCGAAGGACTCCATCTCAAAAACGCCCATTGGGCCATTCCAAAGGATGGTTTTGGATTCCAAAATCACCTTTCCAAACAGTTCTCGGGTCTCAGGCCCGATATCCAAGCCCATCCAGTTGTCAGGAATCTCGCCTTTTTTGGCGATGCCTTGATTGGCTGTATTTGAAAAATCATCGGCAATCACCGTGTCTAATGGAAGGATTAGGTTCACACCTTTAGCCTTGGCTTTCTCCATCAGTTCCAGTACGAAATCCAACTTGTCAGATTCCAACAGTGAAGTCCCGATCGACCCGCCCTGCGCTTTGGCAAAGGTGTAAGACATACCGCCACCAATGATGAGATTGTCTACTACATCCAGCAATCGCTCAATGATCAGGATCTTGTCGGCGATCTTGGCTCCACCCATGATGGCGGTGTATGGTCGCTCTGGATTTCCCAAAACCTTGTCGGCATTGATCAGCTCGGACTCCATCAGATACCCGGCCACTTTGTCTTTGAAAAACTGCGCAATCACCGCAGTCGATGCATGCGCACGGTGAGCTGTGCCAAACGCGTCATTGACGTAGATATCTCCCAGCTTGGCAAGCTTGCCTGCAAAATCCACATCACCTTTTTCCTCTTCTTTGTAGAAGCGGAGGTTCTCCAGCAAAAGCACTTCACCGGCCTTCAGGGCGGCAGCTTTGCTCTCGGCTTCCTCTCCGATACAGTCAGAAGCAAACTGAACCGAGGTTCCCAATGCAGCTTCCACGGCAGAAATGATGTGCTTCAACGAATATTTGTCTTCAGGTCCGCCTTTGGGACGACCCAAGTGAGACATCAAGATGGCAGAACCACCTTCATTGAGGATTTTCTTGATAGTAGGGACAGCCGCTTGGATACGGGTATCATCCGTGACGTTGAATTTATCATCCAAGGGCACGTTGAAATCCACACGAATCAGGGCCTTTTTGCCTGCAAAATTGAGGCTGTCCACATTTTTCACGTTTGAACTCATAGGATTGGTTTAATAGATTTTTGACTGGCTTCTCTTAAAAAGAGCCTCAAGTTAACCCAATTTCGGGTTTTGGGTTAGAAAAATCTCAAAATTGAAGGACAGAAAAATTAGCCAAACGCTTTGGTCAAGCTAAAAAAATCAAAAATCCCAAGTCCACTTTTACTTCACTGCCGCTCTTCTGAGTCGGTCGTTGATTGCCTTGCCCAAGCCAGTCTCCGGCATCAATTCCGCCAGGATCACAGCTGCAGAACTTTCATCCAAAGTCCTCATCGCGGCAAAAAGGTTTTTGGCGGCTTCGTGCAGGTTTCTGTCCGGACTGAGGGCAATCTGCTTTTCCGTTTTCAAGGCAGGAAAACTTTCCGAAAAACTCAACACTGCAAAATCAACTCCCTCGGCTTTTCTTTCTTCGATCAGCTGATGAAGATCTCCCAGCACAAAGGGCTTTCGTGGAGCATAATGACTGTCCAACTGTCCAGGCGCAGCGGGATTGCTCGAGCTGTGGTCTTTGATCTTTACCGGCCCCACGAGTTTTTCGATTTCAGATATCTCTAATCCACCCAAGCGGTAGATCACCACTTCTTCACCCTCCAGTCCTACGATAGTGCTCTCCAAGCCAACCGTGCATGGTCCGCCGTCCAAGATATAGGGAATTTTCCGGCCCAATTGATCCTCCACATGAGAAGGCCTTGTGGGGCTGATGTATCCAAAAGGATTGGCGCTCGGGGCAGCCAAAGGGAAGGAAAGCTCCTCCAGCAGCGCTAAAGTCAGCGGGTGTTTTGGCACTCTTACTGCGACCCGGTCTAGACCAGAGGTAACCAAATCCGGAACGACGGGTTTTCTCGGCAAAAGCAAAGTCAAAGGACCCGGCCAAAAAGTTTCAGCCAGCATTTTGAGTTTCTCGGGAAAAGTCCTCACAAAATCTCCCACCCGCTCCAGCGACGACGTGTGCAGGATCAGCGGATCAAAGCCAGGTCTGTTTTTGGTTTCAAAAATCAAGGCTACGGACTCGGAGTCCAAGGCATTTCCGGCCAAACCATAGACCGTCTCGGTGGGAATCCCCACCAGCATCCCTTTCTCCAAAAAGGATTTGGCCAAGTCTATGTTTTTGCCAATTCGAGCCATTTTATTTCTCGCAGAAATCCTTGATCCAAGTCTCCGCCTCAGCATAACCCAGGGAAAGGGCCATCTTCAAATCAGCGCAGCCTTCGTTTTTCTGCCCCAAAGCACTCATTCGGGTGACACCAAGCAGATAGTAAGCTTCGGCATTTTTTGGATCGAGGTTCACAGCATTAGTGAGAGATTCCATTCCATGGATGGGATCGTTCATCCCCAACTCCGCTTTTGCCTTACGGAAGTGAGCTTCCGCCTGATCGGGGGTTGCCTCCAAAACCGACTGAAAGTCCAACAATGCGTCTTCGTATTCTTCCATGTTCAGCAACGCTGTGCCTCTGTTAAAAAAAATATCGGATTGAGAGGGATCAAGCGCGCTGGCGATATTGAAGTCCGCAAGGGCTTCCTTGTATTTCTCTAGCTCCATCTTGGCATTGCCACGGTTGAACCAAGGCTTGTAGCTGGTCGAGTCGGCCTGAATAGCCGCATCAAAAACCGGCAACGCTTCTTCGGGCTTGCCTTGCTGAAACAACGCCACGCCTTTGGCATTCAGTGCTTGGGCATTTGCGGGATTGATTTCCAGCAACTGATCAAAAAGTGTCACCGCTTCCGGCCAAGCCTGAGCGTCCATTTTTTCAATCCCAGCTTTCAGCAGTTCTTCCTCATTTGGCTTGCAGGCGACAAGGCTCGCCGCTAGCAGGCCCAAGACCCAAAGTTTCTTCACGTGATAAATTTTCGGCAAAGATAGGGAATTTGCGACTTAGACCACTGCCAACTTCAATCTATACTCTTCCGGTATCGACACGGGTCTCATCGTCTTCATGTCCACAGCCACCATGACACAGCGGCATTTGGCGAAGACATGTTCCGCCCCTCCTTTGTCTTTGCCTACTAAAAACTGCTCTAGATCAAAAGAAGAATCCCCAAACCTGGTACAGCGAACCAGAGCCTCCACCTGATCCTCCAAGTGAACGGGGCGCAGATAGTCGATTTCGATCCTGCCGACGACAGTCCCGATGATCATCACATTCCAGCCACAGACTTCGTAGAGGAAAACCGCCCTGGCATGCTCAAAATAGCTGAAATAGACGCCATTGTTGACATGAAGATAGCCGTCAATATCCGAAAACCGGATCTGGATCGGAGTAAAAAAGGGGATTTCGTTTCTCAACCCGGCTGGGTCTAAGTTCTGCTTCAAAGGAGAATCTCCGATTTGCTGGTCTTTTCGAGCATCCTGAGGATCGATGGATTGTAGCCAATCATATCTACCACCGAGTCAAACGCGATCCATGCCAAAGAAATGCTTTCGTTGCTCATCTGCAAAGGCTCGTTGATCTCAGCCTCGAGAAGGTATCTCACATCAAAATGAAAATGTTGCTGAACGTGCGGACGCTCTGGAATGATGTGCTTGTCGATATCGAAGATCGTGGAGTCTACCATGCTCAGGGAGGTAAGTCCACTCTCCTCGCGAGCTTCCTGGAGAGCTACTTCCATCAGGTTTTCGTTACCGTCAGCATGGCCGCCAAGCTGTAGCCATCTGCCCAGCTTGCGGTGCAGGGTGAGCAGCGTGTGTGTACGTTCGTGATTGACTACCCAGGCTGAGGCAGTGAAATGGCCATCCAAGCGCTCCCGCTTATAGGCGGTCGGATCATCGGTCAGCTCCACAAAATCAGAGATAAAGGCCGATTCTTCCTCGTAGGGAGTGCGGTAGATTTCGAGTTGGTTTCTAAGCGTAATTCTATCCATCTGAATTTTTTTCAAAGATCCGATCCATCAACTGGTCGAATGGTTTGGCTTCTTGATAAAGGCGATCGGAATATACCGACGCCAGCAATTTGATAAAACTGGGCTTATTGTCAACACTCACTTTCTCCAATGTCACATTCCCGTAAAGCTGAGAAATCAACTCTCCTTCAATCGGGATTTGAAGGGGCGGCTTGAAATAAAACTTCTCAGTCATCTTCACTTGGTCGTTGATTTCCTCAAACTTTCGATCCAAACTCACCTGCTCATAACCCAAAGCTAGAATCCTCTGGCTAAGCGCCAAGAAAATCCGAGAAAATGATATCTGGTCAAACGGCTCTGCATACGTCACCGCAAATCCGTTGGCGTAGGGTGAATCTAATATATGAACTTGCGGATGAACATCGATACCGGCTCGCTTGAAATGATAGTTTTTGTAAATCAACGCCAGAAAATTGACGTATTCTTCGGATTCCAGCCATTCGGCAAGGTCAGAAAGTTCACTTTTTTTGATCACAAAGTTTTCCTTGACCTTGACCGGAGATTTTTCCGAAGGCTTGAAAATACTTTTGAAAAGATCATCGAAGAAACTACCCATGGGATTTTAGCAAAATACCGTTGTCAGAACACTTACTCACCTCTCCCGCTTCGATCAGCTGGCGAAGCAGACGCAAGTGGGACTCAGACCTTGGCTTACCGAGTTTGGAAAACAAATCCTCTTCCGATAACCCGCCCGATTGCTCCAAAGTTTCAATAATCCGCAGCTTCAAACGCTCTTCTTGGCTGTCAGGACTTTGGCTTTTCTTCGCTTCAATGCAGACATCACATATTCCGCAAACCACATCGGTCTTTTCTCCGAAATATTCCTGGATAAACTGCGTCCGGCAAATCCGGTGTTGGCGGGTGTAGTCCACGATACTTTTGACTTTCTCGACCGTGAGCTCTTTCCTTGCAGCAATCCTCGAATAATTGAAGGGAAGCTTGCCCGCGTCATAGCGATGCGTCAGAAAAGTCAGCTGCGGCTTGTCTTTACGCTGATCATAGTCCATCACCTCCAATTTTTGCAGCTCGGCAAGTGCTTTGATCAAATCCGCCTCGCTCATCGATACGGATTTGGCAAGTTTCCCTTCCTGGATTTTGATGTATTCGGAAAAAAGATTTCCCCCATACGTTCTCAGCAGGATTTTGACCACCGGATCGAGCTTGGCGTAGGCTATCTGGATCTCGTACAGCTTGCTGGGGTCCACCCGAAAATGAACCCTTGAAGGCGAAAAAAAACTCTCATTGATCTCCACAAATCCCTCCTCCCCTAGCACCTTGATCGCATAGAAAGTCTCCAACACCGGTAGCACGTAGGTGTTGCAAAAGTCGGACAGCTCAAAATCAAAGCTGCTGAGCATGTTACTGCCCACAGCGAGCTGATAATAGTTGGCGAGACATTGATAGACCCTCTTCAGGAAATCAACCGGCGGATAGACCAACTCCGACCGAGTCGTCAGCTGCTCAAAATCCTGCTCGTTGGCCAAGAGTACGCCAAAGGCTTTCTTGCCGTCCCGACCCGCGCGACCTGCTTCCTGATAATAGTTTTCGATGTTTTCGGGCAGATCGGTGTGGATCACCACGCGCACATCGGGCTTGTCGATCCCCATCCCAAACGCGTTGGTACTGACCATCACCCGGACTCTGTCGGCTTTCCACGCTTCTTGTCGATCGGCGCGATCGGCATTGGACAGGCCCGCGTGATAGGCGGCAGCGGAGATTCCCAGCTGCGAAAGTGCTCTGGCGATCTGCTGGGTAGCTTGGCGGTTTCGCACATACCAGATAGCCGTTCCGGGAATTCGGTTGAGGATGTCGATTCCTTTCTCCAGTTTGTTTTCGACCAATCGGACGCTGTAGCTAAGATTTTTTCGGGAAAAACTCTGATGGAATTCCCGATGTGATTTCATCTCCAACTTATCCACGATGTCCACACAGACTTGCGCAGTGGCTGAAGCCGTCAGCGCCAGCACGCTCACCTTGGGATGATAGACCCGGATGGCGGCAATCTCAAGATAGGGCGGACGGAAGTCATACCCCCATTGGGAGATGCAGTGCGCTTCATCCACAGCAATCAGATTCACATTCATCTGCTTAAACCGCTCAATGAACAATTCTTGCTTCAGCCGCTCGGGGGAAACATACAGGAACTTAAAGTCTCCGTAGATGCAATTGTCCAGCGTAGTGTCGATCTCCCGGTAGCTCATCCCGGAATAAATGGCTGCGGCTTTGATTCCCCTTGTTTTGAGATGATCAACCTGATCTTTCATCAGCGCGATCAAAGGCGAGACGACGAGACAGATTCCTCCCTTGGCCAGTGCCGGGACTTGGTAGCAGAGACTTTTCCCTCCGCCTGTCGGCAAAAGCGCCAGCGTGTCTTTCCCTTCCATCACCGAATCGATGACCTGCTTCTGCACCGGACGAAAATCCTCCAGCCCAAATACCTCTCGGAGAATATGAAGTAGCTGAGTTTCCAATTACCAGTCGGGCTTAGTCTTGGACAGAAATGCCGCGATTCCCTTGACACAATCCGCCTCACCCCGGGCTTTCGCATTTGCTTCGGCAGCGCGATCCAAGGCCTCATGGCGGGACTTTTCCCCGAGGCTTCGCAGCAATCGCTTCGTCTCCTGCATGGAAAAAGCAGAATTTTCATCAACCAGCTTTTGCGCAAATTCTAAGGTTCTTTTTTCCAAAAGCTTCGAAGATACTTCTGCCGTAATGATGCCCAACTCAGCAGCTTTCACCGAGGTAATCAACTCTCCTGACAGCAGCAACTCTGCCGTCAGAGCCTGGCCGATCTGTTCAGACAGAAACACCGAAACCAATGCCGGCACAAAACCGATCTTTGCTTCCGTGTAGCCAAACTTGGCCTCCGTGGCTGCAAAAGCAAAATCGCAGACAGTCACCAGCCCGCAGCCTCCGGCGAGCGCGTGTCCCTGCACCTGAGCGATGACCACCTTGGGAAACTCGTAGATCTGGGAAAAAAGTGCTTTGAGACGGTGGCTGTCAGCCAGATTATCTTCGAAAGTATAGCCCTGCATTTCCTGCAAGTAGGCAAGATCAGCTCCGGCAGAAAAAGCCTTGCCTTCGGCTCTTAGGACGACCACCTTGACCTCCAGATTCTTCTCAAACGCCGAAAAAGCGTTGCCCAATTCCCCGATCATTGCCGGACTGATTGCATTGCGCTTCTCGGGACGGTTGAGGGTAATGAAGCCTATTCGGTTTTCGATATGAGTCAGGACAGCAGTCGCCATGGGGATATTGAGCTATGGGAGGATAAATTACAGGCATAAAATGCGACTGCCAAGCGACCTCTCAGAAAACTATCCGAAAAGCCCCATTATTCGCGATCAGAGAATCGGAAGCCAACGATTCCCATGAATTTGGGAATGAGAACTGCTCAATTCGGATCGGTTTGTCTTTTCCCCAACGGAATTTCCGCGAGTCTTTGTCAAACCGAAAATCTCCCAATGGAAACCACAGCACCTCACCTTCCTCCACGGCAAAGGCGGATTCAGGAATCTGAGGACGATGCTCCGCAATCCGGTTTGGCTCGATGGAAAAGCTGATTTGCTCGGGCGGGAAGTCTTCATTCCAGCTATAAATGCTCTCTCCGACTTTGAAGTCCATCAGGATGCCCTTTTCTCCGGAAAAGATCAAAATCTCCGTCGCCGGACGCCTGACTTCCCGGATCACTTGGTCTGTCGACCAGATAAAGAAAAGTAACGCAGAAAGGTAGATCAGCTTCTTTCGGTCACCCCACTCCCAGTTTGCCCAGACGATCAGCAGTACCCAGATCAGCAGCATCCCGGAAAAGGTGATCGTCAACCGTTCCATATTTCCTCCGGGAAACTGCTGGATAGTCCGCGTGATCCAGTTTTGAAACCAAATCAACCCGTTCACAGCCCAGCCAAGACCAGCGCCAATCCACGGAATCCAATGCAGCGCCAAGAGTAAAATCCCGGTATTCATCACCACAAACGAAAGTGGGATGATGACCAGATTGGCGATCAAAAAGTAGCTTGGAAAGATGTGAAAATACAGCACGGACAAGGGAAAGGTAGCCAGCTGAGCAGCCAAACTCACGGCAGTCATCTGCCAGATATATTCCAGAGCGCGATTGCGGGGGAGCCACCACCTCAGGATCAGCGGCTGAAGAAGCAAGATCCCCCCCACTGCCAGGTAAGACAGCTGAAACCCGACTTCAAAGATGACCGCCGGATCCATCACGATCATGATCAGGGCCGAGAAGGCAAGAATATTCCATGGGGAAGGCTTCCGATCCCGCATCTGCCCCGCCGTCAACAGTGAAAACATCGTGGCCGCTCGAATAACCGAGGGCGAAAAACCCGTCAGGACTGCGTAGATCCAGATCAAGACAACCACAAGGACCAAGTAGGATTTTCGCTGTCTGGAGGTTAGGCGAATGCCCTTCAGCGGAAAAAGCAAGATGGCATAGATAATCCCTACGTGCAGGCCCGACACGGCCAGGATGTGCATGGTTCCTGTCTCAGCGTACGCGTTTCGGATTTCCCGATCCAGACTTTCCTTTTGCCCCAAAAGCAAAGCTGCTGCGATCTGTCGGGATTCTGGGTTAGGTACTTTCTCAGCGATGATTTCGGCAAGAGATTTTCGAAGCCTCTCCAGCCAAAACTTTGGTGAGTCGGTGTCCGAAGAATCGACCAACAGATGTTTCTCACCTATAAATTGTCGAAAATGAATGTCCTTCCTCGCCAGAAACCCGCGGTAGTCAAACTCGTCAGGAAAGATGGGAGGAGGGATGGTCTCAGGAGCCCCGTCTACCAAGATCACCTGTCCGGGAAGAAGCTGACTTTTGCCTTTATGATAGATCAGGACTTTTCCTTTGGAGTCGTGCCAGCCCAGACTGTCTTTGAATTGGACGACTTCGAGAATATTTTCTTGGGAGTTTGGCTTGGGCACATCGAACTTGCCGACTCTTGCCAGATAGGAATCACAAGACTCCAAGCTCGGATCGAATGAATCGGCGGCGTGGATTTTTTGAATTTCTGAAAGCAGTAAACCCAGGAGAAACAACATCCCATAACCTAGAGTAGCTGGAACGAGTTTATTGAAATTCTTTTTCCGAGAAAGAAAAACCGCATAGATAACCCAACAGAGCCCGATCAGCACAGCTGAAATAAGGATCGAAACCGGAAAGCCTTGTTGCGAAAGAAAAACCCCCGCAATCAAAAAAGGGAGGTACCTCAAAAATGGAAAGTCAGCGAATCTCATCTTTCAAAAAATTAAAACCTTAAGTTAAAAAAATCAGCGCAAAAAAAACAGAGGCCGAAAGATCAGCAATCGGCCTCTGTCAAATTTAAATAAGATCTAGTAGTAAGGCTCGCCTGTCAGACAGCCTTAGGTATTTTTATAGCAACTCAAACCCTTTTCGCATGGCGAAGCTCTCACGGATCCAGCTCGTCAATCTTGCGCTTTGCGCGAAGTCCAGCGTCTGCTGACCGTCGGAATAAGCTTTATCAGGCACTTCGTGAGATTCGTAGATGATCCCGTCAGCTCCAGACATGACTCCTGCCAAGGCCATCTGAGGCACATACGCGCGGATGCCGATTCCATGCGATGGATCGACGATCACCGGCAGGTGGGATTTTGCTTTTAAGATTGGAATCGCATTCAGATCCAGGGTATTTCGGGAAGCCCTTTCGTAAGTTCTAATTCCTCTTTCGCAGAGGATTAGCTTTTCATTTCCTCCGGAAAAAACATACTCCGCAGACTGCAAAAGCTCCTCGATCGTCCCGGAAATCCCACGCTTGATCATTACCGCTTTATCGACCTTCCCCAATTCGTCGAGCAAATTGAAGTTTTGCGAGTTGCGGGCGCCGACTTGATAGATATCGACGTAGGGATACATCTCTTCGATCTGGGAGGTCTGCATCACCTCGGTCACGATCTTGATCCCAGCTTGGGAGGCGATGTCGTGCCAAAGCTTCAATCCCTCGATCCCCAGTCCCCGGAATGCATAGGGGCTACTTCTCGGCTTGAAGACTCCACCCCGCATCATCTTGATGTCATTCTCCACGCAGTGATCAACCACTTTCCGAATCTGCTCCTCGGTCTCGATGGAGCAGGGGCCGGTGATGATGGCCATCTCACCGTCTTTGATGAAGACGCTGTCGCCCAAATCAACTGAGGTCGGCTTGGCCTTCCACTTTTTGGACACCAACTTGTACTCGTCAGAGACGATGTGAATATCCTTGATTCCGTCCATCTGACCGATCTTTCGGATGTCAAATTCGTTTTTGCCAATACCGATCAGGTAGTCGCCTAACTGGGTTTTCACCTCGGTGGTCTTGTAGCCGATGCCGTTGACTTTGGCGATCAGTTTCTCTTTTTGGGAATCGGAAATATCGGACTGAAGCTGGATAATCATTTGGAGGTACGATTTACGAGGCGTTTTTTAGTATTGAGCCTGTTTCTAAAAGATATGTGTCGATGAACTGTTCCAAAGTTTAAAACTTTTGGAAAAGTTGGAATTAGCTAGTTGACTACTGATTGGAGGTAAGTCTGGATGCGTTCGCTCAGGTTTTCAGAATCTTTGATCGTCTTGATGAAAGCCGACCCGATAATCGCCCCGTTACTAAACCGTGAGGCCGATGTGAAGGTTTTGGCGTCTGAGATCCCAAAGCCGATCAACCGTGGATTCTTCAGGTTCATCGCAGCAACCCGCTCAAAATAGGCCACCTGCTCCTCAGAAATATCCGTTTTAGCTCCGGTCACAGCATGTGAGGAGACCATATAGATGAATCCATCCGTCTTCTCATCGATCTCACGGATACGTTTTTCGGAAGTCTGCGGAGAAATCAGGAAGGTATTCACGATGCCATATTGATCAAACATTGCCTTGTAGTCTTCCAAATATTGCTGCATCGGCAGATCGGGGACGATCAGTCCATCCACTCCGACTTCTTTGCACTTTTGACAAAAAGCCTCCATCCCAAACTGCATGATCGGGTTCAAATAACCCATCAGTACAACCGGGAGGTGGATTTTGGCACGAAAGCCCCTCAATTGCTCAAAGAGCAACTTCATGCTCATGCCGTTGTCCAAGGCGATCTTGTTGCTGTCCTGGATCGTCGGACCATCGGCCACCGGATCGGAATACGGAACGCCGATCTCGATGATATCTGCCCCACCAGCTTGGATCGCCTCCATGATCGGAACCGTGTCGTCGAGATTGGGGAAACCAGCCGTGAAGTAAATAGAAAGTACCCGGGAGTCCTTTTCTTTAAATAGGGTATGAATTCTGTTCATTTTCTGTATTGAAAAATTGGAAGATTTTAAAATTGGAAAATTAAGCTGGAAGGCTGTAAAGAAGGTTGCAAGGTCTGAGACCTCGGTATTCAGCAATCAATATTCAATACCCATCATTTCCCAAACCGGGAAAATTGGAAGAATATGAATTGAAGTTCCTCACCACCTCGTAAATCAATAATTTCCCCACTTGATATACGTTTCCAGATCCTTGTCGCCACGGCCCGAGAGGTTCACCACGATCACGTCATCCTTAGAGTATTCGATCATATTCAAGGCATACAGCGCATGAGCGGATTCGATGGCAGGAATGATTCCCTCCAACTTGCTGAGCTCGATGCCAGATGCCATGGCGTCTTTGTCCTCCACTGCGACAAACTCCCCTCTTCCCACATCAAAAAGATGCGCGTGAACCGGCCCGATGCCCGGATAATCCAATCCCGCAGAGATAGAATGCGGCTCCACCACCTGACCGTCTTCGGTCTGCATCAGAATCGTCTTCGATCCGTGCAGGATTCCCGGAGATCCTAATGCTGTTGTCGCTGCAGATTTGCCTGAGCTGACGCCCAAACCGGCCGCTTCAGCAGCCACGAGACGAACCTCAGGTGTATTATAGTAATGGTAAAAAGCCCCGGCGGCATTCGATCCACCACCCACACAGGCGATGACGATATCCGGGTTTTCCCGTCCTTCTTTTTCCTTAAGCTGCCACTTGATCTCTTCGGAAATCACCGACTGAAACCGCGCCACCATCTCCGGATAAGGGTGCGGACCGACCACCGAGCCGATGATGTAATGCGTATCCACCGGGTTGTTGATCCAAGCGCGCATGGCTTCATTTGTCGCATCTTTTAGGGTTTTGGAGCCAGATACGGCCGGAACCACGGTCGCGCCAAGGATCTTCATCCGCTCTACATTGGGACGCTGTCGCGCAATGTCGATCTCGCCCATGTAGACCGTGCATTCCATTCCCATCAGCGCGCAGACTGTCGCTGTGGCTACACCGTGTTGTCCCGCTCCGGTCTCGGCGATAATGCGCTTTTTCCCAAGCTTCTTCGCCAGGATGATCTGACCAATGGTATTGTTGACCTTGTGTGCACCGGTGTGGCAGAGATCTTCACGCTTCAGATAAATTTTCGCTCTATATTTTTCCGAAAGTCTGGAAGCAAAATACAGAGGAGTCGGACGTCCGACATAGTCTTTCAGCAAACCTCTGAATTCATCCTGAAATTCCTTCGAAGCCAGGATGGATTCGTAATTCTCCTTCAGTTCTTCAACATTGGGATACAGCATCTCAGGAATGTAGGCTCCGCCAAACTTGCCGTAAAAGCCCTTTTCATCTACACCTATCATTGGAAAATGGTTTATTAGGTTATTGGTTATTAGCATCTGGCAGAGCCAAGACGATTTTAAAATTCTTTAGTTTCTCAATATTTTTCAGCCCCGGCGCATCCTCAAATTTCGAGTTCAGATCCACGCCTTCGAGCTGCGGGACTTTCTCTGCCAAAGCCAAAACCTCGGCAGCGCTTCCTTCATCCAACCCTCCGCTCAGGAAAAAGCCCGTCTCGAAGGGATAGCTCTCTAGAATCTCCCAGTCAAACTTCCGCCCCGAACCACCATGCTCCGACGTCGCGGTATCGAAGAGAAATTTGCTCAAAAAAGGCAAATATCCCCTGAGACTTTCCCAGTCAATCGCCTCCCGTACAGAGACTACTTTCCAGATTTCCGCCTTTGTTTTCTGACTCAATTCTTCGACAAATCCGACCGTCTCGCTTCCATGAAGTTGAACTGCGGAAAGTTGAAACATCTCAATCTTCTTCAGTATCTCCGTCAAACTTTCATTGACAAAGACCCCTACTTTTTTCACATCAACTCCAGCAACCTGAGAAGCAAATTCATCGGCGACAAATCGCTGAGATTTCGGATAAAAGATCAAGCCCATCCAGTCGGGCTTCACCTCCGAAACCAACCTCAGGATATTCTCCCGCTCCCGCATGCCACAGACTTTGACTTCCATCAGGAGTTGCTCAGCGTCGTCTCAGCGGCCAGGAGTTTTCTAAATTCCTTGATAAAATTGTAAGCAGCCTGTTCCGGCCTGCCGGATTTCATGAAGTTCTCGCCGATCAAGAATCCGTCAAAACCCGCCTTTTTCAATTGCACCATTGTCTTCGGATCGGAGATTCCGCTTTCGGATACTTTGACAAAAGTGTTGGGAATCTGATCCACTAAAGCAAGCGAAGTATCCACGGACACTTCAAAGGTCTTCAGGTTTCGGTTGTTCACACCGACCAAATCCAAGTCATCGCAAAGGCTTCTTTCCAGCTCTTCTCCGTCATGCACTTCCATCAGCACTTCCAGCCCCAAACTCTTTGCAAAAGCCGCAAGGGACTTCAGATTCGCTGGTTCCAGAGCCGCGGCGATCAACAGGATGCAGTCGGCCCCCATGGATTTAGCCTCCAGGATCTGGTACTCGTCCACGACGAAATCCTTTCGGATAATCGGGCAGAAGTTGAATTTCCTGGCAGTCTTCAGATCCTCGCTTGTACCGCCAAAGTACTCTTTGTCGGTCAATACAGACAAGGCCGAAGCTCCGGCCTGCATGTAGCCGATGCTTACTTTTTCGACAGATGCGGAGCCGTTGATCAGTCCCTTGGAAGGCGACTTGCGTTTGAACTCCGCGATGATTCCCGATTTCTCGGGATTGGTCACGTACTTCTTCATCGATACCACCTTTCCGTCAAAAAACACGCTGCTTTCCAACAGTTTCACCGGCACCAAACTCTTTCTTTCTTCCACTTCCCGGTATTTGGAAGCAATGATTTTATCTAAAATATTCATGGGAATTTAAGCTAATGAAACTGAGGTTTTGGGATTGACCAGTCCGTCGAATACCCGAAGTGCTTTGCCGCTGAGCAAAACTTCCTCGGCCAACGCTACGGCATCGGTGAAAGCCAAGTTTTCGCGCGCCGTCACCAAGGCAGCGGCCGCATTGGCGGTCACGACGGAGTTTTGGCTGTTCGTTCCTTTTCCTTTCAACACACTTTCAAATATTTTGGCGGACTCCTGGATGGAATTTCCTCCGGCAATACTTTCGGCAGAAATCCTGCTGAGGCCGATATTCTCAGGATGAAGCAGCTTCTCTCCCTGATTGGAGATCATCTTAAACGGCCCCGTGAGCGAGATCTCATCGTAGCCATCCAGCGCATGCAGGATCGAAAATCTCCCCTCCATCTCCTGGTAGAGGTATCCGTACAAACGGGCAAGCTCCAAGCTAAAGACACCGACTAGCTGTTTTCTTGGAAAACTGGGATTCACCATCGGCCCGAGCATGTTGAAAAATGTCTTCACGCCAAGTTCCTTTCGGATGGGGGCGACGTTTTTCATAGCGGGGTGGAAAAGTGGCGCGTGAAGGAAGCAGAGTCCCGCCTCGTCCAACGATCGTCTGATTTCCCCGATGTCATTAGTAAACTCATATCCGAAATATGCCAACAGGTTGGACGAGCCGCAGATCGACGAAACGCCCGTATTCCCGTGTTTGGCCACATTCTGCCCCGCCCCTGCGACGATGAAGGAAGACAGCGTGGAAATATTGAAGGTATCCTTGCCGTCGCCGCCCGTGCCGCAGAGATCCATCGCATCGTATTCGGCAATCTCTACCGGAATGCAAAGCTCCAACATGGCCTCCCTAAAACCCCGCAACTCCTCCACCGTGATGGAGCGCATCAGATACACGGTCATAAAAGCAGCTATCTGACTTTGATTATAGGAACCAGTCGCCAGGTTTTTCAACACTTCCCGGGCTTGATCTTGGGAGAGTGTCTTATGTTCGATTAATTGATTGAGGATTTCTTTCATTACGAGTGGGTGGGATGATGGGTGACGGATGAAGCCTAAATCAGGATTCCAGCCAGTTTTGCATGATTTTGACGCCGTTTTCTGTCAGGATGCTCTCTGGGTGAAACTGCACTCCTCTGACGTCAAACTTTCTGTGGCGAACGGCCATGATTTGTTGGTCCGGAGTACGGGCAATCACTTCGAGATCAGGCGAAAGGGTGGATTCGTCAATGACCCAGGAGTGATATCTTCCAATACTAAATGTATCGGGGATTTGGTCGAAAAGCAAGTCTTTTTGAATCGTCACTTTGGAAGCCACACCGTGCAGCACTTCAGAAAGATTGATCAGGCTGCCGCCAAAAGCTTCGCCAATGGCCTGATGTCCAAGGCAAACGCCAAGAATGGACTTTGACGCTGCATATTTCTTCAGTAGTTCGGGCATGATCCCAGCTTCGGAAGGAACGCCTGGACCCGGCGAAAGCAGGATTTTGTCGTATTGAGCCACATCCTCCAAGCTGATTTTGTCATTTCGGAAGACATCCATCTGAGGCCCATAGCCCAGTTGACGGACGATGTAGACCAGGTTGTAGGTGAACGAGTCGTAATTATCGAGTACTAATATTTTCATCTTAGTTGGGTCAAATATTTTCTGCCGCTCTCAGAGCGACTCTCAAAGCCTCTAATTTGTTTGCTACTTCCTGCAATTCTGATGGAATTGAGCTTTTCGCCACCACCCCGGCGCCGGCCTGGAATCGGAGTTGATTGTTTTCTGACACAAAAGACCGGATCAGAATGGCGTGATTGAAATCCCCATTGAATCCCAAGTATCCAATTGCCCCTCCGTAAAACTGACGGCTGACATTTTCCAGTTCGTCGATCAGTTCCATTGCACGATACTTTGGTGCTCCGGTCAAGGTGCCGGCAGGGAAAGTATCCGCCACCAATTGGAGTGGATTGGCTCCGTCCGGAAGTTGTCCAGTCACTTTGGACACCAAGTGGATGACGTGAGAGTAGTATTGAATTTCTTTGAATACATCCACATTCACGGTATTGGAGGAGCGGGAAAGGTCGTTTCTGGCCAAGTCCACGAGCATCACATGCTCAGAATTTTCCTTGGGATCGTCGTAGAGCTTTCTCGCCAACTCGGCATCTTCCGCATCATTTCCTGTTCTGCGGAAAGTCCCGGCGATGGGAAAGATCGTTGCAGTCCGGTTTTTCACTACAATCTGAGCTTCTGGCGAGCTGCCAAAAACTTTGAAGGAACCGTAGTCAAAATAGAACAGATAAGGTGATGGGTTAACCGATCTCAGGGCACGGTACACATTGAATTCGTCTCCTTTGAAATCGGTGGTAAACCGGCGGGAAAGTACGATTTGGAAGACGTCTCCCCGAAAGCAGTGCTCACGGCCCTGATTCAGTATTTTCAGAAACTGCTCGTCGGTATAATTGGACACTTCCTCGCCGACTTTTTTGAATGAATAGGCGGGGATGTTCTTGTTGTTGAGCAGCGTTTCGATTTCTCCCATGTACTCTGGGTTTTCAGCTCCGGCAATGCGGTGCTCGAAAAGGTGCAATTCATTTTTGTAATGATCCACTACGATGATGTTTTGGTACATGGAGTACTGCATCATCGGAGTCTCATTAGGACTCGTATTTTGGAGTTTGATATCTTCAAAATAGGCCAGCGTGTCGTATTGGATATAGCCAAACAAGCCGTTGGTGCTGAACTTAAACTTGTCCGGAGTCGGATCAAACTTTTTCCCGAAAGCCCTGAGGCAATCCATCAGTCTGTTTTTGGCAGTCACTTCATATTCCAAAACTTCTCCG
The DNA here is from genome assembly GCF_000429445.1 of Algoriphagus terrigena DSM 22685. GTDB lineage: Bacteria > Bacteroidota > Bacteroidia > Cytophagales > Cyclobacteriaceae > Algoriphagus > Algoriphagus terrigena. Next base: position 102,737 of record NZ_AUBW01000018.1, read on the forward strand.
ATGGGAAGCGTCTCCCGCACCTTTCCGGCATTAAAACTAAAAGTAGCAAGCGGGTTGAAGCAGATAAAGGAATAGCTGTTTTCCTGACCGTGGTAGTCGGAGCTTTCGAGCAGGATCGGATTGGCAAAACGGTCTCTGATCTGCAGGTAAATGCTAACCGGAGTAATGGTATCCGCCAGTCTCTTGCGGTACGTGGTCAAAATCGGAAATTTTACGTGGCTCATTCAGGTTTGATTTTTTGGCATGAAAAAAGGCTTACCGGGAATCCAGTAAGCCTTTTACTATGTGGTTGCGCAATTTTTAGGCAACGGCTTTCTGAGCTCTCCCTTGGAAAGTTGTAGAATGCCACCACCAGAATTTGTTCGCGATTGTTTTCATAAGACTTGGGCAAATTTAGAAAGGGATTGGAATTTGCAAAGCATGATTGCAATTTTTTCAAAAAAAAATATTCTCTGATGTCATTTTCACAATAAATATCGCTCGATCGTCGGCCTCGATACTACCTCAGCTGAGTCATTTACAACCAGTATCCCGCTTCATTGAACAGTCAATCATTAGCTTTGCATAAAAACTCATGGCGAAGGCAATTTCTCACTATTTCAAGCGGAATTTCGACGACTACCAAATTCTGGTCATGGTCAATCCGACAGATTTCACCGGCATCGAGCTCATCGTGCATCCCGATGGCAGGATCGAAAAGACCGAGATGGAATTTGACGAAGAAATCTTTGATGATCTGGAAGTGGATGAGTTCAAGTCCTGCAGTCCACTGGAGTTCCAACTCTATCTGGCAAAAGCCTGAGTTTTCTCTGGCGCATCGAACTTCAGACTTTCTTTTCGTACCGCCTTACCTCGCTTTTGTCTTCACATTCGGTCAGCATTTCCAGTGAGTTTTTTCCAGAAAACGGGTGAACCTTCAAAGGCAAAATCTCTGCGAGCGGAGCCAATACAAACTTCCGTTGAGCGATAAACGGGTGCGGTACTTTCAACTGGTCCGAATCAATCACCTGCTCTCCGAAGTAGACAATATCGATATCCATGGTCCGGTCACCCCACGGCTCTTCACGCTTTCTTCCCAGATCCGCTTCAATTTTATGGATAATCTTCAGTAGCTCTTCTGGCTCCTTTTCCGTCAAAAACACAGCAATTTGATTCAAAAAATCGCCCTTGGCCACACCTCCCCAGGCCGCAGTTTCGTACACAGAAGATGTGTTTACCAGTTGGAAATGGCAGCTAAGCGCCTCTACTGCCTGAGACAGTAGCAGTTGGCTATCTCCTCTGTTTCCTCCTAGACTAAATACGACCTCAGTTTGCATCACTTGTAAGGGTTCGATTGTAAAGGTCAATCAAAAAAAGCTAATTTAGACTCCAAATTCTAATCTCATGAAATTCTTAGGCAATGTATTGGCCGTTATAGTAGGCTTATTTATATTTTCGATTCTCGGTTTTCTGGTCTTTTTTGGCATAGTCGGCATGATCGCCGCGTCGTCCGAGACAGAGGTTTCAGTCAAAGAAAATACCGTCTTGCATCTAGATCTGAACGGCAGAATGCTGGTCGAAAAGACAGCTGAAGACGAGCTTGACCTTGGCTTTTTGGGCAGCCCCTTCGGAGGCGACTTAAATGCCGGACTGGTAAATTTGAAGAAGGCGATCCTGGAAGCAAAAACCAACGAAAATATCAAGGGGATCTATCTGAATGCTGGGTTGATCATCGCAGGTCAGGCAAATCTTTTGGAGTTGAGAGAGGCGTTGGTTGACTTCAAAGAGTCCGGAAAGTTCATCATCACTTATGACGAAGCCTATTCCGAAGGTGGCTATTTCCTGGCTTCCGCAGCTGATGAAATCTACCTGAATCCGATGGGAGCGATTGATTTCAACGGTTTTTCCTCCGAAGGAATCTTCCTGAAAGGACTTTTCGAAAAAGTTGGCATCAAGCCTGAAGTGTTCCGAGTCGGCGAATTCAAAAGTGCCGTGGAGCCTTTCATCCTGGAAAAAATGAGTCCTGAAAATCGACTCCAGACCCAGTATTTCCTCGATGACATCAACAACCTGGCAATTGCCAAGATTGCTGAGACCCGCGGAATCGCGCTGGACAGCCTCAAAAAGATCAACTCTGAGATGCTGGTGAGAAAAGCAAAAGATGCCGTGACCTACGGGCTCGCGACGGCGCTGGCCTATGAGGATGAAGTCCACACCAAACTCCGCGAAAAACTTGGAATCGGCGAAGATGACGATATCCCAACTATCAATGCAACGGATCTGGGCTCGTTGGCAAAGTCAAAAAACATCACTTCGGGAAACCGTATTGCGGTCATCCTGGCTGAGGGAGACATCGTCGGAGGAGACGTGGACGGAGCTCTGAGTTCTGATAAATTCGCGAAGGAGATCCGCAAAGCCCGAAAAGATGAGAACATCAAGGCAATCGTCCTGAGGGTGAATTCTCCAGGCGGCTCCATCGTAGCTTCAGACGTGATCTGGAGAGAGATGACAGAAGCCAAAAAAGCCAAGCCGCTGATTGTCTCCATGGGTGAAGTGGCGGCCTCAGGCGGCTACTATATCTCCGCTCCAGCTGACACGATTGTCGCTCAGCCCAATACAATCACGGGTTCAATCGGGATCTTTGGCTTATGGTTCAACGTCCAGGAATTGCTGAACGACAAACTGGGAGTGACGACAGACGGCGTCTCTACTGGACAGCTGTCCGACTTTATGAACCCTACCCGGGAACTCACGGAAGTCGAGCGCACCATCATCCAGTCGAGCATCGAAGAAGGCTACGAAACCTTCATCTCCCGCGTGGCCGAGGGGCGTGGCATGCATCCTGACTCTGTGAAAAAAGTAGCCTCAGGGCGCGTCTGGACGGGAACTCAGGCAAAAGAGAGAGGATTGGTCGACGTACTTGGCGGATTAAACACCGCCATTGAAATCGCCGCTGGCAAGATTGACGCCGGTGACGACTACCGTGTCGTCTACTATCCTGAGCAAAAAACCTGGGTTGAAGATTTGCTCAGCGACTTTGGCGACAAAGTTCAGATCAAAGTATTGCAAGCTCAATTGGGAGAAAACTATTTCCTGATCGAGAAAGTCAAAAGCCTTCAGCACTTCCAAGGCATCCAGGTCCGAATGCCGCAGGATATTGTAATCAAATAAAGAAAGTTAAATCACTTTCGGCCGTATCTCCGACCCAAAAGCTTCCTGGATTTCAGGAAGCTTTTTCTTTATTGAACTGGCCTAGATCAGTCGCTTCAAAAGGCAGAATTCGCAGCAACTCCACATCCCCATTCGTCTTAAGTCCAGACGGACTCGATAAAAATCAGACGGAAATATCAAAAACAAAAAAAAGCTCCACAACTTCTTGTGGAGCTTTTACCTTAGTGACCTCGTCAAGATTCAAACTTGAAACCTCCTGAGCCGTAATCAGGTGCTCTATTCAGTTGAGCTACGAAGCCGAATTGGTTTGCAAAAGTACCGATTATAATTTTTTATGCAAATTTCCATTCGAAGAAATTTCTTCTCCGTGCTTCCGGCAATCCTGAAACCTTAAGAATAATTAAGACAGTCAAGGGGGTAAATCCTCTGGGATTTTATATTTTTGCCCACATTACACTGAATTGTATCCGCTTTGATGAAAAAATTATTTACGCTGTCACTCGCGATTTTGGCCTTTCAATTTGCGCAGGCGCAGGATTCTGAGACTAAACCAAAAACGCCTATCGGAGGCCGCCCGAACATTCCGAGTGACTTGAATTTCGAATTTGGGTTCAATCAGTTAACCAACCGTCCCTCTAACATTGGCGTGGATTTCTTTGGTTCAAGAACCTTCAATGTCTCCTATCAGTTTCCAGTTTACCTTATGGGAAAGAATTCGGGTTTTACACTCAACCCTGGATTCGGCGTAGGCTCTGATAAAATTGAATTCAACGACAACCAAAACCTCTTTGTCAACACAGACCTTGGTGCAAACTCCTCAGAACTGATGGACGTGACGGATGTCTACGGCGACAATATCATTGTGAAAACAAACAATTTCGCAACCAACTACTTTGAGGTTCCGATCGATCTGAGATATCATCTCAACAAAAACAACTACAGCAAAAGCTTCCGATTCAGCGTAGGTGGGAAAGTCGGATTTCTCTATGAAGCCCACACCAAAGTCAAATATGAGTCTGCCGCCTTTGACAAGCGCAAAATCAAGGATTCTCAAAGCTACGGTTTGGAAAAAATCAGATATGCAATCTCTGTGAAAGCCGGATCTCCCGGTTTCTACGTATGGGGCAATTTTTACTTGAACGATGTCTGGGAAAAAGGACGTGGACCATTCGCGACCCAAGCCAGCCAAGTTAACTTCGGTGTGGCCGTCACAGTATTCTAAAGCCTGAATCAGCAAATACCACAAAAAACGACCGGAGTAATTTCCGGTCGTTTTTTTAGTGGCTAATCTGACAGCCTGACTTAGTCAACTAGTATTCAAATGGGATCTTTCCTTGACATGGTCCGACAAGCTCACCGTCCGTCGGGGCTGGAAATCAGAAGGACGAAAATGGTCCTTATTTCATTCTTTTTCACTCTCGTTATGGATCTAGGTTGTCGACTCTTTTCCGAAGAGTCTTGTACCTAGGTCGAGCTTCCTAATCCTTTTTAAGCCCAAATCCAGCTGAATCCAAACCAGCAAATCAAAAAACCCGCTGCCCAGCCGACATACACTTCCAATGGCCGATGAGCCTGAAGAAATAATCTGGCAGATGCGACGATTCCGCAAAGAACCAGAACACTCAAAAGTGGATACAGCACTTCAAAGGTTGGAAACTTTCTTCCCAGCACCAGCACCACCGCCAGCAATCCTCCCAGTCCCGTCATGTGGGCTGACATTTTCCAGAAAAAACTGACAGCTGTCAAGAAGATCACCGAAAAACAGATCACCGCCATACCCAGCCAGATCGTCGGATCAAAATCCATCCGTTGTCTCAAAAACCAAGTGGTCAACAGAAAGAACAGCGTCGTAATCACAAACGGAACCCGCCGATCCCTCACTTCCGGCATATGGAGGCTTTTCAATGTGCCCGTCAAGCGAAGTCCAAAAACAGTCACCATCGGAATCAGCAACGTAGCGACCACTATCAGAAAGTAAACGCTGCCCCTAATTTCCGCAGGAATACTGGTAGATTGAGGCACGCCATACAATAGCAACCCAAAAACCAACGTCGGAATTAACAGGGGTTGGAAAACCACAGATATCACTAACGCAACTGACCGCAGCACTACAGTTCTTTTCTTAGTCTTGCCACGGGAATCTGTAGCTGTTCTCTGTATTTGGCCACAGTTCTTCGGGCGATGTTGTAGCCTTTTTTGTTTAGCATCTTCACAAGTTTATCATCGGACAGCGGTCGCTTCTTGTCCTCAGCGTCCACCATTCCCTGAAGCACGGATTTGACTTCCCGATTGCTCACATCCTCACCGCTGTCGGTGGCGATGCCTTCAGAGAAAAAGTACTTCAGCGGATAAACTCCAAATTCTGTTTGAATTGCCTTGCTGTTGGCCACTCTGGACACCGTGGAGATGTCCATGTCGATGCGCTCCGCGATATCCTTCAGGATCATCGGGCGGAGATTCGTTTCGTCTCCGTCAACGAAAAAGTCCCTCTGGTAATTCAAGATCGCTTCCATGGTTCTCAAAAGCGTATTTTGTCGCTGCTTAATCGCGTCGATGAACCACTTGGCTGAGTCCAGCTTCTGCTTGACAAAGGTGACCGTATCCTTGAGTTTTTTGTCCTTCTTGTCACTCTTATCATACGCGTCAAACATCTCCGCATAAGATCTTGAGATCCTGAGTTCGGGCGCGTTTCTCGAATTAAGGCTGATTTCAAACTTTCCTCCCGTATTTGTCAGGATAAAATCCGGAATAATGTACTGCGTCCTCACCATGCCGTCAGAGGTTCCTCCCGGCTTTGGGTTCAGTCGTGTGATCAGATTGACCGCATCTTTAATCTGATCCTCATCGAGATCTAGCCGTTTTTGGATCTTGGAATAATGCTTCTTGGTAAACTCATCGAAACATTCCTGAACGATCAACAGGGCGTGCAGGACAGCCGGATCATCTGGATGTTCTTTACGCTCTAGCTGGATGATCAGGCATTCCTGAAGACTGCGCGCTGCGATCCCCGCCGGGTCAAAATTTTGAATCTTGCGGAGGATCTCCTCCATCTCATCGATGTCAGTTTCTATATTTTGGCTGAAAGCGAGGTCATTGATGATCGCCTCCAGGTCCCGTCGGATATAGCCGTCATTTTCTATACTGCCTACGAGCTGCTGGCCGATGATCTTCTGACGCTCATCCAGCTTCAAATAGCTGAGCTGGGAGATCAATTGCTCATGCAGCGAAGCTTGTGAAGAGATCGGAATCTCCCGATCATCGTCATCGGCGTTGTAGTTGCCGTCGCCCTGCATCTTGTAGCCACTGTACTCGTCGTCGAGATAGTCTTCGAGATTGAGATCTTGCTCCTCCCGGGTCCGCTCTTCCTCGTAGGATTCTTCAAAGTCGTCCTCCTGACTCGGCTCGGGTTCCTCATCTTTTCCCTCTTCCAGCGCGGGATTTATTTCCAGTTCCTCTTCGATGCGAGCGTCCAGTTCAGCTGTGGGTACTTGCAGCAGTTTGATAAACTGGATTTGCTGGGGAGAAAGCTTCTGGGAAAGAGATTGGCTTAAGTTAAGCTTTTGCATTGAAATCAGATAAAACCTACTGTTTGGGGTAAAAAAAGCTCTTCCCTTCGGATAGAGCCAGTGAATCAAATTTAGGAAAAAGCCCCAATTTTTTGATAAAAAGGTGATTTAATCGTTTTTTTGCATTCCACTAAAAAATGGCCGGAAAAGCATTTTTTCCGATAAATTACTCTCCAATGGCATTCAACAAACGGGTCAAAATCAAGGCCGTCCTGGACCAGGACCTGATCGGACAAGAAATCACTCTGATGGGCTGGGTTCGTACCAAAAGAAGCAATAAAAATGTTTCTTTCATTGCCCTCAATGACGGTTCGATCATCACCAACTACCAGGTCGTCGCCGATCCCAATCTGATCTCCGAGGAGGTTTTGAAAAAATGCAGCACAGGTGCCTGTCTCAAAGTGACCGGAACGGTCGTCGCTTCACAGGGCGCGGGACAATCTTCCGAGCTCAATGCCAAATCCATCGAAATCCTGGGCGAGGCCGATCCGGAAAAATACCCGCTTCAACCCAAAAAACACTCATTGGAATTCCTCAGAGACATTGCTCACCTGAGAATGCGCACCAATACCTTCAGCGCGGTATTCAGAGTGAGACATGCCCTGGCTTTTGCAGTTCATAAATATTTCAATGACAAAGCCTTCTTCTACATTCACACTCCGATTATCACCGGCTCGGATGCAGAGGGTGCGGGGGAGATGTTTCGGGTGACCACGTTGGATCTGAAAAAGCTTCCAACAACCTCGGAAGGCGCGATCGATTTCAAGCAGGATTTCTTCGAAAAAGAAACTAACCTGACAGTTTCGGGTCAACTAGAAGGAGAACTGGCGGCGATGGCCTTGGGTGAGATCTATACTTTTGGCCCAACCTTCCGAGCGGAAAACTCCAACACCACTCGCCATCTGGCGGAATTCTGGATGATCGAGCCGGAGATGGCCTTCTATGATGCCGAAGACAACCAAAACTTGGCGGAGGATTTTCTAAAATATGTAATCCAGTACGCTTTGAACAACTGTGCGGAAGACCTCAACTTTCTGGCTCAGCGAGCATTGGAGGAAGAAAACACAAAGCCAGCCGACCAACGCGCTGAATTGGGATTGATTGAGAAGCTGAAATTTGTGGTAGAAAATGACTTCGTTCGGCTCACCTACACCGAGGCCATCGACATCCTCCGCAATTCCAACCACAACAAGAAGAAAAAATTCCAGTACCTCATCGAGGAATGGGGAGCTGACCTCCAATCTGAGCACGAGCGATATCTGGTGGAGAAACATTTCAAAAAGCCGGTGATCCTGACCGACTATCCAAAACAGATCAAGGCCTTCTACATGCGTCAAAACGAGGATGGGAAAACTGTCGCAGCAATGGATATCCTATTCCCGGGTATTGGAGAAATCGTCGGCGGATCGCAGCGTGAGGAGCGCATGGACAAGCTGACCCAAAGAATGCAAGAGATGCATATCCCAGAGGAGGAGCTTTGGTGGTACCTCGATACCAGAAGGTTTGGAGCGACCCCGCACGCGGGGTTCGGCTTGGGCTTTGAGCGGATGGTACTCTTCGTCACCGGCATGGGCAATATCCGCGACGTGATCGCCTTCCCAAGAACTCCAGGAAACGCGGAATTCTAAAAACTAAAAATCCCCGGCCAAAAAAGTTGGGGATTTTGCTTTAGAAGAAAATTTTTTTTGGGTAAGAAAGCTCAGCTCACCACTTTCACCCTTTGAGCCAAGGGAATACAGAGGATGCTGAAGAAAATCGCCAGATAGCCTACGATGTTGAAGTTGGTCAGCTGACCGAGTTCGTTTTCTCCGATAATCATCCCCGCTCCGAGCGATGCCAATCCCGCTGCCATTTGTTGTACAGCTGAATTAAAGCTCAGGAAACTCCCTCTATTTTCCGGCTGCGCGGTGCCGGTGATAATGGCCGCCGCCGGAACGTACCGGCCGTTGGAAGTCACAAAAAACATCGTCGTGACCATCAGCACAAGCGGAATGGGCGTAATCCCCAGGTGGGTAATGATACCAATCGGAATCAGGTTGAGCAACATGAAGATGGTAAAGATCTTCAACTTGCCGTGCTTGTCGGACAACCTTCCCACCCATGGAGAAGTAAAGATGGTAAATGCTCCGCCAGCCATGTAGATGTAGGTTAGTTGCATCTCGGAAAAGCCAACGTTGGCGACGTTGTATGGACTCAAAAATGGGATGATCATAAATTGTCCGAACATCATCATCACAGACAGTCCGATAGCCCGCATCTGATTGCCATTGCTCGTGACGCGGGAGATCACTTCCAGGGGCCGCGGTCGTTTGATTTCTTTTCCCAGGTGATCGCCAATCGGCGGGATAAATTTAAAAATCATCCCAAAACTCAAGATTGCCAATCCCGTCAGGATGAAAAACGGCGTGTGCCAGCTGGAGAGACTGGCCAAAAACAAACCAAGGGGCACCCCCATCACCGAGGCAAACGAAAATGCCGCCATGACCAATCCCATCGCCCTTCCCCGTCTTTCGTTGGGGACAACATCTCCGATGATCGCCAAGATCAGCGCCGACGTCAATCCCCCAAACACTCCCGAGACCACTCTAGCCACCAACAAAACCCCGTAGCTTGGCGAAAGCGCACACCCTAAAGTCCCAATTGTAAACCCAACGTAAACCCAAATCAAGATCTTCTTCCGATCAAACCGATCTAGGAAAAACGCACCGAAAAAACTGGAAAACCCCGCGCTGAATGTATAGGAGGAAACTAGCAGACTGAATTCGCTCGGTCCGATATCGAAGATTCGCATCAGCTGAGGCCCCAGCGGCATGAGAATCATGAAATCGACGATGTGGATAAAATTGATGGCGGCGAGCGTCCACAGAAGCGCCTTTTCCTTTTGCATGTTAAAATTCTATGGTTTGAAAACTCTCCCCCGGGAAATTAAGTTTGGGCATCGAAATGTTTTTCAAGAAATGTCCAGCTGAACAAACGTATCAGGAATCGCATCAATGATATCTGAGGCAATCGTCCCTCTTCGCTTCTTTTTGCCGGCGATTTCACCTGCAAGCCCGTGCTGGAAGACTCCGCAGATCAAGGCCTGCTCCGGGCTATATCCCTGTGCCAAAAAGGAAGTGAGCATCCCGGTAAGTACATCTCCCGCTCCGGCTGTCGCCATGAATTGTGTGCCGGATGAGTTGAAGATCTGTCTTCCGTCAGCCAAGCAAATCACAGAGTTGGCACCTTTGACCAAGAGATTAAGGCTCCACTTTTGGCAAAACTCAGAACTCTTTTTAAGACGATCCAGGTGATCCTCAGACTTCCCCAAAATCCGATCAAACTCCACCAAATGCGGCGTAAGAATGCTTCCCTTTGGCACCAAAGACACCAAATCCGAATTTTGTGCCAGCAGCGTAATCGCATCGGCATCCAGAACTACAGGATTTCTATATTTTTCAAAAAGGACTTTCAAAAGCTCGGACTTGTTCTCAACGCCGATTCCTGGGCCAATGCCCAGCGCATCAAACCCCGATAAATCGGCTGGAAGTGAAAATCTGCACATCGCCTCTGGAACAGCTATTTGAAAGATCTGCCTTTCCTCCTCCGGAATCAAAGCGGTAACCAAGCCAGATCCAGTACGAAGAGCTGCTGTGCATGAAAGCGTCGCCGCTCCCATCTTTCCCCGGCTGCCTGCGAGCAGCAAGATCTTCCCAAAATCACCTTTGTGGGAAAATCGATGAAACCTCCGATGGAAGCCTTCGATATCCTTTTCTCTGAGGAAAAAATAAGGGCTGTCGAAAGCATCGTACTCGGTATCATCAATTCCAATATCAGCAATAACCAACTCTCCTGTCACGCGACCATGCTCTGGAAAAAGGAGGGACAGCTTAGGAAAAGCAAAGGTGATGGTATAATCCGCCTCGACAGCTGACCCTTCGAGCATCTCATCCGAAGCCAATCCGCTCGGGATATCGACCGAAACCACTGTTCCCGGGAACGAGTTGATCTTGTTGACTATTTCCTCTGCCTCCGCCCTCAAAGCGCCTTTGAAACCGACGCCAAGGAATGAGTCAACCAAAACACCGTCGGCACTGGAGTCAAATTCCCGCCAAGACTTGACCAAGACCGCTTCAGGCAGCAATTTGAAGTTGCTTGAAGCATCGGGGCTCATCTTACCAGAATCAAAAAAGCAATTAAATACGGTGATCTTGAAGCCTGCTTGATGGAGAAAACGAGCAATCGCAAATCCATCGCCTCCATTGTTTCCCGCTCCACAAAAAATGCAAACGGGCAAATTTCTGTCAAAATTCTTCGCTTTCCACCAATCCACAAAAGCAAACGCAGCCCGCTCCATCAGTGCCAAGCTGGAGATTCCCCGTAGCGCAATGTGTGCCGCATCGAGTTCTTTGACATGATTACCTGATAGAATCTTGAGCATCATCAAGTGGTCTGAACCGACAGCGACTTCTTGGGAATCGTCACCAACAGCAAGAAACCCAAGCCAACTACAAAGAATACTCCCAAAGAAAGTGCGCTGTTTCTCATGCTGCCGGTCAGCTGCTCAATTACGCCGTAGGAAAATGTGCCAAATACGATGGCAAGCTTCTCCATTACATCATAAAAGCTAAAATAAGACGCATGATCGGTGGTCTCATCCGGGATAAGTTTGGAAAAAGTCGAACGTGACAGCGACTGGATCCCTCCCATGACCATTCCGACTACGAATGCCAAGGCGTAAAACTCATACACTGTATAGACATAGTAGGCCGCCCCGCAGATACCAATCCAAATGAAAACCAAGATCATCAAACCGATCTTGTTCCCTGAGACCCTGGAGATATAGGCAAACAGGTAGCTACCCACTATTGCGACCAACTGAATGATCAGCACCGTCAAGATCAACTGATCACCCGGAAGTCCCAATTCCTTGTCTCCAAATGACGCCGCCAAGTACATCACGGTCTGCACACCCATGGAGTAGAAAAAGAAAGACAACAAAAAACGCTTCATCACCGGGATTTCACGTACTTGAGAAAATACCTTGTTGATCTCATGGTAACCCTTCATGAGGAGTTTACTTTCTATCTTCTTTTTAAAAGGATTCTTGGGAAGTGCCCGGAAAGTAATCTGAGAAAACCCCGCCCACCAAATCCCTGTAATCAGGAATGAAAAACGGGGAGCGAAACTGCCTTCTGGAATACCAAAGGCATCAGGGAACTGGATCAAAAGGAGGTTAAAAACCAGCAAAATCACACTGCCAACGTAACCCAAGGCGAAACCCCTCGCGCTGAGAAAGTCGTACTCGCTCTCCTCTGCGATCTCCGGAAGGTAAGCGTTGTAGAAGACAATACTTCCCGCATACCCTATACTCGCCATGACGCTGCAGATAATCCCAAACTCGAGATTAGGCCCCTCAAAAAAGAACAATCCTACACATGAAATAGACCCTAGATAGGCAAAGATCTTCATGAATAACAGTTTCCTGCCCGATGCATCTGCCATACCCGACAGCAACGGTGAAAATATCGCGATCACCAAAAAGGAGAAGGAAATGGAATAAGAATACAGGACGGTGTTGACTACTTTCCAACCGAAAAAATCAACCATATCTGAGCCGTCAACCCCTTTGGTCACACTGTTGTAATAGACGGGGAAGATGGTGGAAGTGATTACCAGGCTGTAGACCGAATTGGCCCAATCGTACATTGCCCAAGCACCTTGGACTCGCTTTCTATTGGTAAGCTCTACTTTCATATAAATAAAACAAAAAAGCCATTCGACAGTCGAATGGCTTTAAATATAAAGATTGATAGCTTATTGTGGAACCTTGGCGGTAGAAGCGTACAAGACACGTCTAGCGTCGGCATTTCGAAGTTCAGTCTGAACGTCCGAGATCGGTCCCATTTTTACGTCTTTATCAACTTTCAGAGAGATCGTAATAAGACCGCGGTCTGATTCAGGAAGCAAATCCCTTTCTTGGTTTACCCACTGAACTATATCAGGAGCACTGACCAATACATCGTTTGCCTGAATTCTTGGCTCGGAACCGTACAATCCGGTATTCTTTGGTTTACCGATGAAAAGATAAGAGATCAGGGTTTTATTCTGAAGTTTCTGAAGCTGGGTGGACTGAGGGATCTTTTGTTCGACCAGCAAATCCTGCTCTCTCAACACAGTAGTCACCATGAAGAAGAACAACAACATGAACACGATATCGGGAAGCGACGCAGTCGAAACGGCTGGTTCTGCTTTCGGTTTTTTCTTAAACTTCGACATATTAACTCCCTCCTATTTTATCAGGTTCAGCAATAGAGATCTGCATCGGGAAATCTGCCTTGCCTTTATCTAAAAGCGCTTGGGAAGCAGGATCATCACCGGTCAGTTTTCTATACTCATCCGCTGTTAAACCAACTCTCTCTCCGTAGATCTCAAAGTAAGCTTTCTTAGCCAAGTCAAAGACTTCCAAGTACAGTTCATAGCTTGTGCCACGGTTAGTTTTGATAGATACTACAGCCTCTGTAGGATCGTCTGAAGACTCCGGTCTTCTCATTGCCTGCCCTTGTACTGATGCAGGAAGTGTACTCCATAGTGCAGCTCCTTTTTCGGTCGGACCTCCAAAATTCAGGACAAAATCCTTGATATCCGAATCCAATCCTTCTGGAGTCCTACGGTATTCACCTTCTACCAAGAGATCATCATTCGCATTAATCAAAATGGTAAAGATGTTCCGTTCGTTTTTCTTGATATCGGGTGGCGGCACATTGGGATCCAACTTCGGAGGAAGGATATTCAATATCCCTTTATCCGAAGCGATCGTAGTGGTAACGAGGAAGAAAATCAACAACAGGAAAGCGATGTCGGCCATCGAACCTGCGTTAACCTCCTGACTCGTTCTGTTTTTATTTCTTGCCATGTTACTTAACAGCTTTGTTTAATTCGGTAACCACAATACTCCCCAGTGCAATAATGGTCAGTACATAGGTTGTAATCAAACAACCGCCTACCAACTGGGACATTTGAGGAGTCAGGAAGAATGGAGCGCCTTCGAATTTTGGTAAGACTTCGCTACCTGAGATGCTGTAGCAGATGAAGAACAAAACCAAAATTCCGACAATCGCAAGACCTGTTTTCATCAAGCTCTTTGGATCCTCCAAAGACTTGATCAGCGGCAATAGGACGGCAACAACAGCCGCAAACACTACCAACGCATAGCTCACATAGAGCATGATATCATAAGTATCCATAGTAATTTCTTGAGTTAAATAGGAACTGATCTAGACAAATGGGAAGTATGGATTACTTACCGGTCAATTTGTGCTTCACCAACACGTCTACCAGAGAGATAGAAGCGTCTTCCATGTCGTTAACCAAAGAGTCAATTTTAGATACCAGGTAGTTGTAGAACAACTGAAGGATGATCGCAACGATCAAACCAGCAACTGTAGTCAAAAGGGCGATCTTGATACCACCAGCTACGATTGAAGGAGAGATATCGCCTGCTGCTTCGATGGTATCGAAGGCGAAGATCATACCAATTACAGTACCCATGAAACCCAACATCGGAGCCAGGGAGATGAAAAGAGAGATCCAAACCAGACCCTTTTCCAATCTACCCATCTCTACAGAACCGTATGCAATGATTGATTTCTCGACCATTTCGATTCCTTCTGAGTATCTCATCAAACCTTGGGTGAAGATCGAGGCAACTGGACCTTTGGTGTTTCTGGTCACGTCTTTTGCTGCTTCGATACCACCTGAAGACAATGCGTCTTCTACCTTAACCAATAATTTCTTGGTGTTGGTAGTCGCCATGTTCAATGTGATGATTCTCTCCAAAGCGATAGCCAAGCCCAAGATCAAACAGATCAAGATCGGAGTCATGTAATATACATCTCCTTCGATGAACTTATCCTTGATCACTTGGTGAAAGCCTTGCTCCTCAGCGACGATCTCATCGTCAACTACGGTCGGAGATGCAGCAGGCGTTTCTACTACTGCGGGGGTTGTTGCGGCTGCCGTATCAGCATCTTGTGCGTTAGCGATAACAGGAACATACATGATACCTGCAAGCATGAACAAAGCGATTAACTTTCTCATAATGTGTTTTTAATTAGACTTTTGATAAAGGTTAAATGGTTTCCAGATTAAAATCGAGTTTTAAAGTTATGATTTTTTAAATTCAAAAAACAATGGGGTCTTTTAACTTTTTTGAAAGAATCCGCTGTTTAAACCCAATTTAGGCCAATTTTTACACGAATGGACGGGTGAATCTCTTTTTTTTATCAACTCCTCATCCTGCATAAAACAATTTCTGAACTCTTTTGAATCGGTTACTTTAAGCATTCACATCGATCTCCAAGCTTATCCATTTTTTGCTGAATTACCCAATTCTTTTTTGGTTTTTTGAAAAAGAATAAGCACTTGCAGTCGCTCAAGCTTGATCAAATCGCAAGAAAGAGGGCTCTCACCACCCTGTCGTCTGCAATGTGAAACTTAATTAACTTCGCTGCTTTTGAGGATTTCTAATCGGTTAAAAAAAATCATAACAGCCTATGCAAGAAAATGAAGCCTATTGACTATTCCTCATCTTCACCACTACCTTTCCTTTTGCCCGCCCGCTTTCGACATAGCTCAACGCCTCGTTGATTTCGGCAAGGGGATAGATCCGATCCATCACCGGGAGGATCGCTCCCGCCTCGATCAGCTTGGTCAATTCGCTGAGCTGCGTCCCATTTGCTTTCATGAAGAGAAAAGAATAATCCACGCCCAGTTTTTTAGCCGTTTTCAGGACGCCCCTGCTCAGCAGCCCCATAGCCAGTTTCAAAAACCAGGGAAGATTCATGTCCACCGCAAACTTCCTGGTCGGAGGACCGGAGATGGAAATCACTTTTCCTCCAGGTCGGAGGACGTTGAGTGATTTTCCAAGTGTTTTCGATTCTTGGCTATTGATAACCAAGTCATATCCCTTCAGTATTTGCTCGAAATCTTCCTTCTTGTAATCTATCAACACATCAGCGCCTAGACTCTTCAGCATTGCAAAGCTCTTTTCGCTGGCCGTGGTTGCCACAGTAGCTCCTATGTGCTTCGCCAGTTGGATTGCTATCGTACCGACACCTCCCGAACCAGCTTGGATGAAGGTCTTTTGGCCGGCTTTGAGTTTGGCTTCTTCAACGATCGCCTGCCAGGCCGTCAGCCCGACCAAAGGGATTGAGGCGGCTTCTTCCATCGTAAGATTTTTAGGCTTAAATGCGACATCGGCTTCGTCGATGGCAATGTATTCGGCGAACGTCCCAATCTTAAAATCGGACGGACGGGAATAGACTTCATCACCAGCTTTGAACCTCGACACCTTTGAACCGACTTTGGTCACGACTCCGGCCACATCATGCCCCAGTGTCAGGGGCATTTTGTAGGGCAAAATCAGTTTAAATTCTCCATCCCTGATCTTGGCATCCAGTAGATTCAGGCCCGCGGCATGGATCTTCACCAACACATCGTTTTCTCCCACCTCAGGTACTTTCTGCTCCGTAAGCTGAAGTCTCTCGTTTTTGCCGTAGCGACTGACTGCGTATGCCTTCATGATGCTATATAATATAAGAACTTATGCCTGTGCCAACAACTTCTGCCCAACTTCCTCAACCAGCGCGTGGATCTTCTTTGTCTCTCCCACCGGTACTTCGACTTGGTTTTTCTCTAAGGCTAGGAAAAATTCCTCCGCTACTTCTGCTGGAGGAATGCCGTTGGCTCCGCCAATCTCCGCTGAAAACTCTGTGTTGACCAGTGGCGGATAAATTTCGTAAACAGCGAGTTTTTCATTGTGCTGGTAAGTGTCGCGCAGTCCTTGTGTGTAGCTGTGCAGGGCCGCCTTACTTGCCGAGTAGGTTGGAAGGTATTGATTTCCTCGGAATGCAGCAATGGAAGTAACGTTGGCGATGGCCGAATCATTCTGCTCCAAGAGCTGCGGCAAAACCAGAGAAGTAAAGTGAATTACGCTGATGTAATTGGTGTTGATTTCCTCAAAAGCTTTTTCAGCGGCGTTGTTGGTCGGATCACTCAGGTTATTCATATAGGCGGCTCCCGCATTGTTGACCACTATATTAAGCGCCGGGTAGCTCTTGGCCAGTTCCTTGGCAATGCGGATTCGCTCGCTTTCGACAGACAAATCGCCCTGAATAGCGTCAGCATTGTCCAATTCAAGCAGAGCACTTTGAAGACGCTGCTGATTTCGACCGTTGATGATTACTTTGTTTCCAGCCGCGCTGAATATCTTGGCGATCGCCAAACCGATACCTGCGCTTCCGCCTGAGATAAAGATGATATTTCCTGTAGTTTTCATTTTTGTTGTTTTTTAAAAGTTAATCCGATAATTTTGCTTGCATATTGCAAGTGCAAATATAGATGAGTGCTTTCATTTTGCAAGTGATTTTAAAAAATATTTTATGCCTGATCAAAAAAAACGCTCGGACTGCCCTGTAAGCTGCACCTTGGATGTATTTGGAGACAAATGGTCTCTTTTGATTATCAGAGACTTGATGTTTACAAAAAGCTGTACTTATGGGGATTTTCAGAAATCTGAAGAAAAAATCGCGACCAACATTCTGGCTTCGCGCCTGAAAGCCTTGGAGGAAAACGGCGTCATCAGAAAATCACAACACCCCGAGAGCAAAGCCAAAGTGCTCTATACACTTACCGAAAAAGGCATTGATTTACTTCCCCTGATCGTCGAGATCAATCTTTGGGGTGACAAGTATTTTGAGATTCCAAAACAACTGGAGGCCGTAATTACCGAAATCAAGGAAGACAAACCTGGCTTCATTTCGAGAAAAATGAGCGAGCTGAAAGACTCAATCACAGTTTAAAAACACTATTCTTTTCGTCTCTTTCATTCCCTTTTGGCAAGTAGAATGAGGCCTGATAAAAAAAAGAGGCTGTCCCAGCGATTGAGACAGCCTCTTCTAATTGTTATGGATCAGTATTGCCAGAAGTAGCTTTACCAGATCTACACCTTCTTAAACACCACAGTGGAATTGTGTCCACCAAATCCGAAGGCATTGCTCATGGCAGTGTTCACCGTCTTCTCCATCGGTTGATTTGTCACGATCCGGATTCCTTTCGGTATGGCAGGATCGAGGTTTTCAATGTTGATCGAGGCTGGAATGACGTTATCTGTGATCGACTTGACCGCAAGGATCGCCTCTACAGCTCCGGCAGCGCCGAGTAAGTGGCCGGTCATGGATTTGGTAGAACTTACCCAGAGATTTGGAGAAGCCTGAAAGACTTTGGTTACGGCGTTCAACTCAGCGATATCGCCGACAGGTGTCGAAGTGGCATGTAGGTTCAGGTAGTCCAAGTCGGCTGCGTTGATCCCTGCTTCAGCCAAAGCCAGTTGCATGGACTTGGCAGCTCCGATTCCCTCCGGATGCGGAGTCGTCATGTGGTAGGCATCCGCCGTCATCGCCGCTCCCACAATTTCCGCGTAGATCTTGGCTCCGCGTACTTTGGCATGTTCGTATTCTTCCAGGATCAAGGCCCCGGCACCCTCCGCCATCACAAATCCGTCGCGATCCATATCAAAAGGCCGGCTTGCAGTCTTTGGATCTCCATTTCGTCCAGACATCGCCTTCATAGCCGCGAAACCGCCGAAGGACGCCGGTGTAATTGGCGCCTCAGAACCGCCGGTGACAAAGACCTTGGCTTTGCCCAATCGGATGTAATTGAAAGCATCCATCAGTGCGGTGTTCGACGTAGCGCATGCAGAAACAGGTGCATAGTTGATCCCCTGCAGTCCAAACTTCATGGAGATCATTCCAGAGGCCATGTTTAAAAGCAACTTGGGTATGAAGAACGGACTGAATCTTGGGTTGTACTCGCCCTTGACGTAGTTTTCCACCTCGCTTTCGAAGGTCTCCATCCCACCTTGGCCCACACCCCAGATCACCCCGATGTCAAAAGGATCGATGGCATTCAGATCCAGGCCTGAGTCGGCCATAGCCTGAGAGGCGCTATAAAGCGCGTATTGGGTGAAGAGATCAGTTCGCTTGATCTCGTTGCGGTCGAGGAATTTCTCAGGTTCAAAATTTGAAACCTCGCTGGCGACTTGAGTGCGGAATCTCGACGCATCAAACCTGGTAACAATACCGGTGTTGTTGACGCCATTCAGTGCATTTTTCCAAAAGGTATCTACCGAATCTCCCAGCGGATTGATAGTTCCCATCCCGGTGACGACTACTCTTTTCATTTTTTTGCTTTTCAAATTAAAGTATATCAAGGCGTACAAACCATCGACCTAATCTAACCTATAGCGAGTTCTTCTCGCGTGATCTATTGGTTCAGACCGTTTCATGTTTGTCGATTAGCCTTAGCCTCTTTAAACCTCAAGTTCCCTATAAGGTTCCTAGAGTTCGTAATAACTCCAAGTAGCAATACTTAGGTAATTGCCACGGGCTGTAAAAAAAAATCCTAACCATCATAATTATAGATAGTTAGGATTGATTCTGCAGAGAGGAAGGGATTCGAACCCTCGATACCCTTTTGGAGTATACACACTTTCCAGGCGTGCTCCTTCAACCACTCGGACACCTCTCTAGGTTGATTTTCCGACCCCACTTTCTGAATCGGAGTGCAAAGAAAATTATTATTCCCCCCGATTCCAAACCCATTCCGACATTTCCCCTAAAAATCAGGCAGTAATTTCTCCTGCGAGGGACTGGGTTAATTTTTGGCGAATTTCTTCCCTGGAAAAGCTCTGTCCCAACAGGAACATCATCTTGGTGACAGCTGCCTCCGTGGTCATATCTGCACCACTCACCACTCCCACTGCCAGCAGCTCCTTGCTCGTCTCGTATCTTCCCTGGATCACCCGGCCGCCATTACACTGGGACACATTGAGGATGATCAGGCCATTTTTGATGGCGCGCTCCAGCGACTTCATAAACCACGCTTCGGAAGGGCTGTTTCCTGAGCCGTAGGTCTCCAGCACCACGCCACGCAGTCCGTCAATATTAAAGCAGGCATCCATGATCTTGTCCGTGATACCGGGAAACAGCTTCAAGATCATCACCCGGTTATCCAGGCTGTTCATCTTGACAAGCTTCTTGGCCGGTTCATAAGGTCGGATCGCGTTGGTATTGTAGTCGATCACAATCCCCGCTTCGGCCAAATTGGGATAGTTTTCCGACTCGAAAGCGTCAAAATGGATGCTTTGAACCTTCTTGGATCGATTGCCACGCAGGAGCATGTGGTTGAAAAAGATGCAAACCTCAGGCACAATCGGACGCCCCCCCATCTTTGCGGTCGCAATCTCCAGTGAAGTCATCAAGTTTTCCCGTGCATCCGAACGCATCGCCGATATCGGCAACTGAGCTCCGGTAAAAATCACCGGCTTATTCAAGCCGTGCAGCATGTAGCTCAGCATGGACGCGGAATACGCCATCGTATCCGTACCATGCAATACGACAAAGCCGTCATAGCTGTCGTAGTTTTCATGGATGATGTACGACATATCGATCCAGTGACGCATGGTGACGTTGGAGGAGTCGATAGGTTCGGGAAAAGAAATAACCGTGATGGCGATATCCATGTTGGACAGGATTGGGATCTTTTCCAAAATCTGCCCAAAGTTGAAGGGTACGAGTGCACCGGATTCATCATAAGCCATCCCGAGCGTGCCCCCGGTATAGATGATCAACACAGACGCGGTTTTCGCGGTTTTTCGACCCGTATTGAGTCGAACGATTTTATAATTCATACCGTAATTTCCTTGAACAAATTCAATGCATTTGCCTTCGTTGCCAATGCTACCTCCGCCGCTGAAACCTGAACCAGGTCTCCTACCCGCTGCGCAATGTGCGGCAAGTACGCTGGCGTATTTCTCTTTCCTCGGTGCGGCACCGGAGCCAGATAAGGCGCGTCGGTTTCCAGCACGAGGTTCTCCAAACCTAAGGATGGAATCACCAGATCCAGTCCGCCGTTTTTGTAGGTAGCAACTCCGCCTATTCCCAGTAAGAAGCCAAGTTTAATGATTTTTTGAGCCTGATCCAGCGTCCCTGTGAAGCAGTGGAAAATCCCGGTCAGCGAGCCGTCCTGCGCCTTTTCGATGATTTCGATCGTTTCATCGATCGATTCCCGGCAATGAAGCACAATCGGAAGCGCGTATTTCTTTGCCCAGCCGATCTGGATATTCAGCGCTTCTTTTTGGATTTCAAAGGTGGTCTTATCCCAGTACAGGTCTGTCCCAATCTCGCCGATGGCGGCAAAAGAACGCTTCCCCAGCCATTCCTCCATCACATACAATTGCTGCGGAAAATCCTCCTTGACATCGCAGGGATGCAGTCCCATCATTGGGATACACAAGTCCCCGTACCGCGATTCGCAGTCCAGCATCTGGTCGATGGTCTCGACATCCACGTTAGGCATGTAGATCCGCTCAACGCCGGCTTCCTTGATCTCTTCGATGACCTGGTCACGGTCTGCGTCAAACTTCGTGGAATAAATATGGGCGTGCGTATCGATCAGGTTCATGGGTAATTGCGGGACTTCCACTCTACTTTGGAGGGCCAAAAATAGTAAAGAATCGTCAGGCTGAGGCTTACAATCTGGTAAAAATCAAAGAATATCAGCGGAAAAAGTCCAATTTTTTGACTTGCTTTTTTTGCAAAAGACCTCAGAAACAGACTTTGACAAAAGATCTTCAGCGTCCAAACAGCCAGACCCATTTTCCAACTTAAGGTTATCAAGATGAGCACCATAGGGAAAAACAAAAATTGAAATGCCAGCAAAATCAGCCAGGGAATAGAAAGCGTCGCCGCCCCGGTCACCCAGCGTTTGCGCTGCTTGAGCAAGGAAGACCAACTTTCCTCAGCTTTGGTTTTCACCAATAAATCGACCGAAACCTGATGTCTAATATCAAATCGGGCGCTTCGGATAGCTCGCGATATTTCCAAATCCTCAGTCACCGAATGGGGGATCCCCTCAAATCCACCGCTCGCAAGATAAGCGGCTTTGCTAATGATCATGTTGTTACCTAATCCGGTGGTCGGCAGCCGTAAATCGGTGACGGCCTTCACGATCCCCAAGGTATTCCACCACTCGATCTCCTGCATTTTTCCAAAAAAACCGCGGCTCTTGACTTGGGTAATCCCGATGACAAGTCCGGTCTTTTCGTCAAAGCAGCCTATGCCCTCGCGGATCCAGCGGGCCGGAACTTCACAATCAGAATCCGTAAAGAAGAGTAATTCTCCAGTTGCTTCTTTAGCCATGATCGCCAAGGCATTGGCTTTACCATTTCTCTGATAGAGTGCCAATTGCTCCTGTCTGATGGAAATCAATCTCTGGTTCACACGATCTTTTGCCCAATCGCGGATCTGGCGAGCCGTCTGGTCTTCGCTCTGGTCGTCAGCAATGAGGATTTCCAGTCTTTCCGCCGGATAGTCCAAGGCACCCAAACTAGCCAACAACTGCGGCAAGTCTCTTTCTTCATTTCTCGCAGCCACCAGAACCGATACTCTGGGAAAGTCTTTCCTCGCTCGGACATGATCCGTCCAGTTGGTCTTCAAAAGCAAGAGCAACACCAGGTACTGAAGAATCAGCATCCCTGCAAAAAGTCCCAGCCAAACCGTCGTCACAGCAAAGCCGTTTCCAGCCGCCTTTCAATCAAAAAATCCAGAAATTCCGGAAGGATTTTAGGCAAAACTTCCTGGGTTTTCTGCTGGTCATGAAAGAGTACAATACTTCCAGAGACGGTGTTCCTTTTGCTTTCTTCCAAAATCCGAGGGCTGGAAATCGATTGATCGTAGTCGCCGCTGAGCACATTCCACATCACGATCTTTTTGGATTCCAAAACTACTTTGGCCTGGGAGCTCTTCATCAGCCCATAAGGCGGCCGATACAAATCCGTCTGAATCCCCAGTCTTTCGCCCAGGACCTCGTCAAAAGCCCGGATATTTTGGAGATAGTCTGCATTTGGAGTCTTCCAGCCATTACGGTGATTGAATGTATGATTACCGACTCTATGTCCAGCTGCCATCACTTCCCTTGCCAGCGAGGTATGCTTTTGAATATTGTCTCCCACCATGAAAAAAGTGGCTTTTTGGCCTCTCCTAGCAAGCTCGTTGAGCACATAGTCCGTCGCCCCGGGCACTGGCCCGTCATCAAAAGTGAGGCAAATCCTATTTTCCGAGGGAACTCTTCTCCAAATTCTCCTTGGAAAAAGCAACTGAACGGCTCGTGGAACAGTATGCCAAACCATCGCTTAGCGGAATCTAAGGCTGAGCAAAGTCAGGTCGTCCCGCAGCGGAACTTCCTGTGTGAACGCTTTCATTTTCCCGAAAAAACTCTCGTGAAAATCCGCCGGATTAGTCTCCATGTGCGAGTTGACATAGCCGATGAAGCGATCCTCGCCGTACTCCTCTTCCTGCGGATTCATCGCCTCGGTCAGTCCATCGGTGTATAGATGGATAGTGAAATTATCCAGACTTCTTCGCTCACCAATTTCCAGAAAAGGGAGTTCTTCGAAGGCCCCCAAGACGGTGGTCCCAGCCTCAAGGAGCTCTGTTTTCTTAGACTTTTCCCAGCAGAGGACAGGCGGATTGTGACCGGCATTTACGAAGCGCAGGCTCTTAGTTCTGAAGTTGTACTCTCCGAGAAAAAAGGTGATAAACCGTTCGCCCTTGGTGTTTTCGATCAGGGTATAGTTCAGCTGATGGATGATCACGCCGAAGTCGGCGTCGCTCCGCAGCAAAGTTCTGAGCGCCGCCTGGAAGTTGGACATCAAGAGCGCAGCCGCGATCCCCTTGCCCGATACATCGGCGATGCAGAAATACACGACATCGTCCGACTTGCGGATCAGATCGTAGTAGTCGCCGCCCACCATGCTATGCGGGTAGTAGGTCACTTTGGCTTTGAGTTCGTCGGTCTCCGGAAGAGTCGCGGGAAACAGCATCTGCTGCACCTGCGAGGCGATGGCTACTTCCCGGTTCAGCACCTCCTGCTGCAATTGCTTTCGCGCAAAGCGCTTATTTTCCAGAGCCACTACCAAAATATTGGTCAGGGCCTGCGTGAAATCCAGATCCAATTCGGTGTCGGATGATTTCCTTTTCAGAAAGAGGATCGCCAGCATCTTGTCTTTGTGATAGACCGGCAGATAGGTCTCCAGCTCATCAAACGTATACTCGTCGTTGAGTTGGATCTGGAGCTGTCCGGACTCTTTTTCATCGATTACCTGATCGGCATTCAGCGTCAAGGGCACTTTCCCTTTGACTCCGTGGGAGATTTTCCGCTCAAAAATATCATCCTTCGACACGTAGAGTATCAGCGATTTGATATCCAGGTGTACCAGACAGGTGAACTTGAAAATATTGACCAAGACGGTCTCGGACTGATTTTCATTGATCGCCTGCGTGATCTCCAGGAGCGCCTTCAGCTCAAGTCCCTTCCGTTCGTATTTGTAGGTTTCGTCTATCAAAGTTTAGAGCGCGTTATGGGCCATGAGCCCTTTTTTGGTGGCGAGAAAATAAAGATCTTCTCCCTCCTCGACTACATTCACCTGGTCAAATCGCTCCTCATCCGGAGATTGGAGGCATTTTATCCATCCTTTACCATACAGCGACTCAAGCGTATCCAGCAATAGTCGATCCTCCCAAGCCAATGTTTCCTTGAGGTAAGAGAAAGGTTGAACAAAATAAAGCTCATCCAAGAGTTCAAATTCAGCGTTGCTCATGTAAAGTCGATTCAGCGGCTAAAATAAGCATTCTTCAATTGAAGCGTCCTTTCCATTCGAATTTTCCCCGTAAAGCCCCGACAGCTACTGTCAGTACATAGAATGGATGCAGCAAACCGCTTTTGACAAAATCAGCAAAGGAAAGACGCAATCCCAGGGCCTTCAAAACACTGCCGAGCGCGCTTTTCTCCGCCACGATCTTCCCTACCCAGACTGTTAAAAAAACCAAAATCCCAAAAGCTCCCAAGCCCAAAAGCAGGATGCTTGCGAGCCAAATCCCCTGGATCAGAAAAGACCCCAACGCCGAAAACGCGTGTACCCAATCCCGATGGGCTTTCCATTTTCCTGCCCATCTCACCCGCTGGTTTACTAAATGGGCAAAATCCAGCTGCGGCTGAGTCAACACCGTGCTATCGAAAAACGGCAGATAGACACAGCTTTTTGCTCCAAAAGCGGCCGAGATCTTTTTGAGCAAGAACTCGTCATCGCCGGACAGGTACTGTCGATTTTGATCGTATCCCTTCACCGCAAAAAAAGCGGATCTTCGATAGGTCAGATTGGCACCGCTACACATCAGCGGCTTTTTGCTGGCGAAGAAATACTGAGTGATCAGCAGGATACTCGCCCACTCGATCTGCTGAAATCGCTGGAAAAAAGTGTTTTGCCCCGCTGAAATGACCGGCCCGCAAACCATCTGGATCGTTGGGTCGGAAAAGGGCGAGACCATCTTTCCCACCCAGTCTTCAGGAAATCGACAGTCGGCATCCGAGCAAAGGATCAGTTCTGCGCGCGCATTTTCCACCCCGAATTCCAAGGCGCTTTTCTTTCCCACACCGGGGTTTTGTAAAACTTTGATCCGGTCATCTTGCTTGGCTTTTTCTTTCAAAACCGAAAAAGAACCATCCTCACTTCGGTCGTCGATCAACAGGATCTCGATGGCTGGATAATCAATCTTCTGAATTTCCTGAAAAAGCTTTGCGAGATTCTCCGCCTCATTTCTAAGCGGGATCAGTAAGGCGACAGCGAGCAGGCCTTGATCGAAACCAGTCTTTTGGCTTTTCCTCGGCCATTTTTCCGCAAGCCACCTCAGTAATACAAAGTAGCACAGCGTCCAAAGCAGGTAAAAACTGATCATCTTTTCGGCTAACTTGCGGGGGTGAGTAAAGAAGAGAAAAAAGAGCCAAAGGAAAAAATCATCCTGGGAATCGATCCCGGCACCACGGTGATGGGATACGGACTGATCTTGACCGAAGGGAAAAAGTACAAAATCCTCCAATACGGAGTCATCCACCTCAAAAAATACGAAACCCACGAGCTGAAACTCAAGAAAATCTTTGAGCGGATTTCCGGAATTCTAGATGAGTTTGCGCCAGACTCAGTCGCGCTGGAAGCGCCTTTCTATGGTGTAAACGTACAATCGATGCTCAAGCTTGGCCGCGCTCAGGGTGTAGCGATGGCTGCTGCTCTTTCCAAAGAAATCCCGATCACAGAGTATTCTCCGAAAAAAATTAAGCAATCGGTGACCGGAAACGGCAATGCCTCCAAAGAACAGGTCGCTGCCATGCTGCAAACTTTGCTCGGGATCACCGAGCTACCCAAACTTCTGGATGCCACTGATGCGCTGGCGGTTGCTCTCTGCCATCACTTTCACGAGGGTCGAGTGCAGACACGGGGCCGAACCGAAGGCTGGAAGTCTTTTCTCGAAGAAAACCCCAATCGAATCAAAAAATAAGCCCCGGACATCACTGACCGGGGCTCTTTCTAAGATTTGCTGCAAGTATCCTATAATAGGTCTACCTGGGATTTAATTGCCTCCAAAGGTGTAACCCGCGGAGATCTTAAACACCTGATTTTTTACATCGAAATTGTAATAATTGAGCGAAGTGAAACCGAGGTCGTAGCTGGCCTGGACATTGAAGCCCAGCGGTAACTTCACCTGTGCACCAAACACTCCGCCGATGTCATACCCTTTGGTCGCTTCCGAGCTGTCGCTTGTATTTCCACCCTCTTCACGCTTGCTGGACGCTAAAATCGATGCTTGAGGTCCGGCAAAAATATTGAGAGCCGGAATCAATTTCAATCTTACCAGGACCGGAATGTCGATATACCCCAATTGCTCGTCAATGGGATCTCCAGTGGCAGGATTTACGGCTTTATACCCCTTTTGCGAGTATTGAATACCTGGCTCTACGGAGATAAAATCCGCTCCAAAGGTGTAGTAAGCTCCGAGATGGATGCCAGACTTTGCATCAAAATCGGCGTCGGAAAAATTGGCGGAACTAAATCCGGCTCTTACTCCAAATTGTGCATGGGCTGTGGCCGCGAATCCGACCAGAAAGAATAGCATCAAAATTTTTCTCATGATTCAAATATTTATAATTTCCATAAAACTAACGCTAGAATTTCTAATTCTTATCTATCCCCTATTTTTTAAAAATCTGCAGATGGAAAAAATCCACGGAATGTTTGATCAGTTTCCAGAGCTCAGTGAGGAAGCGAAAGGAGCCTTTGCGAATGAATTGGAGCTACTTCAGGTCGAACGAGGGGAATTATTGGAACAGGAGGGCAGGGTCTGTAACCACCTCTATTTTGTCAAGGACGGGTCCGCCAGAAGCTTTTACACGAAAGACAACAAGGATGTCACAGTCTCCTTTACGCTGGAAGGTGAGTTTGCTACAGCTATGTATTCATTCATCTCCAGGCAGCCTTCGTACGAAAACATCGAGGCCATGGAAAAGTCAACCATTGCCAAAATCAGCAAGGAAGCTTTATTGCGACTTTTCGAGCAACACGTCAGTCTGGAGCGAACCTACCGGCTGATATTGGAGCAATATTACATCATGCTGGAGGAGCAGCTGATCTTTGCGAAGTTTAAATCGGCGATGGAGAGATATCTCGACCTGATGGAGAACCGACCTAAAATCATCCACAAGGCATCCGTGGGACAGATTGCCTCCTATCTGGACATGAGCATCGAGACGCTCAGCCGAATCCGCGGAAAGATCTGATTATTTGACTTTTCTCAACGCAGATATCGATGGGGAGCTGTTATTTTTGATCAACTAGTTCACTCCACTCCCTAGATACCATGCGTAAATTATCCCTGGCTCTGCTGATGCCGATTTCTCTTTTCGCTGTTCTCTCCTGTGGCACGAGCACCACCGAGCAGACGTTTGACACTTCATCCCTCGCAAGAATGAGTCCGGAGGAAGTGGAAAAGGTAGTGGAAGCCTTCATTATGGCGGAGGATTCGAGCACGATCCAGATCCCAGAGGGCTTTTTTGAGCTAAGTACTCAACTGATTTTGGACAACAAAAAGTCAGTCAAAATCAAGGGAGCGGGAATGGACAAGACGGTACTTTCTTTTAAAAATCTGAAGTCCGGAGGAGAAGGGGTAAAAATCGTCGGAAACAACATCACCGTCGAAGACTTGAGCATCGAAGACGCCCCCGGAGACGGCATCAAATCCCAGCACACCGACGGGATCACGTTTCGTAGAATCAACGTCACCTGGACAAACGGCGACAAGTCCAAAAACGGGACCTACGCCATCTACCCGGTACAATGCAAAAATGTGGTCATCGATGAATGTATCGCTTCGCATTCAAAAGATGCCGGCATCTATGTGGGACAATCTGAAAATATCATCGTCAAAAACTCGCTAGCCTTCGGCAACGTGGCTGGAATCGAGATCGAAAACTCCGACAACGCGGAAGTTTTCGGAAATACCGCGAGGGACAACTCAGGGGGAATTTTAGTCTTCAACCTGCCGGGGCTGCCGAAATCAGACGGAAAAGGCACCAAAATCTACGACAACGACATCCTCAACAACAACCACGAAAACTTTGCGACAGCCATCGGAGAAGGGCCAAATGGAAATACCGTCACCATGATACCTCCGGGGTCGGGAGTGGTTCTTTTGGCAGCCAAAGAGGTGGAGATCTACGATAACAGAATCCACAATAACAAGACCACCGGCGTGGCAATCGCCAGCTACCAAGTCACCGGATTCCCCACCGATGCACCCAACTGGTCGCCCTATACCACCGACGTCTACGTTCACGACAACTCCTATGAGCGCGAGACTTTATCCATGCCTGATCTCACCCGTGAACTGGGCCAACTGATCAGTGTACACAACGCCTACGGACCCGCCAAAACACAGGATATCATCTACGACGGCATCTGGGACAAAGCAATCAGCGAGACCATCGACTCCAATCCGATGCGCGTCTGCATTCAAGAAGCCGGGATTGAAAACCTCCATTTCACGCGGTTTTATCTGATGGAGGGAGAAGATCACATCGAGTCCTTCAAAGACTATCAATTGTTCCAAAACTGTAAAGTGAATGTCGCAACTGACATCAGCAGCATCACCAGTTTGTAATCGAACCATAGCTGTAATTGATTGGGGAGATGGAAAGAATGAATTGGAAGACAGGCCTTTGCATAGTGCTACTGGCTGGGATGACTTTAGCCGCTTGCAAGCAAAGTGAAGAAAAGGTAGCAGCAGAATCGAAACCTTTGACTGAAGAGACAGCAAACGGGATTTTTCCGTACAAAAGACTGTCGACGTACGGTTTTTTCGAAGGAGAAATGAAAGCGCTGGACCCAACCGGTCAAGTTACCCTGTACAAACCCGCTTCTTCGCTTTTTACAGACTATGCGTTCAAAAGCCGCTTTGTCTCTATTCCAGCAGGTCAAAAAGCGCAAATCACTGAATCCAACATAGAGTTTCCAGTCGGTTCGATTCTGATCAAAAACTTCTACTATCACTCAGATTTCAGAAATCCAGAGGGTGAAAGAAGGATCATAGAAACGCGCCTTTTGATCCGCGAAGAAAACGGATGGCAAGCCTATCCTTACCTTTGGAATGATGAGCAGTCAGAGGCGATCCTGAAGGTAGTCGGCGCGGAGACTGAAGTGAAATTCATCGACCATGCCGGCAAAGACCAGGTCATCAACTACATCGTTCCTAATAAAAATCAGTGCAAAAGCTGCCACAATCAGTCGGAAGTACTAGCACCGATCGGAGTTAAAATCCAGCACCTCAACAATGACCTAAACTACGGGACAGTAACGCAAAACCAACTCTCGCATTGGACAAGTCTAAATTTTCTGGAAGGTTTCAAGGGGGCTGAGTTTTATCCCTCCATGATCAACTACGAGGATAAAAACCAAGCGCTCGAAGATAGAGCCATGGCCTATCTGGACATCAATTGCGCACACTGTCACAGTGCTGGAGGGCCAGCTAGCACTTCAGGCCTTTTCCTCACCTTTGATCAAACTGATCTGCTCAAGATCGGGATCAACAAAACACCCGTGGCTGCAGGCAAAGGGGCGGGAAGCTTTACGTTTGATATTGTGCCCGGAAAACCAGACGAATCCATTGTGACCCACCGAATAAAGTCCACAGAAGTGGGCGTCGCCATGCCCGAGTTGGGCAGAACTACTGTGCATCAAGAGGGTGTGGAGTTGATCCGAGCGTGGATCATGGGGATGAAATAAAAAGAGAGGTGAAAGAAAGGGCTGCTCCCACAGCCCCTTCAACCAACACTCGATTAAAAAGTATAGCCTAAAGACAATTTGAAGCCGCGGTTATATACATCCGCATCGCTGTCCTTGAAGATCGGAGTTGCCCCATAGTCATAAGATCCTTGCACATTAAATCCCTGGGGAAGATTATAGCCTAAGCCAAATACCAATCCGAAGTCAGTATCCTTTACACTATCGGTGTCAAAACTGACTGTAGAACCGCCGAAATCTCCTTCAAATTTTGAGTTAGCTAGAAAGGAAACCTGCGGACCTGCAAAGAGATTGAATCCCTCACCAATTTTGAAACGTACCAAAAGAGGCACATCTACATAGTCCAAAACCGCACGACTGTTTACTCCGTCATCATTTTGGGTTCCTTTGACAGAATAGTAGATGCCCGGCTCTACTGTAATCGGACCCTCACCCAAAAGACTGGCGTAAGCTCCGACGTGAAAGCCCACTCTATTCGTATAGTCGTTATCTGACACATCTTCTCCTCCGAAATTAAAGAAGTTCGCACCGCCTCTGATCCCAAAGCTGGATTGAGCGCTTGCTGTAGCGCAGGTGAGCACCACGAAAGAAAACAAGAACAAGATCTTTTTCATGAATTTGAATAGCTGGTTCGACAGGGAGATTTCCAAATCGATGCCAATCCAAACTCATCACCGAACCGAAACCTAGACTAGACCAATGCTTTCTCGATGTAATTGGAGTTGAGCAGCGACAAGGCGCCCATGTATTTTAGTCTAAATGACAAGGTTTCACCTACTTTATGGCCTTGTTGGTTGGTACCCAGATTCACAATCAGCATATCTGAACTCGCACCCAAAATCTCTATTTCGGGATCGATGGGAAGTAGATATTGTGGAGAAACATCCAAGAGCCCTATGTCAAGAATTCCCCGAAATGAGGTCTTTCCGTACAGTGATTCATCAATCTCTGTAACTTCTCCCCGGGGATTTGACCCCAGTACTCCGGTGGGCAGCAGAGGCTTTTCCTGTAGCTCAATGATCTCAGCATGCAGCTCCAACACGTCCCCATGCATCCCTTCGATCGTTTCTTCTTTCACGAGATCCACTCCAAAATACAGCGTCTCACCCACCCTAAAGTGGTTGATGCCAATTGGCAGTTGGTGGGAAAGCATCAAAGGTATGGTCACCGAAGTCCCTGCCGAAAGCCAGGGTATCTCTCTTCCAAATTTCAGCTCAATGATCTGTTTGTAAAGCGACAGCTGAATGAGCTTGTCAGTACTGGGCATCACGCCGTTGAGACAATTCAGGTTGGTACCGAGGCCAATCACTTCGATATTCGGCAGCTGAAACACTTCCGCATAGAAATCCACCAACCGCTCTCCCATTACACCTTCACGTAAGTCGCCAGTCTCCACCATGATGATGATCTTGTGCTTTTTGTCTTGGTATACTGCTTCCTCACTGATCATCCGGATCGTCTCCAGCTCCGAGTTGAGGCTGACATCGGCAAACTCTACCATCTTCGCGACGTTTTTCTTCGACACAGGCTTGATGTACACCGTCTGCACATCGCGGTTCAACCGCTTGACCATCGCCAGATTGGAGATTCGACTGTCATGCACTTCCGTGATTCCGAGACTGATCAATTCCTGAAGGAAGAGCTTGTTGCCACAAAGCATCTTGGAGACGACGCCCCAGCTCACATTATGTTCGTCGAAAAGGCCTTTCATACGAAGGAAATTCGTCTGGAGCTTTTCCCGATTTAAGGTTAATACAGCCATCCTAGTTCTGTGTTAGTCGCATCTCCAAGTACTTATTGGTAAAGCCCAAGCGCTCGTAAAGTTTCTTGGCTGGATTGTCGGGCTCCACATGCAATGCAATCGCACCATGGGCCATTTTGATAGCCATATCCAAGATTTTTTTCCCGATTCCCATTCCGCGCATGTTCTCGTTGACAGCGATATAAACTAAAATATTCTCAGGAATATAGCGGGACATCCCCGTCTTGTTCATCACCAAGGCTCCGAGGATCTCGCCTTCTTCTTTGGCCAATATCACAAAGCCACCGGCATGCATGCCCGGATCCAAGGCGTAGTCAAGACATTTCAGGATATCTTCCTTCGGATCTCCAAATTTCCCGAGATGTACCAGAAGGAAATCTGCGATCTCGTTTTTTTGCAAAAAGGTAGCATTATCGATAGCAGACAATGATTCAAGTTGTATCATAGCTTAGTTATTTTCATTTGTTTGAAACCTTATTTAACGTGCAGAAGACAATCAACGAAACAATAATGCCGTAGAAATTCGGATCAAGTCCAAATGGCAGATCGACTTTGAAGAACGAAAGTCCTGCTGTGGTGCTCCCCCCGGAAATCATCGCTCCGATTGCTGCTTGCGGATTTTTCTGACCAAAAAACAATCCGGCGACCACCGGAACCAGAAGTCCTGACACCATAAATCCGTAGGAATAGAGCATCAGAGTAAGCACCTCGGTCATTTGCCAAGCCAGTAGTACGGCCAGCACGCCGATTCCAAAGGTGACTCCCTGGATCAGTCGCAACTCGTGAGAATGTGATTTGAATGTGAAAAATTTCGCCAAAAGATCCGTGACAAGATTCCCTGAAGCGGCCATAAGACAAGAATCCGCAGTGGACAACACAGCTGAGAAATAGGCAGACATCATCAGGCCCAATATCCCGGCCGGAAGAATCTGTCGAAGCAGAACCGGAAGGCCAAGCTCGGGGTCCATGGTGGCAGTGAAGCCATCCAGCGCTCCTTGGTCCACAGCTACCCGGGACAGTAGTCCCAAAAACACACCCATAAACGCCATGATCGGCCACTCAAACAATCCAGCGATAAACCAAGCCTTTCGGGCCGACTTCACGTCTTTGGCTGCGAAAATTCGCTGATAAAGGGTCATTCCAACAAACCAGATCGGCACGATGGTGATACCCCAGTTGACCGCGTCCTGCCATGTCAATTGGGAAAAGGACAGAAATTCCGCCGGCAAGGTGTTAGTAATTCCCTCCCAGCCGCCAACATACATGTAGGCTGCCGGAATCCCAATCCCCATCAACCCAAGCATCAGAATGATCCACTGGATCGTGTCAGTGTAGATTACAGCTTTTAGCCCTCCCATCACGGTATACACCACCGCAACTGTCCCCATGATCAGAAGCGCAATCGGCAGATCCAGCATCGGAAAGGTCCCCGAGGCAAGTTTGGCACCAGCCAACAATTGGGAGGCAGTAAATCCTAAATATCCCAGAAAACAGATCACTGAAGCGACGATGGCAGCTTTGGAATCGAAGAGATGTCCTATGATCTGAGGGAAGGTGAAAAATTTAGAAAACGCAGGATCTGATTTAACTCTGGGAATCAAAAAAACGGCCGCAAGCCAAGCCCCAATTAAACCGGTAAAAAGCATCCAGGAACCTGAAAGTCCCATCGCAAATCCAAGGCCTCCAAGGCCGATTGAAAAACCACCGCCCACATCGGTAGCGACTACCGAGAGACCTATATGCCAGCTACCTATCGACCGTCCGCCAACGTAATAATCCTCTTGGCTGGAGTTCTTTCTCATGTAATAATACCCTACTCCCAACATGACAGCCATGTAGGTGATGAAGATCATCAGATCCAGCAAATACATTGTGTTTTTTACTTTTCAACAAAATCATTTCAGAATATAACTTTTCAAAGGTAATAAAACATGGGTAAAAAGCCAATTTTATTTAATTTCAGTGTAAGTCAAATATATAAAATACAAAAATATATTTCTTTCGACCTATTTTAAGGCCGGTAATTTCAGCCCGATAAGGAACTAAAAAATCGACCGGTTGAAATCTCTGCATCCCTGAGACATTGCCCTTTAAAGCAGTCGAAGTGTCCTAGAAAAAGTCCATTAGCCGCTAATGCGAACGTAAACTGAGGTAATATTTTTCCTCCAATTATCTTTTTAAAATAGAGAAAGCACTCGCTCAAATCACGCAACATTTAAGACGGATCCTTGAAAAGCCAAAAACAGGATAGTCATAAACGAAAAAAACCCTTTCAGTAGTCTGAAAGGGTTTGGAATAATGTGGCGGCGACCTACTCTCCCGGGTGTAACCCCAGTACCATCGGCGCTGCAGGGCTTAACTTCTCTGTTCGGGATGGGAAGAGGTGGGACCCCTGCGCTAGGCCGCCTAAATCTTGATGTCCGATGACCGATGTCCGTTGCCGGAGGATCATGCGTACACATACTATCTTAAGTTCTGCCGGTGTAGTTCATCGGTCACCCGACAGCTGACACCCAGCATAAATCAACACATATCAGTAGAAATTGTAACAAACCGTAGGTAAGCTTTTGGGCAATTAGTACTGCTCGGCTAT
>NZ_AUBW01000019.1 GCF_000429445.1 Algoriphagus terrigena DSM 22685
GAACAGTCTTTACTTTTCCGTCGGAGGCTTTGATTCGAGGGAGCCGACACTTGATGTAAGTCCTATATTGCATCGTGTCCAAATGCCTCCAAGAACGCTCCGGCGCATAATCATAAACCTTGCAGAACTCTCCGGATCCAGCGTCTTCCAATTGATCCAACACACAAACAACCTGTATGTAGATCTCCTCCTTTGTTAAATCCGAATCTACAGATTCAACTATCCAACCGTCTTCCAGATCAAGCAGCTTTGTGAAAAAATTCTCTGTGAACATCTTTTTGCCTAAAGATACCATTTCCATTAAATTCGTGGTAGAACCAACTATTTTGGAAAAAATATCAGGGTTCTACGAAATATGCTATCAGTACTTTGGCTGATCGGGAACCTTAATTAATTGGGTTATGCTCGATCCAACCTTAAAAAAGTATGGAATCTCCTTCATTCAGACTTGTCGGGAGCTTCTTCACAAGTTTTTCTAGGCCTGGATATTGCAGTTTGATATAATCCAGATCACTCAAAATGAGTCAACCGACACTTCTATCCGATTAAAGCGGAAGGCGCTAGACTGATTAATTTTTCAGTTGTGGAAAAGTCAAAATTACACTTTAATCGAAATGGCATGAAAACCCGATCCGCGTATACAGCAGCGTTGTTCTCCGTGATCCTACTAATTACTGACGGATGTGCGATCAATCCGGTAACAGGAAAAAAGCAGGTAGTCTTAATGTCTGAAGCTCAGGAAATCGGCATGGGTCAGCAATCAGATCCTGAGATTACAGCATTTTTCGGAGTTTATGAGGATCCCGAATTGCAGCAATTCATTACAGAAAAGGGCCTGGAAATGGCGGCCGTCTCACATCGTCCCAAATTGGATTACCATTTCAAGGTAGTCGATTCACCGATCATCAATGCCTTCGCCGTACCGGGAGGATATGTCTATTTTACCCGGGGAATCATGGCTCACTTCAACAATGAGGCAGAGTTTGCGGGAGTTTTGGGACACGAAATCGGCCACGTGACTGCCCGGCATTCTGTGATACAACAGCGCAATCAAATTATCGGACAGCTGGGAATGATCGCAGGGATGGTGTTTATACCGGAGCTGGCAGATTTTGCTGAACCACTTTCGCAGGGGATGCAGATAGCCTTGTTGAGTTTTGGACGCGATGCGGAGCGGCAATCCGATGAATTGGGTGTGGAATATTCTTCCCGAATTGGGTATGACGCTGCGGAAATGGCAGGTTTTTTTAACACCCTCGAAAGGCAGGGAGCAAAACAGGGAGCAAGCGAAATCCCGGAATTTCTTTCCACTCACCCCTCTCCAGGCGAGCGAAATATAACTGTAGCAAAACTGGCGGAGGAATGGAAAAAGAAACTCGATCTGACCAATCCCTCGGTAAACCGGGACGCTTACCTCAGAAGAATTGACGGAATTGTGTTGGGAGAAGATCCTAGACAGGGTTTTCTGGAAAGCAATGTGTTTTATCATCCTGTGCTGAAAATTCAGTTTACCACCCCCCATGACTGGAACTTCCAAAACACGCCTCAGCAAGTTCAGATGGCACCCAAAGCCGGTGATGCTTTGATGTCTTTGACGCTGGCAGGCGGAGGATCGATGGAGGAGATTTCTGGGAAAATTCTGGAGCAATACCAGCTGGAACTGGTGGATTCCAAAAAAGAAACCATCAACGGATTGCCTGCATTCCTTATGGTTGCGGATCAAAAACAAGAGCAAGGTACCATTCGGGTACTCTCTGCGCTGATCGAATTTGGAGGAAATACCTATAGCATTTTAGGTGTGTCCGAACTTTCAAAGTTTGAGCAATATCAGCCTGCTTTCCTATCCACAGTTCGGAATTTTAAGGAATTGAAAGACGCCGAGAAACTCAACAGAAAGCCAGATGTGGTGCGGATCCAAACTATCCCTCAGCGCATGAGCTTGGAAGCCGCACTGACCCATTTCAAAATGCAAAAAGATCGCTTTGAGGAATTGGCAATATTAAACGGGATGCTGTTGTCTGATCAATTGGAAAAGGGAACTTTGATCAAAGTGATTGGGAAATAAAAAACAGAAATATCCGCGATTGTACCACTTCCTTTCAACTCCTCATTCAAGCGACTTCGCCACAGCAGCTATCCCTCCGACGACCGGAAGTATCAATACCGTCCCATCCAGATCGACCGTCAGTTCAGTCCCCGGCTTTGGCAGGATGGTAAACTCCGCATCTGAGGAGAAGATCATCAGGCCGATCTGCTGACCAGCGGCAATGATCTGATCGTCCGGCTGGAGATCAAAGGTCACCTCGTAGAATTTGCCCGGCTCCAGCGGTTCCCCCTTGCGAATGTCTTTGTGGTTTTGCGGGTCTGCCCAGCCACGTGTGATGATGTTGTCGGTGATTTTTGCGTTTCTTCCTTCTGTCCAAGGCAAGGAGACCAACCAGACAGAAAGGTTTGCTGCGGGTTTATTGGAAGCCAGCTTAACTCTGATCTTTGGAATTCCCGAAATATGCACCGCTTCTTTGAGGACAGGACTTAGATAGATCAAGCGATGATCGGTATAGTCAGCTTGTGCAAGTGCGGAACCGGAAAAAGAGTAATTGTCAACCAGCGTCTCCTTGGCACCGGAATTTGCTTTTTCCAAACCCAGCGAACCGGCAGCGGGTGCGCCACCTTTGAGGTGAAAAATTACATTGGAAGCTTGGGGATTTGGGAAGTCAGCATAGGCAGTCGGATTGGTTCGCTCGTCTTGTTCGCGCACAATCCAGGCTTTGGGCTCCTGCTCCACGCCATTTTCCACACCATGCAGATAGCGGGTAAACCAGCGGTTCACCATCGAAAATGGAGGCGGGCCGCCATGGCCGTTTTGATGGTAGAAGATCTGTGATGGAATCCCTTTGGCGCGAGCCGCCTCGTAGATCCGATAGCTGTGCTCAGGCATCACGTTCCAGTCGTTGAACCCGTGTGACATCAGCAAAGCGGCCTTCATGGGTTCCATGTCGTTCAGATAATCTCTTCCAGCCCAAAAGTCATTGTAGTCTCCCGTTGTCCGATCCATGCCCTGCGCCATCTCGGTGTCACGGACGGTTTTGTTAGAGTAAGCTCTTTTGGATTCGTCGCCGCTGTGGATGAAGTCATATAGCACGTCGATATCCTCGCCCAAGTAGCCACCCGGCGAGCGAACGAGACCGTTGGACCGATAATAGTGATAGTAAGAAGTATTGGGCGCAATGGGGATGATTGCTTCCAATCCTTTGACGCCGGTGGTGGCGGCTGCAAGCGGAAGGGTCCCATTGTAGGAGGTTCCGGTCATACCGACTTTGCCGGTCGACCAATAGGCCATTACTTTCTCATTTCCGTCAGGTGTCGTGTAGCCGTTGTCCTTTCCGGTTAGCCATTCGATTACAGCTTTTGGTGCCAAAGATTCGTTGTCACCGCCCACCGTTGGTGAGCCCTGCGAAAGTCCGGTGCCCGGGGAAGAGGAATGCACGACGATGTAGCCGCGCGGAACCCATGCCATGATTTCGTCATTGGAGATGATCGGCCGCTTGCCCCGGCGCACAACCTCAACCTGATTTCGGGGCTTTTCCGCAGCACCCAATTCATGTTTTACGTCCCAGAAGATCGGTGCATTACCTGCTGTCCCTGCATAATAGGGGCTGCTGGCGTAAACTATCGGCAGCTTCAGGCCTTCGGTCTCGGTCTGCTTGGGACGGGTCACGTCGACATGCATCCGGTCTTTTTTGCCGTCCCCGTCTGTATCAAATTCCGTCTCCACCCAAAGGTCGTGTCTGATCCAGTTGGCGGAATCTTTCAACTCAGGTACGATCTGCGCCTCGCCATTCTCAAAGATTGGCTTGACTTGGGCAAGCAATGTCAATGAACAGCTAAAAACAAAAAACGCTAAAAGCGCCGGGAACTTGGAGATCTTCATCGGTGGGTAGAAGTATGGGTTCGGTACTTGATTTCAAGGTTAATATTAGGGCGAAAATCTATTTTCTCTCTCCCTCTTGAATAAAAAAGCGGAAAACCTACGCCAACAGTTTCGGAGCAGGCAACCGGGGATCAGTGGGATAAAGCGGGTTAAAAATCTGGAGGAGATGATGATCCAAGTGATCGACATAATCCCTGATCAGAAATGCCAAATCCGCGGAGTCGCCATTTCCCAAGATGATTGGAAAAGCTAAAGTCAGTTCGGTTTGCATAAGAATTACCTGCTGAATCCGCCGGTTGACCGCCTGCCAAAGGATGGTCAAGTCTCTTGCGGAAGCGGATTGATAGTTGTTTGCCTTTACCAACTCCACCTGCCTATAGGATTGAATTTGGTAAGGTTTGGGTGCAAATTGGATTTCTGTAAACCGCTGGAGATTGTTGATGGCCGAGTCTATCAGATGTCCCAAGATCTCCTTTTTGGACCATTTTTCGGGGGCTGGTTTCCTGCATAAGCTTTCTTCACCAGTTTGGTGGAAATACTTACTTCCCATTGCAATCAATTGTTTCAATTTTTCGGCTTGCTCTTTCATCTGCTACAACATTTTCTTTCAGACTAGTTTTGAGAGTCGCGCACTCCTTTACTTTTTATCAAAATTGGGTCAACCCAATTTTGCAAAAAAAATATTCATCATTTTGATAAATTTGAAAAGCATTTTTCAGTATATTTTAACAATTATCGGGCGATTTTTAATTAGCATCACCTAAGAATCCACCAATAAACGGTTCGTGGGTGGATGCAGCGAAAAAAAATTGAATCCAATTTATTTTCCCTTCCAAAGGATCACATTTTTCCGATCACGCAAGGGTGAGATTTTTACAATTAAAAAAATTATTTAAACTAATTAAAAAGACATGAAGACTCTCTATTCCAGAAGCAACTTGTTTTCAATGCTTCCTCAAAAGACTGTATCCGCTAAATTGATTCTCTCTGCGGCGCTGTTACTGAGCCTCTTTTTACCCTTAGCAGGCTATAGTACGGACTATTACTTTTCCACTAGCATAGGAGATGACAATCGTTCGATTACGGAGGCCCAAAATCCAGCTACTCCATGGAAAACTATCAACAAATTGAACGCGGTAGCCAGTGGACTTAGGGGAGGAGACCGTGTGTTGTTTGCTTCAGGAGAGATCTTCTATGGGACCATCAATATCGTAAAAGGGGGAGATACCGGGAACCCTGTCGTCTACACTTCCTATGGCACCGGGGCACCTGCGATTATTACCTCTTTGGAATCAATCCAAAATTGGAGATCACTTGGCGGAGGTAAGTATGAAGCCTCCCTTCCCAATTTACAAAGCTCGAAGCTCCAAATTGTGGAAGCGGAAAATTTACCCCGGGAAATCGGCAGTTACCCCAATTCAGATACTGGAAACCGATTTTTAGACATTGTCAGTATAAACAGCCCCAACTCTCTTAACGGCCAACCCAATCCTTTTGACTGGACAGGCGGTGAAATAGTCATCAGAAAAAACAACTGGATTATAGACCGACATCCCATCACATCCACTGCTGGAAGCACGATCAATTACGAAACTATAAACACGCCATATGAAGCAAAACCCGGCTACGGTTATTTTATTCAAAACCACGTCGACGCGCTGGATACTTTTGGGGAATGGGCATACAATTCCAGTTTAAAAACTATTACTGTTTTCACCGGATCTGCTGCTCCACTCGCCTCAAAAGTCCAACCGGCAAACCTTGATTATTTGGTAACAAACCAACCTTATGTAAAAAACATTACGTTCACAAACCTGCATTTCAAAGGAAGCAATAAAAGTCTCTTTTATGTGAAGAAATCAGGTAATTTCACGATAGACAACTGTATTCTGGAATCTGCCGGGGAAAACGGAGTTCACATGGAAGAGGTACCCGACCTCTCCATTACCGAAAATACAATAAGAAACAGCTTGAACAGCGGCATATTTGTATTTTATGGCAGCCCCAGAATTACCATCCAAAACAACCTGATCGAGAACACCGGACCTTATCAGGGAATGATGCAATCCAGCGATTTGAACAGCATTGGGGTTTACATCGGCTCTGATTCTGACAATTCTCTGATCGAAAAAAACCGGATCATCAATACGGGATACAATGGAATTCACTTTGGCGGTGACTTTACCATCGTAAGAAACAATCTGATCGATAGATTTTGTGTCTACAAACAAGACGGCGGAGGCATCTATACCAATGCAGACGGTCAAACCACACAAAATAACGAGGGCCGGGAAATTCAGGGTAACATAATCGTCAATGGCATCGGGAACATGGACGGGAACGAGGAAAAGGAACTGTTAGCAAGCGGAATCTACGCCGATGACATGGCAGCAGGGATAAAAATCTATAATAACACAATCCATAAAGTCAGTGCCAACGGGATATTCCTGCACAACAACAACAATCTGGAGCTAACAGAGAATACAATTTATGAAGTTTCTACCCAAATTCTGGCTTCCCATGACGCGATCGGAACTCCCATACGAGATATCACCATTGAAAACAATCAGTTGTCCAGGGTATTTGATGAGGAATTAATCTTGTCTTTCAACACGGATGACTATGACATAGGAGAATTTGGCCAACTGGATAACAATTATTTTTTAGATCCCTACAACACCGATTTCATTTTCCTTTCCAAGGACGCTGGAGATACCCCTACAGGACAAACTCGGAATCTCCAAAGCTGGAGAGAAGCATTTGGTTTCGACTTAAATTCAAACAAACCCCGATTTAACCTTCACCAATATGAAGTCATCACCAGCAGCCCAATCAAATCCAGCACATTTGATTCAAATATTGACATTGTAGCAGGCACCTATGGTGGCGTTTCCTCTTGGATTCCAGACGGGATTACCGGAGGCTCTCTTTCGATCACACCCAATACTGGCGAACATGTGCTCACCTATATTCAAATCGGGGCAGTAGAGGCTGGAGATGAAATCCTGCTTGAGTTTGACTCAAAAAGCCCGGTGGAAAACAAAGAAATCCAGTTGTTTTTAGAAAAAACTTATGACGATAATCAAGAAGGAACTTTAAGATATTTTTCAACAAGTCTGGAACCTGAAAAAATCCAGATCCTGTTTAAAGCCGGAGTTTCTGCATCCAGCGAAAGCATCGTCATAAAGATCAACGAACCTTCTGATCCTGTCATCTTTGACAGTTTGGCAATTTCAAAAGTCGCGACCAAAGAGCTCAATATCTTGGAGTACATGTTTTTCGAATACAACTACTCCGATCAGGAGGTGACCATTCCTCTCCCCGGCCTTTATAGAAACGCCAAGAATGAGTTATTCGATAAACAAGTAACCATCCCGGCTTATGGATCTGCAATGCTGGTAAAGACTAATTTTAATTTAGAGGACCTTCCTCCTTCCCCAATTGAAATTTCGATCATCGATCCTGTCGCAAACGAAATATATTACAGCGGTGACGACGTCCTTATCAACACCGACATTACAGATCCCACGGGTCTGCTCAGCAAAGTTTTTTTCTACCAGGGAGACAGCGTGATCGGCAGGGTCTACGAGGCACCTTTTCAGTACACTTGGCCTACTCCTACACCAGGGAATTTCAATTTAAAGGCGGTAGCGTTCGATTTGATCGGGCGGACTGCAGAGTCAGAAATTGTACCGATTTCCATCCAAATCGGCGGGCCAGTAAACCGCACTCCGACCGTCGAAATCATCTCTCCCTCAGATAATCAGTCGATTGATCTGGGAATTGACATCTTAATCAGCACCTTGCCGAATGATCCCGAGGGGACCCTAGATAGAGTTGAGATTTATGAAGGCAATAATCTTTTGGGCACAGTTACCCAAGCTCCTTTCGAATTACTATGGAGTCCCTCATCCCTCAATAGCTACGATATCCGAGCAGTCGTCTACGACACACAGGGAGCCTCGGGAAATTCAGAGACCATCACCGTAAATATAACAGAACCACCTACTCCAAACTTGCCCCCAAGCATCCAAATCACGGATCCTGTAGAGGATCAAAATCTGTTGTTTGGTCAAGATATCACAATACAGACCGATCCAATAGATCCTGAAAACGACATCGATAGGGTGGAATTCCTCGATGGCACTGATATTATAGGCACCTTGAATTCAGCTCCTTACAATTTTATTTGGTCCAACGCTTCTACCGGCAATCATTCACTTAAAACCATTATCTACGATAATGAAGGTTTAGCGGCGGAATCTGATGCAGTCAACATCAACGTCATTGACACTGCTGATGTTAATTTCCCTCCCATTATTGTTCTTGAAGAACCGATCAGAGAGGCAGTTATAGAAAACGGCGGCCTACTTAAGTTATTAGCATTTGTCGAAGATCCCGAAAACGACATTGACAGAGTTGAATTCTACGTCGGTGACAATCTGA
The DNA here is from genome assembly GCF_000429445.1 of Algoriphagus terrigena DSM 22685. Taxonomy (GTDB): domain Bacteria; phylum Bacteroidota; class Bacteroidia; order Cytophagales; family Cyclobacteriaceae; genus Algoriphagus; species Algoriphagus terrigena. The sequence continues at coordinate 8,378 of NZ_AUBW01000019.1, forward strand.
TCGGTTCCATTGTAGCTGATCCGTTCGAATTCAATTGGCCCACAGAAGTACCGCTCGGGACCTACCTATTGTACGCAATTGTCTATGACAATAGTGGAAATAGCACAAGATCAAAAAATGTCATCGTCCATGTAATCCCGGAATCGAATGAAAATCTCGCTCCTACGATCTCGATTAGTCAGCCAATCAATGGCAATGACTACAGTTATGGACAGAGCCAGATTATCAAAACGAACCCTTATGATCCGGAAAACAAAATAAGCTCAGTAGAGATATTTGGTGATGGAGTCTCGCTCTCACAAATCCAGGAGGCGCCTTACGACTATGAGTGGACAAACATCCCGATCGGTACCCATCAAATTTACGCTGTCGTTACGGATGATCTAGGTCAAACCGGTATTTCAGAGACCATCGAGTTTACCGTTTCCAACTATCCACCCACTATTTCAATCGTGGAACCAATAGACGGACAGGTGTTTACCGTCGGGCAGGATGTGCTCATCAAAACCAATCCGATTGATCCGGAAAATCAAATCGACCATGTCGAGTTTTTCTACAACGAGCAGATCTTCGCTATTGTGACAGAAGCTCCTTACGAGTTCAATTGGGTAAGTCCTCCCGTAGGAACGTACACGCTGAAGACCAAAGTTTTTGATATTCATGGGTTAACAGCGGAATCATCCAGACCTGTAATTTCGGTCATCGAGGATCTACCGCCAAGCGTTACTCTTACAGCACCGTTGGACGGAGCAGTAGTAGATCTTGGCACGGATGTGATGATCACTACTGAGCCTGTTGATCCCGAAGGTATGATTCAAAAGGTCGAGTTCTACGGCGATGACCTGATTTTGGCTACTATCGGTCAAGCACCATTCCAATTCAATTGGATCGGTCCTCCAGTAGGAACTCACACGATAAAAGCCAAAGTTTTTGATGAAACCGGACAGACGGCGGAGTCTCTGACCGCCACGATTGTGGTCCAGCAAAATCAACCTCCCACTATCTCCATTGTCGAACCTGTCGACGGGCAGGTATACCACCTTGGGGATAACGTCCTGATCAAAACAAATCCAATTGATCCGGAAGGAGAAATTGATCATGTCGAGTTCTTCTACAACGAGCAGATCTTCGCTATTGTAACCGAAGCTCCTTATGAGTACAACTGGATCAATCCTCCAGCTGGAACCTATACTCTGAAAACCAAGGTGTTTGATGCCAAAGAACTCACAGCCGAGTCTGCCAGACCGACTATTTCGGTGATCGAAAACCTCCCTCCGACAGTCATTCTTACAGCACCATTGGACGGAGCGGTAGTCGATCTGGGCGATAACGTGCTAATCACTGCTAACCCCTCTGATCCAGAAGGCATGATTCAAAAGGTCGAGTTCTATTCCAACGATCAAATTTTGGCAACGGTAATGCAGGCTCCATTCGAATTCAACTGGGTTAATCCGCTAGTCGGAACCTATGCGCTGAAAGCCAAAGTATTTGATGAAGTCGGACAAACAGCAGAATCGCTATCAGTGAGCATTACGGTCATTCAAAACCTGCCGCCAAGCGTTACCCTTACAGCACCGTCGGACGGAGCAGTAGTCGATCTGGGCACAGATGTGATGATCACTGCTGAGCCGGCCGATCCCGAAGGCATGATTCAAAAGGTCGAGTTCTACTCCAATGACCAACTTGTGGCCAGCGTGAGTCAGGCTCCTTTCCAATACAATTGGATCAGTCCGCCAGTTGGAACCTACGTGCTGAAAGCTAAAGTCTTTGATGAATCCGGACAGACGGCGGAGTCTCTGACTGCCTCGATTACTGTCCAGGCAAATCAACCTCCGACTATTTCCATTGTCGAGCCTGTCGACGGGCAGGTATTCAATCTGAGTGATAACGTCCTGATCAAAACAAATCCGATTGATCCGGAGGGTGAAATCGACCATGTCGAATTCTTCTACAACGAGCAGATCTTCGCCATTATAACCGAAGCTCCTTATGAGTACAACTGGATCAGTCCTCCGGCCGGAACCTACACACTGAAAACCAAGGTATTTGACGCCAAAGGACTTACTGCCGAGTCCACCAGGCCGATTATTTCGGTGATCGAAAATCTACCTCCAACTATTTCTCTTGTCGAACCGACGGACGGTCAGGAATTCGAAGTTGGTGAAGATGTTGTGATCAGAGCCGAGCCAAGCGATCCTGAGGGTCAAATCCAAAAAGTAGAGCTATTCGCCGATGACGAAGTCCTCGCAACTGTAACACAGGCTCCTTTCGCAGTCAACTGGCCTAGTCCTCTTGCTGGAACGTATGTACTCACAGCCAAAGTTTACGATGGAATTGGACAAACTTCAGAATCCCTGCCGGTGAGCATTGTAATCAATGAAAATCTGCCGCCTTCAATTTCTATAGTAGAGCCAACCGATGGACAGATATTCAATTTGGGAGCCAATGTCCTGATCAAGACCAATCCGATTGATCCGGAAGGTGAAATCGAGCATGTCGAGTTCTTCTATAACGAGCAGATTTTTGCCATCGTCACCGAAGCTCCTTACGAATATAACTGGATCAATCCTCCTGCAGGATCTTACACCTTAAAAACCAAGGTATTTGATTCCAAAGGGCTAACTTCCGAGTCATCGAGGCCCACTATAGAAGTACGGGAAAATCAACCTCCTACGATCAACATTGTGGAACCAATAGATGGGCAGATATTCGAACGTGGAGAGAATATCCTGATCAAAACTCAGCCAAACGATCCTGAAAACAGCATCGAGCACGTGGAGTTCTTCTACAATGAGCAGATTTTCGCCATTGTCACCGAGGCTCCCTATGAGTTCAACTGGATCAATCCTCCTGCAGGAACTTATACGCTGAAAACCAAGGTATTTGATGCCGATGGGCTCACTGCGGAATCAACGAGACCAACTGTCTCTGTAATCGAGCCTAGAGCCGGCGGTTACTCGGCTGAACAACCAAGAGCAACGGCCCATCCTAACCCAACCAACCGATTGGTAAATCTACACCTCTTTAATTTCGACCAAGTCGAAGATATCCGCATCGAGGTGATCGACATGAAGGGAAGGTTAGTGGACACTATTGAAGTGGAGAAAGGCTCCCGTCAAGTCAAACTGGATATTTCTAGCTATGTCCCAGGCATCTACTTGTTCAAGATTCTCGGAGACAACAACGTAGCTGTGATTAAAAAAGTGATTAAGATCTAAAAAGAAGTTGGATTAAATTTGCCAAGGTCAATGCCTTGAAAATTGGAAGATAGATTTTATTTAAGATTCAGTAGTATGTACCCCAGTTGCGGGTACATGCCACTGAATTTCAGGACAAAGTTGTTTCATGACAATCTTTTCAGACTATTCAAACCGCGCAAAATAATCGCCTTGAATCTTCGAATTCATAAAAAGCGATTTCCTCTTAGAGATAACAAAACTCCACCCTCATCACAATTTATCTTAATCAAGGGAAATAATGGATCTATTTAGGGGAAAAGAATAGAACTAAGGATAATCCAAAAACCCTTTTCCGAAAATCCCTTTAGTTGATAGCCTTCAATTGGCCCATAGTTTTGCGCGCCTAGGCAAATGGTATAAAATAATTGAAGGGACCTTTTAGCTTAATTGAGGAAATGGTGACTTTCATACCTCAGATAGTTTTCCATTTGACTACCTTATTTGCAACAATTCCACCCTTTTAATTTTAAGAACAGGTAAGGAAAATTACCATGGTTAATTTCATTAAAATTGCGTCCATTCCCCTCAAGAAAGATATTATGAAAATGCCCTACTTTGATAAGAGGTCGAAATTGTTGCAGTGAGTTTTCTTGGTCTTGGGTGTCACCTTTTTGTCGGGTGTGAGGCTAAAATCGTGTTTTGCTTTCGTTTGTTTTTTTGTCACTGATAGAATTCCGCATAACCTTAAAAATAATCAACAGCTCGACGGATTTGAATGGGCATGAGCATTTTTTACTAAATTTTTGAAATTAACGGAAGTATTTTAAATGCTTGCTAGACAGGATTCCCAACAAAATGAATTTCATCAAATTGATTAAACACCTTCTTCTGCTGGCATTTTTGATTTTTCCACTGGCTGGCTATTGTTCCGATTACTATTTTTCGACCAATAAAGGGGACGACAACCGCTCGATTACAGAGGCTCAAAATCCTGCTACACCATGGAAAACAATCGGCAAATTGAACTCTGTCGGCAGCGGCCTAAAGCCAGGCGACCGGGTGCTGTTCGCTGCAGGGGAAGTTTTCTTTGGTACCATCTATATCGTAAAGGGAGGAGAAATCGGAAACCCAATTATCTACACAACTTACGGAACAGGCGCGCCTGCGATTGTTACCTCATTGGAAGAAATCCGAGCTTGGAAATCACTCGGAGGAGAAAAATATGAAGGCTCTATTCCCAACTTACAGAGCTCAAAGGTTCAAATTGTTGAAGTAGACAATCTTCCACGAGAGATCGGGAGATATCCCAATTCAGAAAGTGACCAGCCGCTTTTGGACATCACCAGCATCAACAATCCCATCTCACTCACCGGTCAGCCCAATAATTCGGATTGGACTGGGGGTGAACTGGTCATTAGAAAGACCAACTGGATCATTGATCGCCACCCCGTCACTTCGACCTCCGGCAGCACCATCTACTACCAACCGATTAATACCCCATACCCCGCAAAAAATGGCTTCGGTTACTTCATTCAGAATCACGTCAATACATTGGATTCCTATGGAGAATGGACATACAATGCCAGCTTAAAAACCATCACCGTTTACACTGGTGCAACCGCACCGACTGCCAACCAAGTTAAACTGGCGACCAAGGATTACTTGGTAACCAATCAACCTTTTACGAAAAACATTTCTTTTGTGAACTTACATTTCAAGGGAAGCAACAAAAGCCATTTCTACGTGAAGAAGTCTGGCAATTTTAAAATAGAAAATTGCATTCTGGAATCTGCCGGTGAAAACGGAATCTTCATGGAAGAGGTACCGGACCTTTCCATAACTGGAAACACAATCAAGAACAGCTTGAGCAATGGCATTTTTATCTTTAACAAAAGCCCCAGAATTACTATCCAAAACAACCTGATTGAAAATTCTATGCCCTTTCAGGGTATGGGGCAATCCAGCGATATGAATGGGATAGGTTTGTATATAGGCTCTGATTCTGATAATTCACTGGTGGAAAAAAACCGCATTATTAACACCGGATACAATGGAATTCACTTTGGAGGAGATTTTACAATCGTAAAAAATAATCTGATTGATCGGTTCTGTATCTATAAACAAGACGGAGGCGGCATTTACACGAACTCCGACCGTCAAACCTATCGAAACAATAAGGGCAGGGAGATACGCAACAATATCATTTTAAACGGGATCGGGAATATTGATGGAAATGAAGAAAGAGTGTATTTAGCCAGCGGTATTTATGCCGATGATATGGCTTCGGGGATCAAGATTTACGGAAACACGATCCACAAAATTAGCGGCTACGGAATTTTCCTCCATAATAACAACAAGCTAGAGCTCGCCGAAAACCTGATTTATAAAGTCCCCGTCCAAATTCGTGCTTCCCACGATCCGATAGGTAGTCCGATCCGGGACATCACCATAGAAAACAATCAACTTTCCAGTGTATTTGATGGTGAATTAGTCCTGTCGCTATCAACCGATGACTATGACATCGCTGAGTTCGGCCAAATAGACAATAATTATTTTTTGGATCCCTTTAACATCGATTTTATTTTCCATTCAAAAGACGCAGGTGATCCCCACTCGGGACAAAATCGCAATCTCCAAAGCTGGAGGGAAGATTTTAGCTACGACTTAAATTCCACCAAAGCTCGTTTTAACCTACTCCCATACGAAATCATCACCCGCAAATCGATCAAATCCAGTGCGTTTGATTCAAAAATCGATCTAGTCGCGGGCACCTATGGCGGAGTATCAGAATTGATTCCGAATGGAATCAAGGGGAGCTCCCTATCTATTAGAGCAAACTCGGGAGAACATGTCCTGGCTTACATTCAAATCGGAGAAGTGAAAGCGGGAGACGAAATCCTCCTTGAGTTTGACTCAAAAAGCACTGTGGAAAACAAAGAAATCCAGTTGTTTCTCGAGAAAACCTTCGACGAAAACCAGGAGGGAGCCATCCGATATTTCTCAACCAATCAGGATTCTAAAAAAACCCAAATCCTGCTTAAAGCCAGAGTTTCTACACCTAGCGAAAGTGTCGTTATCAAAATCAATGAACCTTCAGTTCCTGTCATATTCGACAACTTGACCGTATCAAAAGTCAAGACAAAAGGGTTGAATATAATGGATTACCTATTTTTTGAATATAACTATTCTGATCTAGAAGTGACACTTCCCCTACCCGGCTACTACAAAAATGCAAAGAACGAAATATTCAATCAAGAAGTAACAGTCTCACCCTATGGCTCGGTGTTGTTGCTAAAGGTAATACGGGATGATAACTGATTCTGAAATAAAGCATAACCGGGAATAAGAAAAGCTACTCCAAAAGTCTACAAACCATAATCCCCGATTGGGATCTGTTGCCAGCAAGATACTCGCTCAGCGGCTTTTCGGAAATCTCAACTTTCATCGAACCCGTGCTCGCGTGCATCAGATGGATCCTTCCAGCCTGCTCGACGGCAAACCCAACGTGGACGATATCCAGATTCTTAATCGTAGTCGTGATCGCGATCAGATCGCCGGACTGGATGTTTTGCTCGTGTTTTTGGATTTCCGTTTTGGGGATGAAATAGTAGGTTCTCTTCGCAATTGCAGCTTCATCTACCTTGATGGCTTGGACAAATTCCGGGTTGCTCAACTGGGGATAGAACTTGGGATTTTCCGACATGAAAGTCGGCTGGTTCGGATACAGCGTGCCGCCAATTTCAGCCGTGATATCGGTGACGATTCCTTTTTCCTGATTTTGAAAGATCCAATCGGAGAAGTAATGCAGACGGGAGGAATAATCCTTTCGGACTCCATCCTGATAGCGAAGTTTCTCTAGCTCCTTTTCGTAAGCTTCAAAAGTCAGCTCACCCTGCTTGGCGATTCGGGCCAAAGTCACCACGGTCTCCAAATAGGTCGTGCAGTCCAAACCGGTCAGATTGATGGCCAGCTTTTCGTCTCCGGGCAGCTCCAGCGTTTTCTCGACGTAGGGAGTTCCGATGAAGCTTTTCCCAATCTCCAGCACTAGTTCCTGAATCGACTTTTCGGATAGATCTTTTCCAGAAAGATCGGCAACCACTGCATCGAACCGCTCCCGGCTCTCTAGGGAACAGACGGTCTGAGAAAACCCCAAAAAGGGAAATAGGAAGAAGAAAAGCGTAATTATTCGCATCTGGCTAAAATAATAAGTAGGATTGGAAATGGGTAATTCCACCCAAAATCCACATGAATAGGCATGGCAACAAAATCCGCTTTGGCGGAAGTCCGCACTCAGTTGGATGTGGCAAAACTCAAAGTTGAGTTCCTTTGATCAAAACGACGGATCGGATTGATTGCTCCTTGAGGTGCAAGAATCGTTTTCGTTCCTCGTCCTTCGAGAAATTAACAAAGTCGTCCTCGGAGTCAAATTCGACCAAATGTACTTCATAAGGCCGCTCGACCGTCGCTTCAATTATCGTGTCTTCAGTTGGCCGGATTCGCAGCAAAAGTCTTCCATTATACTTTGAGATGGCAGGAATAGCAATATCCTCAAACTGATGAAAAACGGCCTCCTGTCCTTCTTTGACGTAGATGAGTTGAGTAAAGAAAATCATGGTTTATTGGGTTTAGCTGGAATTGTTAACGGTTCGGAGCTTTATGTTCTGGAACTTTCAAGGCTTGTCTCTTCCGATAAACCGCTCCTTTCCCAGGAGAAAATTTATCGCTCTCAGCACATTTCTGTCTACACTTTCCTCGGTTTTCAAATGTGATAAGTATCTCAAGATCTCCTTTTGTAAGGATGGGCTTAGCGTATTGTACACTCTTTCGGCCTCCTCATTTTCCCTCAGCGCTATTTTGAACTTTGGATGAAAAGGGGTGATGCGCTCCCGTGGGTCAAATTCGATCCCAAATCTCGCCATTTGTCCGACTTCTCGTTCGGCGGATTTTCGCATGGGAGTGTTCAAATACAACCTCCAGTGTCCGCTGTACTTGATCAGCGTCTGCTCAAACCGGTGTCCCTCAATCTCCATCACAACCGGAATTTTGCCCCTGGTTTTCCCCGCCTGTTCGAAGATCGCATCCAGCACTTTCGCAGGGACAAAGACGAAGGGATTGATGCCAATGATCTCTATTTCGGCGCTAAACTCATTCATTCACTATTTTTTTCAAGAGTTCAAAGAATTTCTGTTTTGCCTCGCTCAAATCCAATCGCTATAACGAGATCAAGCTTGAAGGCTATCACTTGGTGGAAACAAAAATATTCACCGTTGCATCGGACCAATCCTTACTCCGTTCATCGTATTTCTCATAGTCAAAGGCATAGGCCCGGTCAATCGTCGAGTTCCAAATGCCCCTCCAAGCATCAGCCACACAGCCCGGCATCACTCCTTTTGCCTGCAGCTGAATGTACTTGCCGGCCGGCACCAGCAAAGATTCCATCTCGGCTGGCACTACAGCGTCGTCACTCACCCTGCAGCCAACGAAATAGGAAAAAGGTCTGGTATAGTCACCTTCATATTCAAAATAGACTGCAAAAATCTCGCTGCTCAGCTTGTCCGGTATCCTCTGTAAAATCTCTTCTTTCTCAAATTTTTGCCAAAGGCTCCCACAGTCAATACCAGACTGTCCGCCCTCATTGGTTGTCTTGTTTTTAAGTTTAAACCCAATTAGCTTGAATTGGGGCATAAAAAATCTGTCCATCGCGCAGTTTATTTACTCAGTAGTTTCGACTTGTTTTTCTTTGTCAAATGCAATTTTAGACTTTGGCCTACAGGCTGAGGTTTTTTTCGCTCAGATTCCGGCCTAGTGAAAGACATATACCGCAAGAGTCACGATGGCAATTCCGACCAGGAGGGTAAGCTTTCCTAAGGGTTCTATCTTTTTCAAATGTCTCTCAGCATCACCTTGGATCGCCTGCCGGGTCCCTCTGCCGATTAAAAAAATCAACACCGCAAGAACAAAAACCAAGGCCAACTTCAGCATCAAGAGCGGATTGCTGGGTAAGGTCTGCCAAAAGGGAATGATCAGATAGACGCCGGACACTACCAAAAGCGCAAGCCCAATATGCCCCATCCGGCTCAAAACCATCGAATGAAGTCTGAATTTGACGGCTTCGGCCGGTTCCATCTTGCTTACCGCCTGGCTCAAAAAACCATGTGCGAAGCTGGTTCCCAGCCCCATGGTTAAGCCTATGAAATGAAGTATCAGCATTATCTCTCTCATGACTATTTTGCTTGGGTTAGATCGTCACCTTTAAATTAGTGGAATTACTCACAATCAGCACCTAGCTCCGAAATTGGGTCAGACAAAAAAAAGTCATATCCGAAGGCAATCATCACCTGTCACAGCCCACGTTGAACCATCGCTCTGATCTTGACTGCTTTCTCAAAATGATCCAATTTGTGGGTCATGATCCACCACTCAGCCACTTCCATCAGGAGTTCCGGATTGTCATTTCTATTGGAGAAAAAGGCGTAAAAAGAAAGTCCTACCTGATCCCCCTTCTTTTCTATCTTCTCGCTGCAGACCGCGATAATCTTTTGGGCTATTGATTCGTTCATGATCTAAACAATTGACTTCAAATAAGTTGTTAAAATTTTTCTATGGAATATCAGCTTCCGCGGTAAATATCTTCCATGAAGAAGATCGAATTCCCATTGAGATCATAGAATCCGAACTCATTGGTTTGCCAAGGTGTATTTTGCCGGAATTCCTCCCTTGTGACAGTCCCACGTCCCACCAATTCATCAAAGATGTGGCTGATGTCTTTGACATAAATGCGAACCACCGATCCGCCCAGCAAGGGATCCTCTGCCGTATTCGCATGCCACTGCAGGTGAATGATCAGATTTTCCCTGAAAAGCACGGCGTACATCCCGTCCGCACGAAATACCTCCAGCCCCATTTTCTCCTGATACCAGCCGATGTCCCGCGCGATGTCTTCTGACGGCAAAACGGGAATGGTGTTAAGTATCTCGGTTTTCATATCAATGGGGGAGCTCAGCCATCACATGAAAGATAAGACAAAACCTCAAGCAGAATCAGGGCGAAAGCAGTCCATTTTGAAATAAGAGCTTGACTCAACCGCCTACAAACAATCAGCATAGCAATCGATAAAATAAACTGGAAATTGTGGAGATAAAAGCTATTTTATCGGTCCCAAAAAAAGCATGGGACCAAATTTTGCGATGAAAGAAGAAAATTTCACCATCCTACTTGCCGACGATGATCCAGATGACCGCATGTTCTTTGAGGACGCGCTGGACGAGCTTCTGATCCGCGCCACATTGCATACTGTCAGCAATGGCGTGGAGCTGATGAAATTTCTTGAAAACAATGCCCACCAGCTCCCGAGCGTCCTTTTCCTCGATCTCAACATGCCCAGCAAGTCGGGTGCTGAGTGTCTTTCGGAGATAAAAAACCATGAAAAATTCAGCCAAGTCCCCATCATCATCTACTCGACATCGGCCAATCCAGACGTCATGGAACTGTTGTATAATATGGGAGCGCAATACTACGTGCGCAAAGAGGGTGATTTTTCCAATTTGAAGTCGGTGATAAGCAAAGCCCTCGCACTTTGCCAGCAAAGCAGCATGACACAACCCCCGCGAAAGAATTTTTTGATCCTGCTATAAGATGGAAAATACAAGAGATCGCAAAGACTTTCAGTTTCTCCCCAAAGGCGGAGAGATGGGGGAACTGATACGGACGCACGACTGGACAAAAACCTCGCTCGGAAGTATTGACACCTGGGAGATCAGCCTCAGGACCACCTTGGGAACGGTGTTGAATTCCGCTTTTCCCATGTTTTTATTTTGGGGTGAAGAACTGCTTTGCTTCTACAACGACGCCTACAGACCGAGTTTGGGGATCGACGGCAAGCACCCTGCAATTGGCAAAAAGGCCGAAGATGTCTGGTCGGACATCTGGGATTTCATCAGCCCACTGATCCGCCAGGTCATGACCACGGCTAAGCCCGTGTCTTTCCAGGATCAGCTGGTCGGATTTTACCGAAACGGCCGGATGGAAGACATCTACTGGACCTTTTGCTACAGTGCAGCGTTCGATGACGGCGGCAAGATAAACGGCATCTTGGTCACCTGCACCGAGACGACCGAGACCGTTTTGACCAAAAGGAAACTGGAAGAAAGCGAACGCAGACTCCGCTCCATGATCGGCCAGGCGCCGGTGTCTATCGGGATATTTCAGGGGAAAGACTACATCACCGAGATCGCCAACGCAAAGGCCCTTGAAATGTGGGGAAGAACCTCGGAAGAAGTGCTCAACAAACCAATCCTGGAAGCAATGCCAGAATTGCAATCCCAGGGCATCAAGGAGCTGCTGGACGAAGTCTATACGACCAACAAGATCTTTCGGGCGGGAGAACTGCCCGTGCAACTGAGAAGAAACGGGAAACTGGAAAATACCTACATCAATTTCAGCTATGAGCCGCTGTACAATGCAGACGGGGAGATCGACGGCATCATGACGGTGGGTGTAGAAGTGACGGATCAGGTGATCACCCGCAAAAAGATCGAGGAAAGCGAGCGGAAGTTCCGGCTGCTGGCAGATTCGATGCCTCAGCACATCTGGATAGCCGATCCGCAAGGCAACATTAATTACTTTAACCAGTCGGTGTACGACTACTCCGGCATGTCGAAGGAGCAAGTGGCTACGGAAGGATGGCTGCAAATCGTCCATCCAGAGGATCGGGAAAACAACATCAGGGAATGGACAAAATCCATATCGACGGGCACGGACTTCCTGCTTGAGCATCGCTTTCGCAAGCACGACGGCACCTATCGCTGGCAGCTCAGCAGGGCAAAACCCCAATGGGATGAGGACGGAAATATCCAAATGTGGGTGGGCACCAGTACTGATATTCAGGAACATAAAAATTTTGCAAACGAACTGGAAAAACAGGTCCGCACCCGCACGGCGGAGCTGGTCCAACTCTATGAGTCTCTGAAGAAAAGCGAGGAGCGCTACCACCTCATGGTAGCGGAAGTACAGGACTACGCGATCATCTACCTGAACCGCGCGGGGATCGTGGAAAACTGGAACATTGGCGCCCAAAAGATCAAAGGCTACGCCGCCCATGAGATTATCGGCAGGAGCTTTTCGAATTTCTACACGGAAGAAGACCAAAACAGTGGCCTTCACCTCAGCCTGCTGAACATGGCCCTGAAAACTGGCAAAGCCTCGCAGGAAGGATGGCGGGTGAAAAAAGACGGGAGCCTCTTTTGGGCCAGCGTCGTCATCACGGCAGTGCACAACGACAAGCGGGAAGTCATCGGCTTCTCCAAGGTCACCCATGACCTGACCGACAAGAAAGAAGCCAGTGATGCACTGAATGCCAAAACCATCGAGCTGGAGGAGAAAAACTCAGAACTCCAGCGGATGAATAAGGAGCTTCAGTCCTTTGCCTACATCTCCAGCCACGACCTGCAGGAGCCACTCCGCAAGATCCAGACTTTCGCATCGCGGATCGTCGAAAAAGAATACGAGAATCTCTCGGACAAGGGCCGGGAACTGTTTAACCGGATGCAGCGCTCAGCCGAGCAGATGCAGGCGCTCATCAATGACCTGCTCGCCTACTCCCGCACCAATACCGCCGAGCACATCTACCAAAAAGTCAATCTTGGTAGCGTCGTCGACAAGATCAAACAGGATCTACAGGAGGAACTGGAGGAAAAGCGGGCTCAGATCACCGTGGAAAATCCCGTGGAAGTCAATGTCATCGACTTCCAGTTTCAGCAACTATTTTACAATCTCATCAGCAACTCAATCAAGTTTTCACATCCTGACAGGCCGCTGCGGATCGGCATCATTACCAATAAACTGAGCGGAGAAAGTCTCTCCACCAGGAACCTCCCGCGTGACCGCGACTACTGGCACATCGCGGTCAGTGATAATGGGATCGGCTTCGAATCCGAATACAGCGAGCGGATCTTCGAGCTCTTCCAGCGCCTGCACGGCAAAAGCGAATTCAAGGGCACCGGTATCGGACTTTCTATTGTCAAGAAGATCGCCGAAAACCACAACGGAATGATCACTGCCACAGGCGAAGCAGGCCAAGGCGCTACGTTTGATATCTATCTACCTGTGGAGCGGCAATTGCCTACTGAAAACAAATTGCGACCAGTCGGCTGAGAAAGCTCAATATCCATCGCCGTTATGACTAAGATCTACCTATTGTTGCTTTCTGTCGGTTTCTTATTGGGAGTTGAAAAAGTGCAAAATGACTTTGGAACCGAATTCATCCTACAAGATGAACTGAGGCCAAATCGGATTCCTGACAAGGAAAATGTTTGGGTGTTTGTACTTGCCGGCCAATCCAATATGGCAGGACGTGGACTGGTCGAACCCGCAGATACGATCCCTGACCCAAGGATCTTCACGATCAACGCGAGCGGGGATATCCTGGTCGCGAAGGAACCTTTGCACTTCTATGAACCGGCATTGACCGGATTGGACTGCGGTTTGTCCTTTGGAAAAGAGCTCCTGAAACACATCCCTGACAGCATCTCTGTGTTGCTGATTCCCACAGCAGTGGGTGGGAGTTCCGTTGCACAGTGGATCAATGACTCGACCTATAGAAATGTATCGCTCCTCTCTAATTTCAGGGAAAAGATCGAAATCGGAAAAGCTCACGGAACCATCAAAGGCATACTTTGGCATCAGGGAGAAACAGATGCATCCACACCGGAGAACATCGAAATCCACGACAGCCAGCTGCAAAGGCTGTTCTCCCTATTTCGAGATGAGGTCAACAACGAAACGCTCCCAATATTGGTTGGAGAGTTGGGCTCCTTCTCGAAAACCCCCGATAGTTGGCAAGCCATCAATTCAGAAATTGCAGCCTATGTCCAAACTGATCCTTTCGCATACCTGATTAAAACAGGTGACCTCAAGCACAAAGGCGACTTCGTTCATTTTGACTCAGAAGGGCAAAGAGAAATGGGGAAAAGATTCGCATTGAAGTTTGCTGAAATCCAAGAATAGAGGCCGCTGAGGGTGAGCGTAGCATGAAGCTGGTTCGCCGCTCAGTCGGGGAAAAATTTGGACAGTTTGAAGATTTGTCTGGGAGGACTGACCACTTGGCTTTTCTTCTTCGTTGTCGACAAAACCCGCAGAAAACGCCGTCAAGCGCCAAAAACCAGGAATCACATTGACCGGTCCGAGTGCTAGCAACAAGTCAAATGCAAATCCAATCTTTGGCGTTCCGATTGTACGCCTCCTAGGCTCAAATCAAACTAAACGCGACCATGAAAAAGCTAGGCTATTTACTCATCGCATTCTTCCTCCTGACCGGACTGTTTTCCTGCTCGCCCACAATCCCAGAAGGCGCAGAAGCAGTCAGCCCGTTTGACAGTGAGAAATATCTCGGCAAATGGTACGAGATCGCCCGCATCGACTTCAAATACGAAGAGGACTTAAACAATACAACCGCGGAATATTCCCTGAAGGAAGACGGCACTATCAAAGTCGACAACAAAGGATACAACACTAAAAAACAAGAATGGGAGCAGGCCATCGGCAAAGCCAAGTTTGTCGGGAGTGACAGCGTCGCCAGGCTCAAAGTGTCCTTCTTTGGTCCCTTTTACTCCGGGTACAATGTGGTTGCGATTGATCCTGACTACACCTACGCGCTGGTAGCCGGAGAGAGCCTGGACTACCTGTGGATTCTTTCGCGCGAGACCACCATCCCCGAGGACGTAAAACAAGACTATCTGAAGGTCGCACAGGCCATCGGCTACGATACCGACAGGCTGTTGTGGGTGGAGCATGACAATCAGAAATAAACCAGCGATCCAACCAAACAGTAATCGGATTACGAAGCACCGGATTAGTTGATTTTCTTCCGGTTCATCTTCACAAACCCGAGCAACACGACATTCACTTTGCTGGGAAAAGTTTTTTTGCGCCCAGTAACCAAAGTGTTCAATGTTTTGTCATGGCTAGGCCACGGTTACTGACCCTTTTTTGAGACGGCGCTTCACAGGTCGGATTTTCCAATTTCCCGTCCCGCGTTTTTTTCTACCTTTGCCCTCTCATCAGAAACCCCTCCAAATCCATTACCAAATGGCTACAAAGAAAATTCAATCTGCGCTCATCTCTGTCTACTATAAGGACAACCTCGAACCCATCATCGCTCAGCTGAAAAAGCACGGAGTAAAAATCTACTCCACCGGTGGGACTCAGAAGTTTATCGAAGAGCAAGGAGCTGAAGTCATCCCGGTGGAAGATCTGACCAGCTATCCATCCATCTTCGGTGGAAGAGTCAAAACTTTGCACCCAAAAATCTTCGGCGGAATCCTCCAAAGACGAGATCACGATGGAGACCTTGACCAGGCAGTGGAATATGACATTCCAGCGATCGACTTAGTGATCGTGGATCTGTATCCTTTCGAGGAAACTGTAGCTTCTGGAGCTTCTGAAGCAGATATCATTGAGAAGATTGACATCGGAGGCATCTCCCTGATCCGTGCCGCTGCCAAAAACTTCAGGGACGTCGTCATCATCGCTTCCAAAGATCAATACACCGAGCTCGAGGCCAAATTGGCTGAGCAAAATGGCGGTACTACGATCGAAGACCGTCGTTATTTTGCAGCTCAGGCTTTCCAAGTGTCCTCCAACTACGACACGCATATCTTCAATTATTTCAACAGAGCAGAGAATATCCCTGCTTTGAAAGTATCCGAAACCAAAGCAAAATCACTTCGATACGGAGAAAACCCACACCAAGCCGCCCATTTCTACGGCGACATGGAAGCGCTTTTTGACCAGCTGAATGGCAAAGAGCTTTCGTACAACAACCTGGTTGACGTCGACGCAGCGGTGAATCTCATCGCTGAGTTTGAGGGGGAAACTGCTTTTGCAATCCTCAAACACACGAATGCCTGTGGTGTGGCCTTGGCGCCAACCGTGCAGGAAGCGTACAAGAAAGCGTTTGAAGCGGACACCACCTCTGCATTTGGCGGAGTCTTGGTGACCAATCAAACTGTAGACAAGGCCGCGGCCGAAGAAATGCATTCGCTGTTCTTTGAAGTTTTGATCGCTCCCGAGTTCACCGAGGATGCTTTGACAGTCTTGAAAGGCAAGAAAAACAGAATCCTCCTTCGTCAGAAGATGGCTTTGCCAGGCACCAAGATGATTAAAACGCTCTTGAACGGCGTGATCGAGCAGGACAAGGATTTGGCTACTGAGAGCAAGGCTGATTTCAAAGTGGTCACGCAGGTAGCTCCTACCGAAAAGGAACTGGATGCGCTGGTTTTCGCAGCCAAAGTCTGCAAGCATACCAAGTCAAACACGATCATCTTGAGTAATGACACCCAGCTATTCTCCAGCGGTGTGGGCCAGACATCACGGGTGGATGCTTTGCGTCAGGCGATCATCAAGGCAAAAGAATTTGGCTTTGAATTGAAAGGTGCCGTGATGGCTTCCGATGCCTTCTTCCCATTCCCGGATTGCGTGGAGATCGCGCATGAAGCCGGAATCACAGCGGTGGTGCAGCCAGGCGGATCTATCAAAGACCAAGACAGCATCGCTTACTGCGACGCAAACGGCATGGCGATGGTGATGACGGGCGTGAGACATTTCAAACACTGAGTTCTAGTATCAAGATCCTAGTATCAAGATTTAAGAATCTACAGAATAGAATCAAGATTCAAGAAGCCCTCTGGAAATAGCTTTCCAGAGGGCTTTCTGTTTGCTTCTCTTCACCGTGTTTCCGAAAACCTGCGCTCTCCCGCACCGTTAAATCGGAAGAATTTTGTAGACTCATTTTTGAAAACGCCCTCAGCATCCATGATCACAAACGTAAAAATCCTCGACACAAAGATCCTCTCGGACAACTGGTACATCCTCCGGAAAATCACTTACCAATACACCAAAAAAAACGGGGAAGCGATGACCCAAACCCGTGAGGCCTACGACCGCGGAAATGGCGCCACGATCTTGCTTTACCACCCGGATCAAAAGACCGTAATTCTCACCCGTCAGTTTCGCCTGCCGACTTTCATCAACGGCAACGAGTCGGGAATGCTTATCGAGGCCTGTGCAGGACTGTTGGACAACGAGAACGCGGAAGACTGCATCAAGAGGGAAACTGAAGAGGAAACCGGCTACAAGATCTCGAAGGTTCGGAAGATCTTTGAAGCGTATATGTCACCGGGTTCGGTCACCGAGATCCTCCATTTTTTCATCGCCGAATACCGAAACGACATGAAGGTAAGTGAGGGCGGCGGAGCTGAAGACGAGGAAGAAAACATCGAAGTACTGGAGATTCCAGTTGACGAGGCCATGGCGATGATCGACAGCGGAGAGATCAAAGACGGCAAGACCATCTTGCTGCTGCAATACATTAAGCTGAAGGGGTTAGTTTGAGAGGAAGATACTCTTTAAAAGACTAGCCTGTGAAAAGACCTTATCAAACGTTTCAACTTGACCCCCTATAAAAATAATTGCTAACTTATCACAACTAACTATACTTAAGCAACGGTTTCTGTTTTATATTAAGAGGTAAAGCCACCAAATACCGTTTATGACTATTGCATTTGACGACCATCATTTTCTGATTGAAGAGCCTTCTCTTTGCCCCCATTGTCATTGCACTATGATTCCCGATAGGGAATGGCAAGGTTTCTCATCAGACTCGGACAACAGCTCTATCTACATTACTATTTGGGCTTGCCCAGGTCCAGATTGTAGCAGACTGATTGTTTGTGAGCACAGCCTTTCATACGACCAACCGGTGGGAGAAACTTTTGCGGGAATAGAGGAAAGGGGTCAGCCGTTTGAAGGCTCTCCAAACGTTCTCTATCTCGCCAAGATAAAACGATTTTTGAGCGGAAGTACTAAAGGTGAAGATTGGTCGTCTGTGATTACCAATCTTGAATCAGGATTTGAAAAGGGAGGAAAATCAAAATTCATTCAAATCTACGATCAAGCTTCTCATTCAGAAGCACTTGGGCTGGATGAAATTTCCGGGATGGGTTATAGAAAAGCCATCGAACACCTCGTAAAGGATTTGGCAGTTAAGAATTTTCCAAAAGAAGCGGAAAACATTAAATCAAAATTTCTTGGCGAAGTAATTAACGACTACTTTGAAGGGAATTTAAAAGGATTACTTGAACGAGCTACGTGGCTGGGAAATGATCATTCCCACTATTTTAAACTTTTTGAAGAATTTGATTTGAGCAAACTCAAGAAACTAATTCGTCTAATCTCAGCACATTTAGAACATGAAGTTGCGCTTCAAGAATATTTGGCGATAGAAGGCAGAAAAACAAAGAGAGCCTGAATTCCCCTCTAACCTCCGGACTGGGTGGAATTTTCAATTCCATCTTAGTATCCCTACCAATTTCCAATTGGCAAAACCCCAAATGCCAGTCGCCTCCCTCACCAAAAAACTTCCAGTCGAATCGGTTAAACCTTCATCTATCCTGCGTCTCCGAACGATGGACTAGATCAGTGATTCTAGTTGGCGAGAAGCAGGATAAACAGTCACTCAGCATTTAACTTTCCTGAAGTTTAAAACTTTGGAAAAGTTAACCGAGGCCAATTCTCCAATCCTTTCATTTCCCCGCCCGAATCCCCTATTTTGCAAGCCGAACCCAAACAGGCTTTTTCCAGTTCTAGGTTCTTGATTCTAGTGTCTTGATTCTTATCATGAAATCGCATCAACTCAAGCTATACAACACCCTTTCCCGCCAGAAAGAGGATTTCGCACCCATCAGTCCGCCCTTCGTGGGCATGTATGTCTGCGGTCCGACCGTCTACGGGGATGCCCACCTAGGTCACGGCCGCCCGGCGATCACCTTTGACACGGTCAACCGCTACCTGACCCATCTCGGCTATCGAGTTCGCTACGTCCGTAACATTACCGATGTAGGACATCTCCAAGGAGATGCGGACGAAGGCGAGGACAAGATCGCCAAAAAGGCAAAGCTCGAGCAGTTGGAACCGATGGAAGTGGCCCAACAATATACCGATACTTATCATCGGGATATGGCTTTATTGAACACTTGGAAACCAAGTATTGAGCCGCGTGCCACGGGACATATTCCCGAGCAGATTGCGCTGACTGAGGCGATATTGAAGGAAGGACTGGCCTATGTAGTGGACGGTTCGGTGTACTTCGACGTGCTCAAATACAACGACATCTATCAATATGGAAAACTTTCTGGCCGCGTTTTGGACGACCTGATGAGCGGAAGCCGTGCCTTGGACGGGCAGGATGAGAAGCGGAATGCAGCTGATTTTGCCCTTTGGAAAAACGCCTCTCCGGAGCATCTCATGAAGTGGGAGTCGCCCTGGGGAATGGGTTTCCCAGGCTGGCACGTGGAATGTACCGCAATGAGTTCCAAGTATTTGGGAACCAATTTCGACATTCACGGCGGTGGAATGGACTTGCTTTTCCCGCATCACGAGGCAGAGATTGCGCAGGGCAACGCCTGCAATCATCACGATCCGGCTAAGTACTGGATGCACAACAATATGATCACCATCAACGGGCAGAAGATGGGCAAGTCTCTGGGCAACTTCATCAACCTACAGGAGCTCTTCACCGGCAACCACAAGCTGCTCGAGCAGGCTTACAGTCCGATGACGATCCGGTATTTCATCCTCACAGCCCACTACCGCTCTACGCTGGACTTCTCAAACGAAGCGCTGAAAGCTGCGCAAAAAGGCTACAAAAAACTGATCAACGGCCTTCGCATCGCCCGCATGCTGGAGTTTGAACCCGACGCGGAAGTAGCACCGGACGAAGCGCAGATCCAGCAGATCGAGTCCAGCATCGCCGCCGCGTATCGCGCGATGGACGACGACTTCAACACCGCGCAGGCGATTGGTCACCTCTTTAACTTGTTGAAAAAAATCAACTCCATCTTCACGGGACAGCTGGCATCGGCGGCTTTGGGAGAAGAAGTCTTTGCGAAACTGAAAGAAACCTTTACCACTTTTGTGGTGGATATCATGGGCTTGATTGAGGAAAAAGGCGACGTACAAAACTCTATGCTGGACTTGCTGCTGAAGCTTTACACCGAAGCAAAAACTGCCCGCGACTACGCCAAGGTGGACGAAATCCGCTCTGGCCTGAAGGCGATGGGTTTTGTAGTCAAAGACATGAAAGAAAAAATTGATTGGGCATATGAAGAATAGATTTTGGCTGCTTGGATTGCTGGTGTTCGCCTGGGCTTGCTCGGGGGAAAAAGCCGCCGAAACGGTCGTTGAGGAAGTTGTCACCAAGCCCTACCCGACCTTCAATGCAGATTCCGCTTACGCGTTCGTCGCAAAGCAGGTAGCTTTTGGCCCAAGAATCCCCGGCACCAAAGGCCACAGCGACACACAAGACTGGATGATCGCCAAGCTGGAAAGCTACGGATGGAGCGTGCAGACGCAGGAGTTCCAGGCAAAAACCTACGACGGTCTGACTTGGGATCTAACCAATGTGATCGCGTCTTATAACCCTCAAGCCACCAAGAGAGTGCTTTTGGCCGCGCATTGGGATACCCGCAGAATTGCAGACAAGGACACCGAACGACTCGATCAACCCATTGACGGCGCCAACGACGGGGCTTCCGGTGTCGGAGTGTTACTGGAAATCGCCAGAACCATCGGTTCTCAGGAGCTGAAGCCTGATGTGGGAATTGACATCATCTTATTTGACGGAGAGGATGACGGCGAACCGGAAAATACCAAAGTACCCAATACCAGTCAGGACTTTTGGTGGTGCCTTGGTTCCCAGCATTGGTCCAAAAACAAGCACACTCCGAATTATTCCGCATACTACGGAATATTAGTGGACATGGTTGGAGGTAAAAATGCCAAATTCCACAGGGAAGGGTATTCTAGAAAATATGCCAGCGGCATTCTTTCGAAGGTTTGGTCCAACGCTTCGACACTCGGATTTTCGGACTTTTTTATCCAAAAAGACGCTCCTGAAATTACCGACGACCACGCCTTTGTGAATGTAAATGCGGGCATCCCGATGATTGATATCATTGAGTTTTCCCCCGACTTTGGGTTTAGCCACTATCACCATACGCACCAGGACAACATGGAGCTGATCGATCCCCGTACACTGAAGGCCGTCGGCGAAACCGTTTTGTTCACAGTTTATCAGGAATAAGGATTTTTCTGCAAATGTTTGCTTTATTCGTAGGTGCAAACGATTGCCGCCAGAAGTACATAGAAAACTAATCGCATGAAATCGAGCAGGATAAAACCGGCGCACATTCAATTATTTATCAAACATGCGAGATTCCATCTGGCCATTGAAAATCAAACCATAAACAGATGAAATCGAGCATGTCGCCGACGACACACACTAGGATGATTGTCAGCTATGCGAGATTCCATATGACCTCTGAAAAAAAAATATAATCATATGAAAAAGGGTCATCAGATTACGATGAAGGAAATCGCCAAAAAGCTCGGCGTGTCGGTTTCCACCATTTCCAGGGCACTCAAAGACTCCCCGGAACTGCATCCTGAGACCAAACGAAAGATCGTGGAAGCTGCAAAGGAGATGAACTATCAGCCAAATCTCCTTGCACAAAGCCTGCGGATCTCACGTTCTAAGACGCTCGGCGTCATCGTGCCGGAGATCACCTCCCACTTTTTCGCCTCCTGCATCAGCGGCATACAGGACGTCGCCAACACCCGCGGGTACAACGTCATGATCTGCCAGTCCAATGAATCTCTGGAGCTGGAAAAAGCCAATATCCGCACCCTCGTCTCCAGCCAGGTAGACGGATTGCTGATCTCACTCAGCCGCGAGACGAACCAGTTTGACCACCTCTATGATCTCTATAACAGAGAGATCAACTTCGTCCTTTTTGACAGGGTGAATGAAGAAATCCCCGTATCAAAAGTGACCTTTAACGATGTAGGAGGAGCCTATCAAGTCGTGAAGCATCTACTCGAGGGAGGAAACCGCCGCATCGTCTATGTGTCCGGCCCGGAGGATCTCTACATCTCCAAAAAAAGAAAAGAAGGTTACCTCAAAGCCCTCAACGAATTTGGGATTGAGGTCGACCCGACGTTAATATTTGTCTCCGATCTGAACGTCGCCGACAACGTTCGGGTGGCACGGGAAATCACCGAAATGCAACCGAGACCCGATGCGGTCTTTTGCATGATCGACCCGGTGGCCGTGGACGTATTGACCGAGTGGAAAACCATGGGCATCAAAATTCCCGAAGACATGGCCCTCGCCGGTTTTACCAACAATCCCACCGCTGCAGTCGTGGAACCGCCGCTGACCACCGTGGCTCAACCCGGATACGAGATGGGCAAACTGGCCGTCAGCCACCTACTCGATCAGCTCGACGGCATCGCGTCAGACGATCCGATCTCCATCGTGCTCGAAACTACGCTCATGCCGCGCAGATCTTCCCAACACTTTCAAGTAAAAAAGTAATTGGTTATTGAATTGTTAGTTATTTTCTTTTTCAGATCAGCGACTAATGACCAATAACTTAATACCACTCTCATGACATCTCAAATAACCCAAACTTTCCAATCCCACTTTTCCACCTCTCCTCTTTTAGCTTTTGCCCCCGGCCGCATCAATCTGATCGGAGAGCATACCGACTACCAGGAGGGATTTGTCTTCCCAGCTGCCGTCAAACAAGGAATCTGGGTCGGGATTCAAAAAAACGATCTGGAAATCTGCCGTCTCTATTCCATGGATTTCGACCAGGAATTCACGTTTGAGCTTGCAGCTTTTTCTCCGAAAAAAGGCCATTGGGCAACCTACATCATGGGCATGGTTGCGCTGCTGAAGCAGGCAGGCTACCAAGTCCCGGGGTTTGACTTGGTCATCTCCGGAGACATACCGGTCGGCTCAGGACTGTCTTCCTCTGCGGCTCTGTCAGTTGCAATCGGCACGGCAATCTCCGGCTTGTTTGATTTCAAGATCCCCAAGAAAAATATCGCGCTCTACGCCCAAAAGTCCGAGCACCTCTATGCCGGGGTGAAATGCGGGATCATGGATCCTTATGCCTCAGCATTTGGCAAAGAAGGACATGCCATGCTGCTCGATTGCCGCAGCAATTCCCACGAAGAAATCTCTGTGGACTTGGGCGACTATTCGCTGATCCTGGTCAATTCCAATGTCAAGCACACGCTGGCGGATTCGGCCTATAACAAGCGAAGAGAAACGGTCGAGGAAAGCGTAAGAATCCTCCAGGCAACTTTCCCGGATATTATCACTTTGAGAGACTTATCTCCTGATCAGTTGGGAAAAGTTCAGCAGCTCCTTCCCGCTGCTCTTTTTCCAAAAGCCAGGCACATCATCACCGAGTGCGCACGCGTATACGAAGCAGCTGAAAAACTCAAAACCAAAGACTTGGTGGCATTCGGAGCCTTGCTGAAAGAGTCCCACAGAAGTCTCAGTCACGATTATGAAGTGAGTTGCGTGGAGCTGGATTTTTTGGCTGAGACTTCCTGGAAATTGGAGGGAGTGTTGGGATCCCGGATGATGGGCGGCGGCTTTGGAGGCTGCACGATCAATCTGGTCAGGACGGATTTTCTACCCACATTTGAGGAAAAGATGTGGGCTTCATATCAAAAAGAATTTGGCAAAAAAGCGGATTTCATCCCAGTCCAAATCGGTGAAGGAGCACGATTAATTTGAGGACCTAGCTCATTTGTTTCTAATTACTCCACATTTGGCGATTATACTGCCTTTATGTTGGTCTGATTCAGATTGGTTTGGAGTTTTTTCCTATTTTCCGAAAAAAATTCCAATACCCATGACTTACCCGAAAAACCTAAGTAGAATACTGGTTTTGCTGGCCGTACTTGGCATTGGGCTTTCCTCCTGCTCCAAAAAGCGGGAAGGCGATCCCAAGGTTCTCGTATTTAGCAAGACTGCCGGATTTTATCACGAATCCATCCCGGCTGGCATAGCCGCAATCCAGAAGCTGGGAGCCGAAAACGGCTTTCAGGTAGACACCACCAAGAATGCTGAAAACATCAATGAGGAAAATCTGGCACAGTACGCTGCGGTCATCTTCCTGAGCACCACCAGTGACGTCCTCAATCAATATCAGGAAGCTGATTTTGAGCGCTACATCCAGTCGGGTGGTGGATTCGTCGGAATCCATGCCGCAGCTGACACCGAATACGAGTGGGGCTGGTACGGACGATTGGTCGGCGGATACTTCATCGATCACCCCGGCATCAACGATCCCCATCCAAATGTCCAGCCGGGCAAGATCACCAAAACTGGCGTAAAAGACCCTTCAGTGGACTTTCTCCCAGAAAGCTGGGAACGGACCGACGAGTGGTACAGCTACAAAAATATCAATCCCGACACCAAGAAACTTCTCATGCTGGACGAAGCTTCCTACCAAGGCGGCTTTGACATGGGCGAGCATCCGATTGCCTGGATGCATGACTTTGACGGGGGCCGCGCCTACTACACCGGCGGAGGTCACACGAACGAATCCTACGAAGAAGAAAACTACCTGAAACACCTCTTGGCCGGCATCCAGTATGCCATCGGCGACAATCAGGCTTTGGACTACACCAAAGCGAAATCCAAGCGTGTCCCTGAGGAAAACAGATTTACCAAGACCGCACTTTCCACAGGTCAGTTTACCGAGCCTACGGAGATGACCATCTTGCCAAACTTGGACATCCTGGTTTCCCAAAGAAGAGGCGAAATCCTGCATTTTGACAACAAAAGTCAGGAAATGAAGGAAGTGGCCAAGCTGGATGTGTATTGGAAAACTGACGTGAAAGGTGTCAATGCCGAAGAAGGACTTTTGGGAATCCAAAAAGATCCGAACTATGCGCAAAACAACTTTGTGTTTGCGTACTATGCCCCTACCGGTGACGAAGAAATCAACCGTCTTTCCCGATTTGTCTTCAAGGATGGCGTTTGGGACATGGCCTCTGAGAAGGTGATCTTGGAACTTTACTCCCAAAGAGGGATCTGCTGCCACACCGGCGGATCCATCGCATTTGATGCGGAAGGAAATCTATTCCTGTCGACCGGTGACAACTCTACGCCATTCAACCAGCCGAATACTCCCACGACGCTCAACAGCTACGCTCCTTTGGACAGCCGTGAGGGAAATAAGCAGTGGGACGCCAGAAGAAGCTCTGGCAACTCTAACGATCTGAGAGGAAAAATTCTGAAGATCAAAGTGGCCGAGGACGGAAGCTATACTATTCCGGACGGCAACCTATACGCGAAAGGCACGGAAGGCACCCGCCCAGAGATTTTCGTTCAAGGGCTGAGAAACCCATACAGAATCTCTGTCGATCAGAAAACCGGCTTCCTCTATTGGGGTGAAGTGGGTCCCGATGCCAACAATGACTCCCTGGATGTCAAAGGCCCGAGAGGCTACGACGAAGTCAATCAAGCGAGAAAAGCCGGGCATTTCGGCTGGCCATACCTCATCGGCAACAACTACCCGTATCGGGAGTTTAACTACGAAACAGGCGAAACCGGAGCAGCTTTTGACCCGGCTGGCCCAGTCAACAACTCTCCGAACAATACCGGCTTGAAAGTCCTCCCTCCCGTAGAACCTGCTTTCATCTGGTATCCTTATGCAGCTTCTCCAGAGTTCCCTTCCTTAGGCACCGGCGGTAGAAATGCCATGGCAGGTCCCGTTTACTATTCCGACATGTACCCTGCGGAGACCAGAATGCCTGATTATTTCGATGGCAAACTCTTCATCTATGAATGGATCAGAGGCTGGATCAAAGTGGTCACGATGAAAGAAAACGGCGACTTTGACAAGCTTGAACCTTTCATGCCGGGCGCCAAATTCAATGCGATGATCGACATGGAGATGGGTCCTGACGGCAAGATCTACATCCTGGAATATGGCAACGGTTGGTTTGCCAAAAACCCCGACGCGGGACTTTTCCGGATTGACTACAATGGTGGCAACAGAGCTCCTGTAGTTACTGATCTGACAGTGGACAAAACCTCCGGAAGCAATCCGCTCACAGTGACTTTCACGGCTACGTCAAGCGATCCGGAAAAAGACGCTTTGACCTACACTTGGGATCTTGGAAACGGCGAGAACAAATCCACGACAGAGCCTTCCTTGACTCATACCTTCAACACCGTGGGAGACTACGAAGTGAAAGTGACCGCCAACGATCCTGCAGGTCTCTCCGGCGCGAGCCTTCCGATATCGGTCTATTCCGGCAACTTTGCCCCGGAAGTCCAGATCACCATCGACGGCAATCAATCTTTCTACTTCCCGGGCAAAAAGGTCGCCTATTCCGTATCGGTCACCGATCAGGACGACGCGACTGCGGGAGCAGATTTAAGCACCTTGTTTGTATCTGCGGACTACATCTCCGGTGTTGACTTGGCGGAAGCGGATATGGGGCACAAGATCATGAGCGAGGCCATGAACGGCAAAGCTCTGGTTCAGTCACTGACCTGTAAGACCTGTCACAAAGAGAGTGAAAAGTCTATCGGTCCTGCCTACACTGATGTCGCCAAAAAATACTCGGAAAGAGATCGTGACTACCTGCTCAACAAGATCAAAAACGGCGGCAGTGGAGTCTGGGGAGAAACAGCCATGCCTGCCAATCCTGACTTGAAACCTGCCGATGCCAATGCATTGGTTAGCTACGTCTTGTCACTGAAAGAAGATGCCAAGCCAAGCCTCGGAGCCAAAGGCACCTTGGACCCAACGCTGGGCAAAGCAGCTTCGCCAACGGGAGCATTGATTATCTCGGCCTCCTACACCGACAAAGGTGGCGAAAACATCAAGCCGCTTACTGGCTCCAATTCACTCGTCTTGGTTCCCAATACGGTCGATTTGGCTCAAGCGGCAGAGTTTGATGTCTATACGAAGATGGTATTTGACGGCAGACATCTGCTGATGGTTCCAGCTACCAAGGGTTCCTTTGGACTTCCTGCGATGGATTTGACCGGTATTGGTTCGGTGACCTTGATGACTGCTTCGCAAGAGCCGATCACCGTTCCCGTGGACTTTGAGATCCGCTTGGATAGCCCGACCGGACCGGTAGTAGCGACTGGATCACAGCAGCCAAGTGAAGGATCAACAGCTCCAGGAATGCCCATTAAGATGCATCAGGCACAGATTCAGGTGACAGGAGCGTCCGACGGCAAGAAGCACAAGCTGTATTTTGTCAGCGATGCGAAAGGAGCCGAACTCGGAACCTTCATCGTGATGGGAATCACGTTCAACGCGAAATAATTATTGATTTTCATTTTTAGAAAAAGCCATCCTGAGTAATCGGGATGGCTTTTTTGATTTAAGGCTTATCCCTCGCCCTGCAGTTCAACCTGAATTCTTTACGCCCCTTTCCTACAAATACCTGAAAGTCCTATAGTACGATTCCTGCTTTCTCGGGTATATAGTCCGACGATTGTAAAGACCTGTCCAGAGCGACGGAAATCTACCAATTCCGTCACTGTTTAATCGAAACGCTCAAACCACTACCGAATGAAATTAACCATTGCAGCTTTTATACTCTTGGCTGGCTCAGCTTTTACTTTCCCTCAAAAGGAAAAAACCTTTCCACAGGATGTCGCAACCATCCATGCGGAAAAGCAAGGTCTGCCAGCCGAAGCCATCGACCGAATTCAAGTCATCGCTGGGATTCCGACAGCTCAGGCTCAAGGCATTTCTTTCGAATTAAAAGATGAAAAATGGACCCCTTCCCAAAATAAGATCGAAGCAAAAGCCTATCCTGAGAAAAACCTTCCCGCGGGTTCCGGCAAAGTCCTCTCGGCGGTCGATCACCTCGGCACACAATGGATCGGCACCGAAAACGGGCTGTACCGCAGCACTGCAGGAAACAGCTGGGAGACTGTACTTCCTTCAGACAATAAATACAGTTGGTCACCTCAAGACGTGGCAGCGTTGGTGGTGGACAGCAAGGACAACCTTTGGTTTGGCGCAAAACAAGGCGTCGGAAGATTGGAGGGTGGACAATGGAAACTCTTTACCGGAGCGGAAGGCCTTCCTTACAACCACTTCACCAGCGCGGCCGCCGGGCCAAACGGAGAAATCTGGTTTGGCACAGAAAAAGGAGCGATACGGGTGGAAGGCGACTATTTCTTTTACCGGTTTAGCCGCCGCTGGATGCCGGACGACTTCGTCAATGATATCGCGGTCGATAAATCCGGAACCGCATGGATCGCGACGAATAAAGGCATTAGCCAGATCGCGTCCGTTCAGATGACATACGAAGAGAAAGCGGCCTTTTTCACCAAGCTAACCGA
Organism: Algoriphagus terrigena DSM 22685; assembly: GCF_000429445.1. GTDB lineage: Bacteria > Bacteroidota > Bacteroidia > Cytophagales > Cyclobacteriaceae > Algoriphagus > Algoriphagus terrigena. The sequence continues at coordinate 36,797 of NZ_AUBW01000019.1, forward strand.
GGACCGCCATGTAAGAATGGGCTTCGTCGCTCCCAATAACCTGATGGTCCCGTTCGACAAGGATTCCTATGAGCTGGGCATTTCGGACAATGACGGCATGTACACGTCTATGTATGGCGCCGCTCAGGCTTTCCGCTACGCGGTGACCGGCGATGCCGAAGCCAAGGAGCTGGCGGACCGAAGTTTGGTCGCCTGCAAATGGCTGGTGGACATCACGCACGAACCAGGCTTTCCCGCCAGGGTAATCATCCCGATCGACTATCGCGAGCCGGTCAACGAGCAGTACAGCCGTGAGTACAACCAGAGACATCAGCTCTCTGACCCTTTCTGGAAGGATATCTACCCGCGTTTCCCGACCAGCGAAGACGGAAAATACATGTGGAAATGCGACACCAGCTCGGATGAACTGGCCGGGCATTTCTTCTTTTATGCGATTTATTACGACTTGGTTGCCAAGACGGAGGAAGAAAAAGCGATGGTCCGCGACGTGGTGGCGGATATCACGGATCACCTGATTCGAAATGGTTTCATGCTCCGGGATCATGACGGGCAGTCTACCCGTTGGGGGAATTTCTCGCCTGAATACATGGCTTCCTTTTGGGGCTGGGACCAGCGAGGACTCAACTCGATGATGATGCTGTCCTTTCTCAACGTGGCAAGTCACGTGACCGGAGATGCCAAGTATGAGGAGACGGCCAAGATGCTTCGTGACAAATACAACTACCACATCAATGCGATGCATGCCAAGGAATTTTTCCCTCCGGACAACGTCGTACCATGGGACAACAACCTTTCGCTGATGAGCTTTTATGGCTTGATCAATTACGAAAAGGATCCCGAGCTTTTGCTGATGTACCGCGAATCGTTGGAGTACACTTGGCTCCACATCAGCAAGCAAAAGAATGCATTTTGGAACGCCATCTATGGAGCGTTGGCGGAGAAGTTTGCGCAAAAAACCAAGGAAGGCGTATTCGATCCAGCCGTCGTATTTCCCGAAAACAAGCTATATGCTCCTCAAAGAGCGAAATTATACAGTACTTGGGACGCCAAACGCGATGACATCATCGAAATGCTGGAACGTGTGCCGCTGGATATGATCGGCTACGAGATGGACAACACCCACCGACTGGACGTCGAGTTTGACCCGACACCGGGACAAAGCGCCGGAAAAGGCTGGCGATACGACACCTTCGCCGTGCCTGTCGATGAGCGTGGGCATGTGCGTCAGGACCGTGACGGCTTTGACCTTCAATTTCGGGAGGTCGGCGGTGGAGATGCCGAGCAGGAAGGTACCTTCTATCTGTTGCCTTACTACATGGCAAGGTATCATCAGCTGATTGAGAATTGATCTAAAAGAAAACCCCTCAAAAGCACTTGACTTTTGAGGGGTTTTTCAAAATCTCCGGTTGACGACTCAAGGTGACAATTATCAACTCAATTCTTCTACGGATGAAAATAGCATGTTGGACGCCAAATTTATCGGACTGTCTAACTTCTATTTAATCGGTGAGTAAGGCAGCGACTTGAAGAAAACCGCGTCGACTTTCTCTACGATCTTGCCCGATTCTTCGGAAGCGTCTCTCGCTTTCACCCAATCAGGATCTACTCTGAAGGCATCAAAAGCGGCGTTGAACGCATCTTTATTGTCATGTCCCAAGAGGTAAACCAACTTTGGCTGCGCTCCGTCTTTTTCGACAGTCAGGAAATAGGGGTAGTTTTTTAGCCCTTGCTTCGCAAACAAGTCACGGGTATGATCCCGGAAACGGGCTTGGATATTTTCGATCTTACCGGGAAAGCAATGATACGTTCTGAGCTGAAAGATGCCGCTACCGGTCGGAATCGGCGTGTCGTTCAGTTCGGGAGCCAAGACCATAAAGGTCGATTCGACTTTGGCAACTAAGGGCCCATTGACATGGGAGGCTTCATACGCCTTTTTCCACTCGGGATCATTCATGAAGCTCTCCCACATCTTGTCGCGGGAGGCCGCGTCGGGATAACCCAAGATGTAGGACATGGAATTGTCCGTATTCTCATCAGGGACGAGATAAATGATATTTACCATCCCGGCTTTTTCAAAAAGCTTCATGGTGTGATCCTGAAAACGCTTGAGCAGGTCAGGCAGTTTACCCTCATGCGCGTAATACTTGCGCATTTCGAAGTACTTGGATTTGGAGAGGTCAGGCGTCTGGGCAAATGCCCCTAAACCAATTGTCATGGCGAGTAGAAATAGAAAGATTGTCTTCATTAGGTTAATGGGTTTGTGTTGGATGTTAATTTGTAATACCACCAACCGATCGGCTAGCAGCGAGGTAATCAATTGTTTTCGTTAGATAAAGTCGACGGTCGACTGTAGCGTTATTCATCTTACCAAAGTGGCTTCAATAGGATGATCACACTATTTTTTCCAGGCCTTATACAGGGCAGGACTCAATACGAGCGCAATGGTCAACAAGCCGAAAGTCTCACGGTTTTCCTCCATTTGCTGCGTTTTCATGGTCAAGTCTTTTTGTGCCCATTCCTGGGAAACCCACTCTCCTACTCCTCCGGGAAAGAAATAAACAGCACCAAGCAGGCATAAAACCACAACGAGTGTCAGCGGGATTTTTGGGAAAATCCCCCGCATGCCAAAAAGACAAAACACCATGGCGACTCCATAAATGCTGATCCAAACTTCCGGATCCGGATCGTTGAATTGCCAATAGGTAAATAGTCCAAATAGTAAGAACCAAAGTCCGAAGTAGTACTGGTTGAATTTCATGGTTACTGAGCTTGACTGCTAAAACTAAGCAAATTTGGCATGAATCTGAAAGGCTTGTGACAGAAGGCTGCTGAGTGGAAAAAGCGTGGGAAAACATTCTTTTTTCGGCTAGATTTCGCAAAAATTCAAACCCATGATTCACTTCAAACCTGCCGAATCTCCCGAGGAACTGGAAGGCATCCTAAGCCTTCAGCGTAGCAATCTGCCAAAAAACATCACAGCAGCCGAAAAATCAGAGCAGGGTTTCGTTACGGTCAACCACAGTTTTGAGCAGCTGGCCGAGATGAATGCGATAGCGCCGCATCTGATTGCGAAAGACGGCGAGCAGGTCGTGGGCTATATCTTGGCCATGACCAAAGCCTCCAAAGCGTTGGTCCCGGTACTCGTGCCAATGTTTAACCAATTTGACGGGCTCAATTTTGGTGGAAAGCCAGTTTCATCACTCGAGTATCTCGTGATCGGACAAATCTGCGTGGACAAAAGCTACCGGGGTCAGGGGATTTTTGACAGAATGTATGCGGCTTACGGGGAGATTTTTTCCAAGCGTTTTGACTTTGCAATCACAGAGATTGCGGTATCCAACGTCCGTTCGATCAAAGCCCATCAGCGAGTCGGATTTGAAGTTATTCATGAGTTCTCTGATCAAACTGACGATTGGGCTATTGTAGCGCTGGATTGGAAAAGAATGAAAAGCAGGTCAGACAAGGACAGTTTGGACTTGAAGAAGAAATAATTTCATCCTACTTATAGGGTAATAAGTAAATGATTGGGTAAGGGAACGGGGGCCACAGGCTCCCGTTTTTTAGTTATCAAACAGACCAAACACCGGATTTGGCAGGTGTGACTTCCTGATCAGAGAATCCAATTCGCTTACTTTTTCAGGATTTTGCGCAGCCAAGTCCGTCTGCTCGCTTGGATCATCAGCGAGATTAAAAAGCTCCAATGTGATCTTGGTCGAGTCTGTCACCTGATACTTGACGAGCTTCCAGTTGTCTTTGAGGACTGCCTGCCGTCCGCCCAACTCGTGAAATTCCCAGTAGAGGTACTCATGCTCGGTTTGTTTTTTTTCTCCAACAAGGCTTGGCAAAAACGAAACTCCGTCGATGCCGGCAGGTGCTTTCTCCCCAAGAATATCGGCGAAAGTCGGCAACCAGTCCCAAAACGCAGAGACGTGGTCCGAGCTGCTTCCGGCCTTCACTTTGCCTGGCCACTTTACGATCATCGGCACATGAACGCCGCCCTCGTAGAGGTCTCTTTTGTAGCCACGGAAGGACCCATTGGAGTCGAAGAAGTCAGGATCTGCCCCTCCTTCCCGATGGGCGCCGTTGTCGGAAGTAAAGACGATGATCGTATTTTCAGCAAGTCCAAGCTCCTCCAATTTCCCCAACACTTCACCCACATACACATCGATCCGCTCTACCATCGCCGCAAAAGCAGCATGCGGATTCGGATGTGATTGATAGGCTGAGATCTTCATGTCGGGGCCATAATCCCCGCCTGGAGGTGCTACGTGAGGCTTTTCATCTCCGAATTTGGTTTTATACTTTTGCAAAATTTCATCATCCGGCGCCGCCAATTCAGCATGTGGCGTCACGATCGGCATAAAGAGAAAGAAGGGCTTTTCCTTGTTCTGCTCGATAAATTCCAGCGTTTTCTCTTGGATCACATCTGGCGCATAGGTGGTTCTTTGTGTCCAATCGTTGCCCGGCATAGGCACTTTTTGGCCGTTTTCCCAAAGATAGGCGGGATAGTACCGGTGCGCATAGCGCTGACACAGGTATCCGTAGAATTGCCCGAAACCCTGATGGATCGGCTCGCCGGAAGTTCCGTTCATCCCCAAGCCCCACTTCCCAAAAGCACCGGTGACGTAGCCCGCCTGTTGAAAGATCTTGCTGATGGTCTGAACTGAATCTGTCATGGGCAGTTGTCCCTCGGGCTGCACTTCAGAATTGCCCCGGATCGGAGTATGCCCCGTGTGTAGTCCGGTCAGCAGCGCTGACCGGGATGGGGCGCAGACCGGCGAACCGGAATAGTGCCGGGTAAACACCATTCCCTCCTTTGCGAGGCGGTCAATGTTGGGCGTCTCGATGTACTGCTGCCCCAAAAAACCTAAATCCCCGTAGCCCAAGTCATCGGCGAGGATAAAAATGACGTTGGGTTTTGCCTCGGGACTTTCACCCGAATCGCTTTCACCACAGGATAAAAGAGCCAGGCAGATGAACAGAGCTTGGGTAATGGAAAGTGAAAATTTCATAATCCAAAGTAACTTAAAATCAGAAACCCGAAGCAATTCTTCTGCTTTGATTCCTCCAAAAAGACCGGAAAACCCTATCTTCAGTTCACACCGAGTTTCCCAGCCCAAAACAACCATGCACAACCGAAGAAATTTCCTAAAATCCTCCACGCTATTCGCTGGAGGGCTTTGGCTGAGCCCAAGTCTGATCCAAGCCCGTCAAAAAATCTCCTCCAGCGATCAAGTCAGGGTGGCATTGGTAGGCTGCAACAATATGGGATTCAGCATCCTTCGTCATCACCTGGCGCTTCCGGAAGTGGAATGTGTGGCGATCTGCGATGTGGACCAAAATATCTTGGACAAGCGAATCGCCGAGGTGGAGACGGCAACTGGAAAGAAGCCTCAAAGATTTACAGACTTTAGGAAACTGCTTGAATTAAAAGAGCTCGACGCCGTCATCGTCGGCACGCCGGATCATTGGCATTGCCTGATCGCTGTGGCAGCCTGCCAAGTCGGAAAGGATGTCTATGTGGAAAAGCCCATGGCAAATTCCATCGGAGAATGCGACCTGATGGCTCAGGCTGCCGCAAAATACAACCGCATCATGCAAGTGGGCCAGCAGCAGCGGGCAGGCCGGGGATTTATCGAAGCGAGGGACTTGGTGCAAAGCGGAGCGTTGGGGAAAATCCGAAAAGTCAACATCTGGTCTAACTTCAACTACGGCCTCGGTAATATGATTGTGCCGGAGACGCCGGTTCCTGTGGGTGTGGACTACGATTTTTGGCTTGGCCCCGCTCCGTCCAGAGCTTTCAACCCAAACCGGTTTCATGGCAGTTGGAGACATTTCTGGGACTACGGAGGCGGCTTGATGTCGGACTGGGGAGTCCATTTGTTGGATATGGCCATTTGGGTAGAGGAAGAGCCCGCGGCTCCGTCGCGTGTATTGACCTATGCCCGCAATGCAGATAAGGAAGGCCGGGATCGGGACACCTTTGACACGATGAATGTGCTCTATCCCAAAAAGGACTTTCTGATCAACTACGACATGAACGGAGGCCTACAGACCGGCCCATATGGAAAACCCTACGGAATAGCGTATGTCGGTGATCAAGGCACGCTGGTCGTGAACCGCAACGGATACGAAATCTATCCGGAACTGGACCCAACCACGAAAGCCAATAAAATCGAAGCTAAGAAACTCGAAGGCACTACCGAATCCCACAATCTCCACGTGGCCAATTTTGTAGCATGCATCAAAAGCCGGGATCAGCCCAACTGTCCGCCAGAAGCCGGAAGAATAGCTGCACTCCACGCGCATATCCCCAATATAGCAGCCAGAGTGGGTGCGGAGGAGTTGATCTGGGATGATCCCAGTCGACAATTTGTCGGGAACGCAGCTGCGAATGCCTTGATCCTACCAGAATACCGAACGCCTTGGGCGCTTCCTACAATTCCAGTTTAGCCGTTCAGGTTCGTTCTGCCTCTCGTATTTTTCATCGAAAAAGCGATGGATTGGAGCGCAAGTACTACAGCGAATCTGATTGTTAAAGAACCGGACTTAGCCCTGAACCTTCAGATTATCCCCGTCCCGAAAGTGAAGTCGTCGGAACACCAAACCGGAAAGGATGGTCAAACTACCGATGACCAAGAAGGTGTAGCGAAAGGCATTGTGGACTTCATTTTGGATCAGTCTCACGTCTCCTTCAAAGAGCTTCAGCACAATCAACCCAAAAGCAACTCCAAAACCGATCGCCAACTGCTGATTGACCGAAATCAGTGAATTACCGCTGCTGGCTTGGTAATTCCTCAGGTCGGCAAGCGAGATGGAATTCATCGAGGTGAACTGGATGGAATTGAAAAATCCCAGCAAAGCAATAATCGGCAGATGCCAAAATATGGAATCATTGATCCCCGGCAAAGCCAAGGTACAGATCAAGAATCCGATCATAAACGTATTCGCCATCAGCGTATTTCGATAGCCAAACCTGTCAAGAATCCCGATCACGACCGATTTGCCAAACATCGCAGTCAAGGCCATCGGCGCCACGATCCAGCCTGAGGTCACAGCCGACTCTCCGTAGGCGATCTGGATCATCAGGGGCAGCAGCAAGGGCACAGAGCTGATCCCAAGGCGCGTCGCCAGATTTCCCAAGATACCCACCCGAAAGGTGCGAACCTGGAAAAGACCCAGCGGAAAAATCGGGTTTTCCTCCCGTCGGGCATGTCGATAGTAGAAGTACAGCATCAAAAATCCCAGGACCAGAGCGAACAAAATAGGCGTCACATGAACCGTATTGCCGAGCAGCTCGAGCGAAACAGACAGCAAAAAGGAAGCGGCTGCAAAGATCAGAAACCCCTTTAGATCAAAATCCAGAACCTCAGAACGGAAATCGGGCATATACTTGATGCTGAGCAAAATCCCAATCAGTGCAATCGGCAGATTGATCAGAAAAATCCAATGCCAGGTGAGATAATCCACCATGTAGCCTCCCACCAAAGGCCCCAAAACAGGCCCGATCAACGCCGGTATGATGGCAAAGTTCATCGCCTGCACCAACTCGTTTTTGGGATAGGTCTTGAGCAGCGTCAGTCTACCGACGGGGGTCATCAAACTGCCGCCAATACCCTGCAAGACTCGGGAAAATACCAACTGGGTGAGATCTTGGGAGAGTGAGCAAAACAGCGAGCCCAAGGCAAACAGAAACAAAGCAGCGATGAAGGTCTTTTTGGTACCAAATTTATCCGCCAGAAAACCGCTGATCGGCATCAGCAAAGCCAAGGTCAACACGTAGCTGATGATGGCATTCTGCATGTCGAGCGGAGACTCGCCGAGATCCTTGGCGATAGCCGGCAGGGAAGTATTCAGGATGGTGGAGTCCAGCATCTGCATAAAAATTGCCGTCGCCAGGATAATGGGAAGCACTTTTTTGATTTGAGGGCTGAGAATTTGCTGATCCATAAATCGTCATCTTCTGTAAAAAATCTCCAGCAAAGATAACCTCCTGTCCTTGATATTCGGGCAGCAGACCTGCCAGGTCGCATAAGACTAACTGAGGAAAGAAGGGGCTGGTTCCAAGGCCTGATGATATTGAAGAAATTACCTCCGAAGCGACGAAATACGGCAACTGCAAGAATAACTTTCCGGAAAAAAATTCCAACAAGATTGAGTATCGACCCAATATTTCCAGCTGTCACTGAGGCCGAAAAACAGAAATGGGAAGCATCTCTTAACGAAAGCTTCCCATTTAATGAACTGGAAACCATAGCCTCCAACTCAATCCAAGCTACAGTTCAAAGACTCGCTTCAGTTGCCCGGGTTGAAATCTCGTTTTTCAAGTCAGTCCCCGAAAGGACATGTCCCACGTTGAATCGCCTATCGACCTTTCTGCGGTTTCCCGTCTCAGACTTTCGTTGCCGAAAGCCCCTTTGTGTCTGGCTATCCGAAAATACCCGGAGGCATCCTCTTTTTGGGCCGATCTGTTTTTGCACTTCTGCGGTTGCCCGTTGCAAATGCCTGCCGTGAAGCAGACCTTCCTTTGTGCACGATTGCTTTTTCCCGAAGGAATCGGCGCGTCGATCAGATCTTTTTGACGCTTCTGGAGTTACCTCTTTCAACTCCCGGCTTGCGCTTGGAGTCCTTTCTGTCAGATCATTTTTGGATTCCCGGGGGAACCTTCGATCAACTCATCGTTTTGTTGCACTTCTGCGGTTGCCCGTCTCAGAAATCCATCCGATGATGAATCCCCCTTTGTGCCCGATCTCAAACTTTCAAACTAGATCCGAAATCTTACTTTCGGCCTTTTATCTCTTACTTGATGATTTAAAGTTGCGCTCTATTTCGTCCAATTTCAAGTTTTCAAAAGCTTATTTTCCCACAATTTTTCCCCACAGAATTTAATGTAAACGAACAGGTTTTGCACCTATTTTTCAGACTTATCCACAAACCAGCACTACCTCAGCTTCACCCGCATCAAATACGCATCAGCTGTCATGTAGAGATAATTCTCTCCAGTATCAAAGCCGCAATTTGCAGTTCCGTTTTCCGTCAAGACCGACCCGAGAAGTGCCCCCTCCGGACTGATCACCAAGACTCCCCCGGGGCCAGTTGCAAACAACACTCCGGAAGAATGAACCTTCAGCCCATCCGGAAGCCCTTTTTTGCTTTCGCTTTGCAAAGCCGTGACATCCAGCAGCACTTTGCCCGAGATGACTTGGCCTGCCTCATCCAGATCAAATGCATAGTATCTGGCTTTCTCGGGATCAGACTGGGCAATATATAGAATCTTCTCGTCCGGACTCAGCGCGATGCCGTTTGGCCGGCTCAGCGAATCCACCAGCAGATTCACTTTCCCCTCCGCATCCAGGCGATAAACTCCCTGAAAACCCAATTCCTTCTCATCCCAAGGGTCCATGCCATAGGGCGGATCGGTAAAAAAGAGTTGCCCTTTGGAATTAAACACCAAGTCATTGGGACTGTTGAACCGCTTGCCTTCGTAGCCCGTTGCCAGGGCTTCATATTCTGCTTTTGGGGAATTGGTAGGCGAGAGCATCTTCCCGATTTGCCGCTCTCCATGCTGGCAAAGTATGAGATTTCCCGCAGGGTCTAAAGCCAAACCATTCGCTCCAGGTTCGCGCTTGTCGGTGCGATCTCCGAGGTAGCCGGATGGCTCCAGGTACAAACTCAAACTATCTTGCTCCGTCCATTTCCAGATTTTGTTGGTCGGCACATCTGTGAAAATCAAGGCTTGTTGATCTTCCAACCAAAGCGGCCCTTCGGCCCATTCAAATCCTGAAGCCAAGACTTCGATTTGGGCATCGGCTGGAATCAGCACATTGATCGCCGAATCGAGACGATCAATCGAACCGATGGTTTGAAATTGAGCGGGTGTTTCCTCCTGAGTTTTGGGACTGGAGCACGCGGCGACAGCGAAGATTGCCAGCCAATAGGTGTTTTTCATACGGTCTTTTGGGTTTGGGAAAAAAGGAAGTTAAACCAATCCCGTCAAAAGTCCGAATCCATTGGATTTGCACGTCAAAAAAGAGTCAACCTCACAAATTCAATGGAATTGTGAAGTTGACTTCATGAATTAAGCTGAATTTATGAAGTTGATGAGAAGAGCTTAATATTACAGTCCGCTTGCCTGCGCATTTTTCCCGCGCTTGGCAATCAGCTTTTCGCGGATTTTTTCTTTTCGATAGAAAGCCAACGGATCAGCTTCTCCTCCGCTCTGGATTCTTGCTTCCCGTACCAAAGCTCTGACATCCGTGAGAAAAGCATCTTGGAGGATCTCCTGGGCTAAGACCACATCGCCATCAAGTTGACACTGAGTAAGCTTGACGCGGTCCACCAAAAGTGCTTTGGCATAAGCCTGTGAGATCGACTCCAATGCCTGAATCAGGTCTTCGATAGGATCTTTGGTATTGTGACTTGCGTCGATCATCCAAGAAATACTCTCCCAAGCCTGTGCTCCGTCCATTGCTCCACCGATCAGTTCACAGAAGATCAAGAACAACTGATACGGCTTGATGCTACCCGTGCTTAGGTCATCGTCCCCAAACTTGCTGTCATTGAAGTGAAATCCCGCCAGCATATCCTGATGCATCAGCGTAGCCACAATCTGCTCGATGTTCGTATTGGGCAGGTGATGGCCGAGATCTACCAGCACCTTAGCGCGTTCTCCGAGCTGGCGGCAAATCAGAGCCGACGTACCCCAATCGGGAATCACGGTATGGTAAAAGTTCGGTTCGTAGGGCTTGTACTCCAGCAACAGTTTCCAGTCTTCGGGCATTCCGGCATAGATTTCCTGCAGGGATTCAGTGGTTCCCTGAAGCGCATTTCGGAAGTGCGCCTGTCCCGGGAAATTACTTCCATCGGCCAACCAGACGGTCAGCCCTTTGCTGCCCAAGGTTTTTCCGATCTCGATCACCTGAAGATTATGCTCCACAGCCTGCTTTCGAATGGCTGCATTCGCATTGCTCAGCGAACCCATCTTGTAGGATAGCGGCTGCCCGTAGTCCTGAAACGTGTTGCTGTTCATCGCATCGAAGCTGATCCCGAGATTGGAGGCTTTATCCCGGATGGCCTGTACGTCTTGGGGAATATCCCAGGGAATATGTAAAGAAACTGCATCGGTCCGCTTGGACAGCTTCGCCAAAAGTCCGATATCGTCCAGCTTTTCTTCCAGATTTCGGGGTTCGCCGCCGATCGAAAACCGGCCAAAACGTGTCCCCCCTGCCCCCAGCGCCCAGCTGGGCACAGCGATCTGGAATCCGGAGACCTGGGAAACAAGCTGATTAAGATCGATTCCTTTATCTACAAGTTGTTCAGAAAAAAGAGAAACGGATTTTTGATGAAAATCGGTTGACATAGGTTAATGGTTATTGAGTGATTGGACAATGTTTTTTGTCCATAGAACGTCGATTTGTAGCATAACGAGGCAAAGCTAGCCGCTTCTGCCAACTGCCTAATGAGACTGCTGACTGCTTTTATTTATCCAAAACGGCGCCGTCACCATCCATACCACCATCCCGGCACCCATCCAAAGTTTCATAGAGTCCATCTCCATCTTTCCCAGAAAAAGCATCACCGGAGGCACAATCGACAGGACCAAGCCTACGAGTGAAAGGAGTTTGAGTAAACTTTTCATGCGGCAAGGGATTTAGCAAGCGGGTACTTCACTTTGGAAAGAATCACGAAAATAGCGACGGCAACGAACCAACCCGGCAGGCCGAGGAAGAAGATTTCTATTCCGTAGAAATAATTCAAACCGAGGCAGAAAATCAAGGTCAGTACCCAACTCAGCAAGGCTGGAAGACTAAAGTTAGATTTGGAATTCAATGCCGCTTCGGATCGAAAGCCCAATTTCTCTGAAAAGTAAAAATCGGCAAAGATCACCGCGCCCATCGGCATGAGCAGCAATCCATACAAGGCCACAAAATCCAGCAGCTTCATGACCAAAGCTGGAAAACAAGCCGCCAAACTGGTAATCCCACCGACGATTGCAGTGATCTTCCAAGTTTGGACTTTTGGAAAAATCCCCTGCAATGCCAATCCAGCCCGATAAATCGTCGGATTGGCAGTCGTCCATCCTGCCACCACCACGCAAACCGCTCCGGCGATCCCCAAGGTCTGATAGGCAATCGGCCCAGGCGCAAACTCCTGGGACCCGGTATTTGCCTGCAGAAACACTGCGTACAAAATGCCCGATGCGATCCAGGCCACAAAATGTCCCAGATAGACTCCCGCAAACACCGCAAAACCCGACGTCCAGGACTTAGCATAGCGGAGAATCGTCAAGTCAGACATCCCAATGTGCATCGCCATATTACAAAACCAGGAAAAAAAGATCACATGCCAGATCGAAAACTTGGACATCCCAGGTAAGGGGACACCATTCCAAATCACTTCCTGAGCTACGCTGATGAGGCTTTCGGCAGAACCTACACCCAGCTCTGCCAGTCCGACAATCGCCGCCGCGAAGAATATCAGAATCATCCATGGCGACATCACATTGGCAAACTTGGACACCTGATTGTATCCTTGGATGGCCACCAGTGTCACCACAGCTCCCAACAAAAGGACGGTCACAATCCAGCCCGGAGTCCTTGGAAACCAATCGGTCAAAGTCGGCATCTCCAGATTAAAAGGAATCCCCACTGCAGTCGCCGACACCGCTATCATCGATCCTGCCAGAAAGCAGAACATCAGCGCATTGACCAGATTGTACCAGCGGACGACGTTTTTGCCGGCGATTCGCTCCAGTTGATAATACAATGTCATGCGCTTGGCCGTGGCAATCGGTGCCGTGATCAGCGCCCAGCTCAGCACCGCCAACAGATTCCCGACAAGTAAGCCCAAAACCAAATCCCCTGCCGTGACTCCATGGGCTACAAAAAGCGGCCCGATGACAAACTCCGTCCCGGCGGTGTGTTCTCCTGCATACATACCGAGAAAACTTCGGTTTCCTTTGAGGCTGGCGGCTGGCACGGGAGTCCTTTCGTATTCATTCGTTCCACCTACTATTTTTTTAAAAAACCTATTGGCCATTTGGGATTATTTTAAGTTGAATTAAAGAAATTGACTTACCTGCCCTGTCCTGCCCTGTCCGAATCATTTTTGGCAGATTGCCTCATGTTTATTTTGGAAACCCTTAATTTCAGGGCGATTATTCCGACGCAGACTTCTGATTTCAGAATTCTGTTTCCCTGAATAAAGAAAAAAATATCTAAAAAAAATTATCACTCAAGACACTACAGGATACGTATTGGGTTGATTTCTGAGAAATTCATCCTAATACTATAGACCTGTTTTAATTATGGATATACCGATTATGAGTTTCAAATACGTAAGCTACCTCTGGGACGACGCTAAAGCTGCCAAATTGGAAGGCAATGAAGTCGATCTTTTGATTTATCGTTCTAATATCCTCGGCGCAGATCTGAGGATTACCAATTATGGCGGAGGAAATACCTCCTGCAAGACAACCGAACTGGATCCACTTACTAAGGAGCCGGTGGAAGTGATGTGGATCAAAGGATCCGGCGGAGATATCGGCACCATGACCCGTTCAGGATTGGCTGGGCTGTATGTCGACAAACTCCGTTCTTTAAAAGGCATCTACCGCGGCATCGAGTTCGAAGATGAAATGGTCGAACTGTTCAACCACTGCATCTACGATCTGGCTTCCAAGGCACCTTCCATTGACACGCCCCTTCATGGTTTCTTGCCATTCAAGCACATTGATCACCTTCACCCAGATGCTGCGATTGCAATTGCAGCTTCCAAAGACGGAGAAAAAATCACCCAAGACCTATGGAAAGGGGCGATCGCTTGGGTTCCTTGGCAGCGTCCAGGCTTTGACCTCGGTCTTCAGCTGAAAGAAGCCCTTGACAAAAACCCCGGAATCCGAGGCATCATGCTCGGTGGCCACGGGCTTTTCACCTGGGGAGATACCGCTTACGAATGCTACATGAACAGCTTGGAAGTCATCGAAGCTGCTTCCGCTTATCTGGCAGACAACTACGGAAAGAAAAGACCGGTTTTCGGAGGGGAAAAAGTCTCTTCTTTGGCACCGGAACAACGAAAATCCCAAGCAGCCAAATTGGCTCCGATCTTGAGAGGCTTGGCTTCTTCTGAGAAAAGAATGGTCGGCACGTTCAGCGACAGCGACACCGTCCTTCAGTTCATCAACAGCCACGACCTGAGCAAACTAGCTCCTATGGGCACCAGCTGCCCGGATCACTTTTTGAGAACCAAGATCAGCCCACTCGTCCTTGATTTGGCATCAGACGCGGATCTAAGCGATGTGAACGGATTGAAAGAAAAGATCGGTGCAGCATTCCAGTCTTACCGGGAGATGTATGCCGACTACTACGAAACCCACAAACACCCGAACAGTCCTGCGATGCGCGATCCGAATCCGGTCGTGATCCTGTGGCCGGGGGTTGGACTTTTCAGCTACGCCAAAGACAAGCAAACCAGCCGGGTAGCTTCAGAATTCTACATCAACGCCATCAATGTAATGCGTGGCGCTGAGGCAGTTTCCGAATACGTTTCCCTGCCGCTTCAGGAAGCTTTTGACATCGAATATTGGTTGCTGGAGGAAGCGAAGCTTTCCCGTATGCCAAAAGAAAAACCGCTTTCCCGCAAGATTGCCCTGGTCACCGGAAGTGCCGGAGGCATCGGCAAAGGCATTGCCGAGAGATATGTGCAGGAAGGTGCTTGCGTGGTACTGACAGACATTGATCAGTCCAGATTGGACGGAGCTGTGGCTGAGTTCGAGAAAAAATATGGCAAGGATGCCGTCCTTGGGGTTCAGTTGGACGTCACCGATACTGCTACTTTGGCAAAAGCCATGGAAGCAACTTGCCTCAAGTTTGGCGGGATTGACATCGTCGTCAACAACGCCGGGATTTCGATCTCTAAATCTTTCGAAGACCACACCGATCAGGACTGGAATCGGCTGAATGACATCCTCGTGATGGGTCAATACCACGTATCAAAGGCTGGAGTTTCTTTGATGAGACAGCAAGGCTTAGGCGGTGATATCGTGAATATTGTGAGTAAAAACGGCTTGGTAGCTGGCGCAAAAAACGTAGCTTATGGTACCGCCAAAGCTGCCCAAATGCACATGTCCAGACTGATGGCTGCTGAGCTCGCAGAGGACAAGATCCGGGTCAATGTGGTCAACCCCGATGCCGTGATCGAAAACTCCAACATCTGGGAAGGTGGCTGGGCCGAAAACCGGGCGAAAGCCTATGGCATTGAGGTAAAAGACCTTCCTCAGTACTATGCTAACAGAACATTGCTTAAAGAAAGTGTCAAAACAAGTGATATCGCAGATGCGGCTTTTGCCTTCGTCGGCGGACTACTCACCAAAACGACCGGAAACATGCTCAACGTGGATGGTGGCTTAGCCGCTGCCTTCCCTCGATAGATTCGATTCGCTATTACCCTACAGTGCCCATACCCAATAGACCCAACAACCTATGCTTCTTGACAAATCCGAAAAAATCGCGGTGGAATCACGCACGCCGAAGTACCTCCAGGTGGTCAATTTGATCCTGGAAGATATTGAGAAGGGAAAGCTCAAAATTGGAGACCGCATACCTTCCATCAATGAGACCAGTTTTGACTTTTTGCTTTCAAGGGATACCGTGGAAAAAGCCTACAACGAGCTGCGGGACAGAGGAATCATCTCCTCTGTCCGCGGCAAGGGCTTTTACATCTCGTCTACCAATATGGGGCACAAGTTGAAAGTGTTGTTGCTTTTCAACAAACTCAGCTCGTATAAGAAGATCATCTATTATTCGATCATCGATACGCTCGGTTCGCAGGCATCAGTGGATCTCCAGATTCACCACTACAACCGAAACGTGCTGGAAGATCTCTTGGAGACAAACTTGGGTAATTACAACTACTACGTGTTGGCTCCCCATTTCTTTGACAACGCGGGACATCCTGAAGCTGCCTATGACCTGATCAAACGGATCCCAAAGGACAAGCTGTTGATCATCGACCGGGGAGTGAAAGATCACGAGAATGAGTTTCCGGGTGTTTATCAAGACTTTTCCAAGGACATTTTCGAGGTCTTGGAGTCGGGCATCTCCCATCTGAGAAAATACCAACGGTTGATCTTGGTGTTTCCAAAAGGCGACCTGTATCCGATGGAGATAATGGACGGATTTAAGCGTTTCTGCTTTTTCCATGATTTCAAAAACCTCATTGTCGATGGTGTGGATGATGACGAACCGCTTGACGAAGGCGACTGCCACATCGTGATGGCGGAGTCGGATCTGGTAAATATTGTAAAAAAATCCAGGGAGCAAATGCTGAGGTTGGGCCGTGATATTGGCGTGATTTCCTACAACGACACACCACTCAAAGAGATCCTGGCAGACGGCATCACGACCATTTCGACCGATTTCCAAAACATGGGCAAAACCATCGCCGAGCAAATATTGGGTACAGAGGACCGCATTCCGATCAAAAACCCTTTCCGGATGACGATCAGGAAGTCTTTGTAGGATTAGAAAATTCTAAAATTGAGAAATTGAAAGTTTGGGTTGAAAAGTGAGGGATGCTGGATGTCCAATGTCCAATATTTTTTGATCGGAAAATTGGAAGGTTCGAGAATTGGGTTGGAAGGCTGCAAGATGATAAAGTTGGAAGGTTTCCCCGCGTCCAAAGCCTCAACGCTATTCATGCCCTCGTAAATCGTAATTCGTAGATCGTAAATCCTACACTTCGTAATTCTTAAACTGTAAATGCAAAAAATCCCCGTTACCGCTGTCTTTGACATTGGCAAAACGAATAAAAAATTCTTCCTTTTTGACGAAAACCTGAAGGAAGTTCACAGTACCTACACCCGCCTGGATGCCATCCCGGACGAGGATGGGTTTCCGAGCGAACCTATCCTTCCCCTTCGGAAATGGATGCTTGAAACCTTCTCGGAGGCACTGAAATCCACCGAATTTGAGATCAAAAAACTGAATTTCTCCGGTCACGGAGCATCATTTGTTCATACAGACGAAGCTGGCGAACCAGTCACTCCGCTCTACGATTATTTAAAACCCTTTCCAGAAGATTTGCTCGACCGTTTCTACGCCGAAAACGGCGGAAAGATGGCTTTCTGTCAGCGAACTTCCTCCCCTCCTTTGGCGATGTTGAATTCTGGTCTTCAGATCTATTTTCTGAAGCATGCCAAGCCGGAATTCTTCAAAAACGTGCGTCATTGCCTCCACCTGCCCCAGTTCCTGAGCCTGATTTTCACGGGAGAGATGGTCTCCGATTATACTAGTATCGGCTGCCACACAGGTCTCTGGGATTTTGAGAAGATGGATTACCACGACTGGGTCAAAAATGAGGGAATCGAAGCGCTTCTGCCCCCTATTCTCCCTGGAAACTCCCTACTAAAAACCAAGCCTGAGCTCGGCTCGGTTCCCTGTGGCATTGGCGTGCACGACTCGTCCGGAGCACTGCTGCCTTACCTCAAGCAGGAAACAGAACCTTTTGCGCTGCTCTCCACGGGCACTTGGGCGATCACGATCAACCCGTACAACAAGACGGCACTTTCGGAATCGGAACTCACGAAGGATTGCCTTCAGTTTCTCAGCATCACCGGTCAGCCGATCAAGATCTCCCGTCTTTTTATCGGCGAGGAGCACAAACACCAAGTGGAGGAAATGTATGCCTTTTGGAACCTTCCACTGGGGACTTATAAAAAACTGAGGTTCGACGAAGCGATGTATGAAAAGGTAAGCAAGTCGCCCAAAAAGCGGATTGGCTTCCAATATCTAAAACCTGCTGATTACGGTTTGGAGAAAGCCAACAAAAGTGACTGGGGAAGTTTTCCCGAGTTTACAGAAGCCTATTACACCTTCCTACATGAGCTGACAGATATCCAGGTCGCTTCCATCAGACTGGTCTTGGACGGAGCTCCAGTCAGCCGACTGTTTGTGGACGGCGGCTTCAACGCCAATTATATCTTCCTCGAAATGCTCCGCAAAAAACTTCCCGGCATGGAGATCATCCCCAGCGATTTCCCCAATGGATCCGCATTGGGAGCTGCGATGCTGGTGAATATGGACTCCTGAGTTTAACTTGCCCTGATGAAATCCGATTCCCCACATATTGCCTTATTTATCCCATGCTACGTCGATCAGTTCTATCCCAGCGTCGGAATCGCGAGCTTGGAGCTGCTCGAGAAGCTGGGCTGTAAGGTGACGTTCCCACTGGGTCAAACCTGCTGTGGGCAACCTCTCGCCAACGCAGGATACAAGCGCGATACGGTGGGGACGACCAAGCATTTTATTGAGCTTTTCAAAGACTTCGATTACGTAGTCGCTCCGTCTGGCAGTTGTGTTTTGCATGTGAAGGAGCATTCTCCCGTGATACCGGGACTGGAAAAAGAACAGGCGGAATTGCACCACAAGGTGTTTGAACTGACCGAGTTTATCACCGATATCTTGAAGATCGAAAAGCTCGACGGAAGGTTTCCACATCGCGTCGGGTTCCATTCCTCCTGTCACGGGCAGCGGGGATTGCGTCTATCCTCCAGCTCCGAACTGAATCAAACTCCCTTCAATAAAGCTCGAAGACTCCTTGAAAATCTCGAGGGGCTGGAGTGGGTCGAGCTCAACCGCACGGACGAGTGCTGCGGTTTCGGGGGGACTTTTGCCGTGACCGAAGAGGCGCTTTCCATCCAGATGGGCAAAGACCGGCTCGATGATCATCTCCAACATCACACCGAAATCCTGACGGGAGGCGACATGTCCTGCATCATGCACTTGCAGGGAATCGCAACCAGAAACAAGCAACCTTTGAAATTTCTTCACATTGCAGAAATCCTAAACCAAGCGATCTCATGAGTCATCCTGAGAATGCCGCCGAATTTCTGAAAGATCAGGCCAAGTCCAAATGGCACGACGAAACGCTGTGGTTTGTCCGCGACAAGCGGGATCGAATCAGCAAAACTATCCCTGAATGGGAAGAATTGCGAAATCTTGCGTCGGGAATTAAAGACAATGTCTTGGCGAATCTGGGATCCTATCTGGAAGATTTCGAGCGGAATGCCCAGAAAAACGGCATCCAAGTCCATTGGGCCAAAGACGGTGAAGAACACAATCAGATCGTATTGGACATCCTGCAAAAGCAGAATTGCAACGCGATCGTAAAGAGCAAATCCATCCTGACGGAGGAATGTCATCTGAATCCTTTTTTGGAAAAGCACGGCGTCGATGTCGTGGACACCGACTTGGGTGAGCGGATCGTCCAGCTGCTTCATCAGCCGCCGAGCCATATCGTCCTTCCCGCGATCCACTTGAAGAAGGGGGAAATCTCAGCGCTTTTTCACGAAAAACTCCTGACCGAAAAAGGGAACGAAGATCCAGCCTACCTCACGCAGGCGGCGAGACTCCACCTTCGGGAAAAATTTCTAAAAGCCAAAGTAGCACTCACAGGAGTTAATTTCGGCGTCGCCGAGACCGGAGAATTTGTTGTCTGCACCAACGAAGGCAACGCCGATATGGGCGTGCATCTGGCCGATGTACACATCGCCTCCATGGGCATCGAAAAAATCATCCCGAGACGAAAAGATCTGGGTGTTTTCCTCCGACTGCTCGCCAGATCTGCTACCGGGCAGCCGGTCACCAATTACAACTCCCACTTCCGAAGCCCTTCTCCTGGAAAGGAGCTCCACATCATCCTAGTCGACAATGGCCGAACGGCCCAGCTCGCTCGGGAAAAATTCAAAAACTCACTCAAATGCATCCGCTGCGGCGCCTGCATGAATACCTGTCCGATCTACCGGAGAAGTGGCGGCTTCAGCTACGACAGCACCGTGCCGGGCCCGATTGGCTCCATCCTCTCTCCAGGATTGGATATGAAAAAACACAGCACGCTGCCATTTGCCTCCACGCTGTGCGGCAGCTGCTCCGATGTATGCCCTGTGAAGATCAACATCCACGAGCAACTCTTTGAATGGCGACAGGAAATCACCAAAACGCATGGGGAAATGGGAAAAGGCCTTTCGATGAAGCTCGCGAATGGGATCTTCAAAAGTCCCCTTGCCTATAAAATCTCCGGGAACCTGATGCGCGCAGCACTCAAAGCATTGCCGGACAGCCTCATATATCATCCGATCAACGCTTGGGGAAAAGGCAGAAACCTGCCCGAAACACCGAAGGAATCATTCCAGCAGTGGTATCAAAAAAATCGATCATGAGCAGCCGGGAAAACATATTAGCGGCAATTAAAGGCATTGCTGTCGAGCAAAAAGCGCTTCCCGAAATCCCGGATTTCGGGGTTCAGGGAGAATTAACAGAGACTTTTATCCAGTCTATTTTAGGCAACAAAGGTGAAGTCTTGAGCAAGGTGGAGTTTGAATCATGGCTACCCAAAGCGGGGTTTTCGAAGATAGTTTCACTTTCCTTTCACTTTCCGGAAGCATCTACCTTAACCCTTCCCGAGGATCCGCATGAATTGGAAGATCTCGGACTTGCGATACTGGACGGACAATTTGGAGTGGCTGAAAACGGAGCAATTTGGCTGGAAGACGACAATCTTGGACTTCGTGCGCTGCCCTTTATCACCGAGCATCTGGTGATCGTCCTGGATCGGAAAAATCTGGTCGAAACGATGCATCAGGGATACAATCGGATCGCCGATGCAGTGTCGGGATTTGGCGTATTTATCGCTGGCCCTTCCAAGACAGCTGACATCGAGCAAAGCCTCGTGATCGGAGCTCACGGCGCCAAGAGCCTGAGAGTGGTGTTGGTTTAAGCTGTTTTCAACCCCGGTTTCGGTTGAGGTAGAAGACATTTTGACCGTCCACCAACTGATATCCGAGATCCATATTCAGCTTTTTCGCGATCTTTTTGCAGAGCGAAAGACCGATGCCGGAGCCTTTCTCCTCGCTGGTTCCATAGCTGGTTTTAGCCTTAAACTCAAACAGTTCCTCCTCAACTTGGGCGGATATTGGCATTCCGATATTCCTTACTTCCCAGCGTAAGTCACTTTCTCCAACCAGCAAAATCAAGTCAATCTTGGCTCCCACCGGCGAAAACTTAACGGCGTTTTCCAAAAGGTTTTTGAGGATAATCCGAATCTCGCTGACTTCTAGGCTAAGCTCCTGATCTGGGCCCTCCAAGACTGCCTGGACCTCTTGCCGTTTTCGGGACGCCTGGATTTGGATGGTCTTTCGCATCTCCTCATTAAAGCTACTGAGTCTCACCGACACCCGTTCGGCAGGCCTATCGTCCATCTCAGCCGACACCCACTCGAGGGTGTTGTCCAGCACCTTGTTCAGGTGAAACGTCTGAGTTTTAAGCCCGGAAAAAATCACCTCCAAATCTTCGCGCTCCAAGACATCTTGCTCCGCCAACTCCAGTGAGCTGCTCAACGTCGCGATAGGATTCCGCAGATCATGGGACAGCAGGGCGATGAGCTGGTTCTTTTTTTCGTTGAGCGCCGTAAGCTCGGAGAGATTGCGTTCATTTTCCTGCTTCAGCGCGAGCATCGCATAGTGTTGCTTTTGGTAATTTACAATCACCAGATAGACTCCGATAAAGATAAAAAGGGCACTGACAGCCAACGAGAGGGCATTATCCCAAAACAAATCCATCTTGGAATCATAGTTGCTGACCACGGGAACGAGGCCGCGAACGCTCAGATAGAAGACCACCAAATAGGAGCCCATCGAGGCCGCAAACCAAAAAATGCTCTGTCGTTTTTTAAAAAATATCGCGACTGCCACGACATACACCAGCAGATTGTAGATGGTCGGCCCGAGATAACCGTCGTTGTAGAAAAAATTTAAGATCGAAAACACCAAAATCAGCCCGGCCATGAGGTTGATGGCCAGTTCGTAGCGCTTCCTCTTGACCATCAGGTAAAAGCATCCCAGAAATAGTGCTCCGTAGACTACTCGGACCTTGCCAATAAATGGACTGAGTCCCATCATGTAATCCGAAATCCCGAAAAACACGATCGAAATCAACGTAAGCAGGACGAATAGAACCGCAATCCGATACTGCAACTGATCCAGATCACCCGGATCACTTGAGGTATTAAAAAACTTCATTTGGGAAAAATTAGGTGATTTCACAACAAACTAACCAACACCCTATACTCCGAAAATCGTCCTATTGTTTTGAATGAATCGCTATCCGATTTCCTTCGGAATCGAAAAAGACACCCATATAACCAATATCCGGGGCGATAAGCCTTTTAGAAAACTGAATTTTCCCTCCGGCATCAGCGACTCGTCCCAGTTCAACTTCACAATCCTCTGAGGAGAAGTAGATCAGCGCTCCGGCCTTGTCGCTGGGCTCGTAGAATTCCTTGTGATACACCAGACTCCCTTCGGCACCTTTCCCATTTTCACTGAACGGAAACCAAGCCATCTGAAAATCACCCATCACCTGTTTGTTCAACTTGCAGTCAAATACTTTTTCGTAAAATGCGATGGCCCGATCCATGTCGCTGACCGGAATTTCAAACCATCCTACTGTTACTTGTGCCATCGGGAAACGGGTTTAGTTGTTGACTATTAGTTATTGCTTCTATATTCGACGTTCAATATTCAGGATTCATTATTGAAATATCGAATGTCGAACATAGAATATCGAATCATGAAGGCTAGCTTCTGATCAGCTTGATCGGATAGGTCTTTCCTGCATTCCACTGACAGACGTAGATATTTTCGTCCTGATCGATGCAGACATCGTGGCAGTGCTTGAACACTGGCTCTTTTTGCACCATCAGCTGCAGCTCGCCATTGCGGTATTCGGGGGCGGTTCCGCCTGGGTTGGAGACGACTTTGTTGTCTTTGTCCAAGATGGTGACAAAGCCGGAATTGTCTGTTTGCTCCAAGTATCTGAGTCTGGACCAACAAACTCCCGCGTAAAGATTTTCACCGTGGATCACCGGACGGCAGACAAATGCTCCCGGCAGGAAGATGGTCTCCATATATTCTCCATCCATCGTAAATCGCTTGAAAGAATTGTGTCCTCTAGATGTACAAAGCAGCGTCGGTGCCTTGCCTCCGCGCTGGTCAATCGCAATCCCGTGGGCGGTGCTAAACTGGCCGTCTTCTTTGCCCGACCCTCCGAATTTGCGGATGAAATTGCCGTCTTTATCGTATTGCAGGAAATACTGAGAGCCATAGCCGTCGGCGATGTAAAGGTCGCCATTGGGTGCCACAGCCGTTTCGGTCGGAACCCAAGCCATCTTCTCGGTATAGATCCCGTTGGTCAGCGGCGACGGGATTTCCGTGACGACCTTTCCGTCCAGCGTGGTCTTGACGACCTTCCCGCCATTATCCACCACCCATAGGTATTCGGCATCCCCTTCATCAACCAGAGAAAGTCCATGAGCACGGCCCAGGTCCAAAGTCCAAGTGTTCAATAATTTTCCCGACTGATCGTAGATGATGACGTTGTTTTTTGCCTCGTCCGTCACCATAATCATCCGGCCTTTCCGGTCCATGACCATCTCGTGACAGTTGACCACGGGGACCTTGGTCGGGTCGAGATTTCCCCATTTGGTATCGACTTTATACTTGAAATCCCCGTGACCGAGGATCTGATCTTGGGCTGCCAAAAGGCTAAAATCGGGTTTAATGCTCATCGCTAATCCTAGTAGGGAGGTGTTTTGGATAAATTTTCTTCTTGAATTCATGGTATTGGGCTATCGCGTCAATTTAGGGAAAATGCCCCTAACATCTTTCCTCAAGGCGTAAAAATCCATAGCTTACACCAACGCAATCAAACCCAATAGCTATGAAATTCAAATCCCTGTTTTTAATCCTCCTTCTCACGGCTCCGCTTGCCGTCACCGCCCAGGAAGTCGCGCTGCAGCTCTACTCCCTTCGCAATGAAATGAAGGTCGACCCTGTCAAATACCACAAAGCAATCTCCGACTGGGGCATCTCCGCACTCGAGGGGGGAGGAGGCTATGGCATGTCTGACGCCGAATACACCAAACTCCTCAAGGAGAACAAGCTAAAGATCGTCGGAGTCGGCGCTGACTACAACAAGCTCAAATCTGATCCCGCCGGGATCATCGCCGACGCAAAAAAGTACGGCGCCAAGTACGCCACCTGCTACTGGATTCCCCATACTGAGGGCCCAATCTCCATGGAAGACATGAAAGCTGCCACCGAGCTCTTCAACACCACCGGCGCCATGTTGGCAAAAGAAGGCATCACGCTGACCTATCATCCTCACGGCTACGAATTTGCCAATTCCGGATCCGGTACTCCAATGGATTATATGCTTGAAAACGCCAAAAACTTTCAGTTTAACATGGATGTGTTTTGGGTGCAGATGGGCGGTGGTGACCCGCTGGCGATCATGAAAGCACATCCCGGCAAATTCCCTCAGCTTCACCTGAAAGACCGAAAAAAAGGAACACCGGGATCGGCCGATGGTCATGGTGATGTGGAGACAAATGTGGTCCTAGGAACGGGCGACATCGACATTGCAGGTCTGATCCAGGAAGCCAAAAAGCAGGGAACCAAATACCTGGTAATCGAGGATGAAAGCAGCCGATCCGTAGAGCAAATCCCACAGAGCGTTGCGTTCATTAAAAGTGAATTGAAAAAATAAGCATTCAGGATATTGAAGTTCCAAACCGGCTGGGTAATGCTCGAGAGCATCCCAGTCGGTTTTTTTTGTCCATCTGAACGGTTTAGATAAGACCCGTGGTTGAGGTTCCTAAGCCCCGTGTATAGTTTCAGAACCGATGCCCCCGTCGAAATCTCGCATTATTCTTTCCTATCCAAATGAGCATCCCAATTCATCAAAGTTTTCTTAGCTTTCCTGTCTAAACTCAATTTCAAACAAACCCCATGAAAAACACCAAATCTTTACTTTTGGCTTTTGCCCTTGTTCTGACCTCCACTTTCGCCGCCTTTGCGCAGCTGCAGGCACCATCTCCAAGCCCAGCTGCCTCGGTATCACAGGTAGTCGGCTTCACCAAGATCAGCATCGATTACTCTTCGCCGGGTGTGAAAGGTCGGACGATCTTCGGTGATCTACAGAAATACGGTGAGACCTGGAGAGCCGGAGCGAATGGTCAGACTATCATCGAATTCAGTACTGGTGTGAGCGTGGGCGGCAAAAATCTACCGGCAGGAAAGTACTCCATCTTCATCACACCTGCAGCCAGCGGCGAATGGACGATCCACCTGAACAAGAAAGCTGAAAGTGTCTATGCATACACGAAGGACGGAAAAATCGATGAAACAGCAGTGGCTGCTGACGATGCTGCCTCAGTAAAAGCAACACCGAAGATGGGAGAAAACACCGAGAGACTGACCTACACCATCTCTGCTGACAACAACAAGATCGCCACTGTGACCATGGCTTGGGAGAAAGTAAAAGTCTCCTTCCAAGTGGATACTCAAGCTGATCAAAGACTCGAGCAGTTGAAGTCTCAGTTTTAAATCATCCAAACCCCATTAAAATCCCGTCCCAGTCTTTGCTGGGCGGGATTTTTTTGCCAAAGCAAAATATCAGCACATTGATTTTTAGTCATTTAAGCCTTAAATTCAAGTTTGAATAGTTTTGAACCTAAACTTTTTATTCATGAGTTTCAACCAAAAACTGGAACAACTTCTGGCATTTAGCCTAGAGGACTATCCAGGATCCGCTTATTCTCTAATCGAGGAGAGAGAAGTGCCCCGCTCACACCACCCTGAGTATTTTTCCTATCGCTACCCCGAAAAACCTATTTACGGACTGTTTGGAAAAATCGAAGTAATCACTACAAACTACATTACCAACCGGAGAATAGTCCTAATTGCGGAGGACTTCGAGATTTCTCAACTCGATTCTCTGCGGCTACTCATCGACAATTTGATCGAAATCTACGGCGCGGACGAAAAACGAAACCTTTGGCTGATGGAGGACGAGGAGGAAGATATCCGACTGGATCAATGGGAAGGTCGCTATTGGGAGTTTCCCCACCACGATGAAATCCGGGATGTGGCGATCTCTATGGAAGGCCGTAGACTCAAGTTATCTATATACGAACGCGGGAACCTACTCGATTTTGAGTAATCCTACAGGTGGGATCGGGCTGGATGGGCCGGAGAAAGCGACTGCCTTTGCACGAAAAACGGTGATTTTACGGGGGCAACAGGGCGCTTAACTTCGCTGGATTCCATATATTTAAGAGATCCGTTTTTTACGTTTCGCTCCCAGCAACCTCAGAAAAGACCATGGATTTTATCGACTACTACCAGACCCTTGGCATCGACAAAAACGCCACAGAAGCGGACATAAAAAAAGCCTACCGCAAACTGGCTAGAAAGTACCATCCGGATGTCAATCCCGGAGACAAGGCCGCCGAGCAAAAATTCAAAGAGGTCAACGAGGCCAACGAGGTCCTGAGCAACGCCGAAAAAAGAAAACAATATGACAAATATGGCAAAGACTGGAAGCACGCCGAGCAATTTGAAAAAGCAGGTGCAGGCGCGGGTCAGGGTTACACCTATCGGCCGAGGGAAGATACAGGCGGTTTTGGCGAAGGCTTTTCCGGCAGCGACTACTCAGACTTTTTCGAATCCATGTTTGGCGGAAGTGCCGGAGGCTTCCGCCAAGGCGGCCGCTCAGTCAAGTACCGGGGACAGGACTTCCATGCGCAACTGGACCTCGACATCCGCGACGCCTACAAAACCCACCAGCAAGTCGTCACGGTCAACGGGGAGAAAATCCGTCTAACCATCGCCGCGGGGATTGCCGATGGGCAAACGATCAAGATCAAAGGAAAAGGAGGACCGGGAGCCAACGGTGGCCCCAACGGAGATCTCTACATCAAGTTCACTATCCGAAACGATACCGGTTTTCACCGAGAGGGAGACCGGCTCTACGCCAACGTGGAGATCGATCTGTATACCGCCATTCTGGGAGGAGAGATCGTCGCCGACACCTTTGATGGAAAGGTGAAACTCAAGATCCCGCCCGAAACCCAGGCAGGGACTAAAGTCCGGCTGAAGGGAAAAGGCTTTCCGGTTTACAAAAAAGAGGGGGAGTTTGGCGATCTGATCTTCACCTACACTATAAAAAACCCCACTAACCTCAGTGCGGAGGAAAAGAAACTCTTTGAACAACTGAAAAACCTACGATAAGATGGCTGTCACCAACCTGATCCTGATCGAAACACTCTGCACCCATT
Source organism: Algoriphagus terrigena DSM 22685 (assembly GCF_000429445.1). Lineage (GTDB taxonomy): Bacteria > Bacteroidota > Bacteroidia > Cytophagales > Cyclobacteriaceae > Algoriphagus > Algoriphagus terrigena. Next base: position 63,968 of record NZ_AUBW01000019.1, read on the forward strand.
ACCAGGTGGAGGTTTCCTTTATCGACTCTCTGAGCGATCTCGGCCTGATCGAAGTACAGACGGTCGAAGAAATCCGATACCTCCCAGAGGAAAAAGTCACCCATCTCGAACGAATGATCCGACTTCACCAAGAGCTGGAAGTCAATCCCGAAGGCATCGATGTCATATTTAATCTGCTGGAGAAGGTCGACCGGCTCAGCCAGGAACTCGCCGAAGCAAAAAATACCCTGAGACGAATGGGAATCCAAGAGTAAAAACCCAAGCGCTCAGATTGATTTTTCAGAAGAAATGGCTGAGGCTCTGTTTCGGGAAGAAAGTCTCGACTCAACCGCTATCTTAGCTCTAACCCCAAAAAACCACCGAATGACGATCACCCCCCTTCCGACCCAGAGACTGGTATCTTTGGATTTGTTTCGAGGCCTCACCATGTTTTTGCTTGTCGCAGAGGCAGCGCATGTGTATGATGCCTTGCTGGAGCTCTTTCCTGAGGGAAGCAGTCTGCATCCTTTTCTCCTCCAATTCACCCATCACGACTGGAATGGATTGCGATTTTGGGATTTGATCCAGCCCTTTTTCATGTTTATCGTGGGCGTAGCGATGCCTTTTTCTCTCAATAAGCGATTGGCCATCTCAGAAGATCGCGGCAAGGTGACGCGCCACATCTTGAAGCGATGCCTATTGCTTTTCCTCTTTGGCACTGGCCTGCATTGCCTTTATTCCGGCAAGCTGGTCTTCGAGCTTTGGAACGTACTCACTCAGCTTTCCTTCACCGTCTTGGTTACCTATCTGCTGATCGACAAGGGTTGGAAGATCCAGCTGGGCACCTCGCTGGGCTTGCTCGCGCTGACCGAGATTCTCTACCGGGTTTACAACCCCGAAGCGCCCTTCGTCCACGGCACCAACTTTGGCAACTACATGGATCAAGTCCTCATGGGCAAGATCAACAACGGCGGCTGGGTAGCGATCAACTGCATCCCGACGGCCGCGCACACGATCTGGGGAGCGATTTGCGGCAACCTGCTACTCTCTTCCAAGCCTTACAATGAGAAGATCAAGCTCTTTGTTATCGCCGGAGTCCTCGGACTTGTGGTAGGTTATGGACTTGACTGGACGGGAATCACACCGATCATCAAGCGAATCAGTACCACGGCATTTGCGTTTGCCGCCGGAGGCTGGGCACTGCTTGCCTTGGCTTTCAGCTATTGGCTAGTGGACGTGAAAAACAACCGCAAAGGCATCTTCCCCTTTCTGATCGTGGGGATGAACTCGATTTTCATATACCTATTCGCCGAGATTCTTGCCCGCTGGCTTAACAAGACGCTGGGAATCTTCACCGGCGGCTTTCTAGCCTGGACCGGCTTGGGCGAACATGGCTTGGCCCTGATCACGGCTCTGACTACACTGGCTGCCTTGTGGGGATTGTGTTATTTCTTGTATCGAAAAGGTATTTTCTTTAGGATTTAACGGGCACGTCATGGAAAAACCATGAACATCACCGTCGAAAAAAACATTTGCGAAATGTCCCTCATAAACGACAAATGACTAAAATAGCCAACAGCTCTTTCCGAAGATTACTTGGAGTTTGGAAGACTTCCGGGCAAATTCTATCCGGCGACAGTACCCTGAGCTTGGCGGGTACGGACAGCTATGAGCTGATCCTTAACGGCAACTACATCCTACACAAGGCGGCTGTGATGATGGGAGATGAGAAGAGCGAAACGTTTGAGATCGTCGGACTGGACGGCTCATCCGAAAAAGCAGCAATGAACTACTTCAACGCTAATGGAGAAAGCGGCACGATGACAGGCCAAATCGAGGGCGATGATTTTCTGATCAATGGAGACGGATTAAAGTTTTCAGGAAAAATCAATGAAGCCAACACAGCCGTCATCGGCAAATGGCTTCAGCAGGCGGAAGACAACAGCTGGGTTGAGTTTATTGATTTGAAGCTCGAAAAACAGAAATAGGCGAAACCAAAAACTTGCTTTATAATATCGTGTAGCTGAAACCGATTTTTCTTGCAAAAATCGGTCATAAGCACAAAAAAAAGTGCAGCCCCGCTTGAGCTGCACTTCCACTATTCGGAAAATCGATCCTCAAAGGACCAGATCTCCCTCGATGGAATCATCCATCGTTTTCCCCGATACGGCACTTATCAGAACCTTAATCCCGGCAATGGTATTGCCGTGCTTGTTGTCCCAATAATAGCCCGTATCCGGAATGAACTGGATCACGGAGATCCTTGGATCGTCTATCCCCTCGGTAAACCAAGCCTTGACGGTTGGATCCCAAAGTTCTTCGATCTTTGCCCGGTCGTCGCTGACGACAGCCCGTCCGTTGAGCTCAAGAAAATCCGAGTACGAAGACCCCTGAAAATACAAGGTGACGTTCTTGTCATGCTCCAGTTCCATATTTTTGACGCTGTCTTTGGCACTGAGAAACCACACATGGCCCGCGTCATCCGTTTTTTGGACGGACATAGGCCTAGACTTGTGGGAAGCGTTGAAGTTGGCTCGCGTTACAAAGAAGCAGGAGCCAGCCTTGTCAATGAGAGAACGGATTTTCTCCACCGCCTCAGTGCCACTGAGATTTTTTCTATTGTTTTCTACTTGCTGTTCGTCGATTGAGTTCATGGTCATGTTGGTTTAGTTACTATTTATTTTTTCCTCATCTCAAACTTTTCCGGTTAACGGTCAGGTTCTCCGAGTTCTGGACTTTTGATCTTACCTAAGTTATCGTAGGTGATGGTGTCTCTTCCGTTGACGGGCTCGACAAAGGTGATCTCGAAGTAGTCCGTCCCCTGTTCGTTGTATCTGCGGACGTCTTTGATCTTATCAGGAGCGGTAGCCGGATCTTTGCGCAGGATGATCAGCACCGGCTCCGGCAACTGAAGCGTGTCGACTAGCTCATGCTGGCCGAGCGGTTCCGGAGAATCAAGCGCGGGCACGTCCCCGGCCAAAGATCCATCCGCCACCACCTCATCCTTCATAGCTTCCGTGTAAGTGCCTTTTGGTTTTTCCTCGCAGGATAACAAGATCATTGCGATCAAAGCAGGATAAATAATCAATTGAGTTTTCATAGTCTAGTAGTTTTAGGAATTCTCCTTTTGGAATTGCGGAGTATCCTATGACCGTATAGATTTCAAAAGTCTTTCCAAGATGTTTTCGACTCGGATATCGCTGGGTCGTTGGTTCTTAGGCGGAGAGGAAGGGAAAATTATGTCTGTTTATTTCGAAAAACACAAAATTATCACGCCAAAAACCTCCAGTTATCCTTTTATTTATTTTGAATCCACCAGTTTACTTTTCCGAAATTCATCAAATCTCTGATCATGTTTTGCTGCGATATTGAAGCTTTCTTTTCCTCATCTTGTGGAATCCGCGACTCAGGAACGGGCATACCAAACGGTCGTGTGATCGCCGCAGGGTAAAAAGCTTAAGCGAGCGGGAATTGTTAGTGACAGTCTGCGTTCCCAACAGGGGTTATATACAGCTGGACATTTGAATTCAAGAAAAAGCACTTTACCGCATTTCTCGCTTTTTTAGGATCGTTTTTTCTTCACCTTCCCGCGCAGCTTTTCTCCCAATTTTCCAAAAAAGCCTGGCTTATCGTCAGAAGAATCCTCCACCCCCAGCATGTATCCCAAAGGCTCGAGTTCGTGAGTAGCGTCAAAGATAATCTTGAAAATTCCCGCTAGGGGAATACTCAGGATCATCCCCGCCACTCCCCAGATGGATCCTCCCAGTACCACCAAAATGATCGTGGCGAGTGGATTGAGGTTGACTTTGTCTCCCACCACAAAGGGCTCGAGGACGTTGTTGTCGAGAAATTGGGCCACCGCGAAGGTCACCGAGATCACGATCAGTGATCCTATTTCCGCCCCGCCGAACAGCCCCAGCGCCATCGACAGGATGTAGCCAGCAATCGACCCGACGTAAGGGATCAGATTCAGCATGGCAGCGATCACAGAGATCACGATGGCGTTTTCCACCCCTGCAATGAACAATCCTATGGTATAAAGTACCGCCAAGACCAACACCAACAGCAGCCTCCCGCCGAGAAAATTGAGCGCCAATTGAGATGATTTTTCCAGGATTTCTTTGACCTGCTTTCGCTCGTCGGAATGGAAAAACCGAAGGATGGAGAGCTTGACTTTGTGGCGGAAATAGAGGAGAAAAAAGGTGTAGATAAACACGAGCAGGGAACTCCCCAGAAAGCCAAAGACATTAACTGCCAGCTGTCCAAGCTGCTTCTTGATCCCCGCCGAGACAGGAGAACCGCCTTCATTATTCTGTGGAGCCGACCGGGAGCTTTCTGCCTGAGCTTCATCTTCCGGCCGAGTCTGAGCTTCGGGCTCCTCGGAAGGGTTCGATTGTGCAGTACTGTCCGAGATATCAAGCCATGGAGGCAGCTGGCTTTCTACTTCCAGCCCGGTTTTCTCCTCAATAGACCGGACGGCTTCATTGAGCCTCGGCTTGATCTGTTTCTCCATCTTCGGCCATTGTTCAGAGATGTTGCCCGCCTGGACGGCGATCACGGAGAAAAAAGCCAGGTAGGCCAACACGCACATCACCACGCAGGTGAATGCCGCCAAAAGCCTGGAGAACCCCCATCGTTGAAATTTGCGGGCAAGAGGCGTGCAGATCAGCGCGATCATCACGCCGAAAGTCAAAGGAACGAGGAACACCTCGGCCAGTACCAGCCCTTTGATCAGAAAAAACAGCGCTAAAACGAGGAGTGCAAACGGAATCAGTATGCTTTTAAAGTTCATATCAGTTCTTTTTAGCCGAATTGGGATCGGTCTGTAGGAGCGTCAGTTGGTGTTTTTGAAGCTTGATCTTCACCTCGGGTATCCCCTCATAAAGCGACTGATGCTCAAATACCGAGTCATCGACATGAAAGGGTAAATGGGTCTTGACGCGGATCTTTTTGGCTTTGATCGTTTCGAAAGGGCTATCCACATCGTCCGTCTCGTGGGCTTTGAGAAAATCCCGCAACATGTCCATCTGGTCTTCCCGCACGAGCATCACATCCAGATACCCGTCACTGTGATCCGCATCCGGGGCCAAGACCAACTGAGGCCCCAGCTGACGGGTATTCATCACCTCGATCCAGAGGTACCTGCCCGAATAGTCGGTGCCGTCGATTTCGATTTCATATTCCTGCGCAGGAAGCTCTTTGGGGAGTTTGCGGAGATGCTTACTGCCAAAGTCCACTTTGTTTCCCGTAGCCGCTTCCTTCTTTTTCCCTCTATCAATCTGCTGCAGCAATGCCGTAAACAAGCCCCAACCGACGCCTTCGATAAACCTCCCCTTTTCTTCCTCCGTCTCATACACTCCCACGCTAAGCTTGCAGAAATTCGCTTCCTTGAAATGTTTGACGGTATCGGGATAAAAGCCGGCGATCCCCAAGCTGTTGGCGATGTTGTTGGCGTTTCCGGCGGGCAAAAGGGAAATGGGGATCTTGGAGTCGTGTAAATCCAGAAGGATTTTCTCGACCGTACCATCCCCTCCTGCTACAATGACCAGATCGTAGTTGAGCTTAAATATTTCCTTATATCCGTCTTCTTTCGTGTTTTGTGCGATCACCTTGGCGCCTTGTCGTTCGAGCGAACCGATCACTTCAGCCAAGTCAAAATCTTCCGTCCCTGCGGACGGATTGTAGAGAAGAATTATTTTCATAAAAAGAGTCGCGTGAAGTCCTGCTTACTATTTGCATACAAAAAACATGACTAAACTGACTTGCTATGAAAATCCTGATCACTAACGACGACGGCATCTACAGCCCGGGAATTCTGGAACTTGCTGAAATAGCCTCAGAATTTGGAAGCGTACGAATCGTCGCTCCAAATGTGGAGCAATCCTCCATGGGACACGCCATCACAGCGACCAGACCGCTATCCTATCACAAAACAAGGGTGGGGAATTTTGACGCGTTTCGTGTAAACGGCACCCCAGCAGATTGCGTCTCCCTGGGCTGCTTTCACTGGGAAAAAGTGGATCTGGTACTATCCGGTATCAACCTCGGGCCCAACCTCGGCAACTCCATGTGGCACTCCGGTACCCTGGCCGGAGCCAAGCAGGCTGCACTCCTCGGGATCAAAGGAGTCGCACTCAGCACGCCCACCCAAAAAGACGACTATGACTTCAGCCAGATGCGATCGTATGTGAGGCAAGTGATCGGGTATCTGATCCAAGAGGACGTGCCCAAGCTGGTCAATGTGAATTTTCCACTTGCACCCGAAGGAATCGTCTGGACCCGACAGTCCGTGCGGCAGTATGATGGCTTGGTCAAACCGATGGAAGATCCGATGGGAAGACCGGTTTTTTGGATTACAGTCGTACCGCTCGAGCTGGCGGAAGAAGGCACAGACCGATACGCCATGGAGCACAATCTGGTATCCATGACACCGCTGCGACTCGATCTGACGGATGAATCCCAGCTGGTGAAGCTCTCGGGAAGAAAGATCTTTGATCAGGACTAGTGTCAGTAATAAGTGCTCAGTCTCAGTAAGCAGTGATCACTATAACTGAGACTGAATACTGCCTACTGATATCATCCTCCCACAATCTCACCCCCATTCACATGGATGAATTGGCCGGTGGTGTAGGAGCTGTCCTCGGAGGCAAGATAAACATATGCAGGTGCGACCTCGCTGGGCTGCCCAGCCCGCCCGAGCGCCGTATCCTGTCCAAAATCTGTCACATCGTCAAAGGTGGCCGGAATCAGCGGCGTCCAGATCGGGCCCGGCGCTACCCCATTGACGCGGATCTTTTCGGGTGCCAGCATCTTGGCGAGTGAGCGGGTAAATCCCACGATGGCGCCTTTGGTGCTGGCATAATCCACCAGATGCTCACTGCCTCGATACGTCGTCACCGAGCTGGTGTTGATGATCGAATCGCCCGCCTTCATGTGGTCCAGCGCGGCTTTTGCAAAGTAGAAGAAAGAATAAATGTTCGTCTCAAAAGTCTCCAAAAGCTGTTTGCCGGTAATCTCGCGAAGGGAGCTTTTTGGAAACTGAACGGCAGCGTTGTTAACCAGGACATTGATGCCACCCAGCTCCTTCACGGTCGTGGCCACGGCGTCCTTGCAGAACTTTTCAGAGCGGATGTCACCTTTGATCAGGACACATCGCTGGCCTTCGGCTTCTACCAGTTGTTGAGTGGTCTTGGCATCATCGACCTCGCTGAGGAAATTGATCGCGACGTCGGCGCCCTCGCGGGCAAAATGAACCGCGACACTTCGGCCGATGCCGCTATCGCCCCCGGTGATCAGAGCGACTTTGCCCCGGAGCTTACCGGCACCTTTGTAGCCCTTGCGGATTACTTCCGGCTCAGGAATCATCTTGCTCTGCTGTCCCGGCAGGTCCTGTTGTTGTGGTTTGAATTCTGTTGGCTTTTTCATAGGATTATAATTTTTCTTTCAGCGGCCATATAGCCTGTCCCGATTTTTCTTCGGGAGAATCTTCGCATGGCCCGATAGCTCGGGTTCATCGGGGCATTGCTCTGTGGATCGCTTACGTCATGCCTTGTGGCAGACGGGCTCGATTTCATGTTTCGATAGGTTCAAAGTGTAAAGACAGATGGATCAATGGTTTCTCAGTGCATCCTTCAGTTGATCTTTGCTCATCTTGCTTCTGCCCGAGATCCCGACTTGCTTCGCTTTGTCATAAAGTTCCTGTTTGCTTCTGTCGTCGTAGTCCGACGCTTTGCCACCTTTTTTCCCCGAATTGGGGCTATTGGCGATGCGGGCAGCCTTCTCTCGGCTCATGCCTTCTTTTCTGAGTGCCTCGTATTTTGCATCATCCTTGATGCTCGGGCCGTGGTCTTTTGCCATGATTTTGTGGTTTTAGGGTTAACTGGCTGATTTGATGGGAAAATCATCCCCGTTAAAACATCCGTGAAGGGAAATTTTCCACAGAGAATAAATCAAAAGTGAGGCCGATTTACCGACAGCACAGGCCATAGGTGTAGCCTGGGTTCAACAAGGTCTTTTACCTCCCTTGAAAAAATACCGGCAACTACAGCCAGACGTGCTTGGAACGGTTTATGAACCTCCAGCAGCGATACAATTCAAATCGACTACGAGGCAAGCGGGAATTAAGGACGAAGAAAACATCCCCTCACATGCACTGCGTGTCGTCTCTCTGCAAAAAAAGAAATCCAAAGGTCTCCAATCACTTAAACGGTAACAGCTATGGAACATACGACGAAACACGGACACTACAGGAAACTTCCGCTGATGCTGTTCCTGTCGCTTTGTATCATGTACTTGGTGATGTTTTTGAACGTAGACAGCGCACAACATATCTACCTAAGTACGACCAGGCTATACATGAGCCTGCTGATGGTGGCGCCGATGCCGCTCTTGATGCTCATCATGATGCCCATGATGTATCCTGACAAAAAGATCAATCTGATCATCTACACGGCAAGCGTGACTGTATTTGTGCTGTCACTGCTGCTACTCCGGACACAGACTCCCATCGGAGAACGGCAATATATGAAGGCTATGATCCCACATCATTCGTCGGCGGTGCTGACCAGCAAGCACGCCAATCTCCAAGACCCGGATGTAAAAGAACTTGCCGAAAAGATCATCAGATCCCAAGAGGAAGAGATCGCCCAAATGAAGGCGATCCTGGACAGAATGGACAGGTAGAACTGGACTGCACACTGCGGACAGGATAGATGCGCCGCAAAAAAAATCCTGCAAAGCAACTTCGAAGTGCTGGAAAAGGATACTGATTGCTGTCAGGCCGGCGCAGAGCAAAAGCTTTCTAAGCCAGCTTTGATACTCATGAGAATCGCGTACTGAGCGTCAATCACCTTCTGGTTGAATCCCTGGGCGGTATCCGGCAAGATGACGTAGTCCTTTGATGTGGCGAGAGGTAGTCCCTTCTAGAAAAAGTTTAGTCCTTCGTGATCAGGATGTGCGTCGCGAGCTCTCCTTCGATTCGCTCTACGGTACGGTATCCCAAACTCACCATGTCAATATCTTGAAACAGATTCTCTCCCGAACCGAGAAAAAGCGGTGACACGGCAATATGCAGTTCGTCGATATAGCCTGCCTTCAGAAACTGTCGGACAGTAGAAGCCCCGCCTCCAATCCGGATATCCTTGCCATTGGCGGCTTTTCTTGCTTCCTCTAAGGCCACTTCGATCCCTTGGGTGACAAAGTAAAAAGTCGTCCCACCTTCCATCGTCACCGGTTCCCGCTCGTAGTGGGTCAACACAAACACCGGGACGTGATAAGGCGGATTTGGGCCCCACCAACCCTTCCACTCGTCATTCGGCCAGTCGCCTCGAATCGGCCCAAACATATTACGCCCCATGATCCAAGCGCCCAGATTATCAAAAGCCTTTTCAACAAAGTCGTTGTCAACTCCCTCCGTCCACTCCTCCTTGCCGAGCATCTTGCTCATCCGCCGGGTGGAAAACATCCACTTGTGAAGGTTTTCTGCCCCTTTCCCCATCGGTGTTTCCTGGCTTTGATCCGGTCCTGCACCATAGCCGTCCAGCGAAATGGTGTAATTCATTACTTTGACTTTGCTCATAAGTTCATATTTGAGTGATTCCTGAAGTTACTTTCCCTAATCAAGAGATGCTAAAAAACGAGGAAAAAGTCCGATTCGATGCGATAAGAACTTCGCCGATTTCTTGAAAGAATCGGGGCGGGCTCTGCAACCTTACCTGTCTTGTTATTGATTTACATTGTGTCGGTGAACGCTTCGCATTCCGATGTTCTCATCACGGCAGGCAAGCGGGTTGCGCACGAAACAAAAGATTCGTTATTGTGAACCGAGCACCATTCTGATAAATGCACCTTTGGCCCGTCGCTCCTTTTCATCTGGTATTTAAAGAGAATAGAATCCCGTGGGTTCAACAGGCTTAGGAATCTCCCCTTCTTTTAACAATTGTTTGATATTGATCTCGATAGTAGTCGCAATACTGGTCACCGGTGTATCGGTAGGTTTATTTTCAAATGGATCTTGCAAAAGTGTCGCTGTCTTTTCCAGCACGAAAAACCCCGAGGAGATGAGTAACAAGAGCGGGACTTCGAACATAGGTTTGTTGGCACCTAGTGAAATAGAAAGCGTGATAACAAATACATAGATCATCAAGTGCAAAAAAACACGGTAGGTTACAGGGAAAACAGTGTTTTTGATTCTTTCAGCCATACCCATAGCGTTGGAAAAATTGATCAGCACATTATTCAACTGGATCTGACCAAACACGTCCATTTGCTCATTGTTTTTTAGCTGTGCAATATGAAGGGTATTTAATTGCAAAAGCGCCAGAGGCTTATTGCTGTGGGGAGTGATAGCTTTCATGTCATCTTCTGAAATATACTTTTCTAAGTTTGTAAGCGGATCTAGAGATCTTAGTGAGCGCCCTAAACTAAAACACCATGCAATGTGTCTGAAAGCTATCTGCTTGACAGCGCTGTCGTTTCCGGGAGCAAGCAATGACTGCAACAGCAATGTGAAACTCCTGCTTTCGTTGACAATACTTCCCCATATTTTACGGCCTTCCCACCACCTATCATAAGATTGGCTGAGCTTAAACGACAGAAGGATGGAGATAGCTGTTCCTAAAAATGTCGGAATCGCTATCGGTATTTCTGGAATATATCCGTTGAACTTGTAACTCAAATAGGAGATCAACAAAGCAAGGATAAATGAATAGACAAATTCTACCTTAGTTTTATTGAGGACATAAAGAAGACTTGGCAGTTTGGTTAGCAGCATCTTTAAATGGTTTTTGAACGTTAGTTAGCAATCTGTAGCCTCCCCTCCTGTCCTGTATTCTTCCAAAAATCACTCTAATGATTTACAAGGTGTCAATGAATGCACGGTGTGCTGGGCCGAAAGCTGGGTTTTTGATCTATAGTATTTACTTATTCCAATTCCACAATCCGAAATTAAGGGCCTACCGATCTTACGACTATTCCCTGTCACAATTGTAATAACTTATCCACGATGATGTACTCATGAGCAGTCATTCTCCGGTCACCACTAATTGTTAATAGAATCACACAACTTCAACTTTTCACCCAATCCCATCCGATGGAAACCCAATTATTCTGCATGCCGTAACTATTTTTATATCCAGACTTATAATCCGGCTGCAAGACAAACCTCCTTGATGTTATCTTGAAGGTACCGCTTTGATCAGAGGAACAATTCGATAGCCTTCCTCAATTACCCGCTTGGAAGGACGATAATGACGAGCCAAAATATTAAACTCATTTGAAGGGTTATCGATCGCCAGATTATTTGGAGAACCCTCGCCACAACCAAAACTAATCGTGTACGTCCCATCACTATTTCTTTTCGCGGTGTTGGAACTGTAGTTTGCAAGATCATTAAACATAAATCCAACTTTGTCATATACAGTGATCGACCAGAAAGCACCATTGTTTGGATCTTCAAACGTAAGCTGGTAACAGCTATTGGTCGGGAAATCTCCAGACGACTCGTATATGTTATCAGTCAGTTGGGCACCTCCCCAACCCGCTGCGGCACCGACTTGGTACTTTTCAACCGTGAAGTCGTTTGCTGATTCGTCACGTGGGTTGGTAAACATGCCTTTCATCGCATTGTTGCCATCGCGTTTGACAATGACTGCCACCTTAGCTTTGAGTTCTGATTCTACTTTGGAAAAGGACTCCTCGTTTATGGGTTCGGTAGCAAATAAAATATTTGAATTTGCTTTAATACTCATTTGATCTTGAATCTCTTTTGCCTCTGCTTCGGTAAAAGTACCATCAAGCCGAACGACCAAATAAAGATGAGTACCAGTATGGGTTGATAGATCAAATGAACCGGGACCATACATCATCTTCTGAATTCTATGATCTTCTGTTACAGGCTGAACAGACATATATTTTCCTTCCGGAATTTCAGGCATCACAATGGTCGCACCTTTTGAAACGTCTACAACAGCCATTGAATAGTAAGTGTCCCGGTTCATGCGAACAACAGGCTGTTGATTTGTAGGGGTGAGCTTTCTGTTATGATTAAACTTGTTTATCCCAACCATGCTTTGCCCCTTGAGAATCTGACGCGATGTCTCGTCAGTAGGGTACGTGTCTGGAGTGACTAATCTACCGTTTTCGCTAAAAAAATCGTTGTCCGTAGTGACCGCCTGTACTGTTGTATCAGATTGTTCTGATGTTTCCGATTCATTCTTTTTATCGGATTGACAGCTGATCATTGCTACAATTAGAACAACCGCATAAAGTGATTTTGTCATAATACTACTGTTTTGATTAAAATTACTGTTTTCTTGATGAAACATGGCGGTTGTACATAAGCAGAGGAGGGTGTTCGAAGCGATTTGCTGTCCCACGACGCCAGACCTATTTTGAAAAATTAAACTACAAATCGCCATTAAACCCGTCCATTGATTATGCACTTTGTGGTGGGCTGGTCATTATCCTGCGAAATGATTCAGTGAGTTCCAGTAGCGTCCCATTTGTCCGCGAGCCATCATTTGGTGTGTGTCAATTTGACGGATGATTTTGCATGTTGCATTCTCGTTCAACTCATTTATCCTGGTAATACATCCTGGTTCTGTAATGGCGTACCATTGAATAAAAAGTCCTCTCTTTAGTGATTCTAAATCCTCTTCAGCCTTGTCCGCGTAGGGTAAATGAATTTTTTCGTACTCCTCAAAAACTCCCTTCTCACGAAGTAATGTATACTTGTCCTCCATCGTCCCACGGATCTGCATTGTCCATAACGGTTTGTCCACAACGTATTTATCTCCCGAACTGCGGATAGGTTTTAAGGGTATCTCGCCGCTGTACCGAACCTACTTAAATCCTTGGAATAAAAAAACACCCTCAATTCCATCCATTAACATTTTATCCGACAACAACCGACTACTATCGAATACAAACGACTAGCTACCGACTCCTTTTTTGCCGATCCCCCAACTTTGGTTCATCAACAAGCCTCTGGCGAAATCTTTATCAAATCTTTCACAATCCAAACTTTTAAAATCATGAACACGCTAAGAAACAAAGTTCAGCTCATCGGTCACCTGGGTGCCAAAGTCGAAGTAAAAACCCTCGAATCAGGCAAGCTCGTCGGCCACGTCACCATGGCGACCAACGAAACCTACAAAAACCAAAAGGGTGAAAAAATCACCGAGACCACCTGGCATAACCTGGTCATCTGGGGCAAACCGGCCGAGACACTCTCCAAGTACACCGACAAAGGCTCCGAAGTCGGTATCGAGGGTAAGCTCACCAACCGCTCCTACACGGACAAAAACGGTGAGAAAAAATACTTCACCGAGATCGTCGTCAATGAGTTCATGCTGATGGGCAAGAAGGAATCTGTTCAGTAACCAGTCACAGTCATCAGTTTGCAGTTCCCGAACCTTTGAGGTTTTGTTCAGAACCTCGAAGGTTTCTTTTCAGAGGGCAGTCGCAGTCCGGCGTCATTGCCAAGGGTTGGACATACGTCTGACAGTTCGAAGAATATTGATAACCCTGAAGCAATCTTTTGGAATTTCCTCTCCTTACTTATTGCTAAAGCCTTTGACTCCACTCAGGCTGACAGTCGTGATAGTCCTGATTGTTGTCGGGAGAGCGGAGTCTCCGTCATCAGTCGCAGATTGCAGCTTTCAGTCGCGGTAACAGCTGCAGTGATCATTCCTAACTGACAACCAATACACTTCGATTTCCAAGTGAAACTTTAAACAAAGTAACCCAAGTCGGTATTCGGCTTGGGTTACACCTCTTAAGGATAGTCAATTCTAATCCCCACATCGATCATGGATTTCGCCAAACTTCTAGCCTACCAAAAAGGATTCAGGCTTGCTATGGAAGTTTTTCAAATCTCAAAATCCTTCCCAAAAGAAGAAAAATACGCTTTGACAGATCAGATCCGAAGGTCAAGCAGATCTGTTTGTGCCTGCCTCACTGAGTCCTATCGGAAAAGAAACAATCCCGCCCACTTTATCTCAAAGCTGAGCGATTCCGATATGGAAAACAGCGAAACCCAAGTCTGGCTGGATTTTGCCCTGGCATGCGAATACTTGGATAACTCAGCCCATGAAAGGCTCGTTCTTGAAGTCCAGGGCGTAGGGAAGCTTATTAACTTCATGATGCTCCACCACGAAAAATTCGGATCAAGAAAAATGCAGAATTTACTTCCCACCGAATCCAGTTAGCAAATTTCCTCACCCGAGCTTTATACGCTTTTACTGCGTACTGAGACTGCGACTGATCGCTGAAAACTGCGTCTCCTTACTGCGACTTGTCACTGAAAACCGCCTCAAAGCAGATTAAACCCGCCTTTTGTCAACACGAGCGTCGATTGATCTACTCCGGCTATCGGCTGGATTGCGATCATCGAATGGCTTTTGGCGCCGGGGACCACTTTTACCCGCTCAAGCTTATATCCTTGCGGCGTCTTTTCTTTTTGCACCAAGATGTAATAGTCTTCTTCCACGGCTACCAGCGCATCCTCCGGCAGCGCCCATGACTCCTGCGGATCGAGCTGTACGCGGGCTTGAATAAAAGTGCCCGGGATCAGCTTCTCCTCTTCCGCCTCATCCATCACGTGCGCATGCACATTGATCTGTCGCTCAGCATTGATGGATTGACCCACGAGATGGACTTCGGCCATCAGGAACTTGTCAGGAGAATCCGGCATGGATACCTCCACCTTTTGTCCGGGATGGATGTTGGGGATATCTTTTTCAAACAAGGCCAGCTCCAGATGCATGTGGTCTTTGTTCAACAACGAGACGGCCTTGCCTGAGGCGATCAGGAATTGTCCCGGCACGATGTGTACATCCTCCACGAACCCGTCGATCGGCGAGTAAACCGGTACTTTGCTGCGGATCGTCTCGGGACTGAGCTGATCGGTGTTGATATTGATCAGAGTGAGTTGCTTCTTCAGACTTTGGCTTTTGGCCAAGGCTCCCTGATAGTCTGCCTCCGCCTTGAGGTAGTTTTTCTGAGCTGAGATTTGCTCGCCAAACAGCGTCTTGTGGCGCTCAAACTCCGCCTTGAGGTATGCCAGTTGGCTGTTGGTCTCCAAATAATCCTGCTGCAGCCGGATGAAATCGGGGTTTTCGAGATAGAACAGCGTCTCTCCTTTCCGCACCTTTTGACCTTCCATCAGCTTCAGCCCGCTGACGTACCCACCAAAGTAGGCGGAGATCTCCTGCCTGCCCTCGACCGGCACCTCGACCGTTCCTTGTACGCTGATCTCGGACGAAAACTCGCCCTTCACGGGATTTCCCCAGGCCATTTCCATGGTATTGAACTGCTCGATGGTGAGGAATATTTCCCCTGCTCCCTCGGGAGCCTCAGTGACTTCGATTCCTTCTGCTGCGGGTTTCTCGTTTTTCCCACAGCCGGAAAAAGTAGCCAAAGCCAGGATCAAAACGCCGGAAATGAGTGTATTGGACTGAAATGCGTTCATCAGTTATTCAGGTAAATAAGTTCGAGTTGATTGAGTTGGTAATCCAGCTTGGCCTGCAAATACTGCAGGGTAATGTTGCGGGAGTTTTCGATCAGATGCACGTACTGGAGAAAGTCAATCTCTCCCTCCGCAAAGGAGCGAATGGCCTGTTCGCGCATCAGCCTGGAGAGTGACTCACCGTCCGATTCGTAGTATTCGATCACCTCCTTGTTCTGGGCCAGCGAGGTTTGGATGTTGGAATAGTTGGTTTGGAGCTGTTGCTTGAAAGCCTCCGATTCGAGTAGGATCTGCTCCTGCTGGATCTTTCCGGCTTTGACTTTTGCACTCTGGGAACCAAAAAACAAGGGAACTCCAATGCCCGCCTGAAATCCCGGATAGACCTTGGCGTCCTGCCCCGGATTCGTACCCCGGAAAAGATCCAAATTCATGTCCGGAAGCATCATCCTGCGCTCCACTTTCATCTGGCTTTCTACCTGCTGAGCCTCCGCTTCGTACTGCAGCAGCGCCGGGTGATCTTCCAGATCGGATTGCCCGTCAAAAGAAATCTCTTCCCCGCTCAGCACGATTCCGCCATCAATATTCAAAAGCTGCCGGAGTTGATTGAGCGACACTTCGAAGTTTCTTGCAGCCTCTGCCTTTTTCAAGCTGATCTCTTTTTTCTTACTGTCAGCGGTGAGTTTCTCCAGCAGATTGGACTCGCCAGTCTCCAGTCTACGGGTCGAGGCGCGGGAAAACTCTGTGTACAGGCTGTCCAGAAAATTGTAATTCTCTCCCATCTCTTTCCAATACTGCGCCGTGACGAACGCCTGACTTACCTCCTTGTTGAGCGCTCTCGCCGCGAGTTGGAGCTGGGCGGATTGTTGCATCTCGGCGGCCTGGAGCACATCTTTTTGAGCCGCATAGACCGAGGGAAAATCTATACTTTGCCTTACTCCCCAGACCCGGTTGTAGATGCCGTTTTCGGCGATATCGTTTTTGTCAACGCCGTAATAGACTTCAGTTTTGTCCACAGTCCAGCCCGAGCGGCTCAAGGCCGCGGCTGATTCGAGGCTCTTTTCCGCAGCCTTGATCCCAAAGTTTTGCTCCTGTGCGAGCTGCAATGCCTGAGGCAGCGTGAGGGATTGGACTTCGTCTTGGGAAAAAGCAGGAAGCGTCAAACCCGTCATCAGGATCAAGAGCATGACCGCCGTTTTTGGCAGTTTGCTGCCGCCTTTTTTCCCCGAGTTGAAAAGCACATACAACACCGGCAACACAACCAGGGTCAACAGCGTCGCAGAGATCAAGCCACCGACCACGACCGTAGCCAAAGGCCGCTGAACTTCGGCCCCTGCCGAACCCGAAACCGCCATCGGTAAAAAGCCCAAAGCTGCGGCCGAAGCGGTGAGCAAGACCGGTCTGAGCCGCTCCTTGGCGCCCACGATGACCAGCTCGCGGATGGAAGTGTATTTATCTTTCATGGATTTGAAATGTTCGATCATCACAATACCGTTGAGCACAGCAATCCCAAACAGGGCTATAAAGCCCACGCCAGCAGAAATACTGAACGGCATGTCTCTGGCCCATAGCAGCAGCACGCCTCCGATCGCCGAAAACGGAATCGCCGTGTAGATCATGAAGGCATCTCTGGCTGAGGAAAAAGCGAAGTACAGCAGCACAAAGATCAGAATCAGCGCCACCGGAACGGCAATCATCAGCCTGGCCCGAGCTTGCTGAAGGTTTTCAAACTGACCGCCGTAGTCCACCCGGTAGCCCTCGGGGATATCCAGCTTTCCGACGATTCCTTGGATATCATCCACCACGGATTGTAGATCCCGGTTGCGCACGTTGACACCGATCACGACGCGTCGTTGGGTATTGTCGCGGGAGATCTTTGCCGGGCCTTTGGTATAGGATATTTTTGCAAGCTCATGCAGCGGAACACTTCCTCCGTCGGGGAGTTGGATCGCGGCATTTTCGAGATGGGAGATGTCCTTGCGGAAAGGCTCCGCAAACCGCACCACCAGATCAAATTGCTTTTCCCCCTCAAAGACCGTCCCCGTACTCATCCCCGCAAAACCCAAAGTCACGACTTGGTTCAGATCCTCGACGTTCAGTCCGAACTTGGCAATCTTGGCGCGGTCATAGTCTATCTTCATCTGCGGAAGCCCATCGACTTTTTCCAAGATAATGTCCGAAGCTCCATCCACACCCTGAATTGCAGCTTCGATCTGTTGGGCTGTCTGTAGCAAGACGTCCAAATCCTCTCCGAAAACCTTGATCGCCAGATCTGCCCTGACACCAGTGATCAATTCGTTGAAGCGCATCTCGATGGGCTGGGTAAACTCATAATCCATCCCGGGAATGGCCTCCAGCGCCACCTTGAATTTCTCGGCCAATTCATCCTTGGTCTCCACTGTCGTCCATTCGGACGGCGGATGCAGCGTCACGATCACGTCGCTCTCCTCCATAGACATCGGATCAGTGGGGATTTCGGCAGCGCCGATTCGCGTCACGACTTGCTTCACTTCGGGAAACTTCAGGATAATCTTCTCCATCTTGGTGACAGTCTCCACTGTGTTTGACAGGGTTGTTCCTGTCTTCAAAAATGGTTGGATCACGAAATCGCCCTCGTCCAGCGTCGGCACAAACTCAGAACCCATGGTGGAGAAAAGCAGGAAGGTTCCGACGAGAATGGCTGTAGCTCCAGCCAATACGGCTTTAGAATGCTTCAAAGCCCAGTTGATCGTGGGTTCGTAGATCTTGTTCAGGAAGTTGATCAGTCGGACTGAAACGTTCCTTGGTCCCGGAGCTTCCGATTTCAGGAAAAGCGAAGAAACGACAGGCACATAAGTCAGTCCCAAGATCATTGTGCCGATCAGGGCGAAGCTAAACACTTCAGCCATCGGGCGGAACATTTTTCCCTCCACTCCCGAAAGCGAAAGGATCGGGATGAAGACGATGATGATAATGATCTGACCAAAGAGCGCGGAATGCATCATCTTGGAGGCACCCTGCAGGGTAATTTTGTCCTTCTCGGCTTGTTTTTCCTTACCGGAAAGCGAAGCAAAAAGCGCAGAAGATCTGGTAAATCGGAAGGCGATGTACTCGACGATGATCACCGCACCGTCGATGATGATCCCGAAGTCAATCGCCCCCAAGCTCATCAGGTTGGCATCGACACCGAAGATGTACATCATCGACAGCGCAAACAGCAAACTCAGGGGAATAACGGATGCAACGACGAGTCCCGAGCGGAAATTACCCAGCAGCAAGACCACCACGAAGACGACGATAAGGCAACCCAGAATCAGGTTTTCGGCAATGGTAAAAGTCGTCCGATCTGTCAGGTCTGAGCGATCCAAAAAGCCATTGATGACGATTCCTTCAGGCAGTGTGTTTTCCATCTCCGCTATCCGCTCCTTCACCCGGTCGATTGTCCGTTTACCATCAGCGCCTTTGAGCATCATCACCTGACCGAGCACCTTTTCCCCCTCGCCGTTTGCGGTGATCGCACCAAATCGGTTGGCATGTCCAAATCGTACCTCGGCGATATCCCGGATGAAGACCGGCGCACCGTTTCGGACCTCGACCACGATATTCCCGATATCCTCCAGACTCGACACCAATCCTTCGCCGCGGATAAAAAAGCTTTCGTTGGTCTTTTCGATGTAGCTGCCTCCAGCGATCGAGTTGTTCTTGCTCAGCACTTCATAGACGCTAGCAAGGTTAATATTCATCCCCTTCAGTCGGTCCGGATTGATCGCTACCTCATATTCTTTGAGATACCCTCCCCAAGTGTTGATCTCGACCACGCCGGAGATGCCAGCCAGCTGTCGTCGCACCACCCAATCCTGAATCGTCCGCAGATCAGTGATCGAATACCGATCCTCAAAGCCCGGCTTCACATCGATTATGTACTGGTAAATCTCTCCGAGCCCTGTCGAAATCGGTCCCATGAACGGTGTGCCGAAGCCCTCGGGGATTTTCTCCTGCGCCATGATCAAGCGCTCCGAGATCAGCTGTCGGGGCAGGTACGTCCCCATATCTTCCTCAAAAACGATGGTCACGACCGACAGTCCAAACTTGGAAACAGAGCGAATCTCCTTCACTCCCGGCAAGTTGGCCATCTCGAGCTCCACCGGATAGGTCAGGTATTTCTCCACGTCTTCGGTGGCGAGATTTCTGGAGGTGGTGATTACTTGCACCTGATTGTTGGTCACATCAGGGACAGCACCGATGGGTAGATTAGTGAGGGAAAAAATCCCAAATCCGATCCAAACCGCGATAAAAATGAAAATGACGAGCTTATTCCCGATGCTCCACTGGATAATACGATCTAGCATGAAAGGCCAAAGTTTCCGACGAAGGTCGGACCGGGACCTTAGGCCAGTCTTAGGCGATTCTTAAGATTTGCTTAAGAATCGAGCAAGTCCAGGCGAAACGTGCTGCCTTTTCCCTTTTCGCTCGATACAGAGATACGGATTCCGGATTCCTGAGCCAGCTTTTTCACAATCGCCAAGCCCAATCCCGTGCCGGGAATCAATCGGTCTACCGCTTCTTTTTCCCTGAAAAACGGATCAAAAATCCTCTCCAAATACTCTGACGCGATCCCGGAGCCTGCATCGCAGACCTCGATGTACGGCACCGAATTGGTAATTCCCGTTTTGACCAATATTTCCTGATCTGGTGTAGAGTATTTCACGGCATTCTGAATCAGGTTATTTAGGATCATCTGCAGCGATTGCTCGTTGGCTTTGGCAAAGATCGGGGTGCTGGCCTCGCATCTGAAGCTGATCTTCCGTTGCTGCTCCACGGCTATCTGGTCGGTGATTTCCTCCAAAAATGTAATCAGCTCCAACTCCTCCCGGACGGAGAATTTTCCTTTTTCCTCCCTCGCCAGCGCCAGCAACTGATCGATCGTCGCCGACATCCGGTCAATGCTGGAGAAGGCGGACGTGATCTTCTCCACGTACTCTTCCGCGGTTCTCGGCTTACGGATCAGGACTTCCAAAGTGCCCCGCAACACCGCCAATGGCGTCCGAAGTTCGTGCGATGCGTCGGAGGTGAATTGCTTTTCCCGGATCAAAGAAGCCTCCAGCCGCTCCAGTAGCTCATTGATCGAGCGGGTGAGTTGACCTATTTCATCGTTGGGCTCGGCTTCCGGCACGCGCTCGTTGAGATTGCTTTGGGTGATGCGGTTGGTCTTACTGATGATCTGTCGGATGGGCTCGATACTTTTTCCAGCCAGATATCGCATGGTCAAAAACAGCGAAAGCAGGATGCCCGGATAGAGGATCAGCAGCACGTTGCGGAGGTTATTGAGCAGCTCGCGGGAGTCCTCAAATGACTTCGCCAGCAGCAAATAGCCCTCGTGCTTGCCCACATTGAACAGCGGAATCTGCATCTGCCGGACTTCGCTGTCGCCTATTCTGATCGTTCGGGCGGCCTTTTCGGAGATGATTTCCGGAGAAAAAATCAGGTGATGACTTCTGAGATTTGGCGAGCGATCCATGGAGTGGCCATCCAAGTCGACGATTTCGATGAAAATCGGGTTGAGCTGAAGCTGGCTATGCTCCATCTCCTGCCACTCGTCTTTGTGAAGAAAGCGGATCTCGCCCTCCACAAGGAAGATCTGATCCCTGTGCTTGTCGGTTTCCAACCCCAATTCCCGGTCGATGCTATTGACGACCGTGAAGTTGGCCACCAGATAGATCACCCCAAACACCACCAAGATTATCAGCGAAGTAGCCAAGGTCAGTCGTCCGGCGATTCGTTCTTTGTAGGCCAATTTCATGTGGATCCAATTTGATTTTTAAAGGCCACATGGAATCTCGCCTTGCTAGCCTTCGTTCCTTTAGAAGCTAATCTAGTCAGACTCGATTTCATAATTCCTTAGCCATATAGCCCACTCCTCGGATCGTCTGGATGTAATCTTCCTCCTTTTGCAGATTCAGCTTCTTGCGCAGCGAATTGATAAAGACATCAATCACGCCGGTGTTGTACTCGAAGTGAATGTCCCACACACTTTCGATGATCCGGGTGCGGCGGCACACCTTGTTCTTGTTGCGAACGAGATACTCGAGCAGCGCAAATTCCTTTTGCGTGAGCACAATCTCCTCTTCGCCCTTTTGAACCAGATGCCTATCCGGGAAAATCACAAATGGACCGAGGCTCAGTTTCTCTTCCGAATTGGATTTACCTCTGAGTTGAACGCGGATTCTGACCAACAATTCTTCAAAGTGAAAAGGCTTCTTGATGTAGTCGTTGGCTCCGGACTGCAGCCCGAAGACAGTCTCGTCGAGCGTGTCTTTTGCAGTCAGAAAAATGATCGGCGTCTGCGGAAACTCCTTACGAAACTGCCGTGTGAGCTCAATTCCGCTCATTCCCGGCAGCATCCAGTCTAACAGCAGCAGGTCATAGCTCCCGGAAAGTGCTAAGTCCAGCCCGTCCTTTCCATTATCAGCGATATCCACCGCAAAGGCTTCCTCCTCCAATCCCTGCTTGAGAAAATTGGAAATACCGGGTTCGTCTTCGACTATCAGAATGCGCATTGACTTGTTTTTAAAGACAAAAATTAAAAATCCGCGGGGAAGTCAGTGCTTCACATCCTTAAAATTCACTTAACCTTCACTTCGCCGGTGCACTCACCACTCCGACCATGCTGTCCGCAGTGCCGTAATAAAGCAACCATTTCCCCTCAAAGAAAACCAAACCTTCCAAAAACGTGGTCCCCTCGGGATATTGACCGGATTTCTCAAAGGGCAATTCGGGCTGAATAAACGGCTGATCGACACGATCCAGAAGTTTCCAGGGCTCATCCGCATCAAACAGGGCCTGACCTCCGGTATAGACCCGATTGCCCAGGCTCTTCACTCCCACCTGCTGGGAATTACCGGCGTTATAAAGGACGACGATTCCCTCTTTGGTCAGTAACGGCGGCGGACCCGCCTCTACGAGCCAAGAATCAAAAAATCCCGGCCTTGGACTCAGGACAGGCACCCGGTTTCCTTCGTGATTTTCTACCGGAACCCAATTCACCAAGTCATCCGAAGTGGCCAGCCAAATGTGGGGAACTCCATAGTACATCCAATATTTTCCCTGGATTTTTGCAGCCACGAGTTTTCCGTCTTTCACTTCAGTGACGATGGCTCCCGATTTGGATTCTGAGTTGTGGTACTTGCCATCTTTCCAGTTTTCGAAGATCGGCCCATGCTTTTCCCAAGTTTTCAGGTCCTTGGAAGTGGCTACAGCCAGTCGCGGCACGTCCCGGTTCCACTGCGTATAGGTCAGGACAAAAAGTCCATTCTCTGTCACGACGATCCTGGGATCTTCTGTGCCGCCCGTCCATTCAAATTCTTTTTGAGAATCATCTGCAGGATAGAAGATCGGCGTGTTTTCTCTGGAAAAAGAAAAGCCGTCTGGGGAAGTTGCCAAGCCCAACCGGGAAGTATGGCCGCCGATTTCCTTTTCACCCAACTTCTCTTCAGCGCGATAAATCACACGAACCTTTCCATCATGGACGATTGCTGCGGGATTGAATGTTGCCATCGACTCCCAATGGACAGTCTTGCCGGTCATCGGGTCTAGAAACTCCGTATCGGGGAGAGGGGAAATGATCGGCTGCGCAATTTTGGGCCGCTCGAAGGGACCAAGCATCCAGGTTTTCTCCTGAGCAAAAGCCGTCCCGGCCAGAAAGATAAGTGTGGCAACGGAAACTAGATTTTTTCCTTTCATAGCTTACAAAATACAGCTAAGCTCCCAATGTCCCGGGGAAAAAACGAAAAAAGCGGGTTGACTCACCCGCTTTGGTAAAAATCAGGCCATCTCGACCTGGGTATTTTTGGACTGTTTGGATCGTTTTGATTTTTTGGTTTTGCGTTTGTTCCACCAGATCAGTGTGCCGGTAATTGGTAGCGATGTCGCGATGAGACAAGCAACAAACCATATAAACTTGGTGAACTGACCGAAGATCTCTCCGGTATGAAGCGACTTGACCGAGCGTCCGATCTGCTGTCTGGTGGAGAGATCCGAAAACAGCTTGGCTTCCTTTACTTCCAGACTTGCCGGGTCGAGCGTCAGCTGATCAGAACCTGCTTTTGCAAAGAACCCTGTGCGGGATTTGCTGACAGAAATATCCCCTCCCGGCTTACCGGGCATCGAAATGCGGAGATTCCCGTCATAGGCAAGGGTAGAATTGCTGGCAGCCACGACCTCATCAAATGAGATGATCGCTTTTTCGACAGTCAATTCCTCTACCGGTGTCTCTGATTTTGCACTGTCTTTGTCACCGGATCCAGCCTGAGCATTTTCCGGCTTAGGCGCCTGATAGATATCCCAGGTCTTTTGCCAACCCTCCCGATACCATTCATAAGACCAGAAAGGCCCGGTCACAGCCATCAGAAACAGGACAATCAGCGAATAGAAAGCGAGGGTATTGTGCAGGTCATGGTTGACGCGCTTCCAGTTGGCCGACCATTTGATCTTCAGGCCCTGCTTCCAGGTTTTCACCTTCTGCGGCACCCAGATGAAAATGCCCGACATCACTCCAAAAAGAAACAACAAAGTCGCAACGCCATTGATAAATCTGCCTAAGTCGCGGTTGCCCATCGACTCAAGAATCGGCTCTTCGATCTTGTCCAATAGCAGCCAGCGATGGAGGGAAAACATGTAACCCATAAACTCCTCGGCGGAAGTCTTTTCCACGTTGTCAGTGAGGATTTCGGCAGTGTAAGGATTTACGTAGTAAGTCACCGGACGCTCCTCGCCCTCCTTCTTTACCTGAAACTGCACCGTACGATCCTCACCCTGATAGACACTGGCTCCGACCACTTCGCCCGAAAGGCTCATTTCGACCTGAGTTTTCAACTCGTCCAGCGTCTTCTTTTGCCCGGATATCTCAACAAAATACCGCTCAGAATCCGCGAACTCCCTGATTTCTGTGTTGTACACGTAGATCGTGCCGCTGAGACAGACAGCAATCACAATCAGCCCGCAAGTGAGTCCCGCATACTGGTGAAGGTCCACTAAGAAATTTCGGATCGGTTTCCACATAACTCGCTTATTTTAAACTGGAACAAATCTAAACAAGTAACTTTATTATTTAGATTCGATCTTAAAAAATTGTTGATCCTGCTACCACTTTAAAGGCTCTGTTTATTTATGAAAACAATCCTTTTGTGCGACATTGAATCAAAAAGAGTCCAGAACTGCCAGTCAAATCTCTGTTCTTGCGGCCAAGAGTAGCAAAAAGCCTACTGGCTATTTTACGCTCTTTTGGTATCTTTCTTTCCCAAAAATGCCCCGAATGAAAATCTTCAAAGCCTTACTATTCCTGACTATACTTTGCCTAGCATTTGCTTGCGAGCAAAAGAGCACCGCCTCAGATCCCCGACTCGATCAACCGGCGGAGTTCAAAAAGCTACTGGACGCGCATGGCGATTGGAGCAAGTGGATCGATGCCAAGGCATTTTCTTTTGCAATGATTCATGAGACCACCCTGGCGATGGAGAATCACTACGTCAACCTCGCTGACCGCAAGGTACGTATCGATGCAGACGCGTGGCAGATCGGAAACGACGGCGAAAAAATCTGGATCAGTCCCAGTCTGGAGGCTTTTCAGGGAAAATCCGTTCGCTTCTACCACAACCTCTATTTCTACTTCTTTTCGATCCCCTACATCTTCACCGATCCGGGAGTCACGGTCAAAAAGACGGAAAACAAACTGGTCAACGGAAAATCGTACGAAGCACTGGAGGTGAGTTTTGAAGCAAATGTCGGCGACAGCCCCGATGACAAATATTTTATGCTCATCGATCCGGATACCGGAAGATTGGCCTGGCTGCTGTATAAGGTCACCTTTTTTGACAAAAACAATCCAAACATGAATGCGCTCAAATACGAAGACTATCGTGACGTGAATGGGTTGGCATTTCCGAAGATCATGACTGGATATCAATACGTCAATGATTCGGCGCAGCGGATTAGCTATCAAGTGAGCTTTTCTGATATCTTCCTGGTGGATGAACCGCTTGACGAAGGGCTGTTTGAGATGCCTGAGACAAACGCAGTCGTGGCAAACTAATGACCTACCTTCCTTGGTGAAGGAGCTTCATGTGCACATGTGTCTTCAGCGCAGAACCTGAATCACCCAAGAAAGTCCCCTGCACCGGCAAGGTGCGCGCAGGATCGGGATGTGAAGCCAGGGGAATGTAACGGTGGTCGGTCAGCAGCCCTAGGCTCGGATCGATTCCAACCCAGCCAGCACCCGGCAAAAACACTTCCAGCCAGGCATGCAGCTCGTGCCCCTCATCCAAATCGGGATTAAAGGCATAGCCGCTGACAAAACGCGTGGCCAGCCCCAGCTCCCGCAGCATCTCCATCTCCATCAGAGCGATGTCTCTGCAAGATCCTTTCTTCTCCGAAAAGGTAAATTCCGAGGTCCAGATGTTCTGTTCCTGACGGATCAGATGCTTCCAGCCTTGATTGATCTCGCGCGTCAGATTCACCAAAAAATCGATCAGACCAAGCGACTGATCCTTGATCGGCAACATAAAATCCCGAAATCGACCGTCTTCCTTGTCGGCCAGAAAGGGGATCAGAAAAGCAGTCTTTTCCTCATAACTAAACTGAAACGAGGCATTTCCCCACCCTTTCTCCTCAAATTCCCTGTCGATGATAAAGCCAAAAGGGTTGAAATTCTGGAGCTTGAAGATCCACTCTCCGGCAATCTCCAAGGATGCCGTCATGCCCGTAAACCAGCACTGCTTGTACCAATTGCCGGCGAGATCCTGGCGGAAATTATTCCCGTCCGCCTCCGGAAGGATCTGAAACTTCTGGTGCTCGACCCTGAAATAGGGACGATGCTGCGGGATCAGATATAGCTTGTGAATCCCGAGAAAGACCTCGGTACTGTACTCGTACACCGATCGATGACTGACTTGGATCAACATGGCTCAGGAGCTCCAAGTGACCAATTCAGCCTCTTCAACGCGGACGTTTGTCCTCAGGAGTATCTTGGTTTTGTGGCAAAAAGTGAGCCGGGCGTCAGGGTGTCCGACCCATACATTTGTTGAATTTGTTACCCGACTGAAAGTCATGATTGAGATTGGGATTGAGATTCGGGCTGATAGACGAAGTTATCCTTTGCCCGGAAATAGTTGATATCGATGAGGTCGGAAATATGGTTAATTTTTAGTTGAATATTATCCAAATATTCATGAAGTCCCACTGCAATGATGTCATCGATCTCAGAGTACTCTAAGCGGGAACGCATCTCCCCGATCGCTTTCTCGACGGAGTTTCTGAAACCATCTGAGGTATTTTCAGATATGCAGCGAAGGCATCGCTCGGCCTCCTTGAGACAGTAGAATATCGAACGTGGAAAATACTTGTTGAGCACCAAAAACTCGACTACGCCCGACGGGTCGATGTTGCCATAGAGCCGTCGGTAGGTATTGAGTCCTGTGACTGACTTGAGCAAAGCCATCCAGTGAAGGAAATCCAACGGAGATCCGACTTCGTGCGTCGTAGGCAACAGAATGTGATACTTCACATCGAGTATCCTGGAAGTCTTGTCTGCCCGCTCTAGCAGCTGTCCCAGTTGCCTGAAGTGCCAGCCCTCCGTCCTGGCGACGGTCGCGTCGGCCAAGCCATAGATCAGGAGAATTTGGTTTTTCACAGTTTCGAAGAACTGTCTCGGATCTTCCTTTTTCCAGACCTTTCTTTCGAGGCCTTCCTTGAGCATGTAGTACAACTCGTTGACCTTTTCCCAAGTCTCTTTACTGAGATTTTCACGGATTATCCTGGCGTTTTCCCGGGCATTGGTCACAGAGCAGAGCATCGAGTTGGGATTGTCTGAATCAAGAGCCAGGAAATACATCACCTGGTGACGCTCAAATCCGGGGTATTTTTTCCGATACAACTCAAAGTCCCCTGTAGCCGCCACCAGCGGCGCCCATTGCTCCTTCATATCCGTCGGCAGATCCTGCATCAGATTGAAATTGACGTCAATAAATCGGGCGTAGTTTTCCGCTCTTTCCAGATATCTTCCCAGCCAGTAGATGTGGCTTGCAACCCTGCTCAGCATAGTATTTTCAGATTAATTGTACAGAACCCACGTGTCTTTGCTTCCTCCACCCTGGGAGCTATTGACGACCAAAGAGCCTTTTTTCAAAGCCACTCTCGTCAATGCTCCGGGTATAACTTCTATGTCTTTTCCATAAAGAATATATGGGCGCAGATCGACATGGCGGCCGGCGATCCCCTCATCTGTCAGACAGGGGACGGTCGACAGCGACAAGGTCGGCTGCGCGATGTAGTTGTCCGGATTGTTTTTGATCAAGAACTTGAATCTCTCATGCTCTTCTTTGGTCGATTTGGGGCCGATCAGCATCCCGTAGCCGCCAGCGGCGTTGGTTTCTTTCACCACCAATTCATCGATGTGGTCCAAGACATACTTTCTGTCTTCCTCTTCCCGACAGAGATACGTCGGCACGTTGTGGAGTATCGGCTCCTCTCCCAGGTAGTATTTGATGATTCGCGGCACATAGGCATAGACTGCTTTGTCATCAGCGACCCCGGTACCCGGCGCGTTGGCAAGAGCCACATTACCGGCTTTGTACGCATCAAAAATCCCCTTCACGCCCAGCATGGATTCAGGATTGAACGTCAAAGGATCCAAGAATGAATCATCGATTCGCCGATAGATCACGTCAATCTGCTGCAGGCCCTTCGTCGTGAGCATGTAGGCTTTGTTGTTTTGGACGATCAGATCCACGCCATTGACCAGCTCGACGCCCATCTGCAAGGCGAGGTAGGAATGCTCAAAATAGGCCGAATTGTAGATACCAGGAGTCAACACACCGACTACCGGCTTGGCCTTGTTGGAGAGGAATTGGAGCATCTTCAGCAGCTTGGTCGGGTAGTCGGACACCGGCATCACACCTTCGTCATTGAACAGCTGCGGGTAGGCGCGCTTGATGATCTCCCTGCTTTCCAGCATGTAGGAAACTCCAGAAGGACAGCGGAGGTTGTCCTCTAGGATGTAATATTCTCCGTCCTTGTTTCTGACCAGATCCGTACCCGTGATGTGGCACCAAATTCCCTTGGGCGGCGTGAGGCCAACGCAGGGCTTCAGGTAATCCTTGGAACCCAGGATCAGATCCGCCGGTACGATCCCATCCTTCAGAATCTTCTGATCGTTGTAGATATCCTGGAGAAAAAGATTGAGCGCATAGATCCGCTGCTTCAGCCCGGCTTCGAGTTTTCGCCATTCCGCGTTGGCGATGATCCGCGGGATAATGTCCAGATGCAGGATTTTTTCAAGTCCCTGATTGTCATGGTAGACATTGAAAGTCATCCCCATCGCCTTCTGGGTTTTGTTTGCAGAAAACTGGAGCTGAGTCATCTTTTTTGCAGACGCCTTGCTCAGGTAATTGTAAAACTCATCGTAGTGTCCTCTGACCTGTCCATCGGGCGTGAACATCTCGTCAAAGTGTTCGTTGCAGGAATATCCTTCTGTATTCATAGGCTTGAAATAAATTCTACAGTAAGATAAAAAAGAAACGCGAAAATCAAATATTTTCAAAAAAAGATCTGTTTTTAGCCATTTTTCACACCGATATCAACTGTTCAATGATTTATTTTCAAGATTTCTTGAAAATAACCACCTTATCCGCATTGAATACCAATAGTTTGGCGTAGAAAACCCGAGAAAAGCTAGCGGACAAAAAAGTTCTTAGAAAATCACTGTTTTACAGAAACCATTTTGATCAAAAACCTGATGCTAACCGTCCCGATCTCCGCCCAACTCTTGGAAGATTTCCTAATACTAATCCGAGGGAAAATCAGAAAACGGCACCTAACTGTCCAAAAATATATCAGGAAACACCCAAATAAATCAATGAGGATGGGCTTCAATGCTTATTTTTGTCATAATACATTAATCTGAGTTTAGTTTATAAAGAGGCTCCACGAGGTCTCGCATGCTTTTTTTCAGGAGAAACCGTTCTGTCTGGGGAAGTGAAAGCAACTACTTAGATTGTTTTTAGATAAACCCTTTCAGTCAGATTAAGATGAGCATCTCCGTAGAACTCGTACTCTTTGTAATTTCTATCCTTTTCTTCCTGAGTATATTAGCCAGTAAAGCGGGGTACAGATTCGGCGTACCTGCCCTCCTCCTTTTTCTGGGAGTCGGGATGGTCTTTGGCAGTGACGGCTTAGGGATTCACTTCGAAAACATCCAAGTCGCTCAGGCGATCGGAACGATATCGCTTTGCATCATCTTGTTTTCCGGCGGCATGGATACCAAGATCTCGGAGATCAGGCCCATCATTCCTCAGGGTGTCATCTTGGCCACACTTGGAGTGTTTTTGACCGCAATTTTGACCGGCGTGCTGATCTGGTGGGTATTGGGGATGAACATGCCCTCTGCAGGAATTGGACTCACTACCTCCCTCTTGCTGGCGGCGACGATGTCTTCCACTGATTCGGCGTCTGTCTTTTCCATCCTCCGCTCTAAGGGGCTGAATCTGAAAAACAACCTCCGCCCAATGCTCGAACTCGAAAGTGGAAGCAATGACCCGATGGCCTATATCCTCACCATCACGCTCATCGAAATTGTCCAGCTCGGCGGGACTCCCAACTACCTTTCTGCCTTTGGAATGCTCTTTTTCCAATTGATTATCGGTGGACTGGCGGGGTACGCCTTCGGCAAACTGGCCGTGCGAGTGATCAACAAACTTGAGATCGACAACGCCTCTCTTTATCCAATTCTTGTTTTCACTTTCTGCATTTTCATTTTCTCCTTTACCTATTTCATCAAAGGCAACGGCTACCTGGCCGTCTACATTGGAGGGTTGGTGATCGGCAACACCCGATTTGTCCACAAACGCTCCTCGGTCAATTTCTTCGACGGCATGGCTTGGATGAGCCAGTTACTGATGTTCCTCACCCTGGGGCTCTTAGTCAACCCGCATGAATTGATCCCGATCATCATTCCGGGTTTGATTATAAGCTTTCTGATGATCTTGGTCACCAGACCTCTCAGCGTGTTCATTACCTTGCTGCCTTTCAGAAAAATGTCTTTCAAGGACAAAACATTCATCTCCTGGGTTGGCCTGAGAGGGGCAGTGCCGATCATCTTTGCGATCATCCTGCTGGCGGAAAACATCCCACATGCCAGACTCCTTTTCAACATTGTGTTCTTCTGCACGCTGGTTTCCCTGATCGTCCAGGGAGCTTCACTTTCCCAGATGGCCATTTGGCTGGGTCTGGCCGAAAAGCCTAGCGAACTGAAAAAGATGAAAAATTTTGATCTCGAATTTTCTGACGATATCAAATCGGTGACCACGGAGATCACCATCACTGCCAACAGCCTTCGGTCAGGAAACCACCTGATGGATCTTGCTATTCCAGAGAATACGCTCGTGGTAATGGTCAAACGAGACGATAAGTATTTCATTCCCACGGGAAAGACCGTGCTTCAAGAGAAAGACAAGCTTCTGATCATCACCGACAATCAAGAAGCGCTGATAAAAACTATCACCAATCTCGAAACTGGCCCCCCTGTAAATTCGGATACTGTTTGATCGGGCGCTGGCATCCAAAAAACTACCAGCGCTCCAAATTATCAATTTCCGTTTCTTGGCGTTCTTCGAAAAAGAAAAATCCTTTGAGGTTTGTCCGAACCTCAAAGGATCTCTATTTGATTTCAGCTTCCTGACTCTCGCTTCTTTTTTCCCGGATATTGCTTCTTTTTCCACAAAAAGATCGCTTCGCTTCGTTCCTCAGCCTGCAGTGGCGATTAATTAAGAAATCGTCGATCCGCTGGCAGTCCCATCATGCGGCTGGAGCAGTTTCAGCTTTCCGTCTTTGTCTTCAGCCATGAGGATCATGCCCTCGGAGTCAATGCCCATCATCTTGCGCGGCGCGAGGTTGATCAGCATGGTCACTTGCTTTCCGATCAGGAATTCAGGTTCGAAGTGCTCAGCCACTCCGCTCAGCACAGTTCGGTGGCCCAATCCGATATCCACTTTGAGCTTGAGCAGTTTCTTGGATTTTGGCATTTTCTCCGCTTCCAGGATTGTCACCACCCGCATATCCAGCTTCGCAAAATCATCATAGCTAATAAGCTCTTTCATCGGAGTGACAGGTGTGTTTGCAGCTTCGTTCATCTTCTTGGCATCTAATAGTTTTTGCACTTGTTTCTCTACAGTTTCGTCTTCGATCTTTTCGAAGAGCAGCCCCATTTCACCCAGGGAACGGTTGGCACGGATCAACTCTCCGTTGCCTGCCTCGTCCCATTTGCCGGCCTCGATGTCGAAGAGGTCAAAGAGCTTTTTGGCGGTGTGAGGTAAGAATGGTTCGGACACAATCGCCAAGTTGGCGGCGATGTTCAAGGCAATATTGAGGATCGTCTTGGTGCGTGGCTCGTCCGTTTTGATCTCTTTCCAAGGCTCGGTGTCGGCGAGGTATTTATTACCCAGTCGGGCCAAATCCATCACCAAACCAAGCGCCTCTCTGAACCGATAGCGCTCGATAGAGGAAGCGATTTTCTCTGGAAACTCCGCCAAAGCAGCCAAAACCTCCTCGTCATATCCTCTCAGCTCACCTCTTTCGGGGACGATTCCCTGAAAGAACTTTTGCGTCAACACCACGGCGCGGTTCACAAAGTTACCGTAGATCGCTACCAGCTCAGAGTTGTTTCTGGTCTGGTAGTCCTTCCAGGTAAAATCGTTGTCCTTGGTCTCCGGAGCGTTGGCGGTCAAGACGTAGCGAAGCACGTCCTGCTTGCCCGGAAAATCTTCCAAGTACTCGTGAAGCCAGACCGCCCAGTTGCGGGAAGTGGAGATCTTGTCGCCTTCCAGGTTCAAGAACTCGTTGGCCGGCACGTTGTCAGGCAGCACATATCCGCCGTGAGTCTTGAGGATTGCCGGGAAGATGATGCAGTGGAAGACAATGTTGTCTTTGCCAATGAAGTGCACCAACTTGGTATCCTCGTCTTTCCAGTAAGGCTCCCAGTCGATACCTTTTTCCGCTGCCCACTCCTTGGTAGACGAGATGTAGCCGATCGGCGCGTCAAACCACACATAAAGTACTTTACCTTCGGCTCCGGCTACCGGCACAGGGATTCCCCAGTCCAGGTCACGCGTCATGGATCGGGCCTGCAGCCCTTCTCCGGCTTCCAGCCAAGAGCGACATTGACCCAGCACGTTGTTTTTCCAGTCGTCGGCATGATCTTCCAGTATCCACTTCTTCAGATAGTCTTGGTAGCGCGCCAGATCAAGAAACCAGTGCTTGGTTTCCTTCAACACCGGCGTTCTGCCACTGAGTTTGGATTTGGGATTGATCAGGTCGGTCGGACTGAGAGAGGTTCCGCACCTTTCGCATTGATCGCCATAGGCATGCTCATTGCCGCACTTGGGGCACGTACCCTCGATGTAGCGATCCGCCAAGAACTGATTGGCCTCCTCGTCGTAGTACTGCTCGGTCGTTTGCTCCAGGAATTCGCCTTTTTCATAAAGATCCTTGAAAAAAGACTGCGCAGTCTCGTGGTGAATCGGAGCCGAAGTCCTGGAATAATGGTCGAAACTGATCCCAAACTGCTCGAAACTGCCCTTCATCATCTTGTGGTAATGATCCACGACCTCCTGTGGAGTCTTGCCTTCCTTTTGGGCCTTGATGGTGATGGCGACACCGTGCTCATCCGATCCGCAGATATAGGCGACGTCCCGGCCCAGAGAGCGCAGGTAGCGCACATAGATATCTGAGGGCACGTAGCATCCTGCCAGATGGCCGATGTGCAACGGACCGTTGGCGTAAGGCAGCGCCGAAGTGACAGTGTAGCGTTTGAAATTCTTGTTACTCATGGTTGTTGAATTCTATGATTGCACCGGATTCTATCAAAAGCCAATTCCGCTTAGGGCGGATCAGATGGCCGAGGAGAAGAGACCGAAGTGGTGTTATTGTAAATTTTGGACGTTTGGCGACGAGTCACTCGACTGTTGACGTCCTATGTTTTTTAATTACGTCTTGGATAAATTCATTCTTCGAAAGCAGATAGCTTCCTCTGTCATTTTTGAACTTGGAAGCGGACTCGACTTTCAGGTTTTCGTAGGCTTTGGCGAGCCTTTCGTCTGCTCTGAGTACATCTCTGAATAGCAATTGGTTCACCATAAAGTTATCCTGTGGACACATGTGGATGTGAAAGATCTGCTCCTTCACCCCATCCAAGTTGTACCCTTTTCCGAAGGACATATAGGCTTCGATGTCGTCCCGCTTCGGCACCAGAAAATAGGTGAACCCAATCTCCGCCATCGACGCGATCAAATCCTCATTAAACAAATGCTCCGCAGGTATCACAATTAACAAGTCGATGTATGGCTTTGCCATGATCCCTGGAATCGAAGTGCTGCCCACATGCTCGACCAACTCTGGCGAAAAGCTGGAAATCCTGGGAAGGATCAGCTCTTTTTCCCGCAGGAAAATCTCCCTCCAGACTGGATTATGTACCTCCAAATGGATCGGAAAGAGCCTGTTCCAGTCTTCCTTCTTCAACTCATACAATGGACTGCTCATCTTCTTTTCCTTAAAAATCGAGGCCAAAGATAGGAAAATCAGGCGAAGGCCTGCTTAGGCATTTTGAAATTCGCTGCGGGCTTCTTCGGTCAAAATACCATTGTATATGATGCTGATTGCCTGCTCAAACGCGTCGGCTGGTGACATCTTCGCTCCTTTTTGGATCGCCTCCGGAAACTGCGCGACAAACTTCGGATCCCAAATCGACTGAACGGCAGCCGCATAGAGCATCACCACGAGGCTGACATTGATCCGAGTATTGATCAAACCCAGCCTGGCACCTTCTTCGATAAGCTTTGCAAAGCGCAGATGGGCAGATTCGTTGATGTAAGCTTTGAACTCCTGCCACACCCCCGGCGCATGCTCACGGAGATCCTCGAAAAGCTCGGGATTGATCGGCGCCAGATAGGTCGCCACGACGTTGAGAAAAGAACGGAGCTTCAGCGGAAAAGCCAGGTAGCGATTGTCAACGATGCCCTCCACCTTGGCAGTCATCCTTGTGCAAAGCAAGTCGAAGGATGCCGAAAGCAGCTCCAGTTTACCAGGATAGTGCTTATAGAGGGTCTTTTTACTCATTCCCAAGTCCGTGGCGATGTCATCCATCGTCGTATTTCGGTAGCCTTTTTCTAGAAAAAGCCGATAGGCCACATCGAGAATCTTGCCTTCGGGACTGTTCTTTTTACTCATTTCAGGGGGATTGAGGAGCAAAGATAGAAAGGAACAAATTGGAGGTTGGGAATTGGAGATTGGAAATTTGAAAAGCTGGATCCTCTTCCTACTTCGGAGCTGAATTCACCGCCTTGCACTTCGTGCAAAAAATAAGTCTCCAATAAATCAGCAGTTTAAAAGAAAAAGCGGTTGATGGTTTTGCATAAAATCAGAATCCGCTTACTTTTGCAAACTCGAAAAGAGAGATCACAACACAGAGGAGTGGCAGAGTGGTCGATCGCGGCGGTCTTGAAAACCGTTGTACCGTGAGGTACCGGGGGTTCGAATCCCTCCTCCTCTGCAAGTCAAACCCTAACCGTCTGAAATATTGATAGTTAGGGTTTTATTTTTAGATGCAGGAATCTTTTGAGGGTCCCACGAATTTGATCTAGGTCGGAGATTGTTTTGTTTTTGGATTTAGATCACTCCAGTTATTTTACTCTGCATCCCACCGCTCCTATTTCTAACAGGATCGAACGATTCGTACCGTGCGGGGGGTACGAGGTGTGCGAATTGTACAAATTCTGAGATACAAACCATCCTCCCAATCCTTTATTTCCCTTCACAGAACGCCGACTTGGAAAACTCCTTCGGCACGAAACCCTTACGTCGACACCGATTAACATATTCCTCATTTTGAGGAAATAAAGTAACTTTTCGTTCCTGCCTTAACGTGCCGAAGAATTACGGTTGAGGTTGCATTCTTGATCTGCAGCGTTTAATGTCTTTATCGATTTCATTCAGACGAAAGCATCGCCTTGGAATGTTTTTAGCGACGAACTAGACGAGACTAATTTCGGAATAGGAGAAAACGCAGTCATGTCAGCCAAACTACCCGGCAAAAAATACTGCGTTCATTACTCCCTTTGTAAGACTCACACATCATGGACATCACACATTTCCTAATCACGGTTTTTTCCGGACTGGCAGGCACCGTTGCTATGACGGGTCTGATGTACCTCTATGCGTACCTGAGTAAAAAATTCACCAAAGTCATCCACATACTGGGAAACATGGTAATTGGAGAAACAAATTACTATACCCCCAGCCGCAACGCCTTTCTTATCGGGACAGTGGCTCATTTTGGCGTCGGGATCCTTTTTTCGTTTGCTTACTTTCTCCTTTGGAACTGGGGGATATTCGCTATCAATCTGCGTGATTCTGTCTTGATTGGCATCGTGAGTGGGATCGTGGCAATCATCGTGTGGAAAACCTACCTGAGTCTCCATTCCAGTCCGCCAGAAATCTCCCACTTCCATTATTTTGTCGCGCTGTTTTTGGCACACATTGTCTTTGCAGTCGTCAGCGTAAACGTCTTCCAGATGATCACCGACAATCCGGAGCTTTGGTATCAGCTTCAGGAAGAAGCGAAGGTTCTCTGAGATGAATCTTCCATTGATTCCCCGCATGAGAGCACTTCAAGCTGCCACTGGACCGGACCAGCCCCAACATCACTGACAGTCTGGAATTTTTCAAAAATTCCACCCTCTCGATACGCGAAAAAATGCCCCGCAGGAATTATACAATCCCATTATCCTGATCAGGACACATTAAATTCTCCCGGAAATTTAGTATATTAGGTTCCCTGCTCTTTAGAAAGACAGCGGTAAATCTACTGCAGCGCACTTGTTGAATCTCAAGCGAGCCAGTAGTTATTGACTGATGTATTTTGGAGAGCATGGGTCTTTCGGCAGTATTGATTTTCTTACGAACTCATCTATACGCCGATCATGAACAACCAGAATCTCGACCTTATGGCTTCTAAAGTTTTTTTACTCATAGATGATGACATTGATGATCACAATTTCTTTGTCGAGGCGGTCAGTGCAGTTGATTCCACTGCCCAATGTCTGGGGGCCATGGATGGCGAAGACGGCCTTTCCAAGCTGCGCTCAAATCCCCTACACCTGCCAGACTACATTTTTTTGGATCTGAATATGCCCCGTATGGACGGCAAAAGCTGTCTTACTGAAATTAACAAGGACGGAAATTTGAAAAATATCCCAGTCATCATCTTCTCCACCTCATCTAATCCAGTAGATGTAATGGAGACCCGAGAATTGGGAGCTTCCTATTATTTGGTAAAACCTTACGACTTTAACACGTTGTGTAAAGAAATTAATTTTGTAATCAACAAGTTCTAATTCAACTTAGTAACATTCTTTTTATCTTATTTAAAATACAATAAAAATATATTTAATTTTATAATTCCACTCTATCATCGAGTCGAACAGGGTGAAATTTAATCTTATTTTTAGCATTCACTCGCCTGCAAAATCTAAGTCTGCTGGATCCAGTCCATCGCCGAGTTTACCCGACTTTACCGGTTCACCGAATCATTCGCTCTTTCTGAAAACAAACTCCCTCACAAGCGGCTTGTCAAGAGCTATATCCTGTTTCAATTCCTCATCACTGCCGAAGAACCTTTTGGTGGTGCGGAAAAACTCAACGGGAAATACAAGTTCATCCTCGAAGAAAATCCAGGGTCTGAGGGTGAATGAACCTTCTTTTTCGGCCTTCAGGCTGATTTTCTCGTCGCCGATAATGGGTTCAATCGGGATTTCGTCCCGCCGCGAAATCTCGTCTTGACACAACGCCAGGGAGAGATCATCACAGAAGCGCAAAAACTCATAACTCTGTAAAACCGCTTTTGAATCGAGATTGAGGTGGACTTCGTACCGGTTTCTCAGGCGGCGTTGCTTGTCGAGAAACTCAATCACGTCCTTGTCGGCCGAATCCCGATAAAGATTTTGGCAATGAAGCGACACCATGATGGCCATGAATGACGACTTGTACTGCGCGGACCTGACCACAGCGCTTGCCTGCTTCAGATTCACCTCCTTTCGGTCGCGGTAGTCCAAGGGAGCACCCGCTTCCGTCAGATT
The DNA here is from genome assembly GCF_000429445.1 of Algoriphagus terrigena DSM 22685. Taxonomy (GTDB): domain Bacteria; phylum Bacteroidota; class Bacteroidia; order Cytophagales; family Cyclobacteriaceae; genus Algoriphagus; species Algoriphagus terrigena. The sequence continues at coordinate 101,564 of NZ_AUBW01000019.1, forward strand.
ATCCCTTCCATTCCAATTGGGCTGTGCATTGTCGTGCTCACCGATGCTTCCCAGTCCAGCGGCGAGGTATTTCCTCACAGGCCAGTAGCGATGATCGATGGCCAGCCCGATATCCATCGCCAATAAGGCATGTGCCTTATGAAAGTAAATTTTCCAACCCGGTTCAACTGGCGCTACGATCATCGTTTCGTGATTTAGGAGAAACCAATTAGGTCGCTCAGGAGGTGCGGGAAGTAAGGCATCTTGCACATTCCCGGATTGCTTGGGACGCAAAGTCCATCTGAACCTCATATTGGGAAGTTTTGTCGCTCATCAACCGATCAGCCAGGATCAACTCCCCGTTTAGCGAGACGCTGATAAACGCGAACTTTTCAAAAATCTCCTGTTCCGGAACAACAGACGCATATCCCGTCAAGGAAATTCCCAGGTTTGCCTTAAAGAGTACGCAGCAGTTTTCGGCCATTAGATCGGCGATCTCAGGAGTCACTCCGTTAGTTTCATAGCATTTCTCTAGAGGAATATGAAGAAGATGATGCTTCAGCTCACAGGTATAGGTCGTAACGCCTCCATTGTAGAACAGGCCAGCCTCATTCATATTGCTTAAAAGCAGCTGGACAAACCCAGCCGTGACACTTTCTGCGACCGCGATTTTATAGGAACCCTCAAGGCAAAACCTTCGGATTATCTCCAGTTCAGCGGCTAGATTTTCAGAGATATCGGTACTCATACGTCCATTCGTTTCTGATTTCCTATCCCATCCCCGTACCAAAAATCAGGATGATCACACCTCGCTACCTGTGTCATTTTTGCTGTTTGGAGCGTGTTTGGAATGCGAATATTCTTCACAACCTGTAGACAGGCTTAGACACGCCGGCACATTGGAGATCGGGTCCGCAGCGATTTTGTCCACGCAAATGCCGATTTATAAGCTTGAGTGGGTCGATCTGGGAGACTGGTACGCTGATTGAAAAATCTGAAGTATCATAAACCAAACTAACTACAACTATGGCTACACAGGAATCTAAATTCAGCCAGCTTTTTCTCGACGAGATCAAAGACATCTACTGGGCTGAGAAGCATCTGGTGAAAGCTCTTCCGAAGATGATCAAGGGAGCGACATCTTCCGTGCTTGCCGACGCGATTGACATGCATCTGGAAGAAACCAAAGAACATGTCAGCCGCTTGGAAGAGGTGTTTAAGCTTTTGGGCGAAAAGCCTCAGGCGAAGAAATGCGACGCGATGGAAGGACTCATCAAAGAAGCAGAATCCATCCTGGAAGATACAGATTCGGACACGATGGTGCGTGACGCCGGGATAATCATCGCCAGCCAAAAGGTGGAACATTACGAAATCGCCTCCTATGGCTCGCTTGTCGCCCTCGCGGAAAAGATGGGAATGAAGGAAGCAGCGTCTATCCTAAACGACACGCTGAAAGAGGAAAAGAAAACGGACGCCAATCTTACGAAGCTTGCGGTCTCAGAGATCAATGAGGAAGCTTCCGATGAGTAGGGTAAAAAGGGACGACCGGTCCCTTTTTCTTCTATTTCCATTAGGTAAAACACGCCCCGTCAAATCAATTAAAACTTAAACCAATTAGTTATGGACACACCAAACAAACAAGGATCTGAAAAAAGGGAAGGGAAAGTTGCGAAAGCCATTGAGGAGCAAACTTCGAAACTCCCCTCGGATGTATTCCTGTGGGCCTCAATGGGAGCTATGGTTGTATCCCTTGGATTAAAGATGGCCAAAAAAAGCCATACGGCGCTTTTCATAGGCCAATGGGCTGCGCCATTTTTGCTGTTGGGTATTTACGACAAGATCGTAAAAACTTCAGGATCGGAAAGGGATGACGATTGACGTCATCCTTTTTCATTCTGGGACAGCTAGGAAAAATGCCCCCGCGACTCCATTATCAGCTTTTGCCGACAGCGAAAATCTCGATTCATGAATCATCAGGAAAGAAAAGTACGCTACTACCTACTACTGGTCCAAGGAACCTACTACTTCTTCCTTGGCATCACAGTGCTTTCTTTCAGACTGGCCGCAGAATTCTACTTACTGGATAATTCCCCCCGCGGAATCTATCTCATCACCCTTGCGACAGTATTACTACTGGGAATTGGAGTGTCACTTTTTCTTGCAAGGAATCACTACAAGCAAACGATGTCCGGGGGAGTTCTTGGAATTATCACGGCGTCGTCATTTTTCTTACACCATTCTTTCTATCTCTACGAGTTTGATTCCGGCATCTTCCTTTGGCTGGACTGGCTGGTACAACTCGCAATTCTTCTATGCTGGATATGGCTATTCTATTGGAAGTGGATAGAAAATAAATTTAACAGTATTTAATTCTAAAAAAGGCGACCAGATGTCCAGCACCAAACAAATAGAGCTTCAACGGAACAGATTTAGGATAACAAACTGAAACAGCCATGGAAAAAAGTAACACAAAAAAGCAAGTTTCGACCAACGAAACCACCGCTGATATTCTGGTACAGAAACTTATAGATTGGGATGTGAAATTTATCTTTGGGGTGATCGGTGACCGCATCAATCCCCTCGTCGAATCCCTCCGAAAGAAGCAGGAAAAGATCAAATTTGTCACAGTTCGTCATGAAGAGACAGCTGCGTTCATGGCCTGTGGCTATGCAAAGTACACCGGAAAGCTCGGCGTCTGCGTCGCTACCTCAGGCCCCGGCGCAATCCATCTGGTGAACGGCCTCTACGACGCCTACAAGGATCACGCTCCCGTCCTCGCGATTACCGGTGCTCCGGTGTCCGACCTAGTGGGTACGGACTATACCCAGGAAGTAGATACCCTTTCCCTTCTCCAGGAAGCCGCGCTGTATAATCAGATGATCACAGGACCTCACCAGGCGAAAACCGTGGTCGATTTGGCGATTCGAGCAGCACTGACCAGCCATGGGGTAGCACATCTGAAATTCGCCAAAGACACGCAGCAAGAGGAGCTTGCCGACGACGAGCTTACCAAGGGAAGCAGCAAGAATTTCGAAGGATCGACCGTCTTCAGCCCGCGGATCGAGGTGCCCGCTCAGCCGGAACTTGAGAAGGCTGCGGAGCTCATTCATCGGGGAAAAAAGATAGGGATCCTGGCCGGCTATGGGGCGCTACAGGCTGGAGAGCAGGTAGAGGAGTTGGCGGAACTTCTGGGAGCGCCTGTTGCCAAAGCATTGTTGGGCAAGGCCGTGTTGCCGGATGACTCTCCCTATTCTACCGGCGGCACCGGACATTTGGGCACTTTACCCTCCAAAGAATGGATGAAAGAATGTGACACTTTGTTGATTTTAGGTAGCAATATGCCCTATTTAGACTACTATCCCGAAAAGGCCAAGGCCATCCAGATTGATCACGAGCCAAAACGTATCGGTCTGAGATATCCGTTGGAACTGGGATTGACGGGGGATGTAAAAGCGACCTTGACCGCTCTGCTCCCCTTGCTCAGAAGAAAAGATGACCGAAGCTTTTTGAAAAAACACCAAGACGGAATGGCTAATTGGCGGGAGACGCTCCAAGCCATCGAAGCGGGCGAAAGCGAGTTGGTCCGGCCCCAGTTTCTAGTTGCAGAGGTTGCAAGACATCTGGATTCCGACGCGACGGTTTCTTTAGACACGGGTGCAAATACAATCTTCACCGCCAGGCATTGGGAGTTGAGAAAAGGTCAAGCCATGGCGGTGTCAGGAAATCTGGCCTCAATGAGCCCTGGGCTGCCCTACGCGATGGCTGCGCAACTCGCCTTCCCGAATCGCCAGTGTGTCGCAATGGTGGGAGACGGAGGGTTGGCGATGCTGATGGCCGACATCACCACGGCTGTGAGGTACCGCCTGCCTGTCAAGGTGATTGTGTTTAAAAACAACTCGCTTTCCCTGGACGTCTATGAACAAATGGCGGCAGGAACCGAGGTATATGGTGGCGATCTTACACCAATAGATTTTGCAGCGGTGGCCAGGGCCTGTGGAGCGGAGGGATTTACCTGCAAAAGGAAGGATGAAGTCTCCACCGCATTAGAGAAAGCCTTCGCATCCACCGCACCGAGCATCATCGAGGTGTGGATCGACCCTGATCAGGCTCCTTCAGCTCCGGATCATATCACGCAAAATATATTTTAGCAATTCAGATAGAGATTCATCCCTACTCAATGTCATACAAGAGGGATCTTATCAGTCGGCAGATGCAATGACTAATTGACTGGTCAAAAAGGCCAGCGCGCAACTATGGAGCTATTTACTGTTTCGATCTTCATCGTAGGACTGGTCACGTTTACGCTGGTTTGGATGCCATTGGTCTCCAAGAAAACGGGGGTGTCTTATCCCCTTTTTTACTTTTTGGGAGGAATTCTATTGTACAGTTTCTTTCCCGCGGTACTCCCAGATCCTCTTCCTCAGGACAATGAGATGGCAGCACTTCGGCTTACTGAGTTGATAGTGATCATCTCCCTGATGGGCGCAGGCATCCGAATAGACCGCGTTTTCTCATTCCGAACATGGCGTCTTCCGCTTAGATTGGTGTTTATCGCCATGCCGCTATGCATCGCAATCGCGGCAGCCTTAGGTTATTTCATCTTGGACTTCAACCTAGCAGCTGCGGTTCTTTTGGGTGCAGTGTTAGCGCCCACGGATCCTGTGCTGGCGACCGACGTACAAGTAGGTCCTCCTAATGGACAAATTGAGTCCGAGCACAAGTTTACCCTGACTTCGGAAGCAGGCATCAACGATGGGATGGCCTTTCCTTTCACCTGGCTGGCGATCACCATCGCTCTCATCTCCGCCGGGGACGAAACTTCATTTCTCCACTGGTTTTCTTTTCATGTCATCTATCAGATCGTCGCGGGGATCGTCCTGGGCTACCTGTTTGGAAAGGGAGTAGGCTATCTGGTATTTGACGTCTCCAAGAGATACAAATTTCTAAAGGCACTCGATGGATTTTTAGCCATTGCGCTGACTTTCCTGGTGTATGGTCTCACCGAACTGCTGCACGGCTACGGGTTCGTTGCTGTTTTTGTAGCAGCGATTACCCTTCGCCATTATGAGAAAGAGCATGAATTTCACACGACGCTGCATTCCTTCACCGATCAGATCGAAAAACTCTTCGTCGCCGTATTGATGATCCTTTTTGGCGGAGCTGTCGCAAGGGGGCTATTAGAGCATCTTACGTGGCCGCTGGCCCTATTTGCTATAGGTTTTCTGTTGGTGATCCGACCCGTCCTGGCGTACATGAGTCTGATGGGAACTGATATTCAGAAGAAAGAAAAACTCGGAATCTCCTTCTTTGGGATCCGGGGAATGGGCTCGCTTTTTTACCTCGCCTTTGCTTTCGGCGAAACGGAATTTGAATCCGAAGAGAGCCTATGGTCTGTGGTAGCCTTCACCATTGCCCTGTCTATCACTGTCCATGGTTTGGCGGCCACTCCCACTATGAGCTATTTGAGGCGAAAACTGCCAAAGCCAAAAGCATAAGATCGGCTTAAAATACTCCCTTCATTCTCCTGACTGTGGACGGAATTCCCCTTTTTTTTCCAAGTAGTCAGCAAGAGTTTTACGGCCTTCCCACTCTACCCGACTTCAGAGGGCAGCGGGGCTGATCTGCCCCCGGCGGCATAGTGTTTGCAAATTTTTGCTTCGTAGACAATTTGTAACCCTTAAAACCAAACGAATATGAAGGCAGTAGTTTTTCACAAACCCGGAGACATTCAGGTGGACACGGTAGACGATCCACGCATCGAAAACGATCGGGACGTCATCTTGCGAGTGACCTCAACAGCTATCTGCGGGTCCGATCTCCATATCTTAAGTGGTGCTGTCCCCCAGTCTACAGATATGATCATGGGGCATGAATTCATGGGCATCGTGGAGGAGGTCGGCTCGGCAATACATACGCTGAAAAAGGGCGACAGAGTGATCGTCCCCTTCCCCATAGCCTGTGGAGCCTGTTTTTTCTGTAACCACGGCGCTTCCCCCCACTGCGAAAACTCCAACTATAAACACTATGGTCCAAACGGAGATCTAACCGACGAGAAAGGTGGCGCGCTCTACGGGTACACAGATCTCTATGGGGGATACTCGGGTGGTCAGGCGGAGTATGTGCGGGTACCTTTTGCGGACATCAGTCCCCGGGTCGTCCCCGCGGAGATGAGCGACGAGCAGGTTTTGTTCCTTACCGACATCTTTCCCACCGGATGGTCTTCGATAGACTGGGCGCAGCTCCAGGGTGGTGAAGTGGTGGCGGTCTTTGGCTCGGGCCCTGTGGGATTGATGGCTCAGAAAGCAGCCTGGATCAACGGTGCCAGCAGAGTGATCGCGATAGATCCGCTCGAGTACCGTCTGAAAAAAGCGCGGGAAGTAAACGGAGTGGACACGCTGAATCCCAATGAAGTCGATGTAGTTGAAGCCATCCGGGAGATGACCGATGGGCGGGGCGCTGATGTATGTGTGGATGCCGTGGGATTCGAGCCGGAGAGTAACCTGGTAGACAAGCTAAAGGCTACCGTCAATTTCGAAAAAGGCAGCATGAAAGTGCTCGACTTGGCTTTTAAAGCTGTGCGACGAGGCGGGACCGTGAGCATCGTGGGTGTCTACGGTTCTACGTACGACAACTTCCCCCTTCACCGGATTTTTGACAAAGCAATTACCATCAAGCAGGGTCAGGCTCCGGTATTGAACTATGTCGACAAGCTGATCGACCTGGTGCAGAATGAAAAGGTGGTATTGGATGACATCATCACCCATACCCTACCTCTAAGCGAAGCCTCCAAAGGGTATGAAATCTTTGATAAAAAAGAAGACGACTGCGTCAAAGTGGTCCTGAAACCATAACACTACTACCATGAACACACTAACCAACTATACACTTATCACCGGCGCTACCAGCGGCATCGGTTATGAATTGGCATTACTCTTCGCCCGGGACGGGCATAACCTGGTCATTGTTTCCCGCGACTTGGACGAGATGCAAGCCAAGGCCGTGGAATTCAAAGACTGTGGCGTTGATGTCAAAACCATCCAGGCAGATCTCTTCGATACCGAAGCGGCCTTTTCCGTCTGTGAAAAAATCGACGCGATGGGTCTGAACATCGACATCCTGGTCAACGACGCGGCACAGGGGCTCTATGGCAAATTCGCCGACACAGATATCCACCGCGAACTGGACATCATTCAGCTCAACATCTCCTCACTAGTGATCCTCACCAAGCATTTCCTGCGAAAGATGATTGCCAATCAGCAAGGAAAAATCCTCAACCTCGCCTCCGTTGCAAGCAAAGCGCCAGGCCCATGGCAGTCTGTCTATCACGGCACGAAAGCGTTTGTGCTGTCTTTTTCGGAGGCAATCCGGGAAGAAGTGAAAGAACAAAATGTTACCGTCACAGCGCTTTTGCCCGGGGTGACGGATACAGATTTCTTCAACAAGGCAGACATGACCCGCAGCAAGGTGGTGCAGGACAAGGACGCGATGGCCGATCCAAAGGATGTGGCCCGAGATGGATACGAGGCACTCATGGAGGGAGACGACAAAGTCGTGTCCGGCATCAAAAACAAAATCCAAACCGCCCTTTCAAATATCACCCCAGACAGCACCCTGGCGCACTCGATGGGTGAGCAGCAAAAACCGGCGGATGAGTGAGCTATCCAAGGCTCTCTCAAGGTGAAGATGTTGTACTCATCTACCAACCAGCTGATGAACGTGACTAAAACATGGATAAGATACTGGAAGAAATAAGAGACTTTGCCGATCAGGCTCATGGCGACCAGATGCGAAAATATGCTCCAGACCGGTATATCGTCCATCCGGTGCGGGTAATGAAGATGTGTCAGGAATACACTGACAACCTGCCCGTTTTGGCGGCAGCGCTACTTCACGACGTCTTGGAGGACACTGACACGGGAAAGGAGGAGATGCTGGAATTTCTCCAAAAACACCTCTCCTACACCCAAGCAATGAAAGTGCTTCGGCTGGTCGTCGAGCTGACTGATGTGTATGTGAAAGCCGATTATCCCAAACTGAACCGTGACCAAAGGAAAGGGAAGGAAGCGGAGCGACTGGCGAAGATCAGCCCTGACGCGCAAACCATCAAGTACGCCGACATCATCGACAATTGTAAGGAAATCACCGCGCACGACGCCCACTTTGCGCCCGTGTTTTTGAAAGAATGCAGGCACATCCTGATGGGATGTAAGAAGGGAAACCGTCAACTCCATAAAGCTGCCGTGGAGACGGTCGACCAAGAGCTCGGGAAGCGAAAGCAGTCCGGCGGCGTCGATCGAAAGCACTTCCATTAACCCATTCAGACCCGTGTTTTCGGTCATCTCGAGCACCCCCGATCGCCCAAAGAGCGGGCGGGACGATACGTTTTCAATTGTGAAATCAACCATAAATAATCTATACAGCTATGAACAGCAAGAAAAACCCGAAAGACAACAGTCAAAAAATCGAAGATCTCAATAAAGACATCGAGGTGGGTGACGGTCAAAAGATGACCACCAACCAGGGAGTCAAAGTCAATGATGACACCAGCTCGTTAAAAGCCGGAGACCGCGGGGCCACGCTTTTGGAAGACTTTATTCTGCGGGAAAAGATTACCCATTTTGACCATGAGCGGATTCCCGAACGAATCGTCCATGCGCGGGGATCAGGAGCCCACGGTGTATTCAGAGTGTATGATGACTCTCTGAAGAAGTACACAAAAGCGGCATTTCTGACCGATCCTAGCCGCGAGACTTCCGTTTTTACCCGATTCTCTACGGTGGCGGGGTTTCGGGGCTCGGCGGATATCCCCCGGGATGTGAGAGGATTTGCGGTCAAGTTCTACACAGAAGAGGGTGTCTACGATTTGGTGGGCAACAATATGCCTGTCTTTTTCATCCAAGATGCGATCAAATTCCCCGACCTCATCCACGCAGTCAAGCCGGAGCCGGATAACGAAATCCCTCAGGCAGCCTCTGCGCACAATACCTTCTGGGATTTTGTCTCACTATCGCCCGAAACCATGCACAATGTCATGTGGCTGATGAGTGACCGGGCCATTCCGAGAAGTTTCCGGATGATGGAAGGCTTCGGTATCAACACCTTCAGATTGATTAATGAGCAGGGAGAATCTCACTTCGTGAAGTTTCATTGGAAGCCACTCTTGGGGACGCACAGTGTCGTCTGGGACGAGGCGCAAAAGATAAATGGACAAGATCCGGATTTCCACCGCCGCGATCTATACGACGCGATTGAGGCAGGTTCGTTTCCGGAGTGGGAACTCGGCCTGCAAATTATCCCTCAAGAGGACGAACATAAGTTCGACTTCGATCTCTTGGACCCGACGAAACTGGTGCCCGAGGAGATTGTACCGGTGCTAAGGGTCGGCAAGATGACATTGAATCGCAATCCGGACAACTTCTTCGCCGAGACGGAGCAGGCTGCTTTCCACCCGGGCCACATCGTGCCGGGGATAGATTTCTCCAACGATCCCCTGCTGCAGGGACGGCTCTTCTCGTATACCGACACCCAACTGAGCCGCTTGGGCGGGCCTAACTTCCATGAGATCCCGATCAACCGGTCTATCGCGCCCATCCACAACAACCAGCGGGACGGAATCTCCCGCATGCAGATCAACCGTGGTAAGACCAGCTATCACCCCAACTCGATCGGCGACGGCTTTCCGGAGCAGGCAAAGGTAAGCGAGGGAGGTTTTGCCAGCTATCAGGAGCGGGTCGATGCCAATAAAGTCCGGGCGCGAAGCAGGAGCTTTATGGATTTCTTCAGCCAGCCTGCGCTCTTTTACAACAGCCTGTCTGAAGCCGAGCAAGCGCATTTGACGGATGCTTTCTGCTTCGAATTGGGCAAGGTGGACATCGTGGATATCCGGCAGCGGGTCGTAGGATTGATCTCTCAGGTAGATGCCGGACTGGCTGCGAAAGTAGCAGAAGGCTTGGGTTTGGAAGTAGAAGCACCGGAGCAGCCCATCAACCATCAGTTTGGTGCAGATGCAGACGAGGCCGACTATCAGCCTGTCACGGTGATTCCCAAGCTTAAATCTTCGCCCGCGCTTAGTATGGCTAATACCGTGAAAGGCAATATCAAGACCCGGCAGATCGCCTTCCTGACGGCAGATGGCTTCGACGGAGACTCAGTGGCATCGATGAAAACTGCATTGGAAGCCGAAGGAGCCATGGTGAAGATCATCGCTCCCCGATCCGGGATGGTGAAAGACAGCGCCGGAAACAGCATCAAGGTGGATCACAGCTTTCTGACCTTCTCCTCGGTACTGGTAGACGCGATCTTCGTCCCGGCGGGGAAAGCGAGTACCGAGACTCTAAAACAGACCCCCAGAGCTGTGCATTTCATAGATGAAGCTTTCCTGCACTGCAAACCCATCGCAACTGCGGGAGAGGGACGCGAGTTGGTAGCTATCAGCTATGTTAAAAACTACCCAAAATCCAACCCTAATGATCTCGACCTTGAAAATCTCGGGCTGCTGACTGGCAACGGTTCCGGCGACAATCTTGCTAAAAAATTCATCAAGGCGATCGGCAATCACCGATTCTTTGAACGGGAGAAGTTGGGGAAAATCCCTGCTTAAAACATCCACTTCGGGGAACTGGCGACAGTTCCCCTTCACTATACCACAACTTTATGAAAGAACTTATAGACGCTTCCCGTCAGGGAAACACAGACCAGATAGCCATGCTTTTAGCACAGGGAGCCGATGTTAATTTTCAGGACGAAAAAGGATTTACCCCCTTGATAATCGCCGCTTACAATAATCAAGCGGAGGCGGCCAAGATACTCCTCAGAAACGGCGCCGACGTTAACCAGAAAGACTATGGTGGAAATACTGCACTGATGGGAGTCTGCTTCAAAGGACATCTGGAGCTCGCGGAAATCCTCATCGAGCATGGCGCAGATATTAACGCCACACACGGAAATGGTGGGACGGCATTGATGTTTGCCAGCATGTTCGGGAAAAATAACCTGGTGAAATTGCTTTTGAATCACGGGGCCGACAGGATGGCTACCGACCAGCGAGGTATGATGGCCGTAGATCATGCCGGCATCCAGGGGAATATGGAAATCATTGAATTACTGTCGTAAACCGAGACTGCCCAGTTTGTTGTCGTTCGCTTTTTCGCGCTGGGAACCCCTTACTGTAGGATAGAATGTCGTCCAAGTCGCGATCCGTCGAAAACCGCTTGACTGCTCTAATTTTTCAAGCGAAAAGCAATTCTCCTACAGTGAAGGCCGCTGAAAGGTGAACGGTCATCCGCGTATTTAAACCGTTAAAACAAATATCAAATACCCGCACAACCGGGCGACAGGAACCCGAGGAGTTCGCCTTAAACAAAAAAATTCACGCCCGTTTTCATAATTGAATCAGGGCGTGAATTGGAAATAGAGGTGCCTCTAAGCGCTCTGCGCCTTAAACCTGCACGTCTCTAAGTTGCTTGATCTTGTCGTGAGACTGTCGCAGCGTACGCTTTTGCTCCAGTACCAGTTCTTTCAAGTAAGCCGGGAGGTTTTCGTTTACCGCGGCATCCTGATATGCCTTTTGTGCCGCATCTTCTCCGAATTCACAGCTTTCCAGCACACTTTTTCTGTCGTGTCCGGTAAATACTGCCTTCACATCCATCCAGGCCCTATACAGTTTCCCGCTTGTGGTGGAGCTTTGCTCTGTATCGGTTTTGAAAGAATTCAGCTCGGTGGATAGCTCCATCCGGCACTTTTGACTTTCTCCGATCATGGAGACAAACAGGGCTTTAAGGTCCTGATCGCCTTCCTCTAGATTTTCAATCGCTTTTTCATATCCTTCGATCCGGTCATTGTTGATTTTTACTAAATCATTCAAGATTTCTGCTGCTTCATTGTTAGTATTCATAATAATAGTGGTTAAGTGAAAATAATAAATAATGTCAGGTAACTAAGTAAATCAGACACGCCGGAAAATCCTTTTCCTAAGTTGTCCGATTGCCCTCAGCGGCGGTCTTTTCAAGAGCTTCGCCCACTTGGGGTCTTCTGTTTGAATGGGATCTGGCCGTGCTGCCCTCCCTTTCTATCCTGATCTTCAAAATCCAAAAACCTAGCCAGTTGGCCAAAAAAGGGCAAAATCCGCCTATCTCAGCCTAATGGAAGAAAAACGTCCGGGAGGGCCTTTATGTCGGCTTATTCATTCGGGAAGAAAATTCTCAGTTTGTGGACGAGAGTTGATCTCCTTCCCTAACCGGGGGTTGACTGTTTTTTTGGTTATGCTAGGCTCTTCGATCGCTTACCTAGGAGTAGGATGTATGGCAGAAGGGGTTGCAGCTTCTCTGTCTCGGCGCAGAATCGGGTGAGAATCGGGAGGTTGCCAGCGATGTATCGAAAAGAATAACAGTAGGAAGGAGTCGCGATTGGGCACCCACTACGTCTAAAAAAGTCGAGTCAGAAAAGAAACTCCGTTGTGTGGATCGAAGTCATGAAAACTGGGAACGCCGGACAATGGCGTTGACGCGCTCCGATCCCAGCACCAGTTTTCAACCACCTCTGCGTCGAAGCCGCAGATTTACCCGAAGGGTATCTCCGCTGTCCGCGATCCGGATGGAGGCAATTATCCATTCGCCGGAGGGATGGAGAAAGATACTGCTCCCTACATGCTCCCTGCCTTCGAGGACTGCAGCAAACAGCTCCTCTTGGTTCAGGTATTGGCCGTCCTCGAAGGCCGGGGACTCCGGCTTTTTTTCATCTTGCGGTTCTAACTCCATGTCAGAGCCTTCGCTCAGCTCTCCATCGTCCGCCACCTGCCCTCTCAGCGCTTGCACACCTCCGGATCCAGCACCTACATACTTGGATTGTGCGAACAATTCATGAAAGCTCAGATCTCCGCCGGTAATGCGCCTGCGGATGTATCGGGTCGCTTTGGGCACCCGCCCCTTGTCGAGCCGGAGGACTGCCGCGATCTCATTGAGCAATGCCTTTTGTTCATCCGTGTAGGTGAGCGTGTCTTTGGGCGGATTACCACGGGTCATCCGCATCAGGTCTTTCCCTATTCGTTCGCGTACCTGGTTCAGTGAACGCTCCGGTGTAACATTGCTTCCTGCCAGTTGGTCCAGACCCGCCGCCAGCTCAGTGTAGGGTTTGGCGCTGCCGTCCCGGGACAGCGGCAGATGAGTATGTCCCTCCGCCAGATCAGGACGGTGCACCGCCGGCGTGAGACCGATATCCGTACCCGGAGCCAGGACATGATGAAATCCGCCCAAATTGATTGCCTGCGTGCGAAATTCATCAGCCCGGCGCTGCTGGAATGAGAATTCCATGAACTTCTTGGCATTGTCGGGCCCCAAGGTGGTCAGATCCACGTCATCAAACTTGGTGTCGTTGTTCTTGAACAATCGGGCCCGTTTCGCCGCCGGAGGCTTATAGTCCCCAAACTTTTCCGTCAATTCACGCTTTCGTTTTTTGGTGCGCTCTTCACGTTTTTCACGGGTTGCTTTGTCCCTCTCCTCCAGCTCCCGGTCGATCAGTTGATACTGGTACTCTTCTGCTTCCTCCTTTGTATCAAAAAGTTGCGTAGGATCCTTGTCTGTGTACCACTTTCCCGTACGCCGGGTCTTCAGCACCACCCGCTGTACTACCGGTTCCGTATTTACACCTTCCCCTGTCCTACGAGATGCAGGGCTAACGCTGGGCTCCGCATTTGCGATGACTCCGAGCTTTCGCTGTAGAGCCGTCTCGGGCCTATTGTCTTTGAACTGGAGAGGAGAACGGGACAAATCCTGTTTCTCCGGAGCTTCCGCAGTGGTGTTCGGAGTTTTCTGGGCGGAGGTACCCGCTGCATACAAAGGCATAAAATTTTCAGTCAAAACAATTCCCTTTCTTCACGCGAGTTCTATCAGTGACAAATATGCGATACTAAACTCTGCTACTAAAAATAAAGGATCAGCCGATCAAATGCAATTCAGATACCGTCATCCAGGTGAGGATTTCTCAGCCAGCAGTCCCAGCAATTCCCTGGCCGCAGCACCTCCGGCCCTGTTGGCGCCGATGGTAGATGCAGAAGGTCCATATCCCACCAGATGGATTCTCGGTTCTTTGGCCACTGCTGTTGCCAACCTTCCGGACATCTTGATCCCACCGCCTTCCTCCCGTGGCAAGACCGCATCCAGATGAGAAAAAGTCGATCTAAAACCGGTATTCCAGAGGATAACATCTGCACTTTCTTCTCTTCCACCTTCCCATTTCACACCGGTTTGGGTGATCTCGCTGAACATGGGGAAACGTTTGAGCACGCCTCTTTTCTCCATATTTTCGATTTCGGCAGTGAAGGGTAATCCGGTAACAGAGACGACAGATTGAGGCAGCAGTCCCTTTCTCACGCGCTCTTCCACCATGGCCACCGCCAGGCTTCCAGCCGTCTGATCAAACGGGCCTTTGCGAAATTCCGGCGGTCTCCTCGTCACCCAGGTGGTCGAGGTCACCTGAGAAATCTGATCCAACAACTGAATCGCTGAAATACCGCCACCGACCACGATGACGTGCTTGCCTTTGAAATAGTCTGCATCTTTGAAGTCCCGAGTGTGCAATTGTTCCCCTTCAAAAAGTGCCGCACCCGGGTATTCCGGGATGTAAGGACTTTCCCAAGTTCCAGTTGCATTGATGATACCCAACGCCGAAAAAGCGAGGGATGAAGTATCGATGAAAAAGCGTTCGTCCTTCAAATAGACCTTTTCTACTTTTACCGGCCGATACACCTGAAATCCAAATTGCTTTTCGTACAGCTCGTAATAATGTGGTACGGCACTATTTGCCCGTACTTCGGTTTGGCCAGGTCCAATAGTTTCTTCGAAAGACATGCCCGGCAAATCGTGGATTCGGTTGACCGTACTCAAGGTCAGCGAGTCCCAACGGGATTGCCAGGCACCTCCTGCCTGTGGTGCTTCGTCCAGCATGATGAAATCCGGGCCAGGTTCCATCCCCATTTTCTTCAGATGATACCCCGCCGAAAGCCCAGCCTGACCAGCGCCAATGACTGCTATCTTTGTTTTATAGCGAATTTTCCCGGCCATTTAACCCACCTCTCAGCGCCAACCCAGTTCGGGAGCTACATAGTTTAAGATGGATTCGAGCACGTGTACGTTGTAGTCAACGCCCAACGTATTCGGGATGGTCAACAAAACAGTATCCGCTTCCTGAATCGCCTCATCCTGAGCCAAGTCCTTGATCAGTTGTTCCGGTTCGGCAGCATAACTTCTACCAAAAATCGCACGCTTATCAGCCTCTATCATTCCGACTTTATCAGTTCTGTTTGCTTCGTGTCCGAAGTAATATTGATCCTGATCGTTCACCAATGCAAAGATGGACCGGCTCACAGAGACTCTTGGCTCGCGCTGATGGCCTGCTGCTTTCCAAGCTTCTTTGTAGCGTCTGATTTGTTCGGCTTGCTGAATGTGAAATGGCTTTCCACTCTCGTCGTATTTGAGGGTAGAACTCTGAAGGTTCATACCAATCTCCGCTGCCCAAACAGCGGTGGCATCCGAAGCAGAACCCCACCAAATGCGGTCACGTAATCCCTCCGAATGTGGCTCTACCCTCAGTAATCCGGGAGGATTGGGAAACATCGGGTTGGGATTGGGCTTCGCAAAGCCGGTCCCTTTTAGTTTTTCATAAAATTCCAAGGCTTTCCTTCTTCCCATGTCGGCATCGGTTTCGCCCGCTTGCAGATCGTAGCCGAAATACTTCCAGCCGTCAATTACTTGCTCCGGTGAACCTCTGCTGACGCCCAACTGCAGTCGGCCTTCCGAGATCAAATCGGCAGCACCGGCATCCTCCACCATGTACAGCGGATTTTCGTAACGCATGTCGATGACACCGGTTCCTATTTCGATCTTCTTGGTTTTGGCGCCGATGGCCGCCAGCAACGGAAACGGTGAAGCCAGCTGTTGGGCAAAATGATGCACCCGAAAATAGGCGCCATCCAATCCGATTTCTTCCGCTGCTACTGCCAAGTCGATGGACTGAAGCAAGGTATCGCTCGCGGTCCTTGCTTTATAAGAAGGATGATTTGCCCAATGGCCGAAGGATAAAAAGCCGATTTTTTTCATATGATTATAGTTTTCTTTTCAGAGGCGACGTGGAATCTCGCAAGGTCAATGATCGTCCCTCTGTGAGTCGCCTGCGCCATGCTCGATTTCCTGTGTTTACAATTGTTCTTTTAGGAAAAATACCGCAACAATTAAGCTGTCCAACAACTTTGCGCGGGAATCTGTTCAGTCTTTACACAAACTCCTCGGGACAATGCTGAATATATTTTTCGCCGGCAAGCGACTTCCAATTCCGACCAGGAGGATGCTCTGATCAACAAGAGACAATGGCAATGAAAAGACCAGAGGCACTGCGCTGGATCGGTTCTTGGATTAAAGAGAAGCTCTGACACGAGCAAAAGGGTCCACGGTTCTGACACTCCGCTTAAAAAGCCCCGAAGAGCAGCCGCACCCTTTAAAGTCAGTTCTAAAGGAAAACATAACCTAAACCCACTATCCAATGAAACTCCTAGAACCTACCCAAATCGGGGAATATCGTCTCAAAAACCACATGGTCATGGCAGCTATGACCCGAAGTCGCGCCACCGAAGAGGGAATCATACAAGACATCACCGTGACATACTATGCCCAGCGGGCCAGCGCCGGACTGATCCTGAGTGAGGCCACCAACATATCGAAGGACGCAATAGGCAGCCCTTTCACGCCTGGCCTATACTCCGATCGCCAAGTGGAAGCCTGGAAAAAGGTGACGCAGGCCGTCCATGAAAAGGGAGGCGTCATCTTCGCCCAGCTATGGCATACCGGAAGGGTCGGACACTCGCTTGATCGGTCAAACAAACTCCCGCTGGCTCCCTCAGCTGTTGCCATCGAGGGTGCCCAGCACTTCACCTCTGAGGGGATGAAGGACTACGAAACCCCGAGAGCCATGAACAAAGAGGACATCAAGCAAACCATCCTCGACTACCGGCAGGCAGCCGTCCACGCCATGGAGGCGGGATTTGACGGGGTGGAACTTCACTCAGCCAACGGATATCTTCCCCAGCAGTTTCTGTCCGACAGCTCAAACCTCCGCACAGACGAATACGGTGGGAGTATCGAAAACAGAAGCCGCTTTATTCTGGAGGTGATGCATGAACTGACCGATGCGGTCGGCAGCGAAAAGGTAGGCATCAAAATCTCTCCGCTCGGCACCCAAAACGGTATCCGGGTGGATGATCCGGTGGCTACGTACAATTATCTGATCAGCGAGTTGAATAAGATGGATCTGGCTTTTGTGGAAATTGCCAGAGCCAATCCCAAATCATCGCTGCCCTCGGGATATCCACGTCAAGATGAAATTGAGCTGTTTGGGAAGCTTTCAAAAAATACCGTGGTGGCCAACTCCGGCTACGATCGGGAGTCCGCAGAAGCGGAACTTGAGAAAGGAACCGCATCGCTTATCTCATTTGCAAGACTCTTTCTGGCAAATCCAGACTTGCCCCAGAGATTCTCCCAAGGCGCTGAGCTCAACGAACCCGACCGGGACACCTTCTATGGCGGGGATGAAAAAGGTTATACCGACTATCCTTTTTTAAAGGAAGGTTCGTAGGGACTTGATGAAAGCAGTTAATATCCGGGCAGCTTGTGCCCGGCTGCTCACTTCTGATTGCGCGTGGACGCTTTTTTCGACTCTTTCGGATGCTCTTTGAAATAGGCTCTTGCCTGCTTCAACCCTGTCGCAATTGCGATCCCTTCATCGCCACTTTCTTTCAAGATTTCATTCGCAATCTCAGTGGCTTTCTCACGGATATGGACCGGCTGATTTTTATAAGAGGGCGGGTAATCTCCGTTGTACCAAGGCATATTGATCTTTTTTTAACACTTAATACTATTTAGACGTCCGGTCCAAGCTGAAAGCATCATCTTCCTCCGACCGGGTTTTTAAGAAAAGGATACCCTGGGCAGCGGACGAAGTTTGTCCCATTCGCGCCCGGGAAGTCCAACCATTCAACAGCATCTCCGCCGCGAATCAAGCTAGCTGCTACTTGACAATCGTCAGATCCCATTCCGAATCCGAATAGTTCCAGTTTACGCCAACCATATTATTCTTGTGCCGACTGATCTCCAGATCGACTAACTGTCCATCGAGATTCAAATTTCTGATCGTCACATATTTAAGAGTGTCGGGGAGCATGGGCTTCCGGAATAGAACCTCCTTCTTTTGGATATTGATCTTGATCTGCAGCACGGATTTTAAAAGCAGAAAAACTGTCGCCACCGACCAGGCCTGTGGGGAGCAGGCTACCGGATAGGACGTAGGACCTTCTCCTTTTCTTCTATCCATACCGCAAAACAGCTCCGGCAGTCGTTGCAAAGGAGAGAAAAGCGAAGCCTCAAACAGGCAGTTTAAGAGCATTGCAGCCTCTTTCTGAAAGCCATATTTCCCCATCCCATCGGCAATCAGCGCCACGTCATGTGGCCACACAGAGCCATTGTGATAGGACATGGGATTATATCTCAGCTCGTCGCTGGAGATCGTACGAATGCCCCAGCCACAAAACATATCTGGCTTCAGCAGCGTATTGACGAGCTTTTTGGCTTTTCCGGGATCTGCTATCCCGCAAAACAATATCTGTCCCGCGTTGGAAGATTTGACGCGGCAAGGTTGCTTCTCACCGTCCAGCGCCAGGACATAGCATTCCAGCTCTTTATCCCAAAATTTCTCGTTGAAATTGTCCTTTAGCACTTTAGCTTCCTGCCGGCAGGTTTCTGCCAGTTGCTTTTCTCCGAGCACGCCGGCAAGTCTTGAAACATGCAACTTGGCGCAGTACACATACGCTTGCACTTCGCACAGGGCTATGGGTGGATCCGCCAATTTTCCATTCGCATGAAAGATCGAATCAAAGCTGTCCTTCCAGCCCTGATTGGTCAAGCCGTTGAAAGCCTTGTGCCGGTACTCCACGAAGCCGTCGCCATCCAAATCTCCGTACACATTGATCCAATCCAGAGCCTTCAAGATGTTAGGCCAGATCTTTTTGATGGTTTTGATATCCTCAGTTCGGGCGTAATACTCTCCGGCCAAGACGATAAATAAGGGCGTGGCATCGATCGTCCCGTAGTACCACTTGAAGGGCACCTCATTCAACGCCACCATCTCTCCCCCACGGGTCTCGTGCATGATCTTGCCCGGCTCGGCATCTTTGGATTCATCCAATTCTACAGCTTGATGAGCAGCCAAGAACAACAGCACGTCCCGCGACAGGTCCGGTGCGAGCCAGAGTGTCTCCAGGGCCGTGATGATCCCGTCCCGGCCAAAAGCTGTGTTGTACCACGGCACGCCTGCATAAGGATACTTGCCTGTCGGCGTATCCACCATCAGGGACACCAGATCGACTTTGGATCTGTTGATCCAGTGTGTAAACTGCTCGTTGGAAGTTTCGATGTCGGGAAAATAGCGGTTGGACTTCTCGAGATGGGAGGCTAAAAGTCCCCAGGCATCCTGAAAGCCCATGCTCTGAACAGTGTCCCCATCTTCTTGGAACGAGATGGAATATTCTAAACTTTCTACCACATTTGGCTTCAGTAATAAACCGAAGCAAATCTTCCCCTTGGCTTCGCAACTGTCGTATGACCTGTTAATCTCGATCGCGGATTTTCTTACCACATCATCCAGCCCAACATAGGAAAACTCCAAATGGCGGTCATCCGGATACTTATGTCCGAGGACAGTCCCACGGTTGTCCCGGGGCATCCCTCTTACTTCAAAGATGTCCTTGAAATCACCGTCTATCTCCAGAGACACCTCGATCTGATACTCCGCTATATTGTGATTTACAAAGTCTATCTTCTCGTGAAACAAGCCATTCAGCACAAACTGACTCCGATGGATATGGATCATCTCCCGTTGGATCATCACACCGTTTTCTTCTTCCGTCAGGTGAGAGGCAAGGTCGATGGACAATACCTCATTCTCCTCTTTGATTGTCGAACTCAGCAGCCTCGGACGCTCTCCGTTGACCTTTAGCTCCAGTCTGCTGACGTATCTGGTATCTTTGTTATAGATCCCTTGGACGTCATTTTTGAACGAACGGATGTCTCCCGACCTTCCCAAGATGCCAAAGGTATCGTAATGATTAAGCACGTGGGTTCGGTCGTCTACATAAGCGGCGCTTTCTGAGATGAACCATTCGGCCATCTCAATTTCGGATTCGTTTGCTTCTGATTGGATCTTAGTTTTCATAAGCCTTCCGGGTTTAGTTGATTTTCATCTGGGCAATATTTCTGTTTAGCAGCGTGAGTTCCTTTCCTTTGGGTATCAGATTCTGATAGAGCCGCAGGTAGTTTTCCGTCATGGACGAGACGCTAAAGCGCTCTTCGAATAGCTGTCTGACGCGTCCGCGGTCCAGCAGTTCCACCTTTTCCAAGGCTTTCACAGCTTCTTCTATGGAATTAACGATGAATCCGCTTTGTCCATTGTCAATAATCTCCGGCACCGACCCGTTGTGATAAGCGATCACGGGTGTACCACAGGCCATGGCCTCAATCATTACCATGCCGAATGGCTCAGGCCAATCTATAGGAAACAGGAGCGCTTTGGCATTTCCCAAAAAGCTATTCTTCTCTCCTTCTCCGATCTCTCCGACAAATTCCACATGGGGCTGCTTCATCAACTTTTGAATTGATTTTTTATAGTAAGCTTGATCCACTTCGTCAATCTTGGCCGCGACCTTAAGTCTGAGTCCGGCCTGCCGGGCAATTTCTATTGCTCTGTCCGGTCTTTTCTCAGGAGAGATCCTTCCCAGAAACGCCACATAGTCCCCTTTTCCTTCGCCCTTGGTAAAAAGGTCGACAGGCAGGCCATGATATACAGTGCCAAGCCAGTTGAGATTCAAGGGAAGGTGCACACGCTGATTGTCAGAGATGGAGACGAGCGGCTGGTCAGTGAATTTCCGGTACAAGGGGACCAGATCAGGAATGTCAAGCCTGCCATGAAGAGTGGTGAGATGTGCCTTCCCGATTCTTTTGCTCAGCGGAAAATGGTAGAAATCGGTATGGAAGTGCAACACATCAAATTCATTGGCCCGGTCGATGACCTCTTCGAGCTGGATCAGATTGTAGGAGTGAAACTCCTTCACTTTCCCCAGTCGCAAAGCTTGAGGGGTATGGCTGACCAGATTGGCCGATGTCACCGAGTCGCCTGAAGCAAAGAGGGTCACTTCGTGTCCCTGTCGGACCAATTCTTCGGTAAGAAATGAAACTACTCGTTCGGTGCCACCATACAACTTGGGGGGAACCGACTCATACAACGGGGATATTTGGGCAATTTTCATAACCATTCTGTTTCTCGACCTCGAAACCTGGCGGAACGTCATTGAATCGAGGATCCATTTCACGCAATAGACCAATCAAGATCAAAACCAAACGATAACAGCGGTGGGAAAAGCCCATAATCTTATCCTTAGGATGGCACTGAAAAACACCCGCTTTTGAGCTCTCCTAGTAGCAAATTCTTTTAAAATAGAGCCTGGAAAAAGCCCTTCCCGATTTAATCGGTTCCCTTTTCTTTCTTTCCAAATCCTGCCGAAAGGTGGAATCTGGTGAAAACTCCTCGCCAAAACTGTGATTTTTCAGCCCCAGAAAGCCACAAAAAATCCCCACATAAAGCCCTGCTTGACAATGTAAAACGGCTTGAGCATGGAGCCGCTCAGGTCACAAAATCCCTGAAAAATGTAAAGTAGCTCGACACCCTTCGCAGTCGGTGTAGATGCAAAAAATCACCAGCCGCTATGGACAGTTCCAAAAGACAAAAGGGTGGAATCAAACATCCCACCCAGTGTCAAGCGATCTTAAATTTAGGCTCAGTCCAACCTCAAACTCTCATCAACTGGCAGTTTGCGGACGGATCTGTTTAAACGTTTTTACTTTACAAACTGCACCGTCGCCACCACCGGGAGATGGTCCGACGGATAGCGCTGATCCAGCGCATCGGTCAACACGGCATACTTCAACACTTCAAAGTCTTTGCTTACAAACACATAATCAATCCGGTTTTTCATCGGCGCGGTGAACTTGAAGCCATTGCTTGTTCCCACAGGACCGTAGGGAGGCATCTTTGTAACTTTGTAAGCATCGCCCAGAAGAGCTGACAAACTCACAATCTGCTCCGTTTCCGGAGTGGAGTTGAAGTCACCGGTACAGATCACCGGTTTGTCCTTGGCGATCTCCTGGATCTTCTTCACCATAAGCTTTCCGGACTCTTTCCTGGCGACCACGCCCTGATGGTCAAAATGGGCATTGAAAACATAAAATTCCTTCTTGGTTCGCTTATCCTCAAACAATGCCCACGACGCGATTCGGTTGCAGCATTTGGCGTCCCAGCCCAGTCCGGGTTTATCCGGGGTCTCGCTCAGCCAAAAATTCCCGGAGTCAAGCAACTTGAACAAATCGGTCTTGTAAAGAATCGCGGAGTGCTCGCCGGCGGTCTTTCCGTCATCGCGGCCTGCTCCCACATACGCAAATCCGGGCATTTCCAGCAAGTCCTTGATCTGATGAACAAATCCCTCCTGGGTTCCGACGATGTCGAAGTCATGGTACTGGATCAGGGCTTTCACTTTTTCCTTGCGGAGCGGCCAGGCATTCAGGCTATCTGAGGGAGTGTCCATTCGGAGGTTGTAGCTGGATATTTTGATCTCTGGATTTTGCCGCGCAAAAGCCGAAACCGACAGGATTAAAGCAAAAAGGACGATTAGGTATCTTTTCATTTTCTTTTGGTTAGGAAAAATACAGAAGTCTCCCCTGAGGGAAACTCCTGTAAGATATTTGAAATTAATAAGCGTTTTGTTCTTACCAGCCTGGATTTTGTCCAAGGGCCGGGTTGATGATTCGATCGGTCTCCGGAATTGGATAGAGGTATTTTTTGTCCAACCACTCGCGTACTCCCGGATTGAAGATCACTTCTCCAGATGTGCCGTTGGAAAGCTGGAGCCGTCCAGCAGCAGTAGACGGGCTGACGTCCACAAAGGCTATCGTCGGATTGGAGGAAGTCGGCTTAGTGCCCTGATAGAAATAGACGTCCATTACCCCGTCGCCATTGAGATCATATTCTCCCAGCGCCGGGACATACATCCCGTTCATCGGAGCCGCGGCAAACAACTCTCCGATATGCCATCTTATCAAATCATCCGGACGAAGGCCCTCAAACACCAGCTCCACTGCACGCTCACGCATTACTTCCAACATCACCGGGTCGGTAAATTTGCCCTCGTAATAAGCGAGCAGATAGGGATCGGCTGCGGTCGGAAGGCTAGTAAGAGTAGATCCCGTAATGCCTGCACGGTCCCGCAGTGCCCCAATGGTCTCAGTCCATTGGCCGGGAGTCATCACACCCAACTCAGCAAGGGCCTCGGCTTTGTTTAGCAGCACTTCGGCGTAGCGCATGATGATATGGGCATTGTCATTTCTGCTTTCATCATCATAAGGGAAACGCTCGTCATAGCACCATTTGATAGGCTGATAGCCTGTAAAGGTCTGGTTGAAGTTGGGAGGAGCCACCACGGGTACTCCGTTTTCCGTGCGGTTATAGTCGCCCAGACGGATGGTTTGCTTCAATCGGAGGTCTCTGTTTTTCACTTCCTCTACGAAGGGAGTGGTCTTGTAGCTTGGATCACTGGTAAAAGGAGTACCATCCAGCTTCAGATAGGTGTTGACAAAATTTCGCGTGAGACTCGGACGATTGCCGTAGGTCGGACTGATAAAGCGTCTGTTCGCTGAGCTAAAGACCTGAAGGCTTGCATCCAGAGCCACTGCCAAGATCGTTTCATCGGCAAATGGCGCCTTGGTAATGAACAGTTCCCGATAAGAGCGCTCCCGTAGCGCGGTCTTGTGGATGGTAAACCCTCTGATCTCATCGGCAGTCTTCACTACTTCCTCATACCAGGCGTTCGCACTCCCCTGCATTCCATACTCGACGTGGTATTTTCTAAAAGACGCCTCATAGAGAGCAATTCTCGTCTTATAGGCCCTCGCCACGTTTTTGGTGATCCGGGTAGAGGTAGCGTCCGAGGTCAGGGTGATATTCTCGATCGCAAAATTGAGATCTTCCAGCACGTTGTCCATTACCTCAAATCGGTCGTCCCTTGGACCATACAGCGTGACGCTGTCCGTGATTTCGATGGTTTGGTCGATCCAGGGCACATCCCCGAAGCGCTTTACTTTGTCAAAATAAAACAAGGCTCTGAAAAAACGGGCCATGCCGATGTAGTGGTTCTTTTCCGCAACTTCACTCCTTTCGGCATTTTCGATAAAGTAGTTGATGTTTCGCAGCGGTGACCAACTCCAGCCCGAGCTGGTAATTGGACTCAGTGCATTGACGGCTAAGTAATTATCCACCCCGTTGCGAGCCACCAGATCAGAGACATCGTCGCCCTGAAAAACTCCGACATCGGTGCCGGGCAAGACGTTATAGAAAGAATTGCTGTACAACTCCAGGCCATTCGCTGAGCCGAATATTGCCTCATTGCTAGCCGTGTCTACAGGCAATTCATCCAGATTACAGGAGGTGACCGCGGCAAGAAGCAGCAGTGATGCTATATAATGAAATATCTTCATGAGAGTTCGAATTAGAAATTAACAGTTAGCCCTGCAGAAATAGCCTTTAGCATGGGATAGTTATAACCATCTCCGCTTGTACCTCCGCTCAGGTCGCGGTCCGAGCCATAGATGCTGTTGATATCCATGTCTTTGGTACGCTTGTACAAAGGTGACCAGCTCCAGAGATTCTCTGCAGAGACATATACCTTCACGTCAGTGGCATGGATCTTAGACACCAGATGCTGGGGCAGCGTGTATCCTACCTGTACATTTCGAAGTCGGATGTAGGCAGCATTTTGCAGGTAGCGGTCATTTGGCATGTTCAGCGCACGTCCGGTTCCCTGGGCGATGTAACCAACCAGTCGGGGCAGGTAGGCGTCGAAGTTTCCAAGCTCCTCTCTGAACATATTGTCCTCATGCCAGCTCGGATATTGGTTGTAAGGACGGTTGTACTGTCCCCAAAACGGTGACTCAGCGGAGGGATACCAGTCCTGCTTCAAGACGCCTTGGAAGAATGCTCCGATGAAGAACCCGTTCCAGTCGGCATCTAAGTTGATTCCGTAGGCGTAGCGAGGCTCCGAGTTTCCGATGATGGATTTGTCTCCGGAATTGCCCACTTGATTGAGTCCGTGATAGATCACATCATCGCCGTCCAGATTCTTGAACTTCAAATCTCCCACGTAGTTCTTGCGGGTATTGGTATTCGGGATATTGGCCTGAGACGGTGAGTTGAGGATTTCCTCTTCCGTACGGAAAAGCCCTTCGACTTGATAGCCCCAGATTTCTCCGATTTGTTGACCAACATAGTAGTCGGTCAGTCTTTTATCGGCGTTGTTGTACTTGGTGACAAAGGCCTTGTAATCCGACATCACGACCCGCACATTGTAGTTGAATGGCTTCTCGGCGAGCGCAAAGTCATCTGCCCAAGCGATGGAAACCTCCCAACCCGTAGTCTCCAGGTCGGCATAGTTGCCTTTGGGAACCGTGGTACCGTAGATTGCCGGAAGTGTAGGGCCTACGGTAAACATATCAGAGGTCCAGCGGCGGTACACGTCTCCGGTAAACTGAAGTTTGTTGTTCAAACTTGCGAAATCCAAACCGATGTCACCTGTGGTAGAAGTCTCCCAGGTAAGTCCCTGGGGAACCACACCGGGCATGCTGGTGGCTTGCGGCCGCTGGCCGTTGATAATGCGTCCCAACTGCGAGATCGAGAAGTTCTCTGTGAAAGAGTATGGGCTGATGTTACCGTTGCCCAATGAGCCGTAGGAAGCGCGGACTTTCAGGCTGGTCAGGAGACCGGGGCTGACTTTCCAGAAAGACTCCTCAGATACGGCCCAACCGACCGATGCAGAGGGGAAGAAGGCGTATTGCTGATCGGTGGGGAATTTGGAAGAGCCGTCGTAGCGTCCGTTCACTTCTACCAGATAGCGTCCCTGATAGTCGTAATTCAGTCGGAAAAATCCTCCGGCAATTGCCCATTTTTGGTAGCCACCGTTGGTCACGATACTTTGACCCAATGCCAGGTTGATATCCTCTGCATCCGGAAATACGATTCCGTTGCGTCTGGCAGTCAGGTTCTGGTAAACCGAACTCTCGTAGTTAAAGCCCACCAACACTCCGAGATTGTGGGTGTTATTGAACGTCTTCAGATAGTTGGCATAGAGGTTTGTAGCATAATACTGCGTGGTATTTCTGCGATCCTGCAGGTCATTGGTATTGGTCCCGGTATAGCCTGTGACCCCTTGATATCTGCTGTAGGGCACCTGAACACGCTTTTGGAAGAAGCTGTTGTCCATGCTCTGAAAGGTGAAGTTTCCGTTGATGGTCAATTTTTTATCATAAAACTCCGCTTTGGCAGCCAGTCGGTTTTTCAGGAAGCGCTGAGTCTGGTCGACGGCATTCCTCCCGATATAGTAGTCTCCCACGGTATACGCTGCCGGAAAAGACAAGCTGCCATCAGGATTCAGCAAGGGTGCCAGCGGGTGGCCTTCGTCAGCCATATTTCTCCAAATCCCACTCCCCTCGCCGACGTTGAGCGGCTGGTGATAGGTCATCCTGGAGTAATCTGTAGCGTTCTCTACCTGCAGCCAAGGCGTGAGCTGAATCGTGCCTTTTGCTCGGAGGTTGTACATCGCATAGGTGTCCGGATTGTATCGGAACAGTCCATCCTGCCCGTTGTAGCGACCGCTGACATAGTACGAAGTCTTCTTGTCTCCTCCTGTCAGGGTGAGGTTGTGATCCTGAGCGAAGAAATTGTCTTTGTATAACTCCTCGTACCAGTCAGTACTGTAATAGTATTCATACTCACCGGTGGACGGATTAACCTCTACGCGAGGCAGAGAAGGGTCTTCCCAGCGCCGTTTGATCTCAGCCAGATATGCCTGGGAGAAAGGCAACGTTTTGTTGATTGCTGTCGGGGTATTTCCGTTGTCATTCCAGGCTGACCAGGCGTCGTTGAAGCCTTTGGCCCAAGGGTAGGATTCAGTGATATTGTCGGGGACAGCAGTGGGTGATTTTGAGGAAAAATTGGCAGAATAACTGACGGACGTCTTGCCCTCGGTAGCCGCTTTGGTCGTAATCAACACCACCCCAAACGCCGCCCTGGCACCATAGATCGATGCAGAAGCTGCATCTTTCAGCACCGTAACGCTTGCGATATCATTGGGATTGAGCATCCTGGGATCGCCTTCTACTCCATCGATCAGCACGAGCGCACTGCCCTGCTGCCCGATGGACGTAGTTCCGCGGACGTTGAAGCTCGGAGACTGCGTGGGCTTCCCGTCCAGCATTCGAATGTTCAGGTTGGGGATTGCACCCACCAAGCCCTGCGCAACGTTGGAGATTGGGCGGTTTTCGAAAACTTCAGAACCCACCTGATCTACGGCGCCGGTCAGGTTTGCCTTCTTTTGGATGCCGTATCCTACCACTACGACTTCATCCAAGGCTGACAAACCCTCAACCAAGGTCACATCAATGACGCTTCGGTCGCCGACAGCGATGCTTTGCGCGTCGTATCCTATAAAGGAAAACACCAGGGTCGCTCCCTCGGGAACAGTGAGGGAATAGTGACCGTCAAGGTTTGTGACGGTACCGATGGTGGAGCCGGCGACGAGCACGGTCACGCCGGGCATCGGTTCACCCGTTTCAGTAGACACGACTCCGGTCACGGTCACGTCGGCCCGTCTGTCTGTCAGGGAAATTCCCGGCGTAGATTCGTACGGATTCGCTTCCGATGCCTGAATTCCGCTCAGTGTCAGACATTGAACTGTGATCGCCAGCGCAGCTATCCGGGAGATAGTAACACGGCGTTCGGGTATGATTTTTACCATAGATTAAATAGTTTTTTACTTAGTATAATTTTGAAAATAAAGTTACAGTGACTACTACATCATCACTTCTAAGCAACTGGCACGAAAGAGTATATACGGACTAATAACTATAGCTATTGCACCAGAAACTAACTATAACCTCTCACCTTTAAAAACCCCATGCCGTCCTTTGCGGATGCAAACATGGCCAAGTTTGACATTTCTAATATAAAACAACAGGTTATAAAACCATTAACAATATTGATCTTTTTTAACAACAAGTTAAAACTAGCGTAACACTATTAGTACCGGCGTGTAATTAACATATAATGCTATTTAATGTATATAAATAACATCTTATAGCATTACAACCCCTGGTGTTAAACGGATTAAAATAGATTGGTCGTGAGGCTAGAACGCTGGCTCCGCCTTCTGCAGGTAAGGGACGTAATTCCGAAGCGGATCAACCCAGCCGCTAAAAGCTTAAAAAAGTGCCTTCCAATTTGGCTGGCTGGATCGTGCCAATAACTAGGGTCGACGCGAAAGTTTGGCGGGAAAAATATGACCCCCAGAAGCTGAAAACCTGAGTTGGTTTTACTTTAACGCAAAAGCCCCGGTCGTGTGACCGGGGCTCTTTTATACAAACGAAAATTTTTACGATTTCGGGCTCTTGCTACTTTCCCCGAAAAGCTTCTTCCAATATCAAAATCTATTCTACCTCCCCCTCATCTTCCTCGGCGATCACATCCATGGTGGCTTCCGCCCATTCGATGATCGTTTGGCGCTGGGCTTCGTCGAGTTTGGCAGAAGGGTGCATCAGCGTGTAGATACCCATCGGCATCCGTCCTTCATCCACTTCGAGGTAGATGTCGTCCAGCTTGCCCAGCTGATCCATCATGTCGTATTCCCGCCAAAGCGAAAAATTGACCTCTTCCCGCGCCTCCCGCACGTCCTTGGCCACGAGCCAGGAAGACGGAGCTACGTAGGAATACCAGGGATACTCCGTCTCGTTGCTGTGGCAGCTGTAGCATGATCTTTTCAAAAGCGTGGCCACGTTCTCGTCGACAATCCCACTTTGGATCAGATCACCGGGATTGGTGGGGACAGTGGGAGGAAGTTCGTTGGGCACTAACTGGATAACCAAAAGCAGCAACACCGGCGCGCCCACGAGCAAATGCCAGCGCTTCATTATTCAGCGGCTTTCTTTTTGCCGGCGCTCCACTGGAGCAGCGTTGCCAGCTCTGCCTCGGACAGCTTGCCTTCGGGCTTCATCTCAAGAAACTTGGCCGGCGGCATATCCCCGTCTACCAGCACTTCATTGATCTTGCCTTTGGTCGCCATCTGCTTGGACTTTTTGGAAGCTTCAAATGCATCCCAGTCCAGCTTGGCTTTTCCTTTTTCATTTTTGGATTCAGCATTGTGGCAGCCGTAGCATTTTTGCTCTACGATCGCCTTGATATCGGCAGGCATGTCCGGTGCCAAAGCAGGGTGGACGGGATAGTTTTCCACTTCAGGTTTTGGTGTGCCCTGAAAGAAAAGCAGGCCAACAATCGTGGCCACGGGGAGTAAAGACAATTTTTTCATAGTGAGCTAGTAGGGTTAAGGGAGGAATTTCAAAAAGAATTTGCAAATCAGCAACCCGTTTATATAAAATTCTGTCGAGAATTATTCTTACATCAGAATCTTTTGGAAAATGCACAAAATAATCATAACAACGACATCCCAAGAATTATTTCCGGCGTTTGAGGCAGTTGACAAAAGATGAACTCCATCTCACTTTCGAACCTATCCGCATCGGTCCATATTCTACTTTTTTCATTGCTGATTTTCAACAAAGACCCGCGAAGACGCGTCCCACCTGCCCTTCATTCCAACCCCGCTCTAAAAAATAATTCGCCACCAAGGGCAGATACATCTCCGGCGGATTCGAGGCATTCCAATAGCACACAGGACGTATCGCGTACTTGCCATCTCCACCCGCCCGACCTCTACTTCGTACTTTGGACTTGGTACCCTTCCTACTTCCCAACCTCCTTCTTGATACTCGATACTAGCTACTTGATACTAGTTACTTGATACTTCTCCTCATCTACTACTTTCCGTTCCTATCACCTTTCAACCTTCCCCCCAATTCCTTACCTTTGCGGCTTACCAGCCCAAGGACATGATTTTCTTCTTTGAATCCCCTCAGAAACTCATCTACGGAGTTCAAGTTCCCCACCCTCTCAGCACGGAAGACATCGAAAAACTCACCTGGCTTTTTGGCGAAGCCAAGCTGCAATCAGGTGAACAAGTCACCGGAAACTACTCCGGACCGCGCAAGGAAATGATCACTCCGTGGTCGACCAATGCCGTGGAAATCACTGTCAATATGGGCGTACAGGGCATCGTGCGTATCGAGGAGTTTTTCCCGATGAGCGAAGGTGACCAGATCGACCCGATGCTGCAGCACGCTTACGAAGGCCTGGATCAGGAGATCTTTGACATCCACCTCGAGCCGGAGCCGATCAAAGCGATCACCGACATTGCTGCCTACAACCAGTCCGAAGGACTGGCGCTGACTCAGGTCGAGATCGACTATCTGGAAAATGTATCCAAAGAACTGGACCGACCGCTGACGGATTCCGAGGTGTTTGGATTTTCACAGGTCAACTCCGAGCACTGCCGGCACAAGATCTTCAACGGCACCTTCATCATCGATGGGGAGGAAAAGCCGCAGACGCTTTTCCAGCTGATCAAAGAAACTTCCAAGAAGCATCCGAACCGGATCGCCTCTGCTTATAAGGACAACGTCGCCTTTGTCGGCGGGCCAAAAATCCAGCAGTTTGCTCCGAAGACGCAGCATCAGGCGGACTTTTTCGAGACCCGTGACATCGACACCGTCATCTCTCTGAAGGCTGAAACACACAACTTCCCGACTACCGTGGAGCCGTTCAACGGCGCAGCGACAGGAGCCGGAGGAGAAATCCGCGACCGATTGGCCGGTGGCACTGCCTCTATTCCTTTGGCAGGGACTGCCGTGTACATGACTTCCTATTCCCGCTCTGAAAAAGACAGAAGCTGGGAGAAAAATCTTGCTGAGCGTCCTTGGCTCTATCAGACTCCGATGGACATCCTGATCAAGGCTTCAAACGGAGCCTCTGATTTCGGAAACAAATTCGGCCAACCCCTAATCGCAGGATCTGTGTTGACCTTTGAGCACGAGGAAGGCGACAAGCAATATGGCTTTGACAAGGTGATCATGCTCGCGGGCGGGATCGGATTTACCAACGCCAAATACACCAAGAAAGACGAGCCGAAAGCCGGTGATCAGATCGTGATCATGGGCGGTGACAACTATCGGATC
Organism: Algoriphagus terrigena DSM 22685; assembly: GCF_000429445.1. GTDB lineage: Bacteria > Bacteroidota > Bacteroidia > Cytophagales > Cyclobacteriaceae > Algoriphagus > Algoriphagus terrigena. Next base: position 132,796 of record NZ_AUBW01000019.1, read on the forward strand.
GGGATGGGCGGCTCAGCTGTATCTTCCCTGAACACCGGAGAACTCTCCAACGCCATCGAGCTGAACGCCATCCAGCGCTCCAATCCGGAGATGCAGAAGCGCGTGTCCAACGTGATCCGCGCCATGGCCGAAAGCGAAAACAACCCGATCATCTCCATCCATGATCACGGAGCAGGCGGGCACCTCAACTGCCTCTCTGAACTGGTGGAAAGCACCGGCGGCACGATCCATATCGACAGATTGCCGGTGGGCGATCCGACCCTTTCTTCCAAAGAGATCATCGGCAACGAATCTCAGGAGCGAATGGGTTTGGTGATTGGTAAAAAAGACGTCGACACGCTGCATCAGATCTCCGACCGCGAACGCGCGCCATTCTACGTGGTAGGCGAGACGACCGGAGACATGCACTTCAAGTTTGAAAATCAAAAAACCGGCGAAAAGCCCGTGGACTGGAATCTCAGCTACATGTTTGGCTCCTCTCCCAAGACCATCCTGGAAGATCAGAGCGGCCTGACTCCAGTCTTTGCCGAAGCAGACTATCAGGCTGGAAAGCTTTCCGAATACATCCAGGAAGTCCTGCAACTCGAAGCTGTCGCGTGCAAGGACTGGCTGACCAACAAGGTGGACCGCTCCGTGACTGGCCGAGTCGCCACCCAACAGACCGTCGGCGAGATCCAACTCCCGCTGAACGACGTGGCCGTGATGGCGCTGGACTTCACCGGAAACAAAGGAATCGCCACCTCCATCGGCCATGCGCCCGTGGCGGCTTTGGCTGATCCTGAAGCGGGCAGCCGACTCGCTATCGCCGAAGCATTGACCAACCTGATCTTTGCGCCGATCCAAGATGGACTGAAGGGAATCTCCCTCTCCGCCAACTGGATGTGGCCGGCAAAAAACAAAGGGGAAAACGACAGGTTATACCGAGCTGTTGAGGCAGTTTCGAAGTTTGCGATTGAGTTGGGTGTGAATATTCCTACCGGAAAAGACTCCCTCTCCATGACCCAGAAGTATCCCGGCGGCAAGGTGGTCTACTCTCCCGGCACGGTGATCATCTCCTCGGTGGGCGAATGTTCTGACATCAAGAAAACCGTCAAAGCCGCACTTTTGCCAACCGCGGGTTCGAAGGTTCTTTACCTGGACTTCTCCAAAGACGCCGCCAAGCTGGCTGGCTCTTCCCTCTATCAGATTCTAAACAAAGTCGGCAGCGAAACGCCAACCGTCGCTGATTCGGCCTACTTCGCCAAAGCTTTCGAAGCGGTGCAGCAGCTAATCGACCGAGGTCTGGTGCTGGCAGGACACGACATCTCTTCCGGCGGTATCCTGACCGCTTTGCTGGAGATGTGCTTCCCGAGCCAGTCTGTCGGACTTGCGGTCAAAGAATCCCGCTTGGGCGAATCGGATGTCATCAAGGCACTTTTCGCAGAAAATCCGGGCATCCTGATCCAAGTAGCCGACGATCTCGCGGTGGAAGACCTGTTGACTCAGGCGGACGTCGACTTTGTCGAACTGGCTGAGGTGACCTTGGATGGAAAAGTCGGGTTGGAATCGCAAACCCTCGACGTGGCCACACTGAGAGACGTGTGGTTCAAGTCTTCTTACTTACTTGACAGAAAGCAAAGCGGCGAGGCACTCGCAAAAGACCGCTTTGACAATTATAAAAATCAGCCCTTGGCCTATCAGTTTGCCCAAGGCTGGAAAGGCAGTTTCGAAGCTGCTGGACTGGATCCTTTCCGCACTGCCAAAGGCAAAGCCAAGGCCGCCATTATCCGTGAAAAGGGAGTGAACGGCGACCGTGAGATGGCCTATTCGCTGTGGTTGGCAGGCTTTGAGGTGAAAGATGTCCACATGACCGATCTGATCGCAGGCCGCGAAAATCTCGAGGATGTGCAGATGATCGTCTTCGTAGGCGGCTTCTCCAACTCGGACGTTTTGGGTTCCGCCAAAGGTTGGGCAGGTGCTTTCCTCTACAATCCGAAAGCAAAACAGGCACTCGACAACTTCTACGCCCGTGCTGACACGCTTTCCCTCGGCGTCTGCAACGGCTGCCAATTGATGGTGGAGTTGGGCTTGGTCACCCCTGATCATGCCGACAAACCGAAGATGCTTCACAACGCTTCGCATAAGTTTGAGTCTACCTTTGTCAACGTGACAATCCCCCAAAATGAGTCCGTAATGCTGGGCTCACTTAGCGGACAGCGACTTGGTGTCTGGGTAGCGCACGGAGAGGGTAAATATTCCCTTCCCAACCCAACGGAAGACTACCGCTTCGCGATGAAGTTCAGCTACGAAGCCTATCCCGGCAATCCAAACGGTTCGGATCATGCCACGGCAGGTATTGTCTCCGTGGACGGCCGTCACCTGGCGATCATGCCACACATCGAGCGAAGCCTGAAGCCTTGGAACTGGGCACACTATCCGGCGGACAGACAGGACGACTTCACACCATGGATGGAGGCTTTTGTGAATGCGAGGAAGTGGGTGGAGCAGAATTCCTGATCTTCGGCGCTCTTCGGATTTACGAAGTACGATATACGATTTACGAGGTCCAACTGATGTACTTCCCTAAATATGGTTGACCGTTTGGTTCAACATTTATTTAATTCCATCGGACAATTATGAGCCAGAGGTTCTTCTCTTGGGTAAACTTCGAAGGGGCTCGATGTCCCTAAGAAGTTTTGTCTTCCTTCGGTATAAATATTCACCGTCGGTCTTTCTTGGGTAGGTAAATCTATCAGTTTTTGGTAAAACTCCATGGGGGTGTAGTTCATATTAAACGCCCGATGGAGCCGTTTTTCGTTGTAATGGCTGACCGCCTTGGCCACTTTTCTCTTTAGCTCTTTGAAGTCACGGATTGCCCATCGTTTCAGGTATTCATTCTTGATAATGCCATTGATCCGTTCTGCATAGGGGTTTTCCCAAGCGACTAATCCCATACTGATATGAATCTTTTGGCCGGACAACAACTGGGTATAGGCATGACTCCCATACTGCGATCCCCGGTCTGAATGATGGATAGTATCCCAAGGAGTACAGTTCATGATCCCCAAAGCCTTCTTCAATGCCCTGATATTCGCTTCTGTGCGCAGGTGATCGCTCACGGCGTACCCGACGATCAATCTAGTGTACACATCTATGATAAACACCAAGTAATAATGATCGCCTTTAAGTTGAAAGTAAGTGATATCACTCTGGATCACCTGAAAAGGCCTGGTGACACACATCCCTTCAATTAGATTAGGATAGTATAGCGCTCCACTGAAGGTGGTCCGATGGTAATTCTTCACCCGATTGACCCCATAGCCCAGCTCCAGAAAAAGCTCACAGAACTTGTCCCTTCCCATGAAGTGCGGTCTTAGCGCATAGTACATCTTTTCAACCCCACACCCGGGATGCTCTGCTTTGAGCTGGTTGGCCAATACAATCAGTTCAGACAACTCCCGGTCAAAGGATTCCTGCCGATTTTTAGCCTGCTGAACCGACTGTTTGCTTACTCCTACAGTTCGGTAGAGTTCATTAAGGGAATAGCTCATGACTTGTCTGTTGGATTGGAACCACCAGAGTGTGGGGTGTTGGAGTTTTTTTTGACATCGATGGAATAAGTGTCCTTTGCCAGATCAATCATCTTCTCCAGATAATCAATCATTATCTGCTTCTGGCCAACGGCCCGTTCCAACTCCTTGACCTTTTCTTCCAGTTCTTTTACCCGATGGGTTTGGCTGTCTTTCATCTCCACGATACAGATGTTTTTCTCGTTGTAGGTAGAATACTTATAGATCCACTTGTAAATAGATTTGTTTGAAATTCCGTACTGCCGCTCCATCTGGAGTACCGACATCACACCCTTTTCAAAATCATCAACCAATTTACGTTTGAATCCTTCTGAAAATTCACGACGTGAATTGATCCTTTTTCCCGTTTTTAGCATTTCTTTCTTGGCTTTAAAACGGTCAACCTATTTCAGAGAATGACA
>NZ_AUBW01000020.1 GCF_000429445.1 Algoriphagus terrigena DSM 22685
GCATAGGTTGTGCCCGCTGGAATAACGCCATTGGTACCGTTGGCCGGAGTAAGGGAAAATGCATCTCCGCTACAAACGGTGGTGGCCATGTTGATTATTGAGGCAATTGGGTTAACAGAAATTGATCCTGTTGTCGCTAAAGAAACGCCATAAGATGTTGTAAGTGAAATAGTATAAGTGGTGGAGGTTGTAGGGTTTCCTGAAATTGAAATCGTACCTGTGCCGCTGTTATGGGAAAATGTCACTCCTGTGGGTAGATTAGTGACATTAACTGTGGGGGATCCAGTGGGAATACTATAGGTGGTGGTTGTTATAGAACTTCCCGAACAAACCGTCTGAGCGTCTGAATTGGTAGCGGAGGTAAGTGCTATATAGGAAATTCTAATTCGGCCTAATCCACCAGAAGCATTTGTATTTGAATTTTTTCCGGCACCACCCCCACCCCCACCAGGGGCAGTACCAGCTGTTCCCGAATTACCGGTATTTGATCCGCCTGATCCTCCTAGTCCGCCATTTGGTGAATTTCCGCCATTTCCACCCGCGTTTGCAACTCCATTAATTCCATTTCCACCTGGAGAACTTACTTCATTACCTGTCCCTGCGGCACCACCACCGCCGCCACTAGGGGTAATAGCAGCAGTTCCACCATTTGCTAAAACCAAAGGGCCAGTGCCAAAAGTCGTGGCACCTCCATTCGCTCCATTCGCAATGCCGCCAGCACCAATTACATAGGGATAAGAAGCTGCAAATGGAGCTGAAATGGAAGATCTTGAATAGCTACCGGCACCTCCTCCTCCTCCGCTGTCTCTGCCTCCAGATCCCCCGCCTCCCCAAGCTTCTACTTTCATGGCTTTTGTATTCGCAGGGACAGTAAATGAAGATCCTGTAGTTACGATTCTTGGATTCTGTCCATACGCCTCCCAGCCGATAAGAATCAGAAAAAGTGAAAAGGCGAAGAGTAATATTCTCCTCATTATGCTCTACTTGGATTCATTTGCTTTTTATAAACATAAAAACGTATTTCAAATATACAAAAATTTCCTGACGGTGAATTTTTTCAAGAAATTTATCTTGCCTAATCTTCTGGTAATCAAGCCTAGACACTTATCATCTTTTGGGGGTGCTGCGAATTGGTTAATCCTTACATTTTTAGATATACGAGGTGATCTTAAAGAAGCGGCTTATCTAGAATATTATTTTATATTTCTTGTAAAATCGAACTAATAGTTCATTGTTTGAAACAGGATAAAATATTGTTTCGTTTTTCTGCCAAAAATATTTTACCGGAAACAAAGATGCTGCTTTTCTGGGATATTGCTAAAAGGGGCGAAACAAAGTACAGTCACCAGACGCTGCACTACGAAATTAAATTCATGGCTATCACAAATGGCTGAAAATCTTTCTGATACAGATCTTTGACAAAAAGCGATGGGCTTCCAGGTCAAGCCGGCTTTTTGTGGAGAACTCCAGCATAGGTTTAGAATTAAGAATAACCTATACTCAAAAGAAGGCCTCTAGTCTTTTTGTTGCGTATAGCGAATTCGTTTTCGGCTGCCAGTATGTGAATTCAGGGTTTATGGCAGCAGTTACCTCCTGAGCAACTTGATCTGCTCGCTGTGGGCACCCCATTGGATATGGACTACATACATCCCCGGAGGGGAATCTCGCAGCCATTCTGAGACGAAGGACGATATATGCTCCGGAGAATCTGATTCCGCACTTCTGGCATTGCCCATTTGGTTGACGAGGGAAATGGCGATTTTCTCATCATTATACCGTTCCGGATGGAGCAGGTCTATCTGGATTCTGGAACCTGTGTTGCTGGGATTAGGAGAGGCTCTCCAAGATTCGTTTGTCTTGGAAGGTGCTACCTGAATCGATCGGGTGATGCTGTAGGTGTAGTCTCCATCGAAGTCTACCTGCTTGATACGATAAAAAAACGTGCCTCCTGAGAGTGGTAATGCGAGGTCGTCAAACGTGTAGTCCACGGGCTTTTCAGAAAAGCCTTGCCCCTCGACCTCCCCGATTTTTTCCCAGGTTTTAATGGAGTTAACCGCTCTCTCAATCTCAAAATGGGAGTTTTCCCATTCCTTTCCAATCGTCCATCTCAGGTTTCCGGAACGATCTTCACTTTGAAATGCAGCGGTGAAATTTAGAAATTCAACCGGCAAGATCCGGTAGGTGATCCTGATAATGACCACTCCATCCCCTCCGCTTCCGCCGCCGTCCCGGCCTGCTCCTCCTCCGGAACCGGTATTTTTTAAACCGTTATTTCCCTTTCCGCTTCGGTTTCCATTTCCTCCTATCGAGGAGCCACCATTGCCAGCGGAGGGTATCCCGCCGCCGTTTCCCTGGCCGGGATTGCTGCCTACACCGCCTCCGCCGGCTGCCAGTACAGTCCTGATTCCATTTGAAGACAAGAAGCTTTGGTCTACATCGAGTAGAATACCGGAAAAGGAATTACAATTGGTGCAGCTGGTGGCGACTAATGCTCCATTGGACCCGTTGCCCCCGCTATTGCCGTTTCCATTATTTCCTGGACCCGACGCACCACCGCCCCCGCCTCCAGACCGTTGGTTTCCATTTCCCGAGTTTCCGGCATTTCCGCCTTTGTTGGAGTTGTTTGCCTGCGATACACCGCCATTTCCATTGGAAGATCCGTTAAACGCGCCACCCCCACCATAGCCCCCCGAGTTTCCGTTTCCATTGTTGAAATTCGTGGATCCGCCGCCGCCACCGCCTAAAGCCAGCATCGAACTGTTAAAATCTGAAGACTGGCCATTGAGCCCGGGCATATTTCCATTGAATGCGCCTAATTCTCCTCTGCCGACAATCACGTCATAAGGTTGGAGAGGGATGATCGAAAGATCGTTCCTGTATGTAATCGCTCCGGCTCCGCCACCTCCAGCTGCATCTCCGAATCCACCGCCACCACCACCGCCAATGGCCAACACTTGAATGTCTAAAAGTTCTTCTCCTTCTAATAGGCTAGGCAAAACAAACGTATCTGAACATTTGTAGATGTAGACTATATCGAATCCATTGCTTGTGGTGATTACTCGTGAGGTCAGGCAATCTACCGCAGGGCAGGAGCCGACAGTTGCGCCCCCGGACAGTTTGGGATTGGCATTTCCCGTCGGCATTTTATTGACAACCAGAGCGGAGCCAGTTCCGGCATAGTTAAGATTGTTGCCTGTAATGCCCTGGTTTGCGTCTGAATAGAACTCTCCCGAGACCGTGATAGAGTTGCATTGGTTGGCATTTAATGCTTCGATTTTTTTTCCCCCACCCATCTTGAGAGAGCCCGCGGTTAGCGCTCCGGCGAGAGAGATTGAAGAGTTGTTTTCGAGCTGTCCCGAAATCGTTGCAGTACCTGAAATAATCGCTCCGGTATTGCTCTGGAATCTGATATTCCCGTTTACGTTCAAGGAACCGAAACTTATTAAGCTCCCATTGATATCAGGATTGTTGGAAACATTTAACGTGGCGTAGTTGTAGATTGACGCATTACTGTTGAGACTTGTCGTCAGGGACATTGTCCCAAAATTGCTTACAATCCAGTTATTTTGGTTGGGCTGATTGGAAAGTACAAAAGTGCCATAGTTGTTTACGGCCTTCAGAGAGCCAATATTTGTGAGAAGATTTGAATTAACTGTGGCGTCGGGATGTATGCACAACGTAATGTTATTCAAATTTTGGACTGGGATGGAGGTGGTTCGGTTTCCTGAAACACAGACGACGTTATTTGATTGAATCGTTTGGCTTGGGCTGTTGTTTCCCACGATAGTTACGTCGCAGGCAGTGCACTGTCCATTCACCTCCGTCGCGGAGAAAAAAGCGCAAAAAATAGCCAGAAGAAGTAGTTTGAATTTACTTCTCATCAAGTAGTGTTAAGTTTTTAGGGTTAGGGGAACCCAAATGGTTAGTGATTAAGCTATTAAGGGCGCGCAAAGATAAGTAGTCTATTTCTAAACCGAAATAAGTTCACGAAATAATGTAGATCGATTACAGGAAAACACATTTCATATTTAGTTAAAACAAACGGTAATTAAGGTCTCTGAACGAATTATGCCGTAAAAACAAAAGCCCCCTTGATTTGCTCAAACCAAGGGGGCTATCTGTTTATTTTTAAAAATGAGCCTTACCCATTCATACTGATCAAAAACTCGGCGTTGTCGCGGGTTCCCTTCATTCTGTTGAGGAGGAATTCCATTGATTCCTGAGAGTTCATATCGCTCATCAGCTTGCGGAGGATCCACACGCGCTGCATCTCTTCCTTGTCCATGAGCAGGTCTTCTCTTCTGGTACCAGATCCCAAGACGTCGATCGCAGGATAGATTCTTCGGTTGGCAAGTTTGCGGTCAAGCGCCAGTTCCATGTTGCCCGTACCCTTGAATTCTTCGAAGATTACCTCGTCCATCTTGGAGCCGGTCTCTACCAGTGCCGTTGCGATGATCGTCAGTGAGCCGCCGTTCTCGACATTTCGAGCTGCACCAAAGAAACGCTTTGGCTTGTGAAGTGCGTTCGCATCCACACCGCCTGAGAGGATCTTGCCTGAGCTTGGTACCACGGTGTTGTGGGCGCGGGCAAGTCTGGTAATGGAATCCAAGAGGATCACCACATCATGACCGACTTCGACCATACGCTTCGCTTTCTCCAATACGATATTGGATACTTTCACGTGGCGGTCTGCCGTCTCGTCAAAGGTGGAGGAGATTACCTCAGCCTTTACCGAACGGGCCATGTCTGTAACTTCTTCCGGACGTTCGTCGATCAGCAGGATCATCAGGTGTACTTCCGGGTGATTTTTGGTGATGGCGTTGGCGATCTGCTGCAGCAATACCGTCTTTCCGGTCTTTGGCTGCGCCACGATCATCCCCCGCTGGCCTTTTCCGATTGGAGCAAAGAGATCCAGGATTCGGGTAGAGTAGCCGTCAGGTTTGGTGGAAAGGTTTAATCTTTCTTCAGGGAAAAGTGGTGTGAGGTATTCGAAAGGAACACGGTCACGGATTTCGTCTGTGGTCTTGCCATTACAGGTCGCGATCTTCAACAGTGCAAAATACTTCTCGCCTTCTTTTGGAGGACGAATGGAGCCTTTGATGTGGTCACCGGTCTTCAGGCCAAACAGCTTGATCTGGCTTGGAGATACGTAGATATCATCCGGAGAAGCCAGGTAGTTGTAATCCAGGGAGCGGAGGAAGCCGTAGCCTTCCTGCATGATTTCGAGTACGCCTTCGTTGTCGATGACTCCGTCAAATTCTCTCGGGCTTACGAAAGGTTTCTTGCGGTTGGGATTGTGAAAAGTCTCCGCAGCCGGTGCCATGACCTCATCCGGAGATCTGAAATTTTTGCGCTTTGGTAATTCTATCTCTGCGTCGTGTCTTGGAGCAGAAGCTTCTACCGGTGCAGCTGGGCTGGGGCTGGCAGGCGTTTCGGTGCCGGTATTTGCGGCGACATCCACTTCTTCGAAAGCTCTCCGGCGTGGTCTAAAAGTCTTTGGCTCCTCACCGGCGGGTGCTTCGGCCTTTTCCGGTTGAGCTTCTTTTTTTTCCTGGGCAGGTCGTTCCTGTGCTGGTCTAGGCTCCCTTTTTTCGAAGCTTGGCCGTTCTTCTCTTTTCTGCTTCCATTCCGGCTTGGCAGGCTTTGGTTCTGCGGGAGCTTCAGGATTGGTGGTTTCTGTTTTCTCGGCTGCAGGAGCAGGCGGTACTTCAGTTACGTTTTGTCTTCTAAACTTCGGCTTGAATTCGGCAGGATCTTCTGCTGTAGGTGTCGGGGTGGTGCTTGGAGCGGGGGGAGGGGAGGTGTTTTCTGCTTCTGTGGGAGGTGTTTCCACTGCAGATGGCTTTTTCTTAGGGAGGGCCTGCTCCGGGGTGATGGCCTGCTGGTCAAGGATTGCGTAGACGAGCTCGTCTTTCTTTTGACTTTTGAAGTTTTTCACTCCGAGCTCCTCAGCAATCTCCTTCAGTTCAGATAATAGCCTGATTCTGAGTTCTTCTATGTTATACATAAAGAGGGTATGAGATAAATAAGATATTGTAGTATGCGGTTCTTGGGATCGTGGATGTTTTTCTGAGCAAAAAAGGTCTGCAGGAAAAGCTCAAGTCAAAGCGGGCTGACTTGCACATACACGGTGATGGCACAATATTAACCGATGTAGATGGATTTAACAAATTTTTGTTTTTCAACGCAGGTTTTTGAAAGTCAGGGGATTTGGATTAGGGATTGTGACTCAGTATCAGATAGCAGGATAATAGTATCAAGTATCAACACATTAGTATCGAGAAGTGAGAAACAGGACGCTAGCGAAAAGAAACAAGAAGCAATAGACTAGACAACAGCTTCAGCGGACAATCTGATAACAAATTTTGTCAAAACTCCCGGGGTCGTCACTCCATCAGCTGGCGGATGACGGTCAGCGATTTGAACAGGCTGGGATTGTCAAGGTGCTCGGCATAGAAATCCAACAGGTGATCGAGCAGCTTTCTTCTGAGCGCTATCGGGATTTTCACCTGGCTTCGGTACTTTTCGCTCTGTAGTACTCTCAGGTAGCTGATGGTGACGGGCAATTCCGCCTGACTGAAAGGTTGGTTTTTGGACTCGGCAATAAATCCCCCTGCATCCTCGGGTGAAAAACCCAAGAAGGCGGCATTTTCGATCAGAAAAACGAGCGGAAAGACAGACAGCTTGGTGTCCTGCTGATCTAGAAATACGACACTTTCCTGAAGGAAATCAAAAAGCCCTTCGTTTTGGTAGTTTTCATAAATACTCCTGCTGATCACCTCTGTGATGAAGAGCGCGATGCTCGTACGGCTAAATTCAAAAGGAATCCGCTGGTGGGCTTGCCTGAGTTTGGCTTCGGAAATTCGATTGAGTCCCGCATTTTCCTTGTCATAGACGACCAGGTCCAGCAAAGTAAGCGGCTGGTAAAGTGCCATCTTAGAGCCTTTTCCCATGGTCCTCACGCCGTTGACCAGGTAGGATTTGAGTCCGAGTTCCCGGGTGAAGATCTTCACGATGATGCTCGTGTCCTTGTAACGGATCGAACTGAGCACAATTCCGGAAGTTTTTCGGATCATGGGATTACAGACTAGAGATTTGAGATTTGAGATTCGAGATTGGACATCTCATCTCCCCACACCTAATTTTCCAATTTTCCAATCTTTCAATTTTCCAATCCAGAACATTCCTCATCCGCATTCCTACTTCTTGTCTTCCAAAAAACACTTGCGGCAGCGGGCCTCGTAGGATTCTTTTTCGCCTAAGACGACCTTTTCTTTGGCACTCGAAAGCCTGAGAGAAAATGCCGCCAGCTCACCGCACTTCATGCATATCGCGTGAACTTTGGTCACGTATTCCGCAATTGCCATCAGCCGGGGCATCGGTTCAAAGGGCTTTCCCTCGAAATCCATATCCAAGCCGGCCAATATCACCCGTTTTCCCTGATTGGCAAGCAACTGCACGACGTGGACGATCTCCTCATCGAAAAACTGCGTCTCGTCGATGCCGACCACGTCGCAATCTCCCGTGAGCAGCAGGATGTCACCCGCAAAATGGACCGGAGTGGATCGGATGGTGTTCTCGTTGTGGGAGACTACGTCCGAATCATGGTATCTTTTGTCAACGGAGGGCTTGAAGATTTCCACCTTTTGCCTGGCCAGTTTGGCCCGGGTAAGCCGTCGGATCAGCTCTTCGGTTTTTCCCGAAAACATGGAGCCACAGATGACCTCGATCTGTCCTTTTCGTTCGGATTGTCTGCGACTGTTCAGGGACGGTTCTATAAACATGATCTACTCAGTGTAGGCTAAATGGGGGAATTTGTTGACTTCGGCTACCCGGACAGTCAATTCTCCTTTCATAAGTTGGCTTTGGCAGGAAAGACGCTCGTTGGACCTTAGCCGGTTTTGATTACGATAGACCAGCTCGGGTTCGGTCTCTGGACTGAGGTTTTCAGCGCCGCGGACCACGATCATCTTGCAGGTCGTACACCGGCCTTTTTTCCCGCAGGCATGCATCCAGTCCGTGCCGTTTTGATGAATTATTTCGATAACTTTACAATCTACCTGTTCCGACTCAATCGTAAGATTTCCGAGGTTTTGAATGACGATTCGGGGCATTTATTCGTTTGTGTTTGAAAACAAGACCCACCCATGACAGTTCAAATTAACAGCAATTATTTAGAAAATTATTCCAAAGAGTATGCGCAGACAGTTTGCGGGCGATTTTTCTCCAACCGGCAATTTATCACCGGTCAGGATATCATCCAGCTGACGAGCAGTACCCAGGTCAATTTTTTTATCATCAAGAGTCTGTTTGAACTTTGGCAGGAAGAGCTCGCAAAGCTCAAAAGTAGCCCCTACTTCGACTACCGTGATATTGCTGTGCACGAAGCGCTGACGCAGTTTATGAATGTGCTTTCGCGCAGGATCAAAGTCGAGCGATCCAACTTGGAGCCTTTGGTGAAGATAGCGGTGGAGCAGGCGATATTTGTAGCGACCGATCCGGTTGCGTTTTATCAAAAAGAAGTCAGCAAAGCCCCTCAGGGAAAGATCAACGACTACCTAAAAGAAAACAAGAAATACTACAAGTGGCACGACAAAGCCGTGGTTTTCCTGATCGATAAGACCGGCTTTGGACACGATTCGGATTCCTATCTGAGAGCAATTTCGGCAAATTATCAGGTGATGAAGGACTCCTTCGAGTCTGTGAATCTGCTCTTGGCAACCCTGGGCGATGTAAAGGCCTTTGACTTGGACTCGTACCTGGTCGATGGAGCAGAGGTTGCCAGGGTAGAGCCGAAGCCGGTACCTGTGGCGGAAAATGAATCCTCCTTCTTTGAGCAGGTGGAAATGGCTGAGCCAGCTCGAACTGTGACGCCGGTAATGGCTGAGCCGACGGTAGCAAAGCCGGTAGTAGAATCTGCCTCTGCTACCAAAAGCAGTCCCTCAAGTAACGGGACTCAACTGGATGGAGCTAAGCTGAAGCGACATTTTGCCTCCGAATCTTACAAAGGAATGGCCGGAATCGTAGGCGAGCTATCCGAAAGCCTGGCGCTGAATCAGCGGTTTATGTTTACCAAGGAGTTGTTTGACGGCAACGCAGACTTGCTCCGCCATGCGCTCAAGTCAATCGACGAGGCGGGGTCCTTCAATGCCGCCGTTGACCTGATCAACTCCAGATATGTCTCAGAATTAGGTTGGGATGCCAACTCGGACGTGGTGCGGGAGTTTATGCAGCTAGTCTACAGAAAATATGCGGACTGAGAGGTAGGTACGGAATTGCTTCAAGGCACTGGAACTCTAAAAAACAGCCTCTCACAAAGACTGGACTAGGACTGACTGCTGTACACTGCAAACTGATCACTGGCCCACTGCCAACTGAACTCTGCTATCACCCCAATCGTCCAAGCTGAGTCGCCCGGGAGGAATCCATCTTGATAAAGATGAAGAGCAACACGGTAAATGACCAAAGCGAAGATCCCCCATAGCTGAAGAAGGGCAGGGGAATGCCGACGACCGGAAACAGACCGATGGTCATCGCAATGTTGACCATAAAGTGGAAAAGGATGATCGACACGACGCTATAGCCATAGATCCTGGTGAATCGCGTCTTTTGGCGCTCCGCCATGATGACCAACCGATAGAGTAGCGCTACAAAAAGAGAGATGACGACCAAGCTACCTACCCAGCCAAATTCCTCACCAAGCGTACAGAAGATAAAATCGGTGTGCTGCTCGGGTACAAAGTCAAATTTGGTTTGGGTTCCTTCGAGGTAGCCTTTTCCCAAAAGACCACCCGATCCGATGGCGATCTTGGATTGGGTCACGTTCCACCCCACTCCGAGTGGATCCAAGTTAGGGTTAAAGAGTACCATGACCCGGTTCTGTTGGTGTTCGGGAAGCTTGGAGACCACAAAGTCAATCGAATAGATCAGAGCAATCAGACCGAGTCCGATCAGTGAAAAAGCAACAATCCGTTGCCAAGTCCTTTTTCCCAGAAAGATGAGCGCCACGACTACCAACACGATGGCTCCAGCAAGGAAAAGGTTGTTTTCGATCCCCAATGCCAATAGGACAACGGCTGTAAGCCCAAATCCCAAGATGTAGTAAATAGAAGGCAGGCCTTCCCGGTAAAACATCAAAAGCAGCGCAAAATACACCATCGCGGTACCCGTGTCCGGCTGTAGGAGGATCAGGATCACCGGCAAGAGAAGCACGCCGAAGGCAATCAGCTGGTAGTTCTTTTTGGAAAGGTCAAAAGTCGGCCGTTCCATGACTTTGGCCAGCGCAAGACCCGTGGCAAATTTTGCAAACTCTCCCGGCTGGATCCTAAAATCGCCGAATCCGATGGTTAGTGTCTGGCCATTGACCTCCTTGCCGACAAAGGGGGTGATCACCAGCAAAGCCAAGAATACCAAGTAGATATAAAGAGATAGATTCTCAAAGAAGCGGGGATCGGCTACCATGATGATCGTGATCAGCATGATGGCCGTACCGATCCAGACCAGTTGTTTTCCCGAGTTGATCGAAAAGTCAAAGATGCTTTTCTCGGCTTGGCCGTCATACACGGCAGCATAGATATTGAACCAGCCGATCATGACCAGTAAAAAATATATTAGTACGGTGACCCAGTCTACCCGATTGATATGGATGTCAGATTCTCTCATTAGTAGATGAAGTTTCCGGCGAGCACATATTCCTCGAGCGCAGGCCTTGTGATCGAGCCACGGATGTATTTTTCAATCATCAGCGATGCAGTACTGGCAGCTGCACGTCCACCCCAGCCGGCATTTTCCACATAGACCGCGATGGCGATCTTTGGATCTTCCTTAGGTGCGAAAGCAAAGAATACCGAGTGGTCCTCTCCGTGCGGATTTTGGGCGGTACCGGTCTTGCCGGCGATGGTGATGTCTTTCAGCACGGCCCGGGCGGCCGTACCGTAGATGGCCTCGGCCATGGCATCCTGGATCAAGTTAAAATGGTGGGCGTCGATTCCTACCTCATGCTTGACCTGATATTTTGCAGGGATCTGAGTTGGATCACCATCCACTTCCTTGATCAGGTGAGGGGTATAATAGTACCCTTTGTTGGCAAAAATCGCCGACAGATTGGCCATCTGGAGCGGAGTGACCATCAGCTCACCCTGACCGATGGACAGTGAATAGATGGTGGAGTATTTCCAATGTCCTGCTCCGTATACCCGGTCGTAGTACTGGCTGGAGGGGATGGACCCCTTTTTCTCATTGGGCATATCCACTCCCAAGGCACTCCCCAGACCAAATTTCATGACTTTTTCCCGCCAGGCATCCAGTCCAATTTGTGTGTCTTTGAAGGTGTTGGAAGAGACCTCACGGTTGATAAGCATTCTAAAAGCCTGGTGGTAATAGGGATTGCAGGAGTTTCGGATGGCACCGAATAGATTGACGGGACTGGGGTGGTTGTGGCAGGCTACGAGCGATTTGTTGCAGGCAAAGGTCGTCTCAGGAAATAAGATACCGTCCTGAAGGCCTATCAAACTCTGGACAATCTTGAAGATGGAACCCGGAGGGTACATCGCCATGATCGGCCGGTTGAAAAGCGGCATGCTCGGGTCGTTATTTAGCTTTCGGTAGTTTTTGGAAAACTCTGCACCGGTCAATCCATTTGGGTCGTAGTTGGGAGCGGAGATCATTGCCAGGATCTCGCCGGTTTTTGGCTCGATGGCTACCACCGATCCGGTTTTTCCGGCCATCAACATTTCACCATAGAGCTGGAGATCCATGTCGATGGTGGAGGTGATGTTTTTTCCGGCTACGGATGCGGTATCATACTCCCCGTCTTTGAACGGGCCTTTGTCCACGCCGCGGACATTGACCATCTTGTACTTGACGCCTTTTTTACCCCGTAGGTCATTTTCGTAGTAGCGCTCCAAACCACTCAAGCCTACATAGTCGCCTTGTGCATAGTATTTCAGCGTGTCTCGCTCGAGTTGTCCGGCGCTGATCTCTCCGATATAGCCCAGTGCGTGCCCGGCGGTGGCGTTGGGGTAGGAGCGTACGGATCGTGTGGTGATGAAGAGACCCGGATAATCGACCAAAAAGTCCTGGATTCTCGCAAAATCCATGGTGGAAAATTGCTTGATCAGGGTGGAAGGCTTCACCGAGGAATACTTTCGCGCAGCGGTATACGATTCGATAAACTGTTCCTTGGAGATCTTGAAAAGTTCGCAGAACCGCGCCGTATCTCCGACTTTGAACTCTTTGGGCACGATCATCACGTCAAAGATCGGATTGTTGAACACGAGCAACTTTCCGTTCCGGTCTTTCACCAGTCCACGATAGGGGTGATCCACGATCCGCTGGATGGCGTTGCTTTCAGCTCTTTTCATGAAGCTGTCGTCCACCACTTGGATCATGAACAGCTTGACAAGCAATACGATGCTCACCAAGAAAATAAAGATGAGGATGACTACGGGTCTTTGGTCTTTCACCTGTTTACAATTTGTTTTTTAACGGTCAGATAGCCTGTCCCGATTTTTTCTCGGGAGAATCTTCGCATGTATTACTGTCACCGCTTTGTGTGACGCCTGAGCCATGCTCGATTTCATGTGATTAAAATTCTTTCTCAAAGGCCGCATGGAAGATCATCCCGGTTTCTGACGATGACGACATGCTCGATTTCATGTGGTTATCATTGTTGCTCAAAGGCCACATAGCCTGTCCCGATTTTTCTTCGGGAGAATCTCGCATGGATGATATTTATCCCAATTTCTAGCGACGACGGCATGCTCGATTTCATCAGATTCCCCTTCTGCGTTTGAAGAACAGTAGTTGCACAAGTATAACCAAAAGGCAGGTGAAAATGGAGGAAAAAAGGCTTTTGTTCAGGATACTCCACAAGCCTCCCGTCCCCCACTGATCAGCAGTGAAGAAGACGAGCGAATAGCCAAAAATCAAAGGAAACGAATAGCTTAAAAACCATCCAAATCCCATCTCAGCAAGCGATGGCTCTTCCATCTCTGCGTAGCCGCCGGTCGGGCTGATCGACCGCAGCCAGATGGATCTGGCAAAGGCGAGAAAGGTAGCCGCAGCGGTGTGCATCCCGATCGTCTCGTAGAACAGGTCGATCAGAAACCCCAGGGCAAAGGCTATAAAAAGCAGGGGGACGGTTCGGATAGAAATCGGCAAAACCAAGATTCCAAGCAGATAAACGAACGCAAATGCAACCCCAAAAAGCGCGAGGTTTTTTAGAAAGAAGATCTGAACCACTCCGAGGAAAATGATCAGCAGCAGGTAGGAAATCAGATTTCTAATATTCATTGCTTATCTCAGATTGGCGGTGAAGCGAATCCAGTTCGTTGAATTGGGTGTTTTCTACCAGGTACACGTAGCTGACCTTGCTGAAGTCCGTACTTAGTTTGACAGTCAGATTGAGGTAGTTTGGATCTTTTTCGTCCGGTGCCACATTGGAGATGATGCCGATGTGAATCCCTTCAGGAAAGACCGCGTTGAACCCGGAAGTGACCACCGTGTCTCCCGCTGTCGCGACGACGTGCCGGGGTACGAAGAGCAAACGGGCTTCAGTCGAGTTTTTTCCGTCCCATTGCACAGAGCCAAATACATCGGTGGATTTGATCTTGGAAGAAATCATCAAGCCGGTATTGAGCAAAGAAAACGCCACCGAGTAATTTTCTGAAACTGACTTCACCCGGCCGACTACACCGTACGGATTGAAGATACCCATCCCGGGTTTGATGCCGTCTTTGGCACCTTTGTTCAGCGTCAGGTAGTTTTGCGAAAATCTCAGGGAAGTGCCAATCACGCGGGCTCCCCTGAACTGATAAGTAGCAGCAAAAGCCGAGTCCAAGGGGATCGGCATACTGTCTGCCGGGACTTGGAGCGCCAGAAGTTTCTCAAGGATTTCGGCATTTTCATCGGTCAGGGCTTCGTTGACCTCAGCGAGAGAAAAAAACTGAACCACGTCTGCCTGCTGCTTCAGTAGTGAGCCTACCAGCGCATTGGAACTGTTGAAGAAAGCTGCACCCTGTGGAGAATTGTTGGAGACAATCATCCAGACTGCCGCCACTTCAAGAAAAACGAATAAGATAAAGGCTCTTATTCGGTAAAGGAACTGGAGGATGCGTAGCATTCAGTACTTAAGTCATCAGGACGGTTCGGAAGTTTTGGATATTTTTCAGGGCAGTGCCTGTGCCTCTCACGACCGCTCTCAGTGGATCTTCGGCGATGTGGATCGGCAGTTTGGTCTTTTGATGCAGTCTTTTGTCGAGACCTTTGAGCAAGGCTCCACCGCCTGTCAGGTGAATTCCGTTGTCATAGATATCCGCAGAAAGTTCCGGTGGCGCGATCTCCAAGGCCTTCAACACAGCTTCTTCGATCTTGGATACTGACTTGTCCAATGCAAAAGCAATCTCGGAATAGGATACCTTGATGACCTTTGGAATACCGGTCATCAAGTCGCGGCCTCTGATTTCGTAATCGTCTGGAGCTTCGTCCAGCTCAGTCAATGCGGATCCGATGGCGATTTTCACCTTTTCTGCAGACCGCTCTCCGATCAGCAAGTTATGCTGTCGGCGCATGTAGTCGAGGATGTCTTTGGTGAAGGTATCTCCCGCCACGCGGATAGACTGATCGGCTACGATGCCGGACAGCGCGATCAAAGCGATCTCTGTGGTACCGCCTCCGATATCCACGATCATAGAACCCATGGGCTTCTCGATGTCGATCCCGATACCGATTGCCGCAGCGATCGGCTCATAGATCATATAGACCTCCTTGGCGCCAGCATGCTCGGCGGAGTCGCGGACAGCCCTTTTTTCCACCTCGGTAATCCCGGACGGGATACAGATCACCATCCGGTGAGATTGGGGAAACATGCCTTTCTTCTGCCCCGGGATCATCTTGATCAATCCGCGAATCATCTGCTCGGCTGCAAAGAAGTCTGCAATCACACCGTCTTTGAGAGGACGGATGGTTTTGATGTTTTCGTGAGTCTTTTCGTGCATGTTCATCGCCTCTCGGCCGACTGCAAGCACGCGGTTGGTTGTCTTATCGATGGCAATGATGGAGGGTTCGTCCACCACTATTTTATCCTTGTGAATGATCAGGGTATTTGCGGTACCCAAATCAATGGCTATATCACTAGAGAAAAAATCAAATAATCCCATTTTATACTGATTGATTGGCTTTTTGTTGGAGTCTGATGTTTAAGATAGTACCTGAGTACCGTTTTTAAACGCGGGTCGGCAAAATTATTATCTTATATCGACAAAACTCGGATAATGAAGTTTTTTTTGTTCCCCAGGGGTAAATGATTTCTCGGGTTGTAACTCAAAAAGATAGTCCTCCTTGAGCTCGATTGCTGTGGTGGCTGACACCTAATTCCTCTGCCGATTCCGTCCGTGAATCGGCTGCGACGCTGGACGATCTTGGAGGGAGGTCCAGATGTTACGATTTTGCGACAAATTTTTCCGATTCGTTTGGCAATTCGTGGGAGCCCCTGATCGCGCTCATTTATATGCTATTCTATTTGTAATAGGGCGTTGTGTTTTGCATTTCGGATTTCTTTCTATTACTTTTGCACCGTATTCGAAAGTTTCTGGAGGGGACAACAAGTCCCCTCTTTCATTATTCTTACTTATGACTGAACTGAGGCAAGCTATCGAAGAGTTGGTGGAAAAGCATCTTCCGGATGAATCCCACTTTGTAGTAGAGGTGAAAGTGGAAGAAAAAGCCGGGACAACCAAGCTTTTGATTCTAATCGACGCAGATCAGGGGGTCACCATTCGGGCTTGCTCCAAAGTGAGCCGTGCGGTGTCTGAAGAGTTGGAGGCCAAAGAAATGATCGGAGAAGCCTATGTGATTGAAGTCTCTTCTCCAGGACTTGACCATCCGCTCAGCAGCAAGAGGCAATATGAGAAAAATATCGGCCGCGAACTGAAATTGACTCTGGCCTCCGGGACTGATGTGACTGGTAAATTAATCGGGATAGATTCGGAAAATGTGAAGTTGCTGGTGAAACAGAAAGAAAAGGGGAAAAAAGCCACGGAAGAGGAAATTCTTTTCCCTTTCTCAGAAATCAAGAAGTCTATCGTACAAGTATCTTTTAAATAACTCAAATGGATGCCAAAATCTTAATAGAATCCTTCGCAGAGTTTGCGAGATCTAAAAATGTGGATCGCCCTACCATGATCCGTATTCTGGAAGATGTGTTCAGAGCGATGATCCGTAAAAAGTTTGAAACTGACGAAAATTTCGACGTCACGATCAATGCTGACAAAGGTGATCTGGAGATTTTCCGGATCAGGGAAATTGTCGACGACAACTCTGAAGACATTTGGGATTTTGATAAAATCAGCTTCACCGAGGCCCGAAAGATCGAACCCGATTTCGAAATCGGCGAGGAAGTATACGAGAAAATCGAGTTGGAAGAGTTTGGTCGTCGTGCCGTGCAGATGGCCCGCCAGACGTTGATCCAGCGAATCAAGGATCTTGAAAAAGACATCCTATATAATAAGTATGAAGAGCAGGTCGGAGAGATCATCTCTGCTGAAGTATACCAGATCCTGGGTCGTGAGATCCTCCTGATCGATGGGGAAGGCAATGAACTGATTCTTCCAAAAGCTGAACAGATCTCCAAAGATCGCTTCAGAAAAGGTGATAGCGTGAAAGCAATCGTCCATCGCGTAGACATGATCAACGGTAACCCGAAGGTGATTTTGTCAAGAACTTCTCCTGTATTCCTGGAGAGACTGTTCGAAAACGAAGTGCCCGAAGTGTACGACGGACTGATCACCATCGTGAAGATCGTCCGCGAACCGGGCGAAAGAGCTAAGGTCGCAGTGGAATCTTACGACGATCGCATTGATCCGGTGGGAGCTTGCGTCGGGATGAAAGGTTCCAGGATTCACGCCGTGGTGCGGGAATTGCAGAATGAGAACATCGACGTGATCAACTATACCGAAAACCTGGACCTGTACGTGACCCGTGCTTTGAGCCCAGCAAAAGTATCCTCGATCAACGTGGATCAGGAGAGAAAGCGTATTTCTGTGTTCTTGAAGCCTGATCAGGTTTCACTTGCTATCGGTAAGGGCGGCTTCAACATCAAGTTGGCAAGCCGATTGGTAGGATTTGAAATCGACGTCTTCAGAGAATTGAACGAATACGACGACGAAGATGTAGATCTTAATGAGTTTGTCGACGAAATCGACGCATGGATCATCGATGAGTTGAAAAAGACAGGATTGGATACCGCCAAGAGTGTCTTGGCGCTGACCAAAGAAGATCTGACTCGTCGTACAGAATTGGAGGAAGAGACGGTCGATGAGATCTTCAGAATCCTCAGACAAGAATTTGAACAATAAGGGGGACTTCCCCCTAAGAATACCCTAATTTTACTTAAGATTTCGAAAGAGGTTTTTGCTTATGTCAGAAGAGAAAATGATGCGTTTAGGCCAGATAGCCAGAAAGCTCAACGTGGGTACGGCAACCATCGTTGAGTCAATGGCTAAAAAGGGCTTTGAGGTAGAGAACAATCCCAATTCCAAGATTACAATGGAACAAGTGTCCATGCTGGAAAAGGAGTTCAAATCCTCAGCCCTTGATAAAGAGGAAGCTTCCCACCTTTCAATAGGGAAGCGTCACGAGCCTATCTCGCTCGAACCTGAACTACCCAAGCAGGAAAAAGCCCCAGAACCGGCTCCTGCTCCGGTTCATAAGGAAGAACCAAAACCTGCCGCACCCGTTCCAACACCAGCTCCAGCACCAGCTCCGACGCCTGTTCCGGTTCCATACCCTGCGAAACCGGCTGCACCAGAGCCAGAGCCAGAGAAAATAGCGCCCGACGCCCCCAAATTGGAAGGCATCAAGATCTTGGGCAAGATAGACTTGGGCAAAAAACCCGCTCAGACTCCAAACCAGGGGTCTAAGCCGGGTCAGCCAAACAGACCTGGTCAATCCCAGCAGCAGCCGCAGCAGCGATTTGACAAAAATCAGGATCAAAGGAAGCCAGCGCCTAATCAGCAGAACAAGCCCGCTTATCAGGCACCGAGACCTGCAAGTGCTCCAACAACTCCTGCGCCGAAGCCGGCTCCGGCACCTGAAGCGCCTAAGGCACCTCAAGTGACGACACCTCAGGCACCTGCACCTCAGGATCAGGTGATCGCAGCAAAAGCGGACTCTCTGAAAGGATTGACCGTCCTCGGAAAGATCGAACTTCCGGTAGATCGCACGAAGAAAAAATCAGGCCCGGTAGCATCGTCTGATGAAAGAAACCGCGATAAGAAACGTCCTCGTAAGAGAATAGATAAACCAGGAACTCCGGGTCAAGCTGGCCCTGGCGCTGGGCCAAGACCCGCTCAGGATCAAAGAGGACCAAACAGACCAGGTCAGAATAGACCGGGTGGAAATCAACGTCCAGGAGGCAATGCTCCGCAGCGTGTGCAAAAAGCTGAGCCTACTCCTAAAGAAATTCAGGATCAAATCAAGCAGACGCTGGCCCGTCTTCAGGGAACCAAACCGGGCGGAGGGAAGAAAACTCAGACCCGTAGAGACAAGCGTGCCGAAAGAGACCGTGATACCGAAGTCGAAGGCGAAGAGTCCAAAGTATTGAAAGTGACCGAGTTCATCTCGGCAAATGACTTGGCGGCCTTGTTGGATGTGTCTGTGAATCAGATCATCTCTACCTGCATGTCTTTGGGCATGTTTGTGTCGATCAACCAGCGATTGGATGCGGAAGCAATCACGATCATCGCCGATGAATTTGGCTACGACGTAGAATTTACCAAGTCTATTGAAGACGAGATGGTAGAGGAAGCAGCCGATGAAGAAGAAGATCTGATCGAAAGAGCGCCAATTGTAACGATCATGGGTCACGTCGATCACGGTAAGACTTCCTTGCTCGATTACATCAGAATGTCCAAAGTGACAGCTGCGGAAGCAGGAGGGATCACCCAGCACATCGGTGCATACGATGTGATGACCAAGACTGGATTTAAGATTGCATTCCTGGATACTCCGGGTCACGAAGCGTTTACCGCGATGCGTGCCCGTGGTGCTAAGATCACAGATATAGCGATCATTGTAATTGCGGCTGACGATAGCATCATGCCTCAGACCAAAGAAGCGATTAACCACGCTCAGGTGGCTGGCGTTCCGATGATTTTTGCGATCAACAAAGTAGATAAGCCAAACGCGAATCCGGCCAAGATCAAGGAAGAACTGGCAAATCAAAACCTACTCATCGAAGAGTGGGGTGGCAAATACCAGTCTCAGGATATCTCGGCCAAAACCGGTCAAGGCATCGATGAATTGCTGGAAAAGGTATTGCTCGAAGCGGAAGTCTTGGAACTGAAAGCAAATCCGAATAAAAATGCTGCAGGTACTGTAGTCGAAGCGTCTCTGGACAAAGGACGTGGCTATGTGTCCACGATCATGATTCAGGCGGGTACGCTTCGAATTGGCGATATCATGTTGGCAGGACAGCATTATGGTCGTGTGAAAGCAATGTTTGACCACACTGGTAAGAAACTGAAAGAAGCAGGACCTTCGACACCTGTCCAGGTGTTGGGTCTCGGCGGAGCGCCTCAGGCTGGTGATACGATCAAGGTCTACGACACCGAGCGTGAAGCCAGAGAGATTGCCAACTCAAGAGAGCAGATTCAGCGGGAGCAAAGCTTGCGTACCAAGAAACATATTACCCTGGATGAGATCGGTCGTCGTTTGGCAATCGGTAGCTTCAAGGAGCTTAATATCATCATCAAAGGTGACGTGGATGGATCGGTTGAAGCACTTTCCGATTCCTTACTGAAGCTTTCCAAAGACGAAGTCAAAGTATCCATCATCCACAAAGGCGTGGGTCAGATTTCCGAATCGGACGTATTGCTCGCCTCGGCTTCAGATGCAATCATCTTGGGCTTCCAAGTGCGACCTTCTTCCAACGCTAAGAAACTTGCCGAGCAGGAAGAGATCGAAATCAGACATTACTCGATCATCTACGATGCGATCAATCAGATCAAGGACGCGATCGAGGGTATGCTTGAGCCAGAATTTGAAGAAGTCATCACTGGTAACATCATCGTTAGAGAGGTCTTCAAAATCACCAAAGTCGGTACAGTTGCCGGTTCTTATGTCACGGACGGTTTCATCACCAGAAAGAACAAGATCCGCGTGATCCGGGGTGGTATCGTCATCCACGAAGGAGAGATCGATCAGCTGAAGCGATTCAAAGACGATGTTTCTGAAGTGAAGGCAGGCTACGAGTGTGGTATCTCTATCAAAAACTTCAACAACATCGAGATCGACGATACGATCGAAGGTTACGAGATGAAAGAGATCAAGCGTAAAAAATAATCCCAAACAGGATTAGCAATAAAAAAAGGAACGGCGTCAGTCGTTCCTTTTTATTTTTGAACCATGGTAGCAGCGCTTCAGATCTTTTTCTTGGTACTCTCAGTGTTCTTTCTTTTGAGTATCGGTATCGGGTTATACAGGCCGGTGTTGGTCCTTTGGTTTCTGGATCGTTTTAATAGACAGAAAGTGCTGTCCGTGTACGGAAAATGTCTGGGTATCGTGATTCTGTTACTGTTTATTCTGAAGTTATTTGAGGCTTATTCAATATAAAATTTTTTAGTCGGATGAATTTTTGAAATAAAAGATTTTGTTTGATTGAAATCACAATTTATTGCCCGATAACCTATTATTTTTTCTATTTTTCGGCATCAATCCAAAATACCCTTGAGAAAAGCTGTAGCCATAGCTCTTTTACTTTGCTTCGCCATGTATCACTTTGGCTACTATGCATTCTATTATTCGTATCAGTACGCGATGGAAAGTAGCTGGCAGGATAAGATCTATGGGGAGCAAGTCGCGAGTTTGGAGGAGCGACTGATGGAGGTTCCGCTCTCGGCGCCATACATGTCCAACCAAGACGAGTTTCAGGCTACCAACACCCGGTTTGAAAAGGACGGAAAATACTTCCGCGCCATCAAGCAACGCTACCAAAACGACACGCTACAGATCATCTATGTGCCGGATACTGCCCGTAAGGCCTTGGTATCTACGGTGAAAAGTTGGATATCGTCCCTGACTGAGGATGGAGTGCCCCAAGACCAAAACGGGAAGACACAGCTTAAGCTTTTCGTAAAAGATTACATTGAAACGACCGTTTTTCAACTGGCCTATGTCGGCTCAAGAGCCGCTGAAGATAAGATTGGGTTTATTTTTTCACCTTACATGAGTCCCTATTTCACACTAGACTCTCCCCCTCCTCAGCTTTCCTGATTTTTTAGCATTTATGGAAATGCAGAATCCTGTCAGGGTTCATCGCCACTGCTGTTAATCTCAAAGCGGGTGGTTATGGGCAGCTGTCAGCAGACTGCATACGATTATCCGTTACCACCCGGATTGCAATCTCACTTACAGGCAAAGTGGCGGATGATCGTATTTCCTTTTTCTGTTCCTGATTCTCAATTGGTGGAGGAATCCCAATTACCCTGGAGATTCTGAGTTTGTGTCTGCGTGAGCAAAAGCCCTTCGGGTCGCTTTTCCGCCGAACGACGCCTCTTGAGGCAGAATGTGTCTTTTTACCCCATCACACGATCTATCCTATGAACTTAAAATCAAGGTTCCTTTGCTTGCTTTTTGCCTGCTCAGGAATCGTACAACTGTCCAGTGCCCAGACACCCACCGACGGACTCATGATGCCAAAAGGCGAAATCTGCGTTGCCGTCGTCTATGAGGATGCCCAATGGGATCACTATTGGGAGGGGACCTACCTCCGCACCAATGGCAACATTGGAACTTTCGACCGCAAGATGCTGATGCCGATGATCGTCGGCGGCATCACAGACGATATCAACGTCATCGTCAGCTTGCCTTACGTGAAGACCTCCGCCTCCGGGGGACAGATCGCGGGAATCGACGGCTTCCAGGATTTTGCCATCTCTTTGAAAGCCAGGTTTGTTGACAAGAAGATGGAGAAAGCGAGACTGATGGCTTTTGGAAACCTCAGTTTTAGCACGCCTGCATCCAATTACCTATCGGATTACATGCCATTCAGTTTGGGATTTGGCGCCAATGAATTGGGTATGAGATTGATCGGCCAATACGAGTTGGACAAAGGCCCGTATCTGAGGGCCTCAGTCGCTTATCTGGTTAGAGGTACCACCGAAGCCGAGCGGAACTATTACTACCAAGACGGTAGCTACTACACTTCCACTATGGACGTACCGAATGCCTGGAACGGTCAAGTCGCGCTTGGCTCTTGGTTTTTGGACAAAAAGCTCCGTGTGGAAGCGAATCTTACGATGTTGAATTCCACTTCAGGAGATGACATCCGGGTATACAACTCCCCACAGCCGACCAACAAAGTGGAATTTGACCAAGTTGGCGGACTCGCCCAGTACTACCTCAAAAAAGGCGGCGGTCTTGGATTTCTTGCCTATTACAATCACATGTTCTCAGGCAGAAACATGGGACAATTTTCAGGCTATGGCCTCGGCGTAACCTACCAGTTTAAAGCTTTCTAAAGAGACCACAATATGAAAATACAACTACGATATATTTCCCTGATTGCATTATTTATGGCGCTTACAGGCGCCTGCGTGGAGAATTTGCCGACGGAGCTGGCATATGAGGGATATGAATATGCAAATCTGGATGAAAGTGCCGGAGACTGGAACTTGATCCTGATGACAAACAACGAAGAGGCGGTGATTCCGGATCCGTCAGCAGTAGGTTCGGCGGCGCTGAATCAGGAATTGACTGAGGCAAAAGCCAAGATTGCAGGTGCCTCACCAGAACAGCGGGCGGCAGTCATTTATTGGACCAACAATCCTCTGCTCCGATGGAACGAGATTGCGCTGGAGCTGTCCGTCAAATACAATCTGATCCCAGGCCCAAACCCGGACGGGACGTATACGCTTCCAAATCCGGCCGATCCATCCGCAACTCCCAATTTCCCTTTTGCCCACCCTCCTTATATCAGCCGGATGCTGTCTTACCTGAGTGTGGCCCAGTATGACGGGTTGATCACTTCCTGGCATTATAAACAAAAGTTTGGCCGTCCGGCACCTTATGTGCTCGATCCGCAGATTATGTCTGCGTATGCCGACAACGGGCTGAATTCTTACCCCTCTGACGGAGCTGTCGTGGCGATCACTTCGAGGGATGTTCTTTCGGCTATGTTTCCTTTGGAAAAGGAATATCTCGCAAAACTGGCAGACGAACACCTGGAATCTCTGGTTGTCGCCGGGATCAACGTGAAGAGCGACGTAGATGCGGGAATTTTGATCGGCACTGAAGTGTCAAAGAAGGCGCTGGCAAGAGCTGCTACCGATGGGATGAAAAATGCCCAAACTCCTAAAGCAAAATCAGATTCTATCAAAAATGCGGCTTTCGAGCGTTTTGGATGGCAGTGGGACAACATGGAGACCCCAGTGAGACCAGTTGGCTTGACTCCGCTTTTCGGAAAAGTAAAGATGTGGAACGTGCCCAACGTAGAAGAAGTGCGGGCGCGTGTACCGCCGGCGCCGGGCACTCCTGAATTTAATGAAAGCGCAGAGGAACTCAAGAGATACGCCGATAACCTGACAGTGGAGCAGCGCCGGATCGCCAACTTCTGGAACGATGGCCTGAACACCTACAGCCCTCCCGGTCATTGGAATCGGTTTGCCAAGGAGACCGCTGTGAAATATCGGTTGAGCCCAGTCCGTACAGCCCGTGTTTTTGCATACATGAACATGGCGATAGTCGATGCGGGGATTGCTTGCTGGGATTCAAAGTATTACTACCACTACCCAAGACCCATTCAGACGATCCCGGGATTCAGGACCATCTTGGGTACGCCGAATTTTCCTGCGTATACTTCCGGACACAGCACATTCTCCGCCGCTGGGTCAGAGGTGCTGGCTTACTTCTTCCCCGCCGATGCTGAGCAATTCAGAAAACAGGCTGAGGAGGCTGCGATGTCCCGGGTTTATGGTGGGATTCACTACCGCTTTGATGCGGAAGAGGGGCTGGACCAAGGCAAAAAAGTGGGTTCATACGCTGTAAACAGAGCAAAGCTCGACCAAGCAGACTAATTGCCCAACTAATAAAAAACTGAAGTCAACATAAAATCGAGCAAGACACAGAACGTCACACACTGTGATGATTATCAGCCATGCGAGATTCTCCCGAAGAAAAATCGGGACAGGCTATGTGACCATAAAAATTAGAAACACATGAAAAAAATATTAATACTTTCAGCATTAGCGCTCAGCTTAAGTCTCTTTTGTCAGGAGACAATCGCACAAGGCTGTGTTGCAATCAGACAATTTTCCGGTCTGGGAAATGCGGTCGGACAGGGAAATATCCTCAATCCAGGCGAATGGAACATCAGTACGAATTACCGATATTTTAAATCTTACAAGCATTTCAGAGGATCCCACGAAGAGCCCGCCCGAGTGGAAAACGGAACCGAGGTGATCAATTATCAGCACGGCCTGGATATCAATATCAGTTATGCTTTCACCGAAAGATTGTATGGAATCGTTTCCTTGCCCTTTCAGTACAACGAGCGAAGCTCCCTCTATGAGCATAATCGGACAGACAGACACACGACCTATTCCAAAGGTTTTAGCGACATGAGGATCGGTGCCGGTTACTGGCTGCTGTCGGGGGAGAAAGCCAAAAAAGGGAATACCGCAGTAGGTTTCGGACTCAAATTCCCGACGGGGGACTATGCCGCTACCAGTACTTTCTACAAGGGAGACGAGGGGACGCCTACTGAACTGACCGTCGATCAGTCCATCCAGCTTGGTGACGGTGGCACGGGATTGATCGTGGATTTTCAGGGACTCTGGAACCTCGGAAGCACCTTCTTTTGGTATTATGATGGCTTCTACATGTTCAATCCCAAAGAAACAAATGGTACACCTACGAACAGAAGCCGGGAAAATGAAGCAATCATGAGTGTACCGGATCAATTCGCTATGAGAACAGGCGTGTTCAAGTCTTTTCAAAAAATACACGGACTGGGGGCTTCTCTTGGTGGAAGAGTTGAAGGGATTCCCGTCCGCGATGTCTTTGGTGGTAGTGAGGGATTCAGAAGGCCCGGATACATCATCTCCGTGGAGCCAGGAATCAGCTACATGCTCGGCAACGTGACCGGGACGCTGAACGTGCCGATTGCATTATTCAGAAACAGAACTCAGAGCGTGACAGATATCGAGAACTCCACGCCGGACAACGAGGTGCATGGCGATGCGGCCTTTGCTGACTACCTGATCAATTTCACCTTGGCGGTGAGAATTCCCAAAAAGATAGACAGCCCATTCAACTGATTCATCCGAAATCAGCACCTAAACATCCCTTCTGGAGTAACTGACTGGCCGGTTTTAAAGCCAGTCAGTTACTTCCTTCCCTTTGTTTAAAATCCCTTGGCTATGAAACTCCTTTTTTACATTGGAATTTCAGGATTGATCCTGTTCGAGTTCCTGAAAGTTTACTTCATCATGCCCATGCCGGGCAGTCAGCAATGGGATTCCATTGAATTTGCCTATTTCCTTCACCAGTACCGATGGGCATTTAGGATTGTCTGTCTGATTTTGATCCTCATCGGGTTCAAGGCTGCGATTTCTTCTCCGAAAAAATGGCTTCCGGCTCTTTGCTTGGCATTGAGCTTAGTCTTGGTTGGGATGTTCAATTTCAAGATGGCAGCGGATGCTATGTTTAAAGAACCCAAGCAACTCAGCTTTCTGGATCGAGCTTCTTTCGGAGAAAGTGACAGCACGTTGGTGGTCGCCATCGAAAAGGACGGCGAGGCCAAAGCCTATCCGATCCGATTCATCGTCTATCATCATCAGGTGCGGGACACCTTGGGCGGAGCCCCGGTGATGGTGACCTATTGCTCAGTTTGTCGAACAGGAAGGGTTTTCTCTCCATTTGTCGACGGTAACGCCGAAAACTTCCGACTGGTTGGCATGGATCATTTCAACGCCATGTTTGAAGATTCCCAGACAGGCAGCTGGTGGCAGCAGGCAACAGGCGAAGCCATTACAGGCGAGTTGAAAGGAACAAAACTGGATGAAATCGAGTCCATCCAATTGACTGCAAGGGCATTTTTCAAGGCTTATCCCGATGGAAAAATCATGGCTGCAGATCCAAATTTCCTATCCAAGTACGATTCTCTTGGGAAATTTGAAAAGGGGAAAAGCGAAAGCAAACTCACAGGTACAGACCCGTTTTCCTGGAATGAAAAGTCTTGGGTGGTAGGAGTGGACCTTGATAACGGAGGCAAAGCCTATGACTGGAACAGGCTCAAAGAAACAGAATCCATCCGGGATCGGGTGGGTGATCAGGACATCCTTCTCCTACTAAACAAAGACACTCAAAGTTTTGTGGTTTTCGAGATTCCTTCGGAAACCAAGTACCATCTCTGGACGGGAGACACACTTTACCTGGATTCAGCGGCTTATTCATTTACCGGAAAATCGCTTGAACCCACTCAATCAGATCTGAAACGCCTCAAGGCCTACCAGGAATTCTGGCACAGCTGGCGGACTTTCAGGCCCGGGACAGAAAAATCTAACTAAGCTAAACATGCCTTACATCAAACTCGAAGAGCACCTGCCCGGTATCACCGGACTGCTCGAATATAGAAAAGACACCGCTCAGCCCATCAGAGATCTTACGCAACTGTTGCTGAGAGGACCCTCGACACTGACCGAAGCGGAAAGGGAATTGATCGCCACGATCGTCTCTCACGGCAACGAGTGCAAGTTTTGCACCACAGCCCATGCCGAAACAGTTAATGAGCTGCTTCATGAAACCAATACGGTACAGCAGGTTTTGGGCGATGTGGAGTCTGCTCCTGTTTCTGAAAAAATGAAAGCGCTGCTGATCATCGCTAAACAGACACAGCAAAGCGGGAAAAATGTGAAGCCAGCCCACATCGAAAGAGCCAAGCAAGCAGGAGCAACAGATCTCGAAATTCATGACACCGTGCTGATTGCGGCTCTTTTTTGCCTGTACAACCGCTATGTAGATGGCCTAGGAACCAGTCTGCCCAAGGACAATTCCTATTTCAAATCCCTTGCAGAAAGACTGGCCTCCCAGGGATATTTCAGAAACCCGGCTGGATACGATCATCTGAAGGCAACTGCCGATAACATTAACCCAAAATGAAAAAAACGCTACTTATACTGTTGATTCTGGGCTTTTCGAGTCTGGGCCTGACTGCCCAAACCAAACTCACAGGCAAAATAACCGATGCCGAATCCGGTGAAAATATCATCGGAGCCACTGTCCTGATCAAAGGAAAACTGACCGGAACTGTAACTGACAATTCTGGAATTTTTGAACTGAACACCGGGGTGGAATTGCCCCTCACGTTGGAGATTTCCTACATGGGGTTTCAAAAAACCAGCGTGGAGGTACAATCCAATTCGCCGATCGAGGTGAAGTTAATCCAGGCTACTGAATTGCTCAGCGAGGTGGTTTTCTCGGCTTCCAAGATCGAAGAAACCATCTTTGAATCTCCGGTGAGTATTGAAAAAATGGATATCAAGACCATCCGCGAGACGCCATCCATGAGTTTTTACGAAGGAATTCAAAACCTAAAAGGAGTGGAACTGGTGACCAGCGGCCTGACCTACAAGCAAATCAATACCCGGGGCTTCAACAGCATCGGAAATCCGCGTATGCTCCAATTGGTGGATGGGGTTGACAATCAGACTCCGGGATTGAACTTTGCTGTCGGAAACCTCTTTGGTTCTAACGACCTGGATATGGAAAGTGTCGAGTTGATTCCCGGAGCCGCATCTGCGCTTTACGGGCCGGTGGCTTTCAATGGCGTCCTGATGATGCGAACCAAAGATCCATTTCTCTATCAAGGATTAAGTGTCCAGGCAAAAACCGGAATCAATCACGTCAACGATTCCTTTGCTGACCCAAGCGGAGTTTACGATTTTTCGATCCGCTATGCCAAGGCTTTCAACAATAAGTTTGCCTTCAAATTGAACGCATCCTATTTCACCGGCTTGGATTGGTATGCGACTAACTACGAGGATATTGACGCGCAAACTCCAGTTGAGTCCAGAGGAGATAACAATCCTGCCAGAGACGCACTCAACATCTATGGAGACGAGGTAGCCAGAACTTTGCCTGGCATCGGAAGAGTGTCCCGAACCGGATATGAAGAAAAGGACCTGATGAACTATGATTCCAAAGGATTGGGATTCAATACCTCTCTTCATTACCGGATCAATGAAAACATGGAATTGGTCTATGGCTATCAAGCCGGGAAAGGCCGGGCAGCCTACACGGGCAGCAACCGATTTATGCTCAACAACTTCGTTTTGCAGCAGCATAAATTGGAACTGAAAGGCACTAACTTTTTCCTGAGAGGCTATCTCGTCACCGAGAATTCCAATGATTCCTACAACACCAGAGCACTTGGTCAGCACATCAACCGTACTTGGGTAAGGGACCTGAACGGAGAGGTAGTTTCTTCCGATCAAGCTGACAATACTTGGTTTACCCGATACGCGGCGGCATTCGGAGGTAATATTCCAGCTGTCGAAGGCGGAAATCACGGCCTTGCTCGGTCTTTTGCAGATGAAGGAAGGATGATCCCAGGCTCAGGAGATTACAATGCTGAAAAGGACCGCTTGATTGGCGTGCAGGGACTCGACGGAGCTGGAATTCTAAGCCAAAGCAAGTTTTACCATGCCGAAGGGCAATATGATTTCAGCAATCAAATCAAGGTTGTGGATGTCTTGGTGGGTGGGAATTTCAGGCTTTACGACATGTTCACCAATGGGACTTTGTATGACGATCTTGACAAGGATGTCATAATTAAAGAAGGTGGCGCATTTGTCCAAGTTTCAAAGCGATTTCTCAATGATAAGTTGAAATTCACCTTTTCTGAGCGTTACGATAAAAATGAAAACTTCGAGGGCAGATTTACCCCAAGAGTATCCGGTGTGTTTTCCCCTTCCGAAAGACACAGCTTCCGTTCCTCATTTCAAAACGGATTTAGAAACCCCACTCCGGGTGACCAATATATTTTCCTGAATGTTGGTCCGATAATCATCTTGGGTGGGGTGCCGAGCAACAGCGAGGGACTCAATGTGTATGAAAACTCCTATACCGCGGCGTCGGTTGGGGCATTTGGATCTGCATTTGGACAGGATGTCGGTTCCGGTACTCCTCCTCCGCAAGCCTTGATGAATAACATGGGGCTTCTGGAAAAATCGGATGTCGACTACATCAAACCTGAGCGTATTTCCACTTTTGAAATCGGCTATCGCGGACTTTGGATGGATAACCTCTCCGTAGATCTGAACTATTACTACAGCCGTTACACGGATTTCATCATCAACACCGTCGTGATCCGGCCGGACAGCGAGATTTTGTTGGATAATGGCGACTATAATCCAGCGGCTGCGATGGATATCCTATCAGGAAACATTCAGGCCTTCCAGCTTTACACCAATGCTTCCGATGTGGTTTCTTCCCAGGGAGCAACTTTAGGTTTGAATTATTTGCTGCCTCGGGGATATTCCCTCGGAGTAAATGGGACTTGGGCCTGTTTTGATTTGATGGAAGCCGATCCCAGCAATATTGCAGCATTCAACACCCCGGAATTCCGTACTGGAGTTACTTTTGGAAATCCTGAGCTGACCAAGCGATTGGGATTCAATGTGGCTTGGAGATGGCAGGATGCCTTCGACTGGAGTGGCACTTTGACTCAGTTGAGACCAGGAAGGATTGATGCCTATTCCATGGTGGATGCACAGCTCAGCTACAGACTTCCCCAGTGGAAATCGGTCGTAAAGTTGGGGGCCAACAATCTCTTTGACAATCAGGTATATCAAGCCTATGGCTCACCGACCGTCGGAGGATTGTATTACATCAGTTTGACCTTTGACGAGCTATTTAGATAATGGCGCAGACACTAGCCATAGCGGACAATTCCGAGGTGGGTAGAGACAAGATCTCTGCCTACCTCTGGAGTGTTTTCCTGATTTGTTTTTTGGGAAATGCAAGTGCGGGAACAATCTCTACCATTGCCTCCGTCTACCTGCCGGTGATTGCCGACCAACTGGCCACTACCACCACTTCCGAAGAAATAAATGAAATCAGTGCCTATATCAATGCCCTCTACCTCGCCGGTTGGGCGATTGGCGGGATGACTTGGGGACTCATTTCTGATAAAATAGGTAGGGCAAAATCTCTGGCGATGTGCCTGGCTTCCGTAGGAATATTTACCATCGGGGTCTCATTTGCCGGATCATGGGAAATCGTGGTTTTGCTTCGATTGCTTGGAGGAATTGCAGTCGGTGGAGTGATGGTGATCACCATGACACTATTGTCTGAGATTTGGCCAGCCAAAACACGGTCCATTGTGATGGGCGTGGTTTCCATCGGTTTTCCTGTGGGCATCTTTTCCTCCGGATTGGTCAATCTTTGGGTAAATGACTGGCGGCAGGCGTTTTTGATCGGAGCAATTCCACTACTTCTTGCAGGAGTTTCATTTTTACGGTTGAAAGAATCTCCCCAGTGGAAGGCTTCCCAATTAAATATTGATGGAGCCAAAATCACAGGAAATTCTCATTTTAAAGCACCGGGATTGCTTCATGGAGCTGTGGTATTCGGTACCATGTTGATCGCACTTTGGTCAGCGTTTTCCTGGATGCCGACTTGGGTCCAAAGTTTACTCCAAGATTCCTCCGGTCAAACAGAGCGGGGGTCTGTGATGATGATCTTGGGTTTTGGGGGAATTATCGGAGGGATATTATCCGGGTGGATTGTCAAAGCGATCGGTGTTAGGAAGTCCATGTTGGTCTGCTTTACGGGAGCCCTCAGTATTTCTATCCTCCTTTACGGATTTACCCGGGAATTCTCATTTTGGATTTATCCAGCGATCATCTGCCTTTCCTTTTTCTTCGGAATAAGTCAGGGCTTATTGTCTTTCTACATTCCGCAGCTTTTTGCAGTGGACATTCGAGCTGGAGCGACAGGTTTTTGCTTCAACGCCGGAAGGGTGATCACCGCAATTGCGGTTTTTTCGCTTGGATCCTTGGTTCTTTTCCTCGGAGGATATGGCAATGCGCTACTGCTTTTTTCAGGGTTCCTTTTAATTGGATTTTTCTTTGTCTTATTGAGTAAATCACCGGAACAATCAACCCCAAAATAAACAATGACCTATATCAATTTGGAGAATAGCCTTCCCGGAATCAGAAGTTTGGTTCAGTACCGTCCGGAGACCGGAAGACATTTATATGCGTTGGTCAGAGTACTCCTGACCGGCGCTTCTACGCTGAGCAAAGGCGAAAGAGAATTGATAGCAGCCTTTGTCTCCAGCCGCAATGGGTGCACATTTTGCACAGAAAGCCACGCTTCGGCGGCTCGTATTCTCCTCCAGAACCAATCAGAAGTGGTTGATGAAGTTTTGGAAAAAGGCAGTTCAGAAACGCTGGGTCCAAAAATCAATGCCCTGCTCCAGATCGCCGGAAAGGTTCAAGTCAGTGGCAAGGAAGTTAGACCCGAGGATATAGACAAAGCGAAAAGCTGTGGCGCCACCGACTTGGAAATCCACGATGCGGTACTGATTTCGGCGGTTTTCTGTTTGTTTAATCGCTACGTGGATGGACTTGGCACTTCACTGCCCGAGGATTCGGCGGCTTTTGAAGAGATGGGCCACCGGATGATTTCCAATGAGTATAAGTTTCACCCAACCCAACAACCTAAGCCATGGCATACATAGAACTACCTGAAAATCTTCCCGGAATCCGTGGGTTGATGGCTTTCCGACCGGATGTCGCCAAGCATCTGAACCAACTCGCCGAAGAGTTGCTCCGATCAGAAAATTCCCTTACCCGAGGTGAGCGGGAATTGATTGCCACACACGTTTCTTACCTGAATGATTGTTTTTTCTGCCAACACGCACATCAGGCGTTGGCTGGCTATTACCTCGAATGTGATTTTGACCTCTTGGATGATGTCAAGGCAAATCCGGAAGGAGCGACACTTTCGGCTAAGATGAAAGCGCTGCTAAAGATCGCGGGAAGTGTACAAAAAGGAGGGCTTCATGTTTCTCCGGATCAGATCGAGCGAGCCAAAAGCGAAGGCGCTACCGAACGGGAAATTCACGACACAGTTTTGATCGCTGCGGCTTTTTGCATGTTCAACCGATATGTGGATGGATTGGGGACAGATGCTCCTCAGGATCGGGAGTTTTACAAAAACCGCGCAGAAGCGCGGGCCAAGGAGGGCTATTCCAATTATAACCCAATCAACTAGCCAAAATTCAGGAGAGCTTCAAGAGTACGAATTTTTTCAGGCTCCTGAAGTTACTTTCGCCTCACTTTTCAAACTCTTGAAAGCAAGGAAAATCAGGGCAATCGCCAGTATAAAAAGCAACGCAGCGATCACAGCCAGGACGTAGCCTTTTTCCTGAAAGTTCTTCCAGGCAAAGAGCCCAAGCGATGCCAAAGTCACCGTGAACATGAAGAACATTGGGATCATGACAAAGGTGGCTGGAATATTTTTTCGGATCAACCAAACTGCGATCGTTAGGAGTGCCAAAGCCGCCAAGAGCTGATTTGCCGAGCCGAAGATCGGCCAGAGCGTGCTGAATTCTCCGGATAGCAGCAGCAAGACAGATAGGATCACCACAATCGTGGTGGACAGATATCGGTTTTTGGCAAGTGTCTGAGCCGCTGGCTGAGGCATATCTTCGAAGTATTCCTGAAGGGTAAAACGCGCAAGTCGCGTACAGGTGTCCAAGGTCGTCAGGGCAAAAGCGGAAACGGTCAATGCGACAAATCCTACGGCGAATGTCTCGGAGATTCCCAAGGTCGAGATCATTCCCCCGATGCCATTCGAGAAGAGCGCTACGGGCCCCTCAGCTCCGAGTCGACTCGTATATTCTTCACGTGAAAGCACCGCGACTGCTCCGACTGAGATGATCGCGAGGAAGGACTCGATCAGCATTCCCCCGAATCCCACGACTTTTGCGTCGCTTACTTTATCCAGCTGCTTGGAGGTCGTGCCAGATGCCACGAGCGAATGAAAACCGGAGATGGCTCCACATGCAATGGTCACAAACAAAACCGGGAAGACAAAGCCCAGGCTTTCGCTTGAGGTATGAATCTCCGTAGTCATCTCGATCTGTGGATTTGCGATGAACACACCCGCCACAGCCGCGATCATCATTCCGTAGAGCAGGTAGCTATTGAGGTAATCTCTGGGCTGAAGCAGCAAGCTGACAGGAGCAACCGAAGCCACAAAAGCGTAACCAAGTAATGCCATAATCCAGACTTCGTAGCTGAGATTGATCGGCAGCTGAGTGCCCAGATAGACAAAATAGTACATCAGAACGACTCCGATGACGGTGATGATTGTAAAAGCGATCTTCCCGTTTCCCACAAGCCGGTTTAAATACCCGAAAGCGACGGCCAAAAATATAAAGAGAATGGAAGCCGAGCCCACACCCGGATTTGCGATAAAGGTCTTTGCGATGATATCTGAGAAAACCCCGATCACCAGAATCAAGGTGGAAAAGCTAAACAGGATGAAAAGTTGTTTTCCTCTCGGTCCAATTTGGTTTCGGATGATCACGCCGATTGACTTTCCGTCAGTCCGCAGTGAAGCCGCCATACTTCCCAGATCATGAACCGCCCCGAAGAAGATGCCGCCCACCAAGATCCAGATCACGGCAGGAATCCACCCAAAGGTGACAGCGATGATCGGTCCGACGATCGGTCCGGCACCGGCAATCGAAGCAAAATGGTGTCCCAATACTACGATTGGTTTGCTGGGTTCATAGTCTACTCCGTCCCGCAGCAGGTGGGCTGGGGATTTTTGGGAATCATCCAGCCCAAATTTTTTATAAACAAAAGCGCCGTAAAACCGGTAGGCTACAAAAAGTAGTACTGCAGAAATCAGGAGGAGGAGGGCTAAACTCATGGTTTATTCTGGGGATTTGGTCTTTTGATCACGTAAAGTCTGTCTTCGAGGCGCAATTTAGAATAATGTAAAATTCATCTCGGTAAAAAGTACATTTTCTCGGACGAAATCAGAAAAGGAATCCCGAGGATCATTCATCCAAATTTTATTTAATGGAGATTAGGTCTAAATTTGCGTCCTTTGACTTGTCAAAAATAACCTAACAATTCAATATGGCTTGGTTTAAAAGAACTGACAAAGGCATCAAAACCTCTACTGCTGAGAAAAAAGATGCTCCCGACGGGCTTTGGTTTAAAACTCCAAACGGAAATATCATCCACACCCGGGAGCTCAAAAATAACTCTTTCGTATGCCCTGACGATGATTTTCATGTGAAGATCGGCTCCAAGGAATATTTCGAAATCTTGTTTGACGGCAACAAATTCACCGAGCTGGATACCACTATGAAGTCGGGAGACCCGCTCAAGTTTTCCGATACCAAACCCTACACCTCCCGAATCGAGGCTACGATCAAAAAAACAGAGCTCAATGATGCCGTCCGTACTGCGCATGGCAAGATGAACGGACTGGAGATCGTGGTCGCTTGTATGGATTTCAATTTCATCGGCGGATCCATGGGATCAGTCGTAGGTGAGAAGATCGCCCGGGCGATTGACCATTCATTGAAGCACAAGGTTCCTTTTCTGATGATCTCCAAATCAGGCGGTGCCAGGATGATGGAAGCTGGATTCTCATTGATGCAGATGGCCAAGACCTCCGCAAAGCTGGCGTTGCTGGATCAGGCGGCGATCCCTTATATTTCGTTGTTGACAGACCCTACCACCGGCGGCGTGACTGCTTCCTATGCGATGTTGGGTGATTTTAACATCGCCGAACCGGAGGCGTTGATCGGCTTTGCCGGGCCACGTGTCATCCGCGAAACCATCGGTAAGGATCTTCCCAAGGGATTCCAAAGTTCAGAGTTTGTATTGGAGCATGGATTTCTTGACTTCATCATCGATCGTCGGCAGTTGAAAGCGAGATTGACCACATTACTCAACCTCCTGAACAATTAAACCCTTACCTCATCAAAAAGCCTCCCCGATTCAGGTCAAAATTGTTTTTGTTTGGCCTGTTTTATGGATTAATAAATATATTTGTGCTCCCAAATCGGGTTCAAATCCAGACGAAAAAGAAAATTAAAATTTCATGGGTTCAGTAATTATTACCTCCATTGTAGCGTTCACGGTCATCATCCTGCTACTGGTGTTTATTCTCCTCTTTGCCCAGTCCAAACTGGTCAACTCAGGAGATGTGAAGATTGTCATCAACGGAGACAGCGAAAACGCGATCGTGGCTTCGGCCGGATCAAGCCTGCTTTCTACCTTGAGCAACCAGAAAATCTTCCTTCCTTCCGCCTGTGGCGGTGGGGGAACTTGCGCCATGTGCAAGTGCGTAGTGGAAGACGGCGGGGGCGACGTGCTTCCTACTGAAGTCGGCCACTTAAGCCGTGCTGAGCAGCAGGGTCACGTGAGACTTGCCTGTCAGGTAAAGGTGAAGCAGGATATGAAAATCCGCGTGCCTGAGGAAATCTTCGGGATCAAGAAGTGGGAATGTGAGGTTATATCCAACTACAACGTTTCTACCTTTATCAAAGAATTCAAGGTGAAACTGCCGGAAGGCGAGACCCTTCACTTCGAGGCAGGAGGATATATTCAGGTCGATGTGCCTGCGATCACCGTGCAGTTTAAAGACATGGACATCACTCCGCATCCTGAGTTGGGTCACCCTGCGGATGTGTACAAGAGCGATTGGGATAAATTCGGTCTCTGGAGCCTGGTCATGAAGAATGACGAGCCGCTTTTCAGAGCGTACTCGATGGCCAATCACCCGGCTGAAGGTAACATCGTCATGCTGACCATCCGTATCGCAACTCCGCCGTGGGATCGCGCCAACAACCGTTGGATGGACGTAAATCCGGGTGTTTGTTCTTCCTATGTATTTGGAAGAAAGCCAGGTGACAAAGTGACTATTTCTGGCCCTTACGGTGAATTCCACATCAACCCAACCGAGCGGGAGATGATCTACATCGGTGGTGGTGCAGGGATGGCACCTTTGAGAGCGCACGTTTTCCACTTATTCCATACTGAGAAGACCCACAGAAAAGTGTCCTACTGGTACGGTGGACGTTCCAAGAAGGAATTGTTCTACGTGCCTCACTTCAGAGATATTGAGAAAGACTTCGATAATTTCAGATTCTACATCGGACTATCCGAACCGCTTCCGGAGGATAACTGGAAGGTGAAGAAATCTCTGGACGATGACGGTGACGGATACGTTGGATTTATCCACCAGGTCTTGTTTGAGAACTATCTCAAGAATCACCCTGAGCCGGACGAAATCGAGTATTACCTTTGCGGGCCTCCTTTGATGAACGCTGCGGTGCTGAAGTTGCTGGATGACTTGGGTATTCCTAAAGAAAACATCCGCTTCGATGACTTCGGAGGATAAAATTTCACAAAAGATCCCGCTCAGGCGGGATTTTTCGTTTAGTACCATTTTTGAGTATTTTTAAAAACACTTCACCTCTTTATGACTATTCAATCCTTTTTTGATCCGGTGGCGGATTTCCTGCTTGACAAAAAATATCCGGAAAATTCATTTTATCGGCAGATTCAAGTTCATGGCGAGAAATTCCCCGATCTCAAAGAGGTTCACATTGCCTTGGTAGGGATGAAAGAAAAGCGTGGGGCTAAGAAATCTGAGAGCATCGAAAGGGGAAGTGCTGAAATCCGGGAGAAACTTTACGAGTTGAAGAAAGGATTGATCCCTTACCGGATAGCCGATTTGGGGGATTTGATCTCCGGAGACTCTCTCAAC
Source organism: Algoriphagus terrigena DSM 22685 (assembly GCF_000429445.1). Classification (GTDB taxonomy): domain Bacteria; phylum Bacteroidota; class Bacteroidia; order Cytophagales; family Cyclobacteriaceae; genus Algoriphagus; species Algoriphagus terrigena. Next base: position 36,805 of record NZ_AUBW01000020.1, read on the forward strand.
GATACCTATCAAAACATGCGTCAAGTTGGCGAGGCCTTGATGAAGCAGCAGATCCTGCCCATCTTCTTCGGAGGGTCTCACGACTTGGACTACGGACAGTATCTTTCCTATCAAAAACTGAAAAAGCTCGTCAGTCTGGTCACTGTGGACTCCAAAGTAGACATGGAGGAATCTGGGCCTGAAGACGACCGCCATACACAGGAGATCGTGCTCCATCAGCCGAATTTTCTCTTTTCCTACACCCATCTCGCCTATCAGAGCTTCCTGGTTGATCCCACACTCATCAATGTGATGGAGAAACTGTACTTCGATCATGTGCGTCTCGGTCAGCTGCGGGATAAGTTCAAAGAGGCCGAACCGCTGATCCGTGATGCGGATTTGCTGAGTTTTGACCTAAGCGCTATCCAGTCTGCGGATGCGCCGGGCGCGGTCGATGCACAGCCATTCGGGCTGAGTGGAGAAGAAGCCTGTCAGGTGTTTTGGTTTGCGGGAATGAATGAGAAGCTGAGCTCTATCGGTCTTTATGGCTATGATCCCTACTTCGACGATGCAAATAACAAGACGGCCAAGGTCGCTGCTGTCATGATCTGGTATTTTATCGAGGGATTCTATGCGAGAAAGGACAGCCTTTCCTTCAAAAGCGCCGATTACATCAAGTTTACCGTTTCACTGGATATGAAGCCGAACACTTTGGTCTTTTACAAAAGCAAAAGAAGCGGGAAATGGTGGATGGAAATCCCCCACAACGACACCGCACGCTATGATCGAGTGAGCACGGTGCCGTGTAGCTATGCAGACTATCAGCTGGCGCAAAAAGGAGAGATCCCCGAGCGCTGGATCAATGCGCAGATCAAGCTGTATTGATGAAGGTGTACACCAAGCAACAGCTGGCCTTGAGAAATGGCCAGGATAGACCCGAGATTTGGGTAGCATATCGGGGAGTGATTTACGACGTGGGGAGTTCCCGGCTTTGGAAAAACGGCACGCACTACGAGCACTGGGCTGGTCAGGATTTGACAGACGAGCTGGTAGATGCTCCGCATACGGAGAAAGTATTTGAGAAATTTCAGGCCATCGGCCAACTAGCATAGCACATGATACTAATTGCAGACAGCGGTTCCAGCAAAACAGACTGGAGAGTCATCCATCGCGATGGTAAGATCAGCCAGCATCGTGGCGTGGGATTCAATCCCTACTACATGACCTCGGAGGAGATGGCCATTCAGATGCGCCATGATTTTCTGATTAATCTCGAGAGTGAGATTGAAGAGATCTATTTCTACGGGGCAGGCTGCTCCTCACCGGACAGAAATGCGGAGGTTGTCAATGCCTTGGCTACCATATTCGGTCATGCCAAAATCCATGTGGATCACGACCTGGCGGCGGCGGCACATGCGACCTGTGGCCATCAGCCAGGCATTGCCTGCATCTTGGGGACTGGGTCGAACAGTTGTGATTACGATGGTAAGACAATCTTGACGACTCGACCCGCTGCAGGCTACATCTTGGGAGACGAAGGGGGAGGATGCTACGTGGGGCGAAAGTTTCTGACTGATTTTATTCATGAAGAGATGCCAGAAAGCATTCGGGAGGCGGCGATTGAACGCTTCCATATCACGCAAAATATCATTCAGGATCATGTTTATCGCCAGCCGTTTCCGAGCAGATACATGGCGAGTTTTTGCAGGTTTATCACCGAAAACAAAGCAGATCCCTATTGCTACGGGCTGTACTACAATTCATTCAAAGATTTCTTTGCGAAGCATATCTTCAAATACCCGGAATATCAAAATAAGTCGGCCAATTTCGTGGGGTCCATCGCGTACTACAACTCTGATATCCTGAGAAAGGCTGCCGCTGACTCGGGAATTAACGTCAATATCATCATCGAAAGTCCGATTGCTGGCCTCACGCTTTACCATCAGGAAAAGCTTTAAAATCGAGTCTGCCTCAGACGGACAGACTCAACGGTAATTCACATGCTGGGTGAATTATACCAGATGCGAGATTCCGTTCGACTAATAAAAAGAAAAGACATAGAGACATGAAATCGAGCATGTTGGAATCAACATACACTGTGGTGTTTACCAGCTATGCGAAGATTACATATGGCCGCTGAAAAAAAAATAATCATATGAAAGTCACCGAAAGCAGCTCCGGATATGAGAACCTGGAGCAGATGGATACCATCGACCTGCTCCAAAATATCAATGCGGAGGATCACAAAGTGGCTCCGGCCGTAAAGGAAAAACTTGCCGCAATCACGGCACTTGTGGATCAGATCGTGCCAAGGATGAGGGAAGGCGGAAGGCTTTTTTACATCGGTGCAGGCACAAGCGGACGACTCGGCGTATTGGATGCATCCGAATGCCCGCCGACCTATGGTGTTCCCCACGATTGGGTTGTGGGTCTTATCGCTGGCGGTGATTCGGCAATCCGGAAGGCGGTTGAAAACGCGGAAGACGATCCCGAAATGGCCTGGAAGGATATTCAGGCCTATGGTTTTTCGGAGTTGGACACGGTGATCGGAATTGCCGCGTCCGGATCAACTCCCTATGTGATTGGCGGAGTGAAAACTGCCAGAGAGAAAGGCTTGCTCACCGGCTGCATCACTTGTAATCCTGATTCACCTTTGGCAAAAGCGGTTGAATACCCGGTCGAAGTCGTAGTCGGGCCGGAGTTTGTCACGGGAAGTACCCGGATGAAATCCGGAACCGCCCAAAAGCTCGTTTTAAATATGATCTCCACCACCGTGATGATCAAACTGGGACGGGTGAAAGGAAACAAGATGGTGGATATGCAGCTATCCAATATCAAGCTGGTCGATAGAGCTACTAAGATGGTCATGGAAGCCACCGGATTAGACTATGAGGCAGCTAATGAATTGGTGCATTCCCAGGGCTCTGTCCGCAACGCAACAGAATATTATTATAAAAACAAGGGCTGATCGTTAGGAATATTTTGAAGGGCGTAGTGATAATTGCTTTCATTGCACGTATCTTTGCACCCCGAATAAGCGTTTGAAATTCATGGGTTTATAACTGATTCGTTATGACCTCATAAGATCCCGCAGAATTGAAAATCACATCTATGGTTGACCATTCGTCCTGCTCGATTTCAGCTGCATATTCATTCACCACAAACTACAGCAGTGATGCTGCATACTTATGAAAAAGAACAATTCAAGAAAGCCATTCTTCAACGAAGGAGGCAAAGATTCTGATTCCTCAAAGTCGTCCGGAAAATCAGGTTTCTCATCGAAAGGTGGCCGATCTGACAGAGGCGACAGCAAATTTTCCCCAAAAGGAAAGTCATTCGGAAAGAAAGACGACTCCTATAGCAAACCCTCCTTCGGCAAAAAGGACGATTCCTTCAGCAAGCCTTCTTTCGGCAAAAAGCCGGGCTTCGATTCTGATTCCAAGAGGTCTTTTGGAGATAAGCCAAAAGGTAAATTTTTTAAATCCGATGGAGCAGGCTCAGACAAGCCGGCCTACGGTAAACGACCTAGTTCAGGAGATTCTGAGAGAAAATCCTACGGGGACAAGCGCTTTGACAACAAAGGAGACGGTTTCAAGAAGAAATTCGAGAAGCGGGACGACTCAGGTTTTGCGAAGAAATCCTACGGAGACAAGCCTGATCGTTTCAAGAAAGACGACTTTGCAGGCAAAAAATTCGAAAAGCGTGACGGAGGAGATTTTCCTAAAAAGTCCTTCGGAGACAAGCCTGATCGATTCAAAAAGGATGATTTCGCAGGAAAGAAGTTTGAGAAGCGGGATGGCGGAGATTTTCCGAAGAAATCCTACGGCGAAAAATCCGGATCTTTTGGTAAGAGCTTTGACAAAAAAGCCGGATCAGACTATCCCAAAAAATCATTTGGAGATAAGCCGGACCGATTCAAGAAAGAGGATACTGGAAACAGAAAGTTTGGAAAAGACGCAGACTCCGGTTCTGAGAAACCTTTCTTCAAAAAGAGCTCTTCCGAAGGCAAAGCTCCGGGGGAATCCGGAGAGCGATTGGTTTACAAAGGTAGAGGACGTGATCAGCAGCCGGTTTTTGCGCCGGAGACGCCAAAGTTCAACGAGGATAAGCCAACGGAAAAGAGAGGTTTTGGCAAAAACAGACCGAACCGTCAGGAATTGAATACCGATAGACCGGATTACAATTTTGATGCGCTCCCAGCCAGAAAGATCAAAGGAAAAGAAGAAACGGATCTGCTCCGACTGAACAAATACATTGCTAATTCCGGGATTTGCGCACGAAGAGAAGCGGATGATCTGATCGCGAAAGGACTGATCACCGTCAACGGCGAAGTAATCACCGAGATGGGTTTCAAAGTAAAGAAGACCGACCGCGTAGTTTATCAAGGCAAAAAGGTCAATCCTGAGAAGCCTGTCTATGTGTTGTTAAACAAACCGAAGGATTTCATCACAACTACTGATGATCCGATGGAGCGCAAGACGGTGATGGCTCTCGTGGAGAATGCCTGCGAAGAGCGGATGTTCCCAGTAGGAAGGTTGGATCGGAACACTACCGGCCTCTTGCTTTTTACCAACGACGGAGAGCTGACAGCGAAACTTTCTCACCCATCCAATGAAGTGAAAAAGATCTATCAGGTGACGCTTGACATGCCTTTGACCCACAACCATGAGAAAGAAATCCTCGAAGGATTGACCTTGGAGGATGGAGACGTCAAAGTAGATGACATGAAGGTGCTCTCTTTGGATCGGACCATTCTTGGCTTGGAGATCCACATCGGAAGGAACCGCATCGTGAGAAGACTATTCGCCCACTTGGGCTATGAAGTCACTGCGCTGGATCGCGTGATGTACGCCGGGCTCGACAAGAAAGACCTGAAGCGAGGACACTATCGCTTCCTCACCGAGCAGGAAGTGATTCGACTGAAATTCTTCACCTAAGATTAGAAAGGCTCCCGAAACGGAGCCTTTTTTAATTTTTATTGGGATTGGTTTGTCTGTTATCCTGCTTCTCCAGAAGCTGGATTTCGTCTTTTTGCGGTTCGGCTTTTCTCCCACAGATCTTCACAGATGAAAGGACATATTTCTCTCGTTCTGCTGCAGATGATCATTATTGCAACGGGCTGACCGGGACGTACTCTAGCAGAAAGCTACTTTGGTCAAACTCTATTTCCCCGGAGAAACCTGCCTCTAATCCTAACTCCTGCCATTCCCTTTCAGGATAGATTTTCATCTCTTTTCCGGAGGCATCGAAGACCACCACAGGGATTTTTACCTCGCCTAAGTCTTTGTCAATCCGATAAAAGAGCGAAGATTTTTCGTCCTGATTTTTTACATAGTACTCCAGCTTTGGCAGATCTTTTACCGTCAGATATTCCTGAAAAAGCAAGCTCAGATCCTGTCCGGTTCGCTTGCTGAGCAGCTGCTCCAAGTCTTGAGAGGTGATGCTTTGGTGACGGAATGTCGACTGGAGTTCTTTCATATAGGCAAACCAAACTTCATCTCCAGCCAGCTTTCGCAGTGCATCCAGAAAAAGAGCTCCCTTGGTGTACATATCGCCCAGATCATAATGGACGTGATTGAGCCCAAAGTTTCCAATCAAAGGCGTTTTGTGATTCATCTCTGTCCGCATCGAATTCAGATAAACCTGCCCTGACTCATACCCATAGCGATCCTCCAGAAAGAGCGATTCGGCATAGGTGGCAAAACCCTCGTGAATCCACAGTTCGGCATTGTCCGTGCAGCTCAGGCTGTTTCCCCACCACTCGTGGGCAAACTCATGGAGTAGAATCTGCGCAGGAATCCAGCCTTTTGCGAAGTTTTCATCCGTAAACTGATCCCAAGGTCTTTCTTCCTCCCTGAAGAACTCAACTCCAAGCGCCACGGCGCTTTGATGCTCCATCGCATGAGGCGACTCGACGAATCTAATTCCGTCTTTGGGGAATGGATAGGGACCAAAATACTTTTCAAAACTGTCCAAAACGGGCTGAACCAACGGCATTTTCTTTTTTCCGATTTCCACCTGATCATACAATACATCTATCTCAAAGGCAATTTCACCTTCTTCGCCGCTGAGTTTGTCACGCAATGCCTGATATTTGCCAAGATAGAGGATCAGGTTGTAGTTGTTGATCGGATAGCTCACGGCCCACGACGTCCGTGATTTGCCGTTTCCGAGCTCTTTGTCTTCGACCTTTCGCCCATTGGCGATGGATACGAGATCAGCCGGATGGGTGATGCTGATCCGCGCCGAGTCGGGTTCGTCGGAGAGATGCTCTTTGGTTGGCCACCAGCCGCTGGCGCCATATCCCTGACAGATTGCCTGAATCCAGGGATGGTCGTTTTCATCTTTTGTCCAGAGAAAAGACGCGTACATAGGAATGTTTGGATCGTAGTCCAAGGGCCTCCCATGAAAAAACACTTGAATTTCGTCCACAGAACCTTTTAAAAGATCGCCCGGAAACTGAATGGTCACTGCGTCAAATTCCCTGGAGAAATCAAGCAGCGCACCTCTGTACAGGATACTGTCAATCTGCATCTTCGAATAGAGGTCGACTTGGATCTTGTCGGTATTTTCCAGGACATTGAAGCGGATCAGGCTGCTCCCCGCGATAATTTCCTCCTCGGGAAAGACTTCCACATCCAAATGATAAAAGCCTACGTCATAGGAAGTTCTCAACCGGGTCAGCGCTCCTTTCAACGTGTCGAGCCGCGTAAACTCATAAGGTTTCTGGTCGGGAGAGACGTCTTTGAAACCATAGATTTCCTTGGTTTCGATCCCTTTGCTTTGGTCAAAAGCCTGCCAAAATTCAGGCGAATAGTTTTTCTGAAAATAGGTATTGGCCTTGCCGAGGTCATTAGAGAGGAAAGGTTTGGAGTAATCATCAGGAACATTCGAGGCGTTTTCGGTTTTGAAATGGAGGGTCTGAATCAACGGAGAACGGTCCATTCCTCTGGGTTTGCTGGATATCTCGAAGATCTTGCTTGAATTGATTTCGTCCAAAATCCATGTGTTTCCATCAAATCTATATTGAATGACTTCCCTCCATTCCCCACTGTTGTAGTGAAATTTGTACAAATTGGTCGCCATGATAAAACTGGCTTGGGACTTAATCCTCTTGAAGGCTTTTTCCGTGGATATGAAGTCAATCTTGACATAGGCAAGCGTCTCTTCGTCCAGATACAAATGCCCGGTCCAGATCGCGTTTTTATGCTTTGTCTTGGGCACCAAAGAGATCTTGTAAGTCGGCCGTCCGTTGATCGAAACCCTGTCTTCCAGTTCAAATTGGTAATTGGAAATAAACTGCTCTTGCTGTACCGTTGAGGTAAAATCCCGTGCCACGTCCCGGTTGAGCAGAAGATACACATTGGTTTCCCAGGGAGTCATGATTTGCACTTTCCAGTCATCATATTCCGTGGGCTTGGTCCGCACCTGCCTCACATGGATAGAGTCTCCCACCTGATCCCATTCTTCGTTGTGGAGTTCATAAGGAGGTTTGACGAGATCGATGAAAGCCTCGGTATATCTCAGCGTTTTGTTGTTTAGCAGTGTGTTGTTTCTGTAATATCCCTGCAGAAATGCGCTGTCCGTGCCATAGTTTTTGGTCACATTGAGCGCCGCCGCCCGCAGCAAGGCCACAGGATCTTCAGGCTTGACTTCTACACTTTGAAGTTCCAGGTATTCTTCTTCCAGACTGACTTCCAAAAAATCCTGGCCCGCGCTCCACGAAAACTCGGCCTCGGTATATCCCAGACAGCTTACCTTTATCTTGAGTTCGTCAATCGGTTCGGCTAAAATTATCTCAAACTCCCCTTTGAGTCCTGCGATGGCCCCGTTTCCGGTTTCTAAGAGATAGATGTGCGCAAATGGAATCGGCTCTTTGGTCTTGGCACTGATGACTTTTCCTTTCAGTGTCTGTGCCTGTGTGACTAGCCCGATGGAAAAGAAAGTGAAAAGGATGAAGAGGCCGGTCGCTTTGAATTTTAAAGAATCGGACATCGGAGTGGGTTTCGGTTTTCGCTTTCAAAAAACGGGAATTTGTTCCATTTAGATTGGATGCGACCTGACCTTTGACTTCTCAAATCCCGATTTGAGAGTTTTTATCTCCCACTTTCCTCCATTTCCTGCCTGCGCTGGAAATAGGTGCCTGGCGTTTCTCCTTTGAGTTTCTTAAAAGTCCGCTGAAAGGTCGCCGAAGAATTGAATCCGCAACTGTTGGCGATCCCCAGCAGAGTCAGGTTGATGTTTTCCGTTTTTTTCAATTCCCTGCAGAAAGCCTCTACCCGGTAGGAATTTATAAAGTCATTGAAATTCATCCCCGCTTCTTGGTTAAGCGTTTTAGAAATCTGCTTGGGTGGTAGGTCGATTTTCTCGGATAAGAGGGCGAGACTGAGCTCCGGATTGCGGTACAGTTGATCCGATTCCACGGTAGTTTGGATCAAAACCATGTGCGGAGATTTTTCATCTTGGGTGAAAATCTCTCTATCGGCCAAGTTTCGTTTTCTGGTAGGTTCGGTAGTGATTGATCGAATTTTGAGATAACCGGCGATCGCGATCCAATAGAGAAACAACACCAAAAGGATCTCGACGGGGTAGTATTCCGACCAACTGAAAGGCCAGACGTCAAAGTAAGAGATCAGTACTGTGGGTGGCCAAATCAAAGCTAGGAGCAGTTGGAAGATCAGCAGTTGCTTTAGCCAAGCTAGCGCTGGTTTACTGGTTTTTGGACCTTTTTTATCAGAACGAAATACCTTGGAATGGCGGATAAAATGCCGGACAGAGAATAGGGTAAAGAACAGATAGACCAACACGCTCAGCGGCTCGCTGTACCAGCCATAAAACTGTCCGGCCATTCTCAGCCAAGGCTGGAAGTTCAAAATCTCCGTTTTAGTCAGATAGTAGGCGATCCAGCAAATCGACAGATAGCCGAATTGAAAGAAGGAGAAGGAATACAAGAGCAGTACTTTCCGTCGTGAAACAGGGGCGTTACCTAGGAGAGAACGCTGATAGAGATAAAACGACGGGCCGACCAGGAAGATCAGCACAAAGGGGAAATAGTCGAAAAAGGTCGTGTATTGCTCGAGATTAGCGCTCCAATTAAAGGTCTCCAATCCGTTGTACACCAACGCCAGCACAGCGAGGCCAAGATAAACTGCTCCGGGATGCCGTTTGCTTGCGAAAAGAACTACCGCAAACGTGAGACCTTGCACCGCTCCAAAGAGAATCAGAATATTGACCAAGCTTAAGTCAAGGTTCATGCAAGGAGGATTTGGGTTACGAACTGGGAATTTTGGAAATAGTCTGCTGGAAATATTTACTGTTAAGTTAAAAGAATACTGTCAACGTTTGTTCAATGTGGAGAAGGAGTGTTTTTCCCTTTGCAAGAAAATGGGATCAATCGATCTTTTCAGAAACCCAAGATCAGACGAACCCCTTCAATTGCTGGAGCAAGTCCCGCTTCGTGAGGACGCCTCCCTTTCTCCAGAGAATCTTGCCCCGCTTGAACAGGATGTAGTGGGGGATTGACCGGACGGCAAACTGCTGACTGAGCTGGGGGTGTTTGTCCACGTTCAGCTTGAGCAGCTTGATCTTTCCTCCCAACTCGGCGAGCACTTCTTCTAAGATCGGATTCATCGTCAGGCAAGGCCCACACCAGTCGGCGTAGAAATCCACCAGCACGGCATCCTGACTTTGGCTGATAAGGTCCTTTGGGTTCTTTTTGGACATGGGGTAATATACACACGGGCTGCCATGCAAGACAAGATATGAGCAATCGAGTCTGGCGGTCTTATTCGACGTTGACGTCGAAATAAACACCCGAATCTGCATACTTCCGTTCGACTAGTTTGAAATACGGAATCTCCGTCACTGCTAAACAATCCATAGGGAATAGATTTATCTGATAGACTAATTTACCCTCGCAAATAAATAGCTCTTCGGAGGAAAGTCCTATGCATTGGTGGTGTACATACAGTCCGGCTAAAATGACATACTTGTCGAAATCAATTTGTTGATATTGCGGACAATGAATGTATTGCTCTAGCTTTTCTTGAGAATCGATAACTACGTTAAAATTCTGGGCAGGGTCATCCCGTTTAACCCCACATACTTCCAAATCAAATTCGGTGAGATCCAGACTCGGAACTTCTAATCGATTTCCTTCATTGCAATTCTTAATATCTGGACTTTCGTCGCAGCTAGAGAGTGCTAGAATTGAAGACAAAATGAGAATTAATTTTTTCACCCCTTGTATACTATGTTTAAAAAAACCGGCTGGTCACTCGATCAGTCAGTTTTAAAATTATCCAGAAAGAATAACGATATCCTAAAATGGTTGGGAAAAAATTTCCGCTGTAAAATATTTATTCTGATAAGTATCGCCATACGGTGGTATTGGAGATGATGAGGTTTTTGGGATAAAAAGAAGGAGTATATCACATCCCCTTTTTTAACCCAATACTACTTTCTCAGCTTCATGGAGTAACCCAATTCTAACGCCCAGAAACTTAGATTTGTCGAATGGGTAACGTAGAATTCCTCAGATTCATAGATAACTTTTGGGAAATCCCTAACGATCACCTCCTCCATCAAAGAAATCCCAAGAGTCCCTTTTACAAACAGGGTTGATCTTTCGCCAAGAGAATAGTGAAGTTCAAGATTTGGTTTTACCAAAGGGAATATCCGACTTTTTACTTCTTGTGACCCTGAGAAAGTAAGATCGTAAAGAGGGACGCCATAGGCGACACGTCTGATTTGGAAGGTTCTATCGCTTTCATAATGTTTATTGTCAATAGGAACTATTCCAATACCCAATGCCAAGTTAAATCGGATAGAAAATTTTGTTTTAGGGAGGTGATGTTCATAGCCGACTAATGGCAAAATTGAGAAATGATGAATTTCCTTGAGGTCAAAGCGCATAAGTTCAAATTGAAATCCATTCCCATATCTGTTTACTCCGAGATCGATTCCATAAATTAATCCATTTTCTTTGATTTTTAATCCAGAAGCGGTAATGGACCAGCCGTTTCGATACACGGTTCTCAACCCGTCAAAGTTTCCGCTGTAATCCCAATTGATCTTTGGGAATCCAAACGAAAGATTGAGTGTGTTTTGGGCATCTACTTCGGATTGAGATACCAGACATAATATGAAAGCTGTTACTATGACTTTGAGCATTGGTTATAATCCTTTGTCGTCCACATGGACTATGTCAAAAAAAGCGGCTGGTCACTCGATCGGCCGGTTGGAAAAATATTTAGAAAGAATGCCGATATCCTAAAAGGGTAGAGAAATAATTTCCGCTGTAAAAATATTTATTCTGATAAGTAGCACCATCAACTTCAATCCGGTTCAAATCAATAACAATGGAAGGTTCTCTTAAATCAAGTCCCCATCGGGCAGAAAGGGTTATTCTAGACTTACTAGATAGATCATAAAACACTCCTACCTCTGGCTTGATTAGAATTGTAAACTCTTCAATGCTTCTCTGTCCATATAGCTTAACAGGAATTCTTGGCTGTCCATTTGGCAGTTGAATAGCTTGTAATTCCCCTCCCATAAATTCATAATCATTTTCCGAATTATACGTGAGATGTAGGACAGTTGAGAAACTCACACCTGCCTTGGGAAGGATGAAGATGTCTTTCTGAACCTTGGGACCAAATGCAAAATAGTCAAACCTTGATCCCCCCAGATTTCTTTCTGGATCCAAAGGAGTATAAGTTAGATATAAATCAAACCTATAATACTCCCATTCAAACCCATAGGACAGTCCATTGTCCAAGGACTTACACCCAGACTGAAAAAAACATGGTCACTTGTCGAAGCTGCTAAATCTGGAAAATTCCCCTGATAGTCCAGCTTGGTATTCCCAGTTCCAATTTTCGACTCAATGGCCAATCCGTTTTGGGCGAACGAAGTATCAATTAGGAACAATAAAAGAAATATGGAAACTATAATTTGGAATGATCTCATATTTAATATTCTTTATCTGTTTGCTCTAAGAGCGTTTCAAATTATACCGAGAAGAACGACTGTTATCAAAGCTTTATTTTTAGTGAATGTGAGATTAAGTTTAATTAAAGGTCTCAATAGTAAAACATTCAAAAAATACCCTGCACAGGGTATTTTTTGAATGTTTTTGATGATTGTTTTATTGTTATTGATTTAGTTTTATACTATCTCCCAAGAGATGACAGAATCTGACTTCTACACCAACGGGAGACGATGGTCGCCATAAAAATCCACGAGCACTGCATCCTGACTTTGGCTGATAAGGTCCTTTGGGTTCTTTTTGGGCATGGCGTTAAATGAAAAAACCGACCTCTTGGGAAGGTCGGTTTCAGAAGGGTTAACGAAAATTAATTTTGAGTTGGAGTCGCTGCGGGTGCAGCCGGCATCTGGAGGCCAAGCTTAGCCAATACCAGCTCCGTAAATTTGTCTTCTTCTTTGGTATAAAGAAGGATAGGAGACTGACCTGCCGTCTCGGCAAAGATGTGTGTGTAGCCATTTTCAGCCGCCACCGCATTGATCGCGTTGATCACTTTGGTCTGTACCGGCTCCAGCAATTCGCCGAGCTTTCTTTGATAGGATGTTTGGGCGTCTTGCTGATATTTCTGGACGTCCTGCTCAAGTTTACCCAGTTCCTGTTCTTTGGCTCCACGAGCTTCCTCCGTCATTGTAGTCGCAGCTTGCTGATATGCCTGTACCTGTTTTTGGAAATCCGCCACCTTGGTTTGGATGTTCGTTTGCAGCTGAGTTTGATAATCCTGGATATCTGCTCCGATTTGTTCCATCTCGGGCATCAAGTCCATGATAAATTCCACACTCGTGTAGCCGATTTTTACTTCCTGAGCCTGAGCGGCAAATCCTACGAATAGCATCGCTACTGCCGCTAGGATAACTTTTACTTTCATCATTTGGTGTTTGTATTTAATTGTTTTCTTCAATTCCCAATTCTTCCAGGACAAACTCAGAGTAGTCGTGTCTTGGATCTGTATAAATAATCGCGGACGGGCCGGCAGCCTTGTCAAACAAAACCGCGAGGTTGTTTCGCCTCGACACCCGCTCGATTGCATCGTAGATCTTGGACTGGAGGGGTTGGAGCAGTTCTGCCTGCTTTTGGTAATACATCCCGTCAATGCCAAAGATCCTGCTGTTAAATTCCTGCGAGGCCTTTTGCTTCGCCTTGATCTCTTCCAGTCGCTGCTGGTACATCTCTTCTGTCAACAAAACCTCCTCTGCCTTGAGCTGGGTGGTCAATTCTTTGACCTCCTGATCCAAACTTTGTGCCTCTTTCTTCCAATCGGTACTTAGCTTGGCCAGCTCATCTTGGACTACCTTGTAGTCGGGATGCTTGTTCAGGACGTATTCCGAATCAATGTATCCAAACTTTTGAGCAGCCAATGGGCCTGCCTGAAGCAGAATGAGCAGCAAAAGTACAATTTTCAGTGATTTATCCATGGGTTCGTTTTGTTTTCATAGCCATTGAAGCGCTGACTGGAGACACTTCATTTTTTGCATAAATTAACTAAACGAATCACTGCAACCAAGCCTATCTCAATTGCTGACCGATGGTAAAGTGGAACTGTGCCCCACTTCGCTCCAATTGCCCAGGAACCCGGTCAAACCCGTAGCCCCAGTCGATCCCAAGTAGTCCGAAGGCAGGCATAAAGATTCGCGCACCGAAGCCAGCTGATTTTTTGAGATCGTATGGGTTGTACTCCTTGTATGATCCCCAGTTGTTCCCTGCCTCAGCAAAGCCCAGGAGGAAGATGGTAGCGGAAGGGTTAGGAGAAACCAGGAATCGTACCTCGGTCACAAACTTGTTGTACACCACCCCACCGTATGGCTCGCCTGAGCCTCTGGTCTCAGAGCCAGGGGTTATGGACTGGTTCTCGTAGCCTCTTAGTCCGATGATCTCTTGGCCGAGGGCAAAGTTGTTGAAGGTCATACCGTCCCCGCCCATTACGAAGCGTTCCAGGGGAATGATGCCGATCTTGTCGCCGTAAGAGCCCAGGAAGCCCATGTGTGCCCGTGCACTTCCCACAAATTTGGAAGAACCAAAAAGCGGTGTATAGAAGGCCGCGTCAAACATCCACTTGTGATACTCCAGCCACTTGTATTTCTCCTGATCGGGAGATTCGGAGTTGATATCTTTATTCAGAGAGGAGTAAGGGGGGGTGAAAGCCACCGAAAGCGAGATATTGGAGCCCACCCTTGGGAAGGTCATGTTGTCAATATTGGTCCTGGCAATAGTGGTATTCCAGGTAATACTCTTGGAAGTACCGTCCTCGTAGGACAATCCGAAGTAATTGCCATAGTTGTTAAATACATAGTTTTGGAACTGCAGGGAATTGCTGATGCTGAAGTTGTCATCCGGCCAGGTGACCCGCTTGGCCAATCCCAGGGTCACACCGGTGATCCTAAAGAACCCGGCTTCACTACCAAAGTTGGTTGGGTTGTTGTAATTTATCTCTCTTTGTACCGAGTGGTTGAAAGAGAAGCTAAGCGCTTGAGGCTTTTTGCCGCCAAACCAAGGTTCCGTCAGGGAGATCGAATAGTTTTGGAAGGTCTTTCCGTTGGCTTGTACCCGCAGCGAAAGCTTCTGTCCATCGCCTACCGGAAGTGGATCCCACTTGCTGAAGTCCCCGATATTTTTGATCGAGAAGTTGTTGAACACCAAGCCGACTGTACCTACGAATCCGTAGAATCCGCCCCATCCACCGGAAAGCTCGATCTGGTCATTGGGTCTTTCTTCCAGTTCGAATGTGATATCCACCGTCGCTGCTTCGAAGTTTGGTCTCAGGTCAGGATTGATCTTCTCCGGGTCAAAGTAGCCGAGCGTCGAAAGTTCCCGGATAGTTCTCACCAAGGCTGCCCGGTTAAATTTTTGTCCGGGAAGGATTCGGATTTCACGCATGACGACGTGATCAGAGGTCCGTTCGTTTCCTGTGATGTTCACGCTGTTCACAGTCACTTGAGGCCCTTCGAATATTCTCATCTCCAAGTCGATCGAGTCGCCCGATACATTGACTTCTACTGGATCGATGTCGAAAAAGAGATAGCCATCGTCCTGATACAGGGAGCTGACGTCGTCGCCCTTTTGAGGATCGTAGTTCAATCGTTTGTCGAGTTTTTCTTTGTCATAGACGTCGCCTTTCTGGATGCCCAGCTTTGCCTGTAGGACAGCACTTGGATGGACGTAGTTGCCCGCAAAGGTGATGTTTCGATAGTAGTATTTTTTCCCTTCGACCACATCGATGTCGATGTTGATCTTGTCATCCGCAAAGTTGTAGACCGAGTCGGTCAGGATCTTTGCATCCCGGAAACCCTTGGTATTGTAGAAGGCGATGACTTGGTCTTTGTCGTTTCGGTATTCCTTGGGGATATACTTCGAGCCACTAAAGAAGTTGAGCTTGAAATTCTTGTTGATATAGTTCTTTACGTCTTCGTTGGAGGCAGTGTCGGTATGCATGATGGAATTCTTGACACTGGCCGCATCCGCATCCGCGATCCTTGAGTAGACGTCTTTGAACACCGCAACGCGCGCATGCTCTTTGGTCTTCTTCATCTTGCCCTTGAGGGCACCGTCGGTGAGCTCAGAGTTTCCGTAGAATTGGATCTCATTGATCTTCACCTTGGAATTGATGTCGATGTCAAATCTGAGCTTGACGCTGTTGGGTAGCGTGGTATCGCGAACTTGTGAAATCTTAACGTCGGTATTGAGATATCCTTTGTCCAGGTAATATTTTTCGATATTTCGCTTGGCGGTATTCAGTACGTCATCGCGCACGACTCTGCCGCGGATGTTTACTTTGTCACGAAGCTCGCCTTCCTGTGTTTTGTTGATGCCACTGAATTCCACTCTGGAAAAACGGGGTCTCTCCGTCAGGTCAAGCAGGAGGTAGATGTCGTCTCCTTCGATCTTGGTCACGAGTATTTTTACGTCTCCGATGATGCCCTGGCCCCAAAGTTTCTTCAGTGCATTGGAGATAGCGTCGCCCGGGACGTCGATCCGGTCGTCGACTTTCAGGCCCGAAAGGGAAATAATCGCTATTTCATCCAGCGTCGAAAGTCCCACTGCTTTGATTTCTGCAATTCTGAACTTCTGGGGCTTGGAATAATTCAGTTCCAGAATGTTGACTGGTTTTGTTGAAGCATACCGGCTTTGTCCCAGACGGATCTGGGAAAATGCCGAAGCAGACCATATCAAGCAAAACAGAATTAATAAACTTCTTTTCATGTGTTTAATAAATATTTTCAATCGCCACATAGCCTGTCCCACATGGATCCCGATAGCTATCGGGGGCATCCCACTGCGCGTCGTCGTCGACATGCGCGATCTTATAAATTACAATTTGACCTATTGAGGCCATCCCGGTGTCGGGAAGAGTCTCGCAGGAATAGTCTCACACTGCTGCGAGACACTTGAATCCTACTCGATTTGATCGATTACTTAAGATTTAACTTGCTCGCCGGTCTTTCCGAATCTTCTTTCTCGTTGCTGATAATCTTTCACGGCGGCATAAAGGTGCTCTATTCTGAAATCAGGCCACAGTACCGGTGTGAAATACAGTTCGGTATAGGCCAGCTGCCAGAGCAGAAAGTTGCTGATCCGGTATTCACCGCTGGTGCGGATCATCAGCTCCGGGTCGGGGATTCCGGCCGTGTCCAAATGATCAGCAATAGTCTGCTGGGTGATTTCCTCGGGTTTCAGTTTTCCCTCAGAGATTTTTTGGGCAATGCGTTTGGTTGCTTGGGTGAGTTCCCACTGTCCACTGTAGCTCAGCGCGAGCACCACGGTAAGGCCGGTGTTGGTTTCGGTCTGTCTCTTGGCTTCCTCCAGTTTTTCTTGGGCCGATTTCGGAAGACTGCTCAGATCCCCGATCGAAATCAACCGGATGTTATTTTTCATCATCATTGAAATCTCGTCGATGATTGTCTTGACCAATAGCTGCATCAGCGCTTTCACCTCGTCCTTTGGACGGGACCAGTTTTCAGTGGAAAATGAAAATAGCGTCAGGTATTTTACCCCCAGATTATCTGCTCCTTCGATGGCATCTTTGACCGCCTGAATCGCGTGTCGATGTCCGAAGATCCTCATGGCGCCTTTCTTCTTGGCCCAACGGCCATTGCCGTCCATGATAATTGCAATATGTTTTGGGGTGTTGCTTAGGTCTAGTTTTTCCTTCATTCCAATGGCTTGGGTACCTAATTTTTTGGAGGTACAAAAATGCTATTTCTTTTCCAATTATCAGCCCTAGCTATCAATTTATTAATAAGCGTAGCACCTCACATTGGCAATTGTATAGCTGATAGTCAGCCCCGCGAAGTAATACCAATCCTTGGTGTTTGGGTTGCCAAAATTGATCCCGTAGGGAGGTATTTGTCCGGTAGAAGGATCGGTCGGCGGCTGGTATCTGGGGATCGCCGGCAGGCTGCTGTCGATCTTATCAAGATAGTCCGTCATCGTCGGCCGGAACCCGAGTTCAGCCGCCAAAGTCCATTGGTCGCTCAGCCGGTATTTCACGCCTCCGCCAAACGGGATGACCACAGAACTCAAGCTGTACTTTTCCGATGGAAGGTACGCGTAAGTGTTGCCTTTCATCATGAAATGGGAATAGCCCAATCCAAAGAAGGCGTACGGCGACCATCTGAACTCGGAATCATTGCGCAGGAAATCCAGAAAGTTGAATTCCATCACTGCGCTCCCCTCAATCACTCCGCCCCTAAACCTGCCATCTCTAACCTGAGCTGCGCGGTCCAAAGGCCTGAGGCTATCCTCAGCCTGAAGGATGGAAGAGCTGATAGCGACTCTCAAGCTCCACACATTGTCAAAATTTCTCTTGCCAAACAACGTGCCTTGAAGTCCAATTTGACGGGGGTCAACTTTGCGGATTATATCCCCGGTGTATGTTGCTGCACCGAGACCTCCACCTACCTCATATTTCTGTGCGTTGACAGGGCCAAGATAGCCGATCAAAACTAGGGTGAATACGAGTAAGTGTCTGATAATCTTAAAATTGACCTTTTTCAAGACGGTGCAAGTTATGAAGTACCCAACGTTTAAAAAACGCCGTTTTGTATTTGACGGGTTAATTAATGTTAAGCTCATTTAGTAGGTTTTTTCAGTTTCTCATATCGAAACCCCAGTTGAGCTTTTGGCGCAAGGTGTCAAAGAAATGAAAGTGAGGCAATTTGACCAATTTTGCCGAAAACAACTCTTTTTTGACGCTGAGTTTTATCTCCGAAGAAATGGAAGTAGATCTGGAGTCGAGTGAAATCAGGAATTTTTCGGACCGGCCTTCTATCTCAAAGCTGATTTCGCAGTCGTCTGACACAATGATAGGCCGGACGTTTAGGTTGTGCGGACTTACAGGAGTGATCACAAAACTCTTAGTATCCGGAGTGATCAAAGGGCCGCCACAGCTCAGTGAGTAGCCAGTCGATCCAGTCGGGGTGGAGACAATCAGTCCGTCAGCCCAGTATGAGTTGAGGTATTTTCCGTCTATGTAAGTGTGGACGGTGATCATCGAGGAGGTGTCACGCTTATGAATCGTGAATTCATTGAGGGCGAAATTGATCCCGTTGAAGAGTTTTCGGCTACACTCCAGTGAAATGAGTGAGCGGGTTTCGATCTGGAAGTTTGCGTAAGCCAGATTTTCGATGACTTCGCCGATCCGGTCAGTGACCGCTGTGGCGAGGAATCCCAGTCGCCCCGTATTCAATCCCAATACTGGGATCTCCAGATGACCTATCAGGCAGACGGCGTCCAGCAAGGTGCCATCCCCTCCGATTGAAATCAAAAAATCAACTGACTCAAGATCTTCCTGATTTTCAATGAGCCAGTAGGTGTGCCGTGCTTTGCCCAGCATCTTCAATGCCCGATCCATGGGTTCGGTGACCAGAATTTCGATCTGGTGTTTTTCGAGTTCCTGAAAGAGTCGATCGATGTCGGGAATGTGTTCCGGCTTAAAAACAAGGCCGTGCAAGGCTATTTTCATATGACTATAATTTGTCTTTTAAAGGCCATATGGAATGCCCTTTATAATCATCCCCGTGAGTGAGAAAGGTTTTCTCATGGGCATTTCATGTGTTTATAAGTGGTTTTTAGCGGTCACGTGGAATGCCCTGCTTAAAAATTCCCGCGTGTAACCTGCCATTCTCATGGGGCATTTCATGCCTTAAATATCTAAAAATCTCAGCAAGTTACCGATTCGGTCTTCTTCGTTGGTGATTCCGGACTCCTCCTGATAGTGGTCAATCACCCGATAGCCAAATCGCTCGAGGGTGGCTTTGACATGGCGGAGCTCCAATTTGTCCAGCTTCAGCGTAAGCTTGATCTTGCTGTCGTCCAGCGGATCAGTGGTGATGAAGGAGCTCAGGATTTTGGTGTTTTCCGACTCTACGAGGCGCGAGATTTCGGAGAGATGATAGTCTGTCATGTTCATCGACAGGATCAGCACGCTTCCCTGAGACTTGATCGACAGACTGTCTGCAAAGGCTGCAATTGCATCTTCCATGGTGATCACGCCGAGGTACGATTTTTCCCGATCCAGCACAGCGACCAGATGTGATTGATTTTCGGAGGCTACTCGTAGTACATCGTAGATATGCTTGTCGGAATAGACCCAGCAGTCGCCCGCTTCCAGTTCAATCGTGCCAATCAGTTGATCCGAATTGTTCAGCTCAAAGATCACCTCATCTCCAATAAACCCCAAAAATCTTCCCTGATCGGATACCGGGAGCGAATCGGTGCGGATTTCTTCCATCCAAGCCAATGCCATCCCGGCTCGGTCGCTGAGCTTGAGCGGGGGGATCAGATTATTGATGAACTCGTAGGCTTGCATGAGAGAAATTTAGGAAATGAATTTAGAACACAAAACGCTTTTCTGGGTATTCTTGTTCCTTTTCGTTTTTTGGCCCAATGATTAGAGCGAAAAGTAATTGGCTGCGATGCCCAAAACGATACCCGCCAGGATAATCACCGGTGAGGAAATCTTGGAAAACTGTAAGACCGAGTAGGTGCCCAAGATGAACACAATGTGGAGCGCATTTGCTTCTAAGGGCTCAAAAAGGAGGTATGCCGCCGCAATCAACATCCCGCAGGATACGGCATTGATGCCTTCGAGCGCCGCACGCACCGGCCGATAGAGCTTGAGCTGATCCCAAAAACGGATCACGAAGAATATCAGAAAAATGCCTGGGAGAAATATCCCCGCCGCCGCGATCAGTCCGCCCATCAAGAATCCACTCAATCCAAATTCTCTCATAGAAAGGGCGCCTATGTAGGATGAAATGGAAAAAGTCGGCCCCGGAATGCCCTGGGATATCGCGTATCCGGTCAGGAACTCTTCAGAACTCAGGAAGTGCTTGAAGTCGACAAACTCGGTGTAGAGGTAGGGGACGAGTACCTGTCCACCTCCAAATATCAAACTGCCGTTTCGATAGAAGTTCTCAAAAAGGAGGATCGGCTGATAGTTGGTAATAGCACCAGCGACCGCAGCCAAGATCAGGACTCCGCCCCAGAGGTAGAAATTTGCCCACTTGATTACCAACGCTTTTTCTTCCTCCGCCTTGGGCTGGTTTTTGTATTTGATCGAGGTGCTCAAGCCGCCGAGTACCAGCATCACCGGAAAGATGTAAGGAGAGCTGTAGAAGAATGAGACAAAGGCCGATATGAGCATCAGTATCATTGCTTCGGTACTTTTGACCATCTTGGTAATGGTTTTTTGCGCAGCAAAAATGATAAACCCAATCGCCATCGGCTGGATAAACCGGGCAAAACCAAGAGCTCCCGGCGTATTTTCCTGCAAAAATTGAATCAAAACAGCCGTCGCCGTCATGATCAGAGTCGCGGGGAGAATCCATACAAAAAGTGCCAGATAGGCGAGGTTTGGTCCACCCACCCGAAATCCAATGGCGGAGATCAGCTGGGTGGACGATGGACCTGGGAGGATATTGCAAAGAGCATTCAACTCCCAGAGTTCATCCTCTGTGATGTAGGCCCGGTTTTTCACCATCCGCTCCAGCAGCATTGCCAAAAATGCCTGCGGCCCACCGAATGCGGTGATGGAAAGCGTCAGGACATCTTTGAGAAATACATAATATCGGACTTTGCGGACCGACATCTTATTTCTTCAAACCTAATTCGCGGAGTCTTTCATCCAAAAACTCTCCTGCTGTGGCATCTGTGAACTGTTTGGGATTGCTTTCGTCGATGCAGTTGTCGAGACAGGTGAGATCCATCTCTGATCTCGGATGCATGAAAAAGGGGATAGAATACCTGCTGGTGTGCATCATCTCCTTTGGCGGATTGACCACACGGTGGATCGTCGACTTCAGTTTTTTGTTAGTGAGACGCTCCAGCATATCGCCGACATTCACGACCAGCTGATCGGGAAGGGCCGTGATTGGGATCCACTTGCCGTCTCTTCTCAACACCTGCAGGCCATCAGCGCTTGCTCCCATCAGGAGTGTGATCAGGTTGATATCGCCATGCTCAGCGGCGCGGACAGCATCGGCGGGGACTTCGTCGGGATTTTCGATCGGGAAATAGTGGATCTGACGCAAGATGGAATTGCCGTAGGCGACTTTGTCTTCAAAGTAGTCTTCCGGAAGGTCCAGATTCAAGGCAATTGCCTGGAGCATTGCCTTGCCGGCATTTTCCAAGGTGTGATAGGCTTCGACTGCGGCCTTCTGAAACTCCTGAATTTCGGCGGGCCAGACGTTTTCGGGATACTCGCCTTTCACCGTATCCGAGTCGGGAATAAATTCCAGCGGCTGACCTACGTGGAAAAATTCCTTCAGATCACCGGTATTTCGGCCTTTGGCATGCTCTTTTCCCTTGCCGGTGTAGCCACGCTGGTATCCGATTTCCGGTTTTTCGTATTTCTTTTTTAAGTCATCCGGCAGGGAAAAAAAGGCCTTGATCGAACTGTAAAGACGATCCTGAAGATCCTTGGAAAGTCCGTGGTTTTTGATCGCTACAAAACCGATGTTTTGGTAGGCTTCTCCCAGCTTCTCCACAAAAGCCGCTTTCTGTTCGGGAGTTCCGGAAGTGAAGTCAGCCAGATCCAAACTTGGAATTTCATCAAAGAGGATGTCCATTTAGTTATTGTTAAGTTTGATGTACCAATATAATTCTTCAAAAATAAATATCTTTAAACTCAATCTGGATTGCTAAATGAAGAAAATCCTCCTGTTGCCAATTTTGTGTGCTGTGCTCGTAGTCGGCTGTTCGGAAGGTAGGCGAAAAATAAATGAAGCAGTGGTGGATGAGTTTTCGGATTCACTTTCTGCGGATCCGACGATTCCCAAGGTTACTTTTTATCAGTTTGAAGATTCATCCGCTTACCCGGACGCAATCCTCGAATTGCATACTCCCCTGGGTAATCAGGTTTTCCGTCCCGGGAAAGTGCCTTTTGAATTCAACAGCAAGAACTTCCCGTTTGAAGAGGTTGCTGGTGAGAGCGCCAAGCTTTTCATGATCCTGAATGGCGGCGATCCAGTGGGCTATTATTCGCCGATATTCCAACGGGAACTGACGCAGGGAACCTACCGGGTGGTCGGTTTTCTGGTTGACAAAGAAGGACATGCCTTGAAAAGTTTTGGGAATTATGTTGACAGGGACTTTATCGTGGGCGACTCGAGACCGTTTCCTTACTCCGGGGAGCCGTATTTGGCTGTGAATCTACCCCGAAACGCGCAGACACTTTCGCAGGGAGAAGAACTCGTCATCGACTTTTTGGTCTTGGGCGGAGATATGAAGCTGGACGGGCTAAAAGTCCAGATCAAAGTCAACGACTATCTGTATGAGATTGACCACATGGCGCCGGTGCGTCTGACCAATCTGCCAGTTGGAGAATACCAGGTGCATGTGAAGCTTTTGTTGACGAATGGAAAAGAACTCGACGGACCATTCTCTACGGTCACCAAAACAGTCTATGTCCGATAAGTCCTTATCTTTGGACACCAAAATCAAGATTTCTTCATGCTTTTAGTCAATCAAATCCGGGAAAATTACGCCGGTATGCTAGCCGGTCTGCAAAAGCGCAACATTCACAATGCCGCGAATCTTCTCCTTGAGGTGATCACGTTGGATGACCAGAGAAAGTCGACACAGACCCAGCGCGACCAGTGTCAGGCTGAGGCGAATACCATTTCGAAGCAAATCGGCCAACTGATGAAGGAAGGCAAAGCGCAGGAAGCGATCGCCATCCGTGAGCGGACCAGTGAGCTCAAAGACCAAATCAAACTGCTGGAAGATCAGTATTCCAAGACAGAAGACGAGCTCAAAGCCCTGCTTTATACCATCCCCAATGTACCCCACGAGTCCGTGCCGAAGGGGAAGACTCCGGAGGACAATGAGATTGTGCTGGAAAACGGGACGATCCCGACTCTTTTTGAGGGAAAGCTGCCGCACTGGGATCTGATCAAGAAGTACGACATCATTGACTTTGACCTGGGGGTGAAAATCGCCGGCGCCGGTTTTCCGGTGTACAAAGGAAAAGGAGCAAGACTACAGCGTGCGCTGATCAATTTCTTTTTGGATGAGGCGTTGGCCATGGGATTCACGGAGATTCAGCCGCCGATCTTGGTCAATGAGGAATCCGGGTATGGAACGGGTCAGTTGCCTGACAAGGAAGGACAGATGTACCATTCTACAGCCGATGATCTCTACCTGATTCCTACCGCCGAAGTACCGATCACCAATCTCTACCGGGACGTCATCGTCTCTGAGGAAGATCTTCCGATCAAAAACGTCGGCTATACGCCATGCTTCCGACGTGAGGCTGGTTCCTGGGGAGCTCATGTCAGAGGACTGAACAGACTTCACCAGTTTGACAAGGTGGAGATCGTCCAGATCACGCACCCTGACAAATCCTACGAGGCGCTCGAAAGCATGAGCAGCTATGTGCAGGGACTTTTGCAAAAGTTGGAGCTCCCTTACCGGGTACTCAGACTCTGCGGAGGCGACATGGGCTTCACTTCAGCACTGACCTACGACATGGAAGTCTATTCTGCCGCACAGGAGCGCTGGCTGGAGGTAAGTTCTGTGTCCAACTTTGAAACGTACCAGACGAACCGTCTGAAGCTGAGATTCCGTGGCGAAGACAAAAAGACGCAGCTGGCGCATTCGCTCAACGGTTCCGCTTTGGCTTTACCACGAATCGTGGCGTCCATCCTGGAAAATAATCAGACTCCCGACGGCATCAAGATGCCAAAGGTGCTCCATCAGTATCTCGGATTTGATTCCATCTAGAATCGACACAATCTAGAAGTACTACAAGCCGTCCGGAAGACATTCAGGACGGTTTTTTCTTTTTCAACCCCTCAAAGGTGTACTCCTATAGCGGCGGTAAATCTTCAATAGATTATTTCAATAGTAGACTTTTTCTTCTGCACGTGCGCCGTTTCCCGCGTTTTTTCAATCAGAAATTTGTTCGAATCGATGCTTTTGTTTCGCCTGTTTTCAATCGGGCAATAGTTTGATTGGCGGCCTTCTTCTTTTTTGATTTGGCAATCAAACACCCTGTTTGTTAGAAAGTTTATTTAAAGAGTTAAATTTGTCTAACAAATCATCAAAAAAACAGCAATATGGCATTAGTCGGAAAAAAGGCTCCAGCATTTTCAGTAGGAGCGGTAATCAACGGAGAAGAAATCGTCGAAAACTTCAGCTTGGCACAGTACATCGGCCAAAAGAATGTGATCCTGTTCTTTTATCCGAAAGACTTCACTTTTGTTTGCCCTACCGAACTCCATGCTTTCCAAAGCAAACTCGCTGAGTTCGAAAAAAGAGACACTGTCGTGATCGGCTGCTCTACAGATACTGAAGAGACTCACCTGGCTTGGTTGATGACTGCCAAGGATCAAGGCGGAATCGAAGGCGTAACCTATACCATCTTGGCCGATGTGGCTAAGACCATCTCCTTGAACTACGGTGTATTGGGCGGCGAGTATTCTTTTGACGCAGTGACGCGTACTTGGTCTTTCTCTGGAGCGCCTATCGCTTACAGAGGTACCTTCCTGATTGACAAAGAAGGAATCGTCCGTCACGAGTCTGTCAATGATTTCCCACTGGGAAGAAACATCGACGAATACCTGAGAATCGTAGACGCGCAGCTTCACGTGGAGAAGTTTGGCGAGGTATGTCCTGCCAACTGGGAAGAAGGAAAAGCTGCGATGCAAGCTACCAACGAAGGAGTCGCCAACTACCTATCCAATAATTAATCATGATCGAACTGACCGAAGATACCCTGCAGGAGCTGGTAGCTCAGCATGACAATGTAGTCGTGCAGTACTCTGCCGGCTGGTGTGGCAACTGCCGAATCATGAAGCCCAAGTTCAAAAGACTGGCTGGCGAAAATGCCAATGCGGTCTTTGTGCTGGTGGATGCTGAGAAATTTCCCAATTCCAGAAAATTGGCTCAGGTAAACAACCTGCCGACTTTCGCTGCCTTCAAAGGTGGGTCTTTGCTCAATCAGATACAGACCAACAAAGAAGATCAACTCAAAGCGCTGATTCATGAAGTTGCCGGTAATTAAGACCATTCAGAAGACCTGCACTCCAGAGCAGATCGAGACGGCTTTGGCAGTGTTGGAAAACATCTCAGAGGCCCCTTCGCTGAAGGAGCCGGAGATCGATGTGATCGGAGAACTGATCTCCAATCTCTGCGGAGCGCTGGAAGTGCATGAGATGATCGCCGGTGGAATGACTGAAAAAGATGCCGGAAATGCCTTTATGAAAAAAGTGCTCGGCTCGATCGACAGATAATAAAATAGTATTTAGGGTTTATTGAAGTGGAAAAGGAATCTCGTTTGGGATTCCTTTTTTTTTGTGGGTTGGCCGGGTATCAGAGTTTAGCCCAAAATCTCGCCGACATGCCGCTGGATATTTTCCGACATTTTCCCCATCGGAAGATCATTTTCATCGCTTCCAAAAGGTTCTTCAATCTCCTCGGCAATAAGCTCCAAACTGGCCAATACATAGAAGACAAACGCAACAATCGGCGCTGCGAAATATCCAAGAAGATAAGCGTAGCCGATCGGAAGCGAGAGCGTGTAGAGCATGATGAATTTTTTGATAAACGAGCTGTAGCTGTAAGGGATCGGGGTGTTTTTGATCCGCTCGCAAGCACCACAAATATCCGTGAGTGCGGATATTTCCCCATTCAAGACAATCAGTTGGTCGCCGGTGATTTTTCCTCCTTTGTAGAGCAGATTGATCTTGGCAAACAGGCCTTTGGCAACCTGATTCGGAACATGCTTTTCCGCGTCGACTTTGGCTGGGAGCCCCTCGATCTCTCCGTCGTGGAGGCTGTATTCAGTCTGCTTGGACTGGAGATGGTCTTTCAGGCAAAAGGCATAAATCGGAATGGCCCGACGGAAAAATGTTCTCACTTCCTCTTCTGAAGGATCAGTCATACCGGCGATCTTGATTGCTAAGTTTCGGCTGTTGTTGACGAGTTGGCCCCAGAGTTTTCTCCCTTCCCACCAGCGGTCGTAGGCGGTGTTGGTACGGAATACGAGCAGCATCGATATGACGAAACTGAGCAGACTGTGCATTTGGGGCAGATTCCTTATCCAACTGTCAGCCGAAACTTCTAAATAATTGATCTCTAAATAGACTATTCCAACTGAGTAAGCGATAAGCAGCAAAATCAAAGGCGCCAGCTTATTCAGAGTGTCTGATTTGGTGACTAAAAAAAGAAATTGTAACCAGTCTTTGTTGTCGTAAACCTTCATAAGGGAAAGAGTAACTGATAAAAATAATGTTAGGAATTGGTAACCGCTTACGAGATACCGCCCTTTTTAAAAGAGGAATAAATTAGATGATGTCTTCAGAGAGCGTCTTGTGGATAGCCAGTACTTGGGGGATTAGCAGTTTTGTATCCGTGTTTTTGACTACAAAATCTGCCAATTCGTTCTTCTCCTCATCAGGCATCTGCTGGTCGATGATATGGTTGATCTGCGCTTCGTCGCGGTGGGGATCACGCATGAGCGTGCGGGCGACGCGGATCTTCAGCGGAGAGCTGACATTGATTACTTTGTCCAGCTCTTTGTTTGCACCGGTTTCGAAAAGTAAAGCAGCTTCTTTGAGCAGGTAGGGGCTATCTTGATTTTCAGCCCATGTCTTGAAGTCCCTGCCCACGGCGGGATGAACCAGCGCATTGATTTGCTTTACTTTCTCAGGATCGGAAAAAACTTTCTCAGCCAAATAAGCTCGGTTGACAGCGCCGTCAGCCAAATAGCTCTCGTCGCCAAAAGCTGAGCAGATTCCGGATTTTAGCGTTGGATCGTGGGCCATGAGCCATTTGGCCCGATCGTCTGAGCCATAGACCGGAATTCCCAATAGTTGGAATATTCTGCAGACCGTGGATTTTCCTGAGCCGATTCCCCCGGTGATTCCTATCCAAAGTGGCCTGCGACTACTCATATTTCAACTTGACAAAAGCAGGATCGACCTTGATTTCTTTGATGTAGCTGGGGTTGGGCTTCACCACGATGGTGATGGTGCTGTCTTCCCGGTTTCTTTTCCCATAGTCCAAGACCGCCTCGAATTCCATGTCTTTCAATTCGGTCACCTTACTTCCATCTACCAGGTAGGTGGCCATCGGAGTCAGGTCTTCGTTTTCCAGCGTGACAGATTTTGGAAAATTGACCTTTCTCACCTTTAGGCGTTTGTTTCCCTCCAGAAACTGGATCACCGCAAAATTCACCTCGATGTTCTCGTCCTGAAGAGTGAGGATGTCGGCGAGTTCCTCTTGGATTTGAAGGGGGACGGATTTGTTGAAGTTTTCACTGATCCGGGCTTCATCCAGCGAAACCGTGAACTTGCCGCCGAAGCTGTCGAGCAAGGAAGACGGGCCGATCAGCGTCACTTGGCTTGGACTGAAAGTGATTTCTCCTTCGATCTCCACATTCTTTGCGAGGGTGAAGCTGGTTGAGTCCAAGACTGGATCCAGTTTTCTGGTCTCGATCTGATCGATGTGGTAGGGGATCGAATCCTTCAGCATCCCGATCAGCGTGGTCGGGGTGATAAAGTCGCCCAAAGGCCGCTTCAGATCCGAAGTGAGGATGAAACTTTTTGACGATGGCTCGACGAGGTTAATGACAAAGGGGGGCTCGTTGAGCTTGAAGTATTTGCGAAGCAGATCCCATCCATTACCGGAAATCTGGATCGGTACGCTTTGTGGAAGTGGCTGCACCGCCATGTATTCGGCCTTGTCGTAATCCCATTGGATTGGGTAGTCTACAATAGTGGTGTAGTTGTCCTTGTTGAGGGCATTTAAAATCCAAAAAGTGGTAGCCGCCGCGATGCAGAGGACTACCACTTTTAGATTTGAGAGTTTTTTGGAAGAAATCCTTCCGGAGGATTTTTTAGGTTCCGGCAAAGCTCAATTTATTTGGATGGGTTAGATTTCTTGGAGAAGTCTAGGGAGATAGCGGATTTCTCGACGGTCACTTTGAACCCACGATCCAGCTCGAGCTGGACAGTGTCTCCGTCTACGCTGTAGACTTTTCCGTGAAGGCCGCCGATGGTCACGACATCCTCTCCTTTTTTGATTTCCTCAATGAATTTTTTGGTTTCCTTTTGTTTTTTCTGCTGCGGTCTGATCATGAAGAAATACATGATCAAGATGATGGATCCGAATAGAAAAACCTGTCCAAGGATCCCTCCGCCACCAACTGCGGCCTGTGCTAATACGGTATTGATCATGATTATTTTTTCAAAGGACCAGCAGGAGCTGCAGCGCCGGCTAATTTAGGAGTTACTGAGCCCTTCATTCTCAATCGGGTCACGGTTGGGTTGGTGTTTGCCTGAATAGTCACTGTCGGAGCCTGGGCGCCGGATTTTGCAGTAGAGTTGAAGACCACTTTTACCATTCCTTTTTCCCCTGGATTGACTGGAGTCTTGGTCCACTCTGGGCTGGTACAGCCGCAAGAAGCAGTAATGTTGGAGATCACCAGTGGCGATTGGCCGTTGTTGGTGAAATTGAACACGTGCTCCACGACTTGACCTTCATTGATCGTTCCGAAATCGTACTCCATTTCGGCAAATTCGAACCCGCCGAGTGAACTTGGATCAGCCGGAGTTGCAGATTGGGCGTTGACAGGAGTCACAGCAGTATTGCTGGATTCCAGTTGCGCGATTTTGTCCTCTAGAGCCTGAATTTTAGCTGCGTTGTCGTCTTTCTGCGTGCAGGAGCTAGCCAAAACCAACGCCAGTGCGAATGCGCTTAGCAATTTGATTTTCATATTAGTTATTACCTTGGTTAATTTGATCGATTAATTTATTGACATCATTCAGCAGGTTTTCTGCTTTGTTTTTCGCTTCGGAAATCACGCGTTTTCCTTCGGTTTTTGCCTCATTGAGGTGAAGTTCTTTGCCTTCTACCAGCTCATCGATGAGTTCTTCCAACTCCTTCTTATACTTGGAAAGCTTGAAAGAAAGTTTGTCGCGCGTATTTGCCCCGGTGTCAGGAGCAAACAGAATGCCCAGTGCGGCGCCTACTCCGGCACCGAGGGCAAATGCAAATAGAGTATTTGTGCTCTTGCTCATAGTTTTCTTATTTGTTGTCCAGAAGTCCTCGACCACTCTTACGAATTTGGCCGCTTTCGGTTAGTTCTTTTGCCAAAACGTCCAACAATCCGTTCACAAACTGTTTGCTTTTCGGAGTACTGTAGGTTTTAGAGATATCAATGTACTCATTGATGCTCACTTTCACCGGTATGCTGGGGAAATGTTTCATCTCTGCAATGGCCATCGAAATGATAATTTTATCCGTATAGGCCAATCGATCAATGTCCCAGTTTTTGGTTTTTTGGGCGATCAGAGACCTGCTCAATGCGTCATTTTCGATGGTGAAGTTAAAGATATTTTGAAAAAACTCCTTATCCTCCTCCCAGTTGATAGCGATCTCAGGCATTTGATCTCCCTCTGATTCTTCCGATCCGACAGCGTTTTTCAACACCTTAGAGGCGAGGCTTCTGACGACTGCTTTATTCTCGGTCCAGTTCAGATCTTTTTCTGAAAAGTACGTGAGGATGACGTCGTTTTTGAAGATCACTTTTTTCAGAAGATCATCGACCGCCTCAAAATCCTGCTCTATCGTCGGCTCAGCCAGGTTGACATATTCCTGATAGGTCTCAGAAGTCTTGATGTAATCCCGAAACCACTCTTTGATCTCCAGCTCGATATCGTCCAGATTGACATTGTTTCTAGCAATGGCGGCCCGATAAGGCTGGGACTCCCGGATATTTCTGAGTACCTGGTTATTTGCCAGATTTAGCTCGTTGCTGAAAGCCACCGGGTTGTCTCCGGCGAGTCTTTTCTTTTTTTCAATGTCCTTTTCGACATGCTTTGCAAATGCCTGGAGCAGTTCGATTGCCAGCAGGTAGAGCTGTGGAATCCGCTCGGCAGAAGCGACCATATTTCGCAACATGAAGTCGTGGTCCTTTTCATTCGCAGCGCGGACTTGCTTAAGCGCCTGAAGTACCACCTGTTTGATCTTTGTCTTTGCTTCAGACGATTTCAGCAGGCTCTCATTTTCCAGGTTTTGGTCGAAAAGCTTTACAGCCTCCTCCGCATCCCGGGTGAGTGCAGGTTTGTCCTGTACTTCCATGCTGTTGAGATCTGGCAAAAAAGACTCCCGGATGAAGTCTCTGGCAATATTAAGATTAGATCCTTTGCATTGTTCAAAAGCATAGAGATTCTGAAATGCCTTGACTCTGAGGATTCTTCTGTTTAGCATATAGGTTGTAAAAGAGCCGTAAATATAGGGAATTTGGATGGGGTATAGCCATTTGCTCCAAGACAAAAAAACCACCGAAAGACTGTTTCCGGTGGTTTTGAGGATGGAAGACGTGTTCTTTAGAAAGGAAGCTTCAGCCTTCCGATCGCTTCAATCCGTGCTTTCGCCACTGCGATAGCGGCCTGCTGAGCAGGAATGTTTTCTTTTTCGGATTTTTCCAAGATGGTCAGACAGGTGTCGTAGATCTTCTCTGTCTGCGCAAAAACGGTTTCCTTTTGATAATCTCCGTAATATTCCGCGCCCACATTGATCACTCCGCCGGCGTTGATCAGAAAATCCGGCGCATAGACGATGCCTCTGTCCATGAGGATTTTTCCGTGCTTGGCTTCATCTTTCAGCTGGTTATTTGCCCCGCCGGCTACGACTGCACATTTCAAGCGGTCGATGGTCTGATCGTTGATCGTCGCGCCAAGGGCGCAAGGAGCGTAGATATCCATCGGAAGATCGTAGATGACGCTTGGGTCGACCACGGTTGCTCCTGTTGCTTTCGCGACTTCCCGCAGTTTGTCTTCGAAGATGTCTGTGATCAGGATCTCAGCTCCTTCTTTGACCAGGTAGTCGATCAGGTATTTACCAACTTGTCCGACTCCTTGGACGCCTATTCTTTTTCCGTTGAGTGAATCCGAACCGAAGGCCTTTTTAGCAGCAGCTTTGATACCCATATACACGCCAAATGCTGTGACGGGAGAGGGATCTCCTGCCCCGCCTTTGATTTGCGGGAGGCCTGTCACGTGTCGTGTTTCTCTGGAGATGTATTCCATGTCGGATGTCTTCATGTTGACGTCCTCTGCGGTGACGTATCGTCCCCCGAGACTCTCCACAAACCGCCCGAATCTTCTCAGAAATGCTTCATTCTTAAGTTTGGGATCGCCGATGATGACTGCCTTGCCGCCGCCAAGATTGAGTCCGGCCAGTGCATTTTTGAAAGTCATACCGCGTGAAAGTCGCAACACGTCGGTAATAGCCTCCTCTTCAGAAGCGTAAGGCCACATGCGCGTGCCACCCAAAGCTGGGCCAAGTACGGTATTATGAATGCCAATGAGGGCTTTTAAGCCAGTGGCTTGGTCATGACATACCACGAGTTGCTCGTGATCCATGGTGCTGATCTGCCCAAAAATGGAGCCTTCCCGCACTGTTTCGGTTGCATTAATCTCTAACATGTGAACTTAGCTTTTTAGAATACGTTATATTTGGGTTGTTGCCTTCGGAAAAAGGCTGATACAAAATTAAATACTTTTATCAGCCAACAAAGGAATCGCTTCAGTAGTTTCTATAACTTTATATTCAAATAAATAGTTTTTATTTCGTGAAGTCGCTTTGGAGAGTTAATAAGTATCTGTACAAATACAAGGGCTTGTTGTTGTTGGGGATAGTATTTACTGCGATCTCTAACATCTTCGTAATTATCCCGGCGCAACTGGTAAGAATTGCGATAGATTATGTGGTGGCGAGTTTTGCTCTTTACCGCCCTTTGATGCAGGGAGGGATGGGGGATTTCGCCCGCGAAACTTTTTTAGAATATGTCTTCATTTTCGGGATTTTGATCTTGGTGATGGCGTTGCTGAGAGGCTTTTTCCTCTTCCTGATCCGTCAGACCATCATCATCATGTCCCGAAAAGTCGAATACGACATGAAGAATGAGATTTTTGAGCACTATGAAAACCTCCCGCTGAGCTTTTACAGGAAGAATAGCACCGGTGATCTCATGGCTAGGATCACCGAAGACGTGAGCCGTGTGAGGATGTATCTTGGACCGGCTATTATGTACGGGCTTAACTTGTTACTATTATTTCCGCTGGTGATTTTCTACATGATCTCGGTCAATCCGGAACTAACCCTATGGTCGCTCCTGCCCTTACCTATCCTCTCTGTGAGCATCTATTTTGTCAACAATCTGATTAACGAACGCTCTGAGAAAATACAGCGAAGTCTGTCTGAGCTGAGCACGTTTGTACAGGAGGCATTTTCGGGCATCCGGGTTTTGAAGGCCTTCGTGAGGGAGGAAGATTCCGCAAGAGAATTTGCGATTGCAAGTGAAGTATACAAGGACAAATCCATTGAGCTCACGAAGGTGAATGCCTTGTTTTTTCCTTTGATCATGACGTTGGTGGGTATCTCTACGATCATCACTGTCTATGTCGGCGGGATCATGGTGATCGAGGGGGAGATCGGCTATGGGGTGATCGCGGAGTTTATCCTGTATGTCAACATCCTCACTTGGCCGGTGACTTCGCTCGGCTGGGTGACCAGTATCGTCCAGCGGGCAGCCGCCTCGCAAACCAGGATCAATGAGTTCATGGATATCCAGAACGATCTGGTGACCACCGAAAATCTAGAAGCCGATATCAAGGGAGCAATTCAGGTGAAGGATCTGACTTTCGTGTATCCTGACTCGGGGATCAAGGCGCTGGATCAGGTTTCTTTTGAAATCAAGGCCGGACAAACACTCGGCATTATCGGGACCACCGGATCTGGAAAATCAACCATCGCCAACTTACTGATGCGGATGTATGACCCTAGCTCAGGACAGATTCTGATCGACGGACTGGATATCCGGCGGTACAATATTTCGAGCTTGAGAAGGCAAATTGGGTTTGTGCCGCAGGATGTGTTTCTTTTTTCTGATACGATTTCCAACAACATCGCTTTTGGTCTGGATCATGCCGATCAGACAGTGATCGAGCGCGCAGCCAAGGATGCCGATGTGTACCAAAATATCGTCGATTTTCCGAAGGGCTTTGAAACCATGCTGGGAGAGCGGGGCATTACGCTGTCCGGCGGGCAAAAACAGCGGGTTTCGATTGCGCGGGCGATTGCAAAGGAGCCAAAAATCCTGATTTTGGATGACTGCCTGTCTGCAGTCGATACCAAAACGGAGAATTCCATCCTGACCGCGCTGAAGCGAATCATGGAAAACCGAACCTCTGTGATCATTTCCCATCGGGTTTCTTCCGCAAAGCTGGCTGACCAAATTATCGTCCTTGCTGATGGTAAGATCATCGAGCGCGGTGATCACGACTCTTTGATGAATCAGCGGGGCGTGTATGCGGATCTTTTTGAAAAACAGACGCAGTCGGGCGAGTCGGTAGAGAGTTGATTTTTTTGGGGAGAATACTGGTTTTCAGGTTTTTCTCCTAACTTGATTTCCTAAACAGATCGCTTTTGGCTATGACTAAGAAGAAATCCACCACCGAAGACATCGAGGAAGTTCTCCAGGAAATAGGAGGTAAAATCGAGGAGTTAGTCAAAAAAGGAGCCGAGGCAGGCAGCGAGGTAAAAGAGGAGATCGAGCAGAGGATCAAGGATCTGAAAGAGAACAAGACCAGCCTGGAAGAGGAGCTGCGCAAAGGCAAGGAAATGCTTGCCCGCGAATTCAAGGAAAAGAAGGAAGAAATGGATCCGAAGATCCAGGAATCCAAAGGATTTTTGAAGGAATCACTTCGCCAATTCGGACTAGCCGTCAAAGCGATTCTTGGAAAGAAATAGACGACGGTTCGTAGATCGGTTGAAAAATCATTGGTTGTTGTGTCTATGGGCGGAAGAGGATGTGTGGACGCTACAGCGTTTGTTTGGGGAAATTCTAAATACTTACTGAAAACGAAAAAAAACCGCAAAGTTAATCTCTGCGGCTTTTTAGAGTTAAATACGGGCGATTACAGTTTTTCTTTCAGAAAATCGGTCATCTGAGTATAGAGATGCCAAGTGGTATTGCCTCCATAGATCCCGTGATTTTTGTTGGGATAGTAGAAGGTCTCAAACTGCTTATCGGCTGTGATCAGGGCATTGACCAAGTCCACGGAATTTTGGAAGTGGACGTTGTCATCGCCGGTGCCGTGAATGAGGAGGAAGTTGCCTCTCAGCTGGTTGACGTGGTTGATCGGGCTGTTGTTGTCATATCCAGCGGCGTTGAGTTGAGGAGTCTGCAAATAGCGCTCGGTGTAGATTGTGTCATAATATCTCCAGGTCGTCACCGGAGCGACAGCGATGGCTGTCTTGAATACGTCATTGCCGATCATCAGCGCAAGCGAAGACATGTATCCGCCATAGGACCAGCCCCAGATTCCGATTCTGGCGGCATCTACGAACGGCATCTTGGCGAAATGCTTCGCTCCCTCGATCTGATCGATTGTTTCCAATTTACCGAGGTTGGCGTAGGTCGAGTGCTTAAAGTCACGACCTCTGCCGCCGGTGCCGCGGTTGTCGATGCAGGCAATGATGTACCCTTCGGCAGCGAGTTGCTGGTGCCAAAAATCACGCAGGCCTCCCCAGCCGTTCAGCACGTTTTGGGAACCTGGACCGCCATACACATACATCAGCAGCGGATACTTTTTGTTGGGGTCAAAGTCTGCAGGCTTTAGAATATAGCCATATAGAGACGTGCCGTCGACGGTTGGGAAGCTGAAAAACTCCTTTTTTCCAAGAGCCAGACCAGCCACTCGATCCCGCAAAACTATGTTGTCTTCGAGCACTTTGATTTCTTTGCCGGACGCGTCATGGAGACTGACCGTCACCGGAGTATCGGCGGTCGAGTAGTAGTCAATGTAGAATTTCC
Organism: Algoriphagus terrigena DSM 22685; assembly: GCF_000429445.1. GTDB lineage: Bacteria > Bacteroidota > Bacteroidia > Cytophagales > Cyclobacteriaceae > Algoriphagus > Algoriphagus terrigena. The sequence goes on from NZ_AUBW01000020.1 coordinate 72,150, forward strand.
GGTCTGAGCTCATGTTGACAGAATGGGTTCCCTTGTCCGGAGAGAGGACTTTTTTGCCTTTTCCGTCCAGATTGATCACGTAGAAGTTGCGCTCCAGCGGAGAAGCTTCGGTAGAGAGGTAGTAGATTTTCTTGGCTTTTTCATCCACCCCAACCATCGCAGACACTTCCCAATTTCCAGCCGTGATCTGCCGGATTAGCGTCCCGTCAAGATTGTGGTGGTAGATGTGTTTGAAGCCATCTTGCTCTGAAGTCCGGATGAATGTTTTGCCATCGCTCAAGTATTGGAGATCGTCGTTGTATTCGAGATCCACGTAGGTTTTGGACGTCTCGGAGATGATCAGTTTGCTCGCTCCAGTACTTGCATCCGCATGGAAAAGATCAAGCTGGTTTTGGAGGCGGTTTAGCCGGATAAAAGCAAGTGTGTTGGCTTCTTTCGTCCAATAGATTCTCGGAAGGTAGATGTCCGTTTCTGTTCCTGCATCCACTTTTTGAGTTTTGCCGGAGGCCAAATCATACACATGGATGCTGACTGTGGAGTTCTTCTCCCCGGCTTTTGGGTATTTGAATTTGTAATCCTTTGGATACAGGGATCCCCAGAGCTGCATGTTGTACTCCGGAACCTGGCTTTCGTCAAAGCGGATAAAGGCAATTTTCTTTCCATCCGTTGACCATTTGAAAGCTTGGGCCATCGAAAACTCCTCTTCGTACACCCAGTCCGCTGATCCGTTGATGACCTTGTTCCACTCCCCGTCGGTTGTGATTTGCGTGAGCTTGTCGCTGATCAGATCCACCATGTATAGGTTGTTTTCTTTCACAAAAGCAACCTTGTTGTTGTCAGGAGAGAGGGTTGCATAGGAGATTTTCTCTCCGTTCATCAGTTGCTGCTTTTCGCCGGAGGCCATGTCGACTACGTAAAAAATCCCTTTAGACGAACGTCTATAGATAGCTTCCACATCTGTAGCGATCAAAGCTTTGGATTCATCAGCATTGAAGGAATAGGAAGAGAAATTGACTCCCAACGCCCGCCCGTCCAGCAAAACGCCGGATTCCTCACCGGTTGCGACGTTGATTTTTACCACGACAGGAGCTCCATTTCGAACAATCTGAGAGCTGTAAAACTGCCCGTCTTTCATCCAGTTGATCCCCGAAACTGTTTTTTGGTCGAAGGTTCCCTTTTTGAAAACGTCCTCCATGGTTACTTTTTTCAGACCTTGCGCCTGCGAGATAATTGACGCGCCCACCGAGCAAATCAGGGCAAGGCACAGAAGTTTCCAACTTTTAATCATAACAATCTTATTTGGGTTGAACAGGTGAATTTCAGGGGACGAATATAGGAAACCTCCCGAAAACCTGTGGAGGGATTTAGGTGGCCGTTTTGGGAAAAACCTTGGAGGGTTAAGAGAAAATAGCCTATTTCGCAGTACAAATTTTTCGTGCCATGAAGAAGACAATTGCCCTCGTGACCGGTGGTTTTACCGGTGAATCAGTCATCTCGCTGAAAAGCGCCGCCGTAGTCGAAAAGACGATCGATCGGGAGAAATACGAGGTGTATAAGATCTTTGTTTACCCAGGAGATTGGCATTATTTGAATTCCGGCGGGGAGAAAATCCCGGTGAATCTAAACGACTTTAGTATCAGCTTAGGTGATGAAAAGATCACTTTTGACGGCGTATTCAATATTCTTCACGGTTCGCCGGGCGAAGACGGTAAGCTTGCCGGCTACTTTGATATGCTCGGGATTCCCTACACCACCTGCGATCAGCTGACTTCGGCGATCACGATGAATAAAGGATACACCAAGGCAATCGTGCAGGATATTCCCGAACTGAACGTAGCTCAATCTGTTCAGCTTTTTGAAAAAAGCCGTGAAAACGTCCAGAGAATACAAGCCGAACTTGCGCTGCCTCTCTTTATCAAACCCAACAACGGAGGAAGCTCCATCGGCATGAGCAAGGTAAAAACTTGGGAAGAACTACCGGAGGCCTTGGAAAAGGCCTTTGCCGAAGACAAGCAAGTGCTCGTGGAGGAGTTTGTATCCGGGCGGGAGTTTTCGATAGGAGTGTTCAAGGGAAAAGGCAAGATCACCGTCTTGCCAGCCACTGAAATCGTGAGCAGCAAGGAGTTTTTTGACTACGAAGCGAAGTATGTCCCCGGAGTGGCGGAGGAGATCACGCCCGGTAGGATGAGTGCCGAAGAAGGGGCATGCGTCGGTCAGATTGTGGCCAAAGTCTATGAAAAACTCAACTGCAAAGGAGCCGTTAGGGTGGATTATTTCCTCCAACACGAGACCGGAAAATTCTATTTCATCGAGATCAACACCGTACCGGGACAGACCGAAACCAGCCTGATTTCCCAGCAAGTGAGAGCAACCGGGATGGAGGTCAAGGAGTTTTATACCGAGTTGATAGAGGAGATGTTTTCCTGAGAGTCAAGAATCGAGAGTCAAGAACCTAGAGTCTAGAATCGAAGCTAAGAATCAAGAAAGCCCGGATTGGAAGATCCAGGCTTTTTAATTTGAAGAAATTGAAAATCTAAGAACCAAGGGGGACAAGTCCTGATCCCCAAAAAGACGTATTTTTTGGGGATTACGATCGCCAAAAAAACATTTTCTAGCTTCCCACTACCAGGTACAATCCGGCCGCCAGTGCACACCCGATGATCGGGCCAACAATCGGTACCCAGGCATATCCCCAGTCCGAACTTCCTTTTCCTTTGATTGGCAAAATCTGATGCATAATCCTCGGGCCGAGATCCCGTGCAGGATTGATCGCATAGCCAGTAGTCCCTCCCAAGGCGAGTCCAATCACCCAAACCAAAAAAGCGACCGGTACCGCGCCCACAGAACCCAAGCCGATTGGAGTTCCGGAGGCGTCTTCCATCTTGGCTCCGGAGATGTACAGGATCACAAAAATCAAGACAAAAGTTCCTAAGATTTCGGAGGTCACGCTGGTGTTGAAATTGCGAATGGCAGGATCTGTGCAAAACGGAGCGCGTTTTAAGCCGGGATCTTTTTCAAGATCGAAGTGGTCGCGGTACATGAGCCAAGCCAAAAAAGAACCCAACATCGCTCCTCCGATCTGAGCCAAGATATACCCAGGAGCCAAAGCCCAATCAAACTTCCCGGCGATCCCGAGACCGACCGTCACGGCCGGATTGAGATGTGCGCCGCTGGATGGCCCGGCGATTACGACACCGCAAAATACTGCCAGCGCCCAGGCCGTCGTGATTGCGATGAGTCCACCGCCATTTCCCTTGGTTTGGGGCAAAACGACGTTTGCGACCACGCCGGATCCCAATAAAATGAGGACTCCTGTCCCGATAAATTCTGCGATATATGGATTCATCCTGTTTTTTTGTGTCTGTGGGGTTTTGAGGCAGCTTGATGCTGCTTTTGAAATTTTTGCCCTTGATTATTCGATCCAGTTTTTGGAACGTTCCACTGCTTTGTGCCAGAAGTGGATCAGTTTTTCCCGTTTCTCGTCCGGCATTTCAGGCTGGAAACTCCGGTCGGCGGTCCAAAGCTCCTGAAGCTCTTCCCGGTTTTTCCAAAATCCAACTGCCAATCCAGCCAAGAATGCTGCACCGATCGCTGTGGTTTCGATGATCTTTGGCCGCTTGATTTCACAGTCAAGTAGGTCCGCTTGGAATTGCATCAGGAAATTGTTGGCAGTCGCCCCGCCGTCCACCCGAAGCTCCTGAGTGGGTTTTCCGCTGTCTTTTTCCATGGCCTTGAGCACGTCGTAGACTTGGTAGGCGATGGCTTCCAAGGCAGCCCGGGTCATGTGGGCAATCGTAGTTCCCCGGGTAATTCCAAAAAATGCCCCTCTTGCATCCTGATCCCAGTGTGGCGCGCCCAGTCCTGATAGTGCGGGGACAAAATACACGTGGTCGTTATCTTCCAGACTGGCCGCCAACTTTTCTGTTTCGGATGCTTTTTTGAAAAGCTCCAGTCCGTCGCGAAGCCACTGGACAGCTGCTCCGCCGATGAAGACCGAACCTTCCAGCGCGTAGTTGATCTCATCGCCGATCTTCCAGGCTACGGTCGTCAAAAGTTGATTTTGAGAACGCACAGCCTCTTTGCCAGTATTCATGACGAGAAAACAGCCCGTGCCGTAGGTGGTTTTTGCCATGCCAGGCTCCGTGCAAAGCTGACCAAAAAGCGCCGCCTGCTGATCGCCTGCAACTCCGGCGATGGGGATTTTGACGCTCAGAACATCCCCCGTAGTCTCACAGAAAATCTCGCTGCAGGACTTGACTTCGGGAAGCATGGACTTTGGGATTTCGAACAGATCCAACAGCTCCTGATCCCATTCCTGAGAATGGATGTTGAAAAGCATCGTCCGGCTCGCGTTGGTGATGTCGGTCAGGTGTTCTCTTCCTGTACTCAGCTTCCAGATCAGCCAGGAGTCTACCGTGCCAAAGGCCAATTCTCCGGCCTCTGCACGCTCCCGCGCGCCTTTCACATTCTCCAAGATCCATCGGACTTTGGTGGCAGAAAAATACGCATCGATGATCAGCCCGGTCTTGGAGGCAATTTTTTCAGAAAGTCCTTTTTCTTTGAGCTCATTGCAAAAAGCCGCGGTCCGCCGATCCTGCCAGACGATCGCTTTGTGGATTGGTTTGCCGGTCTTCCTGTCCCAGACAATGGTCGTCTCCCGCTGATTGGTGATGCCGATGGCGGCGATCTGATCCGCCCGGATGTCTTTGTTGACGAGGGACTCGATCATGACTGAGGATTGGCTGGTCCAGATCTCATTGGCGTCGTGCTCGACCCAGCCTTGATTTGGAAAAAATTGCTTGAATTCCTTTTGGGCGACGGAGACGATCTGGCCCTTTTTGTCAAAAATAATCGCTCTTGAACTGGTCGTCCCCTGGTCGAGCGCCATCAGGTACGGTTTGTCTTGGGTCATTGTTCTTGGGTTTACGGTATTCTATTCATGTTTATCAGCAATCCCTCTAGTAGTGAGATTTGGTTTTCCAAACGCACCAAAAAACCGAAGTGGCGCATCTTTAGAGATTATCAAATCATAGGCGTCGCTTAGATCGGCCAAGCAAACGATTTAAGAAATCAGCTTCCCTTTGGCTTAATCAGGTATTTTTCTCCGACTAGTTGAAAATCCTCCAGCTCTTTTTCGATCCAGCCGGGAGTTTTATTGAGCTCAACTGCCATCAAGTCTGCTACTTTTTTTGCAGAATCCAGTGCCGCTTGCGCATCCAGCATCAGCATTCGAACCCTTCTGGAAAGTACATCTTCAACTTTAATTGCCATCTCATGCCGGACGGCCCAAACCACCTCTGCCATGATATTTGGGAAGTCAGGATGTATTTTTTCGGCCAAACTTGTGTCGGCTTTTGCCAAATCCTGGATCAATCTTGCATTCGAGCCATATACTCCCCAGTGTCCATCGGGAATGGATTTCGTGAATCCATGAAGCAAGATGTCCTTGGAAGTCGAATCGGCCAACTTCACTCCGGTGATTTTGGGGTAGTACTCGAGCGTGTCTTCCCCCATCTTGCGAAACGTTGTCCATTTACCTCCAGTGAGCGAAACCAGTCCGCTCTCAGAGACGATGACCTTGTGCGATCGGGAGATTTCCTTGGTTTTGGTGCTGCCTTCTTTGGGCCGGGCCAGTGGCCTCAGTCCTGCGAAAACAGACTTTACATCGGCTCGGGTCGGAGTTCGCGTCAAATATCCGGCGGCTGTTTCCAGCACAAAATCGATCTCTTTTTGCAAAGCTTCCGGCTCGAGCTTTGCCTTTTCCCGAAGGGTATCGGTAGTCCCGACGACGAGTTTTCCATGCCAAGGGACTGCAAAAAGCACCCTGCCGTCACGGGTTTTTGGGATCATGAGCGCGTCGTCTCCACCCAAAAAATCGCGCTCCAATACTAGGTGAATTCCCTGGCTAGGTTGGATGGTCTTGGGTGCTTCGGGATTGTCCATTTGGAGGATTTTGTCAGCGAATACTCCTGTGGCATTGACGACCATCCGGGCATTGATCCCGTACTTCTTTTTGGATAAAAGATCCTGCACCTGCAGCCCGCAAAGCTTGCCTGCTGCGTCTTTTTCCAGCGCGGCGACTTTGGTATAATTCAATATGCAGGCTCCGGCATGGTCCGCCGTCTGGGCAATGGCGAGTGCCAGCCGTGCATCGTCGAATTGGCCGTCATGATAGACAATCCCTCCGAAAAGCCCTTTAGAATTGATGCCGGGCATGCGTCTCAGCGTCTCTTCTTTGGAAATATACCTTGACGATCCAAGACTCAAATTGGCGGCCATGTAATCGTACATCTTGAGCCCAGCGCTGAATTGGACCCGATCCCAAAGCGTATATACCGGGATGATGAAAGCTTGATTTCTGGTGAGATGGGGCGCATTTTTCAGCAATCGGCCACGCTCTCGGAGCGCCTCAAGCACCAGAAAAACGTCTCCTTGGGCCAGATAGCGCACTCCTCCATGGAGAAGTTTCGTGCTGCGGCTCGAGGTGCCTTTGGCAAAATCTGCCTTTTCAAAAAGTGCTACTGAAAGTCCTCTGGAAACTGCGTCCAGCGCTACGCCCAGTCCAGACGCTCCGCCTCCAATCACGGCGACGTCCCAGATTTTATCAGAATCTTGGAGTTGTTTTAGGTTTTCTTTCCGGTCCATTTGTTCCTCGACTTGTGTTTTGAAGATAGAGGAATTGAGCCGCCAAAGAAAAAATCCGAATTAAAAATCCTTGTAAACTTTTCGAATAACTGAGGATGAATTGCCTTCCAACGTGACAATATAGATGTACTCGTATTCGAGGTCGATTAAATCCGCATATTTCTCCCCATCTCCGACGAAGTAGTTGGCCAATTGACTGACTGTGTTGCTGTGGCCCACCACCAACGCATTTCCCTCCAAGTCTCTCAGCTGGGCGACCAAGGCATCGTGATTGTTGGGATCGTAGGACTCGATTTCTACTCCTGCGGCGCTTGCCGTCGGCCAGGCCGTCAATCGGGTGCGTTGGTAGTCGGTCGAGAAAATATGCTTGATGTCTTGATCCGCCAAGATCTGCGCGAGCTTTTTGGCTCTCGCCTGTCCAGCCTGCGAAAGTTCCGGATTTTGTCCTTCAAGGAGTTTTTCCGCATGTCGGACGATGTAGATGGTTTTGGGCTGATTCTGCGAAGTACAGGAAGCCAAAACCAGGATCAGGGAGAAAAGAAGGAGGAGATTTTTCATATGATTTTACTTGTTTACCCTGAAAAGGTATTGTCCAGATGCTGGTCTTTAGCCTTGATCTCTTCAAACTCCAAGAACTGCTCCCAAAATTCCGTCTCAGGAAGTGCAGCCCGCATGTAGAGTTTTTCCTTGCGGATGGGGTGTACAAAGATCAGGTGAAACGCATGCAGATTGATGCTGGCGTCGGGATTGGGTTTTGCGAATCCATATTTCACATCTCCCCGGATCGGGCAGCCCATCGATGCCAACTGAACCCGAATCTGATGCGGACGGCCCGAAATAGGTCGGACTTCCAGCAGCCAGTGGTCGTTCATGTAGCCGAGCGTCTTGTAGTTCAGTTCGGCCTTTTGTGAACCGGACACCTCTTTGTCGTGGGCAGTGACGACATTTTTGAATTCGTCTTTTGTCAGGTAATGGGTCAATTTGCCCTGCTCTTCTTTCGGTCTTCTCTTGACGAGCGCCCAGTAGACTTTGTGAATATCCCGCTTGCGGAACAGCTCCATCATCCGCTCCAGACCTTTGGAAGTACGCGCAAAAGCGACCAATCCGCTGACGGGGCGATCCAGCCGATGGATGGGATGGAGAAAAACGTCCCCGGGTTTGTTGTATTTGGCTCCGATATATTCTCTGCAATAGTCTGTCAGGGTTTTGTCGCCGGTTTTGTCACCCTGCACCAGGATGCCGGCGGCCTTGTTGACGATCAGGAGGTGGTTGTCCTCATAGACAACTGTAAATGGCTTCTTTTTCATGAGTATTTAATTTGATTTTCAGAGGCCACATAGCCCGTCCCGATTTTTCTTCGGGAGAATCTCGCAAGGAGGATAACCAACTCCCGCCATTGCATGGGTAATGCTCGATTTCATAATGAATCACAAAGGTAGGTGATTATGTTGGATGACGGATGCGGGATGTCCGATGCTTGGACCATCGTGCATCGGACATCAAACACCCAACAATTCCTTAATCTCGTAATCCTGCAGATGCGCATTTAGCCAGCCGGCTTCAAGAGTTGCATTATATTTTCGGTAAAAATTAATTGCAGGCTCATTCCAGTCCAGCACTTGCCACATCATTCCGGTGCAGTTGGCTTCGAGAGACTTGGCCATGACGCGGTCAAAAAGCAGTTTTCCAGCGCCTTGTCCACGCTCGGATTCGGTTACGACGATGTCTTCCAGGTAAAGTCTCTTTCCCTTCCAGGTGCTGTAGCGGTAATAGTAGATCGCAATCCCGATGATTTCTGCGGTGGGTTGCTTCTCGCAGACAAAGAGTCCATAAACCGGATTTGGCCCAAAACCGTCGGCCTTCATCAAGTCCAGCGTGTTGGTGACTTGCTCGGGAGCTTTTTCATAAAGTGCCAGTTCTTTGATCAGTTCGAGGACTCGGGGCAAGTCTTCAATCTTGCCTTCACGGAGAGAATACATAAGCGGAAAAGGAATAGAGATTTGGTAATTACTTTTGTGAAGGCCTAAATTAGTCAAAACCCGAGAAAGAATGTTTTTAGCCATTGATGCCGGCAATTCCAATGTAGTATTTGCGCTTTACGATGAAAAATCAGGGAAATGGGCAAACCAATTCCGCTTGGAGACTCATACGCCGCGGCTGATTTCCCAGCTGAGCAAGAAAGTTCCGCTGTACTTTTTGGAGCATGGGATTCAGCCTTCCCAGATTCAGAAGATCGGTTTCAGCTCCGTCGTCCCAGAGGTGAATTCAATCATCGGCCAGTTTTGTGAAAACTACTTTGGGCTTTCTCCCTATCTGATCTCTGCGAAAAGCTACGCGAAGCTTCCCGTCAAATCGCTCCGCCCAAATGAGATCGGCTCGGACCTGATGTGCAATGTGATGGCGGCCTTCTCGAGGTACTCCCGGCCGGTGATCGTGGTGGATTTTGGCACGGCGCTGACTTTCACAGCGGTAGATTCGGAGGGTAAAATCTTGGGAGTAAACATCGTTCCCGGGTTAAAAACTGCTGTTCGGGCGTTATTCACAGATACTTCCAAGCTCCCCGAGGTCGAGCTCAAACTTCCCCAATCGGCCCTCGGACAAAATACCATCCACGCGATCCAGGCTGGCGTTTTGTATGGCTACACCGGATTGGTGAAGGGGATGATCGAGACAATGACGGCGGAGACTGGTTTGAAATTCACCGTCGTTGCCACTGGCGGCTTGGCTTCGATACTCACAACTTTGGAGAAAACCTTTGACGAAATTGACCGGAATCTGACTTTGGAAGGACTCAGGCTGATTACTGAATTGAACGCATAGTCTGGGGAAAACCAAGGCGTTTCCTCCCGTTTTTCTCCGGGCAATCCCTAACTTTGGCAACCAAATTCAAGCCTCGCCACCGTGTACAAATCGATCCTCAAACCCATCTTTTTCCTCAGAAAACCAGAAGAAGCACATCATTTAACAGTTGGGCTGACCAAGTTCACCTTCAACTTACCTGTAGTAAACTCGGTCGTCAACTCGATCTTTGAACTGGATGATCCGAGGCTTGAGAGCCAGGTGTTCGGGCTGAAATTCAAGAACCCAGTGGGGCTGGCAGCAGGATTTGACAAGGACGCCAAAGTCATCGACGAGATGGCGATGTTGGGTTTTGGGTTTATCGAAGTCGGAACTTTGACACCCAAACCGCAGGAAGGAAATCCCCTTCCCCGCCTGTTTAGACTTCCTCAAGACGACGCGCTGATCAATCGCATGGGCTTCAACAACGGCGGCGTGCTGGAGGCGGTAGAGCGGTTGAAGAAGCGGAAATCCAGCGTGCTGATCGGCGGGAACATCGGCAAAAACAAAGTCACCCCCAATGAAAATGCGGTGGACGATTACCTGTTTTGCCTGGAAGCTCTGCATGACTATGTGGATTATTTTGTGGTCAACGTCAGTTCCCCAAACACGCCAAATCTTCGGGATTTGCAGGAAAAGGAGCCGTTGAAGCAACTCTTGCAAGCGGTGAAATCCGCCAATGACAAGAAATCCAATCCAAAGCCGATCCTCCTGAAAATTGCTCCGGATCTCACCGACGGGCAGCTGGATGACATCGTGGAGATCGTCCGCGAGACGGGAATCGCGGGAGTGATCGCGACCAATACGACCATCGACCGTTCGAAACTGAGCACTCCACAACCTGAAGTGGAAGCTATCGGAGCAGGCGGAGTGAGCGGCAGAGTATTGGCAAAAAGAAGTACCGAAGTCATCCGATACCTTCATCAGAAATCGAATGGCGCGTTTCCAATCGTGGGAGTGGGCGGGATCTTCTCTGCCGAAGATGCGATAGAGAAGCTGGAGGCCGGCGCCAGCTTGGTGCAGGTCTACTCGGGCATGATTTATGAGGGACCAGCCTTGATCAAAAAGATCAAGAAAGGACTTCTGGCATATTTTTCCCGGTAAGATGTCCTTCAGTAGCCCTTTGGCTAAAATTAAAATTGTACTTTCAAGCTTAGATGGCATCAGAATCTCCCGGCAAAAATACCTTTCGAAAGAAAACCGATAACACCAAAAAAGCCCCTCAGAAACCAAAAGGGCCGGGTTTTTCGTTTCCGAAAATTCAGTTCAAGCAGCTCCCGCTGACCTTGGGAATCATTCTGATTTCAGCCTCCATCTTCCTTTTTATTGCCTTTGTCAGCTACCTGATCAACGGCCCCGCGGATCAAAGTCTCGTGATGAACAATCCCGATCAAGCGATCCGCGATTCTGCCCGTGAGTCCCAAAACTGGGTGGGCTATCTCGGGGCTCAGGCGTCCCATTGGTTGATTTATCGCTGGTTTGGGATCGCTGCGTTTTTGATTCCTCCGTTTCTTTTCTTACTGGGGTTCAGATGGACGTTTAAGTTTTCCTTGATTTCGCTGACCCGATACTCGGTTTTTGCGCTGTTTTTCACCGCTTGGCTGGGATTGCTGATGGGCTACGTCGTGATCTTGGTCGAAGGATATTCCTTCTGGAGTTTCCTTTCGGGCGGATTTGGTTATGAATTGGCCAAGCTGTCCAGCGACTTTCTCGGTATGGGCACGTTTATCTTGATTGTCGGAGCCTTCCTGATTTTCGTCGTGCTGTTCTTCGGATTGGAGCAGCTGCATTGGTTTGCGCCCAAGGCGGCTACCGAAGAGGATGCGATTGGTTCTTCAGATTTTGAGAAAAAGAGCAAAAAGTCCAACCCATTCCTCAGTGAGGAAGATTCTGAAGAAGGCTTCGACGAACTGGAAGAGGACATGGCAGATGATGGGAGCGCTTGGGAGGTAAAAAGTAACTCGGCGCCTACATCCGCTCCGGAGATTCCGTTCACTGTGCCCGGCTTGCAGGAGGAAGAAATGGAGGAGGAAGAGGACATCTTTGACGTCCCTCAGGTGAATCTGTTGGAAGAAGGAAGGTCGAAATCCACCACGGTGAAAGAGGGGAATTTTTCTGTCAAAAAAGCCGAAGAAGAGAAAACAGCTCAGGAAGTCGAGAACTTAGATCCTTACGATCCGACTCTCGACCTGCCAAGATATAAATACCCGACACTGGATTTGATGAACGACTACGACATCAAGAAGGTGACCGTATCCATGCAGGAATTGCAGGAGAACAAGGACAAGATCGTCACGACGCTGAAGAATTTCCAGATTGGGATCCAGGGGATTCAGGCGACAATTGGGCCTACGGTAACACTTTATGAGATCGTACCTGATCCGGGCGTGAAGATCTCCAAGATCAAAAACTTGGAAGATGACATCGCGTTGAGTCTGGCGGCGTTGGGGATTCGTATCATCGCTCCGATTCCCGGCAAGGGTACCATCGGTATCGAAGTGCCCAACAAAAACAGGGAACTGGTTCCGGCGAGGTCTGTTTTGGGTACTGAGAAATTTCTGAAGTCGGACAAAGATCTGCCGATAGCGCTGGGGAAAACCATCTCCAACGAGGTCTTCGTAGCCGATCTTGCCAAGATGCCTCACTTGCTGATGGCGGGTGCGACCGGACAGGGAAAGTCTGTCGGATTGAATATGATCCTCGCGTCCCTGATCTACAAGAAGCATCCTTCCCAGTTGAAGTTTGTGCTGGTTGATCCTAAAAAGGTAGAATTGACGCTCTTCAACAAGATCGAGCGGCATTTCTTGGCCAAACTTCCAGGTGCAGAAGAGGCCATCATTACGGACACCAAAAAGGTCATCTATACGCTCAATTCGCTTTGTATTGAGATGGACAACCGATACAACTTGCTGAAAGACGCTGGCTGCAGAAACCTGAAAGAGTACAATGCAAAGTTCATCGCCCGAAAGCTCAATCCGGACAAAGGTCACTATTTCATGCCTTACATTGTTTTGGTGATTGATGAGTTGGCGGATTTGATGATGACTGCCGGAAAAGAAATCGAGGCTCCTATTGCCCGATTGGCTCAGCTTGCACGGGCGATTGGGATTCACCTGGTCGTCGCAACGCAAAGGCCGTCCGTGAACGTGATCACAGGTATCATCAAAGCGAACTTCCCAGCGCGGCTTTCTTTCAGAGTGACTTCCAAGATTGATTCCAGAACGATCCTCGACGCGGGCGGCGCGGATCAGTTGATCGGTATGGGCGATATGCTGCTTTCCCACGGATCGGAGATGACCCGGATCCAGTGCGCCTTCCTCGATACGCCTGAAGTGGAGGCGATCTGTGATTGGATCGGAGAGCAAAAAGGGTATTCGGATGCCTATCTCTTGCCTGAGTTTGTCGGTGAAGATGGTGACGGATCGTTATCCAGTGTCGATCTCGCTGACCGGGACCCACTTTTTGATGATGCAGCGAGGATGATTGTGTTACATCAGCAAGGCAGTACATCGCTGATTCAGAGGAAGTTGAAATTGGGATACAATCGGGCCGGCAGGATCGTAGATCAGCTAGAAGCGGCAGGAATCGTGGGGCCATTTGAAGGCTCCAAAGCCCGGGAAGTACTAATCCAAGACGAAGCTAGTTTGGAACGGTTATTGAATAGTTTGTAAAAGCTGTTTTACAGTTTCATCAGCCCCTATTCATGAAGTCCCGTTCCTTTATTCTCCTTCTTTTTTTTCTGGTTTTTGCGTCTTTCGAGGCTTTTCCACAAAAAGATCCAAAGGCCAAAGCCGTGCTTGATGGCATGAGCCAAAAGTATCAAAGTATGAAAGGCTTCACCGCCGGCTTTGACTACACTTACCAAGATGGTGGAGGTACCGGTGATCGTCAATCAGGCGAAATCGCGGTCAGTGGAGAAAAATATCGCCTAAAGCTTCCCGATCAAGAAATCTACAACGATGGAAAAACTGTGTGGACCTATATCCAGACAGCAACTTACAAGGAAGTGACCATCAATGAGGCCGCTGAGATGGAAGGAGAGTTGACGCCATCTAACGTTTATAAGATGTATCAAAATGGGTTTAACTACAAGCTTTTAGCGGATAAGACCTATCAGGGAAAAGCCGTAAACGTGGTCGAACTCACCGCACTGAAATCCAACGCACCTTTCAAGCAGGTCAAGCTGATGGTAGATAAGACGACCAAGGATCTGCTCGGTTGGGAGATGATGGACGGACAGGGCGGGATGTTTTCCTATTCCTTCAAGGGGCTGAAAGCGGCTCCGAGTCTGCCTGCGGATTATTTTGTTTTTGATCCCAAAAAGTATCCGGGCATCGAGGTAATTGACTTGAGGTAAGTGGTTTGTGACTTTCCATTTTTGATTTGCGAAGCATCAGACAAGGTACAGGAACTGGACAGGATTGAAGTTTCGGATCGCTTTTAAAACCATTCTCGAATATCGGTCGCTGAAGTGCAAATAATGAATTGGCCTTTGCGTCCAAGCTTTCGTCTTTTTATGAGCTCCTTTCTAACCCACAAAAACAAAATGCCCCGAATAAGTCACTGGACCTGTTCGGGGCATTTTGTTTGGGCGGGAGAAGGGCTTCTTATTTTCCCTGCAGGACGTTACATCGGTCATACGCCGGATCAATGTCGATAAACACATCCTCTTTGGCAGTGATAAACCATTTTGCAAGGATGTCTTCCTCTTTTCTTCGAAGCGTAGCCGCTTTCATTTTTTCGTAGTCGTCTTCGAGGTTTGCCCGGTGAGCCGGATATTTTGCGTGGTAATACAGGATTCTGACCTTGGTTCCTTCGCGGGGATCTTCAAATCTGATAGGCTTGGTGATATTTCCGACGGCCATAGTATCGATCGTAAAGTAGAGTACGGGGTCTTCCAGAGTTCGCAGCGACAGCCTGTTTGAGTTGTTTGCGGGATCTGTGAAAAAGCCTCCGTTGTCAGAGGTTGACCTGTCTTCGGAGTATTCTTTTGCTGCCTTTGCGAAGGTAATCTTCTTGTTTTCGATCTCTTTTCTCAAGCTGTCGAGATAGCGCTCGGCCTTAAGAATGTCTTCTTCAGTAGCCTTTGGTATGCGGAGGATGTGGCGGGTGTTGTAAGTGCTTCCTTTGATCTCGAGCAGCTGGATCATGTGAAAGCCAAACTGGGTTTCCACCGGATCACTGATCTCGCCCTGTCTCAAGCCTAGCGCGGTTGACTCATACTCGGGCGCCAATTCACCTCTTCGGAAGAAGCCCAGATCACCGCCCTGGGCTCCTGATCCAGGATCTTCCGAGTATTCTTTCGCCAAGTCGGCAAAGTCTGCTTTTCCGTCCAGAATATCCTGCTTAAACTGTCTGAGTTGTGCCACGATTCCGTCCCGGACTTTGGTGCTGACTCCCGGCTTTTTCACAATCTGACCCACCGTAGCCTCGGAGGTGAACAATGGGAGAGAATCTACCGGGATACTGTTGAAGAATGCCCGCACGTCCGCCGGAGACACGGTCATGCCTTCGGTGATGGTAGATCTCATCTTAGAGACGATCATCTGCTCCCGGATGACGTCTTCAAGCTCGCCTTTTAGTTGTTCGGCAGTTTTTCCATACGCCTGGATAAGCATGCTTTCGTCCCCTCCAAATTGCTGGAGCACTGAATTGAAGCGGTTTTCCGTCTGAAGTAGTACTTCTGCGTCTGTGACCATCACGGAGTCGATCTCCGCTTTGGCTACCATCAGCTTGTTGATCATGAGGTTTTCGAACACGTCGCATCGGGTGGGAGATTCCATGCCCTGCTGCGCCTGTGCCAAAGCTTCCATGTACATTTGCTGGACGTCCGATTCGAGGATGATGTTGTTATCCACCTTGGCGACGATTTTATCCAAGACCTGGCCGGAGGGTGGTGTTTCCTGAGCAAAAGTCTGACTCAGAGCCATCGCTCCAAAAAGGCTGAGAATAAGTCGGTTTAGAAATTTCATGGGGTTTGGGTAATCTTTTACTCCCTCAGAAGGGCGTCGTTTAGTTATTGATTCAGTGCCAGAAATGCCTCTTCTTTAATCTGAGGATTGATCTGGACGGGGTATTTGGTTTTGAGGGATTCGATCAGGTTTTTGTCGAGATATTCTTGATAGTCCCGGACTACGAGTCCCCGAGACTCTTCAAATTTGCGCGGACCGGCGGGCATTTTTTGTCCAATCAAGATCAGATACAAGGCGCCATCCAGTTGGACTTCCTGATAAGAAAGCATCGGGTCAATCTTGGACAGGACCGGGTGATCTGCATATTCGAACACGCCCGATTCGGTCTGATAGGCCAAAGTGGCGTTCGCTTTATAGTCGGCTTCGAATTTTTGGATTACCTCCTGACTGTAGCCATTTCCTTGCAGTGACTTGCGGGCGGCTTCAGTATGGGCCGGATCCAGGACTTTGACAACGAAAGCTTCGACGCGGTTTTTCCACTGATAGCGATCTATATTTTGCCGGTAGAAGTCTACCTGACCCAGTGAGTCAGAGATCCCTTTTTCCCAAACTTCCTGATTCATCAGAGAAAACAGCAAAATGCCATCGCGGTATTCCTTGAGCAGCATTTGGTATTCTTTGTTGGTTGCCTCGATGTCGCTTTCCTCAGCCTGAGCCAACGTTTTCGAAACAAATCGGTCAAACCAGATGTCAAACGTGCCTCCCTTGATTTTCGGACTTATTTCCTCTCCATCCATATAGGATACCAAGTCGGACACAAGGTAAGTTTTGCCCTGTAGCGTAAACAGCGGAGACTTGCCCAGGGATTGGCCGCTCACAGTGCTGGCAAAATTCGCCTTGGGCACCGGATTCAGGGCTTGGGTTAAGCTTCGGACAGACGTCTCGTCTTCCACATACCCATATCGGGCTTTTTGGATCGCGACGACCTGAGAGTGGATCATTCCGGATCTGGAATCCCGCAAAATTTTGGAGCGGATGCTTTCCTCCATTTCTTCGAAAGAAGCGATGGGTTTTTTCTCCTCCAGTCGAAGTATGTGATAGCCGTATTGTGTCTTGAGCGGAGGAGATACCTCTCCGACCTCTGAGAGGGAAAAAGCGCCCATTTCGAATTCGGGAATCATGCTTCCCACACCGAACCAAGGAAGAATTCCTCCCCGTTGGTTGGTCGCTGGATCCTCGGAGTAGGTCTTTACGATGTCTTCCCAGACGGTATTTTCTTTTTGGATTTCCGCGTAGATGTCAGAGATCTTTCGTCGGGCGTTTTCTTCCTGCGTGAGGTCTGCCGCGTCAAAGCGCACCAAAATATGCGATACTCTCACCTGCCCCGGATTAGGTCGGCGATCTTGGACTTTGATGATATGATAGCCGAAATTAGTCAGGACTGGGTCAGAGACCTGCCCGGCCTGGAGCGTATAGGCCGCGTCCTCAAAAGGCTGTACCATCTGAAGACCTGTGAAGTATCCCAAGTCTCCTTTGTTGGCTTTGGCGGAAGGGTCGTCGGAATACTGGACAGCGAGTTCGTTGATATCGCCGCCGTTTTCGATCTCACCTTTTACTTTCAGCGCCATCTTCAACACGATCAGACTGTCCTCCGTGCTGGCTTTGGGTGGGAATTGGAACAGGATGTGACTCGCGCGCACCACCTCCTGCATTCGGGAGTAAGCCTTGCGAAGTTCTCCTTCCTCCAGGGAATTTTTGATGAGATAGGGGTAGATCAGCGTCTCTTTGAATGAGCCGAATTCTCTGGAAAATTCCTCAGTTTCTTCCATTCCCAAGGCTTCTGCCTCGCGGACTTTGAGCTTGTAGTTGATGAACAGTTCGAGATTTTCCTCAAATTCCTCCCGACTGACTCCGGGCGTCTGTGTGTCGGAGCTTTTCCCCTTAGAGAGTAGGTATACCAGCTCGTCCTTGTCCACGGGCTTTCCGCCGACTATGAACAGGGCTTCATTGGCGCTTTGAGCAAGGCTCGAAAGCGGGAGATTTAGCAGGAATGCAACTTGAAGAGTGACTACAAAGGCCGAAACGGTTCGGTGATTCATGTACTGGATAGCCGATTTAAAGTGCAATGTTACAAATTTATCAGTAATTCGGGGTGAAAGCCTTATTGGCGGGGCATTTAACCAAAATTAGGATCGAAACCACTTGATCAGACGGCAGGTGTTGACGCCATTTTTGGATTCAAATTCGATCTCATCCATGATCTTCTTAACCAAAATGATGCCTAAGCCGCCTTTGCGTTTTTCCACCATGACCTTTTTGAGGTCAGGAACCTCGTAATCCAGGATGTTGAAAGCCTCGCCTTGGTCGGTGATTTCAAAGATTAACTTTTGGTCAGAATCGATGACTTCCAGATGGATGATGTCCTGTGGATTGCAACCGTGAGAGTGGATGATCAGGTTTGCACAGACCTCTTCCACCGCCAGGGTGACCTGGTGTTTTTCGATTTCGTCTAAGGTGGCTCCACCCAGCGACTGCTGGAGAAACGCTCTCAGTTCCGAAAGAGCCGAAGTTTGGCAGGAGATGTTCAGTCTGTACTTCATGTTATTCTGCAAATGCTGCTGCTCTGTCCGGGTAGATGGGGATCAGTTGATCCAGTCCCAGTATCCTGAACACCTCAAATACCCGCGGGGTGAGTTCGCAGATTTTCATACTGATCTCCTGATCTTGGAAATCCTCCAGATAGGACATAAACACGCCCAACCCAGCAGAGGAAATGTACTCTAGATTTTTGCCGTCAATGATCAGAGATTTGGTGCCGGAGGCTACGAGTTCCTGAATCGCTTCGTCCAGGATCACGGAGTTGCTGGCGTCTACTTCTCCAAACAGGCTTAGGATGTCACTTCGATTTTCTTTTGTTTTTTCCAGACGAAGCATGGCTTACGGATTCTTTTACTGATTAGTTTGGGCTACGGAATTTTGAAACTTTACGACCATCATCGAATAATCATCCTCGATCATGCCATCACCCCCTACAAAGACGTGAAGTGAATCGATAAGTTGGTTTTGAATTTCTTTTGGGCTTTTGTCGTGGTGGATTTCCACCAGACTTTTGATTCGCTCGAATCCGAACTGCTGACCCTTTTGGTTTTTGGCCTCCACGATTCCATCGGTGATCAATACCAGGATGTCCCCCGACTCATAGGCGAAGGTTTCTTCCTGAACGTGATTTTCATACTGCTTGTTTCTTAAAATCCCCAATCCCAACCCATCGGAAAACAAATAGTCCGATTTGGCTTCTTTGGCTTTGTATAATAAGGTCGGCACGTGCCCAGCTCGGGAGTGACATATTTTCTGTTCGGCGATATTGATCAGGAAAATCGAAGCTGTGATAAAATGGTTCCTTTCCAGGCATTTACCGAGGGCTGAGTTGGCCTTGATCATGAATTGGGCAGGGCTGAGGTTGAGCTGGATCAGACTTTGAAACACGCCTTTCATCTGCGCCATGTGAAATGCCGCCGAGGTCCCCTTGCCTGACACGTCCCCGATGATCAGCACATACCTGTTTTCGTCTAGTTTATAAGTGTCGTAATAGTCCCCGCCGACCTCATCCGCAGCGTTGGAAAACGCGCAAATGTCGAACTCATCCGGATGATCCAACTTGGCAGGAAGGAGGGCCTTTTGTACGCGCTGAGCGATCTTGAGCTCTTCCTGATATCGCTCGTTTTGGATGGCTTGGTTGAGAAGCCGGTGATTTTCCACCGCGATACATGCTTGCCGGACAAAGGTGCTGATGATATTGACCATCTCCTTATTGAACCCATCGCGCACTTCTTTACAAAGCACCATGCGGCCGATGGCGACTTTATTGATAACCAGGGGGATGAGAAGCGTCGATTCGTACCGGGGATGTTCCAGACGAACCAGCAGTGGCTGAAGCATCTCGGGCTGGTCTGTGGATGCCCAGCCAATGGCTGACTTTTGGGTTTTGATCAATTCGGAGAGTTCTTCTTTAGTTGCCTCATCCAGAAATCTCAACTGATTGATGCCCTCAATTTGGCCTTCAGGATTGATCTCTATCCAAGCTCCATCAGAGTAAGAGGCGCTCATGCAGCTGTCCAGGAGGATATCCAACACCTGCTCTTCGTCGTCATCCGGCTGAATGGATTGGCTCAGACGCTGAAAATTGATCGCTTCGGTCAGCTTCTGCTCAAACACCGAGGAGGTGGGGAGATTGAACAGCGTGACCAAAAAGCTGAAAAGCGCGTAGGTGAAAATAAACATGAACAGGGCCATCAGGAACAGGTTGTCCGTAAGATTGACCTGATAGATTTCGGCCTCTCCATAGGCCAATAGCCGTTTGAACAGGTAGCCGGTGCAGACGAGCATCAAGAAAAGGAAAAGCAGCGACTTCCACTTTTCCTTGAACGTGAGGTAAGGAATCCACTTGAGGTTGCCCGATAGTACGATGATGATCGCAAAGAGGATGACCATCGCAAACAGGAAGCTGTAGTCGAAGTTGTTTTTGTTGAAAAAGACAAAGAACATCGCCAGAAGCATGGCAAACTCGAAGGTCTGCCATTGTTGGACGACTTTTTTGTTTTTCTGATACAGGATCAGATGCTTCCAAAGCAACGCCGACGAAATCAGGAAAATCGCAGTGAGGGCAAAATTTACGTGGTAAAAGAAGTTTTTGAGAAAGGGCTCTGTCGCCAGCTTGCTATCTCCCATGGAGATGTAAAAAAGCTCTGTGATCAGGGCAATCCCAGTGGCAAAGATGCCGGTGGATGCGGCACGCCAGAGGAGATTTACAAAGTCGCCTTGGATGTTTTTGCCGACGGAATAATTGTAAAACCCATACAGCGTGAAGAAAAAGAGAATCTCCAGAATCCAGGTGATCTCGTCAGAAATACCCGAATCCATCTCGTTGATGATCCCAAAAAGTCTCACCAAGTCTACAAACAGCAGGGCCAGCCAAACCAGAATGGCGAGGAGGACGCTGAGTTTGCCGATATGAATGGAGGGTAGCTTGACCATCAGAATGATTTGGCAATAATACTGAAACTGAACTAATCCTGCTTAAAACCTGCGGGTTCAGTCAGCGAAGCCGAGTTAAAAGTTGCAAAGAAAAAATCAAAGACAAATCAATTCTTCCACGACACCTTTGCCTACTTTTTCTTCGATCAGGATCAGGACTTTGGAGCGGTTGAGCGTCAGTTCTTTCTTTACCGGGCCGGAAGTGAGTTTTACAAAAAGCTTTTTATCCTTGATAAAGACAGAAGAAGTGCGATCTGCGATCGTCTTGCCGACGATTTCCCCCCAGCTGCTGATCAGTTGTTTTTCTTTGAACTTGTCCTCGAGCCGGTAGGCTTTCAGGAGTTCATTGAATGCGGCCTCCAGCGGCGCGGCCTCTCTTTTTCTGCCTGGATTGGAATTGTAACTCATGGATTCAGATGAATAGTTCGGCTGCGATACTGTCAGCCAGCAGCATTCCCCGTTTGGTCAAAGATAGGATTTTACCGTCCCAAATCAGCCACCCCTGCTTTTCTAATTTCTCGATCTCCTTCGACCTGCTTTCCAAAAGTGCGATGCCAAAGTCCTCGTCGAGTGCTGACGGTGAAAGCCCCCAAACCGTCCGCAAACCCGTCAAAATCCGGTCGTTGACTTGATCTTCGACCGAGGAGAGTTCTGCTTCGAAAGGGATTTTTCCCGATCCGATAGATTTGATGTAGCCTGGATTGGTGGAGGGATTCGATCCGCGGTTTTTTCCGTCAAAAGAATGAGCGCTCGGACCAAGACCGAGATAGGGAGTGCCTTTCCAGTAGTTGGTGTTGTGCAGCGCAAATTGCCCGGGCTTTCCAAAGTTGGAAATCTCATATTGGATATATCCCGCTTTGTCGGTCTGCTCTTGTAGCCATTCAAACTGCTCAGCGACAAAGTCTTCGTCTGCGGGCTGAAATAGGCCTTTTTCGGTCCATTTTCCCAAAGCGGTCTTTGGCTCAACTGTCAGCGAGTAAGCCGAGATATGACCTGAATCCTGACGCAGTGCTTCCGCCAGATCTTTTTCCCATAGCGAATGGTCAGTGTGCGGAAAACCGTAAATCAGATCAATAGAGAACTTTTCGAATCCCGCTTTTCTGCCCGAGGAAATGGCGTCTAAGGCCTCTTTGGCGGAGTGCGCCCGATTGTAAAACCGAAGCACTTCCTCCTGAAAACTCTGTATTCCCAGGCTGAGTCGGTCAATTCCCAGCGACTTCCAGTTGTTTAGATTTTCCTCCGAAAGGTCATCTGGATTGGCTTCCAGCGTGACTTCTTTCAGATCCAAAGCGAAATGGTCCCGGATCTTTGCCAGCAAAAATCCCAACTGTTTCTCTGAAAGTAGCGAAGGTGTGCCTCCTCCAAAATAAATTGTTTCGACGGTCTGGCCGAGGAGGAATTCTTTTCGCAGTGCGATCTCCTCCGCGATCGCCGCCACCAGGGAGTCGATGCCGCTCAGATTCGTGCTGAAGTGGAAGTCGCAATAGTGACAAGCCTGCCTGCAAAATGGAATGTGGATGTAGATGCCTGCCAAGTGAATTCAATTAACTTGCGAATATAATCAATCCTCAATTGTGCCTTGAAGTCCCGGTTTTTGACGGTCTTATTTTTACTGACTTTTGGAAAGGCTGCATGCCTTGGACAGACGGTATTTAGAGTCTGCTGGGATGATTTGGAAAATGGACAAAGTAAGGAAGTCCGCGATTTTTCGGAGAGAAGCCAGGCCGAACATCTGGCCGATTCGGTTTCCAAAGTCTTTCAAAGCCAGGGCTTTTTGGAAGGGAGCTTTGGTGAGACCTACAAAACCGACACGCTGGTATTCAACTGGGAGCCCGGCAGACTCTTTCGCTGGTCGGAAATTAAATTGGGGAATGTGCCCGAGTCTTTTACGGAGCAACTTGGGAAGCCTGAGCTAAGCTATGCCGCTCCATATCAATGGATAGAAAAGGGCCTCGAGCTCGCAGAGAACTCCGGATATCCTTTTGCTGAACTGAAACTTGACAGTCTGCAGATCAGAGACAGCTTGCTCTCTGGACAGATGGATTATACCCCGGGGCCTTTGATCACCTGGGACAGCCTGGCGATCGCGGGAGAAAGCAAGACAAAGGTCACGTATTTGCAAATGGTCTCGGGGCTGCGCCCAGGTGCTCCTTTTTCGCAAAAGCAACTCTCCAAATCGGCGCAGACGATCCAAAGGTCGCCGTATTTCACGCTGGCAGGTTCGCCGGAATTGTCTTTTCAGACCCAGCAGGCTAACCCCATTTTTACGCTTCAGGACCGGAGAGTCAATGTTTTTGACGGGGTGATCGGGCTTTTGCCCAATGAAAATGAACCTGGGAAAGTTTTGATCACCGGGGAAGTGGATCTTCGATTGTATCATTTAGCGGGGAAGGGGCGTGATTTTTCGATCCAGTGGCAGCGGCTCAATATTCAGTCACAATCGCTCGAGATACGCGCCAAGGAAGCGTTTGTGTTTAGGTCTCCGCTGGACGTGGAAGTTGGGTTTTCGCTGCTAAAGCAAGACTCCAGCTTTGTCAATCGGACATTTGAGTTGGATTTTGGATATCGGATATCGGATGCGGGATATTTCAATTTTTTCACCCGGAGGCAAGCCGGAGATTTGATTTCGGTGGGGGAGTTTGAGACGGATCAAACACTGCCCTCGGCCATTGACTACCGATGGAATCAGTACGGGATCGGTGTGGATTGGGATAAGCTTGACTCTCCTGTGTCTCCCAGACGGGGGACGAGGATTCAGGGGCAATTTTCCCTTGGCAACAAGAAGATTCTTGAAAATACCGGCCTGCCTGAGGAAGCGTACGCGGGGCTGGACGCATCCACTCCGCAATACCAGGGCTGGTTTTCCGGTGAAAAGCACATTTACATCAAACCGGCCTGGGGAATGTGGCTCAGAGGCGTGGGCGGTTTTATGGAGAATGAAAATCTGTTCTTGAATGAACTGTTTCGGTTGGGTGGGCTGAAGAGCATCCGGGGATTCAATGAGAAGTATTTTTATGCAAAGCGCTTCGGGTATATCAATTTCGAGCAGCGGCTGTTTTTCGACCAAAATTCCTTTCTGGTTGTGTTTGCCGATATGGGGATCCTTGACAATCCGTACGAAGTCCAAAAAATTGATCACCCTTTTTCATTTGGGACGGGAATCAATTTGGACACTGACGGAGGATTATTCAGTTTTGTGTTTGCGTTGGGCGAGTCAAACACCCAGCCCTTGTCTTTCTCCTATTCCAGAATCCATTTTGGCTATCTGGCCAGGTTTTAGCGGTTCAATTAATTCTATGCCTAAAGTTCGGTTGCTCGTTTTTTTTTGGTTTACTCTGAGTTTTGGCGCAAATGCCCAGATTTTGGAGAATTATGACGGACTATGGAGGTCTGCGCGCGAGGAATCCTGGCTGGGGAGCAACAACCAATTGGAGTTGAAGGTTGACTTAAAGAGTTTCCCAGAATCCGAACTCAGAATCAAACTGCCAGCTAAATCGACGGTTTTTATTGATGGAAAACTATGGCAGTTGACCTTGGGAGACACGGTGTTTTTCAGGTCGGTCAAAGAGTTTCAGACGGAATTTGGAAAGGATTTGGTCGATGTCACAGTAGTAAGTCCCAATCTTGGGCCCAAAAAGACCAGTATCAAGAAAGTACTTGGGAGAAATAATTTGGACGAAACGCTGATCGGCCCGGAAGGGAATCCGGTAGTCGGCCGCTTTGTACCGCAGCCGGTAAAGGACTTTTATTTTACGGCGCTGTTCATCATCCTGTTCTTTATAGCGCTCTATAAATTGGCTTATCCGTATCTCCTGGCCATGATGCTACAGCCGCTTTCGGTGATCAGTGCGGAGGATTTCTCTGACAGTGGCAACCTGCAAAAGTTTTTTTCCTTTGACGTCATTTTCTACGTTTTGATCGTGGCGATGATGATTTCCCAAGGTGCAGTCACGGGATTGGTAGTATTCAGGAAAGATTGGTTGGACACTTGGGTCGGACTAGACTATTCCTCTCTTTTATTGATATGGCTGGTTGGAGCTTTTGGGTTGTTGCTGTTTACAATTGTCAAATTTATCGGCATTCGATTGTTATCTTATCTGTTCGATCTGGGCAAGTCCGAGTTCTCCCATTTTTTTTACCTGTTGAGATTGATTGTTTTTGGCAGTTCGGCAGTATTGTTGGTGGGAGCGTATTTTGTGTCAAACAATTTTAGTGGGCTTGAAAGAGCCTTTTCAATTCTATTTTCGGGCTTTTTCTGGTTTTACATTATCGGGGTGCTTGGATTGTTCCTGATTATGATGAGTAGGTTGAGTTTTAAGAAATATCATTTATTTACTTACCTTTGCATCGCGGAATTAGTGCCTTTTCTAATCCTAGCAAAATGGATTATGGCTCTAGGTCAGTGAGAGTATCGAACTATAATTAAGGAATCTATTAGCATGAGTGCAGCTCCAAAAGATCGCTTTAAACCAGTAAAGAGTATCCTAGTTTCCCAGCCTAAGCCAACCGATGCTAATTCCCCTTACCTCGCATTGGCAGAGAAGTATAAACTCAAGATTGACTTCAGGCAATTTATCAAAGTGGAGCCGGTTCCGCCCAAGGAATTCAGGAAGCAGAAAATCGACATTCTGAAGCATACAGCGATTATTTTTACCAGTCGCAATGCGATCGATCATTTCTTTGCGATCTGCAAGGATTTCAAGATCGAAATGCCTGCCGAAATGAAATACTTCTGTATCTCTGATCAGACGGCGCATTACCTTCAGAAATATATCGTGATCCGCAAGCGTAAGCTTTTCGTGGGGCAAAAGACTGCTGAGGATCTTTTTGATTATTTCAAAAAACACAAGAACGAAAAATATCTTTTTCCATGCTCCGATATCCGCAAAGACGATATCCCAGGCTATATGGAAAAGCACGGAATTGCATTTACAGAGGCCATTATTTATCACACCGTAGCGGCAGATCTGTCTGACCTGGCGGACGTGAAGTATGATATCCTGGCGTTTTTCAGTCCTTCGGGTATTAAATCCCTCAAAAGCAATTTCCCCGATTTTGTGCAGGGAAATACGAGAATCGCGGCATTCGGGCCTACGACGGCACAGGCTGTTCGGGATATGGAGCTGATATTGGATGTCGAAGCCCCGATGCCAAATGCTCCCAGTATGACGGGGGCGCTGGAACTTTATATCAAAAAGGCCAATAATTTGTAAATCTTAGAATCATTTGCTGTGGTTTTTCAGTTTAAATTCCTACACTAGTTTAAAATTGAGACGCTTCAACCAAATGACTACCAAAAGCCGATTGGATAATTTTTTAAAGCTGGGAATTTCATTGATTCTGTTTTTAGGTGCAGGATACGCCCAAGCTCAGCAGGACGCACAGTTTACCCAATACATGTACAACGGCATGTTCTACAATCCTGCATTTGCGGGAAAGGAGAGTGGGTATCGATTTTCGGCCTTACACCGCTCTCAATGGGCGGGTTACTCCACGAGCACAGGCCAGGGAGGAGCTCCCGTTACCCAGTTGATAACAGCCCAGGGAAGGTTGGACGCCAAGAATATTGGCTATGGACTTTCAATAGTCAATGATCAAATTGGCGCTTCGGGTAACCTCGAGGTCAACCTCAAGGCGGCCTATCACAAGAAAATCAAGCGGGCGACACTCAGCGTCGGAGGATATGTGGGGATGTTTTCGAGCTCGTTAGACTATGGTGAACTGGTCGTGGTGAATCCCGAGCCAAATTTGCCACAGTCAGGAAAAGAAAGCCAGCTTGCATTGGACTTTGGAGCGGGGATATTATATGACAGAGGCAATTATTATCTGGGCCTAAGTTCGAAGCACTTGAATCAGCCTACTTTTGATTTTGGGGATGCTACTTACGCCAATCAGCTGAAAAATCACTCGTACTTTCTTTTTGGGTACCGTGTACGGCCAATTGGTCAATTGAGAATAGAACCAAATCTCCTGATTAAAGCAGTATCCTTCAATAATTTTTCCTACGATGTGAGCGTTATGGCAACACATCAAAATAAAATCAACGGAGGAATATCCTATAGAGGAGAAGAGTCTATTTCTTTGATCCTGGGTTACAGTATGTTAAGGGATAATTCACTGAAATTGGGTTATGCTTTCGATTTGGTCACAGGAGGATTGGAAGCCAAATCACCTACCAGCCATGAGTTAATGTTGAGGTATGTTCTTCCTACATCAAATAGGGAAGTGGAGCGGGTGATTCAGAGAACCCCGAGATTCAGATTTTAATTTCTTAAATTTAAACTGAAGCGAAGCTGCGAAGCCCATAACGTTTGGTTTACAAAAAGGGTTAAAATTGGCAGGTTATTTGCATTATTGCGCCTAATTCATCTAAATTTCGATCTTTAAAAAGATTTTAGATTGGGCAAGAAATTGATGATTTCAAAAACGTCATTTATGTATAAAGAAATGAAACTCCGCCTAGTGCCTATTACATTGGGCTTGGCCATTGCGACATTGTTACCGGGTTGCGGGCTTTTTAATAAGAAAGGTTCGGCGAGTGACAAGGCCAACAGACGTGGTGAGGTGACAGGGGTTCCAAAGCGCGCCAGCTGGCAGCAAAACCTTCCGATCGATATGGTGCCTGTAAAGGCGGGTACTTTTTGGATGGGACAATCTGACGAAGATATCGCCTATACTCAATCTGCCATGAACAAGCAGATCACCATTTCAGAGTTTTTCATGGACAAATACGAAGTGTCCAATAATAAATACCGACAGTTTTTGGAAGCTGTAAAGAACGGAGAGCTCGCGACAGGTACTCCGACGACGCTAAAAGATCCTCCGACGTTTAATTACGATGAGCTAAGACCTGACACGACTGTGTGGTCTACCAGCTTTTCCTATCACTACGGCGACCCGCTGATGGAGTTCTATTTTGACCATCCGGCTTTTGACAACTATCCTGTGGTGGGGATCACTTGGGATCAGGCTCAGCAGTACTGCGAATGGAGAACCTACCACCTGAGAGCAAACGATGAATCGGACTTTGATGCGCCCTCATTTAGACTTCCATCAGAGGCTGAATGGGAATACGCTGCAAAAGGCGGGAAGGATGTAGCTAAATACCCGTGGGGCGGTCCTTACCTGAAAAACAAACGAGGTTGCCTGATGGCCAATTTCAAGCCGGGCAGAGGAAATTACATCGACGACGGATTTGCATATACGGCACCAGTTGATGTGTTCTCTCCAAATGGCTTCGGGTTGTACAACATGTCAGGAAATATTGCTGAGTGGGTATTGGATGCATATAAAGCGACGTCCAGAGTTGATACCTGGGATTTGGATCCTGTGTATGATGACCCGAACGAACCAAGAAAAATCGTAAGAGGCGGTAGCTGGAAAGATATCGCTCACTACTTGGAAACTTCCACGAGAACTTACGAATATCAAGATGTAGCCCAAGCCCACATTGGATTCCGTACCGCGATGACCTTCATGGGAAGATCTGGATCGATGGACGTCAAATCCAGCAAAAGAACAAAACGTTAATCCACCCCTCAATTAGACAAAACCTTAACCTTAATTTACACTTTACAAATGGCTAGCAACAGCAACTCCTTTCAAGCTAAGTTCTATAGCAGCATCATGCCGAAAATCTATGGTATTGGTGCAGCTGTCGTAATCCTCGGTGCGATGTTCAAAATCCTCGATTGGCAATTTGCCAACATTATGATCGGGGTGGGTTTGACCACAGAGGCGATTATCTTTTTCCTTTCCTCATTTGAGCCAAGACAGGAAGAAATGGATTGGAGTAAGATCTATCCGGAACTGGGCGAAGGCGCGCCTAGAAAAGCCAAAGGTGACGACGTTTCCGCTAAACTGGATGACATGCTTTCGAAAGCTAAAATCGGCCCGGAATTGATCGAAAGCTTGGGTAAGGGGATGCAAAATCTTGCTACTTCAGCCGAGAAAATGGGTAATCTTTCCGATGCTGCTGTCGCTACCAATGAATACGCTACCAACGTAAAGTCTGCCGCCAAAACCCTGGTGGATATGAACGTATCTTATAGCAAAACTGCTGCTGCTCTTACTGAAATGTCTGCTGCTTCTCAGGATGCTAAAGCGTATCACGCGCAAGTGGTGACTGTCACCAAAAACCTTACTGCGCTGAACTCAGTCTACGAAATGGAGCTCCAGGACGCAAACAGCCATGTGAAGACATTGAATAAATTCTATAGCAACATGGCTGTCGCAATGCAGGGTATTGCTGAAGCTGGTAAAGAAACTGAGGCATTCAAAAATGAACTGTCCAAACTGAACCAAAACGTAAGTTCTCTCAACAAAATCTATGGTGGAATGCTATCCGCTATGAAAGGTTAATTTGTCCTACACACTTCTAAATAAGATAATCTAGTAAGATGGCAGGAGCTAAAGAAACACCTAGACAGCGGATGATCGGGATGATGTACCTGGTACTGACGGCCCTATTGGCCCTCCAGGTAAGTAATCAGATTCTTCAGAAGTTCGTCCTCATCAATGATGGGATGGAGCGGACTTCCAGAAATTTCATTTCAAAAAACCAAAACACCGTCACCTCAATTAAGGCGACAGTAGAAGATCAAGGAAATAATCCGAGAGATGTGCCCAAAGTAGCCGCATCAGAGCAAGTACGAGCGGCAACATCCGAAATCTACACATACCTCGAAGAGCTTAAGCAAGAGCTGATTGCAACTTCCAATGCTAAAAATGAGGAGGGGAACTTTGTCAATTCGGCGTTGAAAAACACGGAGATTTCTGGAAATATGTTTGCTAACTCGGGTAGAGGAGAGGAATTGCAGGCGAAATTGAATGCCTATCCTACCCAAGTTTCCCAGATCCTAAGTGGGGTGGGAATCACTGGTGTAGCGTTTAAGCCAATCGCGCTGGATGCAAAGGACATAGAGATTTTTGCCAATGACAGAGATGTTAGAGGTAAAAGCTTTGTGAATCTGAACTTTGTAAAGTCTCCGGTAGGAGCCGTAATGGCTTTGCTTTCGCAGTTTCAAAACGAAGTCTTGAATATCGAAAGTGAGTCCCTTTCGCAGATCTCCAGCACATTGGGCTCTTTCTATTTCAAGGCGGATATCTTGGAAGGTAAGATCGCAGCAGTTTCGAATGTGGTTGCAGCGGGTACCAAGTTCCAAGGTGACATGTTTATCGCTTCGGCCTCTTCTTCTGCTGCACCAACCATGACATTGGGCGGGCGCGCAGTACCAGTGGAGAACGGATTTGGTAAAGTGGAATTTACAGTAGCTCCTGCTGGAAAATACGACGATAAAGGTCTTTCTAGACAAGTATTGACAGGATCAATCGTAACCAATGTAGGCGGCGAAGACCAAGTGATTCCGGTGGAATACGAGTACTTCGTAGCACAACCGATCATCAAAGTTTCGTCGGAAGTGGTTCAGCAACTTTACGCAGATTGCGCTAACGAGCTGTTGATTGAGGTTCCTGCATTGGGGAACACCTATTCTCCTGAGTTTGCCGTTAGCAATGGTCAATCTATTAAAGGAAGCAAGCCGGGACAACTTACCGTGGTCCCTGGTGGATCTGGCAAAGTGACCATCGGTGTCAGCAGTGGAGGAAATAAAATCGGTGACGTGGCGTTTGATATCAAGCCGGTGCCTGCACCGACGATCAGAGTCGTTGGATCTAATGGCAGCGAATTGGACATGAGCCAAGCTCAAGCTTTGAATACGTTGAACAGTATGAAGGTAGTCGCTGTACCGGAGCCGACCTTCGCCCGTACAATGGCGAAAGATTCCAAATTTGAGGTGACTGGTGGAGAACTGGTTTTGCTTAGAAGTGAGGTTCCCCGTCAGACAGTTCCGATTGGTGGAAGCATGCGGTCGCTTTTGGAGAGCGCAAGACCAGGTGATGACATCGTAGTGCGCGTCACCCAAGTGACTAGAACCAACTTCAGAGGGAATAAAATCAACTCTGAATTAAGAGAAATCAAGAGAATTGCCGTTAAATAGGCGATTTGATTAAAATTAATAAGTTATGAAACGATTTGTGCAACACATCTTCTTGGCGCTTTTGGTAGGCGTAGGACTGATTCCGCTCAGTACCACTGCTCAGGTGGCTACGAGTGTCACTCCTTCTGGATTTGGTGATCGCCAGTTTTCCATGGATACTGTCTACTCAGCGAAGCGGATCAGGGATGATGACAAGATGTATCAAATCTCTGTCTGGAGAAGAATTGACTTGAGAGAAAAATACAATCTTTCACTATACGGTGCTGGGGACAACAAAGCCAACGGGATTATCAACCATATCTACAAGGCTGTGGTTGATGAAAATGCATTGGAGGTCTTTGCAGATGCGGATTTTACCAAGCCGCTTTCCATTGCCGAGTTTCAGGACAACTTCTGGATCTCCGCCAACGGTGACTCTATTTTCTCCAAACAGCTTTATTATCTTGATTTCAAAGAAGACTTTGTCTTTGACAGACATCACTCGGATCTGGTATTTGACATCAAATACATCGAGCTGGTAATGCCATCCCAGACCAACTCCAATGCCGGTCAGAAGTCGGTGGCATTTATCCGCTACAAGGACTTTGTGAACTACTTCAAGAATCATCCTACAGCTAGGTGGATTAATTTCCAGAACCTTTCAAAGAGCCTGACTTACGATGAAGCTTTTGAATCGAGACTGTTTAGGTCGGTTGTCCGTAGATTTACAAATCCAGACGATGCGCTGATAGCAGATTTGGTACAGGCCGATCATCCGAGTCCGGAGATGCAAGCCTACCTGAATTCGCTTGAGTTTGAATACAAGCTATTAGAATTTGAAAACTCCCTCTGGGAGTGGTAAAATAGAAAAGGGGCTCAGGCCCCTTTTTCTTTTTCCATCCATTCTAGCAGCGCCTTAGCTCGGGGATTACCAATCACTTCGGTCAGCTCCGCTTCTGTAGCCAGCTTTAATTTTTTTATCGATTTGAAGTGCTTCAAAAGCTTGTCCGCTGTGGTTTCGCCTATCCCCGGAATTCCGGTCAATTGGGTACCAAAGGCGTTTTTGCTCCGGACTTTCCGGTGGAATGTGATGGCAAAACGGTGGGCCTCATCGCGAATTCGCTGAAGTAGTTTGAGGCTTTCTGATTTTTTGTCGATGTGAATGGGATAGGAGTCGCCGGGAAAATAGATCTCTTCCAGCCGCTTTGCAATTCCTATGATTGGCATCTTACCGTATACACCCAACTCCTGAAGTGCTTCTACCGCTGAGGAAAGCTGCCCTTTGCCACCGTCGATCACTACTAGCTTTGGAAAGGGCTTCTCCTCCTCCAGCAGTCGTCTGTAACGCCTCGTCACGATCTCCTTCATACTGGCAAAGTCATTTGGTCCCTCGACAGTTTTGATGTGGTAATGTCGATACTCTTTTATCGCGGGTTTGCCTCCCAAGAAGCAAACCATGCTCGCCACGGGGCTTGTGCCCTGAATGTTCGAGTTGTCGAAGCATTCGATGTGGTCCGGGAGGTCAGGAAGACTGAGATCTTGTTGGAGTTGGCGGATGACACGTTCCTTTTTGTCTTGATTGAGGCCTTGGAGAAGCGCTTTTTCCTTTTTGTAATAGAGCGCATTCTTCAGCGAGAGCTCTATGAGCTTTTTCTTGTCGCCAATTTTTGGGACGACGAGGTTGAGGCCCTCGATCGGATTTTCTGGCTCTATATTGATCAAGATCTCGTCTGCATCACTTTGAAACTGGTCTTGGAGTCTCACCAGCGCGGTGATCAGCAATTCTTCGTCGCTTTCATCCAGTCGCTTTTTGAGTTCGACGTTTTTGGAAGTGATCATTGCTCCGTTTTTCACCCGCATGAAGTTGACGTAGGCAAATTTGTCGTCAGACACGAGCGTACAGACGTCCAGGTTTTGAATGCTCGGACTGGTGATCAGGGATTTGGACTGATATTTCTCCAGCAAATCCAGTTTCTCCTTCATCTTCTGCGCTTTCTCAAATTCGAGATTTTCGGCGAATGTCTGCATCTCTTGCTTGAAATAGGTCTTTGCGACGCCGAGGTTTCCCTTGAGGATATGCTTGGCCTGTTCGACATCCTTGAGATAGGCGGGTTCCCGCTGGTGACCTTCGCAAGGTCCCTGACAATTGCCGATGTGGTATTCCAAACAGACCTTGTATTTCCCTTCGTCGATCTTGTAGGGCGAAAGATCAAGCTTGCAGGTCCGGATGGTAAATAGCTCCCGTATGAGGTCCAGGACGTTATTCATCGCTTTTACACTTGCAAATGGCCCGAAGTAAGTTCCTCTCTTGGGGATGATCTTTCGAGTCTGAAAGATTCGCGGAAAGTTCTCTTTAGTGATCAGGAGATAGGGATAGGTCTTGTCGTCCCTCAGGAGGATGTTGTATCGGGGCTGGGTCTTTTTGATCAGATTGTTTTCCAAAAGCAAAGCATCCAGTTCACTGTCGACGAGGGTGATTTCGATCATTCGGATTTCCTTCACCATCCTCCGGGTTTTCAGATTCACCCCGGAGTTTTTGTTGAAGTAGCTGCTGACCCGCTTTTTTAAGCTTTTGGCTTTGCCTACATAGATCAGCTCGTTCTCTTCATTGAAATACTTGTAGACACCAGGATGATCCGGAAGTTGGAGGTGTTCTTCGGGCGAAAAGGAGGAGGACTGCATGGGTTAAAATTAAAAAAAACAGCCCGTGAATCAGGCTGTTTTTCCATTAGGATCTTTTCAAATATGAAATTTAGAAATCGTTCTTTTTGGCATCGTAGTCAAAATCCGCAAAGCGCTGGCTGTCCTGCTCGTAGCGGTCACAATCGATCTCGATGCTCAATGGCCGGTCCGGTCTTGGAAATGGCCCTTTGGTATAGCCCAGGCTTTCATCCTCGTAGACTTTTGACATGAACTTAACCCAAATCGGCCTTGCGGTTTTGCTTCCTTGTCCATTGATCCAGCTTCTGAAATGGATAGCACGGTCGTCGCCCCCAACCCAAGTGCCCGAAACTAGATCTTTGCTCAGACCCATGTACCAACCATCTGAGGCGTTTTGGGTAGTTCCAGTTTTGCCGCCGAGCTCATTCCCAGCTCTCAAAGTCCAAGGTACGCCTTGACTTGTTCCGCCCTCCTCTTCAAATCCTCCCCGAAGCATGTAGAGCATCAGGTAGGCGTGCTCTTCGCTCATGGCAGGTTTCTTACGTGGTGTAAACTGCTGAATCACGTTACCGTTTTTATCCTCAATTCGGTCGATATAATATGGTGTCGTATGCTCGCCTTTGTTGACAAAAGTCCCAAAGGCTCCGGCCATCTCGAAGACAGAAACGTCATTGACACCCAAGGCCAAAGAAGGTACCTCCTGCAGGTCACTGGTTACGCCCATTCTTCTGGCGGTCTCCATGACGATCTTTGGACTGAGTTTTTTCATCATATAAGCCGTGACTGAGTTTACCGACTCGGCCATTGCTTTACGGATCGTCATCTTTTCGTAGGTGAATTTCCCGTTTGCGTTGGACGGGCTCCAGGCTGGCTGGCCTGGAATATATACTTCTACCGGCTGATCGACCACCGAGTAGCAAGGGCTGTAGCCGTTTTCGATTGCCGCGGCATAGACGAATGGCTTGAACGTAGATCCGGGCTGTCGCTTGCCTTGCTTCACGTGGTCAAACTTGAAGTACTTGTGGTCAATACCTCCCACCCAAGCTTTGATGTGTCCCGTATGTGGGTCCATGCTCATGAAGCCTGCCTGGAGAAACTTTTTATAGTATCTCATCGAGTCCATTGTGCTCATGAGTGTATCGATCTCTCCCTCCCAAGAGAAGATTCGCATCTTCTTTTTTTCATTCAGCTTAAGATCGATGGAGTCAGTATCATCGCCGTATCGGACTTTCAAAAGACGATAGGCTTCTGTTCTCTTGACTGCGTTTTCGATAAAATTGGGGATGACCTGCATACTTTCATCGATCCATGGGTCTCTTTTTCCCATGTCTTTGAAAAACAATTTTTGCAAATCGGTCATGTGCTCTTGCACCGCTTCCTCCGCATACCGCTGCATTCTACTGTCGATGGTGACATAAATCTTTAATCCATCTCCAAAAAGGTCATAAGAAGAACCGTCGGATTTGAGATTTTCCTTGGTCCATTTGATTAGATCTGCTTTGACTATTTCTCGGAAATAGGTCGCCAAACCGTGATTTTGGTTTCTGACCCGATAGTCGAGTTCGATCGGCAATTGGGAGATAGAATCGTATGCGGCCTCGTCCAGATCGCCGTTTTTTTCCATTTGGGAAAGGACGGTGTTTCGCCGTCTCAGGGAGTTTTCGGGATTAAAGACTGGGCTGTAGTAGGTTGGCGCTTTGAAGAGACCTACCAACACGGCCGCTTCCTGCACGGAAAGTTCCGAAGGCAGCTTGTTGAAAAAAGTCCCGGCGGCAGTCTTGATCCCGTATGCATTGGATCCGAATTCTGAAGTGTTGAGGTACAAAGTCAGAATCTCGTTTTTGGTATAGGATTTCTCGAGCTGGGTGGCCACGATCCACTCCTTGGTTTTGATGATCAACATTCTTAGCCCAGGGATCGAGCTTAAAACTCCTTGAGAAGCGTCTGTACGGGTTTTGAAAAGGTTTTTGGCAGTTTGTTGGCTCAGCGTAGATCCTCCCCCGGCGTCCTGTCCAAGCAAGATCGACTTCACAAATACGCGAAGCATGGCAATCATGTCGATTCCGGAATGGTCTTCAAAGCGAACATCCTCGGTGGCAATCAATGCACGGACGAGATTTGGTGAAAGCTCCTCGTAGCTGACCGGACTGCGGTTTTCTCGGGCATAGGTGCCAAGTAGAAAACCATCCGCGGAATAGAGTTCGGATGCCAGTTCGCTGTCCGGATTTTCCAATGCCTTGAAATCGGGAAGCGATCCAAATAATCCAAGGAAATTGATGCTGACCATCCAGACGAAGAGGATGAAGAAAATCACACCTCCGATAAATGCGATCCAGAGGTATTTTATGGTTTTACCGGCCCAATCGGGGATTGTGGCTTTGGCAGTCTTTGACATAGTGTGTTACTGGTATATGGTGCGGAAGAAGGTTCGGTATTCTTCCAGATTTTTGGATTTATTTAACGTCTGAAAATTCTCGATAGAAATAAAGAAGGCGTTTGTTTTCGCATTTTCGGGCAATCCTTCTGATTTGAAATCGGTCGTAAACTTTCCGTAGTATTCTTTTGCTTTCTCGGCGTTTGAAAAGGGACTTATAATGTATATCGCATTTTCTTGGCTCATGTTCATATTCCCGGTGCGGAGACGGGCGTTGGGGTAGTTGCTGGCATGGAAGTTCTCCAAATCACCCAACAGATTTTTCGCCGCGTCGGCCTCTGATCGGCTCAAAGCAATCACAAAGATATGGGTTTGTGATTCGTTCAGCTTATACGGGGAATCTGCTGGGACTTCTTTGGGTTGATTTTCAGCTTCAAGATTTGCCTGAAGCTGTGTCGAATCAATCGCAGTACTGTCCTTTGGTGCCAAAGCCGCCAGCTCTTCACTAGACAATAGCGGTCTGAGCATATTTCTTGCCAAACTGACCAGCGCAGGATCTTTCGTATTTTCGATATACGATTCCAGTCTGCCTTTGAATCTGTCCCGGCTTTCCAGTTTGCCGGTGACCATGATGTCGAGCAAAAGTAATTTCTCGGTATTTCGGGTGAGTGGATATCCCTCGAGCGTGGATTTGATCACTGTCCGGGCCTTCTGATAGTCGCCTGCGTAGTAACTATTATAGGCTTCCTCGTATCCTTTGGACGATTCCAGGGCTGCGAGGTTACCCGAAGCTGCGTCTGGATTGTTGACGGAATAAGTGTATTGCGACTCCGGATATTCTCTGTTTAGACGGCCGACATATTGCTCGAAATTCCCTCCGGAGTCTTTTTGTCCAAGATAAAGCAGGTAATAGGCTTCAGGTTTTCGGATGGTATTGGGATAATTTCTAATCAACGTCTCTAGGTTGTCAATGCCTGGTTCGATTTCTTCCAGATCAAAGTAAAGCAGCTTGCCGAGCTCGAAGTAAGATTCCTCGAGCTCTCCGTTGAGTTGGGAAAGTTGCTCTGGAGTGTTGGGGATTTTCGCCAAAAGGCTTTCCATGGTCGGTAGGCCGGCCAGAATCGGATTTTCTGAGGGAGCCAGGGAATCCAGTGCTGCTGTGGGCAAATCCTGCTGGACGGTCTGAAAACTCGCCGCCCGTCTTCGCCAATTGTCCTGCAGTGGCCGATTGCCCCAAGTCCGGTTAAATTCAATCGCGCCCTGCTGCATGGCTACGCCATTGTCAAAGTAGAAACTTGCCCCGGGATCCTTCCCGCTAAAAGCCAAAAGGTTGTTGAAGATGTTGGAGTTCTTGGGTTGCTCTTTGGCCTGCGCTTCACTGATAAGCCTTTCCTCTTCTTTTTCGATGTAATCCTGTGCGATTGCCATCTGCTGATCTGGACTCATCTCCGCGATGACCACCAAACTGTCATTCAGCTGGATGCGCTCTACATGGAAGACATACTGATCCAAAGTCGTCTTCTGCTCCTGGATTTCGATCGCAACCGGATCGTCTTCCTTAATAAAAGTCAATGCACTGTCTAGGTAGTATTTGGTAGCCCGAAAGTCTTTGAATTCCTCAAAGTTGATGGCGGCAAGTTTTTGATAGATGTAACCTTTCAACCGGGGATTGCTTCCGGGTTCCTTGGCAGCTTGATGCAGTAGTTGGACGGTGAGCGGAACGTCCCCCTGCTTTTCTTCAAAAAGCGCCCGCTCATAGATCACCACGTCTTTGAGATCTTTGTTTTTTGGATCCTTATAGAGTTCGTCATAGTAGTTGCGGACTTTTTTGAGATCCTTTGATTTATCCAGTTCTGCTACCTGCTGCGCGTAGAGTGTTGCAAAAAAGCTCCTTTCGTAGGGAGGATTGCCCTCGAGGGACTTTCGATAATAGTCATACGCCAGTGCATCCAAGCCCTCTCTTTGATAGCGCTGAGCGAGTATGAAATTGATCCGCGACTCTTCCTTTTTGTCAGGGGAATATTCCACGGCTCTGTCGAGTGCACCAATCACCCCGTTTTGATCTATTCGTGTTTCGTAATAATAGGCGAGTGTTTTGAAAAGCGTAAACCTGTTTTCATCGCTTATCTCTGTCTCTTTGGATAAATAGTCTATGGTGAAGTTGGCGTTTTCATACTCCCGCTTGTCTACATACAACCGTAGCAGACTGATGAGGGACTGATGGCGGAGGTCCTTGTCTTTGCTTTTGCTGTTGACGTACTTGAAAGCGTTCAAAGCGTCGTCCTGCTGGCCTTGGAGGTAGTCGATCTTGCCCAGAAGGTAGTAGCTGTCATCGACCCATTTGGAAATCCGGTGCCAGTCAATTGCTTTGGAGGAAAGCTCCTGTGCCGAATCCAGCTTCTCCTTATTTAACTGTATCGTGGCAGAATCGATCGGGATAAAGACGGGTAACACCTGGGTGAAATCCTCCTTGTAGTTAGCCCGAACCTGATTTTCTACGTCCTTGATCTTGACATCTGCCAAGTAGTAGGCGTTGAAATGCGAGGTCAGATTGTGGAAGGCCCTGTTAGTAAACGTGTTGCGCTCAGAGGAACACGCCCCTAAAAAAATAAACACAACTACTGCCAGACCGGAAAATCTTCTCATTTCTGAATTCACCCAAATTGAGTACCAAAATAGCCTTTTTAACTTACTTACCGAACGCAATAAAAGCGCAAATCTTACCTGTGAGTCATTTTGGAATGTTCATTGCAGCTGATTTTAGATAAATTCACTTTTATGGAAAAGATGAAGGAGAAAAAGGAAGGAGAGGAGGGGCCTCCAATCTATGTCAAGTACATTGGGATTTCCTTTCAACTTTTTGGAATCATCGCTGCAGGTACTTACCTGGGCTATTGGCTACAGCAGCGCTCTGAGATGAAATTTCCCCTTTGGATTCTGGTGTTTTGCTTTTTTTCGGTGTTTGTAGCTTTTTATCAGTTGTGGGTTCAGATGAAGCGGGACAAATAAGATAGCAGACACAAGATTTTAGAAGCTAGACCAGCAAGGTTCGAAATTCAGGTTTAAAAAAATGGGCTAATTTTGGGCAAAAATCCGAAGATGACCCTTCCTAAAAATAGCCACCTCCGCCTTCTGATCGTCACTGCAGGGTTGATAGTTCTGATCTTGATCCTGCAGTTTGCGCTGCCGGTTATTATTCATCCTAAGATCTGGGAAATCGTGGGTTTTATGGTCGTTCTTTCCTTTTTGATCAGCTTACTCAATGCGTTTTTATTGAAAAGCTTTGCAGATAGCTTTTTTCAAATCATGGTTTTAGCAATGATTCTACGATTTATAGCCTCACTTACCTTCATTGGGATCGAAGTTTGGCCTCAAATGGAGAATATTCTTCTGTTTATAGCCGACTTCTTTGTAGTTTTTTTGTTCTACTTAGTTTTTGATATCTACACCTTTCTGGCTAACTTGCGGCCGATTTCGAAGTAGCCCTCAAAAAAAGAGTTGATGACGCGTAAACTACTAGCCCTAAGTCTTTTATTTTCAGCATTTTTGCTGGGTTTCAACAGCTCTGCTCTTGCATCTGAGTCAGAAGAAGACAAGACGAGTTTTATCATGCATCACGTGGTTGATTCACACGAGTGGCACTTTGCGACTTTCGGACATACCCATGTGACCCTTCCCCTTCCGGTCATTGTCTACTCTGGAGACCGTGGATTGGAGTTTTTCATGTCTACCGATTTCCAAGACCATGAAACCCATGCCTTCGGCAAAGAGTTCGCTCACGAGGGATATTTCATCGATGACCACGATCATCTGGGTCGTGTAGACGGAGGTAGCTTCACTGACTTTTCGATTACCAAAAACGTCGTGATGATGTTCATCGTCATCTTCGTGGTGGCTTATGTGTCCCTGTCTGCGGCATCTCACTATAAGAAGAACGGCCCTGTAGCTCCAAAAGGTGCAGCCGCCATCATCGAGCCGATTGTGATCTTCGTCCGGGACGAGATCGCCCACAAGTCTATCGGTCCGAGATACAAGAAGTACGTTCCCTACCTGATTACACTGTTCCTTTTCATCTGGTTTGGCAACCTGTTGGGGCTTTTGCCTGGCGCTGCCAACATCACCGGAAATATCGCCGTGACCTTGACTTTGGCGGTCTTGACCTTTATCATCACCAACGTCAGCGGAAATAAAGACTACTGGAAGCACGTATTCGCCACGCCGGGCGTGCCGATTCCGATGTTGCTCATCATCGTGCCGGTGGAGATCATCGGTTTGTTTACCAAGCCTTTCGCCTTGATGGTTCGACTTTTTGTCGCCATCACAGCGGGTCACATCGTGATCTTGGGTTTCATCGCTTTGGCGTTCATCTTCGAGTCGATCTCCATCGGCATCGTGAGTACGATCATGGTGACCTTTATCAATATCATCGAATTGCTCGTAGCCACGATTCAGGCCTATGTATTTACGCTGTTTACAGCGATGTACATCGGTGGTGCAGTGGCCGAACACGCGCATGACGATCATCATTAAGTAGAAATTTCTTTGTTCAATTTATAAATCATACACTTATGTTAATGTCTATCTTGTTGACTGCTGGTTACGCTCTAATGGGAGCTGGTATCGGTGCAGGTATTGTTGCGATTGGCGCAGGCCTAGGTATCGGTCGTATCGGTGGTCAGGCAATGGAAGCTATTGCTCGCCAGCCAGAAGCTGCCGGTAAGATCCAAGGTGCAATGTTGATCATTGCCGCTTTGATCGAGGTTGTTTCCCTGTTCGCAGCAGTAATCTGTTTGTTGATCGCGCTAAACATCGCGGGCATCGCTTAAAACAAATTGGAAAGGGATTGGCGCTAGGCCTTTCCCTTTTCTTTATTTTCTATTGAACAATCTGAAATAAATCTCCTCTATCCATGGATTTAATAACCCCAGGTTCCGGTCTAATTTTCTGGCAGCTCTTCGGCTTCCTAGGTTTGCTTTTCCTTCTCATCAAATTCGCTTGGAAGCCGTTGCTTGCAGCTTTGGAAGAACGGGAAACCAGCATCGAGAACGCACTGAAGTCAGCTGAACAAGCCAGAAACGAGATGGCAAATTTGAAAGCTGACAACGAAAAGTTGCTTCAGGAGACCCGTTTGGAGCGCGATATTATCTTGAAAAAAGCTCAGGAAGCTTCTGTCAAGATGATTGAAGATGCCAAAAACGAAGCCTCAAAAGTGGCCGCTCAGCAGATCGAGAATGCAAAAGCCGTGATCGAAACCGAAAAGAGAGCAGCGTTGACCGAGGTGAAAAACCAAGTGGCAATCTTGACACTGGAAGTCACCGAGAAATTGCTGAGAAAGAATTTGTCTAATGAGCAATCGCAAAAAGCGCTTGTGGACGAATTCATAAAAGATATCAAGCTTAACTAAGCCCTCATGTCAAACCAAAGAGTAGCATACGCTTATGCCAAATCTCTGATGGATCTTGCCATCGAACGAGGTGAATTGGAAGCAGTGTATCAGGATTTTCTCCACTTGGCCAAGTTGGCTAAGTCCAACAGAGACTTGGAGCTGGCGATGAGAAGTCCGATCATTAGCTCCGAAAAAAAGCTGGCGATCTTGAAGGCGCTCTATGAGAAAAAAGGCGCGACTAAAGCGACATTTTCCTTTTTTGAGATCATTTGCCGAAAAGGAAGAGCAGAGGTGCTGGCAGATATCGCCCGGGAGTTCCAGGTTCTTTATCAGCTTCACAATTCGATCCAGGTGGCTGAAGTGACTACCACTTTTCCTTTGGATGAAAAGCTCCGCGCTGAGTTCACCAAGCTTGTCCTGGAGATTTCCGGGATGAAGGAAGTGAAGCTGACCGAGAAAATCAATCCAGATCTGATCGGTGGTTTTGTCCTGAAAGTCAACGACAGACAGCTGGACGAATCTTTGAGCAGCAAATTGAGAGTGTTGCGAAACGAGTTTTCGCAAAATCATTACGAAAGCAAAATCTAAAAAGCATTAATAGACGATAACATGGCAGAAGTAAGACCTGATGAAGTTTCGGCAATCCTGAGAGAACAACTCGCGGGTGTCAGAACTGCAGCCGAACTTGAAGAAGTAGGTACAGTCCTCCAAGTAGGGGATGGTGTAGCTCGAATCTACGGACTTTCCAAAGCTCAGGCGGGCGAATTGCTTGAATTCGACAATGGTCTGAAAGCAATGGTTCTGAACCTTGAAGAAGACAATGTCGGTGCTGTACTTTTCGGCGATTCCAAAGGAGTCAAAGAAGGCGATACCGTAAAAAGAACGAAGAAGATTGCTTCCCTCAAAGTGGGTGAAGGCATGCTTGGCCGCGTCGTGGATACCTTGGGTAACCCAATCGACGGCAAAGGGCCAATCACTGGTGACTTGTACGAGATGCCATTGGAGCGTAAAGCTCCGGGTGTAATCTACCGTCAGCCGGTTACTGAGCCTCTTCAGACAGGTATCAAATCTATCGATGCGATGATTCCAATCGGTAGAGGACAAAGAGAACTCGTAATCGGTGACCGTCAGACTGGTAAGACTGCCGTGGTAATCGATGCGATCTTGAACCAAAAAGAATTTTACGAAAAAGGCGAGCCAGTATTCTGTATCTACGTTGCGATCGGTCAGAAAGCATCGACTGTTGCGGGTGTAGTAGCAGCTTTGGAAAAAGGCGGCGCTCTTCCTTATACCGTGGTCGTAGCGGCTCCGGCTTCTGATCCAGCTCCAATGCAGTTCTTTGCACCGTTTACAGGTGCATCGATCGGTGAATTTTTCAGAGATACCGGTCGTCCTGCTTTGGTTGTTTATGATGATCTTTCCAAGCAAGCGGTTGCATACCGTGAAGTTTCTTTGCTTCTCAGAAGACCTCCGGGACGTGAAGCCTATCCAGGTGACGTATTCTACCTTCACTCCAGATTGCTGGAGAGAGCTGCGAAAATCAACAAGTCTGATAAGATCGCTCAGGAAATGAATGATCTGCCAGAATCAATCAAGCATTTGGTGAAAGGTGGTGGGTCTTTGACTGCACTTCCGATCATCGAAACTCAGGCTGGTGACGTTTCTGCCTACATCCCGACTAACGTAATCTCGATTACAGACGGTCAGATCTTCTTGGAGACCAACCTTTTCAACTCTGGTATCCGTCCTGCGATCAACGTAGGTATCTCCGTATCCCGAGTAGGTGGTAACGCGCAGATCAAATCCATGAAGAAGATTGCCGGTACCCTGAAATTGGATCAGGCAGCTTTCCGTGAATTGGAAGCCTTCTCTAAGTTCGGTTCTGATCTCGATGCGACTACCAAGCGTACGATCGAGAGAGGTAGAAGAAACCAGGAGATCCTGAAGCAAGCACAGTACTCTCCTGTATCTGTAGCGCATCAGGTTGCGATCATCTACGCTTCTACCAAAGGTTTGATGGACAGTGTGCCTGTGGAGAAAGCAAGAGCTTTCGAAAAGGAATACTACCAATTGCTGGATTCTACTTATCCTGAAGCTTTGACAC
Source organism: Algoriphagus terrigena DSM 22685 (assembly GCF_000429445.1). GTDB lineage: Bacteria > Bacteroidota > Bacteroidia > Cytophagales > Cyclobacteriaceae > Algoriphagus > Algoriphagus terrigena. The sequence continues at coordinate 115,081 of NZ_AUBW01000020.1, forward strand.
TGATCCTCAAAGGAGACGTGGACGGCGCAGGTAAGATCCTCGCAACCGCGGCGGCCGAACTGGCTCCGAAATACGCTAAATAATTGAAAATCCCCGGTGAGGGCGACCTCACCGGATTTCTATAAGTATAACTCACTGATGGCTAACCTTAAGGAAGTAAAGCAAAGGATCAACTCGGTAATCTCGACACAGCAGATCACCAAGGCCATGAAAATGGTATCCGCCGCCAAGCTGAGAAGAGCTCAGGACAAGATCATTCAGATGCGTCCTTTCTCTCAGAAGTTGACCACTATTCTGAACAATGTGTCGGCCGCCTCTGAGGGCTCTACGGACCTTGTTTATGCGGAAAAGCGCGAGGTGAAAAAGGTGCTTTTGGTGCCTGTCACTTCAGACAAAGGTCTTTGCGGAGCTTTCAACACCAACGTGATCAAAGCAACCAACCTCGCGATCAGAGAGCAGTTTGCAGGTGCCGAGGCGACCATCTTGCCTATCGGAAAGAAGTCCTTTGAATACTACAAGAAGAGCAAATACGCGGTAGTCGATCAGTATTCTACCCTGTTTCACGAGCTGACTTTTGAGAATGTCCGTGAAGCAGCCAATTATGCCATGGAGGCGTTTGTGGACGGAGAATTTGATCAGGTAGTTTTGGTGTTTAACGAATTCAAAAACGTAGCCACTCAGATCGTCCGCACGGAGCAGTTTTTGCCGATGTCGCCGACCGAAGCTGAGGCTACCGGGACAGAGACCGATTATATCCTGGAGCCATCCCGCGAATTTATCATCGAGGAATTGGTTCCAAAGGCGCTGAGAACGCAATTTTTCAAGGCTGTGCTGGAAAGCAACGCTTCGGAGCACGGCGCCCGAATGACAGCGATGGATAAGGCAACCGAGAACGCCGGAGACTTGCTCAAAGAATTGAAACTGATGTATAACAGAACCCGTCAGGCTGCCATCACCAACGAGATCCTCGAGATCGTCGCCGGTGCAGAAGCCCTCGGAGGAAAGTAATCTACAATAGATCCCAAGGTAGGACCACAGCTCGCAAGGGTTGTGGTTTTTTTGTGGCCGGGCGAAAAAAAGCCGACGGTTTTTGGTCGTCGGCTTTCAGTCAATTCTTGGCGCGCCAGGTTTCTGCTCACCTGCTGTCGACCAGGCCTGTCTTAGGGACTATAAGCGAATCCTCCTCGCAATTACCTCAGCCATGATCGTCAGTCCTTCCGCATTTGGATGGACGCCATCGGGCAGCAGTTCAGATTTATCTTTCAGTGGAGTGTAGAGGTCGATGACTTCTGCTCCTGATTTTTGGATGACTTCGAAAAGCATCAGACGTTGCTCGTTGTCCATGATCACGGGGTTGATGCCGAAGTTTTCACGGGTTACAGGGACAGGAATTATGACATAGACCTTGCCGTCTTTGGGCATGACAGCGCGGAACTCCGCGATCATATCCAAGTAGTCCTTGACAAAATCATCCTTATGCGCCCAGTTTTGTGGTTTGGAATCGTTGGTGCCCAACTTGATCAGGAGTACATCTGGCTGAAAGTCCTTGGCTTCCTGAAACTGCGGTTCGTTCCAAATCGGAAAGTCGCCTTTCTTGAGTAGCGTGCGGCCGCTGACGCCGAAATTCTTCACTTCATAGGAATCACCCAAAAGGGCGCCTACCTGAAGTGGATAGCTGCCTGGATTGTCGCGACCGGGGCCTTGGGTAATGCTGTTGCCGACGAAGGCAACTTTGATTGGGTTTTGGGCGAAGGTGCAGATCGATACAAAAAGTGCGACGATCAGGATTGATAGTTTTTTCATAAATAGTTAGTGAACAGTCCACCGTCGGCGGACGGCGGCTTTTTGGAAATGTGGGTTTATTTTGTCCCAAAATATAAAAAGTTGATCATAAATCTGCCGTGGACTGTGGTCTGTCGACTATGGCCTTCTATTTTTATCCAATGAAGCAACTCAAGATCTTCGCCCAATACATTTCTTGGCTATCGATCGATGTGGCAATAGGTGCCATGGCTGGGATGCTGTTTTTTGAGGAGCTTTTCCGGACGAGTCTGCATTGGCCAGCCTATCTGCTGTTGGGTCTGGCGGTGTGGAGTATCTATACGCTCGATCACCTATTGGATGTACGTAAGAAGGATTTGCCTTTGTCTCCCCGACGCTCCTTTCACAAAGCCAATTGGAAGCCGCTGTCAGTTGTCTTGGGGATTTCCGTTGTCTCTGGATTGACGGGGGCCTTTTGGTGGTTTGGGTGGGGGAATGAACTCCAGCTCACACTGGTCTTGGCGATGTTGATTGTAGGGAGCAAGCTATTGATCGGGAAAGTGGGGCCGGGCTGGATGAAAGAACTGTCCATTGCGGTGTTTTATGTCGTCGGAATCGTTTGGCTTCCCCTGCTTCGCTCAGCCGGCGCGGAGTTGGTGTGGCAGGCACTGATTTTTTTGCCGATCCTGATCGGGATTGCCTTTTTGAATCTGCTGATGCTGTCTTTTCTGGATCAGGATGAGGATCAGCAAGTCGGTTTTTTCTCCGCCGCTTGGACTTTGCGTCCCGAGTTGCTGATCCTGTGGATCCGTAGGCTGGCTTTTGCCCTGATCTTCGTTTCGCTTGCCGCTTTTATCCTGCTGCCGTCATTCTATCGATCTTTCGCCTGCATCATGTTGATGATGTCGCTGATTCACTACCTGATTTTTTTTCATAAAGATCTCAGTCCCGAGCAAAAACGCATGCGCATGGAAGCAAGCTTTATGTTCCCTTTTTTATTGCTTTTTCTCTGAAATCAGACGAAGGCGCTATGCCCCGTGATCGCCCGACCCACGATCAATGAATTGATCTCCTTCGTTCCTTCGTAGCTATAGACAGCCTCCGCGTCGGCGACAAATCTCGCAATGTCATGCTGGAGCAAGATCCCATTCCCACCAAAGAGCGCTCGGGAGTTATCCACAATTGACCGCATCCGCAGCGTACAAAATACCTTGGCGAGCGATGCATGTTCGTCGAGAAGTTCGTCGGCGTCCTGCATCTGCGAAAGCCGGAAAACCATCGTCTGCATCGCCGTCAGATCGCCGAGCATCGTGACCAACAGGTCCTGGACCAGCTGGAAGGACGCAATCGGCCGACCAAACTGCTTCCGTTCATTCGTATAGACCAAAGCCAATTCGTAGGCTCCTCTCGCACATCCCACTGCCTGCCAAGCCACTCCCGCCCGGGTCATGCGAAGAACTTTTGCCGTATCTCGGAATGAGTTCGCCTCCTGCAATCGGTCTGACTCCGGAACCTCGCAATTGGTTAAAGTGATCAGGGCGTTTTGCACCGTTCGCAGCGCCATCTTGTCTTCCAGCTTTTCGGCTTTAAAGCCAGGATTGCCTTTGCGCACGATGAATCCTTTGACCTGCTGATCTTCCAGATCTCTCGCCCAGATCACCGTCATGTCAGAGAAGGTCGCATTGCCGATCCACTTCTTTTGGCCGTTGATCACCCAAGCGTCACCTTCCCGTTTGCAGGTCGTGGTTAATCCACCGGCCACTCCGGAGCCGACTTCCGGTTCGGTCAGGCCAAAAGCTCCTATTTTTTCAAGTTTCTGCATCGAAGGAAGCCATTCCTGCTTTTGGGCTTCGGAGCCACAGAGGTAGATGGAGCCCATCGCTAAACCGCTTTGGACGCCGAAGAAAGTCGAGATGGAGGTGTCTACCCGCGCCATCTCCATGGCAATGAAACCTTCCAAAAGCGCCGAATGTCCCGGACATCCATAACCCTGGTAAGTCAGTCCGGCTATGTTGAGTTCGGCCATCTTGGGGATGATCTGCATGGGGAATTCGCCCCGGTTCCAATAATCATTGGCGATGGGCTTGATCTCACTCATCATAAAATCCCGGACTTTGAGCTGGATTTCGCGCTCTTGAGGATTGAGAGTTTTTCCGAGTTCATAAAAATCGCCGTTCACAGGGGGGATTACCTTTGGTTTGCCACTTCCTTTGAGCATGCCCATCATCTTGCTGAGATCTTCTTCGCTCATCTTGGACACCAGACCAACCATCTTTGGGAGGTCGACTTTCTGCGAAAGTTTGGAGATTTGATCCAGATCGACACTGCTGAGCAATTGGCGGATTCCGGATATTTTTTTCAGAAGATCTTTCATGTGTTTGTAATTTGTCTTTCAATGGCCACATGAAATCTCGAATTGCTGAAAATTACGCCTTTGTCAGGCACAGAGACAATGCTCGATTTCATAAAAAGTGGTTTTGGGTTTTTGTTATCCTCAATTTTAACTGATGTCAGACGCATATGGTTTTCTCGCGCCGATTTACCAGCCGCTTTCCACTCTGGTTTTTGGGGGGGATTTAGTCGCGGCTAACTCGGTTTTTTCGGCTTTGGCTGCGGGGAAGATATCCCTGATTATCGGTGGTGGCGATGCGGTGGCCTACAGCGACTGGGACGAAAGCTTTTCCGGAGAATATTGGGATACGTCACTCAAGATGACAGAATTAGCCAAGCATAATCTGGAGAGAAGCAAGGTCAGAGTGAACTGTGGAAGCTGGCCTGGGGTCGGGAAATTTGATGTAATTTTGTTGCCCTTTGTCTTGGATACGCTGCCTGGTCGGGAGATTGAAAAATTAATTGGTCAGATCGCTGATTCGCTAAATCCTGGAGGGAAGGTGATTCTTTCGGATTTCTTTTCGCCAAAGACTTTTCCCCAACGTGTACTGCAAGGGCTGATGATTACCGGATTTCGCGTTTTTGCGGAGCATCTCCGAACCGATTTGCCTGACTTCGAGCGTTTTTTTGAGGGGAAGAGCTGGAGACTCTTGGAGGAGCAAACTTGGAGAAAAGGTTGGATTCGCGCTCGGGTTTACGGGCGAATGGACGATTCAGCGTACTGATTTTCTGAACCGCTCCGGTGTGGTGGCGATTTTCTTCCGAAAAAGCCGGGTAAAATAAGAAGGGTCGTCAAATCCCAGCTGAGCGGCAATTTCCGCGACGGTGGCGTCGGAATAGGTGAGCAAGCGCTGGGATTCCAAGATGACCCGGTCGAGCAAGAGCTCCGAGATGGTTTTTCCTACCGAGGTTTTGGTCAGGCGGTTGAGCTGCTTTAGGCTTAGGCTGAGTTGATCGGCATAGAAGGAGGCGTGACGGTTAGTCCGAAAATGAGCTTCGATCGCTGCTTCGAGCAGTTTAAACCGATCCTCAGTCGGCAACATCCCTTGCCCCAATCCATGGGTAGCTTGATAGATTCGTCCGAGTTTTACCAATAGAATCTCGGTATAGCTCCGTAGCACTTCCTTTTTCGACTGGCCGGAGCTTTCGGTTTCTTTTTCTATTTCGGAGAAATAAAAGTCGATTTCACGGCTTTGGTCAGATTGCAGATTCAACAAGGAAGGATGGCTAGAAGAAGCGAAAAACGGAAAGGAAGCGAGATTTTTCGCAGGAAATCCAAAGCTGTAAAACTGCGTGCTGAAAAATAAAATGTGACCTTCTGAATCCGCCGAGAGCCGCCAGGAGTGAACCTGTCCCGGATGGAGAAAAAAGACAGTTCCGGGAGCCACTATGTATTCTTTGAAATCAATCGAGTGAGTACCCGATCCCGCGGTGATAAGGAGGACAATGTAAAAATCGTGCTTGTGAGGCTTCTGGATAAACTTATGCTTTTCCAGATGATGGGCAAATTTGGAATAATAGAACGTAGCCGAGTCGAATCGCTCAGGTTCAAAATCCGGGATTTGATAGACGGGCAGGCTTTCCTTGGTCATGGCCCAAAGTGGCCAATTCTGAAAAAAAATGCAACTCGTAGAAGCGAGGCGACCTTTTTTAAGTGAGATTTTGTGTAGCCGCTTTTTGGAAAGGGACAAAGATTGCGATCCAGATCGACCGACTCAGACGAAAGGTGAGCGGAAGGAAGACGATCACCGTCAATCCCATCAAAATCAACACGGTGCTCAGGCTATAATCTTCGACCAAGAGTGCCAATAACATCCAGACAGCGATGAAAAATGCGGTATTTAATCCGTAGCTGACGAACATGGCGCCAAAATAGAAACCGGGTTCCGGTTCAAAGCTTTGTCCGCAGCCCGCGCAGTGGGTATTCATCTGGTGGAACTTCAGGGGATTCAGCAAAGTCCCTTTTGGGAACATGCTGCTTTTTCGGCATTTTGGACACTTGCAGGTCAATACACTGGACAGAAGAGAGGGGGTGCTTTCCATAGGTCTGGACTTTGTGCGAAATTACTATTTCGGCCGCTGGCGTCTTAGGACTCAACTGACTTTCAACAGGACAAATCTGACCCGATCCGGTTAGTTCGCCTTTTCGATCGTATGCCTGATCAGGTTGTCGAAGTAGGTGCCGTTTCCGGGACCAAACCAGTTCATCTCGCGGACTTCATGGAAGTGTTCGTCATAGAGTTCGTCCGGCGTGATGTAGCCGATATAGCCTCCGTTGAAGGTTGTTACGATCAGTTGGAGGTTATGTTGTTTGGCCAGGCGTTCCCATTCCTCGTAGAAAACCCCGGAAAGTTCGCCGCTAGAGGCGATCATCAGCAGATTCCCAATCTGGGTGATGTCGAGGTGCGGATTGGTTTCTCCTAATAAATAGTTGAACAGCCAAGGGCGGATTCTCAGGTCGTCGGAGATCCTGAGGTGTGGCTCGCGCAGGCTCATTTCAAGACGGGAATAAGCGATTCTTGGATTTTTTAACGTTGCAAATTGGCTCATCCTGAGCCAAATGGCAGAGTCTAGGCTGGCGGAGTATTCCAGGATTTTTTCCGGTGTATTTCCGGGGGCAAGCGGACGATGACTGCCGACTGTGCCTGCGGCAAAAAGTGCGAAATCATATTCTCTGGCTTCCAAAGCTCGGTTCAGATACTTGGGATAATCGCCCGACAGACCCATAAATTTCGAATTCAGCGAAGTCGCATGAGCGGAATAGGTGTAGAAAGTAGCCTTTTTCCCGTCTTTTTTAGTGAAGATAAGCTGTCGGACAAATGGGTCAATCGGGCCATTCTGGATGAAGCGATTTGCGACGTACTTGCCCGCATCCACTTTGCGAAAGGTCAGAGAAACCGTGTCCTGAGAAGAAATAGCGGTTTGGAGTGCGGAAATACTTTCACCCACGAGAAGGTCGACGATGGATTGATCAAAGCCTCCGAAAGCCATCTCGCCCAAAGGTCCGGGCATGTAGCCTCCCATACCAGAATGGGTATGTGTGCCTGTGAATATCAGTTGGTCGGGGGTGATTCCGGCGTCAGCAATTCCCTTTTCGACCGCCTTGGCAAGAGCTGGATGGACGATCAGCAGTTCAAAATTCAGCCAGGCGATCCGCGTCTTTCCGTTTGTGAGTGTGATGGCTTTGACATAGCTGCTGTCCTGGACAAACTCGTAAAGACCGCGTGGTTTATAGCCAACCAACTCGACGGGATGATCGGGCGTGACGTTTGCTATACCCCAGCCAGCCAGCCAAAAATCCCCTTCAGAACCCTGCCAGGGTGTGTTTTCTAATCTTTCGAAAGTCTCTCTATAAAAATCCTGCGTCTCGATCGGACTTCGGTCGACCCGGGTGATGAGCACGAGTGCGATCAGCGCTAAAACAAGAAAAGCCCCCAAGGTGATCTGGAGGGCTTTTTTAAGGCTTTTGGATAAGAATGACCGGCTAGCTTTTTCCATTAATTAATATCAATTGCAAAGGCTCAATAAGCAAATCTCTCAATATTCGAACGTCCCGTGAGGGCTTTGGATCGTTACTTTTTTGCCTTCATTCGGCTCTACGCGGCCGATGATTTGGGCTTCGACTCCATAGGACTCGGCGATATCGATGATCTCCTCGGCATAGCGCTCGTCGAGGTAGATTTCCATCCGGTGGCCCATGTTGAAGACCTTATACATTTCCTTCCAGTCAGTACCGCTTTCCTCCTGAATGATTCTGAACAAAGGCGGCGTTTCGAAGAGATTGTCCTTGATCACATGGACGTTGTCTACGAAATGGAGCACTTTGGTCTGCGCCCCGCCGCTGCAATGCACGAGTCCGTGAACATGCGGGCGCATATAATTGAGTACATCAACCATGATTGGCGCGTAGGTTCGGGTTGGGGATAGAACCAGTTTGCCCATATTCACCGAAGTGCCGGGAGCTGCGTCGGTCAGGTTGTATTTGCCGCTGTAAACCAAGCTTTCCGGAACGGCCGGGTCGAAGCTTTCAGGATATTTTGTTTTCAGCACTTTGTTGAAAACATCATGTCTGGCCGAAGTCAGACCGTTACTCCCCATGCCGCCGTTGTAGGCCGTTTCATAGTTGGCTTGGCCAAATGAAGAAAGGCCGACGATCACATCGCCGCCCTGAATCTTGTCGTTGGAGATGACCTCGTCACGGCGCATCCGGCAGGTCACCGTGCTGTCTACGATGATGGTCCGGACCAGATCTCCCACATCGGCAGTCTCTCCGCCAGTCAGCACGACGTTGACGCCGTTGTCACGGAGCATCTGTAGTACTTCCTCCGTTCCCTGAATGATCGCAGAGATCACTTCGCCGGGCACGAGGTTTTTGTTTCTTCCGATCGTGGAGGAAACGAGGATATTATTGATCGCACCTACGCAGAGCAGGTCGTCGGTATTCATGATGATCGCATCCTGAGCGATGCCTTTCCAGACACTCAGGTCACCGGTTTCTTTCCAGTATAGATAGGCCAAGGAAGATTTTGTGCCCGCCCCGTCAGCATGCATGATGTTGCAGAATTCCGGGTCATTGCCCAGTGTGTCTTCTACGATCTTGCAAAATGCCTGTGGAAAAAGGCCTTTGTCCAGTTTGGAAATGGCGTTGTGGACGTCTTCTTTGGATGCGGAAACTCCGCGCTGCATGTAGCGCTCGTTCATGGCGGGGGAAAGATTTGGTTGCGGCAAAGGTAGCCAATTGAAAAATTGTAAGATTGAAAAATTTAAAAATTGTAAGGGCTAGCTGGTCGGGGTAATAGGGTGAAGTTTAAGTTCAAAAGTACTCTCTGTAAACCTTTTATTCGTCGAATGTGTATATTTATGAAAAGCATACACATGAGAACCAATATTGATATAGACGAAGACTTGATCAAGGAGGCGATGAAACTGACCGGGATCACGACCAAGAAAGCTGCTGTGGAAGAAGCATTGAAGCAGATGGTTTCCTTAAAAAAGCAATCTCGACTTAGGGATCTAAGAGGAAAATTGAAGTGGGAAGGAAATTTGGACGAAATGCGAGAAGGTCGTGACTTTGGTAGATAGTTCCGTCTGGATTGATTACTTCAACGGGGTGGAAACGATCCAAACTGAATTTCTGAATAATGGAATTGGGCTCTCCAGTTTTGGAATCGGAGATCTGATTTATGGAGAAGTCATGCAAGGATTTAGAGCTGATGCAGATTTCAAGATAGCGCAAGATTTTTTTGAAGATATCCCGGTTCTTCTATTAATAGATAAAGAGCTGGCTCTAAGATCCGCTCAGAATTATCGATTTCTCAGGAAAAAAGGAATTACTGTCCGTAAAACCATCGATTCCTACATTGCCACCTACTGCATTGAGAAAAACTTGACTCTCCTGCACTCCGACAGGGACTTTGAGCCGTTTGTGGCTCATTTGGGATTGAAATCGATTTTTTGAAAGCCTGGCTCTAAGTGAAAAGCGAGGATTGATCTTCTTCTTCACCTCGTAAATCGTAATTCACAAGTCCTTTTAACGGAGAAAGGCCCCTAAAAAAGGCCTTTCCCAAAGGTCAGAATAAACTTCTCTTTCACTTTTTCCCTACCAAGATTAACTCCTCTTGCGGTGTGATTAGGTAATTGGCTCCGGCCTCGGTCACCACCGCCATCTCTTCCACAGAGATTGTTTTTTCGGTCCCGTCAGCCTGTTTCCAGCAGTGGAAGCCATCAAAGGCGAAGACCATCCCTGCTTTAAGGAGCTTTTGCGCGGCTGGTCTGGGGATGGCGATTCTTGCTCCACCGAGGTTTGGCCCTACGTCATGAGCAACATAACCGACAGGATGCCCGGTGCTCCAAGGTACGTACAGTGAGCCCGCGGCGTCCATGAGGTCCCGCTGAGCGCGGTCTACATCTTCGCCTTTTACACCGGGTTTCATGGCAGCAAGCGCCGCTCTGCTTCCGTCTTTTCCGCTTTCCCAGTATTGCTGGATATCAGCGGGGGCTGTGACTTCTCCGTCTTTTAGGACATATGCAAATCGCTGGATGTCGCTCACCCAGATACCGTAGAGTTTTACTCCAAAGTCGGTCTGGATTACGTCTCCAGGCATGATAACCTTTTCCGTGGCGTGTGAGTGACCTCGATCCGGGCCGGAGTTGACGTTTGGATTCTGATCGGGATGCCAAGCGTCTGTTACTCCATACTCTGCCATCTTGGCTTTGAGAAACTTGGCGACGTCCGCATCTGTCGTCTTGCCTGGCTCGATCATCCCATAAGCCTCTACCTGAAAATCAGCTGCCAATTGAGCTGCTTTGGTCAATATCTCGACTTCTTGGGGGAGCTTGACCGACAGCCATTCGTAGACCAGTTCGTCGGAGGAGACCAGCTTAGAGGCATCTGGCCCAAGCAGGTTTGACAATTCGGAATATTGGCTATGCGTCAGGCCGTCTGCCATTTCGTTGGCTTCAGAGCTATTGATGGCGATGGATTTGAATCCCTTTTCCCGGATAAAATCAACTGCTTTGCTTAGCGCTGATTCGCCTCTCGGCACCCGTTCTACTTTTTCGTGAATGTCCAACTCGTCCAGTGCGGTGGCTTCCCCATCAGGAGAAAACACCAGCGAATGGAAACCGCTTTCGTCCAAGTAGAATAGGAAAGCCGCTGTCCCGCTGGCATTTTCACCCCCTACATGCGGCGCGAGTGGATCATTGTAATTTTCCCGGCAGACGACCAACCAGCTGTCCACGTTGGCATTTTTCAATGCATCCGGCAGAAGTTGAATGATGCGCATCTTGCGGATTTCTGGCCAGGGGTTTTCTCCCCAGAGGTTTTGAGAGCTAATCTCCTCCGTCTTTGGAGCGGATTTTTCTGCAGGCTGGCAAGCAACTAGAAAGGCGATTAGTCCACAGCGCAGGTAAAGTTTTCTCATAAGGTATTTTTAAATGGCGGCCTAAAATACTCCAAAATCGGAATCAAAAAACAGCTGTCTGCCATCTCAATTGGCTGAAAATCAGCGACGGGAGGAAAAAAACGTATATTTTGAACAAATTCGCATCGAAAGCGTGTTAAAAAAAGCAAATCCGTAAAGCGCCGATCGGCATCCAATGAAAATAGGAATCGTTTGTTATCCCACCTTTGGTGGAAGTGGGGTCGTAGCCACCGAGTTGGGTAAAGGCCTGGCGAAAGTTGGACACGAGGTACATTTCATCACTTACAAGCAGCCCATGAGGCTCGATTTTTTCAGCGAAAATCTATTTTATCACGAGGTGGATATCAAGAGCTATCCGCTGTTTGAGTTTGCTCCCTATGAGTTGGCGCTGGCCAGTAAGATGGTGAGCGTGGTGAAATATGAGAAACTTGATCTGCTCCACGTGCACTACGCCATCCCACACGCATCTTCGGCATACATGGCCAAGCAGATTCTTCGGACCCAAGGCATTGAGATTCCCGTAGTGACGACACTCCACGGCACCGATATTACGCTGGTGGGCAAAGATCCCAGCTACGAGCCTGTCGTTACTTTTTCGATCAATGAATCCGATGGCGTAACAGCGGTATCGGCGGACTTGAGAACAGAGACCTATGAGCATTTCGATATCAAACGGGAGATCGAAGTGATCCCCAACTTCATTGATCTGGAGCGATTCAAAAAGCAACGAAAAGACCACTTCAAAAAAGCAATTTGCCCAAATGACGAGAAATTGTTGGTTCACACGTCCAACTTCCGAAAAGTAAAACGGGTGGAGGATGTGATTCAAGTGTTTTATGAAGTGAGAAAGACCATGCCGGCAAAACTGCTGCTGGTTGGGGATGGACCGGAGCGTGATCGCATGGAGCGACTTTGCCGTACTTTGGGTGTTTGTGATGACGTTCGCTTTTTGGGAAAACTTGAGGCTGTAGAAGAGGTGCTTTCGGTGGCAGATTTGTTTTTGATGCCGTCGGAAAAGGAAAGTTTCGGCCTGGCAGCTCTGGAAGCGATGGCCTGTGAAGTTCCTGTTTTGTCTTCCAATGCAGGAGGAATTCCGGAGTTGAACTTGGATGGCGTGACGGGTTTCGTCTGCAACATCGGAGATGTGGAGGATTTGACTGCCAAAGCAAAGATAATCTTGGCGGAGGAAAACCTTCAGGGATTCAAAGAGCGGGCGCTTGCCAGAGCAAAAGAGTTTGACATTCACCAAATCCTGCCCATGTATGAATCGTATTATAAGAAGACGATCGATACCGTGATGAGTGGAGTTTGATAATTATTGATGTAAATCACTTTTTACCATCCACCCAAAACTCAAAATATCTTACCTTTGTGCCAAGTAGAGCTGATGAGAAAGTACTTTTCATCTGCTTTCCTAACCTACTATTTAGCTATGAAAAAGATTGGAAGATTGGACAAGCCCGATAACTTCGGATCGGCCAAGATGTTTTCTAATCCTCTTTTAGAGAAGATTTCCAGAACAAACATTTTGGTGCCTATCACAATGTTTTTTGTGATATCCTCGGTTTCCTTCTACTATGCCGTCACTACGACTGAGATTGATTTAGGAGTGGGGATTCCGATTGCGTTGATTGGTCTTTTCGTGTTCACTTTCGTGGAATACATGATGCACAAGCATTTTTTCCACATGGCGCCGGATACACCGATCAAGGATAAGTTGCAGTACACGGTTCATGGGGTTCACCATGATTATCCAAAAGACAAGGATCGTCTGGCCATGCCGCCTTTTGTAAGCGCGGCCTATGCGGCTATTTTCTACCTAATATTTCGGTTGATTATGGGTGACTATGCCTTGTATTTTCTGCCGGGATTTTTGATCGGCTATGCGGGCTATTTGGGAGTGCATTTCATTGTACACGCTTACAACCCACCAAAAAACTTCTTCAAAATCCTGTGGGTCAACCATGCGATCCACCACTACAAAGATCCGGACGTATCCTTCGGGGTGAGTTCGCCGTTGTGGGATTTCCTTTTGGGCACCTTGCCAAAGAAAGACTAACAAAGCTTTCGCACGTAACTCAAACCCTTCAAGAGTTCAAGACTCTTGAAGGGTTTTTTAATGAATTTTATCCCAGTAATCAGTTTCTTCGTGACGTTCTGGCAAATCAATATTTGAATGAAAACTGTTTCCATCATCGGTTTGGGTTGGATCGGGACACCGACGGCTCACCTATTAAAAGATAGATTTGATGTAAAAGGCACTACGACCACTTCCGAAAAACAGGAAAAACTCCTGTCAGAGGGAATCGGCGCGGTCCGCTTTTCGCTCAGTCCCCACCCGGAAGGCGATGGATTTAATGCCCTTTTTCAATCCGAAATAGTGATCGTCAACATCCCTCCGCGATCCCGGACTGGTGGCGGCGCGTTTCATCTCGAGCAGATCAAGTTTCTGAAAAGCCTCCTGGACAATTCTCCCGTCAAAAAGGTGATCTTCGTGTCAAGCACCGGAGTATATCCCAACGAAAATATTGAAGGGAAATACGCCGAAGACTTCCCCCTCACACTTGCCAATACTGGACATGACACCATCTTCAGAGCGGAGCAGATGCTTGAAAATGATCGCAACTACGACCTCACTATTGTGCGGTTCGGAGGGCTATTGGGAGATGATCGGATTCCGCTTCGCTATTTCACCGGCAAGGACAATGTAGCTGGACACACCCGCGTCAACTTTATCCATCGCAGCGATGCTGCCAAGATGCTGGCTTGGATCGTGGAAAAGGAGCTTTGGAACCAAACCTTTAACGGCGTCGCTCCTCTGCATCCACTTCGCCGGGAGCTTTATGAAAAGATATCATCGGCTACCGGAATTGCTCCCCCCGCCAGCTACCAGAATGAGCCTGAGGGAAATGACAGACTGATTTCTTCGGAAGAAATCTTGGCAACTGGCTTTGAGTTTGGGCTTCCCGATCCGCTCGACTTTACCTATACAGTCTAGCCACGAAATCGCCAAGACTAGATTACGAACTTTAAAAGAGAAGTAATTTTTGAGTCTTTGTGCCTTCGTGGCACTAAAGCGTTTTTCAAAAATGTCAACTTGTCACTTTTTCCCGATTGGAACAGGCATTGATACGCCTCCTTTGTAAAATTTTGTAACCATTTTAACTGATTCATAACCATGCAGGAAAAAGGCACGATCTCGATCCATACCGAGAACATTTTCCCTATCATCAAGAAGTTCCTCTATTCTGACCACGAGATTTTCCTTCGCGAACTCGTCTCGAACGCGGTCGATGCGACCCAGAAGATCAAGCGTCTGGCGACTTTAGGACAATACCAGGGCGAGCTTGGGGACTTGACGGTAGAGGTCTCTTTCGATGAGAAAAAGAAGACTATCACCATCTCTGACAAAGGTCTCGGTATGACTGCTGAGGAGATCAAAAAGTACATCAACCAAGTGGCTTTCTCCGGGGCTGAGGAATTCGTGGAGAAATTCAAGGATGCCAAAGATGCCAATGAAATCATCGGAAAGTTTGGTTTGGGATTCTATTCCGCCTTTATGGTCGCCAAAAATGTGGAAATCCACACACTTTCCTACCAAGACGGAGCAGAGCCAGCTATCTGGACTTGCGATGGCAGCACTGAGTTTGAGATCAAAAAGGGCAAGAAGAAAACCCGCGGTACAGACATCATCCTGCACGTCAACGAAGATTCTGAGGAATTTCTCGACAAGTGGAAGCTTCAGGGCATCTTGGACAAATACGCCAAGTTCCTTCCCGTTCCGATCAAGTTTGGCACCAAGTCAGAGTCTGTAGAAGACGGCGTGGATGACAAAGGCGACAAAAAGTGGAAATCTGTCGAAATCGACAACATCATCAATACCACGGCTCCGATCTGGACCAAGTCTCCGAGCGAACTGACAGACGAGGATTATCTCAAGTTCTACAAGGAACTCTATCCGATGTCCGAAGATCCATTGTTCTGGATTCACCTCAACGTGGACTATCCGTTCAACTTGACCGGCGTGCTGTATTTCCCGAAGGTCAAAAACGAATTCGAACTTCAGCGAAACAAGATCAAGCTATACAGCCGTCAGGTGTTTATCACCGACGAGGTGAAAGATATCGTGCCGGAATTTTTGATGCTCCTACACGGGGTGATCGATTCTCCTGACATTCCACTCAACGTGTCCCGAAGCTTCCTACAAGCCGACGGCAACGTGAAGAAGATCAACAACTACATCACCAAGAAGGTGGCGGACAAGCTGGCAGAGCTTTACAAAAAGGACAGAAAAGCCTACGAGGAGAAGTGGAGCGATATCGGTCTTTTTGTGAAGTACGGCATGATCTCCGAGGAGAAGTTTTACGAAAAAGGTAAGGACTTCACCTTGCTGAAAAATACCAAGGGAGAGTTTTATACTTTGGATGAATACCGTGAGAAGGTAAAACCGCTGCAGACGGACAAAAACGATCAGACCGTATTTCTTTATTCCACCGATCTCAACAAGCAGGATAGCTTCATCGAGTCGGCTAACAAGAAAGATTACGACGTGCTGGTATTGGACTCACCGATCGACAGTCACTTTATACAGCATATCGAGACCAAGCTGGAGAAAACGCAGCTCAAGCGTGTCGACTCTGACGTGGCTGAGAAGCTGATCCAAAAAGACGACACGTATGCGAATCTCTTGACCGAAGATCAGAGCAAGTCGGTGAAGGAGCTTTTCGAGAAGGCCATCAACAATAAGTCCTATACGGTAGAGGTCGAAGGCCTGAGTCCCGAGGAACTTCCGGTGACCATCACCATGGAAGAGTGGATGCGAAGAATGAAAGACATGGCGCAGACTGGCGGCGGACCGATGAGCTTCTACGGAAGCCTACCGGACAGCTACAAGGTCGCGATCAACGGCAACCATCCTGTTGTGGACAAGATCCTGAAGGCAGATGGCGAAGAAGCGCAGACCAAAGTTGCCAAGCAGGCTTTTGATCTGGCTTTGCTTTCCCAAGGCTTGCTAACTGGCAAGGACCTGACTGCCTTTGTGAGGAGAAGCGTGGAGATGTTGTGATACTTTTTAGCCTTCGAGGTTTTTCAAAACCTCGAAGGCTAAAATTAACAAATTTTGTGTGGCGTTCTGGACGTTTTTGAACATGTTTTTTTTTACGGAGTTCAGCCTTCCCGTGTATTCTGATTACCTTTTATCAGAGTGACAGTAGGTAGGGCTTCATGAAATGGCGACATTATAGGCAACTATTATTTGATTCTTTTAAAGACAAAGTAGACAAAGATAAAGTAGAGAATTCCCAATTGTGTTTAGGAGCTATTGCATCCCGTTTTTGCAGTGTCACTGTATTCTGATGTACCAATGAGCTTGCATTAGTACTGCAATGTTTTGTCCTAGATATTCTACTCTACCATTATTGTAAATGTTTTGTTCACTAGGCCAAGGGTCTCTTACTACAATTGATTCGATGATAGGCCCATAGGCAGATGGAGTATAGCTACAAGCCGTTACAACGACTGCATGACCGGAATTTGGGCCAGATTGATAACCAATAAGTACCGGCCTCTGTGCCGATAATTCTTGTACTAAATATAATGGAGTTGGAGCTCCCAAATTCAATGTTGCACCTACAGCGTAGTTTCTACCTGAATTGTCGACACTCCAATTGTTTAAGTTCGCTGTTATCACTTGAAGGCTGCCAGTCCAATTTGGCAATTGTCCATATGGATCTACACCATAACTCCTTGCAACTATTTGTTCTTGGGTTATCCTAATTCCATAATAATTAAAAATCATTTGTAATGAAGCGGCCCAGCACCAATTTGAATTTCGTTGGCTTGAAGCAAAATAGTTGAAGTTGTCACTACGTATCCCCACATAAGCAGTTTGTTGACCCAGTGCATTTTGTATAATGCATAAACTTAGCGTTAAGGCTAAAATTAGATTTGCTGATTTCTTCATGTCAGTTTTTATCTAGTTTTCGATATTCTTGTCTTAAACGGAAGGTGACTTAAGGCACTTGAATAACATTTGAGAGCAAGATGCGAACACCGACGTCAACTCTGACAGGGGTTTGGGCTACTTGAGAAACAAAAATAGCTTCACCCGGGGCTATTCTTATTATTGATCCTTGATAGCTCCAGGCGTTAAGGCCTGTAGCACCTAATCCTTGAATCAGGTAATCGAATCTGAGTGCTACCGGAGCGCTGCTTGTTATAGTAGCCGTAATTGGTCCGCCATTCGTTTGACTACATTGAAAGTGGTAGGCAGAGTAGTCGTGGGTGAACCTAAAATTGGCAACCGGAGCGCCATTTGATAGAACTGTATTTACACTGTTGATATAAGTAGCTTGCGTCGGCGAACAAGATATACAACTTCCATCGTCGACATTCGCTAGATTGTTGAAATTTGGTGAGGTTGGATTCGTGCAACCTCTAATCTCTTCGTCTTCGCAATTCCCGAAAAGACAGCAGGACGTTGCCAAAAAACTAATAGTGAGATAAATAAAAAAGAATTTTAAATGTGCGGCAAAAGTCGTCGTTTTCATACCCATGTAAAATTAAAGTCCAAACTAAAGTTACCCTCTTTTATGTTGAATGGTTGCCAGGGTACAGGTTGAAAAAAGGTTGATTTTTAGGTTGTTGCGACCGTTTTGGTGGAGTCCAAGATGTGAAAAGTTTCCTTCCTGGATTTGACGCCCAATTTTTTGTAGATATGATTGATGTGGGATTTAAGCGTGCTGTGCTCGATGAAAAGTTCCGAACAAATCTCTTTGTTGCTTCTCTTTTCTTTGATCAGAGAAAGCACTTTCATCTCTTTTGTTGAAAGTAGTTGCAGTTTGTCGGTAGGGTTAGTCCGAATCGGTACCTGGCTTAGGCCATCCACTCTACGTTTAAATCGCAGATATTCCAGCCAAATCCAAGCGAAAGAGATGGGATAGGGGATTGACACAAGGCAAATAAAGCAGATGGTCGACGGTGTCCACTGTAGACTTTTGTTTACTTCAATGAGAAATATGGAAATGCCTCCGGTAAGGAAGACCCCTAAAACGGTAAGGAGCAGGGTTTGAAACCTGAAGTAATTTTGTGGATGGAATGCCAGCGATCTCATAAAAAGAAATAGGTTAAAAATTTAAAAAAAATCTTTAGGCAGTTGCATTAATTGAAAAGCAGTTGGATTTTAAAATTAAAGAATACCTTTTGGGATCTACGGATACAAAATACGATAAAAAGTATCCTTGAGTCAAAAAACTGTATAAAAAAATTAGGTATTCGGATAATACCTCTTAGTTTTAAAAGGAAATGATCCCGAAGGCATACCTATGGTTTGGTAGATGGTAGTTTTGAGGCTGTCTCATAAATACCGAATGTCACATTGAGCGAGGTCGAAAGTGTAGCCCAGATTACTGGAAATGGCCTTCGACTGCGCTCAGGCTGACACAGTATCTCTTTTGAGACAGCCTCTTTTGCTTTTTAGCCTTGTCTGTGAGTGAAGACACCCGACGGGGCGACCTTACATACCTACTTCAGGGAAGCCAGCAATTCTCCGCCGGGCAATTCCTTTGCTTTGTAGTAGATGCTGATCTGATGGTCGGCGTGGGCTTGTTCTAATTGACGCAGTTCAGCCACGGATACTTTCATCGGCTTGTTTTCGGCGCTGTTGTTGACAAAAGCCCATTCTTTGAGCTCATGGCCTTTCTCATCTTTGAGGACGATGGTCCGGTCGCTGCCTGAGCCGCTCTTGATGGTGCAGTGGTTGTACTTGATCCAGAGCAGATCTTCGGGTGCTGCTTTGTCCAGCTGAAGTGTGCGCAGGTTGAGTGGCTGATTGATGTACTGCTTTAGGATCAGTTTATCGTTGAGATAGATTTCATAGCCGTCCAGCCCGAGTTTGGGGGAAAAGGACATAGTCGCCAGGCCGATTACGATTGCCAGCATCGCGCTGGTCAAAGCGGTTTTTGCATTTGGTGTTTTCATGGTGTAATTGGTTAAAGTGAATAAATGGAGTTGAGAATTTTTTAAATTGAAGAGAAAGTTGTTTTAACCTGTTGATGTCAAGTAGGTTGAGACAGGTCGTCGGGCTTTTCCTCCGGTAAGTCTACGGCAATGTCCGGCTAATAGAGTGGGTTAAACCCGGAAAGTAGACCAAGCGCCGGGATATTAGATATCCGAGAATTCTCCGCGCAGGCGCCTTTGGTCTATAATCGGTGCAGTTGGTCTATTCGATGTGTACTTGATCGAATATTGTCCGTAATTGATTCTTAAAATCATTGACTTAAAAATGTCCAACAGCACTTCAATCAAACAGCCCGTCTCTGCCAAGATTTTGCATCTGCTATTTTGGACGATCGTCACGTTGATTTTCATCTACGATCGCAGGTATCTCATTCAAAAGTTTCAGTTACCGGAGCATTTCATCGCTTGCGTGACGATCAGGATGGGTTTGTTGATCTCGCTGGTGTATTTGCACCTGAACGTGCTGGTCCCGCGATTTTTCAAAAAAAGATCCTATGTTAAATACACAGCTTTGCTTTTGCTGTCGCTAGGAATCTATGTGAGCCTTCAAAATCTATATGACATTTACCTCTATGGCTATGTGATCGGCGATGTGCGGAGCCGAAGTTTTTTTGGAGCATTCTCTTACAATTTCTTGACAACTCTGTGGTATTTGGCGCTCACCGCGGGGCTCAAGTTTGGTCTTGATAAGTATTTTGAAAAGTCCAAAGCCGACGAATCGAACTTGCCTCCGAATCCTCCGATGTCGGATCCTCAGGAGAAAAGCATCTTGCTAAAAACAGGCACCAAACAAATCATGACCGACCTCGACACCGTCACCCATGTCAAGGGGCTGAAGGACTACTCGATCATCTATACCACCGCTGAACAGATCATCGTCAAGGGATCGTTGAAAAACGCAGAGATCCTACTCGGCGACAAAAAGTTGGTTCGGGTTCATAAGTCCTATTTGGTAGCGCTAGACCGGATCAAGACGATTCAAAACAATCAGATCATCCTGGAAAATCACGCGATCCCGATTGGCAGATCTTATAAAAAGGAACTCTTCCAGCTCTTGGTCCCATCTTAAAATTGCCTCAAAGAATACCAGGGGGGTGGAAAGAACATTGGATTTGACTTTTTTCGGAGGAGAAAGCTAAAAATTGACAATAAAAAAGTCCGGCTCGAAAGGCCGGACTTTATTTTTCGTGTCTTAAGTCAAATTATTTGGTAATGTGGTCAAAAATAGTTGGTGACTTTGGTTGGAAAATTTCTTAAAATGTCGGGCAGGTTTGAAGAGGACGTGAGCTCTGCTGAGGAGCAACTTACCAGCAATAGAATCTGCCAAGTGGAATGAAGGGGCTTCGTTTTTCGGAGCCCTTTTTTCACGCTTCATTCTTCTTGTTCCATGGCTAAGAAAACCCTTTCCTTCTGGCATTTTTGAAGTATAGATACCACCTCAGAAAGCTTTTTCTGTTTCCTGTTGAGAGGCCTCTGTGAATGTTCAAATTGGTTTTCAAATGTCCGAAAAATGACTCCAGGCCATTGGTTGATTTTGGAATTTTCGGATTGTCCAGGTAAGCAAAGAGGTTCGGCAACGCACTTTTTAATACAGAAAAGGAACGTCTCAACAGTTTGTGTTTATACCAAAACTTGCCCGTCAGGGGATTGACCGTTTTCTCATGAACAAACTGATGGTGTCTGCCATCCCATTGGGCGAGTTCGAGAAGCCAATAGCTGAGCTGTTGCTTGGTCTGGATCAGGTGTAGTGTAGACACAATTCTTCGAAGCTCCTGCCCGGGAATGCTTTTAGGCCTACTGAAAAGCCATATTCTGCACATCCGCTGTACATGGATCACGCATCGCTGAAGGGTGACTTGGGGGCAAACTTTGCGGATTGCCCGGAGCAATGCCCGATGTCCATCGCAGGTAATAGACTCGATCTGCACTCCAAGGAGCAGTAGATTTTCCAGGTCTTCTTTGAGCTCTTCGTATCGTTCTGCATCACTGAACCGATAGAGCTGGGTGAATTTGACGGTGTGGTCCCGATACAAAATCAAGCAAAGATCTCCGGTAAAATACGTGCCGTCAATGAGCAGATTTACCCGCTCGGAGGGGTAAACCGACAGCATCGGGGGCTCCCTCAAATAGCTTTTAAAAAGCCGTTGAACAGTGCTCTTGCTCAGGCCGGTCTCTAGGACCAACTGCTCAAAGGTGCGCTTTCCAACGACCCATTTTTCAAACCAAACAAACTGGTTGGATTTGGCTGCCGAAGGGTTGGAACCTGTGAAGAAAATGCCGCAATTTTTACACTTATACCGCTGCTTGCCAGCCTGTTTTCCCCACTTGATGGAGTCCAGAAACCCACAGGCCCAACACCGCTTTTTTTGAAGTTTTCATGAAACAAAAAAACCTTATTGAAACCAGTTTCAATAAGGTGTCTGTAATAATCTTACTGTCAGTAATTTAGAAGGTGTTTTACCAACTATTTTTGACCATTAGACC
>NZ_AUBW01000021.1 GCF_000429445.1 Algoriphagus terrigena DSM 22685
ATGGAGGAGGTCAGTATTATTGCAGGCAATTTGTGGCAATGACCCAAAAGCAATTCCAAAATAGTATGGGGAAAACAGCTTATGAGAATCCTAAAGCAGAGCGATTAAACAGGACAATCAAGAATGATTACCTCTATGGATATCATCCTGCAACATTCAAAGAGCTGGAAATTAAAACAGCCAAAGCAGTTAAAATGTATAACCAGGAGAAACCTCACCAAAGTCTGGGAGGCTTAACTCCTGATCAGTTTGAACGAAATCAAATTCTAACCAAAACCAACTTCAAAACGGTCAACTCTATTTAGGACGGTACAGTGTTGTCTGTTGCACGGTTGTCAAGTTTAAAGTGAAGCGTTTAAAATGGGAAGAGCTCCCGCGCTATTCTTGAGTTGTCACGTTGTCGAATATCTTGGCTCTTGCTTCTTAATTCTTGAGCCTTGCTTCTTAACTTTCGGGTTGTTCGCACCTTCCCTGCAATCCGGCCTCCCGATACGCTGCGCTGCCCGGGACAGGCTCTCGCTAAAATGGTCCAAAGGGATCATTTTTTTACGCTCGGCCCTCCCCTTTGTCTGTGCTTGACATTCCAAAATCGGATTCGGGAATGAAGGGGGAGTTGGCTGCCTGTTCTTAATTCTTGGTTCTTGATACTAGTTACTTGATACTCGATTAGTTCTATACCTGGTACTTGGTACTCTTCTTGGCTCTTGGTTCTAACCTCTTGGCTCTTGATACTAGCTACTTGATACTCTGTCGTTAAGGGTCGGTCCGTTAATGGGTTAAGGGTTAAATCGTTAAGAGTTGCGGGTTGTCGGATACTTGGCAGAGTACAATGGGAGGTAGGCCTGCATTTATTAGATAGATTAAATTCAATTGTGGAAAAATACAAATTGGTGGAAAACTTTACCCCTTAAAAAACAAAAAATACCCAGTACTGGGTATTTTTAAGAAGGGTGAGGGGCGTAATTTTGACCCGGGTGATTAAGCAACTTTTCTCATCATTTTTTCTAGAAGATATCAAAGGGATTTTTTTCAGCACTTTTTTCCCCTTTCATTTTAAAGTACCCGCATAACGTGAGGAGTACTTTTAGGCTTATCAGGAAGGATCCTGATACTTTTCAAACAAAGAGCCCAGCAAATAGGGATCGGCAGTTGTCCGATTATTCTGAAAAGTGTTATCCTTGATTTGGGGTAACACTTTTTTTATCTCATAAAGTCTAGGCCTAGGGGTTTCCCGCAGAGTCTCACAGATCCCTGGCAGGCACACAGATTTTCAGAGATTTGTCGGATGTTGGATGTCGGATGACCGATGCAATGGGCTGTAGCCAGTTTGCACTGGGCGGTGTTTTCGGGTTTTCGGTCTTCGGCGGAAACTGTTGTGATTTCTTTTTGTCAACGGTTCGACACTTCGGCAGGCTCAGCGCAGGCGGCTCACCGACCGCAGTCCATGGTCCATGGTCGACAGCTGATTGGTTGATACATCGGTGTTTATTTGTCCTTTTGGAGAGATTGCTTTCCCGAAACCGGTTCGGGACGCGGTGTCTGCAAAAAAGCCTCCTCGCAATGACGTAACTGTCCGCTGAAGCGGTTGTCGGGTTGTTAAGAGTTAAGGATTATACCTCGACTGGGCTCGGCAACCGGGGTTAGGGTTGTCGGGTATCCGTTGACTTGTTAGGGCTTGTTCTTCCGGTAACAAAAAAGACCTGTCAGGTTTTGAGAAACTGACAGGTCTAAGATGGGATGGTCTTTCAAAGATCGACCAAGGACTTTTAGAGAATACTAGTAGAACCGAACCTCGCATTCAGGATGGGACAATTTGAAGGATTCAACCGCGCGGGTGGTCAGGTTGGTATTGAAGCAGGAAAGTTTCTTCAGGTTGGGCACACTGTCCAATTGCTTCAGAGACCTCAGATTGGTGCTGGCTACATCCAGTTCCTCCAAGGCGATCAGCGTCTCGAGTCCCTTGAGGTTTTTGACGTTTGTGCCGGAGATATTGAGTTTCTTTAGCTCTGACAAATTGCTGAGCGGAGACAAATTCTCTATCCCGGTATTGGAGAGGTCAAGTTCCCGAAGTTGCGAGAGGCCGGAAACCGGAAGAAAGTCGGAAACTGGAACCTGGGAAAGCTTCAGCTTGGTCAGCAGGTTCATACCACTCAGCGGTGCTACTGAAGAGATCGGCGCATCGAACACAGAGAGGCTTCGCAGGTTGTTGAACACAGACAGCGCGGTCAGATCCGGGATACTTACCCGCTCAAAACTCAGTTCTGGTGTAGCGACAAGCGAATGAAGTTCCTCAGCATTGGGACTTTCGCCAAGGGAAAATTTCTCTCTGAACACATCCTTCCAAGCGGGATCAAGTCCCTCCCACCAGGAATTGAGTTCCTCGGTGCGGTACAGGATGTTGATATTGGGACGCTGTATCAATACTTCGGGAACTTCCTCTGCAGGAACCTTGCCGCCATTGACATTGAGGTAGGCCAGTTTAGACAATTCAGTCACGGATTTGATGCTCTCCACCGGGCTGTTTTCCAGGTCTACATATTCCAGAAGCTCATTTTCCTTCAACACGGATAGGTCGGCTACCTGGGTGTTTTTTCCTGTCAGCTTCACCAGTGTCTTGAGTTCGCTCAAGGGCAAGAGGTCTGTCACCGGGTTGTTGGAGAAGTCCAAGGTGGCCAGGTTGACAAAGCGGGTGATCGGCGTGAGATTGTCAATGCTGTCTCCGTCGAGGTTCAGTTCCCGTGCGGTGACCGTCTGTGTGAGCGTTTCTATGCCCGGATCGTCGTTTTTGATAGCGGGGTTGTTCTTTTTGAGCGCTTCTTTCCATTCGGGAGAGAGCCCAGCCCACCAGCTCTCCAGGTCCTTGACATGGTGTATCAAGAGTACTCCGGGTTTCTTGCGGACGAAGTTATCGGCCGCCTGCGGTGTGAGTTTGGTTTCATCGGCAGAGACCTTTTTCAGACTTGGGAGAGATTCCAGGGCGGTGATATCTTCTACTTGTGTCCCGGAGATATCGACAACTTCAAGATTGGTCAACTCCTTTAGAGGACTTAGGTCCTGAAGGTTTGATTCGGAGATATTCAACGTCTTGAGTGAGTCGAGGCCACCCAGCGCTGAAAAGTTGATCATATAATTCCCGCTGAGGTTCAGGCTTTCGAGGTTGCCGAGCTCCTTGATGTTCTCCAGGTTGTTGAATCCTGAGCCTCTGAGGTCAAGTTGGGTGAGATTTTTGAATTCATTGAGGACTGCAAAGCTCATGATGGGGGTATTCTCGGCCTTGAGTGACACGAGGCTCTTGAGATTGAGCAATTGTGAGATGTCTTCAATGCGGGTATTGGAGATATCGAGATGCTTGAGCCGGTCTGAATACTTGATGAACTGGATGTCCGAGGTAGGCGTATTTGTCAGGTTGAGGCTCTCGAGGAAGGTGACGTTGGAGATCGGTCCCAAGTCCGTGATCGCCGTATTGGAGATATCCACGACTTTGAGGTCCCGGAGTTCGGATAGTGCCTGCAATCCGAATATTTCCCTGCGGCCTGAGATGTTGAGAGAATCGATGCCTACAAAGCGGTACAGCCAATCCAGGCTGACAGTATCTTCCGGAGTCAGGGCAAATCTTTCTGTGAAATAGGATTTCCAGGGAGTGTCCAGCCCAGTCCACCAGGCGTTCAGCTCTTCGTCGCGGCTTACTTTGGTCGTATAGACGCTGACGATCTTGAGTTCCTGGGATTTGTCGAGAAGGTTTACCTCGACAAACCGGGGTTTGGTGTTGGTGACCTTTTCTCCGGAGAGGGAGGTCGCGGTGATGGTACGGTCGAGGGAAGCCAGGAAATAGATGTCACCATTTTCCTTTTGGGAGGGTTTTACCTCCCGGATTTTAAATTTGAATTCAACGTTTTTATAGAAAAACTCAATGTCTTTCATGTAGGCGGTGACATCCTTGTTGGTCACGACCTTACGGTCAAGCAAGAGGTCATCTTCGACCTGTACTTTTTCGTCCCTGAAGATCTTGAGGTAGCTTTCGCGGATGATGATGTCTTTGTCTCTTGGGGAGGTTTCGGCGCTGCCCACGGTGTTGAGCAGGTATTCCAAAAACCTCACCTGGTCTTCCACTTTCGCGGAAAAATCCTGTACCTCCTCTTTCGTGTACCCCTTGATGGTCTGGGCGCCAAGCGAAAAAGCGCCGAGAAAAAAGAAGCCCGAAAGCAGAAAATTTTTAATCCTGATCATAGATATGCTTGAGAATTGTCTCTTTGTCACCCGGCCCCAGTCTGACAAGATTAGAAATCAGCCAGCCCGTGTTGAAGCCGGGGCGGTTGAATTGATTGACTTCGAAATACCAGCCCTGGATCTGGAAGAAATGAAACTTCAATCCGGAAACCGTCTCAAATCGAAGGTTGTTTTGCTTCATCTCATACAAGAAGATGGCCAAATAATCCGGCTCGTAGGAATTGGCAGTAAAAGATTCCGGCGAATTGGAGTCCTGAAAAGCTCTTCGGAGGTTCATAAAGCCCAACTCATGGCTCAGGGGATGGAGGAAGTCTTTCTGATCTCCAACCTGCTTGTTGAAGAGCGTCTTGAAGGGCTCGAATATCACCCGGTCGATCACCCATTCGTAGCCGAGTCCTTCGGCCTGGATTTTCATGATGAAGGTGACCTGTTCCCGTTTCCCTTTGAAAGTAAAATAAGTATCCACTTCGGCATACCATCCTTCTCTATGGAAATTAAGGTAGTGGGGATACGCTTCTGACAGGACGGTCTGGATGAACTGATTTTTCAGATCCGGTGAGACAGAAGAAGTCTGGTTGTCAAAAAGGATATCCAAAAAGCCCTTTCTGAGTGGAACATTTCGGTAAAGAGAATCTTCGGGGTAAAAACGGACGGTGCCGTCGATGGACTCTTCCCCGTTGAATCTTCTAAAAAATTGATTGAGTTGCTTCGTCGAAGCGGAGAGTCTGCCGTCATCTTTAATAGTTCCGGGGCTGCCTATGCCTTGCCCCGGAACATTAGAGATGATTGCGGTAAAAAACGCAATAATCAGAAAGATTTTTCTCATGCTGAAGTTTCAGTCACTCTCACGTCGCCCAGCATCACGTCCCAAAACTCGATGGTACGGCCAGCGATTTGGGTCTGCTTTTTCTCAACGTAGATAGTGATGTCTTTTTTGGTGGTGTCTTTGTAGTTCATGCCTGTTTCGATGGATGTTCCTTCGAAGCGCTGATATACCGTGATGACACCTACGTAACGGCCGTCCGGCTGTCTTTCCAAGTCAGAGATATACTGGATGTCATACCAAGTGATATTGACACGGTCGTAGTTGAGAGCCATCAGGCGCTCAAAATATCTTCTTACTTTGTAGTAGGCGACTTCCTGGGTATTGATGGAAGAGACTCCCATCTCAGCACCTGGAGCAAACAGCTCTTCGGCTCTGTCCATAACGCGGTTTGCTTCGGAGAATTGTGTCTCTTTGCTGCCGATGATGGATACGTACTTGGAAAGATCCTTTACTTTTTCGAGGGCAAGGGAGTCAATCGCCTGCTTGCGCGCTGGGCTGATGTTATCCTGAGCCATCACAGCAAGTGATGCGGAAAGAAACAGACCCAAGAAGAGTATTACTTTATTTTTCATTTCAATTCAAATTTTCGAGGTGATGATTATTTTCTTCTCAATTCCAGTTCTGACACCTTACCGTTTGCGTCCATTCTGATATCAGAGATGTAGTTGAGATTTTTCTTGGTGTCTTTGAGGTAGTCCAGGTACTTCTTGATGGTAGTAGGCTCATCGTAATCCTTGATGCCGTTTTCTTCGTGGATCACGATCAAAATCGGAGTTTCCTGATTGGAAAACATCGCAAGGGTTTCCTGAATGGACTGATTTGCAGCATTCGTATCTCCCGCAGCAGCCACTGCATTGAAATAGTTTTCGAGTTTTTCGGCAGCAACTTCCTCAGCGGATCTAGCAGGCGCCTGAGGCGGAGCCTGTTGGATGACCTCTTCTACCGGAGCAGGTGTCGGTGTAGGCTGTACAGCTTTCTTTTTGCTCTTACAAGCACCCATAGCCAACATGGCGAACAGTGCCAGAAACAGGGTTTTTCTCAGTGAAAAAGCGAACAAGGATTGTTTCATCTTTTTAATAAATTAGGTTTTTAATAATGTGAATAGGGGTGCCTAAATAGGGGGCGCGTTATTTGGGTGCAAAGTAAATAAAAACTAGGCACTTTAAAGCAAAGGCTATTCCTAAACGGCAGCGTTATTTTTTTTGTGTGTGAAAATTCCCAAAAAGAAGCAAAAAGAAGAAGATTATCCTGCGGAAGGCGCAGCGAAACCTCCCTCCTGCGCAAATTCTGGCCGCTGCAGACGAATGATTACCGACTTTGCTCTGGAAACAATTTTGGGGAAGCGGCTATTAGAACAATTGCTGCTATTTAGAGGACTCAGGGAAAGTGGGGAAAATATCCCCAGAGTAAGGTTAGCGGGAAGCATTTACCGGATGTTGGATACTTCGACATGCTCAGTACAGGTGTGGGGTGACGGATGCTGGATGTCTGTTGTACTGTTGTCACTACCTTTTGTCAACGGTTCGACAGGCTCACCGAGCGAAGTCCACGGTCCATAGTCTACAGCTGATTTGTTGATACATCGGCATTTTTCCTGAGCAAATCGGATATGGATAAAGTGGAAAAATCGACAAAACAGAATTTTATAAAAAATTCGATAAAGAATTGGGATGAAAACCTATTTTTTTAGGAAAAGTGAGTAAGTATTCTTCTAAATCTCAAAAAATAATCAAAAAATACCCTGTACAGGGTATTTTTTGATTCTATAATTTCGGCGACTTTTGGGATGTGTTAAGTAATAAATCTGGCGCAAGCCATACCAAAAAGGCCTCTGGATTCCGGAGGCCTTTTCTGTTGTCTCCCCCTGAGGGAGAAACGGCTCCACTTAATCGCGCCAGTATTTTAGGTCAATCCCTATCAGTTTAGACTCCGAATTTTTTTTGAAGTGGAACCTTGATGGCGAGGTAGAACGCCGCAACTGCCACCAAGACGCTGAGAGCCAATACGCTGCTGGGCATTGAGTGGGGTTTGATAAACAAGAAGAAATTGACCGCAAACTGAAGCAGCGCAAATGCCAAGGCTATGAGCACATGGTCCTTTTTCATCTGGTTAGCCAAAATCTGATAAAGATGGGTTCGATGCGGGAGCCCAACATTTTCTTTCTTCAACAATCTTCTGACGAGCGTCAAAAAAGCGTCTGCCCCATAGATGACCAAGAACAGGACAATCGTCCATTGTTGTGCAGCGAGAAACCATTGAACCAGAAAATAGATCATCATATAGGCCAGGGAGATACTTCCGATATCGCCGGCAAACATCATTGCATTTTTACGGAAATTGAAGATCAAAAACACAAACACGCCCATAATCAGGCTATAGATCAGCTCATTGTCGAAGATAGGCATATATCTGTTGACGGCGAGGATACTTCCAAAGAAACATAGCGCACAGAGGCCGGCAATACCGTTGATGCCATCCATGAAGTTGACGGCGTTCAGAATACCCAAAGCGGCGAAGTAAAGGAAGGGGAGTGACCATAGCGGGAGCTGCTCGAATACCCCCAGATCGTAAAACGCCATGTTCAATGCCAGGAATTGAATGCCAAATCTCAACTTTCGGGAAATATTGTATATGTCATCCAATAGGCTGATGGCCGAGATCCACACGAGTCCAAGTACCATCCACGTATGGATGAAATCCGCTGCCATCCACCAGAGGATCACCGCAAACGGAAATATTATCCCTCCTCCTCTTACCGTCACCCGGGTATGTGAAGAGCGGTGGTTTGGCCGATCCACAATCCCAAATCTGATTGCCAGCCGATAGTAGATCAGGGCGAGGAGTAAGAGTAATAAGAATACTATTGAGTGGCTCAGGAACATGGAAAGTAATCGATTCAAAATGGCTGACAGCCCTTGATTCCAGAAAAATACAATTCTCTACTAGGCGTCACGGCTAAATTTACCCCTAATTCGGGAACTTTGAGTATGCCAAAATTTTAGGGCTAGATGATAATAAGTTCTAGGAATTCCGAAATCGCGGGTTAGCGCTCTAGAAACTTCGATACATTCTTTGAAAGCCGTTATTTTTCTCAGTGTTTAGCTTTACAAAAAACCCGGCCGTTGTGAATATCTCTGAGGATGGGCATCGGTTGTCGTAAAACTCAACAGTTAACCACTATTTCTTCTAAAAATGTAATGAAATTCCTGGCTTCGGCTGGCATTTCTCCATCAGATCGAACTTCATCCTCTGGATCAAACTGATCGGCAAACCCGGAAGAATTGATGAGAGTATAACCCTTCGATTGTCCAACTCCAGACTTGGATTGTCGATAAAAGCCGTTGTGTTTGGTATTTTTCGCCCAAACGGAGATCTCCTTGTGATTATACGAAAGTACACCGAAAGGATTTGAGGCAAGCATGTAATCTAGCCCGTGATCCACATCGACGTTGGTTTGCCAGTTTTTATTGTATTTGAAGATGATAAACCCCTCTCTGGAGGCTCCATCCAGAAGTTTTTCTCCTTTGCTCGCTAGGACCTCCACCTCGAAAACCATCGGGAGATTGACGGGAAGAGATCTGTCAAGTTTGAATTCCTGTGAATAATAAGAATCTTGATCCCTGTGCCGGTACTCGGAGGCGAAAGCAACACCGACAACCCGATCTGTGATCTTAATTAAATAGGACTGCCCATCGATCTTTAGCCTGTCACCGGCCTGAAGCGCTCTTACGGTATTTTTCTGCGGCGGAATCCCCAGTTTTTCCCAGTTGATTACATTTCTAAGCATGTCGGGAATAGGCTCTGTACTTTGATTGTAGCTTCTGCTCATCAAGAACTTTTCCCCTACCCTCGGTATGGTATGGATGTAATGGGCCGAATCACGGTTTGTTTCAAGGATTGCACCCCCATTGAACCTATTATGGTAGTTTTGAATGAATGTCCTGGGTGGCAGAATAAATGTCATTCCTTCGACATAAACGATATTGCAGCTATTTCCAGCGCCCTGGAAGATGTTTTCTATCTGGTAAAAACTTCCGGAACCCAGTCTCACTTCATTGGCTGAGAAAGAAACATTTTTCTTGAAATACACAGGCGGGTCGATTTGATTAAGATCACAGGATTCCATAATCACACTAAGCCCCCCCCCATTATTCGCCTTGAGTTCCTGCCAAATTATTCCTTTGAAGTTCACATTCTTCTGAACCAGCGTCAAAGGGCGATCCAAACTTCCCGAATACAAGAGTCCAAATTCGAGGTTGGTGGTGCTATTAATAAGTCCGACCGCCCCCGATTGGTTGGCTGAGACGGAGTTAATGAACAACGTTCGATAAAATGGCTGAACCTCATCCACCATTTTTGCTCCGTTTACATCAACATTAATGATCCCAATCTTTGCGTTCCAGTCGCCTAAGTCAAAAATAAACCTGTCCTGTTTGATTCCGTTTTGGGTATGCCATTGGTCGAAATAATCTATTCCGAAGACCAGCTCTGAATTGCCTTTGGAGATAATGAAAAGATCTTTCTTTAACTTTTGTCTTCTATATTCCTTGATATGATATTTCTTCCCAGGTTGAAGGAGAATTATTGAAACATCGGAGGTCTGGGTATGTTGGACTGCTTTTTCCCAATCGTAATCAAACTCCTCCAGCGTGACATACTTCCCTTTCGAGACTGCCTGACTAAGTTCGGGTCCCAAATCTGCAGGCAGTGCTGCGGCAATTGCGGTAGCCACCCGTGAACTCACCGACGCAGGGAGATCCTCAAGTTTTTCCAGTTCGATGTCGAAGGACAGATTGGAAATATTTACCCTGTATTTCATAAGCCGAAACATTAAAAGTGGGAAAACCTATCATTAACCTCGATAGTTGAATGCCAACTACCGATTGGACTTCAAAAAACTAAAATGAACATCCGTGTCTCTCGATATCCAGTCATGCAAAGTACTGAATTCGTACAAGTTAATCAGGAAATTAATTCAATAAAAAAGCCAATCTCCAAAATTAATACTCTCTCCCTCACACCGAAGCTAGCCAACAGACCGAGTGGAGTCGAACCGAAAAAACCTCCAGTAAACCGTAAATTCTGCCTCAGCGGTTTTCATAGGTCAAATAGGAAAAGATCAATCAGTAAACCACAGTCAGAACTGACTCCATCACCTTTGATTCATACAACTTTCCAGTTCTTCCGTTTTCCTAGATGCATCCTCCAATTGCCCCAAGTTAGGACGGCAGAAAGTGCACTGCGTTATTTACCGGTGCTCCGTGTAGCGCGATTTGCCTGCTAGGCAGCCGAACCGGGATGGAAATTCCGAAGACAATCCAAGGATAACATACTTTACAACTTTTTTCTCTTGGGAGAATTCTTTGTGTCAAAATCAAGCCAAGATAAAAAAAGATTAAACGATACCAAGATACAAAGAGCGAAGATTATTACTGTGCCAGCAGGTGTCGTTATACCCATATCAAAGTTTTTTTGATAGTGATAGATTCCGAAAATAGTACCAAATACAAAAAACACTCCTGATCCCAACAAATAAATGGAACCGATATTCAATTCGAATAGGAAGTATTTATAAGAAATCCTCTTTATCAAGATTCTGAAGAGTTTGGGCAAGAATTCGAAAGGAACCAAAGCAACATTCATATTACTGACTTCAGTTTTATAAATAGGTGGCATTCTGATAGACTTGATGTATGCACCATTTAAAAACAGCTCGCCCAATAAACTCGTCTCAAAGAAATAACTATCATGAAGGTTTCTCAGCTTTAATTTACTCAACGTTCTTCTCTTAATGCCAAAGAACCCATTAGTAGGGTCCTGCACATTCCAATAGCCTGTGCAAAACTTCGTAATAAACGACAGCAAAAGATTCCCCATTCTCCTAACCACGGGCATGCGTTTTATTATATCAATGTCGTAGAGTCTATTTCCCTTTACGAAATCAGCTCCATTTTCCATCAATTGCTTCTTCATTCTAGGAATCTGAGTCAGGTCCATTTGATCGTCTGAGTCTACCTTAAAAAAGAACTTGATTTCCTTATTTTCGAGGGCCTTTTGAAAACCGGTTTTCATTGCTCCACCGACGCCCCTGTTCTGAGAATGCTTCAGGACAATCAACTCAAAACGGTATTTCTCTGAGGTTATCTCCGGCAATGGTATCGGGCTACAATCATCCACAATAATCACATAGTGAATCACTTCTGGCACTTTATCCAACACATCTATCAGCAGACTCCCAGACTTGTAGTACGGTATGATGATACAAGACTTGCTATTCATATTTGATAGATTTAGTTAATTTCGAAAGACCTAAGATAGGAATAAGATAAAAAACAGGCATCATATACCTAAAAAGCGGAACTACAATGGAAGAAATAAGGATTGTATACAAGATCAGAATAAGAAAGAAAATATCCAATGATGTCCTACCCGAATTAAAAGAAACACGATAGAACCAAAAAAGCAAAAAAGCAGAAGCGGGAAGGTTAACTAGAAGTATTCCAGTCTCAGATTTTTTATTGATAGTATCTGTTCCATAAAACACTCTGACAATTTTTAAAATTTGAAATTTAATAAGTCCCCACGGATTACTCTGGAGTTGTGCAAGGTAATAGTTAAACACTTGACCAGTCGAAGTGTAGTCGGAATAGTTAATCCAAAACTCATCCATCACCCTCCGCACCTCCGGATCTGTTGTCAGTTCACCTCTATAACCTTTATTATCATAGGCAGTTCCGTCTTTTAGAGACTGAATACTGCCGCTGGATGAAAGTACCAATTGCTTTGAATTATCGTAACAATAAAAGATCCAAGGCAATAGCGTCAAAGTCCAGACTAGACTAGGCATCACCATCCTTGTCAAATGTCCGAAGTTATAGTATATCAAAAATAGAAATAAAAGCAACGTAAAATATAGATAGGTGGGTCTTACTAAAAGTGACAGGGAAAAAAAGAACATTGCCCATGATAGGTGCTTTCCTCTATTCTCAACTAGATATCCAACCATGTAATATAAAAACAATAAAAAAAATATCATGAACAAATGTTCCGAAAGCGGCTTGAAAGAGTAATACAAAATAACAGGATTCAACAAGTAAACAAAAGAAGCTACTGACTTGTATCTGTCCTGAAGAAAATATCCTGAAATTTTATATAAAAGATATGCATTTAAAGAAATGAATCCTAAGTTCAAAACCTTTGCCAACAGGTGTATATCGATTCCAGAGAATTCCGACAGTCTGAGTGTAAGACCGAACACGATAGGGAGAATAGGCGGTACACGACTTGTAAATTGTCCGTCGACAAAAAACCAGCTTCCGCCTTTTGCAATTGAAAATATTTGACCTTGATAATCAGTGTTCAGCCACTCTGTATGAGAGTAAAACACAAGGTGAATGGTTGCATATATCAGAGCAGTCAAAACCATGACAGACTTCACGCTCATCATAAACCTAAAGCCGGAAACAAAATTTTTCATGCTGTCAGAAAAAAAAACATAGTCGTCTTAGTAAAAGAAATGAAAATCAATTTGGCCTGAAGTTTAATATATTGTCAAGCTGAATTTGAAAATTCTCAAGGTTAAAATAATCTCCAAACGCTTTGACGGGACTCTGTTGATACAACTCGTTGTCAATAAGCTCTTTCAGTTTCTCTTTTATCTCCTCTCTGTCCTCCATATTTGCTATACATCTTTTGTCGGAAATTATATTTCGCAACTCACTTTTTTTAGGAGACAAACAAAGTACAGCTTTATTGCTCGAAGCCAAAAAGGGAGCTTTCCCGACTAATATATTGCAATAATAGGGTCCATTCTCCAAGATAATCACGATATCACTCTGATAAATCTGTTCATTGGAAGAGTTGGAAAAATTTATAGTCGTCAAAAACTTAATATTCGGGGCGTCTTTATAAATCTCTACGATTCTAGCTACCTCATTGCCCTTTACTCTTAGAATCAACTCAGTATTCTCAACATAGGTGTCATCGGATGCCAGGATGTCATTATATGCTTTTATCAAGTTTTCAATGTTTCTACCAAACATCAAGGCGCCATGATAAGATATGCTTATACGCTTCTCCTTCTTCCTGACCAGTGAGGAGTCCGTTAAATCAAAGACTGCGGGATCAAATTGATGTGGAAGGGTAAGAAATGGTTTCTTTGATTTATAAAGGTGTTGGAGATCATGTGACATGTAGGATGCCGTTGACGTACAAACCTTTGCTCTTTCAACTATCTTCATCATCTTAGCCAGTCTAAAAAAATCAAGTTTGGTGGGTTCTAGTCGTGACCCAACATACCATGCCACAGGAAAGGGGTCATGAAAGTTAACTATTGCATCTTTGAGTACCGGCAGGTCGAGGGTTGCGAGTATTGTCTCATGGGCTACGCCCGCACTTCTGATGAAGATATGATCGTAATCTTTATACTCGATTCGGGAGATTACTCTTGAATATTGCTTTACTATCCATTTCTCTCCCAATGAAACGCTGAAAATTCTCCAGTATAATTTATTCATCAACTTAATCACCATAGGCAACTTGATATCTACCCGATGCTCGATAATATTGTTGACTGGGAGCAGCTCAAGCTTATCCATGGAATCCTCAGCTTTTATGTAGTGAACATCAATCAAGGATTCGGGATAAGCCTTTCTTAGCTTAGCTAAAAATGATCTGGAAATTATCCCTTGGCTAGTTCCGGAAACTCTTAAGTCTTGTTCAATAATTAGGAATTTCATTCTTGTTAAATTTGTAAAGCAATGGTAAAGATATTTATTAATGATCGATTTATTGTCGCGTGTAGACACACGGGTAAACGGTCATCTTGACTAGCCTAAACAAGGATAAAAGATGTGTTGATCCATTGCCAAACGAAGAAGCTATTATCTTTCGTCCCGTTTCTGTAATCCCGCCATTCCTGATCTAAGGCGATCTTTTCAAACCAAGGCGAGGATCTAAGGTTAGTTATCCTGTCTCCCACGAAGTCGCTCAGGGGTCCTCCTATCCATTCCCGTTGTGGTGTCTGCAAGGGTCGTTTTGGTGCTAAGGCAATATCACCCAGCGTATGCTTTACCAGTTGGCGGGGCAACCATTTCCCTTGGTCTTGCTTGATCTTCATGTCTGCATCTTGAGCAAAACCCATCTCTACTAGGCGGTAGTCGAGAAAAGGTTCTCTCAGCTCGACACTATGCATCATACTAATCCTGTCATTAAACCGAAGAGCTCTTGGAATCTTAGTATAGAACAAATCTCTGAATTGCTTATTCTGAAGCTTGTTGTCAAATGGTTCCGGATAATCTACTTTTCTTGCTAATGCAGCCATTTCAGGTACCAAGACATGGGGTCGAGTCGAAGAGTCAATTGTTCCCTGAATAAACAGCTGAGAGTCAGTCCTGTAATAATCGTATCCGGCCCAGGCCTCATCCATACCTTGCCCATCCAACAAGACGAGGACCCCTTTCTGCCTGGCCTCTTTAAATATTTTAGAATATGCTAAGGTGGGGAATCCCCCATAGGGTTCGTCTTGGAAGCCTGCTATGTCTCCAATTAAATCGGGTACTTCCTGGAAGGATAACAAGACAGAGTTGAGTGGGCTGTTTGTTTTAGCAATTAAATTCTTCACCCAAGACAACTCATCATACCGTTCATCGCCTGTATAAAAAGTAAAAGCTTCTACATTCCCGGTGTGGCCGTTCTTGATTTTTGATATCATTGCCAGCAAGACGGACGAATCCAGTCCTCCGCTTACATTAAATCCCACCGGGACGTCTGATCTAAATCTAATCCTAATAGCGTCGAGTAGGACATTTAAATATTCGTCCTGTAGCGTTTGCTCATTTTTATAGATAGTGTGATTCTTTACTTTGGCTTCAAAGTCATAGTATTTTACAATTTTAGGCCGCAAATCACCGTGACTAAAACTAATACTATGCCCGCCCGGCAATTGATTAACGTGCTTGAAAAATGTTTCATCAGGAAACCCATAACTTCCATGCACGAAATAATCTGCCCACACTACCTCATTTGGAGTATTGTTAACCCCTCCAGCAAACAGGGTTTTAATCTCGCTCCCAAACAAAAACTGCTCTTCAACTATAGAAAAATAAAACGGCTTGACTCCGAAACGGTCCCTGGCAGCAAAAAAGGTCTTTTCTTGGTCATCCCATATTGCAAAGGCAAACATACCATTGAGATAGTGAAGCATTGCCTCCTTATGCTTGATATACATTGCCAACAGGACCTCTGTATCGGATTTCGTCCTGAAAAAATAGTCGAGTGATCGCTTCAACTCCAGATAGTTGTATATCTCGCCGTTAAAAACGATGATATACCGACCGCAATTGCTGATCATGGGCTGATTTGCCGCTTCCGTAAGATCCAGGATAGAAAGCCTGTTGTGTCCTAGTGACGCCCCCTCCCCTGACCAAACGCCCTGTGAATCCGGTCCTCTGTGCTTTTGCCTATCAAGCATTTTCGCCAATACATACTTATTTTCGGGATGTCTTCCAATGATTCCAGCTATTCCACACATGAAAATAATATGCTATAAGTTACTTCGGCTTTTTGCCAATCGTCCATTGTATCCAGATTGGCGTAATATGATTTATTGGAGAGTACTCCAACTGTTTTCCCTCCCACAAGCACTTTCTTCTCCTTAATGAGTGAAACTCTGGATATATACACAGATCCATCCCTATGATACGCCATCGGTAATTCCTGCCTTCTGGGGATCAGGGTCTGTTCCCCAGTCGCGATGGATAAGTTCCCCCCGGGCTCCATCTCAAAAGTCCAATGAGGATTGTACTCATGAGGGACTTCCAATACAGAGATCAGGCTATCCGCATCTGTTTCTAAAAATTTTTGAACGCAGTCATCTATAAAGCCTTTGGGCTTGAATGGACTCGTGGGCTGCAGTAAACAGACTGCGTCAAAAAAGTCGCCTTTCTGCTCAAAAAAATCTATCGCATGCAGAACGACTTCAATGGAGGGTGTATGATCCTGCGCCAGTTCTTTGGGCCGGATAAACGGGACTTCCGCTCCGTAACGCCCTGCGACCTCAGCAATTTCTTTCCCGTCCGTAGTTACCGCCAGCATATCTATTTTTTTGGCTGCTAAACCATCCTTTATAGTAAAGGCGATTAAGGGCTGGTGACCTAAGGTTCGGATGTTTTTACCGGGAATTCCCTTTGAGCCTTCTCTGGCAGGGATCAATCCAAGGATTCTCATCTAAAATGTAATTGTCTTATGAAATATCAGGGGAACTTCAGTCAGGTATCTGGCGATCTGAAGGCCGGCATCTCCCCCACCGTAGACATTGGATGACTGGGGTC
Source organism: Algoriphagus terrigena DSM 22685 (assembly GCF_000429445.1). Taxonomy (GTDB): domain Bacteria; phylum Bacteroidota; class Bacteroidia; order Cytophagales; family Cyclobacteriaceae; genus Algoriphagus; species Algoriphagus terrigena. Next base: position 16,384 of record NZ_AUBW01000021.1, read on the forward strand.
TTGGGGAGGATTTAATCTTCTGGATAGTCGTTAGGATGTCATTTCTGTCATAACCCACGTCATGGACATTGTGGCCTCTTTCACGCTTGTTTTGTCGGCTGCCGATATTTATAACAGGAACTCCCAAGAAAGCGCATTCTCTTATCCCCACCGAGGAATTTCCGACCAGTCCCTTGCTGTTGACCAGCAGTTTTAGAAAATCAGTGGGATCCATATTTTTGAAAAAATGAAAATTTTCCAAGCTGTTGTTCTCCCTGAATGCCCGTATTCCGGTACTCGTCCCGTCTGCACCGGCATCCACGTTTGGCCAAAACCAGAAAACGGGGTCCCCTGTGGCGTGCATTGCATGAAGCGTCTCCTCAATATGTGATCTTGAATAAGTCACCTCGGTGGTTACAGGATGCTGCATCACTACCCAGTATCCTTTCGAATAATCCGGATGGCCTCCGACCCCTCCATATTTTTGGATCGGGTCAAAGTCCAGGCTTGGTTCATTGAGGACTCGACTCGCCAAATCGATACTCGGGCAGCCTGTATTAAAGACAAATTCACTCGCCTCACCCAATTTCAAAACACGTTCATAGGCGTCATTGGAAGCTACAAAATGATAGTCTGCTAGTTTAGTGATGGAGTGTCTAACTTTCTCGTCGATGTTTCCAGTGACTTCCCCTCCCTGAATATGTGCAAGAGGAATATTCATATAGGCAGCCGATATAGCGGTTGCCATCGTTTCAAAGCGGTCCGCTACCGTGACCACGATATCCGGATTGAGGTTATCAAATACAGTAGAGAGTTCAAGAATGCCGATTCCGGTCGTCTTGGCTGCTGCCGTTAAATTTTCGCCTTCAAGAACGTTAAAAACCTTTGCAGCAATTTTGAACCCGTCATTTTCAATGGTTTTAGTCGCATTTCCATAGCGATCCAATAAAGCGGAGGCCGCAACAACCAATTGAAGTTCGAGTTCCGGATTGTCCCTGATAGCTTCCAGCGCGGTTTTGATTCTCGAATAAGATGGTCTTGCAGTGACCACTACACAAATTTTTCTTTTCATTCTCCTGTGTGGATGTGTTCGGGTTTTAAAAAGTCCCATTGCTTTAAGTCCTGGATCACGCTTTTCCCCAAGACGCTGCGATAGGCGGCAGCAGAAATTCCCTGGTCACCGGGCTTTTTTGATTCCAGATCTTCAAACCGTAAAACATCGCCTTTTTTTAGATCTTTGTTGACAGCGAGGGACTTCCCAAAGATTCGCTTTAGCTCATCATATTTGCGGATGTCTGACTTTTTTACCGGACTGGCGATTGACCTTTGAATCTCCCTAATTCCCTGGGCTAGTACCTTGGTTTGATCAATGGTAATACTGGCTGCGGTGTCGGGTCCAAATTGTCTTCTATCAAACACGACATGAAATTCAAAAATCTCCGCTCCCAATGCAGCAGCCGCCAGGCAGGAGTAAATATTCCCACTATGGTCCGAAAACCCAATCGGGATCTTGAACTTTTCCCCTAAAATCCCAATCACATTTAGGCCCCATTGTTCTGGAGACGTGGGATACGCAGTCGTACATTGAAGCACCGAAATCGGATTGGGGAAGGTTTTCAGAAAATCTATCGTACGCTCCAATTCCTCCAAATCGCTCATACCAGAACTCAATATGATCGGCTTTCCGGTCTTTGCAATTTTCTCCAACATGAGCAGATTGCTGATTTCCCCCGAACCAATCTTTATCGCATCGACGCCGACCCGGTCCAATAAATCGACTGCTGCATTGCTAAAGGGTGAGGAAATAAATTTCAACCCTACCTCATGGCAATGATTGGCTATTCCCTGCCATTGCTCAGGGGAAAACTCCATGCGTTTCCAGTAATCATACCGGGTGGGATCCTGACGGGAAAATTTCACCCGAAAAGGTTCCAATGCTGAACTCTCGGCTTCTGCAATGTGAGTTTGGAATTTTACTGCATCTACGCCTGTGTCAGCCAGGGCGTCTATAAAAGCGTGTGCATTACCCAGACTGCCGTCATGGGCTTGGGCGATTTCGGCTATGATCATTTATCGGATTAGTACAAATACTCCGGACAGCTCGTGAATATCTCCGGATCGGGCTTGGTATTTCACTTTGTAAACATAGTTACCATTCGGAACATTCTTACCATTCAAAGTACCATCCCAACCAATATCCTCGAGATCAGTGGAATTATAGATAAGCTCTCCCCAAGTATTGAAAACATAAAAGTCAATTGCAGAGATGCCCCGATGGATTGGCTTGAAGTATTGGTTTTTCTGACCGCCTGGGGTAAAGGCGTTGGGTACCATGACTTTGTATTCATCGGTCACAAGCAGCTGCATAACAAACTCGGATTGGCAACCGAATTCATCTATGGTAGAAAGGCGAACCGTATAGGTTCCCTTTTGTGTATAGGTATGCGACGGATTCTGCGACGAACTTCCCGCTCCATCGCCGAAATCCCAGTTCCAGACGATAGCACGGCCAACAGTTAAGTCCTGAAACTGAACTGGCTCCAGTATCTGAACTTTGTCGTTTGTGACAATTGTGCCGTCTCCTATATCAGCAGCGTATTGGAATTTAGCCACCAAAAGAGAATCCGAGATGATGACTTTAATCCTGAGCTGCTCATTCCAGCAGTTGGCGCCCTTCAGGCTGGAGCTCACCCGGTAGTCACCGGTAACATCGACAGCCGCCAATTGGTCGAGCCTAAGTGCTGAGCCGTCCGGATTCACCACATCGTAGTCGTAGAGCGTCGGATTGAATCCCTCGATGAAATTCGTCAGATCCACGGTTTCACTGGGGTCGCAGACGACGGAAGGATTTGAGACTCTAAGTGTAGGTATTGAAGACACGTAGATATTTACCGGCTTAAGTTCAACGGCACAGATTCCAGGCCCTGCAGCCATCACGTAATAGGTGTACGGCGTATCTCTGGCAACTAGCCCGGAAACTGTCAATTCTCCACTTGAACTTATTGAATAAGTCACTCCATTGCTCGTTCCTGAAGAGATCGGCTGGGACTCATTTGAGTCAAAGTACCAGCTAAACGACGACGGGGTATTGGTAGGGACAGAGGGCAAAATTTGGGCAACTTCTCCTTCGCACAAGCGCTGGTCTTCGGCAACTATCTCGGTGGGCACTTCCACCAAATCAAGTGGCTCGTCGAGCAAGATAGTGCAACCTTCAGCATCCGAAATTTCAAATTGGTAGATTGCTGAACTGATTCCGCTTATGACAACATTGCCGCTAGCGTCTGCTTGAACGGCGCCCGTATTGACCCCGTCATTGATGATATCGACACTGTAGCCCGGGTATCCACCAACGACTGTAAAGCTTATCTCTCCGTTTGCCAGTGAGCATGTTGGATTTGCCTGGTTCAGATTGGTGACCTCCAATGGAGCCGACGGCCCCGTCACCTCAATACCTGTCAATTCAATAAAACAGCCTTGCGGAGTGTTCACCCTGATAGTGTATGTTCCGACCGGGACCTGGAAGACATTTGACGTTTGGTCGGGTTGGCCGTTGAGGCTGTACGTGTAGGATCCTGAACCTCCGGAAGCGTTGACTTGAATTTCTCCCCCCTCTCCGTAGCAGATTTCGTCCGTCACACTGGCAGTCGCTGAAGGTGAGTTGAAAACCCTAACCTTTGCTTCCGCAACAAACCCCACACAGACTCCACCTCCTGAGGCGGTAAGGTAATAGGTGTATGCTGTATTGGAAGTAGCCAAGCCAGAGACCGTCAAAACTCCATTGCCCCCGATCTGATAGGTTGCCCCTCCTACAGTCGAACCGGAAACAATCGGTTTTGCGCCGGCGGCATCAAAGGTCCAATGATACGTAGCACCCGAAGCTGTCGGATCCAGCGTTGGAGCGAATACTGCATCCTCTCCAGAACAAATCTCCAGATCATCGATCAAAATCTGGGTCGGGCCGTCGACCAGCTCCACTGGATCGGTGACAATCTGGCAACCCTGAGCGTCCGTCACTTCGAAATGGTAGAGTCCTGTTGCTAAGTCGACGATGGACAGAATTCCATTAGACGAAGCGAATGTAGAAGAAGCAACTCCGTTTTTGACGAGTGTCACCGAATACGGCGACCATCCTCCAGAAATCAGTGCATCTATTTTTCCGTTGCTTGCGCCGCATCCCGGATCGATATCCGCCATGTCGGAAATTGCCAACGCACTTGTCGGAGATTCTATAGTTACTTCCACTAGTTGGGGACAGCCTGCAGGTGAAGTCACTTCGATTGAATAGGTTCCAGCAGCCAGATTTTGAGCAAGCAATGCTGCCTCATTAATGGGCGCCTGCTTATTTATCGAATATAAGTACTCCGGTAACGCGCCGGATTCTATCAATAGCTTCCCATTGGTATCACCGAAACAGACTACGGGAGTGGTATTGAAGACCACTTGTGGTATTTCGTAGACTCTGACGTCCGCCTTGATTTCCTGGCCGGTGCATTCCACAAAGAAATAGAAGTCATGTGTACCGGCCGGTAAGTTGTCGACCTGAAGTTGCGGATTCAGCCAATCTGAATCGTCAATGGTGTAGCTGATTGAAGGATTTTGTGCATCTGCTCCGTTTGTGATTTGCCCTGTCTGCCCGGGCTCTTTATACCACTTTACCTCGGTAAATGCCGTCGGAGGAAGTGAGGGATCTGGCGCGAGATGGATAGGCCTGATAACTAGCGGTTCGCCGGCACATACATCAATTGGATTAACCAAATTGTATACAGGATCGGAGGATTCTTCGATGACAAAACTGAAGACTTCCTGACAGCCCTCCCCATCGGAAACGAGTGCAAAATAGGTATCCGGTCCAAGATCCGTGGTTCCGGTCAGAGTACCTGGAATAACCGCACCGGTCTCTGAGCCTTTTCTCCATTCAACCTGATAATCTCCCCAGCCACCCGATATCTGAAGGTTTTCAATGCTCCCGTTTTCGAGATCACAGGATGCTCTCAATAGGTCAGGAGTATTAATCGTAACGGGTGCCGCAGGCCCTTCAATTACTAAATCATAACTTACTTCGCATCCAATGTCATTTCTGATCTGAAGTTTGTACGGGCCTGGAGCCAGATCAGTATAGCTGGATGTCGGGGCAAACGGGGAACCGTTGATACTGAATTCGAATGTTCCGTTGCCTCCTTTAGGCACAACAGAAAGGGTACCATCAGCAGCACCAAAACAGGTTTCGTTTGTCACTGTGACGTCTCCTTCTATCGGAGGATAAACCGTCACATTCGCCTCCCTCACAAAGGTACAGACTCCGGGACCGGAGATCTCCAGATAATATTTGCGGGAACCGGCATCGAGGCCAGACACTGTCAAAGTCCCATCTGCTGCAATCTGGTACGAAGGACTTCCGGCAACAGGAGTCGAAGTTACTTCAATAGGCTCGCTGAGTGCCTGGTCTTTATACCAATCGAATACCGGTTTAACCGGCGCGGAGGTGGTGTAAGTCGGAGAAAGCTGCACATCATCCCCAAAGCAGGCCTCATCCGTCAACGGGTCCAGATCTACAATAATCCCCGGATCATTGGTAAGCGTAAGGAAATCCGGATAGTCAACAGTACAGCCATTTTCATCAGAGATTGCCAGGGAATAGGTGCCGGGCTCCAGATCCTTCAGTTGGAAGGAATTTCCGGTTTGGGTAGAACTCATGGCAGTAATGTTCTTGCCATTTATCAAGACAGTGTAAGCTCCTGTTCCCCCGCTTATCTCAAATACTGCTTCTCCGTTGAAGAGCCCGCAAGTGGGATCCTTCATGGAAATTAGGCTTGGCTCGATCAGAGGAGGTTCTGTAATAACCAGATCTGAAATCGTCGAGGTACATCCGTCTGAGCGGCGAATGATCAATTCATATACTCCGGGAGAAAGGTTTTTGTACAGTCCGTTGTTTGCTGCAAAAGGAAGGTTTACCCCATTGTCCCCTGTAAGGCTAAACTCGAAGGATGCCAGATTACCCGAGGGGATCTGCGCCTGAATAACCCCCGAATCCGCACCAAAACAGCTGATCTGGGTGATCAACGGTGCAGTCATAGTCGGTCCTTCGTTTACCTCAACTTCTGCAGGAATATATCCCTGATCGCAGACTCTGTCTCCCGTAACATTTAAGAAGTACTTGTAAGGAATAGCATTTGCTTTCAGCCCATCAATGGTCAGTTCAAGATTGGCATCTATGCTATACTGAAGGTCTCCTACTTGCAAACCGTCTGTAATGAGAACGTAGTCTCCTGCCGCATCTTGGTAGTACCACTTGAAATCCGGTGTGGAGGTGGAAGGCTGATTTACATCGATTACTACTGTCGCCGGGAACCCCTCGCATATCTCGGTACCCAAAACCGAAAAATTAGAGGACGGATCACCCGCTACATTCATCGTAATCTGCTGTTCACATCCCTCTCGATCTACTACTCGGACTGCATAATTCTTAGCCGCCAATCCATCGACCTGATAAATCCCAGAGGGTTGGTAGGTCACCGGGCTTCCATCAACAGTGATCGACTGGTAGGGTGTATTTCCTCCTTGGATAGAAAATTCTAGAGTGCCATTAGGAAGGCTACAATAACTGTTGATGGTTGCGATTGGTGCAAGTTGTAATGGCGCCGACGGTCCCTCAATCGTCACATCGACGATAGCTGTGTTACAGAACGAAGTGGAAGCGTAAACGGAATAGTTACCTGCTGACAGGGAGGTGAAGTTGCCTGTGGCGTTTGTAGCAAGTGCGTTGCCAGATTCATCCTCAAGTGTATAACTGAGAGGGCCCGTAACACCCGTCACTCTTGCAGTAACAGATCCGGAATTGGTAAGACACCAGTCATCCTGATTCGATACCGTGAAATCAAGAGGAGGGTGAATCTCCACTGTTGCAGAAATCAGAACATCTCCAAGGAAAGGGCAGAAATTTCCTGTGGGAGTGCTTTGATCTTTTGCCTCCACATAAAATGTGTATGTCTTGATGGCTCCAGGTCCGGAATATTTTAGCCCGGTTAAGGTGATCTCACCGTTGGACTGGATGTTGACCTGAACAGGGTTCCCGTCGATTGTGACTGTGGACCCATTTACCAAAGCCCCTCCTGCCCTATTTGCGTTTAGGTACCAACTGAACTGGGGAGATGCACCGGAAGGATTATATAAGTTATCAATACTCGGAAGAAAAGAAACTGCCTCACCTTCGCAAATCGCCTTACTATCGGCATCGAGTTCTACTGGAGTTCCATTTTCCTGGTTGATTACCACATCGTGAGTTTCATAGCAGCCCCCAGAGCTCGAAGGATTCCAAACGTTCAGTGTGTAGGTCCCCAGGTTTAAACCCTGAAGGGCGAATACTCCCGTACCCGCGCTGTATGTATGGGTAGCGCCGGCCTTTCCGATGGATGTTCCATTGAACAGCCACTCGTAGTCGAAATCAGGAACCAGGCTGGAAACAGTCAAGCCAGACAAACTACCGTCTTCCTGACCGTCACAGCTGGGGTTCTCCACGGTAACCGCCGGATTGATAACCGGAAAAGGATTCGCAGTAACGGTAATTATCCCAGGCTCCGAGGTCAGACCATAGTTATCAGTGACATTGTAGTACACCTTCGCCTCTCCTGAAAACCCCGGCGCAGGTTCAAACCTGACGTTGACCACGTCCCTCAGCTGATTGAAATTACCTGTGTTCAAATCCTGCAATTCAGAATAAAAAGTACCCGCTAGATTACCGCTCGCGTCATAGACAGGAATGGTGTAATTAGAAGGGTTACACTTACTGACACAAAGGGAATTGTCCAGTCCACAGTAACCGAAATCTGTGGAAGGAACCGCGTTGTGTGGAGCACCTGGCGAGCTGTTGAATAGCTGAAGACAAGTGACGAATGCATCTGAAGTCGCCAAATCTACCTTGAACTCCATATCCAAATCTCCCTCGTTCACACAAAGGGTCTCATTTTGATCCGGCACTCCTGGCTCACTAATATTAGCTACATCCGATACGTTTACTGTAACGTTTGCGATTTCATGGAAATTCGACCAACCGCCTGTTGCACCTGTAAATCCGATCTTTAATCTTGGAGGTGCAGGAAAAGGATAATTTACCGGCGGAAAAGAAATGTGCTGAGCGGCAGCCCCAAAAGTCGTGTGGTTGACCAGCATGTCGATCTTAATCTGGTATCCGACTCCACTGGGAATCAGCTCAATAAAGACCTTACGATATCCCGGTTGATTACAATCCGTAACCCTATTAGGCCCTTTATGGTCAATTGGAAAATAACGATTGGGAGGTAAATCCGGAAGTATCGTTGGAGCATTAGAATCAGGAGTAGTTACAAATCGATGATATACATCATAATTATTAGCCTCGGGAGAACGAATGGTAATACTGTTTCTAACTTTTGATTCCCAATTGGCAAGAGGTTGTCCTACAGTTCCAACCGCAAAATTACCCCATTCGTCCAATCCTATCCCGAGATATCCGCCCTTGATTCCGTTTTTACCGGGATCAACTGTTCCATCCAAGTTTACAAAAGGTGCATATCCCAAAGAACCACCCAACCATCCAATATTTACCGGTTCATCGGCGTCGAACATAAAGAACCCGATTCCATCCGCGGCATATTCAAATGGCATATTCCCATAGGTGTAATATTCGAAGGACGTCTTAACCCCGAACTGTGAGGAGAACGGAATGTCTACGATGACATAGCCATTGTGCCATTCCAAATTGGGAGTAAGCTGGAGGGATTGGCCCGTAGCAGTAGGTGTATAGCTTCCTGTTGCACCTGTGGCATTATTTCGGATATTTCCTTTAATAATAGTATTTTCAAACGGACCGGATCCCGTGAATGGTTCGCAGTAGGGAAACCCCTCTCTGGGGATCTCAACCTGGGCAATTGAGGATTGCTGGAAACAGAATACACTCAGGATACAAAGAAAGATAAGCCTATACCCGAACCATCCTGACGAAGTGCTTAGGATACGCGTCTTGATATTTGATTTTTCCAATAATTGATTTTTAGTCAATTGAGTAAAGGTTCCCATTCAAAATTTAGAGCGTGCGTCAAGCAGATTCTTCCTCAAGTTAATTATTTGCCGGAAGGGAAATGGCCAACCCGGGATTTTTTGAATTCACTCTCCGCAAAAAGCATGCACCAAAAAATTCTTTTAACGCCGGTGTTTTCTTTATCTTCATGAAACCCCTCGCAAACTGTGAAAATCGCCAACTGATTACAAACTTTCATGTTGAGTAGTGAGTTTTGGGGCAGCAGGACGGGTGTCTTTGAGTACTTTGAATAGTTTGGACCAAACGCGGTGTTCTGTTTTATTGATCTTTTTGCCTTCGTTTTCCGGCAAGGTGATCAGGCTGGGAAATTTAGTGCTTTTGCGAAGTGCTAAAAACTGGACGTTTTCGTTCTCGGTGAGATTATTTCCCATATGCGACACCCAGTTCTTGACCGTGCTCAGCCTCCAATAGCCAAACTCATTAATCGGCTGATCAATCCACGTCAGTTCGCTCCCGGACCCAATCTTGATAAAGCTGGGAGCCTGTGGCATCCGAAAAAACACTTCTCTACGAATCGTGATTACTTGGTGGCCGCTGCCCATCACAGCCTGATGCCCCTTAGAACTGACGATCGGCAATAGTCCATCATAGGATTTTTGGTAGTTCCACCCATAGCTCTCATAGACGCTTCTGATTTGATCGTCTTCGTCAGTAGCTTGAAAGGAAAAGTCCAATTTTTTGACCAAAACAGCTTTTTGGGTGGATGAAGTGTGGTAATACATGTGTCTTGCCACGGGAAAAGGCGCAACTGAACCCGCTTTTTCGAAGCTATTAAAGATCGATTCAATCTCTTCTTGCCAGTTTGCTTTGAAAAGTATATCACAATCAGTAAGGGTAATCAGATCTTCCCTCGATGCTCTGGCGGCACCCAGGATTGCATCCACCTTTCCTATGTTCTCGGCATGAGTGGTCAAGGTTTCAATCACCCCTTCTTTCAATTTTTCGGCGAGCCAAGTCTTTACTTCCTGACAACTTGCGTTGTCAACTACTGTGATGGCAGACCTTCCATGCTGGGTCAAAGATGCAGATTCAATGCATACCTTGATGACCTCAAACAGGTTTTGAAAGTATCCCTCGAAGTTTGGCACAAAGACGGGGATAATGATCCGGTGGTGGTACTTTTTCTCAATTTTTGAATTGAGCTTGGCAGGATTGATGCCTACTCTCATAGATTATTTTTTAATGGCGATATTCAGGAAGGGAGGTAAACACCCGAAGATGGGGTACGGCATTCATATCCGTAGTCAGAGACACCTACTTTTCGATTTCCCGTACGATTTGTGCTGGACTTCCTTTTACCAACGTATTGGCAGGGACGTCCCTGGTTACGAGCGCGCCGGCAGCTACCATTGCTTTTTCGCCGATAGTAACTCCACCCAGGATTATGGCCCCTGCTCCTATGGATGCTCCCTTTTTTAACACTGTCTTTTGGAACTGTTCGGGATATTGTTTCGACCTTGGGTATTTGTCGTTTGTGAACGTCACGTTTGGTCCAATGAAAACGTCATCTTCAATACGGATTCCATCCCAAATGTAGACGCCGGATTTCACAGTTACCCTGTCTCCAATCATTACATCATTTTCGATAAAGGTATGGCTGTTGATATTGCAATTTTCGCCGATGACTGCGTCCTCGAGAATCACCGAAAATTGCCAAACCCTGGTGGATTCCCCGATATTTTTTGACTTTACGTCTGCCAATGGACTGATCATACCCTACTGCTGGTGAAATTCAGAAACTCATCGTAGTCCCTGATATAATCCTTTTCATTGTATACATGCGAGGCCAAGACCAGACAAACCGCTCCCGAAGAAAAATTGACTTCCGAAGCCCATATCCCAGGTGGCACATACAGCCCGCAATCCGGCCGATTCAACAAAATCTGTCTTTTTGATCTCCCGTCGTCAACCAATACTTCAAAAGCGCCACTGACTGCGACCATAAACTGATGGCACTCGTAATGGGCATGAGCACCGCGGGACTCTCCACCAGGGATGTCATAGAGGTAGAAAACACGGTTGACGTCAAACGGAATCTCCTTTGAATTGGTAACCGGAGTAATATGGCCGTTTCGATCCCCGAGCTTTGGAAGATAGATTAGGCAACAATTCAGTATTGATTTTTTGTCCAACATTATTAAACTGGTCGATTTAAACTTTTCCTGATCATTTACTGAAGATCAAATTTCCAGAACCGTTGGCGGTCTGAACCATCTTTCCCAAAAGATTATATTTCAGGGACTTCATCAGCCGATAAACCTCACCTTCCATATCCTCTTCTATGGTCTGGTCTGTTTCGACCATGACTATAGTTGGCCTGAATGAGTTCCAGTCGTTAGACATCAAAACCTGATAATCCAAGCCCTCCACATCAACGTCCATAAAATCGATCTTCCCCTGCAATTTGTACTCCTGGACCAGATCTTCCACCCGCAAAAGGGGAACTTCTATTTCCTTTTCAATGTGGTTGGTTAAATTTTTTTCCTCCAAAAATCCATAATCAAACGTATTCATTGAGGACATCTTCCTGGGCAACATGTAATACTTTAACTTCCCTGGATTTTGGGATATGCCGACGTTCACAAATGTGTCATTCGGCCGGATCTTCTTAAATTTTTCAGCCAGTTCGGGATTGGGATCAACAACGATCCCACTCCATCCCCTCAGATAGAAGTGATAGGTATTTGAATAGGTAATCGGCTCAAAACATCCGATGTCCAGATACATTCCCTGTGACTTTCCAAGTAGTTTATACAACTGGATATCCTCACCGGATTTAGAAAATGATATCCGGTATCTTTTATTCACTATCAGCCTAAGCTTATTCTTCAATGACATATAGCTATTCTTTTTAAAAATTATTTAACGACTTCTATCGAAAACAAAAATGAAACAAAACCGGACTTTGACTGATCATCCAAACAATTTTAAAAAGGTCCGCTGATATACTCCTTAAATTCTTCAAAATTCCTTAAGTAATCCGTTGGATCATAATCTTTGTCTGAAAGGTGAAGGCATATCGCATTGGTAGAGAAATTATCCAAATGCCTCCAGCTCATAGCCGGAAGAAACAATGCATTGTAGGATCTGTTGAGTGAAAAGGTCTGTTTTGTACCATCTGGCATGGTTTGTACCATATCAAAACTTCCACTGAGAGCCACAATCACTTCATTCTGGGTCTTGTAAGCATGTCCTCCGCGCTGTTCCCCACCCGGTACATCGTAGGTCCAGAATACCCTTTTTATCTCAAAGGGAATCTGATTTGGATATTGGATAAAGGTAAGATTACCGCGGGGATCAAATACTCTTGGGAGACTAATGAGGTTACTGGTGTTCATGGACATAGGACTGATTTGTAGTAAGGAGAGATACTCAGCTGTCTTTTTTCTCGAAATGTACCTGGTACCACCAAGCTGTAAAATATACCTGCCGGATGATCGGATAGAATTTTACCGGATCTTTTTTAAACCCGGCAACAATTCCCTTGATGTCAAGATAGCAGTAAGGCTTGAATGAAAAAAGTCCCGATTTTGGTAAATCTTCCAATATCCCTCGAAGATAGGGTTGATTAAGGATTAGTGTTTCCCATGGAACCGAAAGCCCAACCTTGCGGTGTTTGGTAATGTAATCCGGGAGTTGTTTTCCAATAGAATTCATCAGAAGGTATTTGCCTTTCCCCTTGCTTCGAAAATAGGAATCCGGGAGGCTGCCGGTGCCGACCACTAAATTAGGATCGAGGAACGGGTCCCTGCATTCGATGGAGGCTCCCATAGTCGTCCTGTCATTTCGGTCATTTAAGGTGTAGAGGTGGGTGTGTTGTTCCAGGTAGAGAAGTTGACGGTACCGGTTTTTCGGGTATACTTTCTTTGCTTCTTCCAAGATTCCGATCCTATACTCTTCCAGGAGCTTGGCTGAATTTATACCAAGGTTCTGTAGATCGGAGGGATAAAGTTCGTTGGCGTTCATCAAGATCTCCGCCTCCCGGTTATTCATTTGGAGGTAGCGCTTCATCTTTCTGAGACGCTCATTTTTCAGCCATTTGTCGGGCATAAACCTGATCAGTGACAGGAGCCGATAGCGCATTTCCCGATCGTGTATCTTGTATCGGACATATCCCCCCAGAATCTCATCGGCCCCTTCGCCGCTCAGAAGTACCGAAACTTTCTCCTTCGCCTTTTTTGATATTCCAAGCAAGTGTCCGTCGGAGAAATGCATGATGGGCTCATCATGATGAAGAATCGAGTCTCGGGTGAGGTTCACGAGCTCATCCTCCTGGAACTCGTAGGAATTGAACGACGCTCCCAATTCTGATGACAGCTGTCTGGCCAGATGGGACTCATCATGTCTCGTATCGCTGAAAGCGACGTTCCATGCGCTTAAATCGGTAAATCCCTGTGCATGCTGACTGAATAGCGTACTGCTGGAGTCCAGTCCCCCGCTAAGCAGCGTGCCGACTTTTACATCAGCAATCATCCTCAGTTTGATGCTTTGATGAAAGTTCTCCTCAAACCATTCCAAAGGATTTTTGATCTCCGGCATGGCCATAATCTGTTCTCCCAAATGAAACCAGCGGCCCGTCACGCTCCTTGTTCCAGACTCGGTGACTTTCACCCAATGTCCCGGCAGTATCTTTAAGACGTTCTTGAAGACAGATGTCTTTCCCGAATTGAACCGGTAAAGAAAAAGCTCGTCGAGATTTTCCTCCTGAATCTCCTTCGCCAGTCCAGCTGCAAAAAATGCTTTTGCCTCACTGGCAAAGTAAAATCCGTGATCGGATGGGTAGTAAAACAAAGGCTTTACACCAAATCTGTCCCGGGCCAAAATCAGCTCCTGGGCCTGGTGATCAAAGAAGGCGAAAGCAAAAAAACCGTTAAGACGGGGCAAACAGTCCAGCCCATACTCCATCAGTAAGAAGAGCAGGACTTCGGTATCGGAAGTAGTCTTGAAGACATGTCCCTTTTGTTTCAGCTCGGGGTAAAAGGATTGGTAGTTAAATATCTCCCCGTTAAATACCATGGTATAGTTGCCACAGGGAGAGTGATAAGGCTGATTTGCCGATTCGCTTAAGTCTAAGATTGAGAGCCGTCGGTGCCCGAGTGCCAGTGCCCCATCTATCCAGTGAGCTCCCGCGTCGGGTCCCCGGTGATGCAGACTTTCTCTCATTCTGAAGATTAAATCAGAAGACGCCGGCTGCTGTTGATAGTTCCAAAATCCCGCAATCCCACACATACTTTAAGCAGATTTTTTGTCTAACAGGTCCAGATAGCTCTTGTAAATAATTCTCATATTCTTTGCAAAATCAACATGCAGGTCGATATACTCTTTATTGATCAAAATGGCGTGCTTCACCAGCTCCGGATTTTCGACGGCAAACCGAATAGCCTCGGCCAACTGAGCAACATCTCCTACCGGAACCAAAATACCGTTCTTTCTCTGTGACAAAAAAGCCTGATTGGCCGGAAGATCCGACACGATAGGAAAACAACCCATGGCCATGGCCTCAAAGAGAGAACTTGATACCCCCTCGGTCGTGGGATAGGCCACATACAATGCTGCTTCATTAAGTAACCGAGGAAGGCGGTCGTTTGCAATTACGCCAGTGAATGTAACTTGGTCTTCTATTCCCAATTCTTTGCTTAGCTGAATCAGCTTTGGCTTTTCAGGCCCCTCTCCTACCAGTAGTCCCTTTATCTTCAGTCCCTGCCTTGCCAGCAGCGAGATGGCTCTGAGGATGTCTTCATGCCTATAAAGGCCATAGAGCGAGCGGGTTACAATCAACGTATGGGCAGAATTTGAAGAAGCTCGGTGTGAAGAATACTTATAAAGCTCCAGATTGATTCCTTTCGGCAGTACCAGTATCTTGTAAGGAGCAGCACCAGAATTGAGCATCGCGTAGGTCATTACATGTCCCCAGGCATGGATCAAATCCACTCGTTTATACACCCAACACTGAATGATTCTTTTGTAAAATCCGGAAAAACCTTCCTCAGGGTAGGCGTCCGTGATCCCCTGCTGGGCCACAATCCTGAGTTTGGCTGGGACAAACAGGCAAAACAGCCCGTAGCTGGTGGTTCGCTCAGCCAACACCAGATCATAGCTCGGCCGAAAGCGTATCTTTAGAATTTCCAGAAAAAAAATCAGTGCGTTGAAGATCCTACCTGATCTGGTCTTGGATCTCCTGATTTCCATGGTTTCCAGTCGGCTAGCCGATTCAAGCTCTATTCCTTTTATCCAACTCTTGGCATCGGCCCGGTAGGTTTCACCCAAAAACAGTATCCTGATCATATCATTTATTCGCTCAACCAGCTTAATACAGACTTTGGCGCCCAGTTCAGTTCACGTCTTGCCTTGCTGCAATCAAAGGTTAACTCACCTGTGAGCTTCTTCAGTCGATAGGTGTTGATTGGAAAAAAAGAAATCCTATCTCCGATCATCGCAAGGGGCTTGATCAGAGAAAGCGGAATAATTTTGACTGATTTATTGATTCGTAGAGCCATGGCGGTATCCAATTCCGCCAGCTTCGGGTCTACGTTGTCCGTGAGATTGTATATTCCGCCACCGATAGTCAATCTGGAAGCCAAAGCAGCCACATCCTCTGCCAACACCATGGACTTGCGTGATTGACCCTTTCCTATGCGAAAGTAATAGCCTGATTGAATGGCCTTTTGCATTGCCCGCAGGTTACCCGGGGCATGCTCTCCGACGATCAGGGGAAGGCGAAGAATATATGTAGAAACCCCGTGTTTTATTCCCCAGTCTAGAATCAGCTGCTCAGCAAGTATCTTGCTGACCGCGTACGGAGTGCTTCCCAACAGCGGTGAATCCTCGTTGATCTGCTTCCCGGTTTCCTGCCCATACACGGCCACGGAGCTAATAAAAACAAAAGATTTTGGTTTCAGACTGTTCTCTGAAAGACGGCGGAGAAGCTTTTCGGTTCCTTGGACGTTTATGGTGTGAAATAGTGCTTTTTCCTCTGCAGTTTTCGGTAGGAAATGAGCTGCGCCAGCTGCATGGACCACTAGGTCCACCTCGGGAATCGATGGGATTTCCTTCGAAAAGTCTGCAAAAATCTCCGACGGTGCCGTTCTGCCCAGCCGAAGCAGATCTCCGCGGGATTGAAGCGCCCGCTGGAGATAGCCGCCCAAAAAGCCATTTGCGCCGGTCAAAAGTATCCGCATCTAGGCTATTGACTCGATTGCAGTGATCATCTTATCGGCAAGCTTATTCTTGTCAAACGCTGCGGCGGATACTGAGAATGCTTTTTCCTTCATTCCTTCCAATAGGTTTGGATTCTTGTCCAGATGGATAAGCAAGTCCGCGAGTGCTTCAGGATCGTCCGGAGAAAGTGTGAATCCAATTTGATGCTCAATAAGAAAGTCTTTCATCCAGCCTTGGGTATTCTGCACGACAGGAACGCCTGCTGACAACGATTCGAAAAACTTATTGGGTGAAGAGGTATCCAGCACCGGCGTTCCCTTCAAAGGTACCAATGAAACAATCGCGTTTTGGACCAGAGCAACAAGATCTTCCTTAGGCATCAGTGGCCAACGCAGCAAGGTATCAAGCTGATGCTCTTTAATCTGTTGATCGATCAGTTCGCGCTGTTGTCCCTCGCCTACGATCAATATCTTCAAAGGCGAACTTCTTTTCTTCAGGATTTTGGCTGCCTCCAGGAGCCAAAGTGAATTGTTGACTTCCCCAATGTTACCGGTGTAGATGGCATAGGACTTTGGAGCGATTCCAAGGTGGCTGGGGAAAGATCTTGGGGTCGAAAAAAGCAGAATATTGGCGGCATTGGTCACGGTAATTACATTCTGACTTGGGGATTTCCCCCTGATTTCCTTTTCCATCCCAATAGAAAGGGCCACGATAAGATCAGAAGAAGCGTAACATAACTTTTCAAACCAGCGGGCTGCCGTGATCATCAGCGGATTGGTGATTATTCCTAGCTCGATCGCGCCGTCCGGCCATAGATCCCTGCTTTCGAACACCAGCTTTTTGCCTCTGATGAGCTTAGCCAGGAGTCCTGGAATACCGACAGTAATCGGCCCGCTGGACGCTATTACCACTTGAGTTGAATAGGTCAGGGCATACCAGCAGGAGAGGATGGAGTAGGCTAAAAAAGAAAAAACCCGTTGAAAAAAGGACTGCCGATTGTCAATCCTGACATTGATGATGATGACTTTAACGCCATCAAAGTACTGCGTATCGATAAACTTCTTTGAAGAGATATCTGATTTGGAGTAGACGCTGGTCACAACAGTAACCTCATGGCCATCTTTCACCCATTCCCGGGTAAATTCATGAACGCGTGTTCCCCAGCTTCCTTTCGAAGTGGCAAAGTATTGGTAGAAATAGAGGATCTTCATTACTTCCCGCCCTGGCTTAGATGGGAGATAAAGTGCTTCAACTTACCGGACTTTTCGCGGTTGATAAATTGAACCTTCTCAACTTCTATCTCCAGTCCTTTTTCCAGATAGGTATCAAATGCCGTCTGAATCGTATTTACAGCAGAATTATCCAGCTCCCGATCTGTTACGATGCAAAAGCGAAATTTGCTCAAGCTCAGCTGCTGTACCTGATACTCTTGGATGTATCCGAACGTACTCATCAGATGTTTGGAAACATAGTATAGGGAAAATCCAGCGGCTACCTTGCCGGAGGGAAGCATCACTGTGTCGTTCAATCTGCCCTGGAGGTCTATCAACTTGTCTTGAATCTGCATAGGATCAGTTTGAATAGCGCCGTAGTCGCCGACTTCATACCGGATGAAGGGCATGGCGGTATTAAAGAGGTTGGTAAATATCAACCGGCCGGTCTGGCCTTCTTCAGTCTCGGTTCTATCCTCGTTCAACACTTCGGTCAGTACCGTTTCATTGGATAGCCGTCTCACACCCATCGGGTCGGTCATGGCGAGAAAAGCGACTTCAGCAGCTCCATATTCATTGTAGACCGGAATCTGGAACACATCCTCCAAAAACACCTTGTCTTCCGCTGTGCATTGTTCGCTCGTCACAATACTGCAGGTTGCAGTCGGGCAGATTTCCTTCAGTGTCAAACCCTTCTTTTTCAGATGCCGGGCAAAAGTAAGTTGGGAATTGGTATATCCGTATAGGTACCGAAAGGGAGTGGTTTTGAACTTTTGTACAAAACCATCCAAAGCGGCATCTGAAATGTCGAATACGACAAACCGGTATCGGTTCATTAGCAGATCCTTGATCCGCTCCCGATAATAGGCGGATTTGGCGAGGGGAATCCCGAAAAATCGAGCCTGTAAGTCGGAGGAGGAAATGCCGACGTTATGATAACGGTCAAGGATAAGTGCCCAGGTGATGGCATGGCTGAATTTATCCCGAGCAAATTTCAGCGGTATTCCAGAAGAACCGGAGGTGCTGCCAAGATGCAGGTCAACTTTCTTCATTCCTTCGGAAATCAACAGCTCCGGATTTCGTTGGAGGTCTTTTTTGGTAACGATGGGAAGCTCATTCCACGAGTTAGGAAGATAGCTTCCGACAAGTTTTCTATAGAGTGGATTGTGTTCGTGATGAAACCTCACCAACTCCCATTTCTTCTTCTCCTGCCAATGGAGATACTCCTCTTTGGAAAGTGCCTGGAGACGCTTCAGCTCAGCTATAGCCTCATCCAAAGGATATTTCTTGAGTCTGAGTAATCTTTCAATGGTCAGCATCAAAGAACCGGTCTGAATTTTTGGTGGATGTCAATTTTCACTTCCTTTTTAATGGATCTGGGTCGGTTCACTAAGAATTTGATCTCCATGAGACTCAGTCCAATAAACAATGGCGTAAGATAGGTCCTCATTGCGGCATGGAAGGTGGTGTAGATCGCTATCATAAAAAAAGCAACCAATATCCCCTTTTCCATGGGGGATTTTTTGGATCGGAAAAGACGAAACATCAAAAACATCAGGATTAAAAAATAGAAAAATCCAAACACTCCATGCTCGGATAGAAGCCTGCTCAGCTCTACGTGGGTCAGGTAGAATTGACTACCATCTCTCAAAAATGAAGATGCCCCCACTCCTACTCCAAACAACACATTTTCTTCCCAAAGCTCGAGATCCTCCATGGAAATATTGAATCGGCCTGTGGTGATCGAGTCGATAGATTTCTCTTTAGTTCCCGCCAAGGTGCCCTCTGTCTCTCCCAAATATCTAAGACCCAACAATCCCCCAGTCAAAGTGTCAGCCACCTGAAAGGTCAGCATCAGGAGGATAATTGACAATACTAAAATCCTGCCCAATTTAGGAAGCTTATAACGCCTTTTCTCCGATTCGGCACTCAATAGCACATAAAAGAGGATAATTAAAATCCCTAAGATTCCACCGATAATGCCACCCCTCGAAAATGTCAACAAGCCCTGAAAACCAAAGAGAAAGAACAAAAAGAAGTCTGCAATGCGATAGCCCGTGATCTTCCATTTATTGATCAAAAAAAGGAAGCTGACAAATATTCCTATGCCAAGAAGTGTCGACACCTGATTGGAACCTCCACCACCACTGGTGGCAAAATTTGCACCCAGGCTAAACTCTAGGTCATCGTACGATGGGGTTTTGAAGATGGTCGATGAAAGAACCGCTATCAGCGGAAAAAGGCTGATGCGTAGGAGCTTGATCAGTTGCGCTTTTGTGAGGTTCTTGCCGTAAAAAAACCATACCGCCAAACCCACGTTCACTGGACCTAACAAATTAAACACGATTGCTTGGCGATCGACCTTGCCAGAAAGGTCAAAAAATATTGCGGGCATTAACAGCAACACCATGATCAAACCCAAGTAGTTTTTATACCCGTATTTGATCACTCCAAATACCAGCATACAAAAAAGTAAGTATTTACCCAGTTCATAGGGGATAAATGGCGATGTCTGGGACATCCTCGCCAGCAACTCGAAGGACGTCAGATAGGTGATGAAGGCGATATATGGGAAGATACTTTTGACTCTGATTATTGTGTAAACAGACGTCCCCACTACCAAGTAAAACCATAGAATCAGCCCATAAGGGGTTAGCGCCGACACAATCCCCAACAGCACGTGGAGGATTGTCCAGAAGACATGGTCGTGGGAGAGAATAATCCGCTTAATCATATCGCTTCGAGTTTGCTTCTGGGTTTACTTTCCAGCCGGGATAAAATCTCCCTGTATTCCTCCATGAAATTCTCCGGTCCATAATTTTTCCGAATGTAGGCTTTCAATTCAATCCCTTTAGCATCGGCAAGTTTAGGATTCAAGATGATCTCCTCTAGGGCGTCCGCAAGGGAAACCGGCGATCTGGGAGGTATCACCCAGCCATACTTCCCATGCCCCAAGACCTGCCCACATTGACCGACATCTGTCGAAACAGTAGGAAGAGATGCCATTCCGTACTCTAATAGTGCAACCGGCAAGCCTTCCGACTCCGAGCTTAAAACTCCGATGTCCGCTGTCTCCAGAAAAGGGATGAGTTGGGTGACCGGACCCGCCAGTTGAACTGCTTTCTCCAAGCCAAGTTCGGCTATTCTCTTTTGTATCAGCTCAAGCCAATCCGCCTCAACGTATTCCCCAATTAAGAAAGCCTCAAAATCATATCCTCTTCTTCGGACTATGTCCAATGCATCCAGAAGCGTCAATTGATCTTTTTGCCTTCTGATGTTGGCAATGTTGATGATTTTTACCGAGACATTCTGAGCTGACTTCCTTTGCACTTCTAGAAACTCAGGGAAATTTGGCAAATAAAAGATGTCTCCGGCTCTATCCGGAAAACGCACTTTCCAATAGCTATTTATCAGGTCATTGACTGTTATCACTGAATCAACGTAGGGCATCATCCAATCCATTTCCTTCCTCGGATATGCTTCCAGCATTTCGCTTTGCCCAAAATGGTCATGCCAGATCAATTTGATCCCCGGAAGGAAAGGCTTGAGTAAAATTGCCCAAAAAATCGAGGTTTGATGCACATGTAAGATGTCTGGCTCCAATTTTCTAAGGTATCTCAGCATACCCCAAAAAGCCACCAGATCGAGTTTACTTTTCTTATTAAACGCTTTCAAGTTGACTTTTTCTTGGACAAAGGAAGCCAGCCCTCCGAGTCTTCGGGTAACCAAGAGATGGCTTTCAAACCCGTAGTC
The DNA here is from genome assembly GCF_000429445.1 of Algoriphagus terrigena DSM 22685. Classification (GTDB taxonomy): domain Bacteria; phylum Bacteroidota; class Bacteroidia; order Cytophagales; family Cyclobacteriaceae; genus Algoriphagus; species Algoriphagus terrigena. Next base: position 37,558 of record NZ_AUBW01000021.1, read on the forward strand.
CGGCAAAGCATTGGAAATGTTAACGGACATTCTCTCCGTGCCTCCCAAGTCCAGTGAGTCCACCATCTGAACGACTTTAACCTGCTTATTCAGAGACGGAAAAGCTTTCATTTTCAGCAATGACTACCAAACTGAATCCAAATATCTTCGCCAACAACCAAGGACTAATCTTACAAATCAACATCTTGAAGGGAGCAGCTATTTTCTGCAGCGTGGTTTCATTGTTTGAGGGCGCAGACAAAGTTTCGAGGGAATAATCGTAGTCAAGGATTTTGAGGCCTGATTGGGTAATCATATTTAGAGCAGAGTTGGTGTTCAAAAAGATCAAATGTCCCGGGTTCTTGATCTTTGCCCGTTGGAGATTGCGAAAGTTCACACTAAGACAGTCATCCAAAGGGATGTGAAAGGCAATAATCCTGGCTTTTTTTGAAACACTTGAGATGAAGTTGACCGGATCTGTGACATGTTCAAACACGTCTGTCAGAGTCACCAAATCCATCACTTCCCCCTCTGTGGCGAAATCAGCCATTTTGAAGACGATTCCCTCCTGTTCAAGTCGGTCCACATGGGGTGAAATATCAAAACCCTCGATTTTTTTGGTCTGAAATCCTAAGCCATCCAATTGTGCTTTCATTGCTTTGATGACACCACCGGAGCCACAGCCGACATCGGCATAGGAGCTCACGGGAATTTTCTGAAAAGAAAGAATAGGAAAAAGCAACCGGGAAATCGCCCTGACTTTGTAATCAGAATCTTCTTGGTGTCGGGTAATGTCAGAGAAATAAACCCCTTCTTTGTACATGTTATACTAACTTCAAAATTTCAGATTGAAACAACTCCAAGGTATAGTGATTCGACCATTCTCTGGCCTTGTTTGACTTATTTCGATAAGCCTCTGGGTTCCCGGTATAATATTCAATCACTCGATACACCTGTTGTGGTTCTTTTTGAATTAAATCTCCCCGTTGGCCAAACCCGAGCATATCCGGTACACAAGATACCGAAGTGGTGATCGGCAGGCATCCAAAAAACATGGCTTCCGCTACAACTTTAGGCCATCCTTCGCTGTCTGACAAAAATATAAGGAAATGTGCGTTTTGGTAGTATTTTTTCAATGTCGCGGCATCTACGTTGCCATGCAGGGTAACGTAAGGAGCGAGCTGATTTTCGCGGATAAATTCCCTCAAAAATCCCTCTTGGGCTCCGCTTCCACACACGTCTAAGTGCACGTCGAACCCTTGGGCTACCAGCAGTTTGAGCGATTCCAGCGCAACCATTGGATTTTTTCCGGACACCAAACTTCCCACAAAGATTAGCCTGAGAGGCTCTCCGGGTGCAGGGAAGCTTTTTTCTTTCTCTTCAATCTCTGACTCCGAATAGGTCGCAGTAAAAAAAGGAAGAATATTATCGGATGTCCCGGGCCAGTTGCCATAGACCAAGGCTTTCATATTCTTGGTCAAGAGCGGATTGTTTAGTATTTTCTGCTGCAACTTATAGGTAAAGGGCTGATCACTTTTAGGATCCCAGTTTCCAGCATATTTGGCAGTCTTCTTTTTAGCAGGAAAAAGAATCTGCACCAGACATCCTAAAAGCCCCATATTTCCAGGACAACGCAAATGAATGTGGTCAGCTTGATTCATTGCCTTTGCCAGCTTAAAAACAATTCGGGGTAACGCCCAGAAGCTCCTAGCGGCGGTCAAGCTATGGGTCAGATCGATTTCGTGGACAGCAACTGCCTCAATGTTTGGATATTCGTAGGGAATTTCGATTGGGTTCGGTTGCAGGCCTTCCAAGATTGGCGCAATCAGGATCACTTTTGAAAAAGACGGAATCCATAGATTCATTTCCCGGATGTAGGGTGCATAGCCATAGATCTTGCCGTCGAGCGATTTGTGGACCACGTGGGTGACAATCAAAAAAGTCATCGACCGAAAACGGAAGAATAGAACTCCATATTCTGTTTTAGGAGGACTCTTATATCAAATCTTTCCAAGACATCTTTTCTACCCGCCAGTCCCATTGCCAATGACTCCTGCTTGTTTGAAAGCATTTCGATCGCTTTTTCGGCTATATCATCAGGCGATAGCGGGTTACAAAGTCTACCGGTAACCCCGTCCTGAATTACCTCTGGGCCGGGGCCAAGCTTGCTCGCTAAAAACGCCTTGCCCATACTCAATACTTCGATCCACGCCAAAGGCATGGCTTCCATATGCGAAGGATAGATGCATAGCTCAGCCTCTTCGATCAATTGGGGCAGTTTAGTATTGGCAACCGATCCCAAAAAGGTGACATGAGGCGCGATCTCTGCCGTAATCACCTGCTTTTCCAGAAAGGCGATATAAGAGGATCCGTCCGGGAACTTCCAATCCCGCCCTGCAATAAACAGATGAGTTTCGGGAAATCTCTCCCTGATCTTTGGAATTGCCTGAACCAATTGCCGCACACCCTTCTTCTCACAGACTGTACCGGCAAAAAACAGTCTGCCTGGTACTGTCTTCTCTGGATCAGCCTTATAAAAATTGGTGAGATTGGCAGGATTGAAGATCACCGGACCTTTTTTTCCCGAAAAATCGAGATACTTTCCGGTATGGTCCAACACATACTCACTGACTCCGAACACAACATCTGCCTTATCGAACGAACGCCTTTCCTGAAATCCTTTCCAAAGGTCTATTCCTCGATTTTCTGATTCTGCGAAGAAATGATGGCCTCCGTTCATCCGGATTACATAGGATATACCAGGTAACTTTTCGACGAAAGCAAGACCAAGTTCAGTCGACTCCACCACATCGATTTTTTTCTCTTGATGAATCTCCCTGATCTGTGAATTAATGGCCTTGTTTGCAAGATACCAGGTGATTGGCTTTAGCCTCCTCGGTTTTAGCCGGTAGACTTTCACTCCTTCATCCTCGACACACTCATTGCCGTCCGTATAGTTCATTCCGACAACAGAAACTTTCACGCCACTTTTGACCAAATTCCGCGCAAGGATCTGTATGAAAGTCCCTACTCCTCCATGGGGATAGCCAACTTTTGGATATTCACTGGTAATAAAACAGATGTGCATGGACTAAATCAGATGGAATACCGATCGGAGGGATATTGATAGGAATTTCCGACAGTTTGAATAGGAATTTGAAGGAAGCGTGCTGTCTTTTATCAAAGTGATTTTTTCTCAAGTGCATCGGGATGAACGGAAGCCGGAAACAGCCGCTGGATCAAGTTTAGCAGTTCTATCGCTGCAGGTTGGTCTGTTTTGACAATCCTGTCTTTCCATTTACTTCTGTCGACAGCAACAAGTCCTGGAGACATGATGGCAAGGGAAACCTTATCAAGAATTTCTTCCTTACTTCCTACTGAAAGTACCGCATCCAGCTGTTCCATCGAGCGAAAATGCTGAAACTGATACACAACTGATGTTGACCAGTTGGGATCTGGTACCGTGTCATATTTCAAGAAAATCCCGGGTTTATCAAAAAAGGCGAAATCAAGGGCCATCGTCGAGCCAATATTGAGGACCGTTTCACAATGGTGACACAAGTTCATCAGGAGTTGAACATCTTCAAATAGCGGGAAAAAGCTGGTCCAGAAAGCACCTTTTTTCCAAAGAGGGGGAACGTGGATGACGTTGGGATATTCATCAAGAACGTTCTGATAGCGCTCAGCGCTCGTGACGGGAACCTGTCTGAATAAGATCTGAATTTCCGGCTTGGACGTCAATGCTTCGGCAACATCTCTTAGATATTCAGGATCATGTGGAGAGGTCATCACGTCATCCCCTGAAAATAGAACCCACTTTTTATCAGTATCAAGCCCGTACTTTCTTGCAAAGCTCTCGCGTGGAATAATCAGATCTTCCTTGGAATAGAAATCGAATTGGGGGGTACCCGTGACAAATATCCTTTCCGGGCTAATTTCCGGATAATAGTCCAGCACCTCGGCTTTCATATAATCAGACCAGACCGCATAAAAGTCAGTTCTGATTGGCAGCCTCGCCTTGGGTATGTTATCCCAGGAAAAGATAGCTGAGATTGTTTTAATCTTTTCCAAAGAAGCAGCAAGGCAAAAAGGAATCAACGTAGGAACCCGCTGGTGTGTAATGAAAATCAGATCTGGATTGACTTCCCGCAATACCTTGCGATAGTGGGCAATCGCCGGATTGCCTGTCCAGTGCCTTTCAATCTCTGATTCAAAAAAACGGATTGACTCGTAGGTTTTCAACCGATTGCCAAACAGTTCGGTAAAAAAATAAAAGACGCGCTTGGACCAGCTGCTTTTTCTCCTGGACCAATTATTCAGTAGTGTGGGATTGCATTTTCTCGCGACACTGGACTTCAGCCTGGCGAAGGTCGTTGCCTCACGAAAGAAGGTTTGGACTTTACTTTCCGGAAACGTCTTAAACTCGAGCTGTTGGACTGGGACCTCGAGCCGGCTATTCACCAACTGGATCAACTCAGGATCTAGACTGTGCATCAGACAGATTTCGAACCCGGCCCCGTGGAGATAGGAAATTATGTCGGAATAGAGGTAATTCCTGATCCCTATGCCATCGGGAACAGCAAAAAGTATCTTTCTTCGTTTCAAGTTCTATTTAGTAAGTGACGGCTCGGGATGATAGTTCAGGTTTCAGACGAGGTATGCAGCTTAGAAGACTTCAGGATAACCAGCAGTTTGTGACAAGGATGCCAACTTCGGCTAGTTCACACCAACTACTCTATCATCTGCAATAGGGTTAACATCGGATTCGAGTGCGGGTTTTCTTCGATTTCCGAGCTCGTGTTCACTCCAGTTCAGTTTGGTATCAGGTGATGTATCGCTTTTAAAAAGAGCTCTTTACCTTTCACCTGATCAAATTCCCTAATGAATTTTAACCTCGCGTTTTTGCCATGTTGAAGTACCAATTCGGGTTGGTTTAGGTAATGTGACATTTTCTCAGCCAGCTCCGCAGGATCAGTAGCTGACTCAAGAATATACCCATTAAATCCAGTTTCAATTCGATTCCGGACGTCGCCTACGTTAGTAGAGATGGCAGGTCGACCCGATGCCATAGCTTCCAAGATGGTTACGGGCCCGCCTTCGACGATCGAGCTCATCAGACAGACATCCACTTGTGCATATACCTCGCTTCGATCTTCCAATTTAATTGCTCCGCGGAAATGTATGAAAGAACCAATGTCAAGGGTCACTGCCAGGCGTTTCAATTTCGGAAGTTCGGGACCGTCGCCAAACAATAGGAATTGGAGCTTCATTCCCTGTTTTTTCAAGATCGCCAGCGCCTCAAACACCACTTCAAAATTTTTTCCAAAATCCAAACGTGATAGGGTCCCAAAAACCATCCTGTGAGGATCCGGATGGGGTATATTCAAGAATGCTTCTTGACCATCATAAAGCCATTGATGAATCTCCAGAATCTTTGCCGCCGGGAAAAGCTTCAGAAGATCCTCCTTTTTTTCAATACCGGAAATCAAAAATGTACCGTATGAATTCACCTTTTCAAAAAACTGATGATGCTTGGGATTGAACTTTGAAACCTCATGGTAGGCAAAAGGCTTTCGGGACTTGACTGCTAAGTCATGGACAAGGTGAAGTAGATTACCCGGCCGAATGCCCGCGAAACAGAGCGTGCAAGAATCCAAAGCTTTCTGTAAAAATTCTTCCAAAACTTCAGGGAAATTAACCGAAAGATTGGCCAGACTGCGGTCCATCTTACATCCTGACTTTAGAAAGATCTTTAGAAAGCGGATCGAAAAAAACAATCCAAGTTTTTCTAAGGCAGTCAAGTGTAACGAAATGAAGCCAGGGTTCTTGAAAAATTCCGGGTTGCGGTAAAAATTCAAAACACTAACCTCTAGATTTGGCTGCTCCCGAACAGCGTCAATAAAGCCTAAATTCTCAAGTTCCATACCTCCGGGGCCCGCCAATTCCGGGAGAATAAAGAGAATTTTTTTCTTTGGGGAGTTCAATTTCCAGAAAGCTGCTTTACCCTATCCAGTACTACTTTGATTATCATCCTATTTAGGTTAAATAGAAAACGGTAATAAATTGATCCTGATTTCTTCGCAATGAGATACTGGTTTGCTATGTAGCGGTCCCAGTCTCCTTTCTGGCCGATAAATCCGGAATACAGCATAAGCCGGTTCATCTGCTTTTTATCGGCAGATGAAGATCGCAGCAAAGAAGTTTGCAGTATCCGATAACGAACTCCCTGGAAGAAAATCCCCTTAAAGGAGAAGTCTTGGGATAACCTCAGAAAGAGGTCCAAGTCTTCCATCATGGATTTCGGATTGTACCCTCCCAAGGCTTTGACCTTATGTAAGTCGACCAGCACCGTCGGTGCGACGATGAAATAGTCCTGCAGAAGCATCGGGAAGATGCACCCGGCCGGAAGCTGTGATTGGAAAGTCCATCCCCGCTCTTCGAAGAAGGACGGCCCCTTGAGTTCTTTTCCGTTTTCGTCGATCTTGATCGCGTCGCAGTACACTACGGCCAATCTTTCGTCGGAATTGAGGAATACGTCCACCTGCCTGGATATCTTTGAGGGCTCGAGGACATCGTCGCAACTGATGATCTGGAAGTATCTGCCGGATGCCAGAGCCAGGCCTTCATTGGCGTTTTGGGTGATGGTCTTAGTAGTAGTCTGAAAGACAGTTTGTATAGGAAGAGATTTATCCTTCACCCAACTTTTGATCGATTCGGCGCTCTTGTCAGAAGAGGCCGCATCCATAACAATCAGTTCAAGGTTGGGATAATCCTGCCGCAAGATACTGTCCAAGGTCTCGACCAGGAATTTCTCATGGTTGTAGGCAATGGCAAGCAGCGTAACAAGCGGGAGGCTTCGGGTCTCTACAGGATCAATACTCATTCAGTACACGAATCACAGTCTGTACTTCGGTATCGTCCATCACGGGACTGATGGGTATGCTCAGGATATGCTGATGGATTTTCTCGGTGATAGGCAGCGAAAGATCTTTATACTCAGCATAGGCCTCCTGCTTGTGAAAAGGGATAGGATAATGGATCAAGGATTGAATCCCATTCGAATCCAGGTATGTGATGAGATCCGCACGGTCTTCCACCTGGACGACATAAAGATGAAACACGTGATCTTCTAAAGATCTGTCCCATGTCGGCAGTTTGATTTTTATATTATTGATCCTCTCCGAGTACAGGGCCGCTATCTCTCTTCTTTTGTTGTTTTCCCGGTCGATATATTTCAGCTTTACATTCAAGATCCCGGCCTGGAGCTCGTCCAGTCTGGAATTTACACCTTTGTAGCGATTGAGATACTTTTTCTGGCTGCCGTAATTTCCGATTGTCGCAACGAGTTCTGCCAGTACTGTGTCGTTGGTGGTGACTGCCCCAGCATCTCCCAAAGCCCCGAGGTTCTTGCCCGGATAAAAGGAAAAACCTGCCGCATTACTCAAATTTCCAGCTTTCAGGCCTCTGGCATCCTTGGCTCCGTGGGACTGCGCACAATCTTCTACCAGCAAAAGCCCATGCCTGGCAGTAATCTCCGCCAATTCCTTCATTGGACATAATTTCCCATAGAGATGGACTGCGAGGATTGCCTTGGTTTTGGGACTGATCGCTTCGACTACGCGATCCAGAGACAAGTTAAAGGTATCCTGATCTGGCTCGACAAAAACCGGAACAAGACCGCATTCGGTAATTGACAGGATGGACGCTATGTATGTGTTTGCCTGAACTAGCACCTCATCGCCAGGCTTAAGTAGTCCCATTTCAATGTATGCTCGAAAGATCAAGATCAACGCATCCAGACCATTTGCCACACCTACGCAGTGGGATGTGCCACAATAGGCGGCAAATGCCTTTTCAAATGCCGAAACCTGCTGGCCCTTGATATACCAGCCGTTGTGTAATACGTCAATCATTGCCTGCTCCAATTCCTGGGCATGCGCAAGGTTAATCTTCTTTAAATCCAAGAACGGAATCATAGGAATTGAAAATCGGACAGGTTAGAACTCCTGGAGTTCCACCATGGTTTTAAATCTGGGGTTGGAGTTCATCAATTCGGAAAAGCTTCCGCTTGCTTCTATCAGGCCATTGTTCATGACCAAGATTTCGTCTGCATTCTTTACCGTGCTGAGCCGGTGGGCAATAAGGATGATATGGCAGCTTCCCTTAAGTGATTCGATGTTTTCCTGGATACTTTTTTCCGTCTCACTGTCCAGCGCAGAGGTAGCCTCGTCAAAAATCAATAGATCGACCTCTTTAAACAGTTCGCGGGCAATGGAGATTCTTTGCTTTTGCCCACCGCTGATCAATATGCCGTTGTCTCCAAGTAAGGTATCTTCCTTTTCAGGCAAAGATTCAATCAACTCTTCCAAATGAGCCAACTGAGCTGCTTTTCTGAATCTTTCTATATTTTCCAAATTCTGGTCTGCCCAGAAAGAAATATTATTGAACAGGGTATCATTAAAGATGACAGCTTCCTGTGTGATATAGCCTATTCTTTTTCTAAATGATGCTAAATCAACATCCTCCCTTTGAATTCCGTTGATCGAGAATGTACCCGAAGAAGGCTCAATTAAACCTGCCAGGATGTTTGTCAAGGTGGTTTTTCCGCTACCGCTTCTACCGACCAGCGCGTAGGTACGGTTGTCTTCGATCGTCAGGTTGATTCCCTTGAGAATGGCGTTTTGGGGATTGTACCCAAAGGAGACATCCGTCAAGGTGATGGTTCGGACAGATTCAGCCTTTTGAGTACCACTGTTCACCTCCAAACCATTTTCAAAATCATTCAAAAGCTCAACGCCAACATGCAAGCCACCTAAATTGGATGTAAATGCCTGCCAGCCTGTTTGCACCAACATGATGTAATTCAGGGCCCGATAAAAGAAAAGGAGACTGAGGAAGATGGCGGCAATGTTACCGTCCAAGACATTGATTTGGACGATGATCACCAAAATCACCACTCCGATTACAAGTGGCTCCCGGGAGGCCTGTAGGATGGCGTTGAAAATCCCAATCTTCTTTTGTTCCTCTTCAATCTGGTCTACATAAGATCTCAGCTTGAGCTTATAGGTTTCAAAATAACTAGTGGCCTTGAGGTACTTGAAGTATTGTACCGCCTGGATAAGCAAGCTTTGGTATTTATGGCTGAGTTTGCTGTTGTTGACGGAGGCTGTCTCGGTGTGTCGGTAGATGATCTTGTAGATGAAATTTGTCAAATACCCGCCTATGCTGACCAAGATGGCAAACTCGAAATTGGCCATCAAAGCCAGAATGAGATACACAAGTAGCAGTACTGCAGACTGGAGAGTATTGAAATACGCCACATAGGCTGAGACAATCTTGTATATTTCTCCAGAGAGCGTGTTCTGTACTCTACCAGCGTCCAGCTTAAGAAAATTACGGAACGCCATATTCCCGAGGGAGTCCACCATCTGATACCGGATCTTCTTCACAAAAAACATCTGCACATTGACCTTGTAATGGCCCTCCAGATACTTTATCAGTCCCTTGGCCAAAAAGATGACAAACAGAAAAGAAAGAATAACCAGCGGGGTTAACTCAAAACCCGCCTTGGTAATTCCGGTAACGAGAAACTTTAGAATCCCCAGAGATTCGGAAACTTGGGAATCATCGACTGACTCCTCCCCAGCTACCTGAATCAGAGGGATAAACATCGCCAAGCCAAACCCATCCAAGAATCCGGTGAGGAGACTTAGAAAAAGAAGGACGAAGACCCTGCTGCCGAGATAGGAATGAAAAAATATAAAATGCCGGAGCTGCTGCCTGAAATATTTTATCAATTTCTAGCGGCTTAGAAGTTTTGATTTTTTCTTGTCATCGTCGTAGTAGCCATAGCCGTAGCCGTAGGTGTATCCATACCCATAGCTAACTTTTGTGGCATCAACGCCATTGAACACGGCATATACGTGCTTCAATCCTTTGCCTACTTTTAGGCTGTTTAAAGCATCGATGAAAGACCGTTGACTGTAGTCCTGTCTAAATACAAACAAAGTCAGATCCACGAAACTCAGAAGGTCGATGGTCTCACTAACCAGTCCAATCGGCGGGGTATCGAGGATAATTACGTCATAATTTTCCTTCAGTTCTTTCAGCAGGCTTTCAAACCCAGGCGTAATCAACAATTCAGAAGGATTGGGAGGAATGGGCCCTGAGACCAGGATATCAAGGTTTTCGTGTTTGGTCGAAACAATAACATCTCTCCAGTTGGAATCCTGACCACTCAGAATAGTCGACAAACCTCTGTTATTTGCGATGTCAAAATCCTGAAAAATCTTAGGTTTTCTCATATCACAGCCGACGAGAATGGTCTTTTTTCCGGTAAGAGAATAAACAGATGCAAGATTGAGCGCACAGAATGTCTTACCCTCTCCTGAGATGGTGGAGGTAATCATCAGCGTCATTTGTTTGTCTGCCGGAAGCATAAATCGAATGTTTGCCCGCAGCGATCTGAAAGACTCAGAGATCCCTGACTTGCCGTGCTTGAATACGACCAGATTATCCTCTGTCTTGCCTTTGAGGATGGTAGAGATGACCGGCAACTTGAGCTTTCTTTCCAAATAGCCAATGTCTTCAATCTTTGAGCGGAACAATTCACGCATGACCACAAAGGCAATCGGAGTAAGCAACCCCAGAAAAAGGGCAATCAGATAGTTTCGCAGTGGCTTTGGATTGATCTGTCCTCCAGTAGATTTAGCGAACTCAATGATCTTGTTGTTGGGTCGGTTAGATGCCTTGGTAATGGCCGACTCGGCCCTCTTCTCACTGAGAAAATTGTAGATACTTTCATTCAGTGTAGCCTGTCTCTGGATGCGTATCAGGTTTTGCTCAGCTACCGGCAGAGATCGGAAGGAAGACTCAATCGTAGCCTTTCTCTTTTCCAGATCGTTGATGGTCATGGAGTTGTTCAGGTCCACATTCTCCAGAATCTCACGGATGGATTTATTCAAATCGGAAAGCTTCTTGTTCGCTTCCCTCACTGCCGGAGAAAGTTCGGTTTGGGTCGCCATGAGACGCGAACGGTCGACTTGGATTGAAAGCAAATTTTCAATCAGTCCGTTCAAATAGGGATCATCAATACCAAGTCCGGAAGGGACTACTATTTCGTTGTAATTTTCCCTGACCAAATAATCTTTTAAGCTTTGGTAATACCGCCTTTTTAGATTTTCGTTGGCAAGTTGCGTTTCAATTTGGGTCAGTTGGACATAGACAGTGTTACTTTCGTTGCTTAGATTATAGATCTTATTGCTAGACCGAAAATTCTGAAGTTGGTTTTCAAAATAAGTCAAGGAATCAGCGACACCGGCCACCTGACTATCAATGAAACTGATCGTCCTGTTGGCAATTTCATTCTTCTCCTGCAGTTCCAACTCCAAGTAGGTCTGCATCAATGTATTCAGGTAGGTTTCTCCTTTTTCCTGATTGGGAATGATAAGACTTAGATCCAGAATTGAGGAAAACTTTTCTACCAAATCCACATTGAGCCCGCTGGAAAACTTGCTGATCAAATATTCATGGTCGCGGATGATAAACAGCGACTCCCCGCTTTCTTCGCCGGAGGTATTGTTAATTTTCAGCTTAAAATTGGGCGTTTCCACCCATTCTCCAAACTTGAAAGACTGGTTACTGATCTCTGAAACAGACCCCCAACTTCCGTCAGGAAAAAATTGGGTATATTTTTCGGCATCGAAGATCAAGGTGTAGGTAGTAGGACTTTCCCAGGAAATCTTGACAAGGCTATGGATGAGCTGAGGAGCTTTCCAATCTACTTCCACCAAAACCGGTGTCTTCTTGTAAATTTCAGTGAGCAAGAAGGTACCCTCATTGTAGTACTCTACATCAAACTTTAGCTGGCTCAGGGTAGCTTCAGCAATTGGCTTGGATTTCAGAATAATGGATTCGTTGGTGATCCCTATTCCCTGATCTTCAACTATCGGGTTGTTTTCAAATAAGGACATTGGACTATCCTGCTCTTTTATGAAAAACTTACCTGCAACCCGATAAGTGGGTGTAGTGGTCTTGGTAAAGTAAAAAAAGATAAGCAGGAATACGATGATGCTTAGCAGGATGTAAGGCCAGATTCTTAGGATCTTGGGAAAGAGGGACTTGATGTCAAAAGAACTTTCATCCTCCTGAAAAGCATCATATTCTTCCTTGTAGTTACTCATAGTGCCGAAAATTAATTATTGCTTTGAACTAGAGTGAGAATCAATGCGATGGCCGTGATTGATGTCGTCAGAAGTGTAAGTGTCTCCACCAAGTTATTACCAGCGCCGATTTCACGAACCTTCATCGGTTCTGCATAAATCATGTCATTGGGTTTTAGGAAATAATACTCTGATCCTAAAAGCTCGCGATCCAGAAGATTGATCTTATGAATCTGAGAGCCATCAGGATACTGTCTAACGAGTAGAACCTCGTCTCTTTTTGCATAGGTATTTAGATCTCCAGCATAAGCTATCGCTTCAAAGATGGTGACTCTATTTTGGAGAATGGTATATTTTCCCGACCTGGTAAATTCCCCCAAGGCGCTGAAGCGAATCCCTCCGAGCCTAACCCGCACAAAAAACTCGTTTTGGTTCACGTACTTCAACACCTCGTTTTCTATGATCTCCTTTGCCTGCTCCGTCGTGATTCCCACCAGCTTCACCTCGCCGATTAAGGGGATTTCCACAAACCCCCTGTCATCAATGGTGTATCCATTCATGAAAAAGGCATCTCCGGCTCCCTGTCCACCACTCATCATCGCACCACTTTGGGAATCATCGCTTACTGCACCGAAAATAAGGTTCAAGTTTTGGTCGGTAGTTTTAATGTTTATTTCAACTATGTCATTCACCTGAAGTAAATAGTCCTCTACCTGATAGGGGTACTTCTTGCTTGATTCTACCAAGGGCCCTGTAGATTCTTCCAATTCCTGCATGAAAATCACCTTTTTGTTGGATACGCAGGAATAGGATACTATTGCCACGACGGCAATAAAGAGTATCGATCGAATTTTATTTTTCATTTTTTGTCTTTTCTTTTTCTAAAAAGTAAGCTTAAACTTATAAAAACCTAACCGGAGTTACACAACTCAATTCCGATAAGCGAGGTTATATTAATTTCTCGGATGGTTAAACATGGATTTATAGCCGGGCGTCAATCCTATCCTTTTCTAACAATCCTTTCACATCAAAAACAACCTGTGTAGGAGATTTGTGGATATCCAATGTATTAAATCGTTTGTGGGAGACTGCCAAAATTATTGCTGAATAGTTAGCCAAAGATGGTGCATTTTCTCCGGAAATGATGTCAATCCCGTACTCATGTTTCACTTCGACAGTATTGGCCCAAGGGTCATAGACATCCACATCCATATCGAAGGACTTCAGCTCGTTGTAAATATCAATCACGCGGGTATTTCTGACATCAGGACAGTCTTCCTTGAATGTAAAACCAAGTATCAATACTTTGGAATCGATCACCTTGAGATCCTTTCTCATCATCAATTTGATCACCTCGGTGGCGACATGTTTGCCCATGGAGTCGTTTAGCCGCCGACCTGCCAATATAATCTCGGGATGGTAGCCCACTTCCTGAGCTTTTTGTGCCAAATAGAACGGATCGACACCGATGCAATGTCCTCCAACAAGTCCCGGTTTGAATTTTAGAAAATTCCATTTGGTCCCAGCCGCTTCCAGCACCTCGTGAGTGTCAATCCCTAGGAGATTGAAAATCTTCGACAGTTCATTGACGAAAGCGATATTAATGTCACGTTGGGAGTTTTCGATCACTTTGGCTGCTTCGGCCACTTTGATGGAGGAAGCTTTGTGAGTACCGGCTGTAATTACCTGCTGATACAATTGATCCACATATTCCGCAACTTCAGGAGTACTGCCGGAAGTCACTTTCAATATTTTTGCGACCGTATGTTCTTTGTCGCCCGGATTGATCCGTTCGGGAGAATATCCGGCAAAAAAATCGACGTTGAACTTTAGTCCTGAAACTCTCTCAAGCACAGGCACACACTCATCCTCTGTCACGCCGGGGTAGACAGTTGATTCGTAGATCACTACATCCCCCTTTTTGAGGTATTTGCCGATATTTTCGGATGCTTTTAGCATCGGAGTCAGTACCGGACGATTGTATTTATCTGTCGGAGTGGGTACGGTGACGATGTAAATCTGACAACCGGAAAGAGACGCCGGATCAAAGGTCGGGAAAAGCCCTACTTCATTTTTGTTTGGCAAAGCTGATGTGACTACTGACTGTAGCAAATCATCCTGGATTTCCAGGGTCTTGTCTGTCCCTTGATGCAGCTCCGAGATTCTCTTTTGATCTATATCGAAACCGACAACGGCAAATTTCTTTGCAAATTCCACTGCCAATGGAAGCCCGACATATCCTAAACCAATGATTGCAATTTTAATTTCCTGAATTGGCGTAAACATCACTTATAGTTAGTTCTAAGATTGGAATGAAATTTATATTATAGCTCCGCCCCGTCGGTCACATCGATGACTTAGCTCTCAACATTCTGTTTGAAAAATCGGAGCGGAAATCAAAAACCCAACTCATGACCAGATCCTATTAGTTATCAGCCGATTACGGGGAGGGGAAATTTCTCAGAATGAGTACTTTAATTGCTCAGTTTTATCAAGGGTCAAAAGTAACAGAATTAGGCTGAAAAAAATGAAGTAGTTGAGGTTTTAGGAAGGCTGATTTGTCAATTGAGAATTGACATAAGCGAGCGCAAATTAAATTTTTGCTCCCAACAAATCTCCTTCCTCCAGAGCCGACTGACGCTCAGATTATGAGTTCCATGAGGCATTCCCAAGGAAGGTCAACTTTTCTCACAAAGTTAAGGAAAACACGTCTAGAGCAACCTTTTTCCCTTCGATGCAGATTGAGTGGTCCTAATAAAATAGTTAGTACCGCCTCCTTGGGCTGCCAAGGAATCCTATAACAGCAAAAATTACTGACTATTCCCTGTGGGCAAGACACTCTTGGAGCGAAACCCTCCAATGGTTGATCTTAATGCTAAAATCAGCTTTGATTTTAGCCTTACTCAAAACAGAATAGTAAGGCCTTTTGGCCGGAGTAGGATATTGGGTGGACGGTATCGGACTGACGGTGCAATCCAAGCCGCTCATTTCCATCACGGCCATGGCGAAATCATACCAAGAGCAAACGCCCTCATTGGAGAAGTGGTAGATTGACGTGGTATTGTTGCTCAGGCGGGGCAGAATATCCAGGATACAGATGGCTAAGTCCCTTGCGTAGGTCGGTGTGCCGATCTGATCAGCTACGACATTCAGTTCGGAGCGCTCCGAGCCCAATCTCCGCATCGTCTTCACGAAGTTATTTCCAAACGTGCTGTATACCCAAGAAGTCCTGATCACGATGGAATTGGGTAGATTCAGTGCCAATATGGCCTGCTCTCCGGCGAGTTTTGTCACACCATAGACGCTCTGAGGATTGGGAATGGAATCCGCCTCATAAGGCTGGAAGGATTCTCCGTCAAAGACATAGTCAGTTGAAACGTGGACAAACTTCACGTTGAACTCCTTAGCCGCCTCAGCCAGATACTTTGCTGCGAGATGATTGACTTTATCCGCAAGCTCTATTTCGGTCTCAGCCCGATCCACCGCTGTATAAGCTGCGCAATTGATGACAGCGTCCACATAATTCGTTTGGAAAAAACTCCAAACAGCTTCTCTGTCCGTAATGTCCAGTTCGGCTACATCCGTGAATATAAATTCCAACGGATACCCTGAGGAGATTTGGCGGATCTCCGAACCCAGCTGTCCAGACGCTCCTGTAACCAATATTTTATGCATACAAATCCTCGGCAAAGGTGAATAAATCCGCATCCTTCAAAGATGGCTGCTTTCTGTCTTTTTCAGAAAGCTTCAGCTGATCCAGCTGCAAGATCCAGTCGATTCCCAGCGCAGGATCGTCAAAAGCCAGCCCCCGATCTGCCTGTGGATTGTAATAGTTGTCCACTTTGTAGTTAAAAACTGCCCAATCGCTCAAGACTACAAATCCATGGGCGAATCCTCTCGGAACAAAAAGTTGACGCCGATTTTCGGCTGACAGCTCTTCGGCCACGTACTTCCCGAAGGTCGGCGAGCCTTTTCGAATGTCCACTGCCACATCCAAAACTTTCCCCTCGGTCACTCGCACGATCTTGGATTGCGAAAATGGTGGCAGCTGAAAGTGCAATCCACGTAGCACTCCAAACTCAGATTTGGATTCATTGTCCTGGCAAAAACCCAGTCGAAAACCCAAAAACTCTTCCAGTTTGTCTTGTCTGAAGGTCTCCGCAAAATAACCTCTTTGATCTCCAAATACGGTGGGCTCTATAAGCACCACATCGGGAATTTCTGTTCTCAGGAATTTCATTTTTTTCGCTGCTGTACTTTTTTGATCAAATATTGACCGTACTCATTCTTCTTAAGGGGCTCGGCCAACGCAAGCAATTGATCGCTGTCGATGTATCCTAGCTCAAAGGCAATCTCTTCTAGACAAGCGACTTTTAGCCCCTGTCTCTTCTCAATGGTATGGATGAAATTGGAAGCCTCCAGCATGGACTCATGGGTCCCGGTATCCAGCCAGGCATATCCCCTGCCCAGCAGCTCAACCATTAGATCTTTGGATTCCAGGTAGACTTGATTCACTGTAGTAATCTCAAGTTCTCCGCGGTGGCTTGGTTTGATTGTCTTTGCGACTTGAATCACCGAGTTGGGGTAGAAATAGAGCCCGACCACTGCATGGTTACTTTTGGGATGTTCGGGCTTCTCCTCGATCGAAATTACTGTTCCGTCCTTGTCAAATTCCGCAACACCATAGCGCTCTGGATCGTTGACATAATAACCAAAAATCGTCGCTTTGCCTTTTTCCTGGACATTTATCAGCGATTTTTTGAGTAGACCTGTCAAGCCATGGCCGTGGAAGATATTGTCGCCCAATACCAAGCATACCGAATCACCGCCAATAAACTCCTCACCGATTATAAAAGCCTGGGCCAGTCCGTCTGGGCTGGGTTGCTCAGCATAGCTGAAGCTTATTCCCAATTCGCTACCGTCTCCCAACAGTTTTTTGAAGTTTGGCAGGTCGTCTGGTGTGGAAATAATTAAAATTTCCCTAATTCCGGCCAGCATCAATACTGATATCGGGTAATAAACCATCGGTTTGTCGTAGACCGACAGCAGTTGTTTCGAGGTTCCCTTGGTGATCGGGTACAATCTTGTGCCAGACCCTCCTGCTAGTACTATTCCTTTCATCTGTTTATAATTGACTTTGAGTGTTCAGATAGCCTGTCCCGAACTTGATTCCGGAGACTACCTTAGATAATCCTTACCTGTGGGAGGTGAGTTTCTCTTTAGCATTTCATATCGTCTAATTGACTAATTTTCTTTTAAATAAGGCTTTATTTTATTCAAGAATTCACCAAATTCCAGTTCAAAATCCGATCCAGTCGACACAAATTTTTCGGAATCGTGATCAACTGCCTTCTATCAAAAAGTAATAGAGATCCTAAACTAAGAATATCTGCCCTCTTTCGACAGTGTTCTTTAATACGATCAGACTATCGGACAGATTGTGATCAAAAGTATCTCCGTTCGTATCGAGCAAGCAATTGTCTCAAGATTCTACAAACCTCGAAGACATCAGTATCAGTATGGCAAATCCTTGCAAGGTATCATTGTCGCAGTGGTAACCAATACTCTTATCTTCTCTCGATACTAATGAATTAACCTTTCCGTTGCCTATCGGACATTAGGTGTCTTTTAAACTCCTCACCTCTGGAGAAGGTAGATCAAACTGATCTGTGCGGAAAAAGACGACAAATTTTTCCCCTTAGGAAAGCTGTCCTTCGTCGTCGCGCTATTCTGCCACTGGTAATTATGCCCGTGGATGAACTGCGTCTTACTACTCAGAATAAACCGGTCCCATTGCTGATCCCACAGAAATCCCAAGCTGAAGTCAATCCATGGTTTCTTTTCAGGATTGTTTTCAAATACGCTATAGAAAAAATCCTGATGGTTTGCGACCCTTTGGAATAGGACTCCAAACTTGTTCAGGTGGTGGACTTTAGAGATTTCCAAAATCTGCGCGTTGGCCCCGGTGCCAATTCCGGACCCCATGGCTTCGCCATAATTGGTAAATCCTCTCACTTGGTAGTGGGTATGCCAACTGGTATTGGTGACTCCCAACACCTCATACCTAATATACCGATTGATTGACTCAGACTGATGGATCACCTCCCCTCTGATCTGCAAGTATTCATTTGGTTTGCTTAAAGAGATTAATTTCGTAAACCCGAATAAATAGGCTCGCGCGTGTTCGGGGTTTAAGATAAATTCCCGCCAGTTGAAATTGTGGTCGCGTTTGCCAAACTCAGAATAGATCTCAAACTTCCCTTTTGTACTTCTAAACTTGAAAAAGACCGAGACCTGTTGATCCTGGGCCAGCCCGTCATAGTCGACAGAATGTCCATTTTTAAAAAGCTTTTCCTTTTGGAAGGCTTCGAAGATCGGGAATCTACCCTGAAGCGTTTTTTCAACATTTTCACTGTACTGCTGAAAGGTTCTATTGAATCCGACGAAGAAGTTCCTAAGAAATGCCGGCTGGTAAGTCAAAGAAATACCACTCACATATCTCCAGTCTCCCGAAAATGCGCGAAAATATTGGTTATTCAAGGCTTCATTTTGAGAGGGTGCCAGGCCGGAATCCTCAGCCCTGCCGGCGATGATCACTGCCTCCAGATGGCCGATGCCAATATTTACAGGGGCTGAAGTCCTCAGAAACGCATGGGGAATGCCTCTGGCATTGTTAGAAAAGATCAGGCCGGTAAATTGCCCCGGTCCCCACCAGATATTTTGGGTTCCCACACCTACTTCCACTTTCCCAAAGTTCAATGAGATAAAAGACTGCCCCGGCGTGATGAAATTGGCATAGCTGTCCCCGAAGTGTTCGGGATTGTCTCCAAAGTTCCAGTACCGGAAGCGGCCAAAATTTATTTTGTCCGAAAAATTACCGCCATAGCCCTGAAACGACTTATTCTGGCTCAGCACAAACTCTGGGCTGATTTGGATCTGTAGGATTGACAACCTTGCATAGATTCCCGCGGAAAGAAGATTTTGCCAGCCGGCACCGTTCAATAGTGCTGAATTCCCCCAACCAAACGGACGGTTAGAATTGTAAACCGTGGTATTCAAAACAGGAAGAAACATAAAATCCGCGATCTTCCGCTTTTTTGCAGGGCTGGTCTTTTGGTGAGTTGAATCACTGACCGCTTCTATCCGTTCAGCAAAAAGATCTCCTTCGTGCATTCTGATGGGCCGCAGAGCAAAGGAGTAGTTTTTAAAGCCCTGGCCAAGCAAATTCTGTCTTCGAGCCACTTCCTCAAGCACGGGATATCCGGCGGGAATAGTCTGCCCATGCCCGGGTCGCACTAAAACCCAAAACAGTGAAATCAACAAAAAATACTTTCTACTCTGCATCAAAGAGATTCGAGCATAGCCACATATTTCTTGGTAATGGCCCGCCAAGAGTAGTTTTTCTTCGCAAGTTTGGCTAAGTCCAATTTCATTTGGTCTCGATCCAGATCGCGTATTTGGAACAGAAGCTTTTTCAATTCGTCAAAATCACTGAAGTATATCGCCTTACCAAAAGTCGTCTCTCTGTTATAGTTGACCCCATATGCTATCACAGGCAGTCCCAAATACATCGCCTCGACTAAGGATGGATTGGTACCTCCGGCGCTGTGGCCGTGCAGGTAGAAGTAGCAATTGGAACGAAGGACATTCAACTCTTCCGTTTCGTAAATGGGATTGTATAAAATAATGTTCTTTATTTTTGAATATTCGTGGTAGAGTTTCAATCCATAGTCGCTGGCATTCCAGTTGCCCACCACCACATAAGGCATTCCTATCTGGCACTCCTTAAATGCCCGCAATTGCATTTCCACGTTGTTCTCAGGCTCTATCCTACAGACAGAAAAGACATACGGCGAAGCTAGAAATGAAAACTTCTTTCGAAAAGGTTCCGGTTCCACCCAACTTACATGGTTGGCGCCATATGCAATCAAAAATGACTCTTTTTCGTATTCACTGCGGATATAATCTTGTATGTGCTTATTGTCGGCGATCACACCATGGGAAAAACGAACCGCCAGAGCTTCAGAGAGCCTCAAGAATTTCTTAGCAAAAAAACCCCATTTGTCGCGTTTCCATTCCAGTCCATCTATATGGGTTATGATTTTGGCTTTGGTAAAAGGCCTTAGCAGCGGGATCATTACCGCCCCGGAAACCCCCAAGAGCAGTATATAATGTTGATTCCTGCAGGACTTAAGTAAAGAAAGCGAATCGTAAATTACACTTTGGACTCCGTTTGCCTTCTTGTTAAGATAGACCAGATGCGCGCCTTTATAAGAACGCAGTTTTTCAGGATAAGATTTGCTCTCACAAAAAACGGTAACTTCAAAGAATTTAGGCAAAAAGTCCAATAAGTTATCTACAAGGGTTTCAAAGCCACCGTAGTTGGCCGGAACTCCTACGATACCCAGGATCGCAAGTCTTTTCTTAGTCATTCAAGTAATTTTTCATAGACTGAACAGCTGTATATCTATCTTCTTCGATATTGATCAAAAAGTATCTCGTTAAAGAAGTAGACATTATTCGACTTTGCTTGGCGTTGCTTTTGGCGTCAAGTTTGGCCACTTCTTCAAATGCATCTTGCAGCACTAAATAACGGGTTGAAACCTGGCCGTCGGGATAAACAAAATGAGCGTCCCCAGACGGCACATCAGCATAGATCGCATTCGTACTGATCTGAGAAGACCATTTATTAAATGCCCACCTTAGAATACCATTGTATCCCTTTGCTCTAGAAAGCAGCGTTAAAAAATAGATGTCCCGATAATCAGACGTGAGCAACAAATTTGGTTGGTTTGACTTTTCAAAACAAGAAGTATACAGCGATGTTTTTTTCGCTGACAGTATTCTTTTTTTCATTTCACCGGCATCCACTACCACATTCATAGGCATGGAATAATCCTCAATCCAATCGGATAAAAAAGGATAAAAATCACCTGCAAATCCCATTTTAAGGCTAGGGAATTCATTTTTCACCCATTTCGCCAGATCAAGAGTCATATTTGGATCTCTTTCGTCGACAAACAAAATTGCTTTATCATGCCATCCTTTCCTCTTTAAATGTTCCGAAAAATCGAGGAGAAACGGCTTCCAAAATGATTGATATTCCGGAGTACCTGGCTGGGTCTGAACTGACTGAACTGTCGAAGTTGCGTCATCGAAATAAAACAAAAAACCATTCCATGGAAATAGGTTGTGAACTGCAATCTGCCCTGTAATCCCCTTGGATTGGGCCAATTCAACGTACTTATCAAAAACCGAATAATCATATCTAAAAGTACCATTACCCAACTTTTTCACCTGGATCATCATTTCGTCGAATGGTCGGATTCGCGTATTGTATAAATCCCAAAATACAGAGGTGGTGATGCTTCGCTGGTTGATCTGTTGTAGCAATTCAAACATCTCCCCAACATGTTCCCAGTGCTTTTCGGACCATGGCTTGATTTGATAGTAATCAGCCATCGAAATTGGAAATTGCCAAAAATCAGAATAAAAGTCCAGCTGATTCAAATCTTCTAATACTCTGTTCTTTACGGAGAGAGATCCTTTTACGCGAACCTCACTTGTATTTTGCGAAAAGCTAATGACAAAGGGAAATTTTCCTGCTATTGAATTTGATTTAGGCTTGATTCGGACAAGCAGCCATTGACCTTCGCCGTCAGCATCAAAAGTCAGATCCGGTTTTTGCTCTGCCCGATCAGGCACCATCACATCCTCAAAGGTGCCTTTTTCCTTATCCGTACCACAATTTCCAGCCGAAAAGTCAGCTAAGACCTCATGCAATAGATAAAGTTGAAAATCCGCATCCAAACCCGAAAAACTCACTTCAACTCGTCCAGAGTTCTTGGATTCATATCGAACAGGGATCAATGTTCCGTCGTTCTTCCACGAAACAAACTCGCCATGGGATGGCTGTGGGTCATACAGTTTCTCTAAGTTGAATATCTCTGCCTTTTGAGCTAAAGCGTCAAATGGAAAAAGCATTATAAGTACTAAAACTCCAATGCGTAGTTTCATCACAAACAATTGACTGAATAAATCAATAAGAACCAACACTTACGTTGAAATAATCTTTCAGATTTTCTAGATATATTTTGTCAGAATACATCTCCTCGTAGACAGCTTTACCGGCTTCTCCTAATTTCTTGCGAAGGGCCTGATCTGTTGCAAGCACATCTAATGAACGTGCAAATTCTGCGGGATTATGTGGCGATATCAAAATTCCATTTACATGATTTTGAATAACTTCTGACGCCCCTCCGTTATTTGTAGCTAAAACAACTTTTCCGCAAGAAAGACCCTCCAGTACGGTGGTTGGAAAAGGGTCTTTCATAAGTGACGGCACAACAAGAACGTCAGTTTCGTTCAGATAATCTCTCACATCGATGACGAATGGAAAATATTCGACTTTAACTTTCAGATTAAGAATGTCCTCTTTGAGTAGGTCAACATAGCTATCTCTCATTGGCGCAGGCCCCCCGATTATTCTCGCCCTGATAATATCGTACGATTTCACTTCCTTAAGAGCATCCAAAAAATACCAAATTCCTTTTTCTGGCATAATTCGAGCAATCAGCGTAACCAATATTTCACCACTTCGATCTGCTTCTTTCCTTGGAACCTCCAAACTTGGGATTCCATTATGAATCACCGTGACTTTGGCCGGTAAAGGTGCATCTTGCCATTTTTCCAAACCCATTTTTACAGCTCTAGAAACGCACAACACATTGTTCGCCCACCTTACAGCGAAAATTGAAATAAATTTAGCAACCAACTTGGGCTGCTCCAAGATTTCATGAACATGCAGGATTGACTTAATACCCATAAATCTTATAATAGGTAATACGAAAAAATTAGATAATGTATTAATATAGATCAACTCAATATTAGAATGCTTTTGCTCTTTTCTTACATACAAATAAAAATTCACGATTAGACCAACTAAATGAAGCATTCCTCTTATAGAAAACATGCTCCTTTGAATGATCGGGAGAAAATCGCATTTCCTGATCGCTACATGAGGATTATTTCTTCTGAGTAATTGGAGGAATGGTCCTTCAAGCGTTGGCAGCCAAACTTCAGTGACCGCCGAGTCAGGCAGCGCCTTTAGAGCGAGGGACAATATTCGATTCGAACCATATAGATCCGTGGTTGCGTTAATTACTACTACTCGCATTCTCAGAGGTGGATATCAACATGAGGGTTCCGCAAACAAGGAAAAAAATCGGGGAGACTATCTCTTGTGTAAAAAACTGAGTGAAGAAAAAATAGAAACTGAATATAATTGCGATATTAAATCTCTGTTTCAGCAAAAACGAAACGACTAGAACTACTCCGGAAGTCATATAGAGGAAGAGCCCGATAAATCCGTAGGTGTGAAGCAGCATCGCATAGATATTCTCAATGTCATGTCTATGGCTCCATTTGACCATTCTTAGCACCTCGCTGGAATAAATATTGGTTGCCTTTCCAAATAGGTATCCGACAAATGTGTTGTTTTCCCAATAAGAGATGAAAAAACCTTGGAGCAACTCCGAGCGTGAACTAAGGGTAGAAGAATTAAAAATAAACAAATTAATAATGTCAAAAAAAGCGATATAAATTGTCAAGGCAAAAGCCAAAAAAGCCAAAAAAGCCCATCTGTAATATAAGCTCATGAAGAGCAGAAAAAAGAGGTAGGTTGATCGGTTAAATGTCAATAAAATAGCAAATGCAACGATGAAAAACATCAAATTAGATTTCAAACCCTTTAAATGGACTTTGAGGACCATCCATAAGATACATATGGATCCAAACGTCTGTACTGTCGGGCTAAGTCCCATCAGGGGTCGAAGAAACGGCAGCCCCTTATCTCCCAGTGAAGTAACAAAGATATTAGGGCCAAGAATGTATGAAGCCACACCTGCAAAAAGTGCAATTAAGATGTAGATACTTAAGACCGAGTATAGAATTTCAACAAATCTGGGGTGGTCAAAAAAATTCAGAAAAATTATTCCAAATAGTGGAAAAAAAATCATGGGATTGAATACCTCATTAACTATACTAATAAGCAACAAGTACGAAGTCAAAAAAAGAACAATGTAAAGTTTCGTACTATATAAAATGGGTTCTTTCAATTTAGCAACAAACATCAATACAATAAAAGCTAAGAGAGCAACCTTATCGACTTTAAGTGCGGAGGAAAGCAACATGAAAAATAATCCGAATAGAATAACATTGTAGATTTTACGATTCAGATCTTCAATCCTAAAAGAATTATAAAGTTCTCTATTTGAGTACATCAATCAAATTTTTCATCTGTTCGAAGCGACTGAATTTGCCAATTTTTTCCTGCGATTTCACTTTCATTTCTTCGACTAGTTCAGGGAGCATATATAAAGCTTGTAGTCGATTGATCTGGAGTACTCCTTCACTGACATCGTTGGCGACAAACCCAATACCCGCCTCCATGACCATGGATTCCATGACATCTCCGTCACTTGGGCATAGGAGAATGGGTTTTCCCAAGGCCAAGTATTCATATAATTTGGAGGAAGGAATTCCCTTCATCTTCCCATAGGCCATGCCGAGCAATACGTGGGCTTTGCGAAGTCTTTGGATCGCCTCCTGTCGTGGGAATCGGGCCGTCACTTCCACCCAAGGAGTCAAATGCTTCGGTACCAGGGACTCAATTCTCACCTTCTCTTTCGGATCAAATCCGGCTCCCAAAAAGACGAGCCGAAAGGGACTTCCCGCTTCATTACAACGATTCAATACTTCGATGATAAAACTCAATTCCTGAGACGGATAAAGCACGCCACTGTAAATGACAGTGAATTGACGATACAACGCCACTTCCGTCAAGTCAAGAAGTGATTCTTCAAATCCATTTTGAATTGTGATTCCCGGTTTCCTGAGGAAATCGCAAATCCTTTTAGTATATGGATCAGATACTGAAATGATCGAATCCGCCGTTCCGACCCATTTTTCTTCATACTTGGACTCAATTTTTGCCACCCATTTTCGAATGCTGCCTCCCCCCTTTTCCATCTGTAGTTCATTGGTGCTCCAATCGTCCCGATAGTCCGCAATCCAAGAAATCCCAAATATTCTACGAAGACTATAACCTAACCTAAACAGGTAAAAAGGCGCTCCTGAAATCAACATTTTTTCAGGATTTTCTTTTTGAATAAGTTTATGGAGATGCGGTAAAAAATTGGAATAGGAAGTGAAAGCAAGAGTGAATTGCGCCATCATTACATCCAGTAACTTGGTCAACAAAAAAAAGGGCCGAAGTTTACCTTCCCCAAATTTTCTGAAAGACCTGTCCAGGATTCCGGGCTTGAATGGTAGGTAATGAACCTCGAAATTGGGGAATTTTTGGACTTCTATCTCCTTCTCAAATGGCACTTTAGTGTCTAAATGAGTCTTGAGATCCTTGTTCCAAGCTCGGGTGACAACGATGGGATAGTATCCAAACCGGTGAAAATTCTCAGCCCAAAAAGTAATCCGCTGTGCCGGTGTAAGGGTACAGGGGGAAAAATAAAAAGATACTAGAATGATCTTTTTCAATGCCGATTAATTGGCTGAATCAGCAGCGCTGATTTGTAATAGATTTAAGTCATGAAGAAGATTTTTCATCACATTTTCATTTTGATGATTGGAATATTTCCAGGCTACTTCGTGCGATTTAGCTTTCATCCTTTGAATCTCTTCTTTGGAAAGCTTATTTAAAACCTGGGCCATTTCCTTCTCTTCGAATGATTTGGTTACGATCCCATTTTGTTCGACTTCCACAATTTTTTTCATTTCAGGAGATGGGCCAATGGCAATTGCCAGTCTTGCTTGGATAAACTCAAAAAATTTATTGGGGAGGGCATTTGCATAATTGAAATTGACTGGCTCCAAAATGAAAAGGCCTATATCGAATCTATTGATAAATGCCGAAATCTCCTGGGTGGGTACTGGATCCAAAAACTCAATTTTTTTGCCTTGGGCCATTTCCTTCAGTTGTCTTAAATAAGCAGAATTTGAAGGTACCAGCATCAATTTCAATTCAAAACGGATATCCAGATGATCAACCAGATTAATCATTTTTTCAATTTTTCTACTTCTATTGGCGATACCGTGATGAATGATTTGAATTTTCTCCTTTTCAGGGCTAGGCATTAAATCGTCTTTAAAATCTGGGGTATTCAAAATTAGATGAGCCTCGACACCGTATTCCTTGGCATAATCCTGGGCAATGCCGTCACATACTGTTATAAATCTATCTGCTTTTGGTATGTAATTTTCACAGACAAAATTTACAAATCGTTTGTGAAACCACTTCCACACAAACATATCACTAAACTCCTTGGCATATTGCTCATGGGCATCAAAGATCACCTTAGCCGGCGGGTGTGATTTTTTCAATTCCAGAGCAAGAGGCCAAGTTTCGGCATCATTTGCTAAAATCAAGTCTATAGTTGGGCTTTGACTACTTAAATCTTTCAAGCTGCTGTAACGCAAAAACTCCAAGACCCTGATTCTAGTCAATCTAGTCACCAAAATAATCAGCTTTAGTAGCCTGAAAAATGGAGGTCTGGATTTAACAAGAGGAAAAAAAAGTTTGTCTCCATTATATTCCAATCCACTCAAAATGATTTCAAATCCCTGCTTCTCGAAAAAGGCGATCTGTCTCAGCACCCGGGGATCAGAGTCCATGCGGGAAAAAGATAAAATGAGAACCCGATTATTCAATTTTCAAAAAGATTTGCGACCATCAAATGATTCCAGCTCCCATCACCTTTGGTGTGCGCTACTTGGGATTGGATGGGTAGATTTTCCGCCCCCTTTTTTAGTATTCCATTCTTGCTCAAGATTTCCCTTGAGGCTCTTATCTTCTCTTGAGTATTAGGATTGTCCATCCAAGATTTTTGTGGGGGTTCAAACCCTATTTTGTCTTTACGCCAAGTAATTTCTGCCGGAAGCGAATCTTCAAATGCTATTCGCATCAGGTATTTGGTCCAGCCATCTTTGATTTTCAGTTCCGAAGGTAAACTAAAGACAAATTCTACCAATTCATGAGAAAGAAAAGGAAGCCTTACCTCCCTGCTATGCGCCATCGAATTTCTGTCAGCATATCTCAGAAGAGTAGGCAATCCAACTTCAAAGGTGGAGAAATACAAATGACTGTTCAAATGCCCAAAATCAAAATTAAAGTCATTATGTGACAGAGGTTTATATTCCGTGAAAAAATCTTCTGCCATCAAAGCAGTATTTTTCATCTGCATGTTCAATACTCTCCGTGCCACTTTATTGACCAGACCGGGGAAATTTGCAGCAATTGATTGTTTCAATCCCGGCTTAGGAATTTTCGCATTGATCGTATTTCCTTCATGAAGCTGAGCGTATGCAGAAAACTCTTTTTCAAACTGTGCTCCTGAACGCTTTCTTATTTCATTGAAAAAGGTGGTAAAATACGGATGGTATCCAGCTAAAATCTCATCTGCTCCTTGACCATCCAACAGGACGGTGACTCCCCTCTTTTTGGCTAGCTCATAGACCTGATATTGGACCAAGATACTCGCCGAGCCAAATGGTTCCTCCTGATGGTAACAGATCTTGTCAAAAACAGCTTCCAAATCATCCATCTCACTGTACACCTCGTGAGAGGTTATCCTCGTTTTTTCCCGGACCTTTTGGATAAAATATCCCTCGTCCTTATGGAAATTTTTAAATCTGGCAGAGAAGGTGTTTTGAATAGATTCAGGGTGATCTCTTAAAAGATGATCTATCGCACAGACTACCAAAGAACTATCAATGCCCCCTGACAAACTGGAGCCCACCAATACATCAGAACGAAGCCTTCTGCTAACCGATTCCATAAATAGGGCCCTGAATTGTTCTTTTGCTTCCTCCAGCCCAATAGACCTATTTTGTTTTTGGGGATTGATATTCCAATACTTCTTGGTGACAAACTTACCGTCTGTCCAGATGAGAAAATTGCCTGGGGCAAGCCTTCGAACTCCCCTAAAAAATGTCTGACCCAACTCTGAGTGATTATCCAATAAGTCAAAATGGAGGTAATTGAAGATCATCTCAGAATCTGGAGTTTTATCCACACCCACCGACCAAAACTCCTTCATCTCTGAGGCAAAATAGAAAGCGCCTTGAAACTGAGTGTAAAAAAATGGCTTTTCACCAAACCGATCCCGTGCACAAAAAACTTCATTGGTTTGCTTATCATGAATGGCGAAGGCGAACATGCCATCCAAATCTTGAAGGCAGTTTTCCTTTTTAAAATCATAAAGAGCCAAGAGTACCTCCGTATCTGAGTTGCTTCGGAACATATATCCCCTCTCCAGCAATTTATCTCTAATTTCCAGGTAATTATATATCTCACCATTAAAAGTAACCGTGTATCGACCCAGATAATGCATGGGTTGAGCTCCCGTCTCTGACAAATCCAATATGGAAAGTCGTCGATGTCCAAATCCAACTTTACCATCCTCACTGATCCAATGACCGGAACCGTCAGGACCGCGATGGATGATGGAATCGGTCATTTTGACCAACTTTTCTTTAGCGACTTGATTTCGATCTTCGGAGATGATTCCTGCTATTCCGCACATAGAATTCTAATTCATTAATTTTTGTATCTCCGCCAGCATTGAATCTTGATATCTTTCAGCATTCAAAACTTTTGCGGCGTGATCAGACGAACATTTAAATTGGTTGATTTGCTGATGAGACAAGGTGGTCAATTTCTCGACCATAGAATCCACTGTGAAGTCGTCAGAAACAATTCCCAGACGATACTTTTCAACCAGCCTACCCATTTCCGGAGAGGGGCCAACTGCTATTGCCAACCTCGCTTGCACAAACTCAAAAAATTTATTGGGCAAAGCATAAAGGTAATTGAAATTAACCGGAGGGAGTAAAAATAAACCCACATCGTACTGATGAATAAATGGGATAATACGGTCGAAAGACACCGCTGAAATTAGCCTGACATTCTTCGTAGCCGCAGCAAGCTTCTGGAGTTTTTGATGGTATGCTTTGTCTTGATATACCAACATCATGTCTAACTCAAATTTAGTCCCTAACCGGTCCGCAAGTTCGATCATCAATTCCAGTTTTCTTTCCCGAATCGCCACACCGTGGTGAATCATCCTGATTTTCCCCGAGGTTTTCAAGTTTGGCTCCAATCCCTGTCTCCAGGGTCCAGCATTGGGGATGACCAATGAATCTTTTCCGTAGACGTTGAGACATTCGTGTGCTATGCCCTCGCAGACATTCACCAGCAGGTCTACCTTGTGGAGATAGTTTCTATAGATAGAGTCATAGATTTGGCCCCAAGTATTCTTCCATCGCAGATCTCCTTCAAATTCTTTTGGGTGAAACTCATGGGCGTTAAAGACCAATTTAAATTTTTTCTTTTTCCCAAAAAAATAAGGCAAAAATGCCCCCGGATGGACAATGACCAAATCGGGTCTGACCCGATCGAGTAGACTGTCAATCTTTCGTTGGGTGGTCGGATATATACCCATAAAAACTTTTCCCAATGTGAAGATGCGATAGATTTTGCCCAGCGTGTATTCCAGCTGGGAGAGTTTTATTTTGGAAGTATCCAAGTAGGCAACTGAAGCGTCGAGAGGCTTCGTGTCACCCGTAACAACAATGTGGAAGTGGTCTCTTAGACATTCTATCTCACGTATCACGCGCGGCGCATTGTGTACCGGATTCACAGTAAAGATCAACAATGTCGGTTTCTCAGCTATCACGGCGGGATTTTACCAAAATTAAAAATTTTTCCACTTCAGACTTATTCATCCAGACCATGAGACCCAAGGCAAGAATGACAATCGCTGATTTTAAGCCAAGGTTCAGCCAAAAATTTGCCTGCTCAAAATAATAGGTCGAGATGACTGCACCCACCATCAATGCGACCAAAAAAAAGGAATTCGAGAATGGAAAAGGGATGGCAAAATACTGGTGGGACTTCCAAAACATGTAGGTGGGAATCAACAATTGGGAAATGCAAACCGCCAAAGCTGCCCCTTCAATCCCGAGGATTGGAATCAGAGCGAAATTTAATGCTATCAGTACGAGGCCTGAAACCAAGTTTATCATTCCTAAGGGAAAAGTTTTTTTCGCAATTGTTGCTCCCAAGCCCGAGATGGAACTGAGCCCCATCAGGAAAGAATTGAACGTCAAGATACTGGCGACTACCGCAGCTTGATAGTAAGCCTCGGTCGTCAATACAACCAAGGCTTCGTGAGAAAACACGGCTATCAACATACAAAATACGCCCACGAGCAAGACATATACTTTCAGAGACAAGGCGAAAACCTGTTTCGAATTGGGTTGACTCAAGATAGAGAATGCGAATGGTGACCATGCCTGTTGAAAAGCCGTGGTGGCCAATCCTGACACCGCTGCGATGCTAATTCCGATCTGGTACAGTCCGACTTGGTCTTGAGTTAGGAATTTGTTGATAAAAAATACACCTGATAAATTGATCACCCAATAGCCTACCGTAGCCGGCATTAAAGGAAAGGCAAATTTTACCATTTCTCGAAACAGAAATCTCGAAAACCATTTGGGAGGAGCGATCCACTTCCTTAAATAATGCAAAGAAAGGGGAACGATAATCAACGAACCCATTAGCTGGGCAAAATAGATCCCTTGGAGTCCCAGTCTAAGAATGACAACAAAAAGAACATTAAGTAAAATCAGCAACAAGCTATGGGAAAGGGATAAAAAAACAGACTTCTTTGCCTGCAGTTCAAACCGGAGCACGTTTATAGCGACAGTTGACCACACTACCATCGGTAAATTGAGCGCTATCAACCTAATGTAAAACACGGCATCAGGAGATTCCTGTAGAAATTTCCCTTGCCAGAAACCAGCCGAGAAAAAGAGGAACACCCCCACCAAAAGCGAAAAAAACAAATAGAACCATATCCAAGTATTGATTACCTGTTTCCTGATGTCTTGGGATCCTGAGTCGTAGTACCACCTGGCGGTGGCGGAATCCATAGAAAAGACAAGAACAATGGAAACCAACAAATACCCGTTGGTAAGGATACTGATCACCCCATAATCTTCGGGGGTATAAATCCTCGTATAAATCGGAGTGAGAAATACGGAAATAAACCTCGACAACACTCCCGACAGTCCGTATATCATACTCTCAGAAAGGAGTCGTTTGATATTTCCGGCTAGGGACATTGTATTGACAGGAGGTTGTCCATTTTTTGGGAAAGGTACGATGGACTTTCAGCCGCAACAAAACTTGGATCAAGAAGGGATCGATAGTATCTGATGATATTCTCCTCAGCAAAGTCCCTCTTCAACAACGTTTTGTTATGTGCTATTTCAGAGGGAGAAAGTCGGTTTAGGAGATTTTGATTGGTCAATTCGTCCATTGAAAAGACGACAATTCCCATTTTTTTGAGTTGTGTATATATCGAATTATCTCTGTTCAAAAATACCTTTACTCCCATATATAACAGTCCCAGGATATTCCCAAATGCCTGCTGAACCAGAGTGTTAAATACCGCAAATCCCATTTCTGATAACTTGGTGTAATAATCCTGCCTTGGCATAAACTTGATAATGATCTCGAGTTGCGCCCCAAACATGGACGAACCCTTGGCATACACCATCTTGCTGTAGGTAGAATTTCCGTAAGAAAGTGGACAAACCAAGGGCCGATCCACTGCCAATTCCCTCATCCTCTCAAACATTTCAAGATGATTATTCTCAGGTACGCCGGCATGGCCAAGGAGAATCTTCTCTCCAGGCTGCTTGCCCTCTCCCGGAATCCCCCTTAGCAACTCTTCAAAAGACAGCAGTGCGAAAGGCAGCATCTTATAGCTTCTACCGAAAATCCTGGAAGCGTGAGCAACATCCATCTCAAAGATAGACGCGATGGTACCTATTCGCTGGAAAGACTTTCTATAACTGAAGTAACCCGGCTTTCGACGATAAAGCTTAATCTTCTCCTTCAACCACCGTAGTCCAGTAGGAGGCAATATCACTCCCCCTGCGGCGTAAAATCGAGTTTGCGGCAGATAGATCTGCCGGTCAAAAAATGGTGTATTGTACAAATCTCCACTCCAAAGCACCCAAGTAACACGATCCGGCGTAATCTCGGCCCGTTCCAGTATGAATCCCAAAAGATCAAAGTGATAGTGAATAACTATTTGGGCATAGCTGTTCAGCTGGTCGGCCAAAGCACATAACTCAGCATAGTCTCCACCTTTCACCTCCAAACATGGGTGGGGGTATTTGGGCTCGCTTGCACATACATTGATATACCGGTTTTCTCCGGGAAGGACATGTTCGCACCTTTCGATGATCCATTCGCAATACGGTGAATCCGGAAGAAAAATTAAATTCTTAAGCATTAACTAATTCAAGTGCTCTTAAAACGTGACCAATCACCTCCGTTTGTTGATCCTCTGTCAACTCATAATAAAGTGGCAAGCGAACTAAATTATCAGTGTATAAATCTGCAGCGGCCAGTTCACGTCCGTCGTGTTTATGACAGAAAAAATCACTTTTATGAAGGCTCAAATAATGGAAAACAGCCAGTATGCCAGCTTTTTTTAGTGACTGAAGCAAATAATCCCGCTGATTGTCATCGCTGGCAATCAGATAAAACATATGCCCATTGTTCATCGCAAAATCTGGAATTGAGGGTAACCGTATTCCGAACTTCTCCACTTTGCCGGAGAGGTGGCGATAGTACCTTTCCCAGATCTGGATTCTTTTGGATTGGATGTCATCCAATTGCTCCAACTGTGCCCACAAAAATGCCGCAGTCACTTCAGAAGGCAAAAAGGAAGAACCAAGGTCAACCCAGCCATATTTATTTACCTCCCCTCTGAAAAATGATGCCCGATTTGTTCCTTTCTCCCAAATAATTTCCGCTCTATAGGCATATCTCTCATCATTAATTGCCAAAAGGCCACCTTCTCCTGATGAGATATTTTTCGTCTCGTGAAAAGAAAATGTGGCCAGATGTCCAATTGAGCCAAGTGGTGTTCTTGTTCCTTTTTTCGAAGAATAAAAGGAATTGATGGAATGGGCAGCATCTTCCACGACGGTTATACCATACCTGTCTGCAAGTTCCATGATCCGATCCATGTCGCATGCAACTCCAGCATAATGAACAACGACAATCGCCTTGGTTTTCTGGGTAATTAACGATTCGACAGTGTCTTCGTCCATTCCCGGATGATCGATTCTACTGTCCGTAAATACGATTTTTGCCCCCCGCAGCATGAATGCATTGGCAGTAGAAACAAAAGTATAGCTGGGCATAATCACCTCATCACCTGGCTGTATTTCGAGCAGCAACGCGCACATTTCAAGGGCATCGGTACAGGAGGTCGTGAGGAGCGCTTTTTTTATTCCGTACTTTTGTTCAAAAAATGTCTGGGCCAGTCGCGTATATTTTCCATTACCCGATATTTTCCCGGTGTTTACCGCGTCAGTGATGTAACCAATTTCCTTACCGGTGATATAGGGTTTGTTAAATGGAATCATGCAGCTGTATAATTGAATTGTATGAGCAACAGTGCTTCATTTTGAATTAAAAGGATGGTTGTTAAGAGGAGATTTCACACGGGAATGATAGTCACCCATCAGCTTAAGAGACTTAATGTGTCGGATATCGTGCACTAATTGAATCCTAATAATGGCTTCTGCAAGACCAAATCCCTTGCCTTCCAGAATGTGTTGATAGCAGTGCGTATGAAGTTCGGTGAATTCAATTTCTTCCTCTTCCATGAACAGAGAGCGGAAAGTTCTCCCCCCTTTAGTCTTTACTGAGTCGAGAAGGGTATCTTCGTCAGTACTCAAAAACCACCTTACATGGGCTTTTTCGAGCTCCAAATATCCAGCAGCCCTATCATGGGAATGGATGTGGGCCTGACTAGTTTTGACCGAGCCAAGACCCAAGCTAACATATCGTAAATGCACACCAATTTGTTGCAGTGCCCCCAGATTTGCTTACGTCCCCTTTCTAGGAGGTATAGTACCGATGGCCTCTAGAAGTATATAAGCCAAATCTATAGCATAGATTTTATCCATAGGGCCGTTTTGAATCCGTTCTTTGAAAGCAACTATAGACGGATTCAGTCTAAGTTGCGAAATATTAAACACCTTTTTTCGTACTGCTTTTCCACCTCAGCGAGGGCCTCGATGTTCCAAGTATTCAATACCAAAGGCTTTTCACAGATTACATCGGCCCCGACTCTCAGTCCAAATCGGATATGGGAATCATGAAGGTAATTAGGTAAACAAATGCTCACATATTCTATCCCGTTTTCCGTTCCCTTCAACTTCTCAACAGGCAGGTCAAATCGCTCAAATTCAGTGAAAAAATCTGCCTCTGGAAAATGACTGTCCATTACTCCGCCACTTTCAAATTTGTCATACGAAGCTAAAAGTGCATTTCCGGCATCCTTTATTGCCTTCATGTGTCTGGGAGGGATATATCCCGCCGCGTCTATTGGTGCAAAATTCTTCATTCTTTATTTTCTTGAAATTCAATTATAAAGGTCTCCTTCCCAAAATTCCTTTCACTAGTGAATCATTCTATTCCCTATCGTATTTTTGAAACAGTTCCAGATTTAACTTGATATTTTCCCCCTGACTCGGCAGTTTGCTATCCTATCTTGATCAAATACCAGTTTATGTCCATACTCGCTGATCCATCCCTGACGGGAGGGGTTCCCTACCACCGACCCATATGGCGAGATAGTTTTAGTAACAACTGTACCCACTCCTACAAACGCGAACTCTCGTATGTCATGTAAGCAGACTATCGTGGCTACAGGGCTCCTATCGAAGCTCAGTGGCCAACATGGGTTTTGGCGTATTGTCTTCTACGATTAATGGCACTTCTCGGATTGGTCACATGGCTGAACACCATCGATGGGCCCAAGAATACATCGTCATTGCAAGTTACTCCAGTGTAGACAGACACGTTGTGTTGGATTTCGTACGAAGATCTATCATTTGTATTGTTGCCATCTTTTAATCTACTTGACATTTGCTGCTAGTACTTTGTAGAGGTTTACCAAAAAACCTACAAAAAACCCCAAGAAAATGGAGAAAATCAGAATCAGTGGCTTATTGGGTTTTGATGCTCCCAAAGGAACAGAGGATTTCTCCAAAACTGTGAAAATAGGCGTTTCCTTTTTCAACTGAATTGCAGCTTGTTCAGATTCCTGTTTCAGAGAGTTGTAGATATTATAGGCGATGTTAAACTCAAATTCCAGCTGCTCTTCTCTAGTCAACACTTTTCTGGAAACTACCCCTTGGTTAGAATCCCTAAAAGATGCCAGTCTCATTTGTGCGTCATTAAATTTCTCTTCGCTTTCTTTTACCCGTTCCTCGATAAACTCAATATTCCTCCTCTGTTTCCCCACCTTGTATTCAGTGACATAGGCGATTAGACGCTCTAAGACTTTGGAATTTACTTCTGCTGCAATGAGAGGTTCCGGCATAGACACATTTAATCTGATCATCTTTTCTTTTTGCTCAATGAGGATTCTCTTTTTGAGCTCTCCCGCGGCAAAAATCTCCTTCGAAGAAAGATTAAGGTAGTCCATGTCCCCTCCTTGCGAGGCGGGTAGATCGGCAGGAATCGGACCTGGTGATGAAAACCAGCCAACGATCATACTAGGAATTCCGAGGATAAAATCTAAAGTCTTTTTGAGGATGTTGGAGGGTTTTTCTTTAAAGTAGTATTCTTCTAGAGATTGTTTAGCACCTCCTTTTGACTCAAAAACGAACTCTTCTTTCGCTATTGCCAAAAGAAAATCCCTACTCTGAATTACATCTGGAAAAATGTCTGAAGTCAGGGACATCTGCCCCCCTTGTAACTGAGACATATTAATGCCTGCCAGACCAGCCAATGCTCCCAATTGGCCCATCGACGAAGTCGCAGAGCCATCAGATTCCAATAATATGTAAGAAGATGCTTGGTATTCCTTGGGAGTCGTAAAGGCTACCAGAATCCCTAAAAAAAATCCGATCAACACCATTCTGATTAGTACCTTTTTATTTTCAAAGGTAGCCCGGATCAAACCTACGTAGTCCAAGCTGGACTGTTCGTTTGGGGTATTTCCGTTAGTTCTATGCATGTCGTTGATTAGAGATTTGTTGAAATGCTCATATGCCGATTCTTGTTCTTCCGAATAGAAATAGTTGGACATACGAGATGAAAGCCGATAATTCTGCCTTACTTGGCCCCAATCCCATAGTGAGCGAAGCCGAGGCCTTCCAGATACTTCCTGTCATAGATATTTCGACCATCAAAGACGACTTTGTTTTTCAACAGCTTGCTGACCACATCCCAGCTAGGGATTCGGAACTCGGACCATTCGGTCACGAGTAGCAGTGCATCAGCATCTACCAACGCGTCGTATGCATCCTTACAATAAGTCACCTTGTCAAAGATGTAGTGCGCCCTTGCCTCTTCCATCGATACAGGATCGTAGGCTTTCACATTGGCGCCGGCCGCTCGTAGTTCGTCGATGATGACTGAAGCAGGAGCTTCCCGCATGTCGTCTGTGTTGGGCTTGAAGCTCAAGCCCCACATCGCAAAGGTCATTCCGCTGAGATCTTCACCGAAGTGGGCTTTCACCTTGTTGGCCAGCACATGTTTCTGATCGTCATTTACGTCCTCAACCGACTGAAGCACTCTCAGATCATAGCCATATTGCTTAGCTGTTTTGATGATGGCTTTCACGTCTTTCGGAAAGCACGAACCACCATATCCCACGCCGGGGTAGATAAACTTATTACCGATTCTTGGGTCGGAGCCGATTCCTTTCCTCACCATATTGGCATCAGCGCCTACAAGTTCGCATAGGTTAGCGATGTCGTTCATGAACGAGATCTTGGTAGCCAACATGGCATTAGCTGCATATTTTGTCATCTCCGCAGAAGGAATATCCATGTAGATGATTCGCTCTCCGCTGAGCTGGAAAGGTTTATACAAGCGTTGCATGATCTTCTCGGCCCGCTCGTCGTCGACCCCGATGACGATCCTATCCGGTTTCAAAAAATCTTCGACGGCTGCGCCCTCTTTCAGGAACTCAGGGTTAGAAGCGACAGCGAAAGGCAATTCCGAACCTCTTTCTGTCAGGGCATTGTGAATCGCTGTTCTGACCTTTTCACCTGTAGTGACAGGTACGGTACTTTTGGTTGCTACGACGATATAGTCGGTCATCTTCCTCCCGATCTCATCTGCTACTGCCAATACATATTTGAGATCCGCAGAACCGTCCTCGCCGGGAGGTGTTCCCACTGCGATAAAAGCTACTTCTGCTCCCTGAATAGCCTCTCCCAGATCCGTGCTGAACTGTAACCTCCCACTTTTGAAATTTCGGGTAACGATCTCTTCAAGTCCAGGTTCATAGATTGGCATAATGCCATTCTTCAGGTTTTCGATCTTTCTCTGATCAATATCCACACAAGTCACTTCGATCCCTACATCTGCAAAACATGCCCCTGAAACCAGGCCGACGTAGCCGGTACCAACTACTGCTATTTTCATGAAATAATTACTTACGGATTGTTGTTAATGAATGTCTGCACTAAAATACCAAGCGTGGCCAGGCTGGTTGCAATGCCCACCCAGGCTGCTGCACCCAATTTTTGCCTCTCAGGCTTTTCGGGAACGACTATCTCCGCGCCCGGCTCCAGATGAGGGTAAAACTTCAACATAAGAAAGGAATGTGTCCTCCTTGCATCGCCGTTGGCATAGATGACATAGGCTTTACTTTTCCTTGCCTTCTCAGAGAACCCTCCGGCTTTGGAAATATAGCGTCGGAAACTCGCTCCTTCGACATATCTGGCGGTAGTCGGAAGCAGTACCTCGCCTACCATCCGTATCGTCTGGAGTTCTTTAGGAATTCTGAGAATATCCCCTTCCTGCAGGATCAGATCCTCACCTGTCCCGGGGTTTTGGAGAATCTCCGTCAAGTTAATTCCGATGACATCCTGTTGCTTAAAACGCACGTCATTAAACAGGGTATCCCTCGAAAGAGAGTCTGCAGTCTTCGTGCTGTCGCCCTGAAGAATCCGCTTTTGCTCTTCGATCAGCCTCTGTTCCTCAATCGCCGAAAGCTTTTCGTCGAGTCGTTCAAAGAGAATGAGTTCCGCCTGATTGATTTGATCTTTGTTTTCCGGATCCACTTTTTCGCGGATTTCCCGCATCAATTTTTCTTTACTTTGCTCCGGAGTCAGTTCTTTGTAGTAGATCGTTCTCCTTACCAGACTCGCGCCTTTAGGATAGGCAAACTGGTTTAGCCCGCCGGCACGCTTGACCAAATCCGAAATCCGCTCATCGGCAGAGGAGATGGCAAACGCGCCGGGGTAATTCACCTCACCCTGCACATTGACCAAGAGCTCCCGCTCAAACCCCGGACTTTTGCGGATAAATACATGATCAAAAGGCATCAAAGGTTGCTTAGATTCCTCCTCAGAAAGCTGGAGATTGGGGTCAATCGTGAGTGTAACCAACTCTGCAAATTTGCCAGAACTTGTGTCTTTCAGTCTTCTGGCAATCTCGATATAGGAATTGGAGGCAGATTCCAAAAGACCGCCCGACTGCAAAATCAAATCTCCCACAGTCATGGAAGTCGCGTAAGGGAAAGTGCCAGGTATACTCACTTCACCGGAGATCTTCACATAGTTTTCCTCCTGAATATCATACCGGCTGGGAATAAAAAGGAGGTCTTCATTTTTGAGAGCGACATCCGCCGCAGTTCCATCCAAAATTCCCTTAAGATCCAGCGTAGTAGCCGCCAAAGTCAAATCCGCGCCAGTCCGATAGAGTGTTGCCCGATTGACAAAGGCTTCGGGCTTCAGTCCCTGAGCTTTCTCAATTAAGCCTTTTACAGAAACGCCATTCTCAAGCGCATATTCTCCCGGTCGTAAGACAGCACCGGATATTTGTACGCGGTTTACAAACCGGTCCAAAGCCTCTCCGATAAGGATTTCATCGCCATCCTTTGGATTAAAGTTTTTGA
This sequence comes from Algoriphagus terrigena DSM 22685, assembly GCF_000429445.1. Taxonomy (GTDB): domain Bacteria; phylum Bacteroidota; class Bacteroidia; order Cytophagales; family Cyclobacteriaceae; genus Algoriphagus; species Algoriphagus terrigena. Next base: position 76,721 of record NZ_AUBW01000021.1, read on the forward strand.
AATCGGCCTGAGCGACATCCAAGACTTTTCGCTCGTTGTTTTCGATCCGTCTCACGGTCAGTCGGTCTTTGTAAGCTTCACTGGTAAACCCTCCCGTATAGATATAGAGGTCAGAAAGTGTCTCCTCTGGGAGCACTTCGAAATAACCTTCTCTTCTCACCGGCCCGATGATCTCAACCCGGGCTTGAACAGGCGGGACGATCACGACGTCATTGTCCCGCAGGGTTATATTAGCCTCAGACTGGCCTTTTGACAAAAACTTGTAGATATCCACCGTAGTCACCAAACGGCTGTCCCGGTACACTTGGATAGTTCTGAACGATCCATTCTCATTTGGCCCACCGGCAGCGAACAAGCCATTGAAGACGGAAGCAAACGATGGCAGGGTGTAGGTGCCCGGCTTGGCCAGCTCCCCAACCATGGAGACTTTGATCGATCGGATGTTCCCCAACCTGACCTGAAGGAACGTACTTGGGTTACTGCCTCCCAATCCCGAATAGATGCGCGACAATGCTGTTTTCAGCCTGGCCGTCGCTGCCTCGATGGAAGCTCCTCCCACCTGGATCGGCCCAATATTCGGGATCATGATACGCCCCTCCGAGGAGACAGTCGCATCAAATGACTCCTGAGATACACCGTAGACGTCTATCAACAACTGATCTCCACTCCCAATGATGTAGCCCTGAGGCGTCGGGAGATTTAGACTGGGCGTGAAATTGAGATTGCGGTTGTGAAAAAGTTTGTATCCAAAAATCTTCTTTTGGAACGGAGTGAGATCGTAGTATGGATCAGCTTTCCGGATCGAGTCAAACAAATAATCAGATTCAGTCTGCTCACTGATGTTAAAGCTATCATCCGAGCTGGTCTCAGAACTCAACCTGACATTTTTCTTTAACTCCATGATCCTTGTCCTCAGCTTGTTCGCCTCTATAGGCGAGAGGCCCTGCTCTCTGGCCATTGCTTCCATCTGAGTTGACGTAAGTCCGCTGGACTCGGCTCGCTTGATTAGCTGCTCGATCTGGGCATCTGAGAGATTGTCCACTTTCAAATTTCTGAGGTCATTGAGATTTTGGCCCCAAACCGATCCGACAAAAAGTAAAAAAACAAAGGAAAGCGCTACCGCTTTGGATACAAAATGAGTATAGAATTGCTTCACTTCTTTTTTGGAATGTTACTGTTCCGCATTATTTATCTGTTAAAGTTGCATCGTTTTACCGAAAATACCTTCATCTGATACAGCTTCGCCCTTTCAGTCACAATACTTGTGCCTAGCATGCCAATACCGTCGGGGGCGAAAAAATCAAATGCCGGCTTGCCGGTCAAAAAGCATCAGGCCGCCGGAAGAAAATCGTCCGGAAGCCAGCGTGAAGATTACCTTACGTTCGATCAATTGCTCCAGTCGCTGGGTCAAATGCTCAAAATAATCCTCGTTCAGACTATCTCCAGTCACCAGTACGTCAATTGTACCCGTATCGCTACCACGCGCAATGTCTCCGGTGAGCACAACCTGTTCCACTTCTCCCATTCTTTCCAGAATCTGTTCCAACAGCATATCAAGCCCGAGATATTTTCGGATGATGTCCCGGATATTAGTATAAAATGGATGGATGGTATTTGCCTGATACTCAATCTTATTTTTATCAGAATGCTTAATCAATATTCCAGCGTGAGTTAGATTGTTTAGTTCTTTACGAATCGCATTGGTAGACTCACCAAATTCCTCGGCAAGTCCCCTTAGATGACTGTGATTCTGGGAATTGACAAAAAACTTTATCAAAAGCCGCAGCCGGGTCTTCGAGGTGATTAACGATTCAAGCATAAAAAATCTTGCAAATAATGAGTAACAAAGGTACTCATTCAAACTAACTGAAAAAATAAAAATGAGTTTTTGACAAAAAAAGAGCGAGGCTAAAGAGCCTCAATTACTTATCCCTGATAGACATCTTCGGGATTTTTCAAGAGCATATTGCGAAACGAAACTCCAGTCCAGCCGCTAAATGCTCCGAGCAAAAAACCTACGACTCCGGTGATTGCTATCAAGGTCACTCCAGAGCCTAAGCCCATTAGCTCCCCCATCCTGTCGGGAAGAGAACTCCCGGTAGTGATCCCCAGATAGATACACAGACCCAGCCAAGTAAGACCCATCCCGAGCCCCCCACCCAGAAATCCACCGAAGCCATTGGGGTAGATCAACGCTGCCAGGAAAGCAATTCCAATCATTACCATCCAAAAAGGTGCGACGGGATTGAGAAAAACCACCAAAATGGCGGTAAGAATAGTCAGAAATATAAATCTCATGGCTCAGGTTATTTCAATGTAGTTTTAAAAAGGACATTCTCCGCGTTCTGCTGAGCTCTCAGATCAAAATCCAAATACTCTCCCGCAGCCCAGATGGGGACAAAATTTTCATAAAATCTACTTCCGGGATTGCCGGATTGCCCACCCGGATAGACTCCAAAGGCCTTGATTTCCGAACCCAACTCCACGATCATTCTCCAGCTCGCTCCATGTCTGCTACCGGTCGCGTTCAATATGCCCGATCCGCCACCCGTATAGACATTGGTTGCGGAGAAAGACTTAAAATTTGGCACCAAATGCTGAATGGTGGTCTTTTTAAAATTTGCCCAGGCATAATCCCCCTCTTCTGCTTCCCATTCGGCCATCTTCACCAGCAGGGAATCAAACCCTGCCCGCACGTGACATTCGGCGGTTTCGACACCCTCGAAAGAAGCCACGTCAAAGATAGAATCGCTCGGTGCCGTGGCCATCAATTCAATTGTCCGGTAGCTGGATGGACGTAAAATGGGCGCTTTGCTGTCCAGAAGCTCTCTCCACACGCTCTCCATTGTTTCCGCCGACCAGATCGAATAGAGGGTCTGTCCTTTTTGGTTGGGGTCAGCAAAAAAATCCCACGACTTAAGCTCCTGCAGATATCTTTCCGCTTCCGGTGAATCTGACTTATAGGTACCGAGCAAGGTGGTCAACACGGGAAGCGCCTCCGATGCCTGCAGATTGTAGTCATCAAACTGGAGGGCCATCATGTCCTCTACCGTGATTTGCTCCATTTCCCGAAGCTTTCTGTTCAGGCGACGATTTCGATACTGTTCAAAGCTATTGTCAAACACATAGTATGGATAGGAAGCATCGGTAGGATATTGGTTTGCCGAGGAGACGAACCCACGCTCAGGATTCAGCGTGCTTGCATTCTGGCTATTGGGAATGTATCCCTGCCATTCCAGCCGGGGATCCGCCCCGTCCATCAGAAATTTCCCCTGACCGGGCCATTTCAGCGGGAATTTCCCCTGAACCCTCATCGCAATATCCCCGGACGCTGAGGCGAACACAAAGTTTTGGGCGGGTGCGGCATAGTGATCAAGGGCGGCGTTGTAGTCGTTGTGATTTCTGGCCTTGTTCATCAGCAAAAAGGTTTTTTGCTCATTAGCACCTTCGTGCACAGTCCACTTTAAAGCAAAATTTAGATCTTGGCGCTCGCTCTTGAACGTCCGATCATACACGACCGGCCCATAGTGCGTATAAACCACCGTATCCATAAACGGATCTTGGCCCTTTACCTTGATCTCCTCGATGCGAAAATTGGCTTGCCGCCACTCTGCACCGTACTTGTACGATTTACGGCTGTCATCCTGGAAAGTAATCTTGTACCAATCTCGGGTATCTCTCGTCGCGTTGGTCACACCCCAGGCTATATCATCGTTAAATCCGGAGATCACGCCCAAAGCGCCGGGGAGGGTGGCTCCCTTCACGGTAAGATCGGGTGTACTCAGCTGCATCGCGTACCAAAGGGAAGGCAGATTTAGGCTCAAATGAGGATCATTTGCCAAGATCGGATTTCCGTTTTTTGTCTTTTTCCCGGCCACGGCCCAGTTGTTGGAGCCGGTACCTTCCTCCGGCTGAGGCAATGGCTCAGCGATGATCAGGTCATCGGGATAAGAAATACTGTCAGGTTTAGCGACGGGGATTGCGGTGAAATCCCAAATTCGCTCAGCCTCTATAATCGGGTCATTTTCAGTGGGAAAATCCGGGTACAACTTGTCCAATTTGGCCTGACCCAAGATCTTCCGGAGGTTGGTAAACTCAAGATCCCTATCTCCTACCAGCATGTCCGACATGTACTTCAGAAGCAATACCGACTTGAAGGCAGACCACGGCTCCGGTCGATAATTCAGTATCTTGTACTCGACTGGCAATTGGGCTTCCTCCAACTGTGAAATGTACTGGTTGACTCCATCCGCGTAGGCCTCGATCAGGGCAAGTGTCTCTGGATCATTCTCCTGCAAATATTTCATACCCAGCTCCGCGCCATAGGCCAAACCTTTTCTTCTGGTCATGCGATCCAGTTCGATCGCTATGGGCCCAACAATCTCTGAGATCCGTCCGGCAGCAGCCATCGTCTGGAATTCCATCTGCCAAAGTCGATGCTGCGCGGTCACGTAGCCCTGAGCGCGATAGAGGTCTGCTTCATTTTGCGCAAAAATGTGGGGAATCAGATTTTGGTCATAAACCACTTCGACCGGTGCACTCAGATTTTCAAGATCAATCTCTTCAATAGCAAGCTGATCTTCACTGATCGAATTTTGCCAAAACCCGTGATTAGGATCTAAAAGTGGAGCAATCGGAGGGATCTCCCCAAGCGGGATCGACACTGCCACAGCCAGCGCGGCTGTGATCGCCAACACGAAAAAGAAGGAAAAGTACTTCATTGAAGATCGTTATTTGGGAGCGAACGTCTATATTTTTTGAAATTCCAAACGAGGTAGAGAATGCAGGCCTGGGGATAAAAAAATCCCCGGACCTAGGACCAGGGATCTGTTGATTTTTGGATTATTGGATGGAAACGGGCAGCTTCAATTTGTCCCAGCGGACCACCAAGCCCGGAGATTCGACTTTGATGCTCAGTCTCTCGGCAGAGCTCTCTTCCCAGACGGGCGTGGCTTCAACTCTCAATACGTCCTTTTTCTCGTCATATTGGAAATGCCCGTGTTCGAGATTCCAATCCGAGTTGAAGATCACCGTCCAGGATCCGGTTTCTTTGGGGATGGTGAAAAAAGAATACTTTCCGGCAGCCAAGTTTTTGCCTTCGACCAAAATATCCTGGGGAATCTCGATGTAGGTTGCCTCATTTGCCCCTGTTCTCCACACCACATTGTAGGGAACCAGATCACCCCACAGCACCCGGCCTTTCACGGCTGGAGATCCATAGTGGACTTTGATCGTCTTTCCGGCAATCTGTCCTTCTTCAACGATCAAAGGACTCGGTCTTTGTTCACTTTCAGTCGCTTCCGCGGCAGCAGAGTCTCCTGCAGTCGCTTCTGAGGCGGATTCTTTTGCTTTGGGCTCGCAAGCTAGAAACGATGCGCAGACCAAGGCCACCGACCAAATAGTAGACAGTTTTTTCATATGAGTATAATTTGATTTTTAAAGGCCATACGGAATCTCGCATATTACGATCATCCCAGTGTGGGACGGTTTTGTCATGCTCGATTCCATGTGAGTTAGAGGATTAGTTTGATGGGGTAATTACGTAAAATTAATCTAAATCGCCTGATTCCAAAGAGCAGCGTGAAATTTGGTTGACACATTCCATACCCTTTCCCGTACACATACTCCGCGCGGACGCTTCACCCTTTTTTCTCAAAAGGAATAGATTAATGAAAAATTTGATACAAAAAATAGCACTTTTGAATTCGGGTTATTTCCTATTGCTCTCAACCCAACCTAAATGAAACTGATCACCGGACTGGTATTTTTGGTATCGCTGATACTTTATTCAAGCGTCTTCATTTCTCCGGAAGTCTTTCGCTTTGTAGGACTGCTGCCCTTTTTTGTTCCCATCATCCTTATCGCCAATGCACTTCTTTTTGCCATCTTGGCCTTGGCCTGGCGGAGACTTGCTTTCGTCCCCCTCGTCGCGCTGGCAATTGGCTATAAATTTATCCTGATCACATTCCAGATTCATCCCCGAAACGAAGAAGCTGAAGGCCTGAAGGTATTGACGTATAACACCCACAGCTTTTTCTATCGAAAAGAAAAGTCAGACGAGCTGGATCCCAACGTATTCACCTGGCTGGCCGAGCATCCGGCTGATGTCAAAGTCTTTCAGGAATTCTACCAAGATTACACGTCTGGCACCCGCAATGCGATCAAACTGCTTAGCAAGGATGGGGAATATGAATACGTCTTTCATGCAGTGGATGGCAACCCGGAGAGAAGATCCCAAGGAATGGCTATTTTTTCCAGATATCCCATTGTCAACGATGGAGTAATCTTCGAAAACAACGCGACCAACGGTGCCATCTTCGCAGACATTCAAGTCGGAAGCGACACGCTGCGAATCTATAACACCCATTTGGAGTCTATGGCGATTCAAACCGGGTCACTCAACGACTATGATCAGGCCAAGCAGGTCTACAGGCAGACGTTGGGCAAGCTGCATAGGGGAAGTCTCGTGCGTGCGCAGCAGCTGTCGATCCTCTACGAGCACCTCAGCAACAGTCCGCATCCCGTGATCCTGATGGGCGATATGAATGAAGTTCCCTATTCTTATGTGTACTTTAAGCTCAGTGAAAAGCTGGACAATGCCTTCGAGAAAGCCGGTAGAGGCTTTGAATTCACCTACAACAAGGTCCTTTTCTTCTTGAGAATTGACCACATCTTTGCCGATCCTTCGCTCACTCCCGTGCATTTCAACACCCATCGGGAAGTCGACTATTCGGATCACTACCCAGTCACGGCCACCTTTACCTGGCAGGGGATGGATGATTGATCTTTGACAATTCTCTCCATAAGGCACCCACCAAAACCCAGATTTGTTTACAAGTTTTGACTCAAAAGCTTAACTTGCCGACCAAGAATCCCCCTAATCCCATGCAGCAGTATCACGACTTGATGAGAAGAATTCTCAGCGAAGGAGCAACCAAAACCGACCGCACCGGAACCGGAACCCTCAGCGTGTTTGGACACCAAATGCGGTTCAATCTGGCAGATGGATTCCCGGTAGTCACGACCAAGAAACTGCACCTCCGCTCCATCATCGTCGAGCTGTTGTGGTTTCTCAGAGGAGAAAGCAATATTGCCTGGCTGAAAGAGAACGGCGTATCCATCTGGGACGAGTGGGCGGATGAAAACGGCGACCTTGGCCCAGTCTACGGGTATCAATGGAGACACTGGCCTGACGGAAAAGGCGGCGAAATCGATCAGATCAAAGCTCTAATTCATCAGATCAAAACGAAGCCGGATAGCCGTCGTCACATCGTCAGCGCTTGGAATGTGGCCGATGTCGACGACATGGCTTTGCCTCCCTGTCACACGATCTTTCAGTTCTATGTAGCTGATGGCAAGCTTTCCTGCCAACTCTATCAGCGAAGCGCCGATGTCTTTCTGGGAGTGCCGTTCAATATTGCTTCCTATGCGCTCTTTACTATGATGGTCGCGCAGGTCTGCGGGCTGGAGCCGGGGGACTTTGTGCATACGTTCGGAGATGCTCACCTGTACTCCAACCATCTCGAACAAGCCGAATTACAACTGAGCAGAGAACTTCGGCCGCTGCCGACGATGAAGATTAATCCCGAAGTGAAAGACATCTTCGGGTTCAAGTACGAAGACTTCGAACTGGTGGGCTACGATCCCCATCCTCACATCAAGGCTGCGGTGGCGGTGTGAGACCGAAATATGAGATCTGAAAAATAGCCCTGAATTCTGCAGAATTCAGGGCTATTTTGTTATTACTCGATACCAGCTAGGCATCTTTCAAGAGCCTTCTGGTCATTCCAAAAAAAGGACTGAGAATGTCCAAAAACATCAAACAGAACGGAATATTGTCTATCAGTGATGAAATAGCCATTATCCTCTGTTCCAACGCTATTAATCTTATGCTTTACCAACAGGTCATTTTCAATTTCCTTAAAAAAATCACCGTGGTCATAGATTCTCGAGAAAACAGCAAACACTGTCTCATTTTCACTGAACGCGTATTGGCTCACAGGAGATTTATCTTGCTTGGTGACAAATCTTGCTATCGAATAAGTGCTATCTCCGACTTGAAATTTTGCAGTAAAAGATGGAGACAGTCCATCCAGGCATTTGATTTTTTCATCCCAACACTTGCTGAAATCCATCGACAATTCCGTTGCAGGGGGAATCTGAGGAAGCTTCAATTTCAAATCTCTTAGGTTAGCCAAGGGGTCGGAAGAGGGCGTTCTCCCTCGGTAATAGGTTTTGATTTCCAAGCCGTTCAGACTTACTTGACTGACTCTGTACCCGGTAAAAAAACTACGTAATTTGTTGATCATTGTATGCTTTTTGGCTTTTTTGGCGCCTTTAGACTCTCTTCAAAACGAACCTGATTTTCGATTCAGTATTAAAATCACCGAAAATTAACCTGCCGTCTACCCGATACTGAGCAGATTACAGCAGGGTGGAATCCGGCGCAGATTTCCCCGTGTCTATATCAAGACACAAAAAACTGGGGTCACCATCGCCATGGATGCGATGCCCGTACTTACTTCTAAAGACAGGCAAACGGATTTAGCTGTAAGCGATACGAGGCTAAGCCTGTCCGTTAAACCTCTATCCTCTGCATCGATTTGACCCCACCCGCTTCAAGGGATAAGCATCTCATTTACAAATATTAGCCGCTTTAAAAAATCTTTCGACCGAGCTCGCATTTACGGAACACTCAAGAATTCAATAAAAAGGTCAAAACATCTCATTTATGCTATTTCCCGGTAAGCGACCGAAGTCTGAACTTGATTTTCAGACGTATATGCAAAAATGCATTTCGCCGCGTTCTTTTAGTGAGTCTCGGGTGAAATGCAGATTCGGTCCTACTATAGCAAAATTCCCTATTGAACTATTCAAAGAAAAACTAACAAAAACGGACGTCAATACAATCTACTTTACACTTAGTTAATCCTTTAGGCAGCCTGATTCCTTTTCTATATTTTTGAAAATCCGGTGGAAATAGCAGCGAAAATTGCGTTCATCTTCCACCTGAAATCCTAAACACCCAATTGACCGTCAACCCAAACCGAAAATGAAGGTTTTCAGTAATCTGCCCTTTTCAAAAATAAAAAAGCTGTATATCCTGGTTTTCGCTCTAGCGGCAGTGTTGACTTTGCCTGGGTCGGTCGTCCTAGGGCAAAGAATAGAAAAAAAGCCTGATCTGAAATTTCAAAGGATATTCGAAGGACTGCTCAACAACCGGGTTTCCGGGGTTTACCAGGACAAGTTGGGGTTCATCTGGGTAGGAACCTACAGCGGTCTTCACAAATACGACGGGTTGAAATTCCGTCCGTATACCAACAGTGCTGACTCCAGCAGCATCAACAATAATTACATTGGGGCCTTTTATGAAGACAGTCATGATCAACTATGGATCGGAACCGGCAATGGAGTAGCACTATACAACAGAGACACGGACGATTTTACCAGATTTAGGCTTCCTACTGATTTTAAGCAACCAGTGGGCGAAAGTAATCTGGTGAATACGATTCTCGAAGACTCAAGGGGCACCCTGTGGGTTTCGAGCGTCGGTTCCGGCTTGTTCTATCTTGACCGTGACAGACAGGAGTTCCTCTCCTATGGATTGGATGCGAATATCGTCATCAATGGGATGGCCTATGGAGACGGAGATATACTTTGGCTGGCCACATTTCAGCACGGGCTGGTCAAGCTGAATACCGCCACGTCAAAAACAGAATATTTCCAACACGACCCTACCGACTCCCAATCCATCAGCTCAAACCATGTGAAAACCGTAGCTGTGGACAGGGACGGAAACCTATGGGCGGGCACCCGAAGCAATGGTCTCAACAGGATGACAACACAACAGGGCAAGGTCAGCTTTGTGCGGTATGCGCACGACCCTGCTGACGAGCACAGCTTGTACAACAACGCCATCTACAAGCTTTATGTAGACCCAACAGGCAACCTCTGGACTTGCAATGAGAACGGTGGATTGCATCTGTACGACAAAGAAATGGATGCTTTCTACCGGTATCTGCATGATCCAAAGAACCCGACCAGCCTGACGTTGAACTCAGTTTGGAATATCTTTCAGGATAACCAGAGCAGGTACTGGGTGGGCACAGCGCAATCGGGGATAGATCTTGCGGATCCCTATGCCTCGAAATTCTCCCACTATTTTAATAACCCAACGAACCCGGAGAGTCTGAATAATGACATTGTCAGGGATTTTTTGGAAGCAAAAAACGGAAATATATGGGTAGCCACTGACGGCGGAGGGCTGAATTACTTTAACCGCGAAAAGGGTACTTTTAAAAGCTACAGAAACAACCCGGGCGACCCACGGTCACTGCGCTCGGATGCGGTGATCAGCCTCAATGAAGATTCGGAGGGAAAACTCTGGGTGGGCACTTGGAACGGCGGGCTTAATATCTTGGCCGATGAGCACAAAGGTACCTTCATCAGTTTCCAGGAATGGATCAAAGACGACACCTATCCCATCCGAAATGTTTTCGACGTCCATTTTGACGAAGATTATGTCTGGATAGCGGCGTTCGATGAAGGCTTGTACCGCTATGACAAGAGAAGAAACGAGCTTCGTCTATTTAAAAGTGACAAAAATGAATCTGACGGCATCTCTTCAAATCTCACGCTCCGGATTTTTGAGGACAGCCGCAAAAATCTTTGGATAGGAACACACGCGGGCGTGAATGTGATCCGTGCAGAAGATAAGGTGGAAGGCAAATTCAAAGTTTATCAGCTTTCAGAATCGAACCCCAACAGCATTCCGAGCAATTCCATCCGGCAAATCTTCGAAGACCGAAATCAGAACATCTGGATCGCTACAGACAAGGGCCTTTCAAGATATATGCCTGAAGAAGATAACTTTATCACCTACGATCAGGAGGATGGGCTGCCAGTGAATGAGATTACCTCCATCGTCGAGGACGATCTTGGATTCCTGTGGATCGGCTCGATTAGGGGTATATCAAAGTTTGATCCCGTCGGTCAAACCTTCAAGAACTTTGGTAAAGCCGACGGTCTCCAGGGGAATGAATTCTCCAGATATTCGGTCCTAAAAACCAGAAAAGGGGAATTGCTTTTTGGCGGCCTGAATGGGTTTAATCTGTTTGATCCCGCCCATCTTACCTCCAATCTGCACGCGCCGCAAGTGTACCTGACAGACTTAAAGCTGTTCAACAAATCTGTGGATTTCAAATCACCTGGCACTCCTCTACAAAAGCACATTTCGGCAACCGACACACTAAGACTTTCCCACAGAGAGAATGTGTTCTCCTTTGATTTTATCGGATTGAATTACAGCAATCCGGAGCAAAATCAGTATGCGTATTTCTTGGAAGGATTTGACGAGGACTGGAATTATGTAGGTACGCAGCGAAATGCCACTTACACCAATCTGAACCCCGGCACCTATGTGTTCCGGGTCAAGGCGTCCAACAGCGATGGAGTATGGAACGAAACAGGAACATCCTTGGTGCTGGTCATATCACCACCGTTCTGGAAGACAGCTTGGTTTATTACGCTCGTATCGTTTGTTGTGGTCAGCCTTTTGATCATTGTCTACAAACTGCAGGTCCGTGCCATGAATCAGCGAAACAAGCAACTTGAAAACAAGGTCAAAGAGCGGACTACTATGCTGCAGCATGCAAATGCTGATCTGAAAAAACACATCGATGACAAGGACAAACTCCTGTGCATCATAGGACATGATTTGAGAAATCCCTTTTTCTCAATCATAGGATACATGGAGCTTTTGGAAGACGAGTTTAAAAACACGGACAATTCGGAGCATCTGGAGAACATCCAATATCTCCTGAATGTCTCCCGAAACACCCATAATCTTCTGGAAAACCTGCTGCAATGGGCGATTAAGGAAACCACGATTTTTGAAGTGAAACCCCAAATGATCCAGATGAGCCAGATAGTGAAAGCTGCGGTAGATATGGTATCATCCCAGGCTGACTATAAGAAAATCACACTAAAAAAGTCGTGTTCAGAGGAGATATTTATCCATGCTGACCGGAATATGATCCTGACGGTATTGAGAAATCTGATATCTAACGCTATCAAGTTTTCCGATGAAAACTCCAGGATAGAGATCTCGGTGAGCGAAAAGTCAGGAGATGTAATTACCTCGGTACGAGATTATGGCACCGGCATGAGAGAAGCTGTGCTCAGCAAGCTTTTTTCAGAGTCGAACACTCAGGCGCCTGGCACCATGGGCGAGGTGGGAACTGGCTTGGGACTGGTCCTATGTCAGGAAATTGTACAAAAACACGAAGGAAAAATCTGGGCTCAAAGCACCCTTGGAAAAGGAAGCACTTTCAACTTTTCACTGAGCAAGTATGAGTCAGCTGAGGTCGCGGTGTAGTTTTTAGCTTCTCTTTTTTTGTCTCGGAGGGGAAATTCCCGATGAAAAACCGCATTTTTAGGTTCCACGAAATGCCCATCTGACATGTCCAACATCAACCTCATCATCGAAGAGCGCGCCGCAGATATCGGCAAGTTTCTCGTCGGAAGACTTTTACCTTTTCGCCAGAAGCGCATGATTGGCCCATTTATCTACATCGATCACATGGGACCTGTCAAGCTCAACGAGCGCGAACAAATGGACATCCGGCCTCATCCACACATTGGGCTTTCGACGCTTACATTTCTCTTTGAGGGAAGCATCATGCACCGCGACACGCTGGGAAACGAAGTGGAGATCAAGCCTGGCGCGGTCAACTGGATGACCGCCGGCAAGGGCATCGTCCACTCAGAGCGGACGCCAGATTATCTACGACACGAAGACAAATTGATGCATGGGCTACAGATTTGGGTGGCGCTGCCGAAGGATCTGGAGCAGATGGATCCGGAGTTTTTTCATGTCGAGGCTGACAAGCTCCCAACATGGAGTGAGAACGGAGTCGACTTCAAATTGGTGGCTGGAGAGGCATTTGGACGCCGCTCTGCCGTGCCGGTTTACAGTAACCTGTACATGCTGGAGATCAAAAGTGAGGAAAAGCAAGTCCTGAACATCGGCGAACATCTCTTTGGAGAAAGCGGCCTCTACATCCTCGAGGGAGGAATCGAAAGTGAAGGAAACACCTTTGGCCCAAAGCAAATTCTGGTTGCCAAAGACAGTAAGCTTTGTGAGTTTACCATCGAAGCCAACAGCACTGTTTATATCTTTGGAGGCGATGCATTTCCAGAGGAGCGGATTATCGACTGGAACTTCGTCTCCTCCAGCAAGGAACTGATCGACGAAGCCAAAGAAAAATGGGATGCCCAGCTATTTGACAAAATCCCCGGAGACGAGGTGGAGTTTGTCCCCTACCCCACACTCAAAAAATAGGATCGCGGCAAGTCACATCAACTATCCTCCAGTTCCCCAAGAAAAGCTTCAGCTTTTACTCTCCTAGCTCTCAAAAAGGGATTGTAAGGGGAAGATCTTTCAAAGTTCTAACTAAGTCCAACCAACCTATTTTGAAAATTCTCTTTGAAACTCTGTGGTGAAAAACTTTTAAGCTTTCCGGCTAAAAATTAAAAGGCGGCCCTTTTCAGAGCCGCCTTTTTAGTATATAAAACTCTCGCAATTAAGCCAGATCGAATCGATCCAGATTCATCACCTTAGTCCATGCAGCGACGAAGTCCTTGACAAACTTCTCTTTGGAATCAGCACAGCCATACACTTCCGCGATAGCGCGGAGTTCTGAGTTGGAGCCAAACACCAAATCCACTCGGGAAGCCGTCCATTTTGGTTCGCCGGTAACCCTGTCGCTTCCTACGAAGAGATTTTGAGTATCCGTAGTCGCTTTCCAGGCAGTGCGCATATCCAATAGATTCAAGAAGAAATCATTGGTCAGTGCACCTGGTCGATCGGTGAAGACACCATGTTTGGAATGATCAAAGTTGGTGTCCAAGACTCGCATCCCGCCTACTAAGACGGTCAGCTCGGGAGCAGTCAAGGTCAGCAATTGGGCCTTGTCGATCAGCATTTCTTCCTGAGAAACTCTAAACAGCTTTTTGGAGTAGTTTCTGAAGCCATCAGCCAGAGGCTCGAGTACTGCAAATGATTCCACATCGGTTTGCTCCTGTGAGGCATCGGCACGACCTGGCGTGAAGGGAACTTGGATGTCGAATCCAGCATTTTTTGCAGCTTTCTCCACCGCAGCAGAACCAGCCAAAACGATCAAGTCAGCCAATGAAACCTGCTTGGCTTCATTACTTGAGTTAAAGTCATTTTGGATTTTCTCCAACGCACTTAGCACCTTAGACAATTGAGCAGGATTGTTTACCTCCCAGTCTTTTTGTGGTGCTAGACGAACTCTGGCGCCATTGGCACCACCACGCTTGTCAGATCCGCGGAAAGTAGAGGCGGACGCCCAAGCAGTGCTGACCAATTCAGAGATACTCAATCCTGAATCAAGGATTTTTGCTTTAAGGGCTTCTATTTGTTCCCCTTCAATCAAGGGATGGGTAACCGCAGGAATCGGGTCTTGCCAGATTAGATCTTCAGCCGGGACTTCAGGTCCTAAGTATCTGGATTTGGGACCCATATCGCGGTGAGTCAGCTTGAACCAAGCTCTTGCAAAAGCGTCAGCAAATTCATCGGGATTCTCCAGAAAGCGTCTGGAGATCTTTTCAAATCCGGGATCAAGTTTCAATGACAAATCCGTCGTCAGCATCATTGGTCGATGCTTTTTGGAGCTGTCAAAAGCATCCGGAATAAAAGCATCGGCATTTTTCGCTACCCATTGATGAGCTCCTCCCGGACTTTTGGTCAACTCCCAGTCGAAGGCAAAAAGGTTTTCGAAGAAGTTGTTGCTCCACTGAGTGGGGGTTTTGGTCCAGATCACTTCCAAACCGGAAGTCACGGCATCTTTTCCCGCTCCTGAACCATAGCTATTTGCCCAGCCAAAACCTTGGGATTCGAGAGAAGCGCCTTCTGGCTCAGGACCTACATGCTCAGAAGTCGCCGCGCCGTGTGTCTTTCCAAAGCTGTGTCCTCCCGCTATGAGAGCCACAGTTTCCTCGTCATTCATGGCCATCCTACCAAACGTGTCACGGATGTCTTTAGCAGAGGCTACTGGATCAGGATTTCCGTCGGGACCTTCCGGGTTGACGTAGATCAGCCCCATGTGAGCAGCTGCGAGTGGTTCTTCCAGGTTTCTGGAGTGGGTTTTACCATCGGCATCGTCATCTGAGACCAAAACGCCGCGATCATCGGCAACACCGGGAGAACCGTGCTCATAGCGCAGATCACTTCCAAGCCAATTTTTTTCCGATCCCCAATACACCGACTCATCTGGCTCCCACACATCCTCGCGTCCTCCGGCAAAGCCAAAAGTCTGGAATCCCATGGTTTCCAATGCGACGTTTCCGGTTAGGATCATCAAATCTGCCCAAGAGATTTTTTTACCATATTTCTGCTTGACTGGCCAAAGCAGTCTTCGGGCTTTGTCCAAGCTGACGTTATCCGGCCAGCTGTTCAACGGCGCAAAACGCTGCATTCCAGCTCCCGCGCCGCCGCGGCCATCGTGTATTCTATAAGTGCCGGCACTGTGCCACGCCATCCTGATAAATAAGCCCCCATAATGTCC
This sequence comes from Algoriphagus terrigena DSM 22685, assembly GCF_000429445.1. Classification (GTDB taxonomy): domain Bacteria; phylum Bacteroidota; class Bacteroidia; order Cytophagales; family Cyclobacteriaceae; genus Algoriphagus; species Algoriphagus terrigena. The sequence goes on from NZ_AUBW01000021.1 coordinate 92,311, forward strand.
AAAATCCGCCGGCCACCAATCCTGAGAATCAGTCATCACGTGACGGAGATCTTCTTTCACAGCTTCCAAATCCAGACTCTTGAATTCCTCTGCATAGTTGAAGTCTTTGCCCATTGGATCAGACAGCGAAGAGTTTTGTCTCAGAATGCTGACTTTTAATTGATTGGGCCACCAATCTCTATTTCTGGTACCACTACCGGCAGCTTGTTTCTGTTCGGCAGGTGTATCAGAATAGCCAAAAGGGCATTTTCCTGCACCTGGCCCACCAGAGTTGTGATCTTTCATTTCTGACATTGTCTGTTAGTTTAAAATGGTCATTTAAGGTAAATACTTTTAAAACTGAACCCAAATCAACTTATCTGTTGCCGATAAGTCAAATTGATTGTTTTTATGAATTGATAGCTATTTCCTATCACCTGGCGTGCATTTTCCGGCAGGCCTTTTATATCATTTATCTTCTTTTAAAAATCAGTGGGAATTCGAATGTAGTCACCCTTGCTTGGCGGTATTTTCCGACAAACGAAAAGGGTACTTGTTGATGTCGCTCTCCATGTCAGAGCCGAGCGTGTTACTATCGCCCATATCTCTATTGAATAATTTTCTCACTGATGCCTACGAAAGTACCAAAATGAATTGTTATATGAATATTTTTTCGATTGATAAAAACTATGACTCTTGTCGTTGAACCACTTTAAATGAACTTCAGCAGTGAGAAATTTATCTTGGGAATCCGGCTTGATGCCGGAAAACTGAAAACACGACACAACGTGCGGAACTCAAGCCAGCTATTTCTTTTGCGCAGCCATCCATTCCATGATACTGACAGGTCTTCCGTCTAGCAAGACCGGCGAACCATCAAAGTCTGTCCGGGCCACATTGGCATGGGAATATATCCACGACCAATGGCCGGGGTAGCGATAGTCTTTCCCACCGTAAAATCCGGTGATGTCCGTGACGTGATCGTAATAGCTGAAAATCACATCTTTTGCTCCTGCCTTTTTTAGTCTTTCATATAGCGGCACCACCGTTTCCTCTGATTTGGTGGTATTGTCATCTTTGGAATGGACAAACCACATTGGCACATTCTTGATCTTTTGAATCTGAGCATCGCTGACAAACTCATTGCTATAAGCCAAGGCACTGATATAGCCTGCGGCAAAATAATCCGGATGCTCCAAGATCAGCTTCAAAGACATATACCCGCCGTTTGAACACCCTCCCACGTAAATGCGTGACGCATCGATCTTGGGATTGGACGCCACGTAATCTTTGATCAATGCCATCAATCCTTCATTGTAAATGTCATTGGTCTGCCCTCTGGTCATGCCATCAGGCCCTTGCATCCAGAAAGTAGGTGCTTGCGGTACAAGCACGAATGCTCCTTCGCCAAACAGCATCTGGATTTCGTCTGAGGCATAGTTGGCAGCTCTGTTTCCCAGTAGAGGAATTGTCGGATCAGTTCCGCCCTCGCCGCCGCCATGAAGCCAAATGATCAACGGAGCTTTTTCCTGTAAGCCATCCGGAGAATAGGAAGCGTAAGCCATGGTCAAATTGTCGTTGTATTTGTATTTCCCGGTCAGGTCAAACTTATCGACCAAGGGCATGATTCGGCCGGATTCGGTGTCCCAAACTTTGCCGGTTTTGGTATTGGTGACTTGAAGCTTATAGTCGATCCAGACATTTCCCAAACGTGGAAAATACTGAATCGGAGAGCCAATTGCCTGATTCGGGCTTACAGCAAGGACAAGCGTAACATGATCGCCACTTTCTACCCGAGCTCCATTTGCATCCGAAACATAGGAGTACACGACAGATCGGGCACCCGAGGCATTTGCAGCGGGAATTTCACCTTTGTCTGATTTGCGGGTGGCTGTGATTGAAAAATCCGAAGCATCGGCAGAAGTTACAGTTTCGCCTAAACTCAGAACTACCTTGTTCACCGCAGGCCCCCAGTCAAATCCCTCCACCACCAGTTTGTATTCACCGGCGAACGGAGCCACGCTTTCCGTTTCAGTACCTACTGTCAGAGCTTTGGCATCCAGGAAAAAAGTCCAGGCCAATAGAGGCAGGATCAATAAAAGTTTTAGTTTTTTCATAGGTCTAAATTTTGGGTTGAGAGTCAATGATAAAAGGTAGCCAATCAAGGCAATTTTTGCATTTTTTTTATTTGAATGGCCGTGATTTAATCTTTATCTCTTCGGGGATAAAAAGTTAAGAATCCGGCTCAGATACAGAGAAAATTTTACCCGATCTGCCTATTTCTCTCAAACCGGACTATGCCGAAAAATCCGATCGAAACGACCGGTTCGAATAGCCCATTTTCCTGAGAAAGCCGTTTCACTTTCACCCTGAAGTCAGCAAACAGTTCTCAATATTTAAAAATCGGGCAGCTTTTACACGCTGTTCGGATTAAAATTCCAGCAACTTTTGGCTAACTTGACCTAAATCAAGACAAGTCAGTAAACCCAAGATTTCAGAAACATCAAGCTTCTAAATCAACATGCTTCAAACAATCAGTCGAAAAGAATTTTTGGCACAAATGGGACTCTTGGGCACGTCCGCTCTACTTTTCAACGCCTGCGATTTCAATTCGCTTCGGCAGAAGGGCATCGAAGGTGCCGCCCCTATCATCGACACTCCTCTGGATACAGAGGACGTTTTTGCCTACATCCGAAGGACCGCAGGAGAATACGACCAAACGCTTTATCGCCAGATCATCGGTGCTGCCAACGAGTTTAAGGAAGGTGACCTGACCCTTGGGATCGCCGCGGAGTCCGAGACTTCCCGCCAAAACGCCCGAAGTCTTTTGGCAAATACCACCATCGGAGACCTCAAGACAAACAGCCTTTTTACCGACGAGCTCTACGAGTTGATCGCAAAAAATACAGCAACAAACAGCAAGCTTGACAGCTGGACTCTCGGTGAATTGAAGGTATTTCTACTTACCAAAACCGAAGCTGAGATCAAAGCCATCATGCCCGCTCTGTCCAGCGACGTGATCGCCTGTGTCGTCAAGTTGATGGACAACGACGAACTGATCCAAGTGGGACAGAAAGTGTTCAATCCCATCCCCGGCACGCAGATCGGCAGCAAAGGCTACATGAGCGCCAGAGTGCAGCCCAACTCCCCCACAGATAATCCTACCGACATCGTCTGGCAGGTTTTTGACGCGTGGAGCTATGCAGTAGGTGATCTGGTCTTGGGAACAAATCCAGTCTCCAGCGATCCTCGATCGGTCGCAGAAATCGAGAAAGCACTCTTTGAGGTGCTCACCACTTTTGGCTTGGAAAAGACCATCTCCAACTGCGTGCTCTCCCACATCGATGTCCAGGCCGAGGCGGAAAAAATCTATCCCGGAACCTCTGGAATCTGGTTTCAGAGCATCGCCGGTACAGTCAATGCCAATCAAACCTTTGACGTGTCGATCGACAAGATGCTGGCGCACATGGAGAGCCGAACCGGGCAATTTGGGCTCTATGCCGAAACCGGCCAAGGCGCAGACTTCACCAACGGACATGGCGAAGGCTTCGACATGGTGGTGCATGAAGCAAGAAAGTACGGCTTCGTACGGGCCTTGCAGGCGAAGCTTTCCGAAGGAAAAAGTCCCGAAGAGACGCCTTGGGTGCATGTAAATGATGTAGCTGGATTCATCGGGCCGGAAGTCTTCAAAAGCAAAGAACAACTCGTCAGATGCTGTCTGGAAGACACAGTGATGGGCAAACTGCACGGATTGACCATCGGTCTGGATGTGTGCTCGACGCTCCACATGGATGTCTCCCTGGATGATCTGGACTGGTGCATTGCCCAGATCATGCCGGCGAATCCCGCTTATCTGATGGCTTTGCCTACCAAAAACGACCCGATGCTGAGCTATCTGACGACCGGTTTTTACAACCACGTCAAGATCCGCGAACAGTTTGGCTACAAGATCAACGACGCGATGTGGGACTTTTTCAAAAAGATCGAAGTCATCGGCGCCGACAACCGTCCCACCGAGCATTTTGGCGATCCGACTTGGGTATATTACCAATACCAACTCGCCAAAAAAGATCTGAGAACCAAGGAGGAGATTTTGGCCGAAGGAAGAAAAACCATCGCCGAAATTGAGGAACGGGGCGTCCCGATCGCGCAGGGTTTTGGAGAAAACGTCTGGGATCTGAATCCCGAACTCGACAAAAAGATCCATGAACTCTACGAGGACGCCAAGGTCAGCCTTTGGGCTGAGATGCCGAGTTCATTCGTCCAAGCTATTCCTGCTGCCATTCCGCTGATCACCCAAAGCAAGGACCGCAAGGACTACGTCTATCATCCGGAAACCGGCGAAAAACTCAGCAAACAGACTTCTGATCAGTTGACCGCGATGCGGACCGGATGGGGAAGTGAAGCTCCAGACCTTCAAATCGTCATCTCTGACGGTCTCAATGCTTTGGCTTTGACAGACGATAATCATCTCTTTCCTTTTCTGGAAAATCTGACCGCTCAGCTCAAGTCCAGGGGCTATCACATCAGCCCGCAAAACGCGGTGTTTACCCACGGTCGGGTGAGAGCGGGATATGCCACTGGGGAAGCGCTTTTTGGAAATCTTCCGAATTCCGAACAGAAAAAAGGCATCATCCACATCATTGGCGAGCGGCCCGGCTCAGGCCATCACGCCTTTTCTGCCTACATCACCGCGGCTCCGGTTGGGCTGTGGAGCACCCAGGGGAAGGTCGACCACGACATCACGCGTGTGGTGTCTGGAATCTCTGACACCTCGCTCCGACCGACACTTGCCGCGGAGGAAGTCGCAGAGATCTTTGACGGCTTATTCCAGAAAAAGGGGCTCGAAGCATCATCCGTCGCGTAGCAAGGTTTTGCTTGCAAATCTCGGCATCCCTTGGAAAAACCTTCGGATCCTACCGCTAAAAATCCATGATCTGCGCCCTTTTCTGTGAGAATCTGTGGGGGTTAGCCCTAAAACTCCAAGCTAAAGTTGCCTCCACGACGGAATTTACCGAGGTCAAAAGCAGGCATGGCTCTGCCTGCAAAATGGGTCTTCTTGGCAAATCGAAACAACGTCTGAATGCTTTCGGCCAGCACACCGCTGCCTTTCATTCTTCGTCCAAACTCGTTGTCATTGACCTTGCCGCCATGCAGCTCTGCGATCTGGTTCATCACTTTCTGACTGCGGTCCGGGAAATTTTTCTCCAACCAGTCCCTGAAAATCTCCTCCAACTTACCGTTGAGCCGGACCACCGTCATGCCTGCACTGAGCGCTCCGTGGTCGGCAGCGGCTTTGAGAATCGCCGGAGTTTCCTGATTGTTCAGCCCTGGAATGATCGGCGCATTCATCACTGCTACCGGCACTCCCGCTTTGGCCAAGGCCTCGATGGTCTTCAGGCGCTTTTCCGCACTTGCAGTCCGAGGCTCCATCTTTCTTCTCAGGCTTTCATCCAGCGTGGTGATGGATATATACACCTGCACCAAGCTATCCTTAGCCAGATCCTGAAGCAAATCCAGATCGCGGAGGATCAGGCTGTTTTTGGTAATCATACCCACAGGATGCCGATACCGGGCAAAAACCTTCAGCAATTCCCGCGTGATTCCCATCTCCTTTTCCAAGGGCTGATAGCAGTCGGTATTGCCGGAGACCGAGATCGGAGCAACCTTCCAGCTGGGGTGAAGAAGCTGCTTTTCGAGTAGTTTCGGAGCGTCGGGCTTGACCATGAGCTTGGTTTCGAAGTCCAACCCCGCCGTATAGCCATAGTATTCGTGGGAGTTTCGAGCGTAGCAATAGATGCATCCATGCTCGCAACCCTGATAGGGATTCAGCGAAAAGCTCAGCCCCAAATCCGGGCTTTTGACCGGATTGACGATCGTCTTGGAGCGTTCGATCCGAATTTCAGTCTTTGGAGGAAGCAGCAGTTCCTCGTCCAAACCCTCAATATGATCCGTCACCACGCGGTTTTGCAAAAACCGGTTTCCCGACTGAATCTGTGCTCCTCTCCCTTTGAAATATTCCGCTTCCATGTCACTCAAAATGTCAAACCTGTTGCCCTTAGTATAGGGAGTTGATCTGAGAATCGGAAGGGACTGACTGAGAATGTCGGAAAGTGATTAGCAAGGATGGTTAGAAGCAAGTATGTTAAGATACCCTGTTGATCTGTGGATAAAGTTTCGGGAAGCCTGCCTTTTCCCAAATCCCAACGTCCTCTTCGAAAACCTCTCTAGCGGACAATTTTCAAAAAGGAAAGATCAGCAAAGCATGCTGGCTGACCGTGTTGAAATCCCGCCAGACACGGTTGAGTTCAGTGTGGGTTTTGGCAGCTTCCAGACCGGCAAAAGGATACAGCTTCCCATTGGCCTCCCGGCAATTTTGGGTTAACTTCCTGCTTATCCGGCTGACCATTTTTAGCAGAGAATTGGCGATTTTCCCTTTTGCATCCAGCTCGTCGCACGACTCCTGAACCAAGTTGTAAAACGCCTTTTTGAGCTTCTCCAGCTTCTTTCGCTGTTTTTTAATAAGCTTTTGAAAATGCTTCTGATGCCTTTTGTCGTACTTCCGGTATTCGTGTCTCCTCCAAAAAGCCTGCTCAATCAGGTTGATCAGGTGGTAGCTGATCCCCAGAAGATTCACCGCGAGCGTCGCCTCAGCAAACTGCAAAAAGGGGTAGCGAAAAACGGGATTACCCAGTGTGACTTTCTCCGGATGGATCTCAAAAACCCGATTACGCGGCACCGGGCAGTTTTCCACCTTGAAAGCATGACTTCCCGTCGCAATCATCCCCATGTAGTTCCAGCCATCCAGGACTTGGACTTCGTCTTTCTTGAGTATAAAAGCTTTGACGACAGGATTTCCTTTTTTGTCCAGAAGAGGCTTGCCGCCCTCCAGCATCTCACAGTTTGCTGTGAAATGGCTGGCATGCAAAGCGCCCGAGGCATAGGTCCAGCTTCCCGAGATCAGGTAATTTTCGCCAACGAGATCCGCCTTTCCACCCACAAATCCACTTCCGGCCAAACAGACTTTTGGATTGGCAAACACTTCCTTGGCAAGCTCCCTTTCCATAAAACCCACAAACCAGCCAGCGCCCGCGCAAAGCGTCACGGTCCAACCCAAACTTCCGTCGAGTTGGGCCAATTTTTCCTCGATACGAAGTGCAACCACCAAGTTCAAGCCCAAGCCGTCCAATTCTTGGGGGACAAAAAGTTTAAACCACTTTTCCTGATAGATCATCTCCAGCCATTCCTGGGAAAGCTGTCCCAGTTTTTCAGACGCTGCCGCGTGCTCGGAATTAAACAGTTTGGAGTGCTTCATGTCTTTTGTTGAGTTCTTTTCTCCAATCCAGATAGCCGAAGATGGCGACTACAAAAAGGAAAAGGGTTAAAAATGAGAACATGTACAGCTGCTTGGAATACAGCAAAGGGATCGCAACCAAGTTGGAAATATTCAGCCAAATCCAGTTTTCCAGTTTGCGCTTGGCCAAAAGCCACATCCCTGCCCAGGCTGTAGAAGACACAAATGCGTCAATCACGGGCACATCGGAGTCGGTAAAAGTCGTGAGCATGAAGTACAGAAACCCCCAGCCGATGACGGCGATCCCAACCGTGATAGCCAAATCCCTCCCGTCGCTCTTGCTGATCTGCGAGGCTCCTGACTGGCTGCGGTTTTTCCAATTGGCCCAGCCATAGATGCTCATCACGAGGTAGTAGCCATGGAGCAAGGTCTCCGCGTACAGCTTGGAATCCAGCAGCAAGATCGAGCCGCATAGAATCCCGATGATCCCCGTCGGATAGAGCCAGATGCTGTTTTTCTTAGCCAGAAGAACTTCGGAAACCCCGAAAGCGACCGCGGTCCATTCCAGGATGCCGGTGTTTTGGATTTGCTCGAGAAGCAAACCAGAGTCGAATGTGAAATCCATTTGAATAATTTTTAGTCATTATTCAAATAAGGGAGAAGTAGATTATCGATCCCTACGCCGGCATTACCCGGATCAGGTGCTCGGCAATCGCTTGCCGATGGGTATGATCTCAGCCCGTCATGTTAGGGCACCCCTTAATTGATGGCTTGAAGATAAGTTAAAACGCTACGATATCGGAAATGAAATCCGATTTATTCGCGCAGATTCTAGTTAAGGGGTCTACAGACCATAGTCCACAGCCGCCACTTTGCAAGGCCTAGACGCTACTTCGCTTTTCTTCTGAAGCCAAAAATCTTTTGTCGACAAAAAGGAGGAGGCTCTGATTTTACCCCTCCTCCGCTGTGGACAGTCGGCTGTTAACTGACTGTCGACTAGAAACTATTCGTATCTAAGCGACTCGATTGGATCCAGTCTGCTGGCTTTGTACGCAGGAATATACCCGGCGATCAATCCTACAATGATACAGATCACGAATGAGATGATCATCCAAAGCCAAGGAACTAAGAATCCTCCGGGGCCGATGAAATTGGCAATGACGTTCCCGATAGCGAGACCCAACAGCATCCCAAAGATCCCTCCGATAATACAGATCACGATCGCTTCGATCAAAAATTGCTGACGAATCAAGAGTGGTGTGGCGCCGAGTGCTTTTCGGATACCGATTTCCCGGGTTCTCTCAGTCACAGACACGAGCATGATATTCATCAGACCGATGGACGCACCCAGTAGGGTAATGAAGCCGATTCCAAAACCGCCAATCCGAAGATATCCGGCCACTTCTTCCAGGCTTTCTGCCACCGATTCGCTTTTCGTCAACTCAAATGAATCTTCTTGAGCGACTCGATCCTGACGGATTTTTCGCATGATCCCGACGGCTTGCCCCATTTCGTAGTCGATCTTGACCGGATCCGAAGCCACTCCCGTGATTCTGTAGTTGAAGTTGCCACCCTTGTCCAAGCGGGCCGCATTCTCGATTGGGATCAAGATTTGACGGTCTGCGCCCTGGTCCTGTCCAACTCCGCCTTGCTTGTCCAATACCCCCACAACGGTATAAGGCCTTCCCAAGAAGTTGATTTTCTGATTGATGGCATCTTCACCCGGATTGAAAAGCGTCTCTTCGAGCTCCTTTCCGATGATGGCTACAGAGGTGCCGTACCGCACTTCCATGTTGCTGAAGTTTCTTCCTTTGGCAAGCTTCATTGCTTTGATCGCCAGGTAGTTTTCATCGCCTCCCCTCACTCTGATATTTGGATTGGTCTTCTTGGAGCCGCGCTTCACTTCTGCAATTCCAGTCACCGAGTTGAACACCGTGGAGATTCCGATGGCGGCGTAGTCTTCTTTGAATTTTCGTGCTTCTCTGAACGTGATGTTCGGGTAGGTTTTTTCGGTCTTCCCGTCTTGCACCACCCTGCCTCCATTGAATCCTTTGTTTCTAACATCAAACGAATTGGCTCCCAAGCCGGCAAAACTCTCCGAAATCTGGGCCTTGATCCCGTCAATCGCTGTCAGCATTCCCACCAGCGAAGAAATCCCGATGGCAATGATCGCTCCGGTCAGGACGGTTCGAAGCAAATGTACTTTTACAGAATTAAGTGCCTCGCGGACATTTTCGATCAAATTCATGGATTGTTCGTTTTGGAACAGCTTATTGAAAAATTACTCGGTAATCGGATTAATAATACACAAATACGGAAGATTTGGGCGGATGATTGACATTTTTTATGAGTTCATGATCCGGGAAAAAGAGGTTGTAAGCTTTCAACCCAACCCTTCTTCGCATTCAATTCACTTTTTCCGGTTTCAATGCATGCGGTCCCCGCGTACTTCGAGGTTTTTCAAGACGTCAGCCTCATAGGCCAGCCATTCTTGCCAGCGCAGATTGACTTTCTCGACGTCCTGATACTTTCGGGCCAATTCGATGAAAGTCACATAATGTCCAGCCTCCGAGATCATGAGTTCGTAGTAAAACTTCTGAAGCTCCACGTCTGCGATATTCTGGGACAAAAGCTTGAAGCGCTCGCAACTCCTGGCTTCGATCAGCGCGTTCAGAAGTAACTGCTCCGTGAGTTGCTGCATGCGGCTTCCCCCCTTTTTCACAAACTCTTGGAGCTTGATCACGTACTCGTCTTTTCGGGGAAAGCCAAACTTCATCCCCCGCTTCCGCAGCTGAGCCAGCACACGTTCGAAATGTCCCCACTCCTCGGCCACAATCGGGGTCAGCGTATCGACCAACTCCTCCAGATCAACAAAGCGCAGGATCAAACTGATGCAGGAGGAGGCGGCTTTTTGCTCGCAGTAGGCATGATCTACCAAGATATCCTCGATCTGCATCTCCGCAATCCCAACCCATCTAGGATCGGTCGGCAGCTTCAGATGAAGCATTTTCTGTCTGGTGCTTTCTTCCCAAACCATGGGTATTTAAGATTTACGATTTTTGATTTACGACATCCCAACAAATAATTGGCGTCTTTTCAGGGATTTGACCTCTTCGATAAGACATTCTCGGCTCTTGCGTCTTAATTTCTTGCGATATAAATCTCAATCGAACAAATACCACGTGATACCCAAATCCAGGAAAGACCTGTATCCGGTATAGTCAGGAGTGACAAAATACCCTTCCCTGCTCATCATGCCGGCATTGAGGTGATTGTATTTAAACAGCACACGGGTTCGGTTGATCCGGAAATCCAGGAAGATATCCGCCACTGGGTAGGCATAGACCTCGAACGTATTCTGGAGGTAAAATTGCTGAAAAGAGGGATTATACGCGTCGGCATAGTAGGACGACTTGTACCGCAGATCAATTCCGAGTTGCACAAAGACATTCTCATTAAACATCGGGCTATCGAAGTAGAAGCGGGTGTTCGCATACAGTTGCGGAATACGGAAATTGTCCGATCCGTCGCCGGAAACCTCCGTAAAGATCACTTCCGAATCCCAACGGAGTTTCTTTCCCACCTGAATGTTGGCTATCAGACCCGGCATCAGTAAGAAGGCCTGCCCGGAAGCTTGCGTCGCTATCTTTTCCTCATTGAAAAATACGTAATTGTTCACCCGGCTGATCGTCAGATTCGGGCGTAGGCTGATCTTGTTGAAGTCCAATTTAATCCGTCCCTTGAGCTGATCGACACCTATATTATCAAAGTCATTTTCCCACAGGTAGTGATTTCCGTAGTAGATCTGTTGTTGCGAGGTTGGCTTGTAGACCGCCTTGGTATATTCCAGCTCCAGCCAAGGGGACACAAAAAGCCCGTGAAGTCGGAACGCCCCCGGAATCAAATATTCCCCATCCGCGCTCAGAGACCATTTTTCTGAGATTTTACCGATCAGCTCGCCTCCAATATAGACTTCGTTGAAAGACTCCTTCTTATCCGGGAAGAAAGGACTTTCCATTCGACCATTTCTGATCCGTGTGAAGGCGTTGTAGTAAAATCCTTTGTAGGACCCTTTGATGCCGAGTTCGTTTTTCCACTCCGCAAAGTCACTTTCGTTACGCGTGGTATCCAAGGAGTTATACCGTTCTTGGTTAAAAAATGAGGAATCAGAAGTCGTCAGATCCGATTCAAAAACGACGTTCTGGTTCTTGTTGTCCAGCGTGTGGTAGATCTGCAGGCCATTGCCCAGCTTATACTCGTGATAGACATGATAGTCCTGTCGAAGATCCCGCGCCCGGGAGTTGTGAAGCCATACTTTGGCGTCCTCGTAGGTGAAATAGAGCGAGGTAGGGTCGACGTCCGGGGGAATAATCCCGCCGATCTCATAGACCACGTGCCGCATCCTTGAGAACGCCCCCAGCGCCCAATACTTCCCGTTTTCGGAGCGATAGTTGGTATGAAACGTATAGGCATTTTGCTCGGTCATGTGATCGTCCCGATCCACCGGATTGAGCGTTTTTCTCACCCGCTCGGTGTGCAACTCGAAGCCCAAGTTCCACTTCGGAGTCACATTGCGGGAAAAGGCGATATCCAGCATGTTTCGGTTGCCCCCGCCAAAAAAAGCCGACATCTCCGTGAAGGGTGACTTGGTGTCAAAATACCTCCTTTTTGCGGGATCCTGATAGTAAAGATCATAGCCCTGAAATCCAGACCGAAGCCCGATGGTTTCCGGGATTTCATAAAATACCGGCTTGGCATTCGAACCGATATTTCCGAGGTCCTGATATTTCCAGCCGCCCTTGGCTACCGGGTCGTAGTTGTGAAAATTGGTCAGCGAGGTGTCTTGCTCGTACAGTTGGAGCCGGTTGCGCTTCAGGTCCTTTTCAAAGTAGAAAAGAGAAGTCTTCGGTCCATAAACCTGCCGGGTACTGTCATCCAACAGCGGCTTTCTCCCATCTGTCACCTCTTCTTCTTCTCCCGGATCCGCCTCACCGCGCAAAGGTCGGTTCGTTTGCCCGACTCCCGTGTTCGTATTCTGAGGGATGGGACGCTGCGCAAAAAGTGACTGAGCAGCCAGCATCGCAAACAAAAACCCAAAGACTAAGCCTTTTCTGATCACTTCTTTCTGAATTTTTCCCGGATGTAGCTGAGCAGCATTTGCTTGTCTTCTGAATCAAATTGAGCCTCGATAGGCAACACAAAAATCGGAATTTCCCCCAAAAATCCCTGATTTGCCAGAGATTTAAGTTTGACGGCGTCCTTTTCTGTCGTGAGTAAAACGGGCTTTTGGCCGCGGTGTTTCTCCCAACTCCTTGAAATCTTGGCAAGGTCCGCAGTGGTGTAGTCGTGATGATCCGGAAACGCCAGCCTGTCCAGCACCCTGAATTTACGATGGCTATAGTCCGCAAAAGGCCGGTCATCTGCCAAACCGGAAAGCAAGATTACCGCTTCCGAAAATGGCTCCTGATGATCCATCGGACACGGTTTTCCATACCCAACCTTGGAAAAAAACACCGGAGTATCCGCTTGTAAATATTTTCTCAATTTGTTTGCCACCTGTTTTCTTTGTTCCAAAGACAGGGTCTCAGGACACTTGGTCACTACGACCATATCGGACCGGCTAGCTCCGGATCGGCTCTCGCGAAGTCTACCCATAGGCAGCAGAAAGTCGTCAGAAAAAGTACTGCTATAAGGTGTCAACAGGCAATAAAAATCAGCTTTGAGTTTTCGATGCTGGAACGCGTCGTCCAAGACCACCAATCCAAGATCTGCCGAAATCGCGGCAATCTTTTCCAAAGCTGAAACCCGATCCTCTCCCACAAAAACCGGCACCTTTCCGTTAAATTTCTCATAAATCTGGAGAGGTTCGTCCCCAATCTCAGAGGGAGAGCTTTTGGAACTGGCCTCTAGGAAACCTTTGGTTTTTCTCCCATATCCTCTGCTCAGGGACGCTATTCTAAGTTCGGGGCCAAGATTTTGGATCAGAAACTCCACCATCGGCGTCTTACCCGTTCCGCCCACACTCAGATTTCCCACCACCAGCGTTGGGATCGGCGATTTAGAGCTTTTTAGGATCTGCCGGTCAAATAGCCAATTGCGGATGCCGGTGATGATCCGAAAAATCAGTGCAAAAGGTGCAAGCAGAAAGGCGTACCACGGCATTGGCAGGAATTGCTATTTTTGACCAAAGAAAAAGAAAAATTATGGGATACAGGATTCAGGATGTGATTTCTTACCTGGAGCAAGTGGCGCCACCGGCCTATCAGGAAAGCTACGACAATGCCACACTGATCTGCGGAAGCCGCGGAGACGCTGTGACTGGAATTCTTTGCACGCTGGACTGCACCGAAGCGGTCGTTGACGAAGCCATAGCCTTGGGCGCCAACCTGATCGTGGCTCATCACCCTATTGTATTTAAAGGACTGAAAAGCCTCACCGGCCGCAACTACGTCGAGCGCACCGTCATCAAGGCCATCAAGCACGACATCGCAATCTATGCTATCCACACCAACCTCGATCACGTGGCAACCGGTGTAAACAAGCGGATCTGTGACAGACTGGGACTTACGGACACCAAAATCCTCCAACCCAAAAAGCAAATCCTGAACAAACTGGTGTTTTTTGTACCGGTCAAAGACAAGGATTCTGTCCTGGATGCCGTGTTTGCGGCGGGAGCCGGACAGATTGGAGAGTACAAGGACTGTTCGTTTCAGGTGGATGGAACCGGCACCTTTACCCCTTCTGAAAAAGCAAATCCCTACGTCGGTGAGCGCGGTAAGCAGCAGTCCGAACAAGAAGCCCGGGTGGAGGTAATCCTACCGGCTTTTCAGAGCAATCAAATTCTGAATGCCTTGAAAAAAGCCCATCCTTACGAAGAGGTTGCCTACTATCTCTCTTCGCTCGAAAATGAAAACCAGGAAGTCGGTGCCGGAATGGTTGGAGTCCTGCAAGAGCCAATGGACGCGGAGATTTTCCTGGATTATCTGAAGGAGAAAATGAACCTTAAAACATTTAAACACACGGCCTCAACCAAAACAAAAATCCAGAAAATAGCAGTTTGTGGCGGAGCTGGGATCTTTCTCCTATCAGATGCAAAGCGGACCGGGGCGGACGTCTTCATCACCTCCGATGTGAAGTATCATGAATTTTTCGATGCGGATGGGCAGCTGATTCTTTGTGACATAGGGCATTATGAGAGCGAAATTTTCACAAAAGAATTATTGGGGGAGCTATTGTCACAAAATTTCCCTAATATTGCACTCTATTTGACAAAAGTAGTTACTAATCCCACATCCTACCGATAGTACATGGAAAGTACAGTAGCACAAAAGCTAGACGCTATCTACAACCTTCAACTCATAGATTCAAGACTAGATGCCATCGTAAAAGTTAGAGGAGCCCTCCCTGAGGAAGTCCAAGACCTCGAAGATGAGATAGCAGGCTACGAAACACGCCTCGAAAAATTCCAGAGCGACATCGACTCTTTCGAAGACGACATCAAGCGATTCAAGGACAACATCAAGGAGTCTGAGAAACTGATCAAAAAGTATCAGGAGCAGCAGATGAACGTACGAAACAACCGTGAGTACGACGCGATCACCAAAGAACTGGAACTTCAGGATTTGGAAATTCAGGTATCGAAGAAGAAAATTGCTGAATCCGGACTAAAGATCGACCAGAAAAAGGGCGATTTGGAAGAGCTGAGCAACTTGATGAAAGACCGTCAGAAGGATCTGGATCTGAAAAAAGAAGAGTTGGATACCATCGTTGCCGAAAGCGAATCAGAGGAGTCAAAACTTCAGTCTGAGCATGACAAGGCAATCAAAAAGATAGAAGACAGACTTGCCAAGTCTTACACTAAAATCAGAGCAAATGCCAAAAATGGTCTTGCTGTGGTTATGGTGAAAAGAGGCGCTTGCGGTGGATGCTTTAACACAGTTCCTCCACAAAGACAAGCTGACATCCGTGAAAAGAAGAAGCTTATCGTCTGCGAACATTGCGGTAGAATCCTCGCAGGTGTAGAAGACGAGATCGAAGAAGAAGGCGTTAAGACCAAAAAGAGAACAGCGAAAGCCTAATCTCCCAACGGCATAAAATACAGTCCCCGAAATTCAACAATTCGGGGATTTTTTTTCTCCAAATTTTCCAGATTCCGCCAAGCAGAACCAATGACCGACTGAATGGCGGAGCGAGTTAAAAATCGAATCACCCCATTTCAGCAAACCAGGAGACTTTTGCTTTACAAAGAGCTGCGGAATCTCACTTTTTCAGCCCCTTAGGCATGGATTATGTTTTTCTTACTTGCGTTGAGGAAAATTAATCCATTATATTGTCAGCCATGAAAAAATTTGCAACACTTCTCTTAATTCTGATTTGCTGCAATTCGGCATTTGCGAATGATCCCGAATCCAAGACCTTTTTGGTGCTTTTCAAAACCAAGGAATTGAAGGAGATCAAGACCACACTCAAAGACATCGAGGAGCAGTTCGCCGGTATCTTTTCGACAAAATACTTCGCAGGAAACTCTGAATTAGCGCTGCTCATCGAAATACCCTCCGATGATTTTGACAAATGCTTCCTTGGGGAATTCTTGGTTGACCTCGACAACGGACAAAAAATCCAGCTTCAACAAATCGCTTTTCGGCTGTATGATCTAACCGAAAACAAAGTGCTCCACCAGCAATATCAAGCGATGTACGAGGAAAGTCTGGTTGCCAAGAAAAAAGCCGCCAAGGCTTCTAAAGCTGACTCAGAGCAGCGAGGTGCTCCTGGTCATTGAATCTCTTCACTACAAACGTGTCATCCGGCAGCTGCTCCAGAAGGTAGAGGCATAAGTTATGGTGCTCAAACTGATCCATGTACCGCAGGTCATAATTCAGGATCAGGCTGAGAAATATCCGCATTGCCCGGCCGTGCGTACACACCAGCACTGTTTCACCTGGGCCTTCTAAGATCTTGCCGATCCCGATTCTCATTCTTTCCGCCACCACATTGGGACTTTCTCCCCCTGCAATCGCGTAATCGAGATTCCCTTCCTGCCACTGTTGTAGCATGTGACGATAATATTCTCCTTCCTCAGGAGTCATCGGCGTGCCTTCGTAGTCACCCCAAGAGATCTCATTCAGTTCTGGCAGCGCGGTGGTCGGAATCCCCAGATCAATAAACTGCTGGATTGACTGCTTGGTCCGGATCAGGGCGGTGTGATAGACCTGTTCAAAAGCGATGTCTTTGTAGACGTCAAAAAAAGCATTGGCTTGAGCCAAGCCAGTTTCATTGATTGGAGCATCTATTCCACTACCCTGCACTACTCCCTGTAGATTGAAGTCAGTCTGTCCGTGTCTGACCAGGTAAATTTTTTTTCGATTCAAGATTCTCTATTTTTGTCCAAAGCCCAAATAAACTTCATTTAACCCACATTTTAATGGTTTTTCTTTCAAGTCCTTCACTGGATCAACTGAATACGATCAGCAAAAAGACGATGGTTGACCATCTGGGTATCGAGTTTACCGCTGTCGGAGAAGACTACCTCGAAGCCACTATGCCCGTCGATCATCGAACCAAGCAACCGATGGGTTTGTTACACGGGGGTGCAAATGTAGCCTTGGCCGAAACGATGGGAAGCCTCGCCGCTTCCCTAACCATTGATCTCTCGAAGCAGGCATGTGTGGGCTTGGAAATCAACGCCAACCATGTTCGCGGCGTGAAGGATGGAAAAGTGAAAGGAATCGTGAAGCCCGTCCACGTCGGCAAATCCACCCAGATTTGGGAGATTAAGATCTACAACGAGTCAGAACAGTTGTGCTGCATTAGCCGGATCACGATGGCTATTTTGGATAAAAAATGAATTATACCGAACCCTCTTCTCTTACCACTCAATCCGAATTTCTGGATCTCCTCTTTCTCAAGGGACTTAATTCCGGCGGTTCGTTTGCGGTGTGGAGAAAACCCAAATCCCAAAAACTTGAATTTCTGCTCGACGACCAAGCAAGTCCAGAGCGGGTCAGCTTGAGTTTCGAAGAGCTTCCCGGCGGTTTCATCGTCCATCCCTTCGCAGACCAAGAGGATAAAAAAGCTTTTTTCATCAAATCAGACCACTATTTCAGCTTTCAGCTGGATCAAGACTTTGATCAGGAAGATCTACCGGAATGGGTAAAAGCCTCCGCAACTAATCCCGGGAAATCTGTCAAAGCCCAGATCAAAAATCTGATCAGGCAACCCTCCGCATCGACCAAAATTAAGGAGACTGAATCGGATCGGAAGGCACATTTTATCCGGCTCGTTCAGCAAGGCATCGACGCGATTGAGGCTGGAGTTTTGGAAAAGGCAGTGCCGGCGAGAACAAAGAAGATTTCGATTCCTGAAGACTTTGATCTGGGAAAAACCTTCCTCGACATGCTGGAGGCTTACCCGAATTCATTTGTCAACTTTTTTCATATCCCTCAAGTTGGTACCTGGATCGGCGCAAGTCCCGAAGTATTGATTGAGACCAAAGGAGATCAATTCTACACCATGGCTTTGGCGGGCACACAGCCAGCCTCCGGAGAAAATCCGCTTAAATCTGCCGCTTGGACCCAAAAGGAGATCGAAGAGCAGGCGCTGGTCTGTCGCTACATCGTGGATTGCTTCAAAAAAATCCGCCTCAGGGAATACGAAGAACACGGCCCTAAAACGGTGATGGCGGGAAGCCTCCTGCACCTCCGCACTGATTTCAGAGTAGACATGAAAGCCACCGGATTTCCACAGTTGGGTTCGGTGATGCTGGATCTCCTCCATCCGACTTCCGCAGTGTGCGGTATGCCGCGAAAAGAAGCCCATGAGTTTTTGCAGGCGAATGAAGACTTCGACCGCTCCTTCTTTGCAGGCTTCATCGGGCCGGTGAACATTCAGGAGGAGACCTCCATCTATGTTAATCTCCGCACTGCCTCTCTTAAAGGAGAACATGCGATTCTCTACGCCGGAGCAGGAGTCACCGAAGACTCTGATCCCGAAAAAGAATGGGAAGAAACCGAGCTCAAGTGTCAGATCATTGGCAAATTCATCCAAAAACCAAAAGCTTGATCATTCAGCCAATCCTCGACCTAGTGGCCATCTGCGCCAAAAAGGGAATTGCAAATGCGATTCTCTCACCCGGCTCGCGCTGTGCTCCTCTGACTTTGGCTTTTGCAAGGCATCCGGATATCCACTCCAGGACGGTCTCTGACGAGCGCTCGGCCGCTTTCATTGCTTTGGGTATGGCTCAGCAACTGGCGCAGCCGGTAGTATTGGTCTGCACCTCAGGTTCGGCGGCGCTCAACTATTATCCGGCTATCGCAGAGGCCTATTTCCAACAAGTTCCGCTGTTGATCTTGACTGCCGATCGGCCACCTGAGTGGATTGATCAGTGGGATGGGCAGACAATCTATCAAGAAGAGGTTTTTGGAAAGCATGTGAAAAAGAGCTTCCGCTTCCCCGACTCTTTCTCAAACGAAGATCAAATCTGGCACGCGGGAAGGATTGTGAATGAGGCGATAAACCTGTCCAAGCAATTCCCTGCCGGCCCGGTTCACATCAATATTCCGCTTCGCGAACCTTTCTATCCTGCGGAAGGAGAAAAGTTTGAATATCCCGAACATCCGAGAGAATTTACGACTGTGTCCGGCCAGAGTCAGCTCACCGAAGAAAGTCTGAAACTTATCAAAAACCGGCTCGCGGAAGTCAGGAAACTGATGATCGTCCCAGGCCAGCAAAAGCCAAATCCGCAGATCCAGAAGCTGCTGGAAGCACTTGCCAAAGATCAAAATGTGGTCGTCGTCACCGATACGATCTCCAATCTACAGAGCGAACATACGATCAGCCTCCACGATCATTGGCTGGGAAATGAAAACCTGCAAGCAGAATTAGCGCCTGATTTGGTGATCAGTTTCGGCAAATCCGTGATCTCAAAGTCACTAAAGCAGTTCCTGAGAAAGTCCGGCGCTTCTCACTGGCACATCCAACCCGACGGGCAGTCCAGAGACACATTCCAGCATTTGACGAGGATCCTGCCTTGCGCTTCGGTAGAGTTTCTCGGTTGGCTGGGTGAAAATCTAGCACCACAGGACGAGCAGTTTTTTGGCCGCTGGGATGGCTTGGAGAAAAGAGCCCAAGAGGCGCTTCTATCTGCTTTTTCATCTTTGGAATTCGGAGAATACCCTGCTTTGTATTCTGTCTTGGGCAAAATCCCACAGCTGTCAAAACTCCATCTGGCCAACTCCATGGCAGTCCGCTATGTGAATTTCCTCGGAAGAAGAGAACAGGAGGTCATCTGCAACCGAGGCACCAGCGGCATCGACGGCTCGAACAGTACGGCGGTGGGCTGTACATTTACTACCAAAGACCCGGTGACGCTGATCACGGGAGACATGGCGTTTTTCTACGACCGCAACGCTTTTTGGCATAACTACGCGATGCCCAACCTAAGAATCATCCTTCTGAACAACCATGCGGGGGGAATATTCCGGCTGATCGACGGTCCCGCCAAGCAACCCGAATTGGAGGAGTTTTTTGAGACCAAACAACAATTGACGGCCCAGCATTTGGCGACTGAGTTCGGTTTTTTCTACTCGAAGGTGATCAATAAAGAGGAGCTGGAAGCTGCTTTGTCGGATTTCTACGAACCAAGTCTTCATCCAAAGATCCTGGAAATCGAGACTTCGAGTCCAAAAAACGCGGAGATTTTGAAGTCGGTGAAGGAGCGGATGCGATTGTCAACAGACGACGGTCAACAGTCCACAGCAGCGGAATTGTAGGATCATTTCAACGATTATTCACGCTTGTGTTCTGTAAGAAATAGCTCCGCTAGTTTAAATGCTATATCAAATAGATCAGCGGTTGACCCACTTTTATTCATTGCCAGTGAGATACTCGCATTATATTCTGGAAGCAACACCAGAATCGCGGTAGATCCCGCAGCCGTTCCTCCATGATGGATTATCCGGACCTCCCGGCCGTCCGAGAACACCTTTTTGCTGAGATCATTTCGCCACCCCAAGGCGTAGTTCTGCTCATTCACCTGGCCGTCTGCTAGCTTGACAGGGTTAAACAATAACGCTTTCGTATCCTCATCCAGTAAGCTGTTGTTTAAGATCCCGTTACCAAATTTGACCAAGTCTGTCGGTGTAGACAGATAGCCTCCTCCCGCCCATTTGTTGCTGTTATCTACGGCGAAAGCTGTACTCAAATAATCACCCTCGAAATCATAAAATACCGCAGTGTTTGGCGCCGGTTGAAGCACATTATCCGGGATTGTCTGAGTCAGATTTAACGGCTCAAGCACGTTGCTCTGGATGTAATCGCGGTATTCCTGTTTTGACGCCCCTTCAATCACCGCACTCAACAGTGTGTAATTGTAAGAACTGTAACTGAAAGCTTTGCCAGGCGCAAACAGAAGCTCGTCATCTGCAAAGATGGAGACACTCTCTTCAGTGGAATGATAGTGGTCATTGTCATAATATTCCCAGAGAGGGAGACACATACAAGTGCCATAATTTCTGATTCCGGATGTGTGAGAGGCTAGTTCTTTTACAGTCAGGTTGGTCAAATCACCAGTCACGTAGGGTACGTAGTCCCCCACGATCGAATTTGGATTGAGCGCTTTGCTCTGTAAAAGTAGCCCCAATCCAATTGAGGTGATAGTTTTTGAAACGCTTCCAATCCGGTATTTGGTCGTTGAATCTACCAACCGTTTATTCTCTACATCTGAGTATCCGATTGAATTTGACCAAACGACGGAATCATCGATTCCTATTGAGACGGATAGTGAAGGTGCTTTCAAGAGTCGAAATTTGTTAATCAACAACTCGTCTGCCTCCTCGCTGACAGCATCGGCATGCGTTGTCGTCGGGAGAAGTATTTCGAAATTTGGAGATTCCGTTCTGGTGAGCCAGTAAGTAAAAACTGGTTCAAAAAGAAAATAAGACAGGATTACAATCGCAACTATGCTTGCGATGATTGCTACTTTTTTCATTCGAGTGGGCTATAAAAATGAAGATTGATTAATGCTTAACAAGTGTCTCCACTGTTAAGTCTTGGACTCTTTAACCCTGAAAATCAGCAGTAAAAAAGGAATCGGGAGAACTGCTTCTCCCGATATTATTTATAGCCCAAATCATCAATCCCAATTGCCCGATCTCAAAAAGAGTCAGCGGAATCAGTCCAAAAATCACCCCGATGCCGGAGAAAATAAGTATTCCGGCGATCAAACCGACGGCGCCGAGGATTTGCGGAATGTTAGACCAAAGCTTTTTGTAAGTCAGGTACCCAATCCCCATAAAGGCATAGCAAAGCCCGAATGAACTCAGCTTCACCAGATAATAATCCTCCAAAGCCAGCTGTCCCGTGATAAGCGCAAAACAATCGACGCTGTACCAGATCACGCTGGCTCCCAGCATCGTCCAGAGGGCAATCTTGAGAACCGGATTCGGGATAAAGGACTCAAGCCTGATCCAACCATAGATGAATGCCGCGTACGTCAGGAAAGTCCCTAGCTTCACCCCGACAAAGGCCGAAGTGTCGGTCTTTACGCCCTCCTGAATCCAATCATACTCCATCCCGATCTCGAAAAAAGCGAGGAAGAAATAAACCAATCCTGCCGCAAATGCGAAATACAAGTAAGCGGGTACTTTTCTTTCCTCGTCAGCAAAGCCGCTTTTCACTTCCTCCCATTGGTAATCCAAGGCTTCAAACAAGGCCTTGACCGTGTAGCTCCTCGGAGTCACCTCTCCGGATTCAATGCGCTGGATCGTCCGCACATTCAGATTGCATTTCTCGACGAGTTCTTCCTGCGTCAGTCCTTTGGCTTTTCTCAGTTCAGAGATCTTCTTGCCCAGTTGTGGTTGCTTCATGATGAATGCTGTTTTTGATTTAACCATGGCAAGTTCTCTTTCTGATTTTTAGCATTGGACGTATCGGACTCGGTTTTCGCCCGACATTCACCCGACATTTCGATTTTAGGCTAAAATAGCCATTCTTCGCACGCAAAGGCGCAAATTCTAAGTTCCTCTTTTCCCCAATTCTACCACCCGGAGGTTTTGAATCTTGCCGCTTTCCAGTTCAAAAAGCAACATCGTCCGCATCAAGTGAAATCCCTGCTGGCCAATCGCACCGGGATTCATGTAGAGACAGTTTAAAGTTTTATCGAATTCCACCTTGCAGATGTGCGAGTGTCCGCAGATGAAAAGTTGGGCTCCGAAGGACCTGATCCGCTCTTTCACCCCCTTGGCATAGCGGGGAGGCCTGCCGCCGATGTGAGTCATCAGCACTTTCACTCCCTCCAATTCAAAATCCATCCACTCCGGATACTCGAGCTGTACGTTGGCATCGTCGATATTCCCAAAGACAGCCCGAACCGGTTTGTCCTTGGGCAGCGCCTCCATCACATCGCGAATCCCGATATCCCCCGCATGCCATATCTCATCTACGTCTTGCAAATAGACCAGTGTTTTGGCATCGATGTAGCTGTGTGAGTCTGAAATCAATCCGATCTTTTTGGGCATTTTGAAACGAAAGGGGGTAAATTTTCAGTTCAATATGGCAGACCTTGGTCACTTATTCAACCCCAGCATATGAAAACAAAACTTCTATTCCTGCTTGTCTTGTTCTTTGCCGGAGCGGACTCTTTTGCCCAAACTGCTAAAAAAGACTCCATTAGTGTTCTTTCTGTGGAAAATTTTGCAACAAAAAGCTCGAAGAAAAATACTCTGGTAATCGATGTCAGAACTCCCGAGGAAGTGGCAGAAGGACATCTGCCCGGCTCGGTGAACATCAATTTCCTTGGTGAAGATTTCGCTCAGCAGATCGACGTTTTGAACAAAAAAACCACATACCTGGTCTATTGCAAAACCGGAATCAAAAGCCGAAAAGCCGCTGACCTGATGCAGAAAGCAGGATTTAAACACGTCTACATGCTCGAAGGCGGATATACGGCATGGACACAAGCAGGAAAACCGACAGAAAAATGAGCAAGATCCAATCGATCAATCCCTGGACTGGCAAGGTCGTCAAGGAATACAATCCCCTAACCGAAGAGGAAATAACGGCCAAAACCCAACGGGCAGCCACAGCTTTTGAAAGCTGGAAGACCACGCCTATCTCTGAGAGAGCCGCCCTGATGAAAAAGGCTGGCGAAGTCCTTCGGAAAAACAAGGAAGAATATGCCAGGTTGATCACCGTGGAAATGGGCAAGATAATCCGGGAGTCCCGGGCCGAGATTGAAAAATGTGCATCCGTCTGTGACTACTATGCGGAGAACGCAGCACAGTTTCTTTCCCCTGAGGAAATCAGTCTCACGGACGGTAAAAAGGCTAAAGTGCTCCACCAACCCTTGGGCGTAGTCTTGGCGGTGATGCCCTGGAATTTCCCGTTTTGGCAAGTATTTCGATTTGCGGCCCCTACCCTAATGGCCGGGAATACAGGCATCCTGAAGCACGCATCGAATGTACCTCAGTGCTCCCTTGCTATTGAATCGGTCTTTCGGGACGCTGGATTTCCAGAAGGTGTCTTCCAAAGCTTTTTGATCGACTCCAAAGCCACTTTGGCACTGCTGGAGCAAGACGAAGTCAAAGCCGTGTCTCTAACCGGAAGCGAAAAAGCGGGAGCTGCAGTGGCCGCCGCTGCCGGAAAGAACATCAAAAAATCCCTCCTGGAACTTGGCGGAAGCGATCCCTTCATCGTCTTGGCAGATGCGGATATTGAGAAAGCTGCCGAGACAGCAGTCAAAGGCCGGATGATCAACTTTGGTCAAAGCTGTATTGCCGCCAAGCGATTTATCGTTGAGGAGGCTGTTTTTGAGTACTTTTTGGCACTGTTCAAAGAAAAGATGAATGTGCTGAAGATGGCCGATCCTCTGGACGAAAGCTCGGATTACGCCTGTATGGCAAGGCCTGATTTGGCGGCAGAGCTTTATTCCCAAGTAAAAAAATCCGTGGATATGGGGGCCAAAGTCCTTCTGGGAGGTCATCCACCCGAGGAGGGAAGCGCGGGATTCGTACCTACCATTCTGACTGATATCCCTACAGACTCCCCAGCATTTTCTGAGGAACTCTTTGGTCCCGTGGCTACTGTTTTCAAAGTGAAAAATGCCCAGGAAGCGATCCAGCTCGCGAACGCGACGGAATTTGGATTGGGCGCCTCGCTTTGGACGGAGGACCTGGAAAAAGGAGAAACCCTTGCTGCTCAAATCGACAGTGGCGCGGTGTTTCTCAACGCGATGGTTGCCTCGCAGCCGGGCCTTCCGTTTGGCGGGATCAAGAAATCCGGATTTGGACGCGAACTGGGCAGAGAGGGTATCTTGGAATTCGTCAACACCAAGTCCGTTTACCTCGGCTGAAATCGATCTCGGATAAAGAACGGCGTAGCTTTTGGTTTTGGCCGATTCCTTTCTATTTTTACGAGCCAAAATTTTGTCTTAACCAATGAGAGAAATACAATTTCGGGAAGCTTTGAGAGAAGCGATCTCCGAGGAAATGAGACGTGATAAGAACGTTTTTTTGATGGGTGAAGAAGTCGCCGAATACAACGGTGCCTACAAAGTATCCCAGGGAATGTTGGACGAATTCGGACCGGAACGCGTCATCGATACACCGATTGCTGAATTGGGCTTTGCCGGATTGGGCGTGGGTGCGGCGATGAATGGCCTGAAGCCGATCATCGAATTCATGACATTCAATTTCTCTCTGGTTGCCATAGACCAGATCATCAACTCCGCGGCGAAGATGTACGCGATGTCAGGCGGTGCTTACTCCGTTCCGATCGTGTTCCGTGGCCCAACAGGTAACGCCGGTCAGCTTGGAGCGACCCACTCTTCCAACTTCGAAAACTGGTTTGCCAACACTCCGGGCTTGAAAGTGATCGTCCCTTCCAATCCATATGACGCGAAAGGATTGATGAAAGCCGCCATCCGTGACCCAGATCCAGTGATCTTCATGGAATCCGAGGTGATGTACTCCGACAAAGGTGAAGTGCCTGAAGGAGAATATCTGCTTCCGATCGGCGTGGCTGATATCAAGAGAAAAGGAAAAGACGTAACGGTGATCTCCTTTGGCAAGATGATGAAAGTAGCTCTCGAAGCTGCCGAAGTCATGGCAAAAGAAGGCGTCGAGTGCGAAGTGATTGACCTGAGAACTGTCAGACCAATCGACTACGCTACCTGCTTGGAGTCTGTAAAAAAGACCAACCGTGTCGTCATCGTCGAAGAGGCTAACCCGATTGCAGGGATCTCTTCCGAATTGACGTACCACTTCCAGCGCTATGCCTTTGATTACTTGGATTCTCCTGTGATCCGTGTCAACTCGATGGACATCCCGTTGAGCTACGGTCCCAACTATATCGAGGCGACACTTCCAAACGTGAAGCGAACCGTGGATGCAATCAAAAAAGTCACTTACAAAAAGTAAAGGTACTTTCTCCCATAAAAAAGCCCGACTCACACGATGAGCCGGGTTTTTTGTTGGCACTATTCTATCTTTTATAATTGATTAGACTTGTCTGAACTCATTAGGTTTAATCGAGCAAAAAAAAGTCCGGCCTTAGTATGGCCGGATTTTTTGTTACCCAATCTATCTATTTATCTTTTTGAAAAGGCTTGCATCAACGGGACGAAAATCAACCGCTCAATGTGTCAGCCTCTCGGATTTTATTTGTTACGGGCTGGCGCTGCTCCGCCTCCGGCGTTTTGGTTTTCCATCTGTCCGCCGTCGCCGCCTTCTTTCATGTCGTCGTTATTGATCGACTTTCTTCTTTTTGGACGCTGATCCATGCTCATCTTACCGATTCTGTAGCTGAAGTTCACCTTGAAGTTCATGTTACGCATCGTATTGGTGCTGTTTTGCATGATGGTCGGCGTGATGATTTCGTTTTTGACGGTAAACTCTTTCATCAGGAAGTTTTCGGCACCAAAGCCGATAGAGCCTCTTTTCTCGTCAAACTGCTTGTTGAAGTTCAGGCCGTACATCGCAAATCCTCCTGAGCTACCCTGCAGCTGTACCTGACGTCCTCTTGCAAAAGAGAACACCTGTACCTGCCAGTCTTTTGGAAGTGTGTAGTTACCGAACAGTCTACCGCTGACCACGAAGCCGTCGTTTTTCGCAGCATACTGCGGATCACTCAAGCCGTTGTCCAGCATGGCGTAGTACAGATCACCACCACCGCTCAGAGAGAGCTTGTTGCTGATGTTGATATTGAAGAAGATATTGGTACCAACTGCTTGTTCCTGGCCGATGTTTTCGTAGGTGGTGAAGATTCTATTGTCGGCTTGTACGGTTCTAATGGGCTGGATAGATCCAGTGGTGTTTCTGTAGAATCCGGTAAAGTTCAGCGTGGTACTTTTAATAAAGGTACTGTAGCCCAATTCATAATTGTCCGTCATCTCTGGATCGAGCTCTGGATTTCCCTGGGTAATTTGTTCCTGATTTCCAACTGCGTCGATGTTTGGATTTAGGAACATTAAAGAAGGGCGCTGGATTCTTCGGTTGTAAGCAGCCTTGATCAGGTTACCGTTTGCTAGCTTTCTGCTGGCATTCAAGCTAGGAACAAAAGTACCGTAGGAAGGAATATCCACTTCAAACTCGGTTTTGAAATCCGCGTTAATGTTGGTGTATTCGTATCTCACACCAGCCTTCAGCGTATAGTTTTTCAAGAAAGGAGTTGTATAGGATACATACCCCGCCGTTACATTTTGGTCATAGATAAAATCGTTGCTAGCTCTTGCATCTTCCAATTCTATGAATTCACCATCGGGACCTTCAGAAAGATAATTGGAGTAGTCAGAGTATGCTTTTCGCAGGATATTTTTCGCTCCATATTCCAGGATTTTGTTTCCTTTTTCATCCAAAGGAGTCACATAGTCCAACTGAACCGTGAATTCTTCATTTTTGCTTGGGTTGATGTTCTTTAGGCTTGACGCAATTACTTCACTGTCCTCTTCGAACAGGGTGTTGGTCTTGTCGTTTTCGCGGGTATTCGTAGAGTAGAGAGTCAGAAAACTAAGTTCTCGCCCTTTCTTCTCGAAAGTCCGGGTGTAGTTTAAGCTGACATCGACAGAGTTGGAATTGTCCAAAGTGTAGACCTCCCGGTTTTCCGAACCATAGAGCAGTCCATCGCGAAATTTTTCGGTGAGATAGTCTGTCTGCCAGTTTTTTGAATTTCTCACTCCAAAGTTTACCGCCGCAGTCAAGAAGTTGTATTCATTGATATCGTAGTCCACACCGAAATTATATCTTCCAAAGATGTCTCGCCGCTCAGTATCCGCTGACTGAATGGTTGTAAACAACGTATCTGCGCTATTCGTCACTTGCTTATTTTCAAAGCTACCCAGCACATTGTAACCCGCTCTTCCGAATCCGCCAAGTGTAAATCCAAACTTGCCTTTTCTGGCGCTTCCCTGAAGACCGAGGTTGGATCCTCTCAGACCAAAACCGGTGTTGACATTGAGCGTAGCACCTTGAAGGTTGTTTTTCTTAGTGATGATATTGATTACCCCTGAAGTACCTTCAGCGTCATACTTGGCAGATGGGGAAGTGATTACTTCCACTGCCTTGATTTCGTCAGCAGGGATTTGCTTCAGCGCATCAGCGATAGAAGATGCTGCAATGGCAGAAGGACGGTTGTTGATCAATACCAAGATATTGGAGCTACCTCTCATGGACACGTTGCCATCCAGATCGACAGACAGCATCGGTACTCTTCTGAGCACGTCAGTACCGTCACCACCGGCGGTGGTTTTGTCGTTTTCAGCTTTATAGATGGTACGGTCTACACGCTCCTCGATGAGCTCGCGCTGACCCTGTACAGTTACCTCTTCCAGAGCAACTCCTTCGTCGGTCATACCGATTTCGCCCAGATTGATGTCATCTTGGGTAGAGTTGATGTTTACGGTACGTTTTACAGTTTCGTAACCCAGGAAAGTAATATGGAGCTCATATACACCAGTGTCAAATCCGGTAATAAAGAACATCCCGTCGCCGTCCGCCACTGCGCCGGAAGTACTTACTTCGGTGCCGGTCTTATATAATGCGGCAGTCGCATAGCCGACAGGTTCGCCGGTCTTCAGGTCTTTGGCTACGCCGATGATCCGGGCAGGAGCTTTGCTTTCTCCGGCCTGCTGTGCGAAAGTCGCCTGTGCTCCGAAAAAGGTAAGTGCTAGAATTAGATTGAGTAATTTTTTCATGGGTTTTGTTTTCAAAAGGAGGCTTGTGCCAATTGATACCCCAAAGTTGACTTCAAAGTTTTGCCCCAGAAAATCTAATAGACCAGCGGGTGCATCCTGTCGACAAATCCCCCCAACTTGAAGACAAACCCCCCAAAAGTCCCGACAAAGTCGCTTCATCCGCCCAAACTGTATATTCATAGGTGGAATGGCCCGGTTTGTAGATTTGATTTGAAGGGGAAAAGTAAAATCCCTTAGTTTGGAAACTGAAAACCAACAGAATGGCAACTTTCATCCCTAAAAAGAACCTTTCACTGATAGTACACCTGCTCGGGTGGATTATGCTTTGCGTGGTATTATTGCTGCTCTCTCCCCTTTCCTGGAGAATGGGAGAAGTTGAGCTGCCCATACAATTCTGGTGGAAGCAGATCTTTCTGGTAGGAATCCTGATTGCCATTTTTTACTCCAACTCCTCCCTGCTGGTACCAAAAGTACTCCTGGAAGGAAAAAACTACCTTTACCTCCTCGGTATTCTGATCGGAGCGGTGCTGTTTTACGGACTGGTGGTCTATTTTGAGCAGTTTGTAGGCTATGGCAAAGCCATGCACGAAACCTTCAACCCCGACAAAGCATGGGATCCCAAAAAGCGGTGGGTACCCGGAGATGTATTTCAGGTATTACTCTACGTGATCTCCATCGGCCTCAGTACCTCTGTGGCGCTGGTGCAAAAGTGGCAA
Source organism: Algoriphagus terrigena DSM 22685 (assembly GCF_000429445.1). GTDB lineage: Bacteria > Bacteroidota > Bacteroidia > Cytophagales > Cyclobacteriaceae > Algoriphagus > Algoriphagus terrigena. Next base: position 121,481 of record NZ_AUBW01000021.1, read on the forward strand.
AAAGATGAATCGCTCCGCAGAGAGATGGATCGCGAGCGGATCAATACCGAGCTCTCCTATCTCAAGGCACAGATCAATCCACACTTCTTCTTCAATACCCTAAACAACATCTACGCGCTCACCAATCTGGACGTGACCAAAGCGCAAGAGGCGCTACTGAAGCTATCCCGAATGATGCGCTATGTGCTCTACGAAAACCAGAAGAACGAAACGCTTCTTTCCAAAGAAATCAAGTTTATCGAGGACTACATTGAGCTGATGAAGATGCGGCTATCGTCCAAGGTAAAACTCAACATCCAGATCGAGGAGCCCAAGGAAAACCTCATCATAGCTCCCATGCTGCTACTTCCCTTTTTGGAAAATTGCTTCAAACATGGCGTCAGTTCCCAGCACGACAGTGAAATCCTCATAAAGGTGGAGATCATGGGTGACACCCTGTTTTTCGAGACAAGAAACCACATCTTCCCCGTCAACCCAGACAGTCCTGAAGCCCACGAAAACGGCATTGGCCTCACCAACACCCAGCGCCGTCTCAGCCTGATCTATCCAAATAAACATCGCCTCAAATTAGGTAAAGACGAATCCAATCAGGAGTATTGGGTCAACCTCACCATCAACCTCTCATGAATCTCAAATGTGTAGCCATAGACGATGAGCCACTCGCTCTTGAGTTGTTGAATAAATTCATCAGCCAAACTGCCTTTTTGAAATTGGAGGGGAAGTTTTCCAATGCGATTGAAGCATTGGCCTTTATCAATAAGAATGAGGTTCAGCTGATCTTCATGGACATCCAAATGCCGGATCTCTCCGGGATGGAGCTGGCGCGCATCCTGGACGGGAAAAAGAACTCCGACAAAACGCGGATCATCTTCTGCACCGCCTATCATCAGTTCGCTATCGAAGGGTATAAAGTCGAGGCCTTGGATTACCTTCTGAAGCCGTACAGCTACGAGGATTTCCTCAATGCTGCGACCAAGGCTTACCAATATTTTGACCGGGTCAGCAATGCTTCCGCCCCTAAAGCAGCGGAACCGGCTGCGCAGCAGGACTACATCTTTTTAAAAGTCGAATACCAACTGGTCAAGGTGATGCTCAAAGACATCACCCATGTGGAAGCTTACAAGGACTATGTGAAAGTCCATCTGAGATCCAAAGCCAATCCCCTCCTCTCCCTCACCAGCATGAAAAGCATGGAGGAACTCCTGCCTTCTGACAGATTCATGCGCGTTCACAGGTCTTTCATCGTGGCCCTGGATCAGATCGACTCAGTAGCCAAGAATGTCATCCAAATAGGAGTTCATCAGATTGCTGTCGGCGAAAACTACAAAGACCAGTTCTTGGAGTTTTTGGCGAAGTGGATGAGTTGAGCCAGTGGGCAGTGATCGGTTGGCAGTCGGCAGTGTGGCGAACATTGAGGTTCTTTTTTCCTCGCAGGTCTATGCGAAAGCCAAGGCAGTCTGGAGAAATACGATTTACGAGGTCTCGGGCGAGTTGAGGGATTTGAATCTGGCAGACTTTACAACGTTACCACCTTGCCACCGTCCAACCTGACGAGAGATATGATTTAAGAAATACGATTTAGGAGGTCCCGGGTGGTTGAGGCCTTTGACTCGGGAAGACTTCACCGCCTTTCAATTCCTCCACTTTCCAGATCTCATTTTTCAATTCCCCCTCAATCTATTCTCGTGTAGACTTGCGGAGGACCGCAGTCTGCATTAAATGGGCAAATGGACTCCAATTGCTTGTAGTTGTCACTGACCGCATATTGCTGGAAATATTCCTCCATCTCATAGGAAGTCAGCTCTTCTTTTGGCATAAAATCAATATCCGCAATCCCCATCAAATAATACTCATCGTAATAGAGAGAGACTACTCCCTCCGAAAGTGTGTACGTTCCTCTCGCATAACCTGTGTAGCCGAGTAAATCGCCTGATTCCGCATCCCTGGTCACACCCTCCGAGTAAAAACCTCCATCTGCTCTCAAATGAATCGTTTGTACAAAGTCATAGAGCCCAACACCCCAGGATCCGCTACCTCGAAACACCGATTCATAGCCACCGCGAACCTTGGCCTCTGGACTTTCTTCATTGCACCCGAATAAACCGATGAGCAGTAGGAGAACTGGGAAAAGTTTTGCTTTCATTTGATTGTTGCTTAGAAAATCGGTTGAAAAACGAAAAAGAAAATAAACTTACCTATACCACGAAAAATAATCCCTAAACGCTACATTATCAATGCTCAATCAACTTCGTTCTGAGGTAGTTTTTACGGTGTCGCCTTCATCAGGATTTATTTTATATGGATGCGCGGAATCTTACCAGTAGCTATTTCAAAAGATCTGGACGCCAAGAAAATGCTAAATCTTTGTTTTCTTCAGTCTTCCAGCCCAAAATGACAGGAAGGTCCGTCAACTTGCAGAATAGCGTATAATCAGATTATTTTATCTCAGATATGACCCCAAATCAAAAACAATTCATGCTTCAGGCCATTGCGCTGGCAAAAGAAGGAATGCTTGGCGGAAACGGCGGCCCTTTTGGCTGCGTCATCGTCAAGGACGGCAAGATCGTCGGCCAGGGCTCCAACATGGTCTTGACCACCAAAGATCCCACCGCTCACGCCGAGGTCGTCGCCATCCGTGAAGCCTGCAAGAATCTCGATAATTTCCAGTTGGACGGATGTGAAGTCTATACCTCCTGCGAGCCTTGCCCGATGTGTCTGGGCGCGATCTTTTGGGCCAGGCCTGCCAAGGTCTACTACGCCTGCACCAAAGAGGACGCCGCCAATGCGGGATTTGATGACCACTTTATCTATCAGGAGATCGAGGTGAACCCCGCCGACAGACAGATCCCCATGGTTTCTTTTCTGCGAGAAGAAAGCCTGAAGGCCTTCGAGCTTTGGAAGGAAAAAGGCGATAAGGAATTGTATTGAAGATTTTTGATTTACAACCTTCTCCATACACATCGCTCCGATTAGTTCCCTTAAACCCACCCAAAATGAGCCAGATCAAAACCTTCTTTTTATTCTACTTTTTATTGCTGTCAACAGTAGCATTTACGCAGCAAGACTTCAAAGCTTCCTACAACTACGGCAAGTCGGTGGCGGTTTTTGGAGGTTCGGTATCGGTGATTCCTGCGAGTGACAGCGCCAAGGATATGTGGAAAGAGCGCTTGGGAATGAGCATCACCAACTACGGAGTCGGCGGCGCTGGCTTTTCGTCCCTTCAGGGGAAGTCCCTTCAGCAGCAAGTGGACGAAGCTGGTGTATTTGATATCTACATCCTCTGGGCGTCGACCAATGACTACACCAATCAGCGCGAAGTGGGAAGCTATACGGACTACACCGAATTTGACAACTTCGATGAAGCCAAGCTGATCACCCAAGCCGGCGGGATCAACTACTGCATCAAGAAGATCTACGAGCTCAACCCGAACGCGAAGATTTACTTTTTCACGTCCAGCAAAGCCTTCAACGATCGGGGTGCCTACGATCCTCAGGTCGTCGATGGAATGGTACGCCACGTAGACATGCAGAAGCAAATCTGCGAGCTTCACGGCATCCCCTATCTGGATCAGTTCACGCTCGGCGGCTATAATGTCTATAACAAACACCTCTACTACGTCGACCCTATCCACATGAACGGCGCCGGCTACCAAAAACTGGGAGAGCTTCAGGTGGCTTTTCTGGCTTTTCCCGACTGAAAAAAACAGCTGCCAACTGCCCACTAAAATCTGCCTACTGAACCCTTCCTACTTCTTCAGACTCTGCAAATACTTGATGCTTTTCGGCACCTGCTGATAGTAGATTGGACTTTCATCTTCGAGATAGAAGTGCTCCACTCCGGCTTTCTTCGCCGCTTTCAGGATCGAAGGGAGATCCAGTTGGCCGGTTCCCAGCGCGACGTCATTTTCGACAGGCGTTCCACCAGACATATTGCCAACAATCCCTTTCTTGAGATCTTTCATGTGCATCAGCTTGAAACGGTTGCCATACTTCTCCAATAAAGCTGCTGGATCGGCTCCGGGAAAAAACGTCCAAAGAATGTCCATCTCGAAGCTCACATAGTCCGGATTGGTTTCTCGGATCATCAGGTCAAACAAGGTACCCTCTCCATGCGGCTCAAACTCATAGCCGTGGTTGTGGTAGGCGAAAGTCAGGTCATGCTCCTCTTTGAGGATCTTTCCCACAGCGTTGAAATCAGCGATGGTTTGCTTGGCATCTTCCAATGAAAATGCACCCTTGTGAGGCACCCAAGCAACTCTGACAAACTTCGCCCCTAAGGTTTTGGCGTTTTCCGCTACGGTGGCGGTCTTTTCCATCAGATCTTTGTATCCTACGCCAAAGGAAGAGCAATGCATGCCGCGCTTGTCAAGTTCTTTTTTGATATCGGCTGCCGTGTGTCCAAAAAGGTTGGAAAATTCCATATCGGTGATCCCCATCTGCTGCAGCGTGTCGAGCGTGGCGGGAAGGTCTTTCGAGAGGCTATTCCGATAGGTGTATGAAACCATTCCTGGCATTTCCGGGAAAAGCATCTCTTGTGCTTGAAGCTGCAGCGTAAATAAAACTACCGCGCATAGGGAGAAAAAAGTCTGTTTGATCATGGTCGCTTTGGGAATATTTTTCTCCCAAGTTATACCTACTTTCCAATTCGACAATTTTTCTTAACACCGCTGAACCGGTATGCCGCTTTTTATACCGCAAGTTTGAGCGGATTGTCAAATGACTCCGCTTGAATAAATCTGTTTTGAATCGACTCTTTTTCTCTATAAATTCCTTATTCACAACCAGATAAAAGCATAAACCCTACATATCATGAAATCGAGCATGTCGCATACGACACCCACCGGGATGAATATCAACCATGCGAGATTCCATCAGACAATTAAAAACTAAATTATAAACAGATGAAAAAGTCAGCATTAATTTTTGGAGTATGTGCATTGGTGGCGGGAATCACCGCATTTACATTCCGAACCGAGGAATTACCCTATCATCTAAAACTGGGAACTCCTGAGATCAAGTCGATGACTTCACTCACCTTTGGGCCGGACGGCATCCTATTCATCGGCGACTCCAAGGGTGCTGCGGTCATCGCAGTGAACACCAAGGACGCAAGCAATACCGAGTTGCAGCCAATCAATCTGGAGGGAATCGACAAAAAACTGGCGGCGATGCTGGGAACCACAGCCGAAAATATCTCGATCTTGGATATTGCTGTAAACCCGATTTCCAAGAAAGTCTATCTGGCAGTTCAGTCTGCTGATGGCACTCCGGTCTTATTGAGTATCGCCGGAGAAAGCATCGAGGCAGTCTCGCTGAAAGATGTGGAGTTTGATGCAGTCGCGCTCAACAACTCGCCTGCAGAGGATGCGAAGGACGGTCGGGGAAGGCCTTTACGCGTCTCCTCTATCTCTGATCTGGGCTATTCTGACGGCATGTTGATGGTAAGCGGACTATCCAATCAGGAGTTTAGCTCCACGTTCAGAAGCATCCCCTTCCCTTTCACAAATGAGCAGGATTACGCCTCACTTGAGATCTTCCATGCCGCTCATGGTCGATACGAAACCACCTCTCCGATCAAGACTTTCACCACCGCCGAGGTAAACGGCAAACAATATCTGATCGCAAGCTACACCTGCACCCCTCTGGTGCTTTTCCCAATGGATGAATTGAAAGCCGGAACTCACGTGAAAGGCAGAACCATCGCGGAGATGGGAAGCGGCAACCAACCTCTGGATCTGGTAAGCATGGAGAAAGACGGCAAATCCTATCTGGTAATGTCCAACTCCAACCGGCCGGTGTTTCGGGTCGATTTTGCAGATATCGAAAAATTCCAAGGCTCGCTGACCGAGCCGGTGACTGCCAACTTCGCCACTGAAGGAGTCGATTTTGTCTCCATGCCGATGACGAATGTCCTCCAACTGGACAAGATTACCGACGACACAATGGTGATCCTGCAGCGCAGATCCAATGGCTCACTGGATCTATGGACGACTGATAAAGCTGAGCATCTGTTGAAATAATGCATTGCAAATCCTTTCCAATCAGGTTGTGTACCGTACACAGCCTGATTTTTTTTGGTGCGCTTTTATTGATTTCCTGCTCGAAGAAGGCGGAAAGCGGGATTTCTATCCGCTGGGAAGGTGATCGGGCAGTGGGTTTGGTTATCCCATCAAGCTTACTGGGTAATCCCGATCTGACCCAATTGACCATCCGTCTAGTCCAAGAGGGAAATAGCGTCCCGATCTTGGGCGATCTTCAGGAGACTGAGGAGAGGATTCTTTTCACTCCGCTTATTCCTTTTACAAGAGGGGAGAGCTATGAGGTTTTGTACGGAGACTCCGTCATCGGGACAGTGGCCATTCCTCAACTAGCCCAAGGTGATGCAGATCTGGCCGTGGATGAGATCTATCCCACGCAGGACACGCTTCCTGAAAACCAGCTGAAGTTCTTCGTAAAGTTCTCCAAACCCATGCGGGAAGGCGAGTCAGTGTCGCATTTGACGCTTTTAAACAGTGACAACGACACCTTGAAAGGCGTATTTCTGGACCTCCAGCCCGAGCTTTGGAATGAAGATCAGACGATACTCACCGTTTGGCTGGATCCCGGTAGAATCAAGCGGGACTTGATCCCAAACCTGGAAATGGGAGCACCGCTGGAAGATGGAAAATCCTATCGGCTGCAAATCTCCGATCAGTGGAAAGGAAAAAATGGAGAAAAACTAGACCAGGTCTATTCCAAAGACTTTATCGTGACTAAAAGAGACAGCATCTATCCTGTTCCCGCTTCCTGGGTTTTCGACACTCCAAAAGCAGGCACAGCGGATGCAGTAATCCTTGACTTTTCTGAAACCTTGGACTACAGCCTGCTCAATGAAGTCTTTAAGATCCTGAACAAGGACGGACAAAAGCTTCTCGGAAACTGGACAATCGGGATCGAAGAAAAAAGCATCCGCTTTACTCCTGAAACCCCATGGAAAAAAGGCAAGTACATCCTGGAAATCGAAAGTAGGTTGGAAGACTTAGCGGGAAATAATTTAAACCGCCTTTTTGAAATCGACCTCTTAAATCAAGCCCAGACGACTGCAGCCTCAGATTTCAAACAGTTGGAATTTGAGGTCAAAGAATAAGTTCGACCGCCTTCGGGGTCGTTTTCAGTATTGGATCTGGTTTCAATGTGTTGAAAATGAAGCCGAAACAAGCTGGATCGCTGATTTGACGATCCTGAAGGGATCGAACCGTGAATAGCCATGGGTGCAACCCATGGATTGGAAGATATCTACCAATCCCACGACCCCGAATGGGGTCAAACTTCTCAATACTGTGTCCGCCGTGGCGGAGCCGCGGGTGTGGTTGGTGAGCGAAGTCGAACCAAAACCCGTGGCAAGAAAATCCAAGACAATTTCGGAAACGACCCCAGAAGGGGTCGAACTTTTAACTTGAAGATTCTCTATTTCCCGATCTTCGATGTTCCGCTCTTCGAGATTTGCATTCTCAAACCCAGATCATAGGATTTGAAATCCGTCAAAAAAACAACCCAGCCATCGCTGACTGGGTTAGATCGTGTCAATTTAGCTTTACCGCGTAAATCTTAAATCAAAAATCTGATATCGCTTTTATCTTCTTCCTCCACCCGGAGGCATCATGCGGCTCATCGCCTGCTTGGCGCCGCCCATCTTGTTCATCTGCTTCATCATCTTGCGCATGTCGTCAAACTGCTTCATCAGATTGTTTACCTCGATGATGGTTCTTCCTGATCCGTCTGCAATTCGCTTTCTTCTTCTACCATCGATGATGTCCGGCTGCTGACGCTCTTTTGGAGTCATGCTTCGGATGATCGCCTCGATCGGCTTGAAGCTGTCGTCATCGATATCCAAACCTTTCATCGCCTTGCCCATGCCCGGGATCATTCCGATCAGGTCTTTGATGTTACCCATCTTTTTCACCTGCTCGAGCTGCGAAAGGAAGTCGTCAAAGTTGAAGTTGTTTTGACGGATCTTGGTATTGATACGCTTGGCTTCGTCCTCGTCAAAAGACTGCTGCGCGCGCTCCACCAGGGAGATCACATCACCCATTCCGAGGATTCGCTGCGCCATACGATCCGGATGGAACACATCCAGATTCTCCATCTTCTCACCTGTGGAGATGAATTTGATTGGCTTGTTGACTACGTGGCGAATCGAAATCGCCGCACCACCACGGGTATCACCGTCGAGTTTGGTCAGGACGACTCCGTCAAAATTCAGTCGCTCGTCGAAGGTCTTGGCAGTATTCACCGCATCCTGACCCGTCATCGAATCGACCACAAACAAGGTTTCTGAAGGATTCAGGGCTCTTTTCAGCTCCTCAATCTCTTTCATCATCTGATCATCCACTGCCAGACGACCCGCAGTATCGACGACTACCGTCTTTTTACCGGTCTTCTTCGCATACGCAATCGCATTGTTGGCGATGCTCAATGCATTCTTGTTTTCCGGCTCAGCGTACACCTCCACGCCGATCTGCTCGCCCAATACTTTCAGCTGGTCGATCGCCGCAGGTCGGTAGATATCGCAAGCCACCAAAAGCACCTGACGTCCCTGTCTCTTCAGCAAGCTTCCGAGTTTACCGGTAAAAGTCGTCTTACCAGAACCCTGCAAACCTGAGATCAGGATCACGGCAGGATCGCCGCTCAATTTGATGTCCACTTTGGAACCGCCCATGAGCTTGGTCAGCTCCTCTTGGGTGATCTTCACAAGGAGTTGGCCCGGAGAGACAGAGATCAACACGTCGCGGCCCATGGCCTCTTCCTTGATCTTGTCGGTGACTTCCTTGGCTACTTTATAGTTGACGTCGGCATCGATCAGAGCTCTTCTGATCTCCTTTACGGTGGATGCTACGTTGATTTCGGTGATTTTCCCGGTTCCTTTCAGGGTTTTGAAAGCCCGGTCAAGCTTTAAACTTAAATTATCAAACATTCGGATCGGTATCTATAGGCTGCAAAAGTAATGATTTTGAGGTTTTGGAGGAAAAATAATATGAGTATCCGCGATGTTACACGTTAAGATCACTGAGATGGAATTTCAAGCGGATATTCGTCTACGCTTTAGGAACCCCAGCGTCACTGCAACTGCAAACTGCGCCGAAGAAGGCTTCTGAGCTTGCCGGACGACCGCCGACCTCCCATCTCCCGACTTCCTTCTTCCAAACTTCCCCGCCCCGGCCAATCCTTTCCCCCGAAATCCCTATTTTGCAGCCTAAATTTTGAAACTCCGTACATGAAGCTAAATTTTCAGAAGGAACTCCTTCCCCACCTCTTGGGGGTTGTTCTTTTTTACCTCATCGTGGTGCTGTATTTCTCTCCCATGGTTTTCGATGGGAAGATCATCTTCCAGGGCGACATCCTGCAGTGGGAAGGCTCGGCCAAAGCGGTGCTGGACTATCGGGAGCAAACCGGCGAGCAAGCCCTTTGGACGAATAGCATGTTTGGCGGGATGCCCTCCTATTTCGTCAGTCTGGAGTTTCCGGGCGACATTACCAACACCCTGATCAAAGTGCTGACGTTTGGTCTTCCCCATCCGATCAGCGGACTGTTTTTTGGGATGGTGGGCATGTATATCCTGCTGCTCAGCTTCGGCGTCCGGCCTGTTTTCGCCATCGGCGGCGCGATCGCCTTCTCTTTCAACACTTACAACCTGCTCTCGCTCGAAGCGGGGCACAACGCCAAGATCTGGGCCGTGTGTCTGATTCCCATGATCTTGGCAGGTATCCATCTAGCCTTTGAGGGAAAAAGAGTCCTCGGTGCGGCGCTGCTGGCATTGGGACTTTTGCTTCAGCTGAAGTTCAACCACCTGCAGATCACCTATTACACGCTGATTATCTCCGTGATCTATGTCGGCGTCAGGCTTGTCTTTGATTGGAAAAAAGAGGGCCTTCCCGGTCTTTCCAAGACGCTTGGCTTCCTGGTACTCGGAGCGATCCTGGCCGTCGGTGGCAATATCGGCAGACTCGCCACCGCCCTCGAATACAGCCCCTTTTCCACCCGCGGCAACACAACTCTCGAAACAAAATCATCCGGACTGGACCGAGACTATGCCTTTGGCTGGTCCAACGGGAAGCTGGAAACACTCACCCTACTCGTGCCCGACTTCTACGGAGGAGGCAGCAATACGCCACTTCCCGAAGGCTCTGCTTCCGAAAAAGCACTCCGCGCACAGGGCATCGACAATGCCCAGATTAATGGATTCCTACAGGGCGCGCCGACTTATTGGGGTGATCAGCCCTTCACCGGCGGCCCCATGTACGGCAGCGTAATCTTGGTTTTCCTGGCAGTCTTGGGCATCTGGGCTGCGCCAAAAGAGAGTTTGATCACCTTCGGGACGATCATCGTCATCTCTTTGATGCTGAGCTGGGGAAAGAATCTCGCGTGGTTCAACTACGCACTTTTTGACATCCTGCCCGGCTACAACAAGTTCCGTGCGGTGTCCATGGCATTGGGAATGACCCTGTTTGCCATCCCGGTCTTGGGAATGATTTCCCTGGAACGATTGGCAAAAAAGGGCGATCTCAAGCCACTTCTCTTTGCCGGAGGGATCGTCGGAGGACTGACCTTGATCCTTGCGGTGGCTTCCGGAGCATTCTTCCGATTTGAAGGAGCAGCCGATGCAGGCCTGCCGGAGTGGCTCGCAAGTGCGATCAAAGTCGACCGCAAAGCAATGCTTTCAGCCTCGGCTTGGAAAAGTTTTGCTTTCGTGGCGCTTGCTGCCGGTCTGATCTATTTCTATCTCAAGGGAAAGATCTCCGACCTCATCCTCGGTGCGGCGTTGATCGCGCTGATCACTTTGGACGTCTGGACGATCAACCGACGATATCTCAACAACGAATCGTTTCAAGGCAATCCATCGCGGCAGTTTTTCGCAGAAACTCCTGCCGAAAAATCCATCGCTGCGGATCAAAGTTATTTCCGCGTGTTGCCTCTCTCTGAAGGATTGACGCAGGGTGCACGCACGGCCTATCGCTTCAACAGTCTGGGAGGCTATCACGGTGCCAAGCTGAGACGTTATCAGGATTTGGTCGAAAACCAGCTTCAGCCGGAGTTGGAGGACTTTATCGCCAAAGCGCAAGAAGGAAACTTCGACTGGGAAGGTACGGGGGTGATCAATATGCTCAACACCAAATACCTCATCGCAGGGTCAGAGGCCAATGCAGTCTTCGAAAACCCACAGGCCAACGGCGCTGCTTGGGTGCCCAGCGAAGTTCGGCCAGTACAAAGCAACAATGAAGAGATCGAGCTTTTGGGAGAGATCAACACCAAGACCACCGCTACGCTCAACACGCAGGAGTTTGGGCAGATTCCAGCAGGAGCAGGACAGATCTCGCTGACTTCCAATTCACCAAATGAGATGAAATACCAGGCTTCCATGACACAGGGCGGATTGGCGGTCTTCTCGGAAGTCCACTATCCGAAAGGCTGGACGGCGACCATTGACGGGAAAGAAGCTCCGATCGTGCGGGTCAATTACCTGCTTCGCGGACTGGAAATTCCCGCCGGAGATCATGAAGTTGTCTTTACCTTTGAGCCGTCGAGCTATTACGCGACCAAGACCGCGACGGTACTGTTCCAATACCTGATCCTGGTCACCCTGATTGCCGGCATATTCTTCACCTACAAAGAGACCCATGCAAGCGCCTAAGCCCGAGCAGAAAGAACAGGTTGTCAGTTTCTATGACCAGTTTGCCGAAAAGCAGCAAAAGACCGGAATCAACTCCCGGCATCTCAGCATCCTTGCCAAGGTGAAAGACGCAGGCTTGCAGGCGAATCACCGTATCCTCGAAGTGGGTTGCGGGATCGGCACCGTATCTCATCTTTTGGCTACACAGGTGACCAAAGGCGAAGTCCTTGCGGTGGACATCTCCCCGGAGAGTATCGAGAAAGCCAAAGTCCTCTGGAAATCCCAATCCAATCTGCACTTTGAAGTGTCGGACATGTCTGACTTTGACAAGAAAGGCAAGACCTTCGACTTCTTCGTCTTTCCCGATGTACTGGAGCATATCCCGGTGGATCAGCATTTTCGTCTTTTCCAGAACATCAACAAGCATGCGCACCAAGATTCGGTGATCTTCATCCACATCCCTTCGCCGAGATATCTGCAGTGGATGATCGAAAATGAACCCGAAAAACTCCAGGTCATCGACCAGCCTTTGGACTCCGGTGACCTGATCAAAAGCATCACCGCAAACGGCTTTTACCTCGAAAAGATGGAAACCTATCCGCTCTTCTTTGACGAAAAAGACTACCAGTACTTTATCTTTCGCGCAGCAAAACCCCTCCAATCCTCCACGCCCCGCAGCAAGTGGAGCGTGCTGATGGAGCGGTTGCGCATCCGCCTGCAATACGGCCTAACCAAATAAATCAACCGGAACTATGAAAATCCAGGAAAATGCAGTGGTCGGACTGACCTACGAACTCAAAGTGAGCAAGGAAGAAGACGGCATCGAGTCGGCGCCTTTCAGCGTGGAAATCCGTGACGAGGAAGATCCTTTTTACTTTCTTTTTGGGCAAAGTGGCCTGCCGGAAAAGTTTGAAGAACTGCTGGCCGGCAAGGCAGAAGGGGAAAGCTTTGCCTTCGACATCGCTGTGGCAGATGCCTATGGAGAGCCCGACGACGAGTTGGTGATCTCACTGCCAGCGGAGCAGTTTTCCGGAGAGAGAGGCTTCTCCCCCGAGATGCTGGACGAGGGAAATTTCCTGCCTTTGGTAGATGAAAACGGCTACAGCATGCAGGCCAAAGTCCTCAAAAACATGGGCGAAACCCTCTTGCTGGACTTCAATCATCCACTGGTGGGATTTGATCTGCACTTTGAGGGAAAGATCAATGAGGTGCGTGAAGCAACCAAGGAAGAGCTCGAGCACGGGCATGTGCACGGCGAACATGGGGAACACGAATAGGAAGTACGATTTACGAGATACGATTTACGAGGCCTTCGGGAGAGTTGGGGAGTTTGGTCCTAGCTACGTCCTTGATTTAGGAAATTCAGGCGCAAGGAATAGAAAAGTGTTTGGGGTTTTGGCCCTGGACACTTTTTTTATGAGTATAGTCCTTATGGGCGCAACCTTTAAAGTAAACTTTTATAGATCGAATTGCCGCAACTCCCCCTTTCCTAAAGGGGGTCGGGGGGATTTATCTCAAATGACCGGCTTCCCAATCGTCGATGTAAAAGCTAATTTGGGCAAGAACAGCATTCATATGTTTTTTGACCTCCAAATCAGAAAACCTCAAGAAAGATAGCCCCAGTTCCTCCAAAGTACTTTGTCTCGCTACATCATTTAGAAAAACGTCTTCATGAAGATGAGAATCCCCGTCTATCTCGATCACCAAGTTTAGTTTTTTGCAATAGAAATCCACGATGTAATTCCCTAAGGTTTTTTGCCGGTTGAAGGCATATCCTCTCATGCTACCAGCTCGCAGTTTCTGCCAAAGCAGGATTTCCGATAGCGTGGACTGATTTCTCAGTTCCCTGGAAAATTCCTTTAATGAGCGATTGTAGGGCAAAAAGTACATGATGGAATTTAGGTTTTTGACTTGTCCTGAATTGAGTTTACACCAGGTAAACTACTATGAAACGACAAAAAGAAAAAAAGACGAGAGGAATAGGGTCTCTGAGTTGGGCTG